>CAVYAX010000007.1:0-159489 GCA_963766525.1 uncultured Actinomycetes bacterium
CTTCCCCGACCAGTGCGGGCGCGCTGCTCGGCGCGATCCGCGACGGCAAGGCCGCGACCCGAGCCGACCTCGCGCGCTACACGGGCCTGGCTCGCTCGACCGTCGCGCAGCGCATCGACGTGCTGCTCGCGGCGGGGCTGGTCTACGAGGCCGGCGGCAGCGCGTCGACCGGCGGGCGGCCGCCTACCGTCCTCGCGTTCAACCACGCGGCGGGCGTCGTGCTCGTCGCCGACCTCGGCGCGACCCACGCGCGCGTCGCCGTGACCGACCTTGCGGGCGCGCCGCTGGCGGAGACGGCCGGCGACAAGGAGATCGCGCGCGGTCCCGAAGAGGTCCTCGGCTGGACGTCTGAGCGCTTCACCGACCTCCTCGAGCAAACCGGGCACGCCGCCGCCGACGTGCACGGCATCGGGATCGGCGTGCCGGGACCGGTCGAGGTCTCCAGCGGACGACCGTTCAACCCGCCGATCATGCCGGGCTGGGACGGCTACTCGATCCCCGGCTGGTTCGCCACCTCGTACGATGCCCCCGTCCTCGTCGACAACGACGTAAACCTCATGGCTCGCGGCGAGCACTGGACGTACTGGCGGGACATCGAGCACCTGCTGCTCGTCAAGGTCGGAACCGGGATCGGATGCGGCATCGTCGCGAGTGGCCACGTCCACCACGGCGCGCTCGGCGCGGCCGGGGACATCGGGCACATCAGGGCGACGGCCGAGAACGTCGTCTGCAGTTGCGGCAACGTCGGCTGCCTGGAGGCCGTCGCCGGCGGTCAGGCGCTGGCCCAGCGGCTGGCGGCGGAGGGGGCGGACGCCGCCAACAGCCGCGACGTCGTCCGGCTCGTCCGGGCGGGCGACGCAACCGCCACGCGCATGGTGCGCGAAGCCGGCAGGTCGCTCGGAGAGGTGCTCGCGGCAACCGTGAACTTCTTCAACCCCGCGGTCATCGTCATCGGGGGCGACATCGCCGAGGCACAAGGACCGCTGCTTGCCGGCGCGCGCGAAGGGATCTTCAGCCGCTCGCCCGCGCTCGCGACCCGCGACCTGCGGATCGTCCCGTGCCAGCTCGGCGACCGCGCCGGGATCATCGGGGCCGCGATCATGGTCATCGACCACGTCCTCTCTCCCGAGGCGGTCGATCAGGCGCTGCAGTTGCTGTCGACGGCTTGACGGCGCGGCGGGTCAGTGTTGGTCGCGGCGCTTGCGGATCAGCTTGCTGGCTCGTGCGATCACGTCGACCGCGCTCTCTGTGGCGCGAGGCTGCGCAAGGCCGACGCGGATCGGGCGCGCGTCGGGATCGGTGGACACGGCCCGCTGGATGCCGGCGATGCGCTCGCGGGCGGCCGCCAGCGACATGGATGGCATCGCGCAGACGCACCGATCCGGGTCGCGGGCAACCAGCAGGTCGCGTGCACGCAGGTGCTCGCGGACGCGCGCGACGGTGTGGCGCTGCTGCTCGTCGACCTGCGCGACGCCGAGCTCGCCGGCCGGGGCGAGGATGTCGATGCACGCGACGACCAGCGAGCTCCCGACCCGGCGACAGCGCCGCAGCTCGTACTCGATGTCGTTGAGACCCGGCTCTTGCGCGCGTGCCCACAGCAGCGTCTCGCGGCGGGTGCTCTCGAGCTCGCACAGCAGCGCGGCGCGGTCGACGAGCGCCCGCGATCGATCGCGGGCGGCGAGCAAGCGGTCGCTCGCCGCGGCGGCCCGGTCGGCGGCCGCCAGCTCGCGCAGCCTGACGCTGTCGGCGCGGTGAGCCGATGCGCGCGCCGCGATCGCGGCGGCGCTGACGACGCCCTCCGCGCCGGGTCCGGGGCGCGCACCGTCATAGAGCGCATCGCTGAGCTCCCGCCCGCTCATCACACGATCGCGCGTATCGGCATCGTGGTCACGACGCAGCGCGGCGTAGTCACGGAGCTCCGCGGCTTCGTCGAGCTGCGCGACCAGCTCCTCGGGCGCGAGCACCAGGCGTGCGGCCACGTCCGGCGGGCCGTCATCCGTCGCGCGGGCATCGTCAAACCGTCCAGTGGCCAAGGCTGGCCTTCCGATCCGGCGGAGCAACGAGTCTCGGCGATCCCCGCGCTCGTCCAATCGACAGCACACCAGACTAGCGGCATTCGACACAAGCTGCCGGGCGCGGGCCGGGCGAGTCAGGCGGCGATCGAGGCCGCGATCATCCCGTCGACGGCCTCGGGCGACAGGATGTGCTCGATCACCATCACCGCGCCGCCGATGACGCCGCCGTGATCGCCGAGCTGGCTGCGCACGATGCGCAGCGACCGCGTGCCGAGTGGCACCGCCCGCTGGTAGACGAGCTCGCGCACCCCGGCCAGGAGGTGCTCGTCGGCGTGTGCGATGTCGCCGCCGATGACGATGATCCCCGGGTTGAAGAAGTTGACCGAGGCCGCGAGGACCTCGCCGAGCTCGCGCCCGGCCTGGCGCACGACCTGCATCGCGCGCGGCTTGCCCTCGCGGACGTGGCGGACGACGTCGCGGGCGTTCGCCGTCGGGATCCCCTCGGCATCCAGAACTCGCGCCATCGCCGCGCCGCCCGCCACGGCCTCGAGACAGCCCTGGTTGCCGCAGTGGCAGAGGATGTCGTCGTGCTCGGGCACGCGGATGTGGCCGATGTCCCCGGCCGAGCCGAGTGCGCCGCGGTGGATCCGGCCGTCCGTGATGATCCCGCAGCCGATTCCGGTCCCGACCTTCACGAACAGCATGTGGGGGTAGTCGCGGAAGCCGGCCCACTGCTCGCCCAGCGCCATGAGGTTGACGTCGTTGTCGACCAGCGCCGGCACGCCCCAGCGTTCGCGCATCCGCTGGCCGAGCGGGAAGCCGTGCCAGCCCGGCATGATCGGCGGCGCGACGGGCGTGCCGGTCGCGAACTCCACCGGGCCGGGGACGCCGACGCCGACGCCGCGGACGTCGCCCTCGGTTCGGCCGCTCTCCGCGAGGAGCCGGGCAAAGACCTCGTCGACCTTCGCCATGACGGGCTCGGGGCCGTCGGCGATCGATACCTCCAAGGGCTCCTCGGCGAGAATCTCCGCGGCAAGGTTCGTGATCGCGATCGTCGAGTGCGTGGCGCCGAGACCGGCGACGAGGATCACCCCGGCGTCGGCGTTGAAGGCGAAGCTCTGTGGCGGGCGACCGCCGGTCGAGGCGTTCTCGCCGACGGGCACCACGAGGCCTTGGGAAAGCAGCGCGTCCATGCGCTGGGATACCGTCGAGCGCGCAAGGCCGGTTGACGCGACGAGCTCGGCGCGCGTGCTGGCCTTGTCGCGGATGAGGCCGAGCATCGCACCTGCGCCCGGCGCGCCGCCGAGATTGTGAAGATCAGCCATACCGGCAGTCTAACGACCCTTCTGACGACTGCAATGCGAAAAAGGACGCATAAGCGGAGATAGAACGGTCCGCTCGCCTGATATCGGGGGTCAATAGGGCGCTTCTGATCCGTCAACGGCGACCGCCGACGATGTTTTGCTGGTGCCTCGACATAGATCGGTTGACAATCGGCAGAAGTCCAGTTAGAGTCGCCGCGTAGAGGGATGGCTTTTGCGGATGAATCCCGCGGGGCCGCAATGGCAGGCAACTGCGTTCGATTTGGGTCCGGCGCCCCACCGCGCCGTCAGAAAGAGGGAGCGGGCAATGAGGTTCTTGGGAAGACGCGCCATCAAATGCGCAGCCGTGGCAGCAGTAGGCACGGGAATGCTGGCCGGGGCAGGCGCCGCACAGGCGCAGCGCCCGGCGAGCGTGGGCGACGGCGTGCCCACCGGGCAGCTCGGCGTCCAGATGTTCAACTACGGCACCTACATCTCAAACGGCGGGAGCACCGGTGCGGCAAACCCGATCACGGGGGTCTCGGCGGGCTGCCTGGCCGGCCAGCCGGCCGCATCGACGACGGCATGCAGGGCCGAGCGCCTCGAGATGCTGTTCGCCTTCCTGCAGCGCAAGGGCGTCACGAACATCGAGCTCTTCGGACATGCCAACTTCCCGGCCAGCACCGATATCCCGGGCCTCGTCGCCTACCGCACGCTGCTGGACAAGTACGGCCTGCACGCAGGCGGCTGGCACGGCGACATGAGCGAGACCGGCTGGGAAACACGCATGGCCGCCGCGAAGATCCTCGGCGCCGACTACATCGGCTCCGGTGGCGTGCCCTCCCCGGGCATCGGCTCGTACGCGAACACGCTCGCGAGTGCCGCGGCGCTCAACCGGCTTGGCAAGCGGTCCGTCGAGGCCGGGATCGGCCCGGCGTACATCCACAACCACCAGCAAGAGTTCACGACCAGGTACATGCACAACGGCGTCCTCACGACGGCGTTCGACATTCTCATGGGCGAGAGCGATGTGCGCTACTCCGCGGCCGAGGTCGACGTCTTCTGGTCCTCCGACGCGTTCCAGGACATCACGGGCACGCAGACCGCCGCCCTGATCAACCAGTGGCCGACGCGCGTCCAGTTGCTGCACGTCAAGGACGGCATCAACGTCGACGAGGCCGGCGGCGGCTCCCCGCGCCCCACCGGCACCGGCGAGCTGGACTTCCGGCCGATCTTCGCCGCGGCGAGGGGCAAGGTCCGCTACTACCACCAGGAGCAGGATGGCGGCACGACGACGGACGCCGACATCAGCTTCACGAACCTCAAGGGCCAGGCCCCCACGGCCTCGGTCGCGACCCTGCTGGGCCTCCCGCCCACGTTCGCGTCGGTTGGCGGCGGCGAGCAGTCGCCGAGCGTGCCGGTCAGGATCGAGAACACCGGCGACCAGCCGCTGAACATCAACAGCGTGACGGTCCAGGCAAACGCAGCTGACGCGCCGTCTGCGTCGGACTTCACGATCACGAGCCAGAACTGCACGTCGGCCGCCAACGGGCCGGTCGCACCGGGCAACCCGAACGCCATCCCGCCCGTCCCGCGTGGGTTCTGCACGGTGAACGTCGCGTTCAGGCCGACCCGCTCGGATGCGGCCTCGGTCGCCCGCCTGCAGTTCACGTCGAACTCCGACGATGCGACGGACAGGGTCCTGCTGGCCGCCAGGAGCACCTCTGGCTTCTCGCAGAGCGTCGGCGGCACGGTGCCGACGGTCCTCGGGCTGACGATCCCGGCGGCCGCCTCGTTCGGGGGCTTTGCGCCCGGCGTCACCGCGACGTACAACTCGTCGATGGCCGGCACTGTGACGAGCACGGCCGCAAGCGCGGACCTGACGGTCACCGACCCGAGCACGACCGCGACCGGTCGCCTCGTCAACGGGGCGTACGCGCTCACCTCCCCGCTGCAGGTGCGTGCGACGAACGCGGCGAACCCGAGCACCGTGTTTGCGCCTCTGAGCACGACTCCGGGCGCACCGCTGACCCTGCTGTCCTACGCCGGGCCCGCATCGGCTGAGGCTGTGACGATTGGCCTTCGCCAGACGGTCGCCGCAAGCGAGCCGTTGCTCGCCGGCTCGTACAGCAAGTCGCTCATGTTCCAGCTGGCGAACACCACGCCATAATCCAAACCATGACCGATGCCCGCAAGGGGCAGCTCGGGAGCGCCGGCCGAAAGGCCGGCGCTCTCGGGCGTTCTACCCCCGTGCTCGTCGCCGCGCTGCTCGTGCTGGGAGCGTTCGCCTTCGTCGCGACGGGCTGCGGGTCGTCGGATCCCGAGCCGGCGAACACCGTCGACGCGGAGCTTCCGACCGAAGAGGACAGCCACGCTATCGAGGAGGAGTACAACCAGCCGCCCAAGCCCGCGCAGACGACGCTCGGCAAGACCATCGTGCTGAACGGGATCAACATCGGCGTTCGTCTGCGTGCGACCGCGACCCGGCTGCTCGACCCGGCTCCCGGCGTCAGCAAGCCTGCCCCCGCCGGCAAGCGCTACGTCGCCGTCGAGCTTGACGCGGAGAGCACCGGCATCGCGATCTTCGAGTCGGAGATCCGCAACGCCGCGCTGTCGTACGGTGGGGGCCGCGCAGGTCCGGTGCGGAGCGTCACCGCCAGTTGTACGAACGGGTTTGACGGCATCGTCCGCCTCGACGTGGGCCTTCGCACGAAGGGGTGCGTGTTGTTCCGGATCCCTGAGGACGCGAAGCCCAAGCTGTTCCAGCTCGCGCTCGAGTCGCGCCCCGTGCAAGACGGCGGGAAGTGGACGCTCCGCTGAGCGCCGCCTGAGCGCGGCGGGTCCGAGCGCCTTGCCGTGGTCGACCGTGCGGCCGTTCATACGCCCGTGACTGTCAACCCCAGTTGGCGAGCCAGGCCAGCCTGCGCGCGATCGAGCGTATGAAGGTTGCGGCCGGTCGCGCTCGCCGTGGCGATGATGAGCAGGTCGGTTGCCTTCACGATCCGACCTGCGTCGCGCGCCCTCGCGAGCGCACCGCCGTACCGCTCCGCTACGTGCTCATCGACGAGCAGCGGGACGAACGCGGCGCGAACCGCTGCGAGACGAGCCTGCCGGGCGGCGCGCGTAAGCGCGTCACGAGCTCGCGCGACACCGGCGTGCAGCTCGCCGAGCGTGATGACCGAGATGGCCGCGTCGACGGGTAGCTCGAGCTCGGCCGCTTCGTCGAACGCGATGACGACCGACGTGTCGAGCAGGGCACCCGTCAAGCGTCGTCCCAGGGATCGTCGACCGGCGCTTCGGCCGCGTCGAGGTCGGCCGCGAGGTTGTCGCTGTCGATCGGCAGCGCGAGGATGCCCCGGATGGTCGCGCGATCGACGTCGATTCGCGGCCCCGTCGGTGCACCAGGGGGGCCGAGCTGCGCCACGGGCTCGCCGCGGACGGTCACGGTGAACACGGTCCCGCTCTGCGCCTCACGCAGGATGGCTGCGATGTTGTTGCGAAGGTCGCGTTGCGGAATCGTGCGCCGTGGCATGACTGCTACGGACCGTAGCAGTTGCTGGCTGGCCGAGGCAGCCCACGTGGCGGCCTCGCGCCGGCGCCAGCTTCGCGGTCACCGCGATCGGGAAGACCGGTGCAGGTGTCGTCCAGGCCGATCCATCGCAGCTGGGGAGCGCTCGTCGCGATCGCCGGGTTGATGGCCGCAGCCGCGTCGCTCGCGATCGCCCAGGATCCGCTGCAGATCCTCGGCAGCGACGGCCCGGAGGTGCTCAACGGCACGCCGGGCGCCGACGCGATCTACGGTCGCGGCGGCGACGACCTGCTCAACGGGCTCGGCGGCAACGATGACCTCGACGGCGGCCCCGGCGCCGACGCGCTCGTCGGAGGCGACGGCGACGACTCGGTCTCGTACTCCGGGCCGACCGGCGTCGTAGTGAGCCTCGACGGCGTGCCCGGCGACGGCACGCCGGGCGAGGGGGACAACGTCGGCCGCGACGTCGAGGACGTCTTCGGGTCCGACGCCGGCGACACGCTGAGGGGCAGCGCCGCGTCGAACACCATCGACGGCGGCGCGGGCAACGACATCATCGACGGCGGCGGCGGCAGCGACACGATCTACGGCGACCTGGGCGACGACATCGTCACGGCGCGCGACGGGCGGGTCGACCGGATCGAGTGCGGGGCGGGCCGCGATCGCGCGATCGTCGACCGCGCGGACTCGACCACCGGCTGCGAGGCCGTCGAGCTGACCGTCCAGACGCCGGGCTTCAACATCGCCGGCTTCCCGACGCGGAGCCGAAGCCGCCTACGATCGGTCAAGCTCGTCGGCGTCCTGAGCGGATCGCGAGTCGTGATCGCCTGCCGGTCGGGGTGTCGCCCGCGAGCGTCCCGCAAGCGCAGCCTTGCCGTCAGGCGCTCGGCTCGCGTCAGCGCCGGCGCCGTTCGCATCGCCCTCCCTCCCCGGCCGGCCATCGCAGCCGGCACGACGTTCGAGGTGGGGGTCACGGCGCCGCGCGCCCGCCACGGGCGCTGCAGCGTGTTCCGCGTTGTGGGCCGCTTCGCCGGCCTCCCGCAGGTGCGCTCCAAGCGCTGCATCTCGGCAGCACGCACGAAGTGAGGTCGTGGTGCCGCCGCTGATCGCCGATCGCCCCCGCCTCGCGCTCGCCGTCGCTGCGGCGCTCGCGTGTCTCTCGCTCTTCGGCCTCGGCGTGGCCATCGCACCGGATGCGTCGGGAGATGCGGCTCCGGCCGCGCCGGCTGCAGCGCCGCTTCGCGCGGCGCAAGCGCCCGAGCCGCTGAGCGTCGGCACGGTCTCGGAGCTCGGAGCGCTGCCCGCGCTGAGGGCCCCCCGGGCGCCGCGCAGGGCCGGCCGCGGCGCGGTCAGGTCCGGCTCCTCCGGCGGCGTCGCGGTCGCGCCGGCGCCGCGCGTCGCGCCCCCGGTGGCTCCGCCGATCGCCCCGCCGCCCGTCGCGCCGCCGCCCGTCGCTCCCCCGCCGGGCCCGCCGCCGTGCATCGGCGCGGGCTGCGATTACGAATGACGCGGGCCTGACGGCGTGGCCGAGGTCGGTGAGCAGCTCGCGGGCTACCGCATCGAAGCGGTTGCCGGGACGGGCGAGCGGGCGACGGTCTACTCGGCGACGAGCCTGTCGTCGGAGCGGCGCGTGGCGCTGAAGGTCTTGCCGGCGACGAGCGCGCTCGGCAGCGCGGACGACCGCGAGCGCATCCGGCGCATCGCCCGGGAGGCGTCGGACCTCCGGCACGACCACATCGTGCCCGTGCTCGACTCGGGCGACGCGGGCGCGTGGATGTACGTCGCGATGCTCTTCGTCGACGGCGCGTCGCTGCGCGAGCTGATCGACAGCGGCGCGCTCACGATCCGCGAGAGCCTGCGCGTCCTCGCCCCGATCGCCGAGGCGCTCGACGTGGCGCACGAAGCAGGGCTCGTACACGGCGACGTCAAGCCGAGCAACATCCTCCTGACCGCCGAAGGGCACCCGTACCTGACGGACTTCGGGATGGCCGGCGACGCGTATGCGGCGCCCGAGCAGGTCGAGGGCCGGCGCCCAACCGCGGCGAGCGACGTCTACGCGCTGACCGCCGTGCTCGCCGAGTGCCTCGGCGGGGCGAGCCCGGAGGTCGACGAGATCGTCGCGCGGGGGATGGCTGCCCAGCCGAACAACCGCTACCCGAGCGCCGGCGAGCTCGTAGCGGCCTGCGAAGCCGCGCTCGCGCAGGTCCCGGACCACACGCGGGACCGCATCGCGCGCGGGCGCCGGCAAGCGCTCCCCTCCGCGCCGCCCGCCCCCGCGCCGGCGCAGCCCGCGTCGCCGGCGCGCTCGCCGGCCGCCCCCGCGCCGCCCGCCCCCGCGCCGGCGGAGCCCGCGCCGGCGGAGCCCGCGCCGGCGCAGCCCGCGCCGGCGGAGCCCGCGACCGGCTCTGCGCGCCGGCGGTCCAAGCCCTTCGTGCCGTCGCTGCCGACGCCCGAGGAGGAGGCCGCGGCCCTGCAGGCGGCGCGTGCGCGGCCGCTCGGATGGCCGCTCGGACGGCCGCTCGCGATCGCCGCGGCCGTCGCGGCGCTCCTCGCGCCGCTGCTGCTTGGCTACGCGCTCGGTGGCGAGGACGCGGGGCCGGCCGCCCCGCGGGCCACGCACGCGGCCTCGGATTCCGTGGAGCTCACGGTGCCGGCCGGCTGGCGCACCGCCGGCGTCGAGATCGCGGGCCTGGCCCTCGCCGGCCCGATCGGTCTGCGCCACGACGGCGGCGTCGAGCTCGCGGCCGGGCGACTGCGCGACCCGGCGGCCGGCCTGGACCCCACGCGCGCGCCGCTGCGGGCCAGGATCCGCGAGCCGCGCAAGGACGTCGTCCAGATCGCGGGGCGGCGGGCGCTGCGCTACGCGGGCGAGCTGCCGGCCGGGGGCACGCTGTGGCTCGTGCTGCTGCCCGACAGCAAGGGGTGGACCGCCGTCGCCTGCCGGGGCCCGAGCGGCGCGCGCCTCGACGAGCTCTGCGGCCGGCTGGCAAGGTCGCTCGAACCCGTGGACGCGACGCGGGCGCAGCTCGGCCCCGACGATGCCCTGGGCGCCACGCTGCGCGACGAGCTCGCGACGCTGGCCAAGGCGCGCCGGGCCGCGCACGACCGGCTTCGCGCGCGCAGCGCGAGGACACGCGGACGCGCGGCCGCGACGCTGGCCGGCGCGACCGCGAGCGCGGCCGGCGAGCTGGCCGACGTGGAGGTCCGCACGCAGGACCAGCCGCTCGTCGGCGAGCTCGTCGCGGCGCTGGAGGACGAGGCGAAGGCGCTCGACCGGCTCGCCGGCGCTGCCGAGCGCAACGACCGCTCGGCCTACCGGCGCCGCCGGAACGCGGTGCGCAGCGCGGACAAGCTCGTGGTGCAGGCCCTACGCGCCCTGCGCCGCGGGGGATACGGCGTGACCGTCAGGGCCGCGTAAGCCGCCGGATCCGCCGCGTCGGGCCCCGGCCCGACGGGTACTGCACGCGCAAGCCGATGCGCCGCCCGCAGCTCACCTACGCAAACGTCATGTCGACCATCGCGGTGTTCCTCGCGCTCGGCGGGACGTCCTACGCGCTGGCGCGCAACAGCGTCGGCAATCGCGAGCTGAAGGCCAACGCCGTGACGTCGCTGAAGGTCAAGAACGGGTCGATCGGCAGCAAGGACCTCTCGGCCAGCGCCCGCGCGATCCGCGGGCAGCGCGGCCCGGCGGGCCCGTCCGGGCCGACCGGCCCCGCCGGCCCACCAGGCCCGGCCGCGGCGGAAGGCTGGCAGGCGCTCGCGTTCTCCAACGGCTGGAGCAACTACGGATCGACCTTCGAACCCGCCGCCTACCGCAAGGACCAGCTCGGCAACGTCCACCTGCGGGGCCTCATAACGCGTGCGTCGGCGGCGCCGACCAGCGGGCCGATCGGCACGCTTCCGGCCGGCTACAGGCCGCAGCGGCGCCGCGCGTTCGTCGTCACGACCGGCGAGCCGCACAGCGTCGGCCGGGTGGACGTGCAGGCCAACGGCGTGGTGCTGTGGATGTCCGGGGCGGCGACCGAGACCGACTACACGAGCCTCGAAGGCATCAGCTTCGACACCGGCTAGGCACCACCGAGCGGCTGTCGATCCCCTGCCACGTCAGCGGCACGCTTGGCCCGGGCGCCATCAGGTAGAACCACCGCCATGGATCCCTGGATCGCCGCCGCCGCCGAGGACATCGCCGCACGTGCGCCCGGCGAGCTCGGGCGGCTCGTCGCCATCTCCTCGCCCTCCGGCGACGTCGAGGGCGCGGACGCCGCGCTGCGCTACGCGCTGACGCTCGTGCCCGCGGGCGTGCGCGTCGAGCGCGCGCCGTGCTCGTCGGCCGACCACGCCGACGACCTCATCGTGACGCTCGCCGGGACCGGCAGCGGGCGGATCGTGTTGCTCGGCCACGTCGACACGGTCCACGCCCACGACGTCCACCGCCCGCTCGAGCGCGACGGCACGCACCTCACCGGCTCCGGCTCGGTCGACATGAAGGGCGGCGACATCCTCGCCCTCGGCGTCCTGCGAGCGCTTGCGGAGCGCAAGGACACGTTCGCCGAGATCGCGCTGCTGCTCGTCTGCGACGAGGAATGGCGCGCGGGCGACTTCGCCCACACCGAGCGCTTCGCGGGCTGGGACGCGTGCCTGTGCTTCGAAGGCGGCCAGCTCACCGCGGACGGGGAGGAGGCCGTCGTCGTCAAGCGCAAGGCCGCCGGCACGCTGCGCGTCATCGCTCACGGGCGCTCGGCGCACTCGGGCTCCGATCCCGAGAAGGGCGCCAACGCGCTGCTCGCGCTCGCCAGCGCGGCGCAGTCGGTGGCCGCCCTGCACGACCCGCGGGGCCCCGCGCACCTCACCTCCGTCCCGACCGTCGTGCGCAGCGGTGACACGTTCAACGTCGTCCCCGCGGGCGGCGAGCTGCTGTGCGACCTGCGCGCCGACGAGCTCGCGACGTTCGACATGGTCCTCGCGGGCCTTCCCGAGGCCGTCGACGGCGTGCGCCTGGAGTCGGAGTTCCTGCGCCGCTGGCCGGGGATGAACTCGCGCGCGGCAACCGCGCCGCTGCTCCAGGCGGCCGCCGTGCGCCTCGGCCGGCCGATCCACGGCGCCGATCGCGGCGGCGCGAGCGACGCCAGCTACCTCGCGCCGGTCATCGCGGTCACGGTCGACGGGCTGGGGCCGCGGGGAGGAGGCGCGCATACCCCCGCCGAATACATCATCGAGTCGTCGTTACGCGAACGCGCCGAGGTCGCGCTGGCGCTCGCGGACGCCGTACTCGCATAGAGCGACCTCGTGGTCGCATCGGCCAACCGTCTAAACGACACATAACAATCGCTATCGGGGTGCAAATGTCGGGAACCTGCGCTAGGCTAGCCGCGTCTTGACCAGCCGAATCTCCGTCGATCTTTGACGGAGAGCGGGGGAACCACTTGGATCGTCTTGGCGATCCGGGGGCGAATCGTCGCACCTGCGACGTAGCGCAAGCTCTTTCAGCGCGAGCCCGTCAGCTAACCCCGTAGGCACCCGAAGGAGAGGGGTTCAGCCCGCGTGAAGTCGTTGCTTCGCCTGTCGATCGTGTCGGTGCTCGTTGTGCTGCTCGTACCCGTTACGAGCGTGGCGGCAAAAAAGAATTGGCACCTCGGCGATCGCACCCTGCGCGAAGGCGACAAGGGCCACGACGTCAAGATCCTCCAGAACTTCCTCACCCGCGCCGGCGTTCGCACCGGCCAGGACGGTGAGTTCGGCAAGGGCACGACCCGCGCCGTCCGCGCCTTCGAGCGCTCCCAGCAGCGCAAGGTCGACGGCGTCGTCACGCGCCTCGACGTGCTCGTCCTGCGCGACGTCGTCGTCAACGGCGGCGCGGTCGCGAAGTCCGCCGGGACCGGCGGGGCGCTGCCGAAGAACGCGCCCCCGCCCAAGCAGCCCGCGCCCATCGCGCCGCCGCCCGTCAAGCTCGGCCCGGGCATGAAGGCGACCGTCGGCTCCGACGGCCTCGCCGTCGTGCCGATCCTCGCCCCGCCTGTCGTGCAGCAGGTCATCATCGCCGGCAACAAGATCGCGAAGATGCCCTACATCTACGGCGGCGGTCACGGCAAGTGGGAGGACAACGGCTACGACTGCTCGGGCTCGGTCTCCTACGCGCTGCACGGCGCGGGCCTGCTGGAGAACTCGATGCCGTCCGGCGGCTTCATGAGCTGGGGCGACAAGGGCCCGGGCCAGTGGATCACGATCTACGCCCACGGCGGCCACGTCTTCATGACCGTCGCCGGGCTGCGCTTCGACACGAGCGGACGCTCGACGGCCGGGACGCGCTGGCAAGCCGACATGCGCTCGTCCAGCGGCTACACGATCGTCCACCCGCCCGGCCTGTAGTACGCGCCGCGGGCCTTTGGGCCGTGTACCGGCACCTCGGCGCCCGCCGCCGTCGTACGCTCGTGGCGTGCACCGGCGAGCGATGAAGGTTGCGCTCGTCGCAGCGCTTGCCGCGCTCGCCGTGGTGGCCGCTCCGGGCCTGGCGTCCGCGCGGGTCGCGCTCGTCGCCACGGGCGCGCCCGAGCTGGCGCTGCTGGACATCAGCACCGACGCGGTCGCCGCCAGGATCGCCATGCCGCACGCCGTCCAGGCCGTCGCCGTCTCGGCCGACGGGCGGCGCGGCTACGCCGCCTCCGGCACGACGATCCTCGCGCTCGACGTCAACGAGCGCACCGAGCTCGCGCGCGGCGCGCACGGCAGCGAGCGGATCGTCGCGCTCGCGCTGTCGCCGAGCGGCCGTCGCCTCTACGCCGTCCAAGGCCCGCGGCTGCGGATCTTCGAGGCCGCGACGCTGCGGCTCATCGGCTCGATCGGCCTGCGCGGCGCGGGCCGCGCGCTGGCGCTCGGCGGCGACGGCCGGCTCGGCGCGGTCGTGCTCGCCGGCGGGCGGGTGGCGATCGTCGCGCCCGAGGCGCGCCGGCTGCTGCGGCGGGTGCGCGTGCCGGGGGCGGTCGGCGTCGCGATCGTCCGCGGTCAGACGCTCGTGACCGCCCGCGGCCGGCTGCGCACGATCGCGCGCGGGTCGCGGCGCGTGCGGCGGCGCTCCGTCGCGCTGCCGCGCGGCGCGGGCGGCAACGTCGCGCTGTCGCCGGGCCGCACGCGGCTGGCCGTCGGTGCGCGCCCCGGCGGATCCAGCGGCGCGCTGGTCGGGCTGCGCAGCTCGCGGGTGCGGCGGCTGGCGGCCGGCCCCGGCCTCGGCACCCCCGCCTGGTACCCCGACGCCAGCCGGATCCTCTTCGCCAACCGCGGCAACGCCACGCTGTCGCTCGTCAGCCCGTTCTCGCGCGGGCGGCTGGACGTCGTGTCGCTGCCCGGCTCCAGGCCCGCGGGGATCGTCGTGCAGCCGGGGCTCGCGCTGCTGCGCGGCACGGCGGGCAACGACACGCTCAACGGCACGCGCGGCCCCGACCGCATCGAGGGGCTCGAGGGCGACGACCTCCTGCGCGGCGGGCGCGATCGCGACATCGTCGACGGCGGCCCCGGCGGCGACCGCATCTCCGGCGGCGCGCGCAGCGACCGCGTGCGCGGCGGCGACGGCAACGACTTCGTGACGGTCGCCAGCGGCGACGACCGGGTCGCGGCCGGACCGGGCGACGACGGCGTCGACGGCGGCACGGGCAACGACACGATCGACGGCGACGACGGCAGCGACGCGCTCGACGGCGGCGACGGCGACGACACGATCCATGGCGGCTTCGGCGACGACGAGATCGTCGAGCAGGGCTTCGGCAACGACAAGCTCCTGTCGGGCGGCCCCGGCGACGACGTCCTGCGCGGCGGGCGCGGCAACGACCGGCGGATGCTCGGCGACGACGGCAACGACGAGCTGTTCGGCGAGTCGGGCTCGGATCAGCTGAGCGGCGGTCGTGGCGAGGACGTCGTCGACGGCGGCCGTGGCGGCGACAACATGGTCGGCGACGAGGGTCAGGACGTCCTGCGCGGCGGCCAGGGCAACGACCGCATCGACGGCGGCGCCGGCCAGGACCGCCTCGACGGCAGCTCCGGCACCGACGTCCTGCAGGGCGGCGACGACAACGACGAGGTCGTCGGCGGGCCGGGTCCCGACACGCTCCAGGGCGGCCCCGGCGACGACTCGATCCGCGCGGCCGACGACAGCGCCGACACCGTCGACTGCGGCCCCGGCTCGGACACGGTCTACGTCGAGCAGGACTTCCCGGAGCGCGATGCCCTGAGCGGCTGCGAGCTCGTCGTGCGCGTGCCCGCCGAGGCCGGCAACGACGCCGAGCTGCCGTCGATCCTGCGCGGGACCCCCGGCGACGACCTGCTCCAGGGAACCGACGACGACGACTCGATCTTCGGCGCCTTCGGAGACGACCGGCTGTTCGGGCGCGGCGGCGACGACTACGTCGACG
Organism: uncultured Actinomycetes bacterium; assembly: GCA_963766525.1. Lineage (GTDB taxonomy): Bacteria > Actinomycetota > Thermoleophilia > Solirubrobacterales > Solirubrobacteraceae > CADCVQ01. Next base: position 15,245 of record CAVYAX010000007.1, read on the forward strand.
GCGAGGACGGCGACGACGCCCTGTCCGGCGGGCCGGGCAACGACATCATGGCCGGGCGCAACGGCGCCGACACGATCCACGGCGACGAGGGCAACGACCGCATCACCGGCGACCGCGGCCCCGACCGCATCTTCGGCGACGACGGCAACGACGAGATCTTCGGCAACATCGACCCCGACGTCGTCGACGGCGGCGCGGGCAACGACCGCATCAACCTCGTCGGCGGCGGGACCGACGCGGTCGGCTGCGGGGCGGGCGCCGACACGGTCTTCGCCGACGCCACCGACATCGTGGCGCTCGACTGCGAAGACGTCCGCCGGTAGCGGCGACGCGTTCGCACCGGGCTAACTACGGATACTGCGAGGGGCCGATGTACGGACCCCGCTCCGCAACATACTGAAATTCGGGCTAACGAGCCATTCCGGACGGATGTCGTCTCAAGCTTCTTGAGCAATAGTCGACAGCGGTAGTAGGCGGGCAACGTGGGACCGGCTGTCAACCGCCACCCCTTCGACCTGCATGTTCAGGATCTACGAAGGGAACAGGGATGGCTCGTAAACAGAAGCTCCTTCTGTCGACGCTCGTCGTCGGCGTGCTGTGCGGACTTACGTCGCTCGGCGTCTTCGGACTCTTCAGCGCGACGACGCAGAACGCCGGCAACGAGATCGCCACCGGCACCGTCGCCATCAGCGACAACGACGCAGGCTCGGCGCTCTACAACGTGACCGGCGTGAAGCCCGGCGACACGGTGAGCAGGTGCATCAGGACGACGTACACGGGCACGCTGCCGTCCGACGTCCACATCTACTCGACGAGCAGCCCCGGGGCGCTCGCTCAGTACGTCAATCTCACGATCACCAAGGGCACACAGACCGGCGCGGCGGCGTTCCCGCTCTGCGACGGCTTCACTGCCGACACCGGCGCTGGTCTGGGCGTCGTCTTCGCCGGCACGCTGCAGGGATTCGAGCAGTCCCGCACGGACTACGCAAGCGGGATCGACACCGACCCGGTCGGACAGATCAGCTGGTTGACGGGTAACAGCGTCGTCTACAAGATCGACGCGACACTCCAGACGGGGACCCCCGACACGGGTCAGGGCTCCTCCAGCGGCGTCCACACATTCGTCTGGGAAGCGCGGAACATCTGATGGCTTCCTCACGACGCAGCGTCGGGATGACGCGCCGCAACAAGCTGCTGGCGTCGGCCCTCGTGGTCGGCGTGCTGGGGACCGTCGCGGCAGGCGGGGTGTTCGGGCTCTTCTCCGCCACCACGCAGAACGCCGGCAACGAGATCTCCACCGGTACCGTCGCCCTGACCGACAACGACGGCGGCTCGGCGCAGTTCACCGTGCAGAACGCCAAGCCGGGCGACTCGTGGACCAGGTGCATCAAGGTCAGCTACTCCGGCACGTTGCCGGCGGACGTGCACCACTACATCCAGGCCGTCCCGACCCCCGTGGGGGCGCAGCTAAGCCTGAAGCTCGAGGAGGGGACTCAGCCGACCTCGGTCTTCCCCGACTGCACGGGCTTCGTGTCGGCGACGACGCTGTTCAACGGTCCGGTGTCGAGCTACACCGCGTTCGATTTCGCGAGCGGGAACAACACGGCGCCCCCGAACCAGACGTTCTGGCTGCCCGGCGACACGGTCGTGTTCCGCACGACGCTCACGCTCAGCGCGAACGCGCCGGACACCATCCAAGGCACGTCGGGCGGCAACGTCACGGTCGTCTGGGAGGCCCGCAACCACTAGGCAGTGGTCGCGCGACTCGACCATGTCAGCGATGTCCGCTACCCGCGTCGCTCGCGTCGCCGGCGTCCTTCTGGGCGCCGGCGTCGCGCTGGCGCTGCTGACCGCAGCGCGGCCGTCGGCGAACTTCGCCCGGCTGCCGGCGAGCGCGAGCTTCACGGTCCCGCTGACCGGTGAGCTCGCCGTGACGCCGGCGCCGCCGCGCCCGTTGCTCGTCGCGCGGGCGCTGATGCCGGGTGGCCCACCGGCGGTGGCCAGCTTCACCGTCCGCAATCAGACGGGCAAGACGCTTGCGGTCGCCTTCCGCGCGCACGCGACGGCCCGCGACCTCGACGGCCTGCTGCGAATCCGCCTGCGCGCGGGCGACGCGATGCTCGCCGACACCACCCTTCAAGGCCTGCGCCAGGGCAGCGCTTCAGCGGTGCGCCTGCGCTCCGGCGCCGCGCTCGCCGTCAGCGTCCAGGCGTGGATCCCCGACGGCACCAACGGATACGAGGGCCGCGACGTCGCGGTCGAGCTGACCCCGACGCTGCGCGCGGGCGGCTGAGCGTGCCGAGCCGGTTTCTCACGGGCATCGCGATCGGGTTCGTGCTGACGATGCTGCTCGCCTCCGTCGTGCCGCTGGCCTTCGGCGCCCGCTCGCTCGTCGTGCGCTCGGGCAGCATGGCGCCCGCGATCGACACCGGCGATGTCGTCGCGGTGCACCCGATCGCGCCCGCAAGCGCGCGTGTCGGCGACATCGTCACGTTCGAGAGCCACGGCAAGCTGACCTCGCACCGGGTCCGGTCCACGGGGCGCCGCGGGACGGACGTGGTCTTCACCACCCAAGGCGACGCCAACACCGGTCAGGAGCACTGGAAGGTGCCGGCGAACGGACGCATCGGGCGCGTGCTGTACCGGGTGCCCAAGCTCGGCTTCGTCGTCGTCAAGGTGCAGTCGCCCGTCGGTCGGTTCGTCCTGATCATCGCTCCCGCGCTGCTGCTGGCGTTGACGGTGATGCGAAAGATCTGGCGCAGCGAGCCGAGGCTCGATGAGCTGGCGGGCTAGCACGTGGCCCGCGGCGGTCGCTGTCGCGCTGTCCGTCCTCTCCGCGGCGAGCGGCAGCGTCTGGGGCTCGTTCAAGGCGACGACCGTCAACGCCGGCAGCTCGATCGTCGCCGCTGCCGACTGGCTGGCGCCGCAGGTCACGATGCTCAACCCCGGCACGCCGCTGCGCGGCACGGTCTCGCTGAACGCGACCGCGACCGACCCCGGCGGCAGCGTGTCGACGGTGACCATGCAGCGCTCCGCGGCAGGCGCGGGAGCCTGGACGGACGTCTGCACCGACTCGAGCTCGCCCTACAACTGCCCGCTGGACACGACGCTGCTCTCCGATGGCAGCTACGACCTCCGCGCCGTCGCGCGTGACGTCGCGCAGAACACCAGGATCTCGGCCGTCGTCGCGGCGCGCATCGTCGACAACGTCGGGCCGGTCGTCGCGCTCGACCCGATCGCGTCGGACGCGCGCGGCACGCTCTCGATCACGGCGACGGCGACCGACCAGGGCACGGGCGTCGCCTCGGTGCGCGTCGAGCGCTCCCTGGCCGACGCGAGCTCGTGGTCTCCGGTGTGCACGGACGCGAGCGCGCCGTACGCGTGCTCGCTCAATACGACGACCCTCGCCAACGCCGAGTACGACTTCCGCGCGGTCGCCCTGGATCTTGCCGGCAACAGCACGGTGAGCGACCTGGAGAACGTCGCGGTCGACAACGCCGTTCCGACCGGGGTGGCGGTCACGGCCCCGTCGCCGCTGCGGGGTGCGGTGACGATCTCGGCGACGGCCGACGATGCGGACTCCGGGGTCGACACGCGTGACGATCCAGCGCTCGAAGGCCGGGCTGGGGACGTTCGCCGACATCTGCACGGCGGCCACGGAGCCATACTCCTGTGCGTTCGTCACGACCGCGGGCGCTACCCCCGACGGCTCGTATGACCTGCGCGCTGTCGCCGCCGATGCGGCCGGCAACTCCACGACGTCCGCGATCGTCACCCGGCAGGTCGACAACTCCGTGCCGTCCGTGTCCCTCGTCGACCCCGGAGCGTTCCTGCGCGGGACGGTCACGCTGCAGGCCGACGCGTTCGCCGGCAGCGGGGTCAACCAGGTCGCGATCCAGCGCGCGGCCACCGGATCGGGCACCTACACCACGATCTGCACGGACCTGGGCAGCCCGTATGGCTGCGCGTGGGACACGACCGCTCAAGCAGACGGCCTGTACGACCTTCGCGCGGTCATGACGTACGCCAGCGGGACGACCGTGACGTCGGCCATCGTCGCCGGCCGCCGCGTGGACAACGCTCCAGCCGCGGGCTACGACGTCCAAGCCGAGAACCGCGCCGGCGGCAGGGCCGGCCGCGTCGAAATCGGGGACGTCCTCGTCCTGACGTGGACCAGGCCCATGAACATCACGACGCTGCTGGCCGGGTGGAACGGCACCGGCACCGCGAACCTCACGGTCAAGCTGCTCGACGGCTCCGTCAGCGGCATCGGCACCGGGGGCGGAGCGGACGCGCTGCAGCTGCTCACGCCGGCGGGCGCTGTGAGCGGCCTCGGCCAGCTCAACGCAAAGGCGGACCTGATCAGGTCGAAGAAGACCACGGCCTTCACGGCGACCGCCACCCAGAGCACGGTGAGCATCGGCGGCATCGATCGGACGGTCATGCGCATCACGCTCGCGACGATCGCGAGCGGCAGCAAGAACGTCCGCACGACGAGCGCGACCCCGGGCATGGTCTGGACGCCGAGCTCGACCGCGCGCGACACGCTGGGCAACATCTGCTCGGTCGCACCGCTGACCGAGCTCGGGCTCGCGGATCGCGACTTCTGATGCGCTCGACCTGCCGACGCTCATGAGGGGTTCCGGCAACGGCGGCCGCGGGCGCCTCACGCGAATCTCGGTGGTCGTCGCGGCGGTCGCTGTCATGGCCGGGACCGTGGCCCTCGCGGCCACGGGCCCGCGCCGCGCGCCGGACCTGCCGCGGGCGCAGGCACGCGCTACCGGGGCGCTCACGATGTCCAACTCCCGCGACTCCCGGGCGATCTTCAGAGCGACCGATCTCGCTCCAGGCGGGTTCGCAACAGGCACGGTGACGATCACCAACACGGGCTCGGTTCCCGGCAAGCTGACGCTCTCGCAGACGATCGCACGGCCCTCCGACGCGCACGGCCGGGCGCTGCTCGGCGCGTTGCGGCTGCGGATCGCCGACCTCACGGCTGGGTCGGACGTGTACGACGGGAGGCTTGCCGACCTGCCGGCGCTTCACCTGAGCACGCTGAGCGCGGGCGGCGCGAGGACCTTCCGGTTCTCCGCGACCCTGCCGGACGCCGGCGCGAGCGACAACCAGTTCCAGCTTCGGTCCGTGAGCGCCAGCCTATTCATGGACGCTGACGCAGGCGGCCGCACTTACCCCGAGCGTTGCCGCGCCGCGAATCGGCAGGCCGTGCATCAAGCGCCTGAACGGCAACGCGCGAGCCAACCGGCTGACCGGCCGCCGCGGCGGGGATCTGATCTACGGCAGGGGCGGTGCGGACCGGATCCGCGGCCTCGGCGGCGTCGACTGCCTGTGGGGCGGAACCGGCAACGATCGCGTCCAGGGCGGGACCGGCGCCGATCGCCTGCACGGCGGCACCGGTAAGGACGTCCTCGCCGGAAACGCCGGCCGCGACCGCATCTTCGGCGGGTTCGGATCGGATCTCGTGTATGCCCGTGACGGCGAGCAGGACAGGATCGACTGCGGGCCCGGTCGCGACCGCGCGGTGGTCGATCGCCGCGACCGGGTACGGGGCTGCGAGCGCGTCTTGCGCCCCGCACGGCGCCGGTAGGCTCGCACCTGAGCGAACGGTCCAACGAAGGAGGCTTCATTGCGCTTCGCCCACACCAACGTCCGCGTGCGCGACATCGACGCGTCCCTGCGCTTCTACGAGGCGCTGGGGTTCGAGCGCCGCGGGCGGCTGCAGTTCGACAGCGCCTACAACATCTACCTCGGGCTGCCCGGCGACGGCGACACGCTCGAGCTGACCGTCAACGATGGTCGCGAGGAGCCCTACGACCTGGGCGACGGGTACGGCCACGTCGCGCTCGAGGTCGACGATCTCGACGGCCTGCTGGCCTCGCTGGCCGACGCCGGCATCGAGCCCGAGAAGCCGCCGTACGGGCCCGGCGGGCGCGACGAGTACCGGATCTGCTTCGTTCCCGATCCGGACGGCTACCGGATCGAGCTCATCGACGGCGCCTTCGACACCCCGCAGGATCCCGACCCCGAGTCCTAGGAGGTAGCACCGATGCTGTTCCTCGTGACGTTCGACGTGACGCAGCCCGCGAACGTGTCCAACGACGAGCTGATCGCCATCTGGATTCGCGAGGCCGAGGCCGCGATCGGCGCGATGGACGCCGGGGCCGTGCCGTACCTGTGGAAGGTGGCGGGCCAGCGCAAGGTGGTCGGCGTGGTCGACGTGCCGACCGCGGAGGATCTCGACCGCGCGCTCGGCGGCCTGCCGATCATCCGCGAGATGGGTCCCGGCATGAAGACGGAGGCCGTGCCGATCTACGACTACCGCACGTTCGGCGCCGACCTCAACGCGGGCGCGTACGGGGGCGAAGCCGGCTAATCCTCCGACGCCGGGCGGCGGCGGTCGCGCTTGCGCTGCGCGTCGCGGCGCTTGGCGTCCAGGCGCCGCGCGCGCGAGGCCCTCGTCGGCTTCGTCGCGCGGCGCACGCGCGGGACCTCGAGCGCGTGGGCGAGCCGGCCCGCCAGCCGCTCGAGCGCGAGCGCGCGGTTGCGCGTCTGGCTGCGCGCATCCTGCGCGATCGCTCGCACCACGGGCCCGCAGCGCGCGGTCACCCGCGCCTTCTGGGCGTCGCTGAGCGTCCCCGACGCCGCGACCTCGAAGCTCGCCTCGATCCGCGACTCGGTCTTGTTGGCGTGCTGGCCGCCGGGTCCCGAGGAGCGGCTCGCCTGCAGGACGACCTCGTCGAGCGGGATCGCGACGTCGCGGTTGATGTGCAGCAGCTCGGCCATGACCCACATGATGCCGAGGCGTGCCCTTCGGCAGATTCGCGTTAGCGGGCCATCTGCTGCGCGACGCGGACGAGCGCGAACGCGGCGGCGAACGACGCGGGGTCGTCGGCGATGCCGGCGCCGAGCGTCGCGATGTCCTCGGCCAGCGTGAGGACGACGATGAGGATCGCGCCGCCGATTGCGGCCGCCGCGAGGTAGCGCGCGACGTCGGGGTTCTCCTGGAGGAAGCGGCGGGCGACCTCTTCCGCGTCGCGGCCGCCCGCGACGACGCCGTCGATGAACTCGCGCACGCGCTCGAGGACCGGGCGCGGCGCGCGGGCGGGCCGGGGCGCGGGCACGGGGACGGGGACCGGCACGGGCTGTGGGCGGCGCGAGCGGCAGCGGCAGCGGGGATCGCGCACGAGCACGGAGAAGTCGGGCTCGCACGAGTAGAGGTAGATGCCCGCGGGCTGCGGCCAGCGGATGACGTTCAGCTGCTGCGCGGGGCAGCCCGGCGCCTGCGGGTTGGGGAACGTCAGGCTGATCGGCGGCGGGGGCAGCCGCATGCGGCCGACCCGCATGTTGAAGAACCGGCTGATCTGGGCCTCGTACCACATGAGGTCGAGGTCGGCCTGCATGAGCCCGGCGGCGTTGGCGGGCTTGATCTCGCCGATGTCGAAGCCGGTGGCGTGGGCATGACGAGGTCGAGGCGGCCGTTCTCGTCGCCCGGGGCGGGCGCGACGAGGGGGAACTCCCGGTGCACGAGCCCGCGGTAGTAGGCCTCGAATGCGCGGCCGATGATCTCGTGCGCCACGATGCCCGCCGCGCGCGGCGTGCCGTGGCAGACGCCGCAGCCGCCCGCGGGGGAGCCGGGCGAGCGTTGCAGCAATCGGCCGGCCGGCCGCGGAGGCGCGGAGGGCGCCGCCGCGCGCGCGAGGATCGGCTCCGCGGCGGCCGCCGCCGACCGCGCGAGCATCGGTTCCGCGGCGGCGGCCGGCGCGCGCGCGGGCGTCGCCTCCGGGGCGGGCGCCGCCGCGCGCGGGAGCGTCGCCTCCGCGGCCCCACCTTCCCGCGCGGCGACCGCGCGCGCGAGGCTGCGCGCGAGCGCGTCGTCGCGCTCGCTCGGCGCCGAGCACGCGGCGCACCCGCAGCCCGCGCCGCCTGCCTGCGCGGACGAGCCGCCGCAGCCGCAGCCGGCGTGCACGCGCGCGACGGTCGCCGCCGGTGCGCCGACCTGAGGGGACGCGCCAGCGGGCGCGCCGGCGCGCGCCTCGATCGTCTCGGATGGTCGTTGCGTCAGTGCGAGCACGCGGTCCTCCGCCTCCCACGATATGGCCCGCAAGCAGGCTGTGCGCTGCCCGCGCGGGCATGCGTTTGGGCACCGCCGCCGCGCCCGGCTGCATCGCGAATCCGCGACGGCGAGTTAGAGTCGCGTCTATGTCCGAGAACCTGGCTCTGAACCTCACGCGCACGGCCGCTGAGCACCCCGACGCCATCGCCTGCAAGCTCGACGACGCGGCGTTCAACTACCAGCTGCTCGACAACGCGAGCGCCCGCATCGCGTCGATGCTCGCCGAGAAAGGCGTCGGCGAGGGCGACCGCGTCGGCATCATGCTGCCGAACGTCCCGTACTTCCCGGCCGTCTACTACGGCGTGCTGCGGCGCGGTGCCGTCGTCGTGCCGATGAACGTCCTCTTGAAGGCGCGCGAGGTCGCGTACTACCTCTCGGACTCCGGCGCGGAGGTGCTCTTCGCGTGGCACGGCTTCATGGAGGCGGCCGAGGCGGGCGCGAAAGACGCCGGCGACGTGGAGGTCGTGCCCGTCGTGCCCGGCGAGTTCGAGGGGCTGATCTTCGCCCACGACCCGAACAGCGAGGTCGCCGAGGTCGACGGCGACGACACCGCGGTGATCCTCTACACCTCCGGCACGACCGGCAAGCCGAAGGGCGCCGAGCTCACGCACGACAACCTGAGCCGCAACGTCTCCACCGCGGTCAAGCTCTTCTCGCTCGGCGTGGACGACATGATCTTCGCCGGCCTGCCGCTGTTTCACTCCTTCGGCCAGACCTGCACGATGAACGCGGCCGTCTGCAGCGGCGCGGCGATCACGCTGCTGCCGCGCTTCGACCCCGCGAAGGCGCTGGAGATCCTTGAGCGCGACGGCTGCACGGTGTTCGAGGGCGTCCCGACGATGTACGGCGCGCTGCTGCACCACCCCGATCGCGAGTCGGCGGACGTCTCGAAGCTGCGCGTCTGCGCGTCCGGCGGCGCGTCGATGCCCGTCGAGGTCATGCGCGGCTTCGAGGAGGCGTTCGGCTGCAAGATCCTCGAGGGCTACGGCCTGTCGGAGACCTCGCCGATCGCGTCATTCAACCACCCCGATCGCGAGCGCAAGCCCGGCTCGATCGGCACGCCGATCGAGGGCACGGAGATGAAGGTCGTCGACGACGACGGCAACGAGGTCGCGCAGGGCGAGATCGGCGAGATCCTCATCAAGGGCCACAACGTCATGAAGGGCTACTGGGAGCGTCCCGAGGCCACGGCCGAGTCGATCAAGGACGGCTGGTTCGCCACCGGCGACATGGCGAAGGTCGACGACGAGGGCTACTTCTACATCGTCGATCGCAAGAAGGACCTCATCATTCGCGGCGGCTACAACGTCTACCCGCGCGACATCGAGGAGGTCCTCTACGAGCACCCCGCCGTCTGCGAGGCGGCGGTCGTCGGGATACCGCACGCGGAGCTCGGCGAGGAGGTCGGCGCGGCCGTGGCGCTGAAGGACGGCGAGTCCGTCGACGAGGAGACCCTGAAGGCGTTCGTCAAGGAGCAGGTCGCGGCGTACAAGTACCCGCGCAAGATCTGGTTCGTCGACGAGCTGCCGAAGGGGCCGACCGGCAAGATCCTCAAGCGCGAGATCTCGATCCCGGAGTAAGGTCGGCGCGTGGCGAAGTACGACCTCATCATCGTGGGGATGGGGTCGGCGGGCATGGTCGCGGCCGAGTTCGCCTCGACCCTGCCGATCAAGGTCGCGGCGGTCGAGGGTCATCGCGTCGGCGGCGACTGCCTGTGGACGGGGTGCGTGCCGTCGAAGGCGCTGCTCGCCTCCGCGAAGGCCGCGCACACGATCCGCCACGCCGGCGCGTACGGGCTCACCGCCGTCGAGCCGCAGATCGACACCGCGCGCGTGTGGGCGCGCATCCACGCGATCCAGGCCGACCTCGCGCGCACCGACGACAACCCCGATCGCTTCCGCGACGCCGGCGTGGAGGTGCTGCTCGGCGCCGCCCGCATCACGTCGCCCGGGACGGTCATGGTGGGCGACGAGGAGCACGAGACGCGCTACGTCCTGCTCGCGACCGGCAGCCGCCCGGCCGTGCCGCCGATCGACGGCCTGGCAGACGCGGCCTTCCTCACCAGCGAGCGGATCTTCGAGCTCGATCGCGCGCCGCAGAGCCTCGTGATGATCGGCGCGGGGCCGATCTCGATCGAGCTCTCGCAGGCGCTGACGCGGCTGGGCGTCCGCGTCACCGTGCTGCAGAAGGGCCCGGCCGTGCTCGAGCGCGAGGAGCCCGCGCTCGCCGACCGCCTCCTGGGCAAGCTGCGCGCCGAGGGCGTCGACCTCCAGGTCGGCGTCGACATCGACCGGGTGACCGTTGCGAAGGACGGCCGCTCGAAGACCGTCCACGCCGGCGAGCGCTCGTGGACCGCGGAGGAGATCTTCGTCGGCGCCGGGCGCCGGCCGAACGTCGAGGGCCTCGGCCTGGAGGAGGCCGGCGTGAAGGTCGGCAAGCGCGGCGTCGACGTCGACGTCAAGCTGCGCACGAGCGTGAAGACCATCTACGCGGCGGGCGACGTCGCCGGGCGCTGGCTGTTCACCCACTCCGCCGGCTACGAGGCCGCGCGCGCCGTGCGCAACATGTTCCTGCCGGCCTCCAGCGGCCGCGACTACCTCGTGCCGTGGTGCACGTTCACCGATCCCGAGCTCGCGCACGCGGGCCTGACCGAGGCGCAGGCGCGCAAGGAGCACGGGGACGACGACGTCCAGGTCTGGCGGCAGGACCTGTCGCACTCCGACCGCGCGCGAGCCGATTCAGCGGCGGACGGCGAGATCCGGATCGTGACGGCGAAAGGGCGCATCGTCGGTGCGCACGCGCTCGCTCCGAGCGCCGGCGAGCTCATCGGCGAGCTGGCGCTGGCGATCGACCGCAAGCTCAAGCTCACCGACCTCGCGAGCGTCGTGCACGTCTATCCGACGATCGCGGTGGCCGTCCAGCAGATCGCGGGCGAGGCCGCCTACGCGTCCGCGCAGAAGTACGCGCGGCTCGTGCGCTCGCGGGCCTGAAGGGCCTACAGGCCGGGCGGGTGGCGGGCGACGAAGCCCCCGCTGCTGCGCATCTGGCGCGTCCAGCGCGTGCCGCCTTGGCGCAGTGCGGTCGTGTCGAAGCGCCACCCGGCGACCACCATGTACGCGTGGCCGTAGTTCGCGTAGACCGTGATCCACTTGCCCGGGCCGGCCTCGCCCCAGCTCATGAACGGCCCCGAGGACATCGGGGAGTTGACGAGCCCGGCGGCGGCGAGCGCGTAGCTCACCGATCCGGAGCAGTCGTACGCGGTGTCCCTGAAGCCGCCGTGCCCGCCGCCGTAGAGGTAGGGCAGCCCGGCGATCGCGTTGCCCGCCGCGATGACGAGGCCGACGGCGGCCGGCGCGCCGGGGGGCGCCTGCGCGGCGCCGCCGGGGGCGGTGCGGATGCCGTTGCGCGCCGAGCGCGCGAGGCGCTTGCGCAGCTTGGTCAGCTCGTTGGCGATCGCGCTCAGCTCGCTGCGCTTCGCGCCGCGGCGGGTCAGGCGCCGCTGCTGCTCCTGGAGCAGCGCGGACTCGAGCGTCTGGGCCTTGTCGCGACGGGCCTCGAGGACCTCGGCGATGCGCAGCCCGCGCGCCTGCATCGTCGCGAGCGCGCCGGCCTGCTTGGTGACCGCGGCGCGCGAGGTCCGGGCGCCGTCCATGATCCGCGCCTGCTGCTTGCCGACGCGCTTGAGGAAGTCGGCCTTCTCGAGGAGGTCCGTGAAGCCCTTCGCCTCGATGACGACCGAGACGAGGTCGGGCTGCGGGTTGCGGTAGGCGGTGACGAGGTTGGCGCGCAGCGCGTCGGTCGCCTCGTGCTGGCGGGCGACGAGGCGGGTGAGGCGGTCGCGCGCCTTCTTGAGCGCGCGATCGATGCGGTCGAGCTTGGCCTGCTGGGCGTTCGCGTCGGCCTGGATCGCGCGCAGCCGCTGCTGCGCGGTGGCCAATCCGGCCGACGAGGCGCGGATCTTCGCCGACTCGGCTGCGACCGCGGCGCGCAGCGCGTCGGCGCGGTTCTGCTTGGCGTTGATCTTGCTCGAGAGGTCGGCGCCGGCTTGCGTGGCGAGGAGCGTGACGGCCGTTGCGGCGCTGAGCGCGAGCGCGCAGATGAGGAGCAGTCGGCGGAGGGAGGCGGTCGTCATCGGCTCGGGTCGCGGTCGCGATCGAGGGCAGCAATGCTCCCACCCCCGGCCCGACGGCGAGCCGGCGACGCTAGCAGCGGTCGTCGAAATTCGAATGCGAACGCCTGCAACTGCAAGGAATCTTGCGCGCTAGCGTGGGGTCTGTGAGCCGCCAGCGCGAGGGGGTGGATCCATCCGATCCCCGTATAGGGGACCGAATGGATCCACCCCCGGTCTGGGTCGGCCTCGACGTGGGCACGCAGAGCGCTCGGGCGATCGTGGTGGCCGCGGACGGGGAGGTGGTCGGGCGCGGTGCGGTGGCGCTGCGCAGCGTGCGCGAAGGCGGGCGGCACGAGCAGGACCCTCGCGCGTGGTGGGACGCCGTCGCAGAGGCGAGCCGCGAGGCGCTGCGCGGGGTGGCGCCCGAGCGGGTGCGGGGCGTCGCGACGTGCGCGACCTCCGGCACCGTGCTGCTCGTCGACCGCGCCGGCGAGCCGCTGACGCCCGGGCTGATGTACGACGACGCGCGCGCGAGCGAGCAGGCGGCGAGGATCGGCGAAGGGGGCGCGGGCCGCCCGCGTGGTGCGGAGGCGGGGCGTGGCGCGGACGGCCCGCTTGGCGCGGTCTCGGGTTCGTGGGGGCTGCCGAAGGTCCGCTGGATGCTCGACGCGTGGCCGCAGCTCGCCGCGGGCGCGCGGGTCGCCCACCAGGCCGACGTCGTGACGCGGGCGCTCGCGGGCGAAGCGGTGCCGTCGGACTCGAGCCATGCGCTGAAGACCGGCTATGACCAGGAGCGGGAGGCGTGGCCGCGTGGCGCACTCGCCGCGGCCGAGGGGATGCTGCCGGACGTGGTACGCAGCGGGTCGCGGCTCGGCGGGGTCTGCGCCCGCGCGGCGGCCGCGACGCAGATCCCCGAGGGAACGCCGGTGATCGCCGGCATGACCGACGGCTGCGCCGCGCAGATCGGCGCCGGCGCGCTCGGCGAAGGCGACTGGAACTCCGTGCTCGGCACGACGCTCGTGCTCAAGGGCAGCTCCGCGCGCCTCGTCCGCGACCCCGGCGGCGTCCTCTACTCCCACCGCGCCCCCGGCGGCGGCTGGCTGCCGGGCGGCGCCTCGAGCACCGGCGCCGGCGTGCTGGCCGAACGCTTCGCCGGCCGCGACCTCGACGACCTCGGCCGCCGCGCCCAAGCGTTCGAGGACACGAGCGTGATCGCCTACCCGCTCGTCTCGCGCGGCGAGCGCTTCCCGTTCGCGGCGCCGGATGCCGAGCCGTTCGTCCTCGGCGAGCCGCGCGACGAGGCCGAGCTCTACGCCGCGCTGCTTCAGGGCGTGGCGTTCGCGGAGCGGCTGTGCTTCGACTACGTCGACCTCCTCGGCGCGCCGACGGGAGGGGAGCTGACGCTGACGGGCGGCGGGACCCGCAGCCGCTACTGGTGTCAGCTGCGCGCGGACGTCCTCGGCCGGCCGGTGCGGCTCGTCGAGCAGCCCGAGGCGGCGTTCGGCATGGCGATCCTCGCGGCGTCGGCGGTCGGCGACCCGGCGGCCGGCGGCCGCGATCTCGCGGAAACCGCCGGGCGGATGGTCCGCACGCGCGCGGTCATCGAGCCGCGGCGCGACCGGGCGAAGCCGTTCACGGAGCGCTACCTGCGGCTCGTCGAGGAGCTCGAGCGCCGCGGATGGCTCGGCGCGGCGCTCGCGGAGCATGCGCGAGCGCGCGCAACCTAAGTTGACAACAGGACTAGCGTCAACTACGGTTGACGCCATGGCATTCGTACCAACCGAGGAAGAGGCGGTCCCGAAGGACCCGGCCGAGGGGCTGGCCGCCGTCGTCGCGCTGCGCAAGCTCGCCGACCGGCTCGAGGCCGGGCAGGTCGAGCGGGCGATCGTCGACGGCTGGTCGTGGCGCGAGGTCGCGGCCGCGCTCGGCGTCAGCCGCCAAGCCGTCCACAAGAAGCACGCCAAGCGCCTCAAGGCGCGCGGCGTCGACACCGGGAGGCGCGATGTTTGAGCGGTTCGCCAAGGAGAGCCGCCAGGCCGTCGTGCGCGCCGTCGAGGACGCGCGGCGCCTCGGCGCCGACGAGGTCGGGGCCGAGCACCTGCTGCTCGCGCTCACGTCCGGCGGCGTCGACCCGGCGGCGCGCGCGCTCGCCGAGGCGGGCCTCGACGCCGAGCGGATCGAGCGCGCGATCGAGCAGGATCTCGTCGCGGCGCTCGCCGCCGTCGGCGTTCCCGCGGCCGTCGTCGAGTCCACGCCGGCCTATCCCGGCAGCCCGAAGCCGGCGCTGAGCGTGGCGGTCAAGGAGGCGCTCGAGCGAGCGCTGCGCGCGGCGATCAGCCGCGGCGACCGGCGGCTGGGCACCGAGCACGTGCTGCTCGGGCTGCTCGATCCGCCGGCCGTCAGCGTCAAGCGCGTGCTCGCGGTGCTCGGCGTCGAGCCCGAGCGGCTCGCCGCGCTGGTGCAGGTCGAGATGGCCGCGGGGCGCTGATAGCTTCCCCGGCGCGATGCCGTACGACGCCCCCGGTCACGCCGACGAGCTGACAGACGAGCTGCGGGAGCGCTGGAACGAGACGATCGGGCGCGCGTTCGCCTCCCAGAACGAGGCGCTGAAGACGCGCTTCTTCACGCTCGACCCCGACGCGCTGCGCGAGCCGCGCTCGAGCGACGCGATCAAGTGGCCCGGCGACCCCGGCAAGCCCGCGTACTGCGTCGGCGAGGACAACGCGCAGGCGCTGTCGGACTGGGGCCTCACGGGCCGCCGTGCCGTGCAGCTCGAGTACTGCGAGTACCTCATCGTGCACGGCCGCGACAGCACGGGCGCCCTGCGACCCAAGCGCGTCGAGATCACGACCGAGTTCCGCGAGTTCTGGGCCTGCATCGCGATCCACGACCCGGACAAGGTCCGCGCGATGGCCACCGGCGTGCTCGGCACAGAGCCGTCGTGGCACGAGCTCTACGGCGTCCCGGATCCGCACGCCCTGACGCCCGAGGAGCGCGAGATCGCGTTCGGCCACGCCTGCGCGGGCCACGGCAACGACCGCCGGCTGCGCGTCGCGGGGGTCCCCGCGCAGCCGACCGGCCGCCTGAACATGGACCGCGCGATGTTCATGACGCACCCGATCAACGGCATCGACGACCTCATCTACGTCGCGATCTTCGGGGCGCACGCCTACTGCGTCGCCGAGCGCGACCAGCGCCGGCAGGCGAGCGGCGACGACGTCTTCAGCGCGTTCAAGGTCACCCACCTCGCATGCAACCATGCCGATCCGACGATCTCGCTCGGCGTCTACGACCTCGTCTACCACGGCAAGATGGTCGCGTTCCAGAACCCGCTCGGGATGTACATCCGCGAGCCCAACCGCGAGGTCTTCTCCTACCGCGGCGAGGCGCTGCCCGACGACTGGGTGCGCTTCAGCCGCGGCAAGCCCGGCTCGTACATGCGCCTCGAGTTCGGGCCGCCAGACGAGCACGAGGCGTTCCTCGACGACATCACGCTCGCGCTCGGCGCCACCGACCAGCCGCTGACGGGCGGCTACCAGCTCCTGCGCGAGCTCGAGATCGGCCCGCTGCTGCGCGTCGGCGAGGCCGACCCGATCGCCGGCGACGAGTGGGAGCTGCTCGAGCCCGCCGCGACGACGATCGCCTGCGACGACGCCGAGTCCTGCAAGCCGGTGCGCGAGCTGCTCGCGCGCTTCGAGGCCGAGCACTCGGGCAAGGTGGCGCCGCGGACGATGCCCGATCCGCCCAAGGTCTGATGGCGCTCCAGGAGGGCATCTACCACGCGCCCGGCAGGCGTCCCGGCCGCCACTTCGCGCTCATGTTCCTCCGCGTGGCGCCCGAGATGAGCGCCTCCGGTGCGGCAGCCGCGCTCGGCGACGTGTGGGGGATGCTCCAGGGCCTGAAGGCCGGCCTCGTCCGCGACCTCGACGGCGTCATGGTGCCGGTGCAAGACGACGCCATGACCGTCCTGCTCGGCTTCGGGCGCAACGCGTTCGAGCTCGAGGGGATCGCGCTCGAGCGCCCGCGCGGGCTCGCCGACGAGTACCTGTTTCGCTCCGCCGCAGCCGGCGGCGGCGGCCCGCTGCTGCGCGGCTCCGGCCTGAGCTACGCGCCCGACGTCCGCGCGAACATGGCGACCGAGGCGTTCTGCGTGCAGGTCATCGCCGAGTCCAAGCTCGCGGTCGACCGGGCGGTCGTCGAGACGTGGAAGGCGCTGGCGGACGCCGAGACGCCCGCGCTCGAGCTCACGACGTTCTACCTCGGCAACCAGCGCAACGACCGCCGCAGCTGGATCGACTTCCACGACGGCCTGTCGAACCTGCGCAGCGAGGATCGCGAGAGCGTCATCGCGATCGGACCGGGCACGGACGAGGCGTGGGCCGCCGGCGGCACGTACCTCGCGTTCCTGCGGCTCGCCGTCGACCTCGTCGGGTGGCGGCGCCTGTCGCGCGCGGACCAGGAGCTCGCCGTCGGGCGCGACAAGCTCAGCGGCTGCCCGGTCGTCGGGGTCGGCGAGGGCGACGTGCCACGGACGGATCCCGGCTGCCCGGTCGCCGGGACGCAGATCCACGAGACCCCGAACGACGCGCCGTTCGCCGAGCCGCCGGAGGTCGACGACCCGGTCGTTCGCGCGAGCCACGTGCAGCGCGCCAACCACCACATCCGCCCGGCGAGCGACTTCGGCTCGCGGCGGATCTTCCGCCAGGGCTACGAGTTCCTCGAGTGGGCGGACGGCCCGCCGGGCTTTCGCGCCGGGCTGAACTTCGTGAGCTTCCAGGACACGCCGAGCCGCCTGCTGAAGATGCTGACCCAGGGTGGCTGGCTCGGCGGCGCGAACTTCGGCGGCGACGAGGAAGGCCATCCCGAGCTCGCGAGCCTGCTGGGCGTCTACGGCGCCGGCGTGTACTTCGTGCCGCCGCTCGTCGCCGGCGAGCCGTTTCCGGGCGCCGCGGCGCTCGGCGTGGCGGTGGCCGCGCCGCCCGCGCCGCCCGTGCCCGCAGGCGACGCCGACCCGAACACGGGTGGTGCGATCGCGCCGCAGGAGTAGCCTGCGAGGCATGCCCCAAGCCCCCGCGGTGTGGGAGGCGATCAGCGGCAGGCCCGACGCGCGCCTGCGCGGCAGCGTCGAGTCCTACACCGGCTACGTCGAGCACGCGACGAGCCCCATGCGCCGCCTCGAGGTGCCCTTCGCGGGCATCCCGATGATCCTCAGCCTCGGCCCGTCGATCCTCGTCGACGGCGTGCGCCACCGCTCGTTCGTCGCCGGCCTCGACGACCGCGCGACCGTCACTGAGTACGCCGGCGAGCAGCACGGGGTGGAGGTCAAGCTCACGCCGCTGGGCGCGCGCCGGCTGCTCGGGCTGCCGATGCGGGAGCTCGCGCGGCGGGTCGTCGCGATCGAGGACCTGCTCGGCTCCGAGCGCCTCGTCGAGCGCCTCCAAGACGCCACGGACTGGGAGGCCCGCTTCGCGCTGCTTGACGCGTTCATGCTGCGGCGTCTGAACCAAGCGCCGCCCGTCGCGGCGCAGGTCGAGCATGCCTGGGCGCGGTTGCACGCGAGCGCCGGCGCGGTCGAGATCGGCGCGCTCGCGGACGAGGTCGGCTGGAGCCGGCGCCATCTCACCGCCCGCTTCCAAGCGGATGTCGGACTCCCGCCCAAGGCCGTGGGGCGGATCCTGCGCTTCCAGCGCGTCACGCGGGCGCTGTACGCGAACGCCGGCGGCGGCCTCGCCGACGTGGCCTACGCGTGCGGCTACGCCGACCAAGCGCACCTCAACCGCGACTTCCGCGAGTTCGCCGGCACGACCCCGACGGACTACGCCGCGCGCCTGCTGCCGGCGGGCGCGGGCGTCACCGCGGAGCAGTTCCCAAACGTCCAAGACACGCTGGCGCACGCGGCGTAGGTTCAGCCCATGAAGATCTATCCCGCATTGCGCTACCACGACGCCCGCGCGGCGATCGGCTGGCTCGGCGAGGCCTTCGGGTTCACCGAAAGAGAAGTTCACTCCGGCGAGGGCGACGCAATCGCCCACGCCGAGCTCGACTGCCCCGGCGGCGGCATCATCATGCTCAGCTCCGAGCCGCCCGGCGGCGACGAGCGCTGGGGCCAGCGCGCCGGGAAGGGGTGGATCTACATCGGCACCGACGAGGTCGACGAGCTGTTCGAGCGCGCTGTCGCCGCCGGCGCCGAGGTCGTCATGGGCCTGACCGACACCGACTACGGATCGCGCGACTTCTCCGTCCGCGATCCCGAGGGCAACCACTGGAGCTTCGGCACGTACGCCCCCTGATGCTCAGCCCAGGAACTGTGGCGCCGGGCTGAGGCGTCGCACCTGGCCGCGGCACGGGCGGAACCGAAACGCGATGTCACGCGCGCGCGTCCCGTCCGTGAACGCCACATGAGCGCGCAGCTTGTGGGTCCCTTGGCGCAGGCGGATCGTCGCCGCGAAGGGCGGCTCGCGCTCGATCGCGACGTCATCGCCGTCGACGAGGAACGTGACGCTGCGGATGTGGACGCCGCGGACGATCGCGCGGAACGTGGGGGCGACGCACTTGCTCGTACCCGTGCGCGCGACGGTCTTCGCAACCGCGGTCGGGCTCGTGGTCAGCAGCGCCGCGCCGGTCGAGCCGGGGGCGTCGCGTTCTTGCGAGCCGCCCGCGCCCGTGCCAGGCGCTCCGGTCCCGCCGCCGCCGGGGGCCCCGGGCTGCCGCCACCCGGCGCCCGGTGCCGCCGCCGCCCGGCGCTCCGGTGCCGCCACCACCCGGCGCCCCGGTTCCGCCGCCCGGCGCGCCGGTTCCGCCGCCGCCTGGCGCCCCGGTGCCACCGCCACCCGGTGCCCCGGTGTCGCCGCCCGGGTCTCCGCCGCCGCCACCGGGATCCCCGCCACCGCCCGGTCCGCCCTGTCCGCCGCCCGGGTCGCCGGGGTCCGCCGCCGGCGTGCACATGCCTCTGTTGACGGTGTTCGTGTCCAGCGTGACCGCCGCGCCTCGCGCCAGCACGCGACCCTCCACCGATGCGCCGGTGTCGAGCGTGATCGACTGGCGCGACAGGATCACGCCCATGAACGCCGTGCGGGTGCCGAGCGTCGCCGAGCTGCCGATCTGCCAGAAGATGTTGCACGCTTGAGCGCCGCCCAGGAGGACGACGCGGCTGTTCGACGCCGTCGTGAGCGCCGTGCCGACCTGGACGATGAACACGGCATCGGGATCGCCCTGCGCATCGAAGACCGCGTTGCCGGTCAGCTGCAGCGCCGCCGGGCGGTTGTAGACGCCCGCGGTCATGAAGAGGCCGCCGAGGTCGCCAGGCAACGGCGCCGCCGGCCCGCGGCCAGCCGCGCTGTCGTACCCGGCGGTCAGATCGGCCTGCGCCTGGTCGGCCACCGCGTCGACGGCGTGCACGGCCCCGTTGACGATTCCCGGCGGGAAGCCGGTGATGGACCCGCCGGGGCTCACGCCCAGGTCGCCGTTGGCGACGGTCGGGCCGGTGTTTGTGACGGTCGAGCCGCCGAGGACGGCGAAGCTCGAGGCCGTTCCGAGGTCGACGGGCGGCTGGGCTGCTCTGGCGCCCGCGGCACAAACCAGCAGGACGGTCACCCCGAGCAGGCACTGCGGGATCGGTCGGTACGACTTACGGGACATGGCTGCCTCTCGCTCTGCGTCGTCACCTCAAAGGGAGGCACGTGGATGCGGTGGGACCCACGAAACGCTTCGCTTCGCACAGCGCGCAGCAGGTTGGCTGCTCACGGACAAATCGACCACACGGAGCCTACTCGTGTAACAGCGCGCGCGGCATTCAAGAAACGCGCGGGCTGACCCCGCCGGGTCTATGCGTTACACGCGCGCCGGCAGGAGCTCTGCCAAGCGCAGGTTCTCCAGCGGGTCGAGCACGGAGTGCTGCGCGCAGGCGGGCACGAGCTCGCCGGTCTCCGGGTGCGCCATCGCGTAGGAGCAGGCCTGCAGGCGCTCCTGCGTCTCGCGGATCTTCGGGTCGTCGCTCGTCTCGCCGCGCTGGAGGAGCTCCCATGCCGGGCGAACGTCGCGCGCGTCCATGAACGCGTGCATGACGAACGTGACCGCTGTGGGCTTCTCGCGGACGATCGCCGACGGCCCGCCGAGCCGCCTGACGAGCCGCGCCGCCCACGGGACGCCGCTGCGCAGCACGGCCGGGTGGCGGGCGACGGCGCGGGCGCTGCGCACGGCGCGCAGGCGCCGCGAGCCGTCCTCGAAGTCCATCCCGCCGAACGCCGCGATGAAGTCGGCCAGCGCGCGGGCGTCGCGCGGGTCGTCCTCGTCTAGCAGCGTCTCGTAGCGATCGCCGGCGTAGACGCCGTGCGCCGTGCGGTTGCAGCGCACGTCGCCGACCTGCTCGGCGTTGAAGTGCAGCCGCGCGCCGGCGCCCTCCTCGATGCGCCGCCACACCTCGTCGGTCGAGAAGTCGCGGTAGGAGTCCTTCCAGCGGCTCTGGTTGCCGATGTAGGCCGCGGGCTGAAAGGAGAACATCCGAAAGCCCATGTGGCGGCAGTCGCGCACGAGCTGCGGCACCTGGTCGAGGTTGCGCGGCGTGACCGTGATGTTGTGCGCGAGGTAGTGCGTGACGCCGTGCTCGCGCTCCAGGCGCTGGAACAGCTCGCAGAAGCGCTCGCGGTACGGGTTGAGCTCCGACTCGAGCTTCGCGCGCTTGATACCGCGGCGGCCGTACATCATCGAGTCGAAGTGTCCCGCGAACGCGAGGTGTTCGAAGCGCCGCTCGCCGGTTCGGGGGTCGATCGCGAGCGCGACGAGGTAGTCGTAGTCGAAGTCGCCGTGGGTCATCGACATCGGCTTGCGGCCGTGGCGGATCATGGCCTTCAGCGCGCGAGCGTGGTCCTCGGGACCGAGCAGCGTGACCTCGCCGCCGATGAGCTGTGCGTGCTGGCCGGGCCCGCGCTCGCGGCGCAGGAGCGCCATCTGCGCGTCGACCTCGACGACCGTGTGGTCGCCGTCGACGCGCACGCGGTTGGCGTCCTTGGCGTGATAGCACGGCGTGCAGGCGAGGTTGCACTTCGGAAAGACGCCGTGCGTCCCCTCGCAGCCCGTCATCCGCTTGCCGAGCATCTGGTTGGGCTGCTTGACGTGTGCCGGCAGCTCGGCCCAGCGGCGCTCGAGCGCGGCCGTGAGGTCCGGGTGCTCGGGGCGCGTGGCGATCTCGAGCGCGCGCAGCCGGGTCCGAGGCGAGATCATCGACGGAAGCTAGCGAAGGTCGGGCGGCGCCGGATCACTCGGATGGGCTCATCCGGATCCGCCGTCGCAGTTGCCAGCATCGGGGCGTGCCACGATCGTCGAAGCCGGAGCCCGCACGGACGCCCCGAGGGCTGCGCTTGGCAGGTGCCGCGCTACTTCGGCGCTGGTGCCTCGGCGCGATCCTGCTCTCGGCAGCGGTCGTGCTCCTACCTCCAGATCCCGCCGCTCGCGGCTGGGACGAGGCCTGGATGCTCCTCTGGACCGTGGCTAGCGTCGCCTACGTGGCGTCGCTCCCATCCCTCGCGCTACAACGGGTCCGCACGTTGCTCGTGGCGATAAGCGGCGCCAAGCACGGCAGCGCCGGCGAGACCTCCTTCGGTCGCTGCTGGATCGCCTGCTCAGATGGGTGCTGCGGGCGGTGCGCGATGTTCGACCCGCGTGGCTGCCCGCGATCTTGATCGCGGGGCCGCTGTTTCTGCTGGCTCGGCTGGACGTGGTCGCCAACGGCGCCGCCGACGCTGGAATGTGGATTGCCTTCGGCCTGGGCGCCGCCTGGCTTGTACTTCGAGTGTGCGTCACCGGCCTTGTCGTGTTTGTGAACGAGCTCCGCCAAGTCGTCCACCTGCCGCCTCTCCTCTTCGGAGTGCTGTGCTGGGAGCTCGCTGCGGTCGGCGTGTTCATGATCTTCCAACGCCCAACCCCGTCGCCTGGCTTCTTCGCGACGGCGGCTCAGGTCGACGCGACGCTGCTGGTGGCAACGGCGCTGGTTGTCGATGTCCCACCGGCCTGGAGAGCGACGCCGCTTGCTTGGCTTGCGAGTGGCCTTGTTGTCACGGGGGTGGGCTTGTTCGGCGCGCTGTGGGGAGCGCTCGGTAAAGGCGACCCGCAGCTGCTCTTCGTCCTCGCGATAAGTCCCGTGGTGCCGTGCATCGTGGCGTTTCTGGTGGCGGCCCACGCGCGGTTTGAGCGCAGCGCTGACACCACAACCACGGAGGACCGAACGGCCGGAGACGTTTAGCGCGCCTTGACGTGTGCATACCGCGTATGCATACTGCGTATCTATGCCGATCCGCCATGGACTTCTCGCCCTCCTCGAGCGCGGCCCGATGTACGGCTACCAGCTGCGCTCGGAGTTCGAGGCGTCCACCGGAGCGACGTGGCCGCTGAACATCGGGCAGGTCTACACGACGCTCTCGCGGCTCGAACGCGACGGGCTGGTGGAGCTCGAGGGGGAGACCGACGCCAACGGCAAGACCACCTACCGCCTCACGAAGCAGGGCCGCGACGAGCTCGAGCGCTGGTTTCTCACGCCGCTCGAGCACGCGGGCCGCCCGCGCGACGAGCTCGCGATCAAGCTCGCGATGGCGCTCACGACCCCCGGCGTGGACGTCCGCGCCGTCGTGCAGAAGCAGCGCACCGCGACGCTGCGCACGCTGCGCGACCTGACGCGCCGCAAGGTGCAGGCAGACGAGCAAGCCGATGCGGCCTGGCTGCTCGTCAACGAGTCCATGATCTTCCAGGCGGAGGCCGAGGCGCGCTGGCTCGACCACTGCGAAGCGCAGCTCACGGGGAACGGACGACCGCTGCGAGCCACCACGCCCGAGAACCCGACGGAGGTAAGACGATGAGCCAGTACGTCCTCGAGCTGCGCGGCGTGACGCGCGTGCATGGGAGTGGCGAGGCCGCAGTCCACGCGCTGCGGGGCATCAGCTTCGCGGTCGCGGCCGGCGAGCTCGTCGCGGTCATGGGCCCGTCCGGCTCCGGCAAGTCCACGTTGCTGAACCTCGCCGGCGGGCTCGACGCGCCGACGGCCGGCGAAGTCGTCGTCGAGGGCACGGACCTCGCCCGGCTCGGGACGCGCGACCTCGCGGCGATCCGCCGGCGCGCCATCGGCTACGTCTTCCAGGACTTCAACCTCATCCCCGCGCTGACCGCCGCGGAGAACGTCGCGCTCCCGCGCGAGCTCGACGGGGTCTCCGCCTCCAAGTGCCGCACCGAAGCCGTCGCCGCGCTCGACGAGCTGGGCCTCGCCGAGATCGCGGACCGCTTCCCCGACGAGATCTCCGGCGGCCAGCGCCAGCGCGTCGCGATCGCCCGCGCCCTGATCGGGCCGCGCCGGCTCGTGCTCGCCGACGAGCCGACGGGCGCGCTCGACAGCCAGGCCGGCGAAGCCGTGCTGCGGCTGTTGCGCGCGCGCTGCGACGCCGGCGCCTCCGGCGTGCTCGTCACGCACGAGGCGCGCCTCGCCGGCTGGGCGGACCGCGTCGTCTTCCTCCGCGACGGCGAGGTCGTCGATGACACCGGCGCACAGACGCCGCTCACCGCGCTTGCGCCCGGGGGCGCGGCATGAGCAGCTGGCGCCCCGCGCTGCGGATCGCGCGGCGCACCGTCATGCGCAGCAAGGGCCGCTCGCTGCTGATCGCGATCCTCGTCGGCCTGCCCGTCGCGGCCGCGACATACGCCGACGTCATGGCGCGCACATTCAGCTCCCCCGAGCGCGCGGCGCAGCAGCGCATCGGGTCGGCCGACGCCGCGGTCACCGTCACGCCGGCCAAGCGCCTGGGCGACTACAGGCCCAACTACCTCCAGGAACCGGGGGCCATCCGCGCGCAGCGCGATCCGGCGAAGGTCGATGTCGCCGCGCTGCTTCCGGCGGGCGCGCGGCTCGTCCCGATGCCGCGCTCCGAGGCCGTGGCGTTCGAGCGCGGCGCGGGCGTCGCCAGGACGCCGCTGCTCGTCGGCGACGTGCGCGAGCCGCTGCACCGTTTCGCGCTCCGCCTGGACGAGGGCCACGCGCCCGGCGCGCGCGAGGTGCTCCTCTCCGAGCGCCTCGCCGAGCGCATGAAGCTGCTCGACGGCGACCGCCTGCGCGAGGGCGCGACGGTCACGCTCGTCGACGGGCCGGCCGTCCGCGTCAGCGGGCTCGTGCGGGATCCGGCGTGCCTCTCGTGCGAGTTCGCTTCCGCGCCGCCGGGCTCGATCGCCGTGCGCTTCGCCGATGGCTCGCCGCGGTTCTCCAGCTACCGCAAAGCCGGCATCGAGTATCCGACCTACCTCGTCGACCTGCCGGCCGGGACGGCGGTCGACGCGCTCGGCCGCGAGCTCGCCGCGCAGCGGCGTCGCGCTCACGACGCGCGACGCGCTTGTGCACCCGGAGCGCTATGGCTCGAGCGAGCAGGACAGCGTGACCGTCGACTCGCTGCGCACGCTGGCGCTCGTCGCGCTGATCGTGTCGCTCGGCCTGCTCGAGGTCGTGCTGCTCGCCGGCACCGCGTTCGCGGTCGGCGCGCGGCGCCAGACGCGCGAGCTGGGCCTCGTCGCTGCCGGCGGCGGCAGCCCCGGCGACATCCGCCGGATCGTCCTCGCGCAGGGCCTCGTGCTCGGCGCGATCGGCGCGGTGCTCGGGGTCGCCGCCGGCTTCGCGATCTCGCTCGCCGGGCGCCCGCTGTGGGAGCGCCTCGCCGACTCGGAGATCACCGGCTGGGCGTTCGGCCTGACCGAGATCGCCGGTGCCGGGCTCGTCGGGCTGCTGTCGGGGCTGGCCGCCGCGGTGCTCCCGGCCATCGGTGCGGGCCGCATGCGCCCGGTCAACGCGCTCGCCGGCCGCTTTCGCGCGGGTATCCGCTCGCGCCGCCGCGCCGCCATGGCCGGCGTCGCCATGCTGGCGGCCGGCGCGGTCCTCGCGCTGCTCGGCGACCGCCTGCTCGCCGACGACTTCGCCGCGTATGTCCGCGAGCTCGCGGACGTGGAGCGCCTCGGCGGCTTCGCCACGGCGCCGTCGCCCAGCGGGCCCGTCGCGCTCATCGTGGGCGGGGCGACGCTCGCGCTCCTCGGGGTCGTCCTGCTGGCGCCGTCGCTCATCGGCTGGATCGCGAGAGCGGGCGCGCGCCTGCCGCTGTCGGCGCGGCTCGCCGTCCGCGACGCCGAGCGCCACCGCCACCGCACGGGCCCGGCGACGAGCGCGATCGTCGTGGCCGTCACGGGCTCGGTCGTGTTCGCGTTCATGCTCGCCGGGGCCTTTCGCGCCGACGAGCTGCGCTACCCGCCGCAGCTGCCCGAGCGCACGCTGGCGGTCATGCAGGGCGACAGCTCGACGAGCGCGATGCTGCAGGCCTCGCAGCTCACGGCCGCGCAGCTGCCGGGCGCGCGGCGCCACCCGCTGCTCGTCCCGCTCGGCGCGATGCCGGCCGACCGCGGCGGCGTGCCCGCGGAGTCCGTCCAGCAGTCGCGCACGCTCTACGCCGATCAGGAGCCGGGCACGTGCGGATCGCCCGGCCAGGACTGCGGGCGCTTCGTCGAGGTCGGGCGCAACGGCAGCGTCGCGATCGGCGGCGACGACGCGACGACCCGGCTCGTCGCCGGCCCCGGGTTCGACGCCGCCGCACGCGACGCGCTCGCCAACGGCAAGGCGCTCGTGTTCGCGCCCGGGCTGCTCGACACCAAGGGGCGCGTCAGCATCCGCGGCCACTTCGAGAACAGCAAGCCCACGCTGCTGCCGGCGCACGTCGTGCGCAGCGAGCGTGCGTACGGGGCGCTGCCCGCGGCGCTCGTGTCGCGGAGCACTGCGAAGGCGCACGGCTGGGACGTGCGAACGGACTCCGTGCTCGTGACCTACGGCGCGAGCGCGACCCGCGACGACGTCGACGCGGCCGTCACGGCCGCGATCGACGCCGGCGCCGGGGTCGCCGAGGACCGCGGGCCCCGGGACGACCGCAACCTCGTGCTGCTGCTCGTCGCCGTGGCCGCGGCGTTCGTCACGCTCGTCGGCGTCGCGATCTCGGTCGCGCTGTCGGCGGCGGAGGGGCGCGCCGACCTCGCGACGCTCGCCGCCGTCGGCGCGCCGCCGAGCCGCCGCCGCGGCTTGATGGCCAGCCAGGCGCTGCTCGTCGGCGGGCTCGGGTGCGTGCTCGGCGTCGGCTTGGGGACGTGCATCGCCTTCGCCGCGCGCACGATGACCGGCTCGCCGGACTTCGTCGTGCCGTGGGCGAACCTCGTCGCGACCGGGATCGGCGTGCCGCTGCTGGCGGCGCTCGTCGCCGCGCTCTGCACGCGCGGCCGGCTGCCGCTCGTGCGCCGCGCCGAGTGACCCGCGTGGCACCCCGGGCTCGCGCCCGCGCGCCGCGCCGAAGGGCGCGACCCGCGGCTCAGCGCGCGACGCGGTACAGCCTGGCGAGCCGCTGCGGCGAGACGCCCGCGACGTACAGCCAGCGGATGACGACCCACGCGAGGACCGTGCGCGGGACCCCCATCGCGCGCCACCTGCGAGCGGACGTCGTCGCGGGTCCCGGGAGGCAGCGCGTGCGGCCGAGGCGCTCGAGGCGGCGGACGAGGTCGTAGTCGTCCATGATCGGGATCTCGCGGTAGCCGCCGAGCGCGTCGAAGGCCTCCCGCCGCAGCCACACGGACGAGTCGCCGTAGTAGAAGCCGTGCCGGCGCTGGAAGCCGTAGATCGCGCCGAGCACGCGCTCGAAGGCGCCGTCGCCGTCGAAGCGCAGTGCGAAGTTGCCGCCCGCGACGCCCGCTGTTCGCCAGGCCTCGGCGAGCGAGGCGTACGCGTCGCGCGGCAGGCGGCTGTCGGCGTGCAGGAACAGCAGGACGTCGCCGGTCGCGGCGCGGGCCGCGGCGTTGAGCTGCGCGGCGCGCCCACCGCGCGCGTCGATCACGACGGGCGCCGCGGGATGCGCCCGCGCGATCGCGGCGGTTGCGTCGCGCGAGCCGCCGTCGGCGACGACGATCTCCCAGCGGCCCGGCAGCTCCGCCAGCGCGTCGAGCAGCGCCGGCAGCTCGGCCTCCTCGTCGAGGGTCGGGACGAGCACCGAGACGAGCGGGGAGCCGGTCACCGCCGGCTCTGCGCCCAGCGCTCCCGCGTCAGGCGGTACACGACGCAGAGGCACAGCGGGTCATCCTCGGGGACCAGCGGGTGAGCGAAGTCGTCGGCGGGGTCGTGCGTCATGCCCAGCCGCCGCATCACGGCGAGCGACTTCTCGTTCGCCGGAACGGCGAGCGCGACGACCTCGTCCAGCCCGAGCTCGTCGAACGCAAACGTCACCGAGGCGCGCGCGGCCTCCGTCGCGAAGCCCTTGCCCCACGCCCCGCGCACGAGCCGCCAGCCGATCTCGACCGCGGGCGTGAAGGGCGCTTCGAAGCGCACGGGCGCCAGCCCGGCGACGCCGACGAACGCGCCGCTCGCGCGCTCCTGCACCGCGAACCAGCCCCAGCCGCGCTCGGCGAAGCCCTGCTGGTTGCGGTCGACGAACGCATCGGCCGCCGCGCGCGTCATGAGCTCCGCCGGGAAGTACTTCATGACCTCCGGATCCGCGCTCATCGCCGCGTACACGTCGCGATCCGCGTCGTCCCACGGGCGCAGCAGCAGCCGCTCTGTCTCCAGCACCGTCATACCGCGCAGGCGAACGCGGCCGGCAGCGAGCCGTCGGCCTGGCGCAGGACGAGGAAGCGCTCGACCACGAGCCGCTTGGCCTCCGCGAGCGAGACGTCGCCGCGCGCGAGGAGGAAGTCAGGCGAGGACGCGAGGTCGGCGCCGACGGGGTGCCAGTGCGCGCCGTCGGCGGTGATCGTCAGCTCGGGGACCATGACCGCGTCGGAGACGGTGATGGCGCCGGCAACGCTCGTGTCAGCCGCGAAGCCGCGCTGCACGAGCGGGCGCACGGCGAAGTCGTCGCCGGCGATCCCCAACGCCGCCAGCGTGTCGCGCAGCGGCTCGACCTCTCCGGCGTTGTCCGGGGTCGATGTCATCGCGACGCGTAGCGGCAGGCCGAGGCCGGCGGCGTAGCGCAGGCCGTCCATCGCCTTGACCCACGAGCCCGCGCCGCGCCAGCGGTCGTGCGTCGCGGCGCTCGCACCGTCGATCGAGGACTGGAGCGTGAGGTTCTGACGGTGGGCGAGGCGCGCGAGCGACGCGCGCCGCCGGCCGGTGAAGAGCATCGCGTTCGTGAGCACGACGGTCGTCATGCGGTCCGACGCGTACTCGACGAGCTCGAAGATCTCGGGGTGGGCGAACGGCTCGCCGCCGGTGAGGTAGAGCTCCTCGAAGCCCTCGCGCAGCGCCTCGTCGACGAGCGCCCGGAAGCGCTCCGCGGGCAGCTCGCGCTTGCGCGCCGACGGCGAGCTCGCCACGACGCAGTAGTCGCACGCGAGGTTGCAGTGGAAGTTCGAGTAGACCCACAGCCGCGGCGGGAACAGCGCGGTGCCGAACAGCGAGACGACGGGCCTCCCGTCATCGGGCGCCGAGGCCGGATCCGCCCAGCCGGCGCCGTCGACGGCGAACCCCGAGGGCAGCGCCTCGCGGTAGACGTGGTAGGCGCCGCGCGAGCGCTCGCGCGGCGGCACGACCTCGAGGCAGGTCGTCCACCAGCCCGTCTCGATGGTCTCGACGAAGGCCTCCGGCAGCCCGGCCGCGCGCATCGACGCCGCCTGCGCGCGCCAGTCGTAGGCCAGCGGCACGAGCTCGACGCGCTCGATCTCGCCGCCGTCCAGGTCGAGCACCGCGTACCAGACCTCCGTGCGGCCGTCGTTCGCCGGCCGCCCGATCGCGCCGACGTTGACGATCAGCGTGCCCTCGACCTCGCGCTGCCACGGGATGCCGGTGTGCGTGCACAGCAGCAACCGGGCGCCGCTCGCCCGCGCTCGGTACGCGAGCTCCTCGTCGTCCAGCGACTCCCACATGAAGTCGTTGATGGCCAGCGGCGAGCCGTGGACCATGTGCACGTCGACGCCGCCGATCGTCGTGCGCAGCTCGCCCGGCAGGTCGCGCATCCAGGCCGCGAGCGCGGGCGACGTGTGCGCCCGCGTGTAGTCGTACATGAGCTGCGCGAACCGGTTGTCGCGCTCGGAGGAGTAGCCGCAGCCGCAGTCCTCGTCGCCGCGGCCGATCGCGACGTCGTAGTTGCCCGCGATCGTGTCGGCGCCCAGCTCGCGCAGCAGCGGTTGCACGGCGTCGCACTCGGCACCGAAGCCGCCGAGATCGCCCAAGCAGAAGCGCTGCTCACATCCGCGCGCCCGTGAGTCGTCCGCCAGCGCGCGAAGCGCGTAGGGGTTGGAGTACACGCCGCCGAAGACCGCGATCCGCGTCATGGTTCGAAGTATCGTGAGCCAAGCCGGTCGAGATCACGAGAGAGAGGTTCATTGCCGCGCATCGCCATCTTGGGGGCCGGCCCGATCGGGCTGGAGGCCGCGCTTGCAGCGGCCGCGCGCGGCGACGACTTCACGGTCTACGAAGCGGCGCCGACCGTCGGCGGGCACGTCCGCCGCTGGGGCCATGTGCGCACCTTCACCCCGTGGGCGATGAACGTCTCGCCGCGCATGCGCGCCGCGCTGCCCGGCGCGCCGGACGGCTCGGACCTGCCCACGGGCACGCAGCTCGCGGACGAGCTGCTCGAGCCCGCCGCGCGGCTGCCGCAGCTCGCGGGCCGCATCCGCCGCTCGACGCGGGTGCTGGCGATCGGCCGCGAGGGCCTGCTCAAGCACGAGGCCGTCGGCGACGCTCGCCGCGCCTCGCGGCCGTTTCGCCTGCTCGTCGCCCGGCCCGACGGCAGCGAGGCGATCGCGCACGCCGACGTCGTCATCGACGCGACCGGGACGTACTCGAACCCCAACCGGCTCGGCGACGGCGGCATCGACGCGATCAACGAGCGGGCGTTCGAGGACCGCATCGACCGCTTCATCCCGGCTCCCGCGCACGCGCACGAGTGGGCGGGCAGGACGATCCTCCTGACCGGCTCGGGGCACTCCGCGCAGACCGCGGCACGGCAGCTCGCCGCGCTCGCTCGCGACGCGCCCGACACGCGCGTCGTGTGGGCGGTGCGCGACGCGGCTCCGCGCTGGGGCGCCGTCGACGGCGACCCGCTGCCCGAGCGCGCGGCGTTGAGCGCGGCGGCGGCGGAGCTCGCCGGCGGGGCGTGCGACGCGCTGGCGCTCCGACCCGGCTGCGTCACCGAAGCGCTGCACGGGCGGGGCGACAGGATCGTCGTGACGCTGCGAAACGGCGAGCCCGAGGAGGTCGAGGTCGACCGGATCCTCGCGCTCAACGGTGGCGTCGGCGACCACGCGCTCTATCGTCAGCTGCAGGTTCACGAGTGCTACGCGACATCGGGACCCATGAACCTCGCGGCGGCGCTGCTCGGCGAGGCCGGCGGCGACTGCCTCGCGGTGAGCACCCGCGGTCCCGAGACGCTGCGCAACCCGGAGCCCGGCTTCTTCATCCTTGGCGCCAAGTCCTACGGGCGCAACAGCCAGTTCCTGCTGCGTGCCGGGTGGCAGCAGGTCGACGACGTCTTCGAATCCCTCATCACACAAGGAGCACACTGAGCAATGGCCGACTACACGGTGGCGAAGATCGAGGAGCTGGAAGGCTTCTACAACGGAATCTTCCTGAAGGCGCGCGCGACGCTCGGCGTCACGGCGTTCGGGCTCTCGATCGTCGACATCCCGGGGGGCTCGGTGCACTATCCCGAGCACAACCACCCGAGCGGGCAGGAGGAGGTCCTCGTCTGCACGAAGGGCTTCGGCCGGCTGATCATGGACGAGGGCGCGGAGTACGTCGACCTCGAGCCCGGCATCCTGGTCCGCATCGGCGCCGACACGAAGCGCACGATCCGGGTCGGCGACGAGGGGCTGCAGGCGGTCGCGATCGGCGGCACGCCCGGCGAGGCCTACAAGCCGCTGGCGTACACCGAGCTTGGCGCGCTGGACCCGCTGCTCAAGCGCCCCAACAGCTGATCGCGAGGGTGCTGCGCGCCGCCGACCGGCGAGCGCCGGAGCACCCGGCGGCAACGGCGAGCCGCGCGTGAGCGCGGCGCCGACCTCCGGCGAGCTGTGGGCGCGCGAGCAGCTCGCGCTGCTGCTCGACGCCCGCTTCGCGCCGCGCTCGGTCGCGCGCTTCCTCGTCGCAAGCCAGCGGCGCGCGAACGCCGAGCGGCGGGCGCGGCCGGCGACGGCGCGGCGGATGCGCGGGTTCGTCGCCGCCGGCGGGCTCGCATGGGGCGCGCTCGCCGTGGCGGGCCGTGAGCCGTTCCGGCGGCGAGCCGGGGCGTTCGTCGCTTGGTGGACGCTGACGTGGCTCATGCTCGACTGGCACATCGGCATGGTCGAGACCGAGGATGGGCGCGCGCGCAACCTCGGCCCGGCGGACGCCTGCACGCTCGTGCGCGTGTGGCTCGTGCCGGCCGCCGCCGACACGCCCTCGGCGTGGATGTGCGCGCTCGCGTTCGCGACGGACGGGCTCGACGGCCGCCTGGCGCGGGCGAGCGAGCCGACGCGCATCGGGCGCGACCTCGAGGGCCTCGCGGACTGGGCGTTCGCGGCGGCGGCGCTGCGCGGTGCGGTGCGCCGCGGCTGGCTCGGCCGCGTCGCGGGGCGCAGCGAGCTCGTGCGGCTCGGCGCCGGCCTCGGCTACGCGGTGGTCGTGTGGTTGCGCTCGGCGGGCGCGCCCGACCCGCGCGTGCTGCACGCCGCGCGGGTCACGACGCCGGTGCGCGCGGCGGGGCTCGTCGCCGCGGGGCTCGGCCACCGGCGGCTCGCCGGCGCGCTCGTGGCCGGCGGGGCGGGCTGGAGCGCCGCCGCGATCGGGCGGGCGCTGCTGTCGCGCCCGCCCGCATAGCCCGTCTGCGCTTATGCCGTGGCGAGCTTGCGCTCGGTCGCCTTCAGCACGCCGGCGCGGTTCTTGTGCGCCTGCTCGTACTTGCGGACCTGCTCGACCAACTCGTCGTCGGACGCGCGCAGCGCCGTCTGGATCTCCGAGACGTTCTGGTGGTCGTAGCCGGGCCACGGCTCGTCGCCGCGCAGCGTGTCGATCTTGCCGAGCACGGTCGTGCGGCTCGCGTTGCGGCGCTCGTAGGCGTCGATCTTCGCGAGGTCGATCTGTGAGACCTCGGGCAGCTTCGCGACGATCTCCTCGGCGGTCAGGTCGTCGTAGCTCGCGAACGGGAGATCCTCCTCGGACGCGAGGGCGCCCTTGATCTCGCCCTCGGCCCGCGCGACGCCCGGCACCTTGCGGGCCTGGCGCGTGGCGCGCTTGGCGCTCTCGCCGGCCTCCTTGGCGGTCTCCTTGGCGTCCTCCACGGTCTCCTTGACCGCGTCGACCGCGCCGATCTCGCCGAGATCGTAGGAGGGGTCGCCGTAGACGTCCGCGCGCACGACGGCGTCGGTGAGCTTGGGCAGCTCGTCGCGCAGGCGCTCGAGCATGCGCTCCTCGTCCTCGCGGATCGAGGCGGCGAGCCGCGCGGTGCGGTCGTCGTCGAGGTCGCGGGCGAGGCGCTCGATCGCGATGTACGTCGCGATCTCCAGGGCCTCGGCGGCGCACGAGTCCTTCGCGTTCTTGAGCATCTTCTCCTCGCCGCCGGATCCGCGCAGGAGGGCGAGCGGCGCACGGCCGATGGCGATGGCCTGGCCGACGACCGTCTGCGCGACGCCCCCGATCAGCTCCAGCGGGTTGGAGCCGCGGTCGAGCTCGCCGAGGCGCTCGCCGATGCGGTCGGCATGGCCGCGCGTCTCGCGCAGGTGCTTCTCGAGCAGCGTGCGATAGCTGCCGCGCGGCGCCATCGCGATCTGGGCCTGCAGTTCGCGCACGAGGCCGAGCTCCATGGCCTTGGCCTCGTCGAGGTACTGGACGATCTTGTCGGTGAGATCCGTCATATCGGGTGGTCCTCTCGGTTGGGAGCGGCCTCGGATCGCCGGCATCGCCGTGCGGGCGAGCGGGCCACGGTCTACGGCGGGTACCTGTTTGGCTGCCCAGCCAAACGCGCGATCACGGCTCGGACACGTCGCCGGGGGACCACTACGAGGGGCCACGCGCCAAACCGGCGCTCGGATGCGACCTGGTCCTCTAGCATCGGCGCGACAGGGTCCCGCGGACGTCGGACGGAAGCGACTGCGCCGCGGCGCGCCGGGGTACCGCGCGCGTACAACAGGGAAACGGTTCAATGGAGGCACCATCAATGAGGCGACGGATCGTCGGGGCGTGCGTAGCAGGACTGCTGGCAGGGGTCGCGGCCGTTGGAGCGCCGAGCGCGATGGCGGCGACCGGGCCGATCCATCCGGGCGTCCAGACCTTCACGAACGGTGCGCAGTGCACCGCGAACTTCATCTTCAAGGACGGGACGAGCACGTACATCGGCCAGGCGGCGCACTGCTCCGGCACCGGCGCGGCGACGGACACCAACGGCTGCACCGCCGGCTCGCTGCCGATCGGCACGCCGGTCACGGTGACGGGCGCGAGCCGGCCCGGCACGATGACCTACAACTCGTGGCTGGCCATGCAGGCCGTCGGTGAGACGGATGCGAACGCCTGCGCCTACAACGACCTCGCGCTCGTCAAGCTCGACCCGGCCGATGTGAGCAAGGTCGATCCGTCCGTGCCGGGCTTCGGCGGCCCGACGGGCCTCGGCGGCGCCGCGGTCGGCGGGACGGTCTACTCCTACGGGAACTCGTCGCTGCGCCTGGGGGTCACGCAGCTCAGCCCGAAGCAGGGCCTCGTCGTGCAGATCGCCGGCGGTGGCTGGAGCCGGACGGTCTACACCGTCACGCCCGGCATCCCGGGTGACTCGGGCAGCGGCTTCCTCAACGCGACGGGTCAGGCGATCGGCGTGCTGAGCACGGTTGCGGTGCTGCCGCTGCCGCTGTCAAACGGCGTCGGCGACCTCTCGCGCGAGCTCGCCTACGCGAGCACCCACGGCGTCCCGGGCGTCGCGCTCGTCAACGGGACGGCGCCGTTCCGCGGGGACCTCCTCGGAGCGATTCTCGGCGGCGGCGGCGTGTCCGGTCTGCTTCGCCGGTAGCGGTTGGGGAGCGGGTCCGGCTGGCGCGCTTGCGGCGCGCCCGGCCGGACCTCCGTTCGCGGTCAGGCCTCCTCGGACGGCAGCAGGTGGCCGTCGCCGTCGACGTAGCCGCCCTGGCCACCGACGGCGACGTAGATAAGGTCGCCCTCGCCGACGTTGCGGATCCGCCGCACGGTCGCGGCGTCGACGCGCGCGACCCCGCCGGGGCCGAGGCGATGCACCGAGCGGTGCTCGGCGTCGCCGAACTCGAGCTCGGCCGTGCCCTGGTGGATGAAGTACGTCTCTTCCTGCTTGTAGTGGTAGTGGCGGCGGCCGGCGAACTCCTCGGGCATGACGATCGCGTTGATGCCGAGCTCCTTGACCTCGAGCCCCTGGCGGATCTTGCGAAAGCCCCCGCCGTGGCCGAGCGCGGAGATGTTGCCGACCGCGTAGCCGTCGCCCTTGACGATCTCCTCGGCCTCGCCGCTCATCAGTGGTCCGCGACGGTCGCGCCGTCGGGGATCATCGGGCGGCGCTGGTTGTCCCACAGCTCGATCCCGCCGGCCATCGAGTAGGCGTCGTAGCCCGCCGCGCGGTAGGCCTGCGCGGCCATCATCGACCGGCCGCCGAGGCGGCAATGGAAGATCACGGGCTTGTCCGTGACGACCTTGTCGCGCTGCGAGCTCAACCGGTCCATCGGGATGTGGATCGTGCCCTCGATGCGGCCCTCGTCCCACTCGTACTGCTCGCGGCAGTCGACGACCTGTGCGCTGCCGTCGGCCAGCGCGTTCGCGGTGTCCTCCGGCGAGACCTCGATCTCGTCGGGATTCGATGTGAATGGCATTGGTAGTCAGGGGCGCAGTGTCCACGCGTCGCGGCTCTGGTTCCCCATTCCCCTTTCAATTCCGTGCGTGCGGTTTTCCCGCACACGGCTTACCGATGATCTTCTTCGCATGGCCTACGCGGCCCCGGGGTAGCCGATCGTGCCCCTGAGCCGGTGAAGGCCGAGGCCGACAAACCAGTCTTCAGTCCAGGCGGCGAACTCGCCGGCACGCAGGTTGCGACCCTTGCGCTTGACGAGCAAGCGCTTGAGCCGCCACGCGACGTAGCGGTCGATCGTCCGGAACTCATCGGCGGCGTTGCCGGTCCGAAAGTAGGTGCCCCACCCGCGCAGGATCGGGTTGAGCTCCGCGATCAGCACGCGGATATCACCGACACCGACGCGGTTGCGGCCGGTCTTGGCCTTGACCTTGGCTCGCAGGCGCTTCAGCGAGCGTCGCGAGGGCCATCGGTGCAGGTAGTAGCGGCGAATGCCGCGCTCCAGCAACCGGCCCGACACACGCGCCCGGAAGTGCCAGCCGAGAAAGTCAAAGCCCTCGCGTCCGTCTCTGAGGTCCACCACCTTCGTCTTGTCCGGATGCAACTCGAGCCCGAGGCCGCCGAGGATCTCCCCGGCCATCCCAAGGGCCGCGTTCGCGTCTTGCTCAGACCGGCACAGCACGACGAAATCGTCCGCGTACCGGACGAGCTCGCCGAGGCCGCTTTCGGTCATCGCGCGGTCAAACGCGTGCAGGTAGACGTTGGACAACAGCGGCGAAATCACGCCGCCCTGAGGCGTCCCGGAGACCGTCTCTGAGAACACCCCGTCCTCCATCACGCCCGCCTCAAGCCACTGTCGCAAGAGCTTGAGCACCCGCCGATCCGAAACACGTTCAGCGACAAGCGCCAGCAACTTGTGCTGATCAATCGAGCCGAAGTAGTCGCGAATGTCGGCCTCAACGATCCATGCGCTACCGCGCGGAAACGAGACCCGGATGCGTTCCGCGGCGTCCGTTGCCGACCGCTTGGGACGAAACCCGTACGACACCGACAAGAAGTCGGCCTCGAAGACCGGTTCCAGCACCAACCGGGTCGCCTGCTGAACGACACGATCACGCACCGTC
Organism: uncultured Actinomycetes bacterium; assembly: GCA_963766525.1. Taxonomy (GTDB): domain Bacteria; phylum Actinomycetota; class Thermoleophilia; order Solirubrobacterales; family Solirubrobacteraceae; genus CADCVQ01. The sequence goes on from CAVYAX010000007.1 coordinate 51,419, forward strand.
GGAATGCCCAATGGCCTGCGGCCACCATCTGACTTGGCGATCGTCACACGCCGCACCGGCGCGGGACGATACGAACCATCTCGAAGCGCACCCTGCAACTCGCCGAGCATCCGCTCGACGCCATACGCCTCGACCTCAGCCAACGTCTGCCTATCGACGCCGGCGCCCCACGGTTCCCTCACCCGTCGCCACGCCTCCCGCAGACGTCACTTCTGCGGATACGGTCATACAGCGCGTGAAAACGACGTTCCGGGGACCGCTTTGCACATGCGCATAGCGTGCGCTGGAGTTTTCGCACGTCCCCGCCACCAGCAGCCAGAACGGCACCGGCACACGGGTCAGCAAGCGATAGCTCGCCGAGGTCGTTGGATCGCGTCACCGCGACCATGCCCTAACGCTTACCTCCGCGACACACGTGATCAAAGCAGGGCCCTTCGCTCCCGGCGCGGTGTTTGCACGCCGATCTCGGCTACTACGACCCCCTCGGACCCCGCTGCGCTCGCCGCTTTCGCCATCGGCTTATACAAGCGGTCTTCGCTGACAAGGCTGCGCAGACGGGCCTCTCCTGTTCCGCGATCAGACCTTGCGCGCGTGCAAGTCTCCCTACCCCGCAGGGACCCGCCGCACCCGATCCCGAACCAGGACTGGCGGACACGGCCTTCGCCGTGACATGAGCGGCTCGGCTCCCCAATCGTGAGTCTGACGAGGCAGCAATCCCAGCCCACGCGCTTGCTCCCTCCAAAGAGGCTCTCGACACCCCGCTCAGCCACGAGGATCTCTCCCCGAGACCGGGGCCTGCTACCCGGCGCTCCGGCGCCTACCGGGACGGGACTCCCACCCGCCGGCCTGATCCAGCTTCCAGGACGAACATGGCCGCGACCTTATCTGAGCGCGGGCGGCGTCTCGCGCAGGTCTGCCGGCGGGCGCGGGCGCATCCGCTGCCAGATCCCGGCGGCGACGAGCAGCAGCAGGCCGAGGCCGATGAACGACCCGACGCGATACAGCGACGTGAGCGCGGCGAGGTCGTAGAGGAAGACCTTGCCGACGGTCACGAGCAGGAGCGCGAGCGAGCCCAGGCGCAGCGCGCGGTCGTCGCGGCGCAAGCCGACGACGAGCGCGGTCAGGCCGGTGATCGCCCACAGGCCGCTGAGCAGCAGCTGGCCGAGCTCGCGTGCGCCGAGGTCGAAGATGCCGGCGTCGGGCACGCCCTCGCCGGGCTGGAACGCCGTCACGAGCGCGGTCGAGGCGAGGTACAGCAGCGCGATCGCGCCGGTCGCGCCGAGCGTGGCGCGGGCGCGGGTGAGGAGGTCGAGGGTCGCGCTGGCCGCGCCGCCGGAGGCTCCGCGGGTCGCCTCGGGCGCGCCGTGAGCGCCGAGCGACTCGTCCTCCGCGAGGCCGCGCCGCGCCTGGCCGAGCAGCTGCGCGCCGCGCAGGGCGGCGAACGCCGCGGTACCGAGGGCGAGCGCTGCGCCGGGCAGGTCGTCGAGGCCTTCGACGAGCGCGTCCGGGGGCGCAAGGTAGATGAGGGCGTAGCCGAGCGCGAGCCCGAGGTACGCGCCTGCGCCCCAGCCGGCGACGTCGTCGCGGCTGCGCAGCGCGATCGTGCCGAGCGCGACGGCCTCCGCCGCGTACGCCGCCGCGAGCCACGAGCCGTCGAGCGCGACCGCGGTCAGGTACGCGGCGCCGGCGAGCGCGGTGGTGTCGAGCGCGACGCGCCACTGCGGCGCGACCTCGTCGACGAAGCGGCCCGCCACGAACGCCGCGCACGCCGCGGTGGCGATCGCGGCGTAGCCGCCGAACGCGACGGCATCGCCGCTGGACATGGCCTCCGGCGGCACCTGGGCCAGCGCCTGCACGCAGGTCAGCACGAGGTGGCCGCCGAGCCCGAGGCCGAGCAGCGCCTGGTCGCGGCCCGGCTGCTCCTCCAAGCGCCCGGCGAGGACGCGGCGGGCAAGGAAGCCGAAGCCCGCCGTCGTGACGGCGAAGGCCGCGGCGAGGACGGGGCCCTCCAGGGTGAGCCCTGCCGTGACGTCCGCCAGCACGACGCCGAGCACGAGCGCGAGCAGGCGCACGTCGCGGTTGATGCCCGTCGAGCGGGTGGCGAGGCCGACGGCGAGGTGCGCCGCCGCGAGCCCGCCGAGCCACACGCGGCCGAGGCTCGTGGCGCCGGCGTCCTCCAGCGCGAACCAGCCGGCGAGCGCGAGCGTCATGGCGTTGAGCGTCAGCAGCAGGGCGGATGCGGCGCGCAGCTTCGCCGCGGGCACGCGCAGCTCGAAGCCGACGGCGGCCGCGACGTTCAACGCTCCGAAGGCGCAGAGCGCGAGCAGGATCGCGGCGGCGGCCGGCTCGGTGTCGCCCATCCACCAGGCCCACTGCGGCAGCGCGATCGCGAACACCGCGAAGGCCAGCCAGTTCCAGCGCTGCCAGACGAGCACGGCGGCGCCCGAGGCAGCCGCGACCCACAGCAGCGCGAGGGTCGCTCCCGTGGACGGCGCTCCGGCGAGGACCGGCGCGAGCAGCGCGCCGACGATGCCGAGCGCGCCGATGCCGCGCGACTCCCAGCGGACGGCGAAGAGGGTCGCCAGCGCGCCGGTGGCGAGCGCGAGGGCGAGCGCGGCCGCCACCGGGAGCACGCCGTAGACGGGACCGCCCACGGCGACGGTCGTGAACAGGCCGGCGATGCCGGCGGAGAGGGTGGCGAGCGAGGCGTCGGTGTGGCCCTTGCGCTCGTACAGCCAGGCGCCTGCGCCGATGAGCGCCGCCGACATGGCGCCGGCGAGCAGCGTGCGGCCACTCGGCCCGATCCAGCCGCGCGAGACGGCGATCGCGAGGAGGAACGCGATGCCGGCGACGACGGCGACGCCGCCGGTCCAGGCGAGGACACGGCCGCCGAGCAGGTCCTCGAGGTCGAAGCCCTCGCGCGCGGGCGCCGAGGTGCGGGCGACCGGCGGGACGCCGCCGGCCGAAGGCATCGCGGGGGGCGCGGCCGAAGCACCTTCGCGGCCGGCCAGGGGCGGCGCCGGCGCGCCTTCGCCCTGGCGCCACGGCATCGCGGCGGGCGGGGCGGGGGTGATGGCTTCGGTGGCGCGCGCACGCGGGGCCACGTACGGCGCTGCCGCGAACTGCTCCTCGAGCACCTTCAGACGCTCGTTGAGGTTCGTCGTCTGGCGTTCGAGCGTGATCACTCGTGCCTCGCTGATCTTGCCCATCGCGGTCACCACCCTTTGTCAACCATCGGTCAGCAAGGACCGTAGCACGCTTGTCGACCACCGGTCAAGAGAGACGCTACACTCGGACGCATGTCCGAGCGCGCCTACCGCCGGCTGCAACGCGACGAGCGCCGCGAGCTGCTGGTCGAACGCGCGACGGAGCTCTTCGCGACCGAGGGCTACGAGGGCCTGTCGATGTCGCAGCTCGCGCGCGAGGCGCAGATCTCCAAAGCGCTGCTCTACCACTACTTCCCGAGCAAGCGCCGGCTGTTCGAGGCCGCGCTCGCCGAGGGCGCCGAGGAGCTGCGCCAGCGCACCGAGCCCCGCCCGGGCCGCCCGCCCGCCGAGCAGCTCTCGACGACGCTGATGGCGTTCCTCGAGTGGGTCCAGGAGCGGCCGACCGCCTACGCGACGCTGCTCGACAGCGGGTCGGCCGACGTCCGCGAGATCATGGCCGAGGTCCGCGCGACGACCGCCGCCCGGATCCTCACCGGCCTCGGGGAGGACGGCAAGCGCCCCGCCACGCGCGCCGCGATCCACGGGTGGCTCGGCTTTCTCGACGGCGCGATCGCCGACTGGATCGCCCACGGCGACCTCACGCGCGAGGAGCTGCACGGCATGCTGCTCGGCGCGTTCGCGGGCGCGCTCGTCGCATCGGGCGCCAGCAGCGGCCTGCCGACCGAGCCGCTCCCCTCGGCCTGAGCGTCCGCGCCGCAGACCGTGTCGAATATGACGCGTATAGAGGGTCATATTCGACAAGGTCCGCCTTCGCTCGAGGATGGCGCATGGCCGGGGGTGGCCACCCGGGATCCTGAGGGTGTGGTTAGCCGACCCGACACACGCGCTCTGAAATGGCAGCCGAGGAAGTCAAAGCCCTCCCGGCCGTCGCGGAGATCTACGATCCGCGTCTTGTCCGGATGCAACTCGAGCCCCAACTCGGCGAGGATCGCCTGCGCCGCGTCAAGGGCCGCCTGCGCCTCACGCCCGGTCCGGCAGAGCACCAGCCAATCGTCCGCGTAGCGGACGAGCGTGCCAATGCCCCGCGCGACGAACGCGCGATCGAAAGCGTGCAGGTAAACGTTGGAAAGCAGCGGCGAAATCACACCGCCCTGAGGCGTCCCGGTGACCGTCTCGCGCAACACCCCGTCATCCATCACACCTGCCTCCAGCCACAAGCGCAACAGCTTGAGGACCCGCCGATCCGACACACGCCCGGCCACGAGCGCCAGCAGCTTCTGCTGGTCGATCGAGCCGAAATAGTCTCGGATATCGGCCTCCGCGACCCACACCCGGCCGCGCGGAAACGCAACCCGGATGCACTCAAGGGCGTCCAGCGCCGAGCGCTTGGGCCGAAAGCCGTAGGAGACCTCCAAGAAGTCGGCCTCGAAAATCGGCTCCAACACCAAACGCGCAGCCTGCTGAACAACCCGGTCACAGACCGTCGGGATCCCGAGCGGCCGCACACCACCACCTGGCTTGGGGATCGCCACACGCCGAACCGGCGCAGGACGATAAGAGCCCCGCCGAAGCGCGCACTGAAGCTCGCCGAGCATCCGCTCGACGCCATACGCCTCGACCTCGGTCAACGTCAATCGATCGACGCCGGCCGCGCCGGTTCTTACGCACCCGCTTCCACGCTTCCAGCAGGACGTCACTCCTGTGGATGCGGTCATATAACGCGTGGAAGCGGCGCTCCGGGGACCGCTTTGCACATGCGTATAGCGTGCGTTGAAGTTCTCGCACGTCCCCGCCAGTGGCCACCAACCGCGCCATTTCGCTGGACGAGTCGGCGGACGATCGTCCGCCGGGGTCGTTGGGTTGCGCTACCGCAACCATGCCCTAACGCTTACCTCCGTCGCCCGCGTGATCAAAGCAGGGGTCCTTGGCTCCCGGCGCGTTGTTCTGCACGCCGATCTCAGCTACTACAACCCCCTCGGACTCCCGCTGACCTCCGCTCGACTTCGCCTTCGGCTTATACGAGCGGTCTTCGCTGACGAGGCTGGCCAGACGGGTCTCCCTTGTTCCGTGATCAGACCTTGCGCGCGTGCAAGTCTCCATACCCCGCAGGGACCCGCCAAGCCCGATCCGGAACCAGGACTGGCGGACATGGCCTTCGCCGTGAAATGAGCGGCTCGGCTCCCCGATTGTGGATCTGACGAGGCTGCAATCCCAGCCCACGCGCTTGCTCCCTCCAAAGAGGCTCTCGACACCCCGCTTAGCCGCAAGGATCTCTCCCAACGACCGGGGCCTGCTACCGGGCGCTCCGGCGCTTACCCGGACGGGACTGCCACCCGCCGGCCTGATCCAGCTTGCAAGGCGACGTCGCCTGATCGCATCGCTCGCGCTCTGCGCCACGCTGCTGACCGGCTGCGGCGGCTCGTCGGACGACGATCAGGCCCGCACGGCGACGGCCCCGTCGAAGCTCGCGCCCGAGCCGCGCAATCCACTCGAGCTTCCGAAGGGGATCCCGCTGACCGCGGCCGGCCCCGCCGACGCGGCGGACGCCAAGGTCGTGCGCGCGTGGTCCGACGCGCTGCGCGCCGGCGACGTCGCCGCGGCCACGGCGCTGTGGGCCGTGCCGTCGAAGGTTCAGAACGGCACGCCCGTGCTGAGGCTCGCGAGCCGCGCGCACGTGCGCTTCTTCAACGCCTCGCTGCCGTGCGGCTCGGTCGTGACCGCGACCGGCGGGGCGCCGCGCGACTTCACGATCGCGACGTTCCGCCTCACGGAGCGCAAGGGCGGAGCGTGCGACGCGGCCGCCGGAGCGACCGCGCGCAGCGCGATCCGCGTGCGCGACGGCAAGATCGTCGAGTGGTACCGCCTACCCGACGATCCCGACGGCCCCGAAGCGCCAGGCGCTCAGCCCGACGACATCGAGGCGACGACGATCTAACTCAGTAGCGCGGGTCGACGTACGGGTCGCGCTCGACGACGCGCTCGCGCGGCGCCACGGCGACCGCTCGGCGGTCCGCAGACATGATGTAGAAGAGCGAGATCAGCAGGCCGACGATGCCGACGATGATCAGGATGGTGCCGACGGTCGCGATCGAGATGCCCGAAACCGTGGCAGTGACCGCGAACCGAAGGATCGCGCCCAGAGCGATGAGGAAGATCGATGTACCTAGTCCCATGGCGGCGGTGATGCCCGAATCTGAAGGTCGCTAAGCCCGCAATGGCCGTCAGTACGATGGACGCCATGCCGGCGACGACGTCCGACGTCTACGAGATTCCCCAAGAACTCGCCGATCTGCGCGACATGATCCGCCAGCTCGCGCAGGAGCGAATCGCCCCGCGCGCGGCGGAGATCGACCGCACGGCGGAGTACCCGCGGGACATCCGCGAGCTGCTCGCCGAGCACGACATCCTCGGCCTCCCGTTCGAGGAGGAGTACGGCGGCACGGGCACCGGCACGCTCATGCTGCAGATGGCCGTCGAGGAGATCGCGAAGGCGTGCGCGTCGTCGGCCCTCATCCTCATGGTGCAGGAGCTCGGCACGCTGCCGATCCGCCTGTTCGGCACCCAGGAGCAGAAGCAGCGCTGGCTGCCGCGCTGCGCGACCGGCGAGTGGTCGCCCGCGTTCGCCCTGTCCGAGCCCGAGGCCGGCTCGGACCCCGCCTCGCTGCGCACCACCGCCGTCCGCAGCGAAGCCGGCGACGAGTGGGTCATCAACGGCCAGAAGAACTGGATCACGAACGCCGGCGTCGCCGACTTCTACCTCGTCTTCGCGAAGACCGACCGCGAGCACAACCGCAGCTCGTGCTTCGTCGTCGAAGCCGATCGCGAGGGCTTCGACTCCGGCAAGCTCGAGCACAAGCTCGGCATCAAGGGCTCGCCCACGGGCTCGCCGTCGTTCACCGACGTGCGCGTCCCCGCCGACCACCTCATCGGCGTCGAGGGCAAGGGCCTGTCGGTCGCGCTCGCCACGCTCGAGCGGACCAGGCTCGGCGCCGCGGCCCAGGCCGTCGGCATCGCCCAGGGCGCTACGGACTACGCGGCCGGCTACGCCCGCGAGCGCATCGCCTTCGGCAAGCCGATCAACCAGATGCAGGGGATCCAGTTCAAGCTCGCGGACATGGAGACGCGCACGGCCGCCGCGCGCGAGCTGCTCTACAAGGCGTGCTGCAAGGCCGACCGCGGCGAGCCCGACCTCGCGAAGTACTCCTCGATGGCGAAGCTCTTCGCCTCGGACAACGCGATGTTCGTGACGCTCGAGGCGATCCAGGTCCTCGGCGGCTACGGCTACGTCAACGAGTACCCCGTCGAGCGGATGATGCGCGACGCGAAGATCACCCAGATCTACGAGGGCACGAACGAGATCCAGCGGGTCGTCATCGCCCGCTCGATGCGGTAGCGGCCGTGCGGCGCGCACCCAACATCCGGCGCGTGCTGCTGTCGGCCGGGATCGCGCTGTGCACCGGCCTGCTCGCCGTCGCGCTGCTGGGTGGGTTCGAGTTCTCCGGCGTGCTCGGGATGCTCCAGGGCGGCACGGCGATCGTCGTCGTGATCCTGCTCATTGGGATCGCGATGATGTCGTTCGGCCTGCGCATCGCGGGCTGGAGCGAGCCCGAAACCGAGGCCGAGTTCGAGCGCCTCGTCGTGGAGTCCGAACGCCTCGCGCGCGACGGGGTCGCGGCCGAGCCCGACGAGATCGAGTTCATGGACCTCGACCCCTACGACGACGAGGACTTCGAGGAGATCGTGCGCGACGCGATGGACGAGCTGCCCGACATCCTGCAGCGCGCGCTCGAGCGCAACGTCGCCGTCGTCATCTCCGACGGCGGTCGCAAGGCCCGCGCCTACGGCCTGTACCACGGCGACGGCGTCGCCCGCGACGACGTCCCCGACCGGATCGTCATCTACCGCGACACGCTGCGCCGCGACTTCGGACACGACCCCGACCTGCTGCGCCACGAGGTCACCCGCACGGTCCGCCACGAGCTCGCGCACCACCTCGGTGCCGACGAGCTCGGCGTGCGCGACCTCGGGTTGTAAGGCAGACCACGGCGTCGGACTGGACGCCGGACGCGAGCATCGCGAGGATAGCGCCTGAATGCGTCCCTTGCTGAACGCCCTGTCGACGTTCGAGATCGTGTTGATCTTCGTCGGCGGAAGCGTCGCGCTTGCCGTCACCCTCGCGATCGTCATCCGCAGGGTGGCCCCGGACATCGCCGAGCAGGAGTTCGAGGAGCTCGCCAGCGGACTGCGGGTCGTGTACGAGTTGATGTTCGCGCTGATCCTCGCGTTCGCGATCGCCTCCGTCATCGACAAGTTCAACGACGCGGAGGCCACGGTCGACACCGAAGCGACCGCGCTCTCGCAGATGCTGCGTGCCAACAACGCGTTTCCCGTCGAGCTGCAGTCGCAGCTGCGGGACGGGATCCAGGCGTACATCCTTGCCACGGTCGACGACGAGTGGGTGAAGATGCGCCACGGCGAGTCGAGTCGTGAGGCCGCCGCGGCGCTCGACACGGTCTATGCCCTGTACCAGGGCTACTCGCCGGCCGGCGGCGTTGCGACGCGGTTCTACGACCAGGCGCTGAGCCATCTCGATGTCGTGGCCACGGCGCGACGCGAGCGCCTGGGGATCAGCAACGCGCGACTCCCGTTCATCCTCGTGTTCATGTTGCCCGTCGGGGCGCTGCTGCTGCTCGTCCTCGAGTACCGGCCGCATCTGCGCCCGCGCGGCCAAGCGGCGTTCATGGGGACGCTCGCCATCGTCCTGTCGTCGACCTACCTGCTGACGATCGTGCTCGACTACCCGTTCTCGGGCCAGGTGTCGGTCAGCAGCTCGCCGCTTCAGTCGGGCACGCTCGCCTACCTGGCGAACACCCCGCCGCGCGAGCCTCAGGACGGCGACACGCCGGTGAAGCTCACGCCGCAGTGCGCTCGTCGGCGTATAAGGATCACGGATGACTACGGCACGATGGTGCTGCGCCGTGCGGGTGACGAGCTGCGCGGCGCATATCGCGTCGGCCACGGCACGGTGCGCGGCGAGGTCGATTCCGACGGGATCTTTCGCGGGGTGTGGTGTGAGGGGTCGCGGCGGCGCCTCGAAGGGAGACGCCGGCCTCGTCGATTGGCAGCTCGTCCGCACGCGCTCCGGAGACAGGATCGTGACGGGCCGCTGGCGCATGGGCTATGGCCGCCGGCGCGACGGCACGTTCCCGCCCGACGGCGGCTGGGACTTGCACGAGCTGAAGCTCGACAAGGCTCAGGATCTCGCGCGGCGTGTGCGGCGCGACCCGGCCTCGCGCTACTGCCACGCGCCGGGTCAGTAGGACGCGGCCCAGCGCACCTCGCCGGAGCGACACAGCGTGACGCGCTTGCCCGTGGAGCGGCGGCGCACCGACAGCTCGACCGTGAACACGCCCTCGCCGCCCGCCGAGCCGAGCGTGCCCGCGAACTGCTCGACGTACTTCAGGATCGACGTCTGCGTCCTGACCGTGCCCTGCTCGCTGTCGCTGACCCGGCCGTCGGGGCCGATCGGCAGGTTGTCGCGCGGGAGGTCGAACGTCGGCGACGTGCCGGCACCCGTGCAGCTCATCCGCACGCCGTAGATCGCGCGGCTCAGCGAGCGGCCGTCGGGCGCGATCCGCAGCGCGATGCCGCGGGGCACGCCGTTGTCGAGCTGGTTGGTCGTGCCGAGCAGGAGGCCGCCGCCGGGCGGGATCGCGGCCGCCATGCCGAAGACGCCGGCTGCGGGCGGGCGCCGCGCCTCCCACACGACGTCGAGGGCGCTGCACGTGCGGGTATTGGTCGCGGTCTCGCGCTCGAAGCGGGCGGTCGCCGTGCCGGACGGCCGCTCGGTGAGCACGCCGCGCAGCTCGTAGCGCGTGCTCGTGCGCGCCTGGCGGACCGCGCCGGTCGCCGCGAACGACCCGTCCGCCGCGACGGGGACCGACGCCGAGAAGCTGCCCGACGCGCAGTGGCCCACCATGGTCGCGACGATCTGGACGGTCACGCCGTCGGCGCTGCGCAGGCCGATGACCATGTTGCCCGACTCGTGCGCGGGCGCCGGCGGCTGTGAAACCGCGCCGCCGCCGAACTCGCCGGTGACCTGCTGCGCCGCCGCGCCGGGCGCCGCCCACAGCGCGGTCCCGAGGATCCCTGCGACCACCGCGACCCGAAACATCGCGCGACCATATCGCCGGCGTGCGATCCTGCGACCCATGATGATCGTCATGCAGCCGGGCGCCGCGGACGCCGAGGTCGAGGCGGTCCGCGAGCGCCTTGCCGAGACCGGCGTCCATGTCGTCGTGATGCCGGGTGAGCTGACGACCGCGATCGGGGCGATCGGCGATCCCGAGGGCGTCGTCGAGCTCGGGCTCGAGGGGATGGCCGGGGTCGATCGCGTCGTGCCGATCTCACGCCCGTACAAGCTCGCGTCGTCCGAGCTCAGCCACCACGAGCCGAGCTCGTTTGAGATCGCCGGCCGTGTCGTCGGCGGCGGGTCGACGTTCTGCCTCGTCGCCGGGCCGTGCACGGTGGAGTCCTCCGAGCAGACGCTGGAGGTCGCGGAGGCCGTGCGGGCGGGCGGCGCGTCGATGCTGCGCGGCGGCGCGTACAAGCCGCGCACCTCGCCGTTCGCGTTCAAGGGCCTGGGGGCGGCGGCGCTGGAGATCCTCGTCGAGGCGCGCGCGGCGACGGGGCTTCCGATCGTCACCGAGCTGCTCGACGCGAGCCATGCCGAGGCGATCGGCGCCGTCGCGGACGTCGTGCAGATCGGCGCGCGCAACATGCAGAACTACGCGTTGCTCGAGGTCGCGGGCCGGCTGGGCAAGCCTGTGCTGCTCAAGCGCGGGCTGTCGTCGTCGCTCGACGAGCTGCTGATGGCGGCGGACTACGTGCTGAAGGAGGGGACCGAGGAGGTCATCCTCTGCGAGCGCGGGATCCGGACGTTCGAGACCGCGACGCGCTTCACCCTGGACCTCGGCGCCGTGCCGTGGCTGAAGATGCACACGCACCTGCCGGTGGTCGTGGACCCGTCGCACGCCGCGGGCGATCGGCGCCTCGTCGAGCCGATGTCGAGGGCGGCCGCCGCGATCGGCGCCGACGGGATCATCGTCGAGGTCCACCAGGACCCCGAGCACGCCCGCTGCGACGGGCCGCAGTCGCTGCACGCCGCGGACTTCGCGGCGTACGCCGAGGGTGTCGCGGCGCACGCGGCGCTGGTCGGCAAGCAGCTCGCCTGATCACGCAGAGACTGGCTGACTGGCCAGTCAACTCTGCAACAATGGTCTTCGCTGGCTGCGGCGAGTGCGACGCCGCTGTGAAACACGCTTCCGTGGAGTGCGACCGCCGGAGGCACAACCAACCGGAGGTCCTCCATGCCCGATGCCGTGATCGTCGACGCCGTCCGCACCCCGATCGGACGGGCGTTCAAGGGCTCCCTCGTCGGCGTCCGCGCCGACGAGCTCGCCGCGACCCCGCTGCGCGCGCTGCGCGACCGCAACCCCGAGGTCGACTTCGACCAGACCGTCGACGTCATGATGGGCTCGGCGTCCGGGATCGGCGAGCAGGGCTACAACGTCGGCCGCAACGCGACGCTGCTCGCGGGCTTGCACGAGTCCGTGCCGGCGTGCACCGTGAACCGCTTCTGCGCCTCGTCGCTGCAGACGCTGCGCATGGCCTTCCACGCGATCCGCGCGGGCGAGGGCGAGCAGTACATCGCCGCCGGCGTCGAGGCCGTGTCGCGCGCCGGGCTTGGCGCCGCGATCGCCGAGGAGGCCAAGCACCCGCTGCTCAACGGCTCCGAGGGATCGCTGTACGACGTCTACATCCCGATGGGGATGACGGCCGAGAACGTCGCCGAGCAGCACGACGTCACGCGCTGCGGCGCAGGACGAGTGGGCGCTGATCTCCCAGACGCGCGCGGTCGCCGCGCAGGCGTCGGGGCACTTCGATCGCGAGATCGTGCCCGTCGAGCTGCCGGACGGCGCGGGCCGTTCGTCAAAGGACGACGGGCCGCGCCCCGGCGACCACGATCGAGAAGCTCGCGGCGCTGAACCCGGTCTTCAAGGAGGACGGCACGGTCACGGCGGGCAACGCGTGCCCGCTGAACGACGGCGCCGCCGCGGTGCTCGTGATGTCCGAGGTGCGGGCAGGACAGCTCGGCGTCAAGCCGCGCGCGCGGATCGTCGCCTCGACGGTCGCGGCGATCCGCCCCGAGGTGATGGGCCTCGGCCCGATCCCGGCGATCCAGAAGCTGCTCGAGCAGACCGGCCTGAAGATCGAGGACATCGACGTCGTCGAGATCAACGAGGCCTTCGCCGCGCAGATCGTCCCCTGCATGCGCGAGCTCGGCATCACCGAGGAGCAGCTCAACCCGTTCGGCGGCGCGATCGCCCTCGGCCACCCCTTCGGCATGACGGGCGCGCGCATCATGACGACGCTCCTCAACGGCCTCGACGCCAAGGACGGCCGCTACGGCATCGAGTCGATGTGCGTCGCGGGCGGCATGGGCCAGGCGATGCTCGTCGAGCGCCTGGGATGACGCACGACGACGACCAGACCTGGCCTGTCGTCGCGCGCGCCGCGGACGTACACTCGCGGCATGGCCGACTCTGACGACGAGCTGTTCGGCGCCGAGCACGTCCGCGTCTATCGCGAGACCAAGGGCGAGCGCGGCTACCACTGGCGCAACGGCTCGAAGATCCTGCTGCTGACAACGACCGGGCGCACGTCCGGCGAGGCGCGCACGACGCCGCTCATCCACGTCGAGGACGATGGCCGCTGGGTGGTGATCGCGTCGAAGGGCGGGGCGCCCGACCACCCGGATTGGTACAAGAACCTCGAGGCCGATCCGCAAGCCACGATCGAGGTGCTGGCGGACGAGGTGCCGGTCGTGGCGAGCACCGTCGAGGGCGAGGAGCGCGACCGGCTGTGGTCGGCGATGACCGGCGAGTGGCCCGCCTACGACGACTACCAGCGCAAGACGGACCGCGAGATCCCGGTCGTCGTGCTCGCGCCTCGCTGAGCGGCGTGGACACCTGGGGTGTCGGCCGCTACGAGACGACGGCAGCGGAGATCGCTCCCGCGTCGGATGTCGCGGTGGCGGCGCTCGGCCTGACCGGTGGCGAGCGGGTGCTCGACGTCGCCTGCGGGACCGGCAACGCCGCGCTGGTCGCGCAGCGTGCGGGCGCTGACGTGACCGGGCTCGACGGCTCGCCACGGCTGCTCGAGGTCGCGCGTGAACGGATCCCGGGCGGCGCGTTCGTGCTCGGCGACTGCGGGCAGCTGCCGTTCGAGGACGGGCACTTCGACGCGGCGGTGTCGGTCTTCGGCGTGATCTTCGCGCACCCGGCGAAGCAGGCCGGCGCCGAGATGGCGCGCGTGGTCGCGGCCGGCGGGCGCGTGGCCATCACCACCTGGCCACCGCGCGGCCCGATGTACGCCGCGGTGTCGCTCCTGCGCGCGGCAGGTCGGCGTGCGCGCCCGGAGGACTCCGCGGAGCCGTTTGACTGGGGCGACCCGGCGGTCGTCGAAGCGCTGCTCGCTCCCTTCGGCGACGTCGAGGTCGCCGAGCACGAGCTCACGCACGAGCGCCGCACGGCCGAGGAATTCTGGGATCGGTGGGAGAAGATGCACCCGATGTGGATCGGCGCCCGCGAGCGGCTCGAGCCCACGGGCGTCTGGCCCGAGCTGCGCCGGGACGGGATCGCGGCGCTCCGTGAGGGCGGGATCGAGGACGGCGCGACGAGCCCGTACCTGCTCGCCGTGCTCGACCGCCGCTGACGCCGGTCAGCAGCGCGCCGGCGCGGGGTCCCGCTCGCGCCGCGCACGGCGGCTCACGGCAGCGGCGCCGCGTGCTCGACGCCTGCCTGCGACCAGAGGATCTGCGGTCCTTCGATCCGCAGCCGGTCGACCGCGCCCGTGGCAAGCGTCGCGAAGGCGCCGGCCGCGCTGAACGAGCGCAGCGTCGTCGTGCTCGTCGCGAAGTCGGTCACCTCGTACGCGCCGGCGCCACTCGCCGCGATCACGAGCTCGCCGAAGCTCGTCCCGTCCGGACACGTGCGCTGCGTGTAGTCGAGCAGGCAGCCGTAGCTGCTGAGCAGCAGCCGCCGGCCGCTGCGCACGTTGACGCGCGTCACCGCGCGGCTCACGCCGCCGTACTGGTCGCCGTGGGTGTCCTCGACGATCACCCAGGTGCCGATGGTGGTCAGGATGTTCGCGCCGTCACGGGACAGGCCGTCGTCCCACGACGCGAGCGTGCGCACCTTCCCGGACGGCAGCACGCACGCGCTGATGCGGCCGGTCTCGTCGTTGCCGCGCACGACGAGCACGAGCTTGCGATCGGGCGAGCGGTCCCTGTAGCGCTTGGCGAGCTTCTGACACGGGGTGGCCGGGCGCTTCGCGGCCGTGGCCGCGGCGGCGGGCACGCCGCAGGCGCAGACGGCGAAGGTGAGCAGGCAGGCGATGACCGCGCGCATGTGGGAGAAGACGGCGCGCCGCCCGGATAGTTGCGCGGCCCGGCGTCCGGAAAACGGCCGACGCCGGCCGCTCCTCGAGCGCCGGCAGGCCCGCCGCCGCGCCGCCCGCGCAAGCGCTCCGCCGAGCTCAACCGCTGGCTGGCCACGCCGCTGCGTCAGCGCGGCCCCATCCGCAGCGCGCCGTCGAGCCGGATGACCTCGCCGTTGAGCATCGGGTTGCCGGCGATCTCGCACACGAGCCGGGCGAACTCCTCGGGGCGGCCGAGCCGCGGGGGGAACGGCATCGTCGCGGCGAGCTGCTCACGCGCCTCGACGGGCAGCGCGGCGAGCAGCGGCGTGTCGAACAGGCCCGGCGCGATCGTGCAGACGCGGATCGCCGCTGCGGCCAGCTCGCGCGCGGCGGGCAGCGTCATCGCGGCGACCGCGCCCTTCGACGCCGCGTAGGCGACCTGCCCGACCTGCCCGTCGTAGGCGGCGATCGAGGCGGTGTTCACGCAGACGCCGCGCTCGCCGTCCTCGCCGATCGGGTCGTTGGACAGCATCGCCACGCTCGCGAGGCGCAGCGCGTTGAACGTCCCGACGACGTTGATCGCGATGACGCGCTCGAAGGACTCGAGCCTGTGCGGCCCGCGGCTGCGCGCGAGCCGCTCGGCGTGGCCGATCCCGGCGCACTGCACGGAGATCCGCAGCCCGCCGGGAGCCTGCGCCGCCGCCTCGACGGCGGCGCGCACCTGCTCCTCGCGCGTGACGTCGGTGTGCGCGAACCGGGCGCGGCCGCCGAGCTCGGCGGCCAGCGCCTCGCCGCGCGCCGCGTCGACGTCGGCGATGGTCACGTGAGCGCCGCCCGCGTGCAGCGCGCGCGCAGTCGCCTCGCCGAGCCCTGAGGCCCCGCCGACGACCAGAGCGCCCGTGCCCTCGATTCGCATAGCGAGCACCCTAACGGCGCCGGGCCGCCAACCGGTTCCCCCGAACGTGGCATGTAGAGCGCGATGGCGGATGCCGATGCACCACTTGACAGCAAGTCAGCCGCCGGGCTCGGCCAGCCCCCACTGAAAGGGCACGTCCATGTCCGCTTCACGCTGGGTCAAGGCCCTCGTTCTCGCAGCGCTCACTGTCGGAGCCTTCGGCGCGGCGGTCCCGTCAGCTCTCGCCGCCGCGACGCCCATGGTGGATCTCGGCACGGCGTCGACGTACGCCGTGCTGAGCGGCGCGTCCGTCGCCAACACCGCGAGCGCCCCGGCCGGCCCGCACACGAAGCTGCGCGGCAACCTCGGCGTGAAGGTCGACGCGCAACCGACGGGCTTCGCGCCCGGCATGGTCACCGGCACGACCGACGTCGCCAACGCGGCCGCCATCCAGGCCCACGCCGACCTCGTCACGGCGTACACGAACGTCGCCGCTCGGACGGGGGGCGCTCCGCTCCCCGCCGCGCTGGCCGGAGAGACCATCACGCCGGGGCTGCACACGATCGCCGCCGCCGCATCGAACACCACCACGGTGACCCTCGACGCTCAGGGCGACCCCAACGCCGTCTTCGTCATCCAAGTCAACGGCGCGCTGGCGTTCGCCGCCGGAAGCCGGGTCGTGCTGGCCAACGGCGCCAAGGCGTCGCGCGTGTTCTGGCAGGTCAACGGCGCCGGCGGCATCGGCGCCAGCGCCGCGTTCGCGGGCACCCTCATGGCCCTGACGACGGTCGGCGTGGGCAACGGGAGCAGCGTCAACGGCCGCGCCTTCGCGCGCAACGGCGCCCTCTCGCTCGACGCCAATCAGTTCTACAGCTCCCCGCCCGCCGTCACCATCGCCGGTGGCGCCACCGCGGTCACGACCGACACGACCCCGCTGATCGGCGGCACGACCGACGTCGAAGCGCCAGGCCTGGTCACCGTGACGATCGCCGATCAGACCCTTACGGTGGCTCCCTCAGGCGGCACCTGGTCGGTGCCCGCGGCGATCCTTCCGAACGGCACGTACACCGTGGTCGCCTCCGTCGCCGACGCTGCCGGCAACGCCGGCAGCGCGACGCAGCAGCTGACCATCGACACGGTGCTGCCCGTCGTCACCCTCGACGACGGAGCCGCCGGTCCTGACGAACGACTCGACTCCGACGATCTCGGGGACCAGCGACGCGGCGGTCGACACGGTCATCCGCGTCACCGTCGACGCGCAGAGCCTGCGCGCGCTCGTGCACGCGGGCGGCTCGTGGAACATCAGGCCGGCCGCCCTGCCGGACGGCGCCCGCACGGTCACGGCGTCCGTCACCGACCCGGCCGGCAACCAGGGCAGCGACAGCCAGCTGCTGACCGTCGACACCGCCGCACCCGCGGTGTCGATCGCCGGTGGAGCGACCGCCCTGACGAACGACCCGACGCCCGACATCTCCGGCAGCGCGAGCGTCGTCGCCGGCACGATCGTGTCGGTGACGCTGGCGGACGAGACGCTGACCGGCTCGGTGGGCGGGGGGACCTGGACGGTCACCGCCGGCGCGCTCTCCGACGGGCCGCACCGGGTCGTGATGTCGACCGCAGACGCGGCCGGCAACGCGGCGAGCTTCTCGCAGGTGCTGACGGTCGACACGGTGTCCCCGGGCATCGCGATCGGCGGCGGCGCGACCAGGACGACGAGCGACCTCGACCCGACCATCGCGGGGACCTCCGACGCCGCGCCCAACACGATCGTCACGGTCTCGATCGCGGGCCAGACGATGACGACGCTCCTGCAGGCGAACGGCACCTGGAACGCGACGCCGACCGTCGTCGGCCTCGGCGTTTGGCCGGTTGCGGCCTCGGCTCCGGATCCCGCGGGCAACGTGGGGACGGCCGCGCAGACCCTCACGATCGCCCCGGCGGGCGCGGACGCGACCGGCGAGACCGCCGGCACCGGCCCCGGGGGCGGCACTCCGCCCGCGGCCACCGCCGTCCCACCCGCGACACCGACACCGACCCCGATCCCGGCTACGACGACGTCGGCATCCGCCGACGGCGGCCCGGCGAGCGCGGTCTCCACCACCACGGTGGCCCCGAACGCCAGCCAGAAGGTCGCGGGCTTCGTGCTGTCGATCGGCACGAAGGTCACCGCGCCCGCCAAGGGCGCCGTCACCGTCACCGCGAGCGGCGTCGTCAGGATCAAGGGCGTCAGGAAGGCGATCAAGCTCGCGACCGCGACGCAGAAGGTCGCCGCCGGCCGGAGCCTGACGCTGAGGCTCAAGCCGGCGGGCAGCAAGAAGGTCGTCAGGGCAGCGTTCGCCAAGATCAAGTCGGCGGTCGGCAAGGGCAAGACGGTCACCGCGACGATCTCGCTGAAGATCGTCGACGGCGCCGGCCATACCCGCCGCGTGACGCGCACGGTCCGCCTGACGAAGTGATGCAAGCGCGCGACCCGACCGACGCCATGTTGACGCGCGGCGCGCCGTGGCCGACGATCTCCGGCGTGGGGGATCCGCCTGTAACCGTCACGGTGCGCCTGGGCGCCCGCCTGGGACCGGGGCGGCGCGGCGTACGCCTACCGGCCGGAGCGACCGTCGCCGACCTGCTTGGCGTGCTCGCGCCGGAGCTCGGGCACGCGCCCGAGGGGCTCGCGGGCGTCGCGGTCGCGGTGCAGGGCGAGGTCGTGAGTCGCGACCGCGTCCTGCAAGACGGCGAGACGCTGGCGCTGGTCCTGCCCGTGGCCGGCGGCTAAGCCGGACGTCAAAGCGGCGC
Source organism: uncultured Actinomycetes bacterium (assembly GCA_963766525.1). Classification (GTDB taxonomy): domain Bacteria; phylum Actinomycetota; class Thermoleophilia; order Solirubrobacterales; family Solirubrobacteraceae; genus CADCVQ01. The sequence goes on from CAVYAX010000007.1 coordinate 69,752, forward strand.
CGCGCCGGACGCGCCGCCGCCGCCGAGCGAGCGTCAGGACGGCGCTCCGTACTGCTCGCGAGCGAGGCCGTCCAGGCCGCGCGCCGCGAGCGCCTCGACCGGCGCCCGGAACGTCACGTGCACGACGCCGGGCGCGCGGCCGATCTCGATCGCGCCGCTGATCGTCGCGCGGTTCATGACCTCGGGCACCTCCATGCCGAGCACGGTTGCCGCCCGGCCCAAGCCGTTGTCGACGGCGCTGTTGAGGTCGGGCCCCGTGCCGACGAACGACACCGGCAGGCTGTCCTCGATCGACCCGCCGCCGTAGCGCGCGGCGAGCGCTTCGGCGCCGGCGCGCTCGGCCGCCGACAGCGGCCGCGCGAGGAACGGCAGGTCCTCGGCGACTCCGAACAGGACGGGCCCGTCGATGTCCAGGCCCTTGACGACGGAGACCTGGAGCGAGACCACACCGGCGACGTCCGCGGTGTGGCCGGCGATCTCGCCGTCGCCCTGCATCGCGTGCATGTCGCCCATGTAGACGCCGCCGCCCGGCAGCTTCACGGGGCAGACGAGGATCGCGCCCGCCCGGACGGCGTCGATGTCGAGGTGGCCGTCGGTGCGCGCGGCGAGCTGCTCGGCGGTCACGGCGTGGCGGTGCGGCGCGCCGATGAGAAACGCGCCGAAGTCGCCGGCGTTGTGGGAGTCGGGCAGGTCGATCGCGGGCATCGTGCCGAGCTGGCCCATGAACGGGCGCATCCGCGCGACCACGCCGGGGAGGTCCGATGGGGCGAACAGCAGGATCGGGTTCTGGATCGAGTTGCCGGGCAGGGCGGCCGCGTGCGCGGCGTCGTGCGCGAAGGCCTCGGCTTGCGCCTCGCCGACCGTCACACCGAGCCGGCGGGCGTCGTCGAAGGCCATCGTGTAGCCGTTGGTGAACGCGAACGGCGCCGCCGGCGCGCCGCACTCCGCGCAGCGCACGGCGTCCTCGCCGATCCCCTCGACGACGGTCGCCTCGTCCTCCGCCCCGCAGCTCGCGCAGACCTTCGCGCAGTACGGGTCGCCGTTGAAGCGCCCCTCGATCATGCGGTCGTTGCCCGACGACGTCGCCACAGACGTGACGTCGATCGAGCGGATCCGGATCGCGATCGCGTCGCCGACCTCGGCGCCCTCGACGTTCACCGGCAGCGTCACCTCGTGGCCGCCCTGGATCGCCGGCGTGATCATCGGCCCCCAGCAGCCCGGCGCGGTGTTCGCGACGATCGTGCCGCCGTCGCGGACGGTGCCCAGCACCTCGGCGGATGGCCCGATGATGCCGTCGCAGAAGCGGTCGACGTAGACGGTCTCGGATGCGCCCGCGAGGGCCGCGTCGCGGGGCTCGGCGATGGCCATGGCTGATTCCTCCCGGGGTCGTGACGTCCGCACGGACATTACGCCTCCACGCGTGCTTTTCGCTCACGATCCGGGCGCGAATGCTCCACCGGCGGGCACGGCGCGTAGGAACACGGGAACATCTGTCCCAAGCAGACGATCAAGGAGCTTCGACGACATGGCCGGACCGACGGTGCAGTGCCGCGACGAGATGGTCGACGGGCAGTGGCTGATGGAGATCAAGCTCCCCCTCGAGGAGGACCGCATGACCGTGCGGGAGTTCATCCGCACGCGGGTTGTGCACGAGACGAGCGCGCACAACGCCGAGCTCGACCGCGGGCGCACCTTCCGCGGGCTCGTGTTCGAGCCGCCGAAGGTCACGTCGGAGCTCAACGGCTGGGCGGGTCGCAAGCGCGAGGGCCAGGCCGTCGATACGGAGGTCATGCTCAAGATGGCCTTCGAGGCGTACGAGAAGGGCGAGCTCGTCCTCCTCATCGACGACGAGCAGGCCGGCGAGATCGACTCCGAGGTCGTGGTCGCCGACGGCAGCACCGCGCTGTTTCGCAAGACGGTCCCGCTGATCGTGCCGCAGCTGCGCAAGGGCCGGACCCGCAAGAAGGGCTCCGCGAACGAGTCCTTCGACTGAGCCGTGGCAGGTCGCAAGCCCGCCAAGCAGGCCAAGCAGGAGCGGCTCGTCCGGGCGGCCGCCGTCCAGCTCGCGAAGAACCTGCGCATCTGGGGCGAGCTGCAGCAGCAGGGCGCCGGCGACGAGCCGGAGCTCCGGCTGACGTTCGCCTACGTCGCGCCGGACGAGGCGGTGGCTGAGCGGCTCGCCGCGTTCCTCGGCTCGGAGACCGACTACGAGCTGCACGTCCGCCGCCGGGGCCGGGTCGGCGGGCGCCGGTGGTTCGTCGCGGGCGCCACGCAGCCGGCGCCGGTGTCGCTCGAGACGATCAACGCGTGGACGGAGTGGATGATCGCGGCGGGCACCGAGCACGGCCCCTGCACGTTCGACGGCTGGGCGCCGCAGGGCACCTGACGCGCCACCCTTCAGCGCAGCGCGAGCATCAGGCTCCGGCTTGCGAGGACGGTCTCGTCCATCTCCGGGCGTGCTTGAAGCTGATGCACCGTCAGTCGCGCTCGACCGCGGCCGCGCAGCCGCCGAGCGATGCTCGTGCCCAGCGGGACCGTGACGACGCGCGAGGCGCCGTCGGCCACCGCGACGACCGGCCCGTCATGCATGAGCCCGCGGCGACCGAGGCCGAGGCTCAGCACGAGCCGAGCGCGGCAGCCGCCGACCCCGGGCGGGCAGCCAAGACGGATGGCCGTCGCCCCGCGGCGCAGCGGCCGCATGGCCGGGCTCATCGACATCGCGGTGGAGCGGCGGGTCACGTCGAACGCCGTCGTGCGCGGCGTATCGGACGCAGACGTGAACGAGAACTGCACCCGCCCGTGGCCCGGCACGAGCAGACCCATGCGACCCGACCGCGGGATCGGCATGTGGCGCGCGCCGATCGCCACGCCGTCGAGGGCGGGATCGAGCCCGCGCACGTCGACGCCGATCGGGTTCGGCGCGAAGTTCTCCAGGAACCTGAACTGCATGCCCCACGCCGTCATCGCGACCGGCGGCGACCCTTCGTCGACGATCAGCGTCGCCCGTGAGTGGATCGGCGTCGCCGGTGCGACGCGCGCGAAGCCTCCGACGATCGACGCGCGCGCGTAGCCGGCGAACTCGGCGGCCAGGGAGCTGCCGCGCGCCGCGAGCACGTTCTGCAGCGCCGTCCGCCCGTAGCCGGAGCCCGGCGAGAGCGCCGCGAGGCGTGCCTGCTCGGCGAACACGGCGCGGATGACCGCGATCCCGTAGCGGATCACGAGGTACGCGGCGAACGGATGGAAGCCGTACGCCCCGTTGACGCAGGGATCGGTGAGCGGGTTTCCGGCGCCCGGGCAGATGAGGTGCTCGCCGGTAAAGCCCCTGCGCTCGCCGGGCGCGACCTCGTTCGCGGCCCATTCCGCCGTGAGCTCCTCCCACCACGGCGCCCCGCGCCCGAAGAGCGCGACGTACGCCTGCTGCCAGGCGTGAAAGTACTCGTGGGCGACCTCCTTGCCCGGGTTGCGGGCACCGGCGACGAACACGAAGCCGTACCCCGGAGCCGGCCCGTAGCCCGGCGCCGTGCCGTTCGACCGCCGGGGGTCGAGCTCCGCGGGCGCCCCGCCGCGAGCGCTGCGCCCGAAGCACACGCTGACGTGGCTGCACAGATAGAGGTCGTATCGATCGTCGCCGCCGCGCCCGGCATCGGGCAGCGGCGGCCGCAGGCCTATGCCGGTGAACGTCCGGCGCGCGGTCGCGAGGTAGGCGAGCGCCGCGTTCGCCGCCTGCTCACCGATCGCGCCGGCGCTGAAGTGCACGAGATGGTCGGCATCGCCTACGACCGCGGCATCGGCCGGCCTCGGCCATGCGCGGTCGCGGTAGTCGGCTGCGACCGCGCATGGCGCGCCCGCCAGCCCCGCCGCGGCCATCGCCAGCGTGGACGCCCGCAACCGCCGACCCCAAGCTCCCATCCCGGCCGATCCTGCCAGATGCGCCGCCCGTCGTGGGCTCGTTTTCTCGCCGTGTTGCACTCGGCGCTGGCCGGCCGGCGCAACCGGATAGGCGACCGGCGCCGGCGCGAACACCGGCGCGCTCGCGCACGCCGCGTCGTTCGGCCCGTACAGCTTGAACGTGACCGTTGCGCCGGCCAGCGGGTTCACGCGACCGCTCACGATCGCGGTATCCGTCAGCGTCCCCGCACCCAGCGTGATGTTCGGCGACGCCAACGTCGTGATCGTCGGCGTCCCGGACGCTACGAAGGTCGACTCGTTCGGGTCGTTACACGCACCCGACACCGGAGCGTTGTTCGCATCGCCGCTGTAGGACGCGATCCAGCGATAGGTGCCTGCCGCTGTCGGCGTGAACGCCGGCGACGTCACCGGCCCACCCGCCACCGGATAAGCCACCGCAACGGACGCGAACACCGGAGCGCCCGAGCACGTCGCATCATTCGGCCCGTACAGCCTGAACGTGATCGTCGCGCCGGCCAGCGGATTCACGCGACCGCTCACGGTCGCCTCATCCGTCAGCGACCCGGCGCCCAACGCCACGTTCGGCGACGCCTGCGTCGCGATCGACGTCGGCGCCGGAGCCACGACCGTCGACTCGTTGGCGTCGTTGCACCCCCCCGACACGTGAGCGTTGTTCGCATCGCCACTGTAGGACGCGCTCCAGCGATACGTGCCCGCTTGCGTCGGCGTGAACGCCGGCGACGTCACCGGACCACCCGCAACCGGATATGGCACCGCAGCCGGCCCTAACACCGGCGCGCCCGTGCACGCCGGCCAGCGGGTTCACACACGACCGCTCACGATCGCGGTCTCCGTCAGCGTCCCGGCACCGAGCGTGATGTTCGGCGACGCGGTCGTCACGATCGTGGTGGGCGCCGGGAGGACGGTCGTCCCGGACGACGACGCGGCCTGCGCGCCCGCGACGCCTCCGGATTGCTGCGTGGTGTCCATGATCTGAACGGTCTGCCTTCCAGCCAGGATCGGGTTCTGGTCGACAGTTGGGGACTTGAGCACGTCGAACGTGAAGCCGATCCGGCAGAGCGTGCCCGCGCCCGGAAGCAGCACGTGGGTCCCTGCAGGCAGCGGCGTGAAGCGGACATCTCCGAAGATCTGAGCGATCACCACGATGGCGAAGTTGACACCGGCGCACGCCGTGCCCGCCTGGCCCTGGCCGGTCGCAGACAGCGAGAAGACGCCCGGATCCGCGCCGGCGGCCCCTGCGCAAGCCGGGTTCCCTTGGAGAAGCAGGCCGCACGACGGAGTCAGCCTGGTCCCCCTACCGATGCACGGACCCCCATCGCCGACGTTGCAGACGGTGTTCGTCGCGGCGTCGTCCGGCGTCGTGTTGTCGTTGCGCACCTCGACCGTCGCCGAGACGCCGACGTCCCCGACCGTGACGCTGGTCGGAAACGTCGAGGTGGCGCCAGGCACGACCGCGGCATGCGCGACCGCCGGAACAAGCCCAAAGCTCAGAAGCAGCCCGGCGACAAGCGTTAGACCGCGGCGCACCGCGCCTCCATGCGCGCAACCTACATCGCGACCTCCGAACGCGCCAGCTTTCGCGCAACGCGCGAGGGGTGACGCGCCTCCGCCAGCTCAGCGACCGGCTTCGGCCTCGCTCTTCGGGGTCGCCGGCTCCCAGTCGACGGCCTGGCCCAGCGCGGCGCCCTTCAAGACCTTGAGCGTCAGCAGCGCGCACTTCATCCGCGTCGCGGAGATCGTGATGCCGAGCAAGTCGAGGACGTACTGGCGGTCGAGCTTGAGCAGGTCGTCGATCGATATGCCCTTGATCTCGTCGGACGTCATCGACGCCGACGCCTGCGAGATCGCGCAGCCGTGCCCGGAGAAGCGCAGATCCTCGATCTTGTTGTCCGCATCGACCTTGATCTCGACCTTGAGCTCGTCGCCGCACAGCGGGTTCGTGTCCTCGAAGGAGAGGTCGTGCGGATCGAGGTGGCCCCAGTTGTGCGGGCGCTTGTAGTGCTCGAGGATCTCCTCGCGATAGAGGCTCTCCATGCTGCTGCTCATGCGAAGATCCTCCGGACCTCGTGGATGGCGTCGACGAGCGCGTCGATGTCCGCGCGGGTCGTGTGAACGGCGAACGACGCCCGCGTGGTCGCCGCGACGTCGAAGCGCTTCATCAGCGGCTGCGCGCAGTGATGGCCGGCGCGCACGCACACCCCCTCGCTGCCGAGGATCTCTGCGATGTCGTGCGGATGGATGCCCTCGATCGTGAACGCGACCAGCGCGCCGCGGCGGTCGGCGTCCAGCGGGCCCATGATCCAGACGTCCGGCATCTCGCCGAGGCGCTGCAGCGCGTACGCGCAGATCTCCTGCTCATGGGCGCGGATGTTCTCCATGCCCAAGCCGTCGAGGAAGTCGATGGCCGCGCCAAGGCCGATGCCCTCGGCGACCTGGAGCGTCCCCGCCTCGAACTTCGCCGGGAGCGTGCCGAAGCGGATCTCCTCGATCGTGACGTTGGCGATCATGTGCCCGCCGCCGAGGAACGGCGGCATCGCGTCGAGGATCTCGGGGCGGCCGTGGAGGACGCCGATGCCGGTCGGGCCGTAGACCTTGTGGCCCGTCCAGACGTAGAAGTCGGCATCGATCTCGCCGACGTCGACGGGGATCTGCGGGACGGCCTGCGAGCCGTCGATGCAGACGACGGCGCCCGCGGCGTGCGAGCGCGCGACGATGTCGGCGACGGGGTTGATCGTCCCGGCGGCGTTCGAGATGTGGCCGACGGCGACGAGCTTCACCGTGCCCGTCGCGAGGTGCGCGTCGAGCTCGTCGAGCTTCAGCACGCACTCGTCGTCGACGCCGATGATCTCGAAGTTCGCGCCGACCTCCTGGCAGAGCATGTGCCAGGGCACGAAGTTCGAGTGGTGCTCCATCTCCGACACGACCACCGTGTCGCCGGGACCGACGTTCGCGCGCCCCCACGAGTACGCGACGAGGTTGACGGCCTCGGTCGCGTTCTTGCAGAAGATCGTCGCGCGGGCGGGCCAGTTCAGCCACGCCGCGATGCGGTCGCGCGCGCCCTCGAACAGCTCGGTCGCCTCGGCCGCCAGCGGATAGACGCTGCGATGGACGGTCCCACGATGGTGCTCGTAGTAGTCGTTCATCGCATCGAGCACCGGGCGCGGCGTCTGCGACGTCGCGGCGGTGTCGAGGTAGATCGTCCCTTCGCGCTCGAGCGAGGGGAAGCCCGTCGCCAGCGGCGTGTCGGCGATCGTGCTCACGCCGGGGTTGCGAACTCTTCGCGGATGCCGGCGTACCCCTCTGCCTCGAGCCGGTCGACGAGCTCCGGGCCGCCGTCGGTGGCGATCCGCCCGTCGAACATGATCGAGACCTTGGTCGGCGTGACCATGTGCAGGATGCGCTGGTAGTGCGTGATGATCAGCACGCCCATCTCCCCGTCGGCGACCGTGTTGACGCCGTGCGCGACGACGTTCAGCGCGTCGATGTCCAGGCCCGAGTCGGTCTCGTCGAGGATCGCAAGGCCCGGCTTCTGGAGCGCGAGCTGGAGGATCTCCATGCGCTTCTTCTCGCCGCCGGAGAAGCCCTCGTTGAGGTACCGGGAGCTGAACTCGCGCGGCACGTTGACGAGCTCCATCGCGGACTCGACGGTCTTGCGGAACTCCTTGAGCGAGATGTCGGGCTCGCCGCGCGCCTCGCGGTGGGCGTTCATGACCATCCGCAGGTACTTCGTGACGGTCACGCCGGGGATCGCAACGGGGTACTGGAAGGCCATGAAGAGGCCCATCCGGGCGCGCTCGTCGGTGTCGGCCTCGGTGATGTCCTCGCCGCCGAACAGGATCTGGCCCTCGGTCACCGTGAGGTTCGGGTGGCCCATGACCGTGTTCGCCAGCGTCGACTTGCCGGAGCCGTTGGGACCCATGAGGGCGTGGATCTCACCGGGGGCGACGGTCAAGTTGACGCCCTTGAGGATCTGCTTGTCCTCGGCCTGGACGTGGAGGTTGCGGATCTCGAGCTCGGGCATGGTCTCCTTGGGTCTTAGACGGTTGTGATCTCCGGCTGGATCACACGCGCGGGCGTGATCTGCCGGGACTGAAACTCGACGAGCTCGGCGAGCGTCGTGTCGGCGAGCGTCTTGAGGACGTTCGCCTGGACGCGCGTCCAGAGCAGCTTCGTGGCGCAGGCGCGGCCGGAGTCGTCGTGGTGCGAGCAGAGCACGCGGCCGTCGCCTTCCTCCTCGACGAAGCAGTTCATCGGCGCGACGGTCCCCTCGAGCGCGAGGATCACCTCGTTCATGGCGATGTCCTCGGGGGCGCGCGACAGCTGGTAGCCGCCGTGCGCGCCGCGAGTGCTCTCGACGAGGTTGGCGCGCTTGAGCAGCGCGACGATCCGCTCGAGGTACGCGAGCGGCAGGTTCTCGGTGTCCGCGATCGACTTGAGCGACACCGGCTGGTGGCCCGGCTGGCGTCCGAGCTCGATGAGCAGGCGGACGCCGTACTCGGCTTTCGTCGTGAAGAACATGGCGGCCGCTAATCCTACCAGCGAGGTCGGGATGGGCGCGAGTCCGCTCGCGCGCCAACCTCGCCGCCACGAGCCAATGTCGAAAAGTGAGCGGTATGCGCTCACTTTTCGACATCGGGGGCTGTCAGAACTTGCGAATGCTCACGCGCACGTCGCCTGCGGACTCGCGCGACCAGGTGAAGATCGCGTAGCGGCCGCCGGTGCGCAGGTCGCGGTTGGTCGGGTTGAAGTGAAACGGCGGCGGCGGCGGGCCCTTGGGCGTGGAGGTCTTCTTGAACGTGCCGGCGGCGTCCGCGAGCGAGGCGCCGAGGCCGCGCTCGCCCGACCAGATCGTCAGCGCGCGGCCGCCCGCGAGCGGCATGACGACGGGCTCCTTCGCGCGGCTGCTCGTCAGCGTCTGCAGCTTGCCGAGCGCGCCCGTCGCCGAGATCGCGACGGCCTTCACCGGCGCGCGCGTCTCGAACGGCTGCGACGAGGGCTTGAGCTGGAACACGAGGACGCTGCGGCCGCCGCTCGTGAACGCGGCGCTGGGCCCCAAGGCGCGGCGGGGGTTGTCGACGGCCGGGCCGAACGGCGCGCGCAGGACACCGGCGGGGTCGATCCCGGCGACGACGGGGTTGCCGAACGTGCCGGCGTCGCCCCTGCTGCGTACCAGCGTCGCGGCGATCAGCGCGCGGCCGCCGTCGCCGACGGCCACGCGGGGGTCGTCGGCCGTCTCGCCCGGGAGCGCGACCGGGGCGCCGAACGCGCCGCCGTGCGGGCGCGCCGTCACCACGACCGTCGGCTGGGTCGTCGGCGAGAACGGGGCCTGAGGCACGAACGCGAGCAGCGCGCGGCCGGCGTCGTCGACGGCGAGCGACATCGTGGGACGCGCGTCGAGCCCGAACTGGCCGGGGCCGAGATCCTGGATCGCTCCGGCGAGGCGCCCGCCCGCGCTCAGCGTCATCACGCGCACGTAGTAGAAGCGATCCTTCGTCCTGCGGAACTGGCGCTCGGCGAGGACCCAGCCGCCGAGCGGGTCGGTCGCGACGGACACGCCGTTGATCTCCTCGCCGTTGCTCGTCACCGCGAGGCGCCGCAGCGTGGGCCGGCCCCTGCGAGTGCGCGTCGCCGTGTGGATCCCGTCGGTGTCCTGCCACGCGACGATGAACCCGCCGCCCGCGCGCGCGGCTACCGACCAGTCGCGCACGCCCGCCTGGTCGATGCGCCGCGGCGCGGTGAAGCGACCGTCGGCGCGGCCCGTCGAGAGCATGAGCTTGCCGGTCTTCGAGCGGAACGCGAGCACGCTCGTCCCGTCGCTCGCGATCGCTGCGCGCGGCGTGGCGTCGTGCTGCTTGCCGACGACGAAGGTCCGGGTCGGAGTCCAGGAGGCCGCTGCGGCGGTCGTGGCGGGCGTTGCCGCGACGGCGGCCGCGAGCGCGGGGAGCAAGAGGATCGGATGGCGCATGACCAGTCAAACGCGCCCGGCGAGCCAAAGGTTGCGCCGGGAGGGGGTAGCGTCTGCCGGGCATGCCGGAGTTCGCGCCAGGTGACGTCTTCGTCAACCACCGCATCCAAGGGCTCGCCGGCCGCGGCGGGATGGGCGTGGTCTACCGGGCGATCGACCTGGACCTCGATCGAACGGTGGCCCTGAAGGTCATCGCCCCGGCGCTCGCCGACGACCCCGACTTCCGCGCGCGCTTCGTCGCCGAGTCCAAGGCCGCGGCGTCGATCGAGCACCCGCACGTCATCCCCGTCTACTACGCCGGCGAGCGCGAGGGCGTGCTGTTCATCGTCATGCGCTACGTCGACGGCCCCGACCTGCGGGCGCTCGTCCGCGCCGAGGGCCGGCTCGATCCCGAGCGAGCGGCGCACATCGTCTCCCAGATCGGCGGCGCGCTGGACGCCGCGCACGCCCACGGGCTCGTGCATCGCGACGTCAAGCCCGCGAACGTCCTGCTCGGCAACGAGGACCACGCCTACCTCACCGACTTCGGCCTGACCAAGCGCGAGGCGTCCACGGGCGCCGGGCTCAGCCGCGCGGGCGGCTGGGTCGGGACGCTGGGGTTCGTCGCGCCCGAGCAGATCCGCGGCGAGCGCGTCGACGCGCGCACGGACGTCTACGCGCTCGGCTGCGTGCTCGTCCACGCGCTCACCGGGGGCGCGCCGTACGTGCGCGACTCCGACGAGGCGACGCTGTGGGCGCACCTCAACGACCCGCCGCCGGTGGACCGCGTGCCGAAGGAGTTCGCGGGCGTAGTCGAGCGCGCGCTGGCGAAGGACCCCGCCGATCGCTTCCCGTCGGGCGGCGACCTCGGTCGCGCCGCGCTCGCCGCCGCCGGGCGCAGCGCCGTCGCCGGCCCCGAGCGCAACGTCGCGCGCGGCGCCGCCGCGCCCGAGGGCACGCCGCAGACCGCGGCCACCGCGCGCGTGAGCCTGCCCGCGCACGAGGGCGAGACGCACGTCTCGCCGCCCGACAACGGAGAGCCCACCGGTGCCACCCGACGAGCGCGCGGCCGCGGCGTGCCCGGCGGCCGGTGGCGCTGGATCGCGGCAGCGGCGGTCGTGCTCGCCGCGGGCGCGTTCGCGGCGACCAATCTCGCCGGCGGAGACGGCGACGACGGCGCGCCGACCGCGACCGCCACGACCACGACGCCGACGACGCCGACGCGAGCCGTTGCCGGGCCCGCGCTGCCGGTCGCCACGCGCCCGAACAGCATCACGATCGCGAACGGGCGCGTGTGGGTCCTGAGCACGAAGTCGGGCGAGATCGTCGTGCTCGACGCGCAGACCAGCCGGCAGATCGACCGCCTGCCGCTCGGCCGGGGCGGCAGCGCGGTCGCGGGCGGGTTTCACTCGGTCTGGGCCGTCAAGCAGAACACGAAAACGCTCGTCCGCCTCAGCGCCAAGACCCGCCGCCGCACGGACTCGACCACGATCTCCGTCCCCGGACAGCCGATCAGCGTCGTGACGGGCGCGGGCGCGGTGTGGGTCGGGATTCGCAAGGGCGGCCGACCCGACCGCCGCGACGGCACGGGCGAGACCGTCGTGCGGGTCGATCCGGGCACGCTCGGGCAGACGCCGATCCCGGTGCCCGACGGCGTGGAGAGCCTCGCGGTCGGCAAGGGCGCCGTGTGGGTCTCCAATTTCAAGGGGGACACCGTCACGCGCATCGACGCCGCAGACACCACGAAGCTCAAGCGGATCCCCGTCGGCAAGGCGCCCAAGGGCATCGCCGTCGGCCAGGGCGCGGTCTGGGTCGCCAACACGGCCGACGACTCCGTCACGCGGATCAACCCCACTACGTACGAGCGCAAGACGATCCGCCTCCAGGACAGCCCGACGTTCGTGACGACCGGCGGCGGAGCCGTCTGGCTCACGGCGACGGCCGCCAACCGCCTCATCCGGATCGATCCGAAGACGCGCAAGGTCCGCGAGCGCGTCGGGACGGGCAGCCGGCCGTTCGCGCTCGACGTCGCCGGCGGCCGCTCGGTCTGGGTCACGCTGCTGAACGCCAGCGCCGTGCAGCGCGTGCGGTTCTATCCCTGAGGGATCGGCTACAGGTCGCGGCGCGCGACGACGCCGTCTTGCAGCGCCCGCATCGCGAGGTACGAGCGCTTCTGGTTCTGCGGCAGGTGCTCGACGCCGAAGTAGCCGAACAGCGTGCGCAGGTGCGCCTTCACCGCGTCGACCGAGAGGTACAGCTCGTCGGCGATCTGCTGGTTGGTCGCGGGCGTCGCGAGCTCGGTGTCCTTGTAGGGCCGGCACAGGGCGACGAGCACCGAGCGCTGGGTCGCGCTCAGCGACGGCAGCTCGGCGCGGCTCCCGGCGGCGACCGTCGGGTTGGTCTCCATCGCGTCGGGCACGCGGAAGGCGATCTGCGTGCGGCCGATGCGCAGGACGTCGCCGTCGCGCAGGCGGTAGCGCCCGGAGATGCGCTGGCCGTTGACGAACGAGCCGTTGCGCGAGAGCCCGTCGTCGGCGGCCGTCCACTCGTCGCCGAGGCGCTCGAGCTCGACGTGCAGGCGCGACACCTCCGTGTCCCACACGAGCGCGACGTCGTTGCCCGCGCTGCGCCCGATCGCGACGCGCCGCAACCCGGGCTCGAGCACGAACAGCCGCTGCGCGCCGTCGCCGTCGCGCAGGACGAGAAACGGCGTACCTTCGCGCTCGGCCTCGATCCGCTCGCGCAGCTCGGCTGGCGTGGCGGCGTGGGGTGACAGCGGGGACGGATCGGCCTTCTGCATGCGCGGTTCAGCTTGCCACATCGACAGGTCAACGCACCCTGGGTGGAGCAACCTCACACCCAAGGTGGGACAGGTGTAACCCCCGGGTCGAGGGCAGCGCGCGGCGCTCGCGGGATTGTGCGTTCGTAGATCCACCCCCAAGGAGCCACGATGATCGCCCAGCCCCTCACGAGCCTTTCCGACGACCAGCTTGTCCAGCGCTTCCGCAGCGGAGACGAGGCGGCGTTCTCCGAGATCCATCGTCGCTTCAGCAGCGCGCTGACCGCGTTCGCGCGGCGCATGCTGCACAGCTCGGGCCACGACCCCGACGACGTCGTCCAGGACGCGTTCATCCGCGCCTACCGCGGGCTGCGCGTCACCGACCGCCCGATGGCGCTGCGGCCGTGGCTGTACATGATCGTCCGCAACCGCGCGCTCGACGAGCTGCGCACGCCGCAGCGCTCGGACGCCTACGACGACGAGATCCGGATGCGCGCCGTCACCGACGCCGACCCGGCGCGCTGCTTCGCCGAGAGCGAGGAGATGCGCCAGCTCGTCGCCGAGATCGGGCGCCTGCCCGAGCGCCAGCGGATGGCGCTCGTCATGCGCGAGTTCGACGGCCGCTCGCACGCCGAGACCGCCCGCGCGCTGCACACGACGGTCCCCGCGACGAAGTCCCTGATCATCCGCGCGCGGTCGAACCTCCAAGCCGCGGTCCACGCCGCGTAACGCGCGCCCGGCGCGGTAGCCTGCGCGCATGGACGTCTCCAGCATCGAAACCGTGCTCGACCGCATCGACGAGGGCATGCAGGAAGCGCGCGCCGCGACGCAGATGCTGAAGGACGGCGACTACAGCGCGATCGCGGATCTCAACGAGGTCGTCGACGCGCTCGCGATGGAGCTCGCCGAGCTGAAGGCCAAGACCGGCGCGAGCTTCTAAGCGCGGCGCGATCAGCAGCCGCGCAGGCGGCCGTCGCGCGGTGGCAGGCGCACGCGGGTCTGCGCCGTGTTGTTGGACTCGTCGGACTCGAAGACGTGCCCGAGCGGGTCGGCGACGTGGTGCAGCGCGAAGCAGCCGCGCAGGCCCGTGACGTCGACGTACTGCTCGAAGTAGGCGGGCGGGTAGCTCTCGGCCCAGCCCGACGAGATCCCCATGCGGACCGACTTCGCCCGCGGGGACTGGTTGCAGACGCCGAACTTGCGAAAGCGCGGCCCCGGCAGGCCCGGCACCTCGTTGAGGTCGCGCATGCAGAAGCGCGTCTTGCGCCCGAACTTGACGAACTGCTCGATCGGGAGGCCCGCGGTCCACAGCTCGAAGCGCAGCCCGTCGCGCAGCTTCCAGTAGCTGCCCTGGCCGGGGATCGCCCAGAAGTCGAAGCGGGCCGCGGGCAGCGGGTAGTCCGTGTGCCGGCCGCTCTCGGAGTAGATGCGCTGGCCGACGGTCATCGTCCGGTCGCTCTCGCGCTGGCCGAGCAAGAACAGCGGGCCCTCGCCGCGGTTGATGAGGACGTTGCGCGAGCCGAGCCGCAAGCGCCCGTTGCGCCCGCGCAGCGCGCGCAGCTCGCTCGGCGGCGCGATCGCGAGGTCCGGGCAGCGCAGCCGCACGTCGCCGCACGGGCCCGACGGCGGCGGGATCGGCACCGGCTCCGGCGGGATCGGCGTCGGGTTCTCCGTCTGCGGGATGCGGATCGCCGACCCGGGCTGCGCCGCGGCGGCCACGCCGGCCGCCAGCGCCGCGACGATGACCCCGAACACCACGGCGATGCTGGCACGGGGCGTCACGGACGGGGAGCTTAGGGACCGGCCCGGCGGGGTGGCGCGGCAGGTCGCCGAGGCGCTACCGTTGACTCAACGGGCGCCTCGGTCTGACCGGCCCGGTGTCTCGAACCTGACGAAAGGCAGATCATGCAGAGCGCCCCGAGCGCGCAGGACGCGGGGCCGTCGTCGCCGACCCGGGCGACCGCCCCAAGCGCCGTCGAGCCGAACGCCGACTCGCCCCGCCCGGAGGACATCGAGCCGTGCGCCAACGAGACGGCTGACCGCATCGCCACCGGGATCGTCACGGTCGTCCCGGTGCTCGCCCTCGGCGTCGTCGTCTGGCAGGCCTGGGCGGAGCTGCTGCACTGGCACGACTTCCTCGTCTTCGCGGTGATGTACGTCGTCACCGGGCTGGGCATCACGGTCGGCTTCCACCGTCACTTCACCCACCGCGCGTTCGCCACGAGCAAGCCGCTGCGCGCGACGCTTGCCGTCATGGGCACGATGGCGATCGAGGGGCCGATCACGGCATGGGTCGCCGACCACCGCAAGCACCACGCCTTCTCGGATCTCGCGGGCGATCCGCACAGCCCCCACGTCGATCACGGCCGCGGGCTGCGCGGCGCGCTGCGCGGCCTCGCGCACGCGCACGTGGGCTGGCTGTTCCTGCACACCCAGCGCGCCAACAAGAAGCGCTACGCGCCCGACCTCGTCGGCGACAAGACGATCAGCTTCATCGACCGCACGACGCTGTGGTGGATCGGCCTCGGGCTCGCGCTCCCGTTCACCCTCGGATACGCGATCGGCGGGACGATCCAGACCGCGCTCACGGGCCTGCTGTGGGGCGGCGCCGTAAGGATCGTGCTGCTGCACCACGTCACGTACTCGATCAACTCGCTCTGCCACTTCTTCGGCCGCCGGCGCTTCGAGACCGGCGATCACTCGCGCAACCTGCTCTGGCTCGCGCCGCTGTCCTTCGGCGAGGCGTGGCACAACAACCACCACGCGTTCCCCACCTCCGCGGCCCACGGCCTGCGCTGGTACGAGCGCGCGCTGGACCCGAGCGCGATCGTCATCGCGACGCTGCAGCGTCTCGGCTTGGTGTGGGACGTCGTGACGATCAGCGAGGAGCGCCAGCTCGCGAAGCTCGCGCCCGCGGCCCGTTAGCCGCAGCGGGTGTAGGCGCTGAAGTAGCGCCCCACCCTGGTGCGCACGAAGCCGGGCGGCGGCACCTGGATGCGCGGCGAGTCCTCGGTCTGGTCGAACGGGCCGTACGCCGGGTGCTTGAGGAAGACGGTGCCGCTGATGAGGTAGATCCCCACGCCGCCGGCCCGCTGGCGCTTGGTCTGCGCCGGGTCGGTGCGCGCGACGACGCCGTCACGGTCCGCGTCGGCGAGCCAGCGCACGTCCGCGAGAAGCTTGTGGTTCGGGACCGAGATCGGGCCGCACGCGCGCGCCGCCTTCACCTGTGGGGCGTCAAGCATCGCCGTCAGGTCCCGGCGCACGCTGTCGCGCAGCTTGAGCTCGCGGTTGACGTACGCGGGGCTGAACGTCGCGGCCGTGAACACGAGCCCGCCGAGGACGATCGCCGCCGAGCCGATCGCCCACGGGCGGATCGCGCGATGCCCGCGCGGCAGGCGCGTGAAGCCCGCCATCGCGAACGCGGCGAAGAGCATGAGCGCGAGCGCGGCCACGATGACGTAGCGGTTGATGACCGAGAAGCCGCGCAGCGAGACGAGCAGGAACGTGCAGAGACCCCAGACGAGCAGCGTCGCTGGCACGAGGAGGCGCGCCCGCGCCATGCGCCACGCGAGCACGATGCCGGCGATCCCGGCGATGAAGACCGGCGGCTTCGTGAGCTCGAACAGGTAGCGCAGCGTCACGCCTGGCAGCTCGCCGAGCGACTGGCGGCGCCCGAGCGTGCGCGAGGACTCGGTCGTGTAGTTCAGCGAGTACATCGGATCGCCCGTCACCACGAAGTCCGAGAGCGCCCACAGGACCGGCGCGATCGCGATGATGGCGCCGACGCGCACCCATTCGCGCAGCGGTTGGCCCCACGCCATCCAGAGCCCATACACGCCGGCGAGCAGCCAGGCCTCCGGCCGCAAGAGCCCGGCGAGCGTCAGCAGCACCCAGACGATCCCGCCGCGCTTGGGGCGCTGCGCCTCGAGCGCCGCCGCCCACAGGATGAGCGCGAGGTACGGCACGTCGACGTAGCCGCGCGCGGCGAGAAACGGGAAGTCCAGCCGGCTGAGCAGGAGCATCGCGGCGACGAGGCCGACGACCCAGCCGAACGCCGTCTTGCCGAGCCGGTACATCCCGGCGACCATCGCGACGAACGACAGCACGCAGATCGCCAGCAGGATGCGGTCGCCGGCGAGGCCGAGCGCGGCCAGCGGAACGCAGATCGCGACCCACAGCGGGTGCTGGGTCGGCGCGCGATACGCGTCGAACGACGGCAGCGAGCCGTCGAGCAGCTCGCGCCCCCACAGCAGCGAGTACAGCGAGTCGTAGTTGGAGTACGTCGGGTAGACGAAGAACCCGGCGAGCGCGGCGACCGTCAGCGCAGCGAGCGCCAGCGCCTCCCAGCGTGACCAGCGGCCCGGCTCGGTCACTGCTACGCGAAGGTGACCGGCGGGCGGCAGAAGCGGCGCATGCTGCGCGCCAACCTATCGCAGGTCGTGCGCGATCCTGTCGCCGCGACAGGGTGTCGCCCCTGCCCCGGATGGCCGGGGCAGGGGCGATGATGGCGTGCGGGTGCCGCGCGTCGTCAGGGTCTCGAAGCGAAGGACAGCGGGCCGGTCGCCAGCACCGCGCAGTAGTTGACGCCCGTGTCCGTGCACGCGCTCGCGCTCGTCCAGTCGATCGATTCGCTGCCGCCGAGCACCGACGTGGTGATGGCGCCGAGCTGCGTGCCGGCCCAGGCTGTCGAGATGTGGTGCGGCGACCCGGGCGCGTAGTCCAGCTTGGAGCCGCTGACCCGGTAGCGCACGAGCACGCTGCCGCCCGACGCCCCGACGTTGGTGCGCGCCCACAAGAATCCCTCGGGCCCCGGGATGTAGCTGGCTCGGAAGATGCTCGCGTGGTTGGAGCCGCCCGAGCGCGCGCGGTACACCATCTTGTCCGAGCCCGTGGCGAGGTTGCGGACGTTCATCCGGGCCTCCCCGACCACCCCGTCGGCCGTCCAGCTGACATAGGCGACGTGCCGCTCGCCGAGCTCCGCGTGGTCGATGTGGCCGCGGCGCACGAGCACCCGGCTGGATTTCGTGGCGCTGCCGATGCGCAGCTCGTCGCGAGCGCCGCTACGCCGGATGAAGGCGATGCTGCCGCGCTGGATCGTCGGGCTGCGCTCGACCTCGGGCGAGCTGAGGCGAGCGACCTTGGCTTCGCGCCCGGACGCGAGGTCAAGGCGGTAGATGTCGCCGTTGCGGGTGTACACGGCGACCGTCGCACCCGAGCGGCTCGTGCCGAGGTCGATGTCGAACGGCCGCCCCGGTAGAGGCGGCACGCCGACGGCGACGGGTGCGCCGCCGGCGACGGATCTCATCAGTCGATAGCGGCCCGTCGCGGGATCTCGCCTGGACCACATCACCGTGGACTCCCAAGCAGCGACGCGCGTCGGCGCCTGCTCGGCGGCGATCGTGATTGGAGCGGCTTGCGCCGCCGGCGGCGCCACGAGGGCTGCACCGACGAGCGCGGCGGCGGCCATGGGCTTCATGTAGTTGAGGTGTGACATTGGCTTCTCCGTTTTTGGTTGGGGTGAGGTGGTCATTTGCCGGCGATCTCTCGCGGCGTGCTGAGGTGGTTGCCGAAGGCCGAGCGGCCCTCGGGGGTGAGCGTGAGCCAGGTGCGTGGCCATTTCCCGACGTGGCCCTTGCGGATGGCGACGTAACCGGCCCGCTCGAGCGTCGACGCTTGGCGCGAGAGCACGGAGTCGCTGACGTCGAGCGTGTCGCGAACGAATCGGAACTCGAGCTCGTCGGCTTGGGCCAGAGCCGCGAGCAGCGAGAACCGGACGGGCTGGTGGATCAGGTCGGTCAGGCGGCCGCGGGGATGTGCGGTCGTCACACGTCCCTCCGCAGGCGGTCGCCCCAGGCCAGCATGGGCGCCGCGGCGATCAGGCCGCCGATGACATACGAGACCGCGATCGCATCGTCGAATCCTTCGGCGAATGCGCCGCCGGCGCACACGCCGGCGGTCAGCGCGACCCACGTCCACGACGGTGTCCTGTCCCCGACGCGAACATCGCGTTCGCGCATCACGAAGTACACAGCGGTCGCGACCATCAGGACGAGCGCGATCGCGATCGTCGCCCAGCCCCAGACCGTCCGGTCGATCAGGTCGAACCCCGGGATGACGATCGCCAGGAACGCGCCCCACACGAGGAACGGCGCATGCTCCTTGGGGATGCGGGCCCGCACCGCGTTCTCGGCGCGTCCGGCATCAGCCAGCATCGCCCTGGCCTCCACGCCGCGCCGAGCGGCAGCCCCGTAGGCGTACGCGAGGCCGATAAGCAGCGCGATCACCGCAAATGCGATCTGCGCGACGTCTCCTTCACGGACCGCTTCGAAGCCGCCGTAGAACGTGGCGCGGTAGACGTAGATCACCGCGACGGCCACCAGCACGACCTGCAGCCGCGGAAGGCGACGGACGTCTCCGGCCGCTGACAGCGCGTAGACGCCGAACACGAAGCACGCCGCGGCGGGGATCAGCGTGAAGACGTACGGCAACGCGGAGCCCTGCGTGGCGATCTCACGCATTTCAGCTTCGATTCCGACGAAGCGAAACATGCTCCATGCCCAGAGCAGCCCGAGGACGTGCACGGCGGCGATCGTGAGGTTCGCCCAGCCCCCGAGGCGCAGGACGTATTGGTGATGCGGTATGTGAGGTGTGAAGGTCATGGCCGTCACTCTCGCTGCGGCCAGCGGCCGGTGCGTCCCCTGTGCGAGCGATCGCTGTCACTCGCGCGAGTGATTTCCAATGCACTGTCGTGTGTCAGGATCGCCGCATGTCTCAGGTGCGAGAGCTGCTCGCGGCGCCGGTGCGCAGGTCGACCTGGCAGCGCTACGCGTACCTCATGGTCGGCGCGGCGCTGGTCGCCGCGTTCGGAACGCTCGCCGGGTTCATCGTCCCGGCGCTCGAGGGCGGGCTCGGCGCGCGTAGTGCGCTGTGGGTCGCCGTCGTCGTATCCGCCGTCGTGCTGCCGATCGCGACGGGCATGCTGCCGTCTGTGCGCGAGCTCGAGATCGGTGCCGCACGGCGGCTGCTGCGCGTCGACATCGCCGCGCCCCCCGCGCCCGACGCGAAGGCCTCGTGGTCGACGCGCTGGCGCTCCGCCGCGTGGTTCGTCGCCCACCTGCTGGTGGGCGGAGCGATCGGCGCGTTGTCGCTCGTGCTGCCGCCCGCCGTGGTGTCCGCGGTGTCCGCTCCGTTTCAGACGGGAGACGTCCAGCTCGGTCGCCTCGACGCGACGATCGCCGGCGGTCCTGACAGCGCATGGATCGTGCCGCTCGCGCTGCTCTCGCCGATCGCGCTCGTCTTCCTCGTGGCGGCGGCGGGCGCGTCGATGGCACGGGCGGCGCCGCGCATGCTGGGGCCCTCGGCGGCCGAGCGCCTCGCGGCCTCCGAACACCACGCGCTGCGCCTGGCCCAGCGCAACCGCCTCGCCCGCGAGCTGCACGACTCCGTCGGCCACGCGCTGAGCATCGTGACCGTGCAGGCCGGCGCCGCCGGCCGCGTGCTCGACGACGATCCCGCGTTCGTCCGCGAGGCGCTCACTCACATCGAGACGTCGGCACGCGACGGCCTGCGCGACCTCGACCATGTCCTCGGGCTGCTGCGCGAGGACGTTGCGTCACGGGCGCCGACGCCCACGCTCGACGATCTGCAACGTCTCGTCGACAGCACGCGGTCGACCGGCATCGACGTCACCGCCGACTTCGAGGGGAGCCTCGATGGAGTGCCGCGGGCGGTCTCGCGCGAGGCCTACCGGATCGTCCAGGAGAGCCTGACCAACGTCCTGCGTCACGCCGGCCGCGTGCCGGTGACGCTCAGCATCCGGGTCCAGGCCGACTACCTCGAGCTCGAGGTGCTCAACCCGCTCGACGGGAGGCACCGGCGGCGCGACGGTGGCGGCCGGGGTCTCGAGGGCATGCACGAACGCGTCACGAGCCTGCGCGGCGACGTCTCCGCGGGAGCCGACGAGGGTCGCTGGCGCGTGGCGGCGCGACTACCGCTGCATCCGCTGCCATGAGCATCGGTGTCCTGCTCGTGGACGACGAGCCGCTGATCCGCAGCGGGCTGCGCGCGATCATCGACGCCGAACCCGACCTCGCCGTGATCGGCGAGACGGAGGACGGGGCCGGCGTCACCGCGCTGGTGCGCCGGCTGCGGCCGGACATCGTGCTGATGGACGTCCGCATGCCGGTCGTCGACGGGATCGAGGCCACCCGGCGCCTGCTCGCCAACCTCGACGACCCACCCGGCGTGCTCGTCCTCACGACGTTCGAGAACGACGACTACGTGTTCGACGCGCTGCGCGCCGGAGCGTCGGGCTTTCTGCTCAAGCGCGCCCGGCCCGACGAGGTCGTTCGCGCGATCCGCCTCCTGGCCGCCGGCGACTCGTTGCTGTTTCCGGCGGCGATCCGCGAGCTGGCGGCACACTGCGCACCCGCCGAGGCCGGCGG
The DNA here is from genome assembly GCA_963766525.1 of uncultured Actinomycetes bacterium. GTDB lineage: Bacteria > Actinomycetota > Thermoleophilia > Solirubrobacterales > Solirubrobacteraceae > CADCVQ01. The sequence goes on from CAVYAX010000007.1 coordinate 90,849, forward strand.
CCGCGGACTCGATGCCGCAGGCCTCACCGAGCGCGAGGCCGAGATCCTGCGGCTCGTGGCGCGCGGGATGTCCAATGCCGAGATCGCCGCCGAGCTGATCGTCGGCCTGGAGACCGTGAAGTCGCATGTCGCGCACGTGCTCACCAAGCTCGGCGCGCGCGACCGCACGCAGGCCGTCGTGCGCGCGTACGAGACCGGTTTCATCACCCCCGGCCGTTAGCGAACCGCGTTCTCGGCGCGTGCGGCATCAGACAGCATTGCCCGGGCCTCCTGCGCGACGTCTCGTTTCGCGCATCCCGGCGAAGCCGGTGTGCCTCGATCGACTGGCCGGGCGGGACTCCGAGGTGTAGCGTTGCCGGCGAGGCTTCGCGCCTCGCTCGCTCGACAACCGGGGGGGCGATCCTGCCGGTCGAGAGGGAGTGAAGCGCAATGGGTGGTTTCGGACGCGTGTTGACGGCGACCATCGCGGCGCTGCTGTGCGCGGCAGGCACGGCCAGCGCCGGCACGATCCACGAGAACTTCGAGTCGGCCACGCTCCCGTCCGGATGGTCCGTGCTCAATCACAGCAACCCGGTCGGCCCGAACACGAACGGCTGGAATCCGCTCACCCCCAACACGCCGTGGCCCGCGTTCAACGGCACCGGCCAGGCGGTGGCGAACTTCAACGCGACAGCCGGTGCGGGGACGATCAGCGCCTGGCTCATCACGCCGCTGCAGAGCGGCCTGTCGGTCGACGACACGTGGAGCTTCTACACGCGCAAGGCCTCCCCGGACAGCTTCGCGGATCGCCTCGAGGTCCGCATGTCGACGAACGGCGCATGCAGCCCGGGCACCTCCGAGACCGACGTCGGCGATTTCACGACGGTGCTCACGGAGGTCAACCCGACCCTCGTACTCGGCGTCTATCCGACGACGTACACGAAGTTCAGCGGGACGCTGGGCGCGATGGCAGCAGCGAGCGGATGTCTGGCCTTCCGCTACTTCGTCACCGACGGCGGCCCGGCCGGGAACAACTCGGACATCGTCTCGGTCGACGCGGTCCGGCTCGGGGAGCACGACGCTCCCCCGCCCAACACCGCGATCGCGGGTCCCGGGGCGTTCGTGGCGTCCACCAGCGTGACGCTGACCCTCAGCGAGCCCACCGGACAGTTCATCGACGGCTTCGAGTGCAACCGCGACGGCGCCGGATTCTTGCCGTGCTCGGCGAGCGCGGCGTTCACCGGGTTCACGCAGGGCACGCACACCGTGCAGGCCCGAGCGGTCTACGGCACAGTCGTCGATCCGACGCCGGCGAGCGTGACGTTCTTCGTCGACACCGTCGCTCCGACGACGAGCCTCGTCCAGCCGACCACGCCGACCTCGCTCACCACCGTCGACCTCATGTTCAGCGCCGCCGACCCCGGCGTCGGCAGCGGGATCGATCGCGTCCAGTGTCGCCGCGACTCGACCGCCGCGATCGACTGGGCTCCCTGCGATACGGCCAGCACGCACCGCTACACGGGCCTCAGCGAAGGCACGCACACCTTCGACGTCCGTGCCGTCGACGAGGCAGGCAACACCGATGGCACGCCCGCGACCGCGACCGTCGTCATCGACCTCACGGGGCCGATCGTGTCGATCACCGAGCAGCCGCTACCGTCGACGACCAGCACGAGCGCGACGTTCGTGTTCGGCGGCGGGACAACCTTCGTGTGCCGTCTCGACACCGCGCCCTTCGCCACGTGCACGTCACCGGTGACCTACCCGGCCCTCGCCTTGGGCGCCCACACCTTCGCCGTTCGCGGTACCGACGCTGTCGGCAACACCGGCGCCGAGAACGTGGTGTCGTGGACGATCGTGGCGCCCCGGTCCCGCCGCCACCGCCACCGGCCGTCGCGCCACCACCGCCGCCCGCGGTGCTGCCACCGCCGCCACCCCCGGCACCGAAGTGCGGCGGCCGCGCCGCGACGATCGTCGTCAAGCCGGGCCAGCGCGTCGTGACCGGCACAGCGGGGCGCGACGTCATCGTCGGCACCGGCGCCGCGGAGACGATCAACGGCCGTGGCGGCAATGACGCGATCTGCGCCGGCGGCGGCGCGGACACCGTTCGCGGCGGCGCCGGCGACGACGCCATCCGCGGCGAGGCCGGTCCCGACCGGCTGTTCGGCGACAGCGGCAAGGACCTGGTGCTCGGCGGCGGCAGCAACGACGACCTGCGCGGCGGCCCGGGCAACGACCGGCTCGGCGGCGGCAACGGCAACGACCGCGTCGAGGGCGGCGCGGGCAACGACCAGCTCGACGAGATGCGGCTCGGCGGTCGCGGCATCGACCGCCTCTCAGGCGGCGGCGGCGCCGACCGGATCCGCACCGCCGACGCCACCAAGGACAGCGCGGACTGCGGCCGGCCCCGGCCGCGACTCCGCGCTCCTCGACAGGTTCGACAACCAGCGGCGCTGCGAAGGCATCCGCCGCGCCTAGACCGCCGACCTGGAGCCTGCGCGCCGATCGGCGAGCCCTCCGGCCGGAGCCAGTGACGGTCAGGTCACCGACCAGACCGTCACGGCCTCGTCCTTGCCGCGCACCTGCATGCGCTCGACGTGCACGAGATCGTTGCGCGACACCGTCAGCATGCCCTTGACCGTGTCCGACACGAAGATCGAGTGCCCCGAGCCCTTGGTCATGGACTCCAGGCGCGCCGCGGTGTTCGTCGTGTCGCCGATCGTCGAGTACTCCATCCGCCGCTGGCTGCCGACGTTGCCGGCCATCACCGGCCCCGAGTTCAGCCCGATGCCGATCCGGAAGGGCTCGTCGCCGCGCTCGGCGAGCAGCGCGTTGACGCGATCGAGCGCCGGGCCGGCCATCTCCTCGGCGGCCTTCAGCCCGCGGTCGGCGTGGTCGGCCTGGTCCGTGGGCGCCCCGAAGACGGCCATGATCCCGTCGCCCATGTAGGCGACGAGCGTGCCGCCGTGGCTCGCGATGACGTCGCTCATGATCGTCAGGTACTCGTTGAGGACCTCGATGACCTCCTCCGGGGTGTGCTTCTCGGAGTACGTCGTGAAGCCGCGGATGTCGGAGAACATCACGGTCACGACCTTGCGCTCGCCGCCGAGCCGCAGGCCGTCGTCGGCGCGCGCGAGCACGTCGTCGACGACCGCCTCGGGCACGAAGCGCGCGAACAGGTCGCGCACGCGCTCGCGCTCGAACGCGCCGACGGTCGTCGCCACGCCGAGCGCGCCGACGAACCCGAGTCCGAGGGCGAGCAGCGGATAGAGCATCGAGACGATCAGCCCGCTGTTGAACGCGAGCTGGGCGCAAACCGCGAACACCACCGCCGACAGCAGGCCGATCAGCGCGGCGCGGAAGGGACCGAAGCGCCGCGTCGTGACTGCGCCGAGCAGCCCGAGCGCGACGATCAGCAGGCCGTCGAGCCAGCCCGGGCCGCTGCGCAGCGGCAGCCCGTCGAGCACCGTCTGGATCGCGGCCGCCTGGATCTCGGGCCCCGCCATCTGGTCGTCCGACGACGTCGCGACCGGAGCGAAGTCCTGCAGCGACGACGCGGTCGCCCCGACGACGACGGCCTTGCCCCGAAATACGTCCGGATCGACGAGCCCGCGCTCGACCCGCCAGAACGGCACGGTCGTCACGCTGCGCGGCGGGCCGGGGAAGTCGATCCAGGCCGAGCCGTCGGACTGGAAGTCCGCTCTCGTGACGACGGGGTGGCCGTGCAGCAGCTCGGCCGCGACGACCGCGAGCGACGGCAGGCGCGACTCGTCGTAGGGCATGCGGCGAACGATGCTGCCGGGGTCGTTGAGAACGTTCACGGTGCCCGCGCGCGCGCCGATCTCCTTGAGCACCTCGTCGCCGCCAAAGACGTTGACCTTGCCCTGCTCGTCGATCTCGCTCGTGCCGAAGACGATCCGCGGCGCCGCGTCGGCCGCCTCGATGAGCGCGTTGTCGGCCTCGACGTCGTCGCTGGGCTCGGTGAACTGGACGTCGTAGACGATCACCCCGGCCTGGGCCTTCGTGAGCTGCCGGATGACGTCGCGCGTGATGCATCCGGTTGAACGGGAAGCGCTCCTGAATCCGCGTGATCGAGTCCGTGTCGATCGCGACCAGCACTACGTCCGGCGCCGCGTGCTCGCCGCGCACCTCGAAACGCGCGTCGACGGTTTCGAGGTCCGACCCGCGGAACGCGTCGAACGCCCACAGCCCGAAGATCGCGCCCGTCGTGACGAGCGCCAGCGTGGCGTACAGCGTCAGCGCAAGCCGCTTACGTCTGGACATGCGCGGAGTGTGCCGCACCTCACGGTCGGCGGGCGCATCTCCGGCCACCGTGACGGGTTGAAAAGGAACGGAAGCGCCGCCGCTGCGACGGCGCACCCGTAGGATCGCGGAGGGGCGTCTTGGACTGGAGCACGATGCGACGGACGACGGCGATACGTGGCAGGCTGCTCGCGGCATGCGCCGCGGTCGCCGCTGGCACCGCCTGTGCGGTCTGCGCGACGCCCGCCGCGGGCGCCGGGAACCTCTACGTCCCGCAGATCAACAGCCAGTTCACGCCCACCGGCGCGCAGCTGTCGCAGTTCGCGATCGGTGCCGGCGGCGCGCTGACGGACCTGCCGGCCGCCGCGCTGTCGACGGACACGAAGGACATCGCGATCACGCCCGACGGGCGCTTCGCGTACGTGACCTACGCCGCGGCCGGCGTCGGCCAGATCTTCCTCTTCGCCAGGGCGGCGGGTGGCGAGATGACGCCGGTCCCGGCCGGAACATTCGCCTTCTCCGGCAGTCCCGGAGGCATCGTCGTCAACCCGCAGGGCACGCGCGTATATCTCGTCGACGGCCTCAACCTGCGCTGGCTGTCGATCGACGCGACCACCGGCTTCCTCAGCACGGGCGGGAGCGTCGGGCTCGATGCGATCGGTGCGTTCGTCGCGATGAACGCCGCGGGCACGAGCATCTACGTCAGCGAGGTCGGCCGGCCGCTCGGCGGTCAGGCCGGCTTCATGCATCTCACGGTCGACCCGGTGACCGGCGTCGCGGCCACGACCCCGACGCCGTCCGTCGCCTGGCCGGCCGGCGGGACCGCACCAACGACGGCGGCGCGCATGACCATCTCCCCCGACGGCACGAGCCTCTACGGCACGAGCGGCCAGGCGGGCAGGGGCTACGCGCTGTTCACCCTCGACGCGACCGGCGCGCTGACCAACGGGGTGCGCGTCGGGCCGACCACCGCCTCGTACGGCACGAGCGTCGTCGCGCTCCCGCCCGGCGGCCAGTTCCTCTGGGGGCCCGGCGGGATCATCACGACCGCCGGCATCGACCAGTTCTCCGTCGGCGCCGGCGGAGCGCTCACGCCGCTGGTCCCGGCGTTTGCGCCCTACGGCGCGGCGAACGTCACAACGCTGGACGCGATCACGAACCCCGCCGGCGACTGCGCTCTACATCGGCCAGAACGCGAACGTCGGCGACTGGGCGATCGCGGCCGGCGGCACGGTCAGCCTGCGCGGGAACCATCCGAGCCCGACGTCCGCCACCACGAACTCGGGCGTCGCCGTCTCGCCGTCGCAGGCGCCCGTCGCCTCGTTCACGGTGACGGCGGGCGCAGCCGGCGCGGCGACGACGTTCGACGGATCCGCGTCGTCGGATCCCGACGGCACGATCGCCCGCTACGACTGGGATTTCGGCGACGGGACGGCGCTCGCAAACGGCGGGCCGGCGCCGAGCCACGTGTACGCGAGCCCCGGCTCGCCGACGGCGACGCTGACCGTGACCGACGCCGACGGGACGTCGACGGCGAAGGTCTGGACCGGGACGCAGATGCTCCGAAACGGCGGCTCGTCCGCCCAGACGACGCGCACGTTCACCGTCGCCGCGGTGCCGCCCCCGCCCCCGCCGCCACCACCACCACCGCCGCCGCCGCCGGCCGGCCCCACGCCGGACAAGGGCACGTCCGTGACGATCGCCCGCGTCCAAGGCAAGGTGCTCGTCCGGGTCAAGGGCTCGAGGCGCTTCGTCGACGTCAGCCAGCTGCGCGAGATCCCGCTCGGCTCCCGGATCGACGCCCGCCGCGGCCAGGTCCGGCTCACCGCCGAGGTCGACGCGAAGACGCACAAGACGGAGTCCTCCGTGTTCTACGCCGGGATCTTCGACGTCGCCCAGACCAAGGGGTCGAAGCCGATCCTCCAGGCGAAGATCGTCGGCGGCACGTTCGCGGGCTGCCAGCCGCGGACGACGCGGGCGGTGACGCGGCAGGCGCCCGGGTGTCCTGACCCGCCGCGCGCTCGGCGGCCCGCTCGCCGAGCCGTTTCGCTTCGCGGCGAGCAAGCCGAAGCGCAGCAAGCGCAAGGTCCGCCGCCTGTGGGGCAAGGGCAAGGGCAGCTTCCGCACGGCGGGCAAGCACTCGACGGCGACCGTCCGCGGCACGTGGTGGCTCGTCGAGGATCGCTGCGACGGGACGCTCACGCGCGTGCGCGAGGGTCGCGTGGACGTCCGCGACCTGCGCTTGCGCAAGACCATCAAGCTGCGCGCGGGCAAGCGATCGCTGTACCTCGCCAAGGCGCCATGAGCAGGGCCGCTCGGGCGTCGCTCGGGCTGGCGGCGCTGCTGCTGGCCGCCGGCGGGATCCCGGGTCCGCTTGACGCGCACGCGCGCCCGGCCACCGGCGGCAGCGGACGCTTCCATGACTCGATCGACTGGTTCGAGTGGGGCACGCACCTGCAGACGATCTCGGGCGCGACCCAGACGCGCACGAACACGATCTCCGCGGGCGGCGCCGCGCTCGACGTGACCTGCTCGCTGTCGCGCTTCACCGCCCTCGCGCTGGCCTATCGCCCCGGCGCGTTCGCCGGGGCTGCGCTCGACGACCTCTACAACGTCGGCGGCGCCGGGACGTCGAACGCGCTGATCAGCGGCGTCGCGCTCCCCGCCTCCAGCTCGAACCCGGCGACGACGTTCAACTTCGCGTGCTCGGCCACGCTCGGCGGCCAGCCGTTCGCGCTCGGCGGCCTCGTCGTCGCCGACGCCGAGCAGTCGCGGGCGAATGAGAGCGTGGAGGCAACGGTCGCGTCGAGCGCGACGTGGCGGATCATCGACCGGCTGCGCACGCCGGGCTGCGCGGCCTCGACGGCCGCGAGCCGTGCCGACAACGGGGTCACGAACACGCTCGTGCTCGCCGGCGGGAGCGTGTGCGTCGACGGGCCGGCCGTGGTCGCGTACGCCGACGGCGCGACGAGCGGCAGCGCCACGATCCGCTCGACGTCGACGGGACGAACCGTGGTGGCGTTCGGCGCGCTCGTGCCGATCGACGGCGGCGACGCGCCGGCCAGCTTCGGCGAGGCCGCACACGTCATCGCGCCGTCGCTCGCCGGCGGCGCGCCGCCGGCGCCCGGCCCGACGGCCGTCAACGACCCGGCCTTCGCGCTCGCCGGCCCGACCCCGCCGCCGACCCGGCTGGGCGACTCCGTCGATCCCGGCGGCGCCCCGTCCGCCGGCGCGGACGGCGACGACGCGAGCGGCAGCGGCGGCACGTTCGGCGCCGACGACGACGAGAGCGACGACGGGCCGAAGTCGATGACGGTCGAGCCCGGCGGAGCCGCCTCGCGCGCCGTCGCGTGCACCGGACCCGGCTTCGTCGCCGGCTGGATCGACTTCGACGCGAGCGGCGCCTTCGATGCCGCCGAGCGCTCGAAGACCGCCGCGTGCACGGACGGCTCCGCCGACCTCCTCTGGAGCGTGCCGGCGCAGGCGCGCGCGCAGGCGCGCAGCTTCGAGCGCCTGCGGATCGCCGCGAGCGCCGCGGACGTCGCGGCGCCGACCGGCCTGGCGGCGACCGGCGAGGTGGAGGATCGCGCCCTCGGCATCGACGTCGTCACGCCTCAGCCTCCGTCCCCGCCTCAGCCGCCGGCTGCTCCGCCCGCGGCCCCGCCGCCGCCCCCGGCCCCGCCCGCGGCTCCCCCGCCCGCGCCACCGCCGCCGCCGGCGCCACCGCCTGAGGCCCGGCAGGGCACGTCGGTCGCGGTCGCCGAGTCCTCCGGCACGGTGCTCGTGCGGCTGCCGGGCAGCGCGACCCTCGTGCCGCTGACGGGCGTGAGGGCGATCCCGCTCGGCTCGCTCGTCGACGCGCGCAGGGGCGCGGTGGTCCTGACCGCCGAGGTCGACGCCGCCACCGGCGCCACCCAGTCGGCGACGTTCTACGCCGGCATGTTCGTCGTGACCCAGACGCCGGGCCCCAACCCGATCCTCGAGGCGAAGCTCGCCGGCGGCTCCTTCGCCGCCTGCCCCGCAGGCAACGCAGGCAACGCAGGCCGCGCGGCGGCCGGCGGGCGCCCGGCGCTGGGCGCCGCCGGGGGCCCGATCCCGTTTCGGTTCGCGGCCAAGCAGCGCAGCAGCAGCCGCTCCGTGCGCAAGCTGTGGGGAAAGGGCAAGGGCAGCTTCCGCACCGAGGGCCGGCGCTCGTCGGCGACCGTGCGCGGGACGTGGTGGCTCGTCGAGGACTTCTGCGACAGCACGTTCACGCGCGTGCGCCAGGGCCAGGTCGACGTCCGCGACTTCGCGCTCAAGCGGACGGTCCGGCTGCGGGCCGGCAAGCGCTACCTGTACCGCGTGGGGCGTCGCTGAAACGCACCGAGGGCGACCGCTTGCGCGATCGCCCTCGAAGATGCGACGAAGATCGTGACCGGGCGACGAGCGCCCGGACCAGCGATCAGATGGCCTGGACGTTGACCGCCTTGGGGCCCTTGTCGCCGGCCTCGGCGTCATAGCTGACCTTGGCTCCCTCTGCGAGGCTGCGGTAGCCCTCGCCGAGAATGCCCGTGTGATGGACGAAGAGATCCTTCTGTCCATCGTCGGGGCTGATGAAGCCAAACCCCTTGTCGTCGCTGAACCACTTTACGGTTCCGGTGGCCATGCTGGCCCTCCTCGGATGGCGTGCTGCTCACTCCGAGGATGCTTTAAGGCAACGACACGGGGCGCTGGCACTGCATTCGCCGGACCCTGATGGTCCGGCCGTTCCCGGCGAACAGTACTGCCTTACCAGCGCAAACGGTTGACGACCTGATAAGGACGCGCTATCGCTAGCGCGAGCGACCCTTCCGATCACCCGCGGCGGCTGCGCGCAAGCTCGCGCTGCGCCTCGCCGGGCAGCGGGAACCAGCGCAGCCGCTCGAAGGACTCCGGCAGGACCGGATCCTCCACGAGGTGGCCGCCGGGCTCGGCGGCGAGCGACGCGATCAGGGCCGCGGCCTGCTCGAGCTGCTCGCCGAGAATCCGCTCGGGCGCGCTCACCCGCTGGGCGCGGAACTCCATCGCGCCGCCCGCGTAGGAGACGTCGTACAGGCTGATCGGCGGCCGGCTGCGCGTCTCGCGGTGATGCCAAAGCCCGGTGAACGGATCGAACCGGTACAGCGGCAGCAGCCGCACGCCCTCGTTCGCGACGAGATGCACCGCGTCGACGATGTAGTCCACGACGACATCGCTGACGAAGTAGTTGAAGTTCACGCGCAGCCAGCCGAGCTTCACCCCCTCGTGGCCCGTGCGCACCTCGCACTCCATCGCCCGGACGGTCGCATCGTCGAGGTCGTGAAGTCGCTGCAGGTACGGGCCGGCGCAGAAGCAGCCGCCGCGCGCCTGGATGCCGAAGAGGTCGTTGAGGACCGAGACGACGAAGTGCGGGTGCAGCATGCCGCGCGGATGGCTGATGCCGAGCGAGACGATCGCAAGGCGCTGCAACTCGGTGCTGCCGAGGATGCCGATGTTCGGGTTGCGCGCCCAGGACTCGATCGCCCGGCGCACATGCGCGTCCTCGCGCGCGCGGATCGCGTCCACGCCGACCGCTCGCTTGAGCTGGAACACGAGCCCCGCGCGGATCGACTCGACGATGGCCGGGGTGCCCGCCTCCTCGCGATGCTCGAGCTCGCCCAGGTAGGCATGGTCCTCGACCGTCACGAACGCGACCGTCCCGCCCCCGGGCACCGTCGGGACGCGGTTGTCCAGCAGCGCGCGCTTGGCGACGAGGATGCCGGGCGTCCCCGGGCCGCCGATGAACTTGTGCGGCGAGAGGAAGACCGCGTCCTTGTACGCGCGGTGATCGCCCGCGGGGTTCATCTCGATCTCGACGTACGGGCCCGCGGCCGCGTAGTCCCACAGCGACAGCGCCCCGTGGCGGTGCAGCAGCGTCGCGACCGCCTCGACGTCGGTCATGATCCCGGTGACGTTCGAAGCCGCGGAGAAGCTGCCGATCTTCAGCGGCCGGCCGGCGTGCAGCTCGAGCTCCTCCGCGAGGTGGTCGAGGTCCAGGCGCCCGTCGGCGTCCTCGCGGATGACGCGCAGCTCGGCGATCGACTCGCGCCACGGCAGCTCGTTGGAATGGTGCTCGTACGGGCCCACGAACACGACGGGGCGCTGCTCGCGCGGGATGAGCGCGGACAGGCCGTGCTCCGCGTCGAGGCGCTCCGGGATCCGCAGCCCGAGCGCGCGCACGACCTTGTCGATCGCGGCCGTCGCGCCTGAGCCGCAGAACAGCACGACGTCTTGGTCGGAGCCGCCGACCGCCTCGTGCACGATCCGCCGCGCGTCGTCGCGCAGGCGCATCGTCTGGCGGCCGGTCGCCGAGGACTCGGTGTGCGTGTTCGCGTACAGCGGCAGCACCTCGTTGCGGATGAAGTCCTCGACGAAGCTCAGCGAACGACCGGACGCCGTGTAGTCGGCGTACACGACGCGCTTGGGGCCGAACGGGCCCGGCAGCACGAGGTCGTCGCCGACGACCGAGCGGCGGATGAGGTCGACGAGCGCGTCGCGCTGCGCCGCCGACGGCGCCAGGTCCGCGAACGGGTCCAGCAGCTCGGCGGAGGCGGCCGGCTCGCCCGCGGGCTGCTCGGCCGCGAGGCGGACGCGCGCGCGATCGGCCCGCCCCTGCGCCGCGACGAGGTTCGCGATGATCGCCTCGAGCATCCGCAGCGGGACGTCCGCGCCGGCGAGCGCATCGAACGACTCCGCGGTCAACTCCAGCAGGACGGCGTCGTCGAGCGCGGCACACGTCGCGCTGCGCGCGCCGCGATCCACGAGCGAGACCTCGCCCAGCACCTTGCCGGGGCCCAGCACGGCGAGCCGGTGGCGCCGCGCGCCGCGCGCGACCGCGATCTCGACCGTGCCCTCCGCGACGACGACGAGCGCGCCGCCCGGCGCGCCGGCCTCGAAGACCACGTCGCCGGCGGCTACGCGCCGCTCGGTCATGTTCGCGAGCACCTGCGGCAGGTCCTCGGCGCCGAAGCCACCGAAGAAGGCGCAGTCGCGCAGCAGGCCGAGCCGCTCGGGACCCGCCGGTCCGCTTGCGGCGTTCGCCTGCACCGCCGGCGCGGCGCGCCCGGGATCCTCGGCGACCTCGCCGGTGACGGCCCGCACCCGCGCGCAGAGGTCGCGCGCCAGGCGCTTGAGCACCTTGGCCGCCAGCGGCCGGCCGAGCTTGCGCAGCACGGCGAAGTCGGCCGCGTCGAGCGCGAAGCCCGTCGTCGGCTCGAGCGCGATCGCCGTTCCCGAGTGCGCGCCGGCGGCAGCGAGCGCCGTCTCGGCGAGGACGCTCGGGGGCTCGGCGACGATCAGGGGCACGACCGTCGCGCCGCTCGCGAGGTGGACGGCCAGCCGTCCGCTGACGACGAGGTACACGCGATCGGCGGGCGTGCCCTGGCGAAACAGCACGTCGCGGGCGTCGAGCGAGAACGGGCGCAGGAGCGCGGCGAGCTCGTCGCGCTCGGCGTCGTCGAGGCCGGCGAACAGCTCGATGGCGCCGATCGCGGCCAGGGCGGCGGTCGTCGGCGTCACGGCGCGGCCAGCGCGGCGATGTGCGACCGCGCGCGCTCCGCGGTGCGCAGGCTGCCCATGAGGTCGTGCTCGATGGCGCCGGCAAACGCCCGTGCACGCTCGTCGTCGCGTCGCAGCAGCGCCTCGACATCACGAGCACCGATGGCCAGCAGCGTCGAGCGCTCGCGCGCCACCGCCGTCGCCGAGGCCGACCCGCCGTCGAGCAGGCCGAGATAGCCGAAGGCGGAGCCCGGGCCGGAGAAGCCGACACGGATCGCACCACCGGCGCGCGGAATCACCTCCTCGACCGCGCCGTTGAGGACGATGAAGCAGCGGCTCGAGCGCGTCCCCGCGGGCACGATCTCACAACGCGGCGCGACGTACAGCGTCTCGCCGGCATGAAACAGCGCCATCACGACGTCCTCGTGCAGACCCCGGAAAAACGGCAGGCGTGCGACGTAGGCCCGTGCCGGCGGCACCGCCGGCACGCCGTCGCGGGCGCCGCTTCGCACCTCCGGCGCCGGCTCCTGCGGGCCGCGCAGCGCCGCGTGGACCGCACGCAGGCGATCGCAGACGATCGCGACGATGCGGCGCCTGAGCTCCAGCGCGCCCGGCCGGCGCGAGACCATCCGGGCCTGGAACTCGGCGCGGTCGAGGAACACGAGCGAGCAGGGCGAGACGGCGCGCACCGCGGCGCTGTGCGTACCGCCGCCGAGCAGCGGGATCTCGCCGAGGACGGCGCCGGGTCCGAGCCGCGCGAGCTCGAGCTCGCGCTCTCCGGGAAGGCAGCGGCACACCTGCGCGCGACCGCTCAGCAGCACGTGCAGGCCGTCGACCTCGGTCCCCTGGCGCCAGAGAAGCTCGCCGGTATCGAGCTCGACCCGGGTGAATGCCGACGCGAAGTCGTCGAGGTCCTCCGGCGCGATGCCGCCGAACAGCGGGATGACCTCGAGCAGCGATGCGACGGTCGCGGTCGCGCCCGCCGGCGGCGCCGGCACGGCGATGGCGGGCGCGTCAGACATCGAGCGAGACGATCTCCTGCGTCAGCCCGTGCTCCTCTTGCGAGACGCGCAGCAGCGAGTACTCGGGCAGCTCGAGCCAGGTCGACGTGTCTGCCGTCAACGGCTCGGACGCGATGAGCAGCGATTGCGCGGCCCCGTCGCTCGCGAGCATCTGCCACTCGCCGTCGCGATCGGCGTAGGCGCGGCCCGCCGTGTACCACAGGCTCACATACGGCAGGTCGAGCTCGAGTAGCGGGTCGTCGTCGTCGTACCAGCCGTAGTCCAGGACGAAGCGCGTCGCGACGATGCACCGGCCGGTCGCGAGGAAGAGGTTCACCGGCGAGGAGATGTCGATGCCGTGGCGAGCGCGCACCTCGCGCAGGATCTCGAGCATGCGGACCGTCGCGCTCGTGAGCTCCTCCGCATCCGGCGTCGTGGTCGGATCGTCCAGTTGCGAGAGCAGCAGCGCGTACATCCACTCGGAGTCGGTCGTGCCCGCGACGTGCCGCGCGAGCTCCGGCGTCACGTACTCGAGGAGGTCGTAGCGCATCCTGGCGAAGTCCCGCAGGTGTCCGTTGTGGGCCATCACGACCTTCGCGCCGGGGAAGCGGAACGGGTGCAGGTTGAGGTCGGAGATGACCTCGCCCATCTTCCAGGTGACGCCGCGCACATGGGCGAGCACGCAGGTGGGCACGAGCTTGCGGCAGATGCCGTGCAGGTTGCGGTCGAAGTTCGGCAGCGTCGGGACGTGGTACGTGAACGGCTCGTCGACATGGACGGACCGGTCGTCCCAAGCGGCCATGCCGAAGCCCGCGAGGTTCAGGAACGCATCCATCATGCGCGGGCTGTAGCTCTGGCGCACCAGCGCGCTGTCGGCCTCGTAGAGGATGCCCTCGAGCGAGACCGGGTGCCCGAGGTAGCCCAGGACGCGGCACATGGCTCAGCCGCGCCTCGCCCGCGCACGGCGAGGCGATGCCGAATTCCTGCTTCTCCCCGGTGTCATCGCGCGCCGTCTCACCCGTGAGCCCCTCGTCTCGGACAGACGAACTGTACCGCGCCACCGACGTCCCTCGCCGGGTTACACTCCCCGGCGCACCAACCCACCCCCGCGAGGAAACGCCACGATGCACAAGTCGAGGTCATCCGTCTCGGCGCCCACCGGCATCCGCTGTCGGCTCGGCGCCCGTTCAGGTCCGCTGAGCGTTGGCGGCGCGGGTCTTCTCGCCGCCGTGGCAGCGGTGGCCGCGTTGGCCGCGGCAGCGCCCGCGAGGGCGGCGGTGCTCAAGGTCAAGGGCCATTACTCAAGCCAACTCGCCGAAGGGCCGGATTGCACGGCCGCGACCAAGCGGTGCTTCGTCGGCAAGATCTACGGGGAGGACATCAGCGGTTCGTTCACCGGCGGGATCAACAGCATCACACCGACGGCACAGGCGGACGTGATGCTCGTGGATGCGGTCACGACGATCACGACCACGCGCGGCAACCTGTACTTCGCCCACCAGCAGGCCGTCTACAACGTCAACCCCAAGGGCAGAGGCGAGTTCTCCTGGATCCTGAGGATCACCCGGGGAACGGGACGCTACGCGGGCGCCACCGGGTACCTGCAGGGCAGCGGCAACACCCCGCCGTCCACGGGCAAGTCGACGTCGACGTACGTCGGCGAGATCACGCTCGGAGGGTCCATCGGGGGCCTCGCGGGCTCGGCGACCGGCGCCTCGGCGAAGACCTGCCAGACGCCCGCCGGCAGCTACCAGGTCACCCCGCCGACCGCGGGGTCCCGCGACGGCGCCGATCCGGCCGAGCTGGCGGCGGCCGACTGCACGCTCGGCTTCGACGAGCAGCCCGTCTACCCGCTGAGCGTCATCGGGCTGGCCCTCCTCGCATCGCTGGGCGTGGTGGTGCTGCTGCGCAGAGGACGGTCCTACGACGCGGTCGGGAGTGAGACATGAGCGACGTGACCCGCCTGCTGACCGACGCGCTGCGCCACCCCCTGGCAGCCGCGCGCCAGGCGCAAGACCAGGCCCGGCCGCGGATGAGCTGGCGCCAGGACCTCGTGACCTGCGTGTTCGCGACGTGGCTCATCGAGGGCCTGACGATGGACGCCTGGGCGCACACGAACCAGACCAAGCTCGAGACCGTCGTCACGCCGTGGCACGCGCTCTTCTATGGCGGATTCGCGGTGACAGCGGGCTGGATCATCTGGTGCATCCGGCAGAACATCAAGGACGGCCGCTCCGGGCTCGGCGCGGTGCCCATCGGGTACGGCGTGGCGCTCATCGGCATGGGGTGCTTCTTCGTGTCGGGCGTCGGCGACCAGATCTGGCACGCGCTGTTCGGGATCGAGCGCGACCTCGAAGCGTTCCTGAGCCCGACGCACCTCCTCCTCGTCATCGGGATGGCGCTGCTGGTGAGCGCGCCGTTTCGCGCGATGTGGTCGGACCCGCGGCCGCGCAACACGTCGTTTCTCTCGCTGCTGCCGGCAGTCTGGTCGCTCGCGCTGGTGGTGCTGCTGCTCTCGCTGTTCGGCGACTACGTGATCATCTTCGCCAGCGACCTCCCGACGATCTCGAAGGAGGCGTTCGCCGCGCAGTTCCCGGGCAACGCCCCACAGCCGCTCCTGGACGTGTTCTCCGCCCGCTTCCAGGTGCAGGGCGTGAGCATGCTGTACCTGACGAACCTGCTCCTCATGGTGCCTGTCCTCCTGGCGCTGCGCCGGTGGCGGCTGCCGTTCGGGAGCATCACGTTCATGTGGACGCTGATCATCGCGTCCGATCTCGTCGCCTACCAGTACAACCGCGGCTGGACGCTCGTCGCCGTCGTCCTCGGCGGGCTCGTCGCCGACTACCTCGTGCTGCGGCTGCGCCCGTCGGCCGAGCGCGTGAGCATGTTCCGCACGTTCGCCGCGCTCGCCCCCGCGGCGCTGTGGGCGATCTACTTCATCGTCCTCGCCGTCGCGTACAACATCGGCTGGCCGGTCGAGCTCGCAGTCGGCGTCGGCGCGATCGCGAGCATGCTGACGCTCATCCTGGCCTACGTCATGATCCCGACGCCGGTTCGCCTGCTCGCGGACGATGCGGCGCCGGTCGCCGCGGTCGAGGAGCGCCTACCGGCCTAGCGTCGAGTACTCGGCGTTGGGGAGCATGTTCGTCGCCATCGCCATGCGGTTGGTGAGGTTGTACATCGACGCGATCTCGGCGACGTCCCACGCCTCCTCGAGCGTCAATCCCGCTAGCAGCAGCTCGTCGCGATCGGCCTTCGTCATGGCGCGCGGCGTCAGCGTGAGCTTCTCGGCGTACGCGCAGATCGCCTCGCGCCGCGGATCCAGACCGGCGCGCCG
Source organism: uncultured Actinomycetes bacterium (assembly GCA_963766525.1). Lineage (GTDB taxonomy): Bacteria > Actinomycetota > Thermoleophilia > Solirubrobacterales > Solirubrobacteraceae > CADCVQ01. The sequence continues at coordinate 106,962 of CAVYAX010000007.1, forward strand.
CCAGTCGAACGCGATCCGCTCGCCGAGCACCGGATCGCCGAGCTCCTCGCGCAGCGCCGCCCCGTGCGCGACGAGGCAGTACAGGCAGCCGTTGGCCTGGCTGACGACGACCGCGATGAGCTCGCGATCGGCGGCGCTCAGGTTCTCGCTCGGCTCGTGCAGGCTGCGGAAGTGCGTGAACCATGCGCTGAGCCGCTCGGGCCGAAACGCCCAGACGCGGAAGACGTTGGGCACGAAGCCGAGCTTCTCGCGCGCCTTCGCGAACAGCCCGCGCAGCCCGTCGGGCAGGTCGGCCTCCTCGGGAACCGGAAACCACGAGCCGGTGTCGTCGCTCATGTGTCGGCGCTCCCTTCGCTCACGCGGTGGCGCACCTTCGCACGCGCCGCGCCGTAGCTGCGGGTCTCCTCGAGGATGAGGACGACGAGCGCGGCGGCGAGCATCGCGACGGTCGCAAGCGCTGGGATCTCCACGGCGGCCGGGATCGCCGCGACGAGCAGCACCGCGAGGCCGAGTCGCCGCGTGTTCAGCGTGTGGACATGGCGGTAGCGAAACGCGACGTGCGCGAGCAGGTAGACCGCCGTGCCGCCAAGCAGCGCGGCGGCGGGCACGAGCTTCAGCGGATCCTCGACGTCGCCGAGCGTCTTCTTCATGCCGAGCGCGACGAGGACGATCCCGGCGACCATCGGGAAGTGCATGTAGGAGTAGGAATCGCGCGCCATCTCGTTCTGCACGCGCCCGATCGTGGCCTCGGCGAGCCGCCGGGACGCCACGTGGAAGACGACGTCGAAGTACAGCCACCACTGGGCCGCCGCGACGGCCATCCCGATCGACGCCGCCAGGACGATCCCCGCATCGACCTTCGCCTCCGCGCCGACGCCGATCGCCACGATCGACTCGCCCAGCGCGATGATGACGATCAGCGCGTGGCGCTCGGCGAAGTGGTGCGGTGCGAGGTGCCAGCCGTCGGCGCCGAAGAAGTACGGGCCGCCCATGTCGAGCAGCAGCGCGAGCCCCCACAGCGCGCCCTGCAGCGCGCCGTCCGTGAACGACGCGGCGAGGATCAGGCCGGACCCGATCGCCGTGCTGCACGCGAGGCCGACGACCGACTTGCGAAACAGCGGGTCGTCGCGGCTTGCGAGCAGGAACAGCCCGATGTGCGCGATGCGCACGACGGCGTAGGCGAGCGCGAAGATCAGCGCGTCGTCCTCGAAGGCGCCCGGCACGCACAGCCCGACGACGAGCAGTGCCGCCATCGCGACGAAGATCACGAGCCGGACCGCGTCCTCCTCCGGGTCGACGACGCTCGTCAGCCAGGCGTAGCCGACCCACGACCACCACAGGACGCCGAGCACGAGCAGGCCCTTCGCCAGGCCCTCCCAGGTCGGCTCGCCGGCCATGAGCGCCGTGCACTGCGTCAGCGCGAGCACGAAGACGAGGTCGAAGAACAGCTCGAGCGGCGTGACCGTGTCTTCCTGGCGCAGCGCGGTCGAGAGCCTCCGCGTCCGCCCGTTCGCAGCCTCCGTGGTCATGCGGCGATCTTGGCAAACCCGCGCCGGCGTGTGGGCGCCTGGCACGCGAGTTGCGGGCACGCCGAGCGACGAGGTCGCGCGAAGGCTAGAGTCGCGATCGTGATGCGACGCAGCCGCACGCCGGACATGGGACGGCTGCTCGTGTCGTGCCCCGACCAGCCGGGCATCGTCGCGGCCGTCTCGCAGTTCCTCTTCGAGCTCGGCGCGAACATCACCGAGTCCGACCAGTACTCGACGGATCCCGAGGGCGGGTCGTTCTTCCTGCGCACGGTCTTTCACCGCGCAGGGCTGTCTGCGATCGCGCGAGGAGCTCGAGCGGCGGTTCGCCGCCGAGGTCGGCCAGCGCTTCGGCATGACGTGGACCTTCGCCGACGCCGGCGTCCCCAAGCGCGGGGCGATCCTCGTCAGCCGCTACGACCACTGCCTGCTCGACCTGCTCTGGCGCGCGCGCCGCGACGAGCTCGACCTCGACGTCGGGCTCGTGATCTCCAACCACCCCGACCTCGCCGAGGACGTCCGCCAGTTCGGCGTGCCGTTCGTCCACATCCCCGTCACCCGCGACACGAAGGCCGACGCCGAGCGCCGACAGCTCGAGCTGCTGCACGGCAACTTCGACCTCGTCGTCATGGCGCGCTACATGCAGGTGCTGTCGGCGCACTTCCTCGAGGCGGTGGGCGCGCCGGTCATCAACATCCACCACTCGTTCCTGCCGGCGTTCGCGGGCGCCGGCCCGCACCAGCGCGCCCGCGACCGCGGCGTCAAGCTCATCGGCGCGACCGCGCACTACGCCACGGAGCACCTCGACGAGGGCCCGATCATCGAGCAGGACGTCGTCCGCGCCTCGCATCGCGACAGCGCCGAGGAGCTCGAGCGGCGCGGAGCCGACGTCGAGCGCACGGTGCTCGCGCGCGCGGTGCAGTGGCACTGCGAGGACCGCGTCGTGGTCGACGGCGAGCGGACCGTCGTCTTCTGAGGACGTGGCCGCCTCCGCCGAGCGGACGCTGAGCGAGCGCGAGCTCAACCGCGCGCTGCTCGCCCGCCAGGGCCTGCTGGAGCGCTTCGAAGGGAGCGTGCCGCGCACGCTGGAGCGCGCCGGCGGGCTGCAGGCGCAGTACGCGCCGTCGATGTACGTCGGGCTGTGGAGCCGGATGGAGGGGCTCGCGCGCGACGACGTCACGCGCGAGCTCGAACGGCGCGGCGCCGTGCAGGCGACGCTCATGCGCGCGACGATCCACCTCGTCGCGCAGCGGGACTACTGGCCGTTCGCGCTCGCCGTCCGCACCGCGCGGCGGGCGATGTGGCTGCGCGCGATGCGGGGCGCGGTGAGCGCGGAGGAGATGGCCGAGACTGCCGAGCTCGTCCGCGGGCGGCTCGCCGGCGCCGGCGCGACGCTGCACCGCAAGGAGATCGAGGAGCTCGTCGGCAAGCAGCGCGCGACGTACGTCGGGCTGTGGGTGGACCTCGTGCGCGTGCCGCCGTCGGGGACCTGGGAGCGCCGGCGCGCGGACCTCTTCGGCCTGGCCGAGGACTGGATCGGGCCGCCGCCCGGCGCCGAGGGCGCGGCGGAGGCCGTCGATCACCTCGTGCGCCGCTACCTCGCGGGCTTCGGCCCCGCGTCGCTCGCCGACGTCGTCTCCTACACCGGCATCCCGCGCGCGGAGCTCGCCGCGCCGCTCGCGCGGCTGCGCCTGCGGCGCTTTCGCAGCACCTCGGGCGACGAGCTGCTCGACGTCCCGCGCGGTCCGCTACCCGATCCGACGACGCCGGCCCCGGTGCGGTTCCTGCCGACGTGGGACGCGACGCTGCTCGTCCACGCCCGCCGGACGGGCGTGCTGCCCGAGCGCCATCGCCCGAAGATCTTCCACGTGAGGAACCCGCACTCGCTGCCGACGTTCCTCGTCGACGGCGCGGTCGCGGGCACCTGGCGCTACCGCGACGGCCGGATCGACCTCGACGAGTACGAGCCGCTCGACGCGGCGGCGCGGCGCGAGCTGCGCGAGGAGGCCGACCGCCTCACCGCCTTCCACGCGTAGGTCTCAACCGGTGTCGCGCGTCGAGCGTGGCAGCGCGATGAGGCGGTGGTCGGACGTGAACAGCCGGCGCACAGAGCCCAGCGCGGTGACGGCGGTCGTCGTCGCGACGCCGCCGAGGATGAGGTACATCAGCGCGAGCTGGACGAGAACCGCGTCGACCGGGTCGACGCCCGCGAGGATGAGGCCCGTCATGGCGCCCGGCAGGAAGACGATCCCGAGCGCCTTCGTGTTCTCGATCTGCGGCGACAGCGCCGTGCGCAGGACGCCGCGCACGATCGGCCGCGACGCGACGCTCCACGGCTGGCCGAGCGCGAGGCGCGCCTCGACCTCCGCGCGCTGCTCGGACAGCGCCTCGACGATCCGCTCGGCCGCGACGATCCCCGACTTCATCGCGTTGCCGACGAGCATGCCCGCGATCGGCACGAGCGTGCGCCCCTCGACCGGGAAGATCGACAGGCCGAAGGTCACCGCGAAGCCGACGACCGCGGTCGCGCCGTTGGCCACGAGCGCGATCCAGAAGAGGCCGGGCACGGCCGGCGCGCGGCGCCGCACGGTGGCGGCGGCGAAGACGACGATCCCGGCCACCCACAGCCACGACCAGACGAGCGGCGTCTTCGGATCGATGACGATCGCGAGCGCCGCGCCGACGATGATGAGCTGGACGAAGCCGCGAACGCACGAGACGACGAGGTCGCGCTCGAGCCGCAGCCGCAGGCGCCAGCTGATCGCCAGCGCGATCGCGACGAGCACGAGCGAGGCGGCGAGCCCAAGGGCATCGACGTCGCCGTTCACGACACGAGCACCTGCGCCGCGCCGTCGCGATCCACGCTCCGCCCCCTCACCCGAGGACCTCCGCCGCCGACCCCGCCCGGTCCACGTGCCCGCCTTCGAGCAGCAGCACGTAGTCCGCGAGCCGCTTGAGCTGCGCTTCCGAATGGGTGACCCACACGACCGGCGTGCCGTCGTCGACGAGCTTGCGCGCGAGCTCCTCGAGCACCCGCGCCGCTTCCCCGTCCAGCGACGACGTCGGCTCGTCCATGAGCAGCACGCGCGGCTGCGTCGCCAGCGCTCGCGCCAGGCACGCCCGCTGAGCCTCGCCACCCGACAGCTCGCCCGCGTCGCGCGTCGAGGAAGCTCGCCTTCAGCCCCGCGCGCTCGAGCAGCTCGACGCACGCCTCGTCGCCGAGCGAGCGGTCGGCCTCGTGGAGGTTGTCGCGGACCGTGCCCGCGAACGTCACGGGCCGCTGGAAGACCATCGCCACCTCACGGCGCAGCTCGAGCGGGTCGCGCTCGGTGACGTCCGTGCCGCGGTGGCGCACGGTCCCCGCACTCGGCACCTCCAGCCGGTTGCAGAGGCGCAGCAGCGTCGACTTGCCCGACCCCGACGGCCCCGCGACGACCGTCAGGCCGCCATCCGGCAGCTCCGCGTCGAGGCCATGCAACCGGCGCGCGCCCTCGGGGCCCACGCTGACCGACTCGAACGCGAACAGCGAGGCTGACGGCACGGCCGGAGTATGCCCGAGCCTCCCCGCGCGACGCGCGAGCCGCTGTAGAGTCGATTGCGTGGGCGGCATGAGCGCGCGGCGCTGGAGCGACCGCTTCCTCGACGAGATGCGCGCCACCGGCGACCCGCCCGCCGACGCCGCGATCGCCGACGTCTTCGAGAGCGGCAACGTCGACGCGGTCAACAAGGTCATGAAGACGCTCGTGCGCAACGACGGGGTGCCGGCGAAGAAGCTGCCGAAGGCGGTACGGGCGTATCTCGACGCGACCGACGACCTCCCCGACTGGGCCGACCCCGACCAGATCGTCGCCGGGGAGCGGTTCTTCGAGCTGCACGGCCCGTTCTGCGTGCTCGCGCTCGCGACCGCCTCGCTGCCCGCGTGCTACGCGATGCGCCGTGGCGTCCAGGTGCTCGCGCTGACCGCGCGGCTGCACACGGACCCGGTCCGCAGGATCGGCGAGACCGCGCAGATGTGCCTGCACGCGATGTCGGCCGGCGGCCTCGCGCCCGGCGGCGCGGGCATCCGCGACGCGCAGAAGGTGCGGCTCATGCACGCCGCCGTGCGCCACCTCGCGCTCGCAAGCGACGAGTGGGATCGCGAGTGGGGCACGCCGGTCAACCAGGAGGACCTCGCGTTCACGCTGCTGACGTTCTCGATCGTCCCGCTGGACGCGATCCGCAAGCTCGGCAGGGACTTCTCCGACGAGGAAGCCGACGCGTACTTTCACTGCTGGAACTGCGTCGGCCACGTGCTTGGCGTCGACCCGCGGCTCCTCGCGCCGACGATCGCCGGCAGCCGCCGGCTGTGGCAGCGCATCACCGACCGCAACTGGGAGCCGAGCCCCGAGGGCACGCTGATGACCGGCGCGCTCATCGGCGCGATGGAGCACGCGGTGCCGGGCACGGTCTTCGACGGCTTCCCGAGCTACCTCGTCCGCTACCTCGGCGGCGACGAGCTCGCCGACCTCCTCGACGTGCCGGGACAGACGTGGACCTCCGTGCTCAGCGGGCCGCTGCGGCTGTTCGCCCGCGCCGCGGACCTCGCGGGAGACGCGAGCCCGGTCGTCGAGAAGGCCGCCGCGCGCTTCAGCACGCAGCTGCTCGAGGGCTTCGGCTGGGTCGCGCGCGGTGGCGAGCGCGCGCCGTTTGACATCCCGCAGGAGCTGGCCGACCGCTGGGACGTCCGCGCCCCTCGCGGCTTGTAGTCAGGTCAGCGGCGCCGGATCTCGAAGCGGGCGACCTTGGCCGCCGAGCTGTTGCGGGCGCCGTCGCTCGCAACGGCGCGCAGCCGGTAGCGCCCCACCGCGAGCCGGCGATTGGCCAGCCGGCCGCTGAAGCGCAGCGTGTTCGCGCCGGCGACGCCGAGGGTCGAGAACGTCGCGCCCGCGCCCGCGAAGGCGCCCCGGAGCGCGAGGTAGCGATCGCAGCGCTTGGCCGATCGATTGGACCGGCGAAGCGCGACGCAGCGCCCACCCGAGCGCCGGCCCGCGACGACGCGCTGGACGACGAAGAGCACCGTCGCGCGCTCCGACAGCCGATAGGCGATCTTGGTCCCGCCGCGCGCCACGATCGTCGCGCCACGTGACGCCGCCTTGAAGCGGGCGGGGCGCAGCGAGAGGCCGCGCAGCAGCGGCTTGACCGTGTCGCGCGCCGGCGCGGCCGGCGGCGCCGGGGGCGGCGGCGCGGGCCTGTTCGTGTCGAAGACCGACACGGCGGACGCCATCGGGCTTGCCACATAGGCGCTGGCGCTGTCGGGGCTGACGGTCACCGCGGACGGGCTGTTCAGCGCGCGCGCGGTGACGCAGCGCGAGTCGGGATCGCTGTAGACGCATCCCGCCGGGGCGGCCTTCTGGGTCAGCGAGCCGTCGGCGGCACGATCGAAGACGACGACGGCGCCGTCCAAGGAGAGGAGGTTGATCAGCGGCCGCGTCGTGACGTAGGCGTTCGCGCCGTCGGGGCTGACCGCGATCGCGGTCGGGTCGTCGAGCATGATCGCGTTCCCGCACGCCCCGTTGCTGGGCATGCTCGAGACGCAGCCGGCCGTGCCGGGCTTCTGGGTGAGCGTCCCGTCCCCCGCGCGGCTGAAGACGGCGACCCCGTCGCTTCCCGCCGCCGTGACGTAGACGTCCGCGCCGCTCGGGCTCAGCGTGACCGAGCTCGCAGACCGCAGCGCCTTGGCGAACCCGCACGCGCCGCCCGACCCGTCCGCCGAGATGCACCCGGCCGACCCGGGCTTCTGCGCGGGCGTGCCATCCGCGGCCACGTCGAACAGGGCGACCGCGTTGCTGAGTTGGGCGGAGACGTAGAGGCTGCGGCCGTCGGGGCTCAGCGCGATGTGCGTCGGGCCCTCGAGCGCGCGACCGTCCGAGCACGTGGCGCTCGGCACCTCGGCGACGCAACCGGCGAGTCCCGCTCGCTGGGTGAGCGCGCCGTCGGCCGCGCGGTCGAACACGAGCAGCTTGCCGCCCTGCGTGCCCGCATAGACCGTCGCCCCGTCGGCGCTCACGATCACGTCGGCCGCCAAGTCGAGATCGTGGCCGCTCGTGCAGGGTCCGGCGCCGGCGTCCGAGATGCAGCCCGCGGTGCCGGGCTTCTGGACGAGCGTGCCGTCCGCGGCGCGATCGAACACCGCGATCGCGTCGCCGAAGCGCGCCGCGACGTAGACGCTCTTCCCGTCGGGGCTCAGCGCGACCTTCCACGCTCCGTCCAGCGCGGCCGCGGGCGTGCACGGCTCGGTGGCGCTATCCGTCGCGAAGCAGCCGGCCAAGCCGGCCTTCTGGGTCAGCGTGCCATCGGCGGCGCGATCGAAGACCGCCAGCGAGTCCCCATAGTCCGACGCGGCGTACGCGTTCGCGCCATCCGGGCTGAGGGCCACCGATTGGACGCTGCCGACGCCGCGGCCGACGGTGCACCCGCCGAAGCCGCTCTTGGCGATGCAGCCGGCCGTGCCGGGCTTCTGGATCAGCGTCGTCGCCGCGCTCGCTGTCGGGGCGAGCGCGCCCGCAGCGATCGCCGGCACGAGGAGCGTGGTGCCCAAGGCGAGCGCCGCCCGCGCGGCGCGGCCGCGCAGGCCGGACGAGCGCCGGTGAGCCGGACCGCGTGTTGTGAGCATCGAAGCACCTCAACCCCTCCGGATCTCGAAGCGTGCGAGCCCGGCACGCGAGCGGTTGCCGGCCGCGTCGCCGGCGACGGCGCGCAGCCGGTAGCGCCCCGCCACGAGCCGGCGGCTGCGCAGGCGGTCGCTGAAGCGCAGCGCGTTCGTGCCCGTTGCGCCGGCATGGACGAAGTTGCCCGCGAGCGAGCGGAAGCGATCGCAGCGCTTGGCGCGGCGGTTGGACCGGCTCGGCGCGACGCAGCTCGCGCCGGAGCGCCGGCCGGCGACGACGCGCTGGACCGTGAAGCGCAGAGTCGCGGGCTTGGAGAGCCGGTAGGAGATCTTGCTCCCGCCGCGCGCGACGACCGACGCGCCGCGGGCCGCTGCCTTGAAGCGGGCGGGCGCCAGCGCGAGGCCGCGGAGCAGCGGCTTGCTGACCTCCGGCGGCTGCGGAGGCGGCGGCGTCGTGGCCGGCGAGGCGGCGACCCGGTCGAAGATCCCGATCGTGCCCCCGCCGCCCGCGGCGACGTAGGCGTTGCCGCCATCCGGGCTCACGGCGAGCGCGGTGATGCCGCGAACCCCGGTGCCGTCGATGCAGGCTCCACCTGAGCCGCTGTCGGTCAGGCAGGCGGCCGGGCCCGCCGGCTGCGTCAGCGCACCGTTCGCCGACCGGTCGAACATCGCCAACAGCCCGGGTCCCTCGAAGACGAGGCCACCGCCCACGTATGTCTCGTTGCGCGACGTGACGTAGACGCTCGCGCCGTCGGGGCTCACCGTGACGGACGACGCCTTGTACAGCCCGCGGCCGGTGCCGCAAGCCCCACCCGTCGCGAGCGCCGAGTTGCAGCCGCCGGCGCCCGCGCGCTGCGTCAACGCACCTCCGGCGCCGCGATCGAGCACCGCCACTGCGGCGCTGTTGAGCACGGACACGTAGAGGTTCGCGCCGTCGGGGCTGACCGCGACCCCGGTCGGGCCGTCGAGGGCCCTGCCCGCGGTGCACGCGCCGGCGGACCCGGCGTCCGACACGCAGCCGGCGATACCGGCCTTCTGCGTCAGCGTCCCGTCGCTCGAGCGATCGAAGACGGCCACGCCCTCGCTCGAGGTCGCGTACAGGCTCGCTGCGTCCGGGCTCAGCGCGAGCGCGGTGGCGTGGCTCAGCGCGCGACCGTCCGTGCACGGGCCATTGCCGGTCTCCGATACGCACGCGGCGAGACCCGCCTTCTGGGTCAGCGCACCGTCCTCGGCGCGATCGAAGACCGCGATCGACGCGGCGGCCGCGACGTACACGCTCTTGCCGTCGGCGCTGACGGCCACGGCCTGCGGCTCCTTCAGGCCGAGCCCGTCGGCGCACGGTGCCTCGGCGGCGTCGGAGATGCAGCCGGCGGATCCCGGCTTCTGGGTCGCCGTGCCGTTCGCGGCTCGATCGAAGGTCGCCACCGCGCCGCCGAGCAGCGACACGATGTACACGCTACGGCCGTCGGGGCTGAGCGCCACGTCGAAGGCGACCTGGAGCCCGTTCGCGCTGGCGCAGTACGCGGGGTCCATCGGCGACGTGGGATCGGCGTGGCAGCCCGCGGGGCCCGGCTTCTGCTGGAGCGTCCCGCCGGCCGCGCGATCGAAGATGGTCAAGGTGCTCTGGCCGGACGCCGCGTACACGTTGCGCCCGTCGGGGCTGACCTCGGCCGAGCGGACGTCGGCGATCCCGATCCCGAGCGCGCACGGCGCCTCGGGGCCGAAGCACGCCGCACCGCCGGTCTTCTGCGCGAGGGTCATGGACGCCGCGGCGGGGGACGCCCCCGCAAGGCACGCCGCGACGCTGGAGGCGATGAGCGCTTGCGCCACAAGGCGCGCTCGCTGCTTCGGGGTGTTCACGTCAGCCTCCTCGGATCTCGAAACGAGCCGTCTTCGCGAGCGAGCGGTTTCCCGCCGCGTCGCCCGCCACCGCCGACAAGCGATAGCGCCCCGCCGCGAGCCGGCGGTTGCGCAGCCGTCCGCTGAAGCGCAACGCGTTCGCGCCGGTGGCGCCGGCGTGCGTGAAGCCGCCCGCGAGCGTCCGGTAGCGGTCGCAGCGACGCGCGGCCCGGTTGCGCGCCGTAACGGCGACGCAGCGGCCACCGCTGCGCCGGCCCGCCAGCACACGCTGCACCTTGAACACGACCGTGGCCGGCTCCGACAGCCGGTAGGCGACCCGGGCGCCGCCGCGCGCGACGACGGATGCTCCCCGCGCGGCCGCCCGCAAGCGGGCCGGCGCGAGCTTGAGCCCGCGCAGCAGCGGCGGCGTGACGTCCGCGGCCGGTGGAGGCGGTGGAGGCGGCGGCGGCGGGAGGGCCTTGCGGTCGAAGACCGCGACCGCCGACCCGGCCACGTAGGCGTTGGCGCCGTCGGGACTGACCGTCAGCGAGCGCGCCTCCGTGAGCCCGGCGGCGCGGGCGCATCCGTCGAGGGCCTTGTCCGACAGGCATCCGGCCACCCCGGGCCGCTGGGAGAGCGTGCCGTCCGCGGCGCGGCGGAGCACCGCGACGAACGCGCCCCGGCCCGAGTACCCGGCGGTGTAGACGTTCGTCCCGTCGTGGCTGACAGCCACCGAGATGATCCCGTCCAGCCCGATCCCCTTGGCGCACGCGCCGCCGCTCGGCAGGCCCGAGATGCAACCGGCGCTGCCGGCTTTCTGCGTCAGGGAGCCGTCGGCGGCGCGGTCGAAGACCGACACCGCGTCGCTGCCGTCCGCGCCGACGTACACGCTCCTGCCATCCGGGCTGACCGCGACGGAGTCCGGTCCGCTGAAGGCCTTTCCGAAGGCGCACCCGCCGCCCGTCGTGCTCGCGGAGATGCAGCCCGCGACGCCCGGCTTCTGCGTGAGCGTGCCGTCGGCGCCGCGATCGAACACGGCGACGGACTCGCTCATGCGCGCGGTCGTGTACACGCTGCGGCCGTCCGGGCTCATCGCCATCGACTCGATGAACTGAATCGCACGCCCGGCGGTACAGGGACCGTCGCCCTTGTCCGAGATGCAGCCGGCCAGGCCAGGCTTCTGGGTCAGCGTCCCGTCGGCGGCGCGGTCGAACACGGCGATCGCGCCGAGCAACGCGCCCGCGACGTAGACGTTCGAGCCATCGGGGCTCACCTCCACCGCGGTGGCGTCGGAGAGCCCGACCCCGTCGACGCACGACGCCGATCCGACGTCGGCGATGCAGCCGCCCTGGCCCGCCTTCTGGGTCAGCGCGCCGTCGCCGGCGCGGTCGAACACGACGACGGCGCTGGTGCCGCCAGGCCGGCCCGCCGCGACATAGACATTGCGCCCGTCGGGGCTGACCGCGGCGTCCTGCGGACCGTCCAGACCCGGCCCGGAGGCACACGAGGCGTTGCCGAACATCTGGTCGGTGAAGCACACCGTGGTGCCGCTGCGCTGTGAGAGCGTCCCGTCCACCGCGCGGTCCAGGTGAGTCACCGCGCTCGAGCCCACGAAGTACGCGCTGCGCCCGTCGGGGCTGATCGTCATCGCCTGGCCGTACTCGACGGCCGTCGCACGGGTGCACGGGCCGGACGAGCTGAGGCACGCCGCGGCTCCGGGCTTCTGCACGAGGCCCAGGCTCGCGGCTTGCGCGGGAGGCGCGATGGCGCCGGCGAGGCACAACGTGACGAGGGCGGCGGGCGCGTGGCAGCTCGCGGCGCGCGCGAATCGGGGGAGTCGCATGTACGACATGCGTCGACTTCCCGCCAGCCGCCCTTGACCGTAGTTCCCCGCCGACCTCGAGTTGTAGTTGCACGTGCAACCATCTAGACTACGGCGGGCTCATGAAACCGCAGACCCGCCGCATCCTCGCCCTCTTTCGTCCCTACAAGGTGCGGCTGGGCTCCGTGCTCGGGCTCATCGCGCTGTCGGCGCTGCTCGGCATCGCCTCGCCGTTCCTGTTGCGCGAGGTGCTCGACGACGCGATCCCCCACCGCGACACGACGCTGCTCGCCTGGCTCGTCGGCGGGATGGTCTTCATCGCGATCGCGACGGGCGTGCTGGGCGTCGGCCAGACCTGGCTGTCGCACATGGTCGGTCAGCGCGTCATGCACGACCTGCGCGCCGCGGTCTACCGCCACCTCCAGCGCCTGTCGCTGGCGTTCTTCACGCGCACGCGCACGGGCGAGGTGCAGTCGCGCATCGCGAACGACATCGGCGGCGTGCAGAACGTCGTCACGTCGACCGCGACGTCGATCGTCTCGAACTTCACGACGGTCGTCGCGACGATCGTCGCGATGCTGATCCTCGACTGGCGGCTGGCGATCTTCAGCCTCGCGCTGCTGCCGTTCTTCGTCTGGCTCACGCGCCGCGTCGGCAACGAGCGCAAGCGGATCACCTCCAAGAAGCAGGGCAGCCTCGCCGACATGAGCTCGCTCGTCGCGGAGTCGCTGTCGGTCTCCGGGATCCTGCTCGGCAAGACGATGGGCCGCTCCGACGAGCTCGCCGAGCGCTTCACGGCCGAGTCGGCGAACCTCGCCGACCTCGAGGTGCAGTCGCGGATGGCCGGGCGCTGGCGGATGTCGACCGTGCAGATGAGCTTCTCGATCATGCCGGCGCTCGTGTACCTCTTCGCGGGTGTGACGATGGCGGGGGGCTCGTCGACGATCACGATCGGCACGGTCGTCGCGTTCACGACGCTGCAGACGCGCCTGCTGTTTCCGATCGGGTCGCTGCTGAACGTCGGCATCGACATCCAGACCTCGCGCGCGCTGTTCGACCGGATCTTCGAGTACCTCGACCTGCCGGTCGACATCACCGAGCGGGCGGACGCGGTCGACCTCGCCGCCGAGCGCGTGCGCGGCGAGGTGCGCTTCGACGACGTCTCCTTCCGCTACGAGGAGGACGGCGTGCGAACGCTGGACGGCGTCGACCTCGTGATCGCGCCGGGCACGAAGACCGCGATCGTCGGCGAGACGGGCTCGGGCAAGACGACGCTCGGCTACCTCGTCGCGCGCCTGTACGACGTCACGGGCGGGCGCGTCACGATCGACGGCGTCGACGTGCGCGACCTGACGTTCGCGTCGCTCGCTCGGACGGTCGGGCTCGTCTCGCAGGAGACCTACCTCTTCCACGCGACGATCGCCGACAACCTGCGCTTCGCCCGGCCCGGCGCGACGGACGAGGAGCTCGTCGCCGCCGCGCGCGCCGCGCGCATCCACGAGCTCATCGCGTCGCTGCCCGAGGGCTACGACACGGTCGTCGGCGAGCGCGGGTATCGGTTCAGCGGCGGCGAGAAGCAGCGCATCGCGATCGCGCGGACGATCCTGCGCAACCCGCCCGTGCTCGTGCTCGACGAGGCCACGTCAGCCCTCGACTCGGAGACCGAGCGCGCGGTCCAGGACGCGCTCGACCAGCTCGCCGAGGGCCGCACGACGATCGCGATCGCCCACCGCCTGTCGACCGTGCGCGACGCCGACGAGATCGTCGTGCTCGACCGCGGGACGATCGCCGAGCGCGGGACGCACGAAGAGCTGCTCGCGGCCGGCGGCCGCTACGCCCAGCTCGTCGCGGGCGGCGACGCCGCCCCGCTCAGCGCCGCCGCGCTCTGAGCCGCGCGGCCTCCACCCGCGACGAATGTCGAAAAGTGGGCGCATATCGCTCACTATTCGACATCGGTTCTGGCAGCCTGCGTCCGGGGCGGCGCGTTCTACGGTGACTCGTGGAGGTAGCGCACCCGCTCCTCCTTCGTGAGTCCGCGCGTCACCCGCTTCGCGGCGAGGCGTCGCAGCCCCTCGACGCCCGCGCACGTCTCGCACCGATACAGCTCGACGAGCGTCTGGTAGCTCGCCACGAGCTCGTGCCCGCCCGGCCGCACGGCTGCGCGCTCCCCGAAGGCCTGCACGAGCCGCAGCCCCGACTCCGCGTGCCACATCGAGACCGTCGTCGACCCGACGCCCTCCGTGAGGAAGTACTCGCCGTCCGACGTCCACGCCGCGCGTGTCTCGCCGAGGATCCGCCGCTCCGCGAGCAGGTGGTCGACGCTGCGGATCTGCGCGCCCGTGTCGACCCGCCAGACGCGCGCCGTCCCGTCCGCGCTGCCCGTCAGCAGGCGCGCGCCGTCGGGTGAGAACTCGACCGAGCCGACGCTCTGCGTGTGGCCGCGCATGACCCGCTCGAGACGGCCGGACTCGACGTCCCAGATGCGCGCGGTGCCGTCGGCGCCCCCGGTCGCGACGCGGCGGCCATCAGCGGAGACGTCCGCCGTCACGACGCCCACCTGGTGCTCGCGAAACCCCGGCAGCGCCGGCTGCGCCTCGTCGAAGTTCACGGGCGCGCCGTGCCCGCGCAGCTCGTGCAAGCGCTTGCCGCCCGGCACCGACCACAGCTCGGCGGTCTTGTCCGCCGCCGCCGTCACGAGCAGCTCGCCGTCGTCCGACAGCACGGCGTCGTTCAGACGGCCGCGCCCTGGCCGCACCTCCGCGACCCGCTCGCCGCCCAACGTCCACACCGCCGCCGCGCCGCCGCCGTCCGCGGCGGTCGTCGCAAGCCGGCCCGCGGGCGACAGCGCGATCGTGGCGATGCCGTCAGCCGGCGCGAGGCGGGCGACCTGCTTCCACGTCGCCGTGTCCCAGACCACGGCGAGCCCTTCCCCCCGCGGGCCCGCGTGGACCGTCACGAGGCGCTCGCCGTCGCGCGAGAACAGCCCGCCGGCCGCCCGGCCCGCGCGCGGCGAGAGGCTGCGCACGAGCCGTCCGCTGCGCGCGTCCCACACGTCCGCGACGTCGTCGCCGCCCGCCGACACCGCGACGCGCCCGTCGGGCGACAGCGCCGGCACGAACGATCCCCCGCCGGCGATCTCGCCCGCGCCGATGTGCCTGGCCGCGGGCGCTTCCGGCGGCACGCTCCACACGCGCACCGTGCCGTCCGCACCGCCCGAGACCACATGCTCGAGCGCCGTGTCGATCCCGGCTTCCTCCACCTCGCCCGCATGGCCGGCGAGCGTCGCGACGAGCTGGCTCGAGCCGGGGTTCCAGACGCGCACGGTGCCGTCGCGCGACGAGCTCACGAGGTTCACCCCGCTCGCCGAGTAGCGCAGCGCGTTGATCGGCCCGTCGTGCCCGACCAGCGCCGGCCGCGACTCGCGCTTGGCGATGTCGAAGAGCGCGATCAGGCTGCCCGGCGGGCCGTAGGCGAGCTCCGTGCCGCCGGGGCTGATGGCGGCAGGGCCGATCGAACGCGGGAACGCGCGGATCAGGTCGCCGGTGCCGAGGTCCCAGACACGCGTGCCGGCACGCTGGCCGTCGCCCACCTTCTCGAGCGTCAACTCCCCGCCGATGGTCGACTCCGTGATGACGACATCGGAGGCCACTCTCGGCGTCAGGATCCCCGTGACGACGTCGCCTTCGGCGTGGCGCAGCCTGGAGAGCAGCCGCCAGGTCCCCGTGCGCCAGCTGCGCGCCTGGCCGTCGTGGCCTCCGGTGACCAGCGTCTCGCCGTCGGCGGTCCACGCGAGCGCCCGCACCCGGTCCGCCACCCGCCCGAGCGTCGCGGCCTTGCGCTTCGAGCCGACCTCCCAGACCTGCCCGACGCCGCCGACCACCTTCGTGCCGGCCCCGGAGCCCGCGACGTCGGCCGCGGCGACCGCGAGCCGCCGCCCGTCCGGGCTCCACGCGACCGCCGGCACGCTGTCGTGCCCCGTCCCGAGCGTCGCGAGCAGCCGGCCGCTGCGCGCTTCGTAGACCCGCGCGACGCCGTCGCTGCCGCCGACCGCGATCCGGCGGCTCGCCGGGTCCCAGGCGAGGTCGGCGCCGAGCGTGTTCGTGGCAAACGCCGACAGCCGCCTGCTCGTGGCCAGGTCGTAGACGTAGCCCCGCTCCCTGTCCGTCGAGGCCGCGTAGAGCTTGTTGTCGGGCGAGATGCTCGTGGACGCGACCGGCGCGCCGAGCGCGTGGCGCGCGCGCAGGCGCGAGCGCACGAGCGCCGTGCGCAGCGTCTCTTCGGACTCCGCGCCGGCCTTCGCCTCGACGCCCTCGCGCGCGAGCAGCACCGACAGCTCGGGGTCGCGAGCGAGGCTGCGCTCCGACTGCGCGCCCAGCTCGCGCGAGAGCGCCGTGTTGCGCTGGTCGATCGCGGTCGAGCGCTGCAGCAGGGCGAAGATCGTGAGCAGCACAGAGACGGCGAGCGCGACGCTCACGCCGAGAAACAGCGCGCGCTGGCGGCGCGCGGCGGCGTGGCGGCCCGCGCGCATGAACTCGCTGTGCAGCGCGGTCGGCGGCGGCTCGTTGCCGGCGGCGGAGGACAGCCACTGCTCGCCGGCCGCGAGCTCGGCGCCGCGCAGGACGTACGCGGGGTCGCGGCCGTGACGCTCCCAATCCTGCGCCTCCTGACCCCAGCGCGTGTGCCCCTGCACGTGGGGCAGGTCGGTCTCCATCTGCTCGACGAGCGTCGCGATCGCGTCGTCGAGCGCGTCCGGGTCCGTGAACGAGATCCAGTTGATCTTCGCGGCGGCGGCCGGCACGAGCGCGGCCTGCACAGGACGGCCGAGGATGGGGAGGACGCGCTTGCTGCGCGACTCGGCGTGCGCCAGCTCGCGGCTCGAGACCTCCGAGCTCACCCAGTCCGGCGTGATGACGCAGAGGAAGTTGTCGGCGCCGTCGATCCCGGCGGCGATCTGCTCGAACCAGTCGACCGACGGCGGGATGTCGTCGAAGTCGACCCAGACGACCTTCCCGCGCGCCTCCAGCGCCTCGACGATCCGGCGCACGAGCGCGCCATCCTTGCGGGAGTACGACACGAAGACGTCGAACCGCTCCACGGCCGCGCATCATCTCACCGCCTCCAGCGGCTTACGATTGCGCCGCGATGGAGATCGACATCCGCCGGCTGGGCCCCGGCGACGAGCAGGCGGTGCTGGCGGCGGGCGGGCTGTTCGACGAGCCGCCGCGGCTCGACGCCGACGCGGCGCTTCCTCGCCGAGGCCAACCACCACCTCCTGTTCGCCTACGACCCGGCGGGGACGGCGGTCGGCTTCGTGTCCGGCGTCGAGACGACGCACCCCGACAAGGGCACCGAGATGTTCCTCTACGAGCTCGGCGTCGACGAGCCCGCGCGGCGCCAAGGCGTCGGGCGAGCGCTCGTGGAGGCGCTCGCCGAGCTCGCCCGCGAGCGTGGCTGCTACGGCATGTGGACCGGGACCGAGTCGATCAACGAGGCGGCGCTCGCGACGTACCGCAGCGCCGGCGCCACGTCGTCGGAGGGCACGCTCATCCTCGACTGGGACCTGCGCGGCTAGCCGCCGCAGGGTCGCCGAAGCCCGGCAGGTGATCCCGCGCGGGCCGGTCGCGCGGGCGGTCACGTTGTCGGCGCCCTCGTAGTCCTTGTACGAGCGGCGCACGCGAAACGAGCCGCTGCTGCTGGTCCGGACCATGCCGCGCCACGCTACGCGCCGCTCGTGGACGAAGACGACGCGCCACGACTCGCGGGGGCGCCGGCGCTTGACCTCGAACTCGACGCGGATCTCGCCGTCGTCGGCGCGCAGCCGCAGCTGCGACGACGCGCCGCCGGTGCAGCGCCCGGTCGCGCGCGCGTCGTCGTCGCCGCCGCTGCCGCTGCCGGGGGCGGCCGGCGCAGGGGCCGCCGCGACGAGCAGGGCGAGCGCGCACAGGGCGACGCTGAGAAAGCGCGTGAGCATCACCCAACCATCGTCATTCGCGACCCGGGACGCAATGGGACTTTCGTCGCGGCGGGCGGCTCAACCGCCCACACCCTGGCGCTCCGCCCACAGGGCGGCCTGCGTGCGGTCGGTGACGTCGAGTACGCGGAAGATCCGCGTGAGATGCGACTTCACGGTCTTCTCGGAGATCTCCAGCCGCCGCGCGATGAGCTTGTTCGGCAGGCCCTCGACGAGCAGGCCGAGCACCTCGCGCTCGCGCTCGGACAGGGCGCCGAGCGGGTCTGGCGCCGAGCGCGCGTCGAGGATCGTGCGCGCGGCGCGCGGGTCCAGCGGGGACTCGCCGCGGGCGGCGGCGCGGATGCCCTCGGCGACCTCGTCGGCGTCGACGTCCTTGAGCAGGTAGCCGCAGGCGCCGGCCTCCAGCGCGCCCATGATCCGCGGGCGATCCGAGAACGAGGTCAGCACGAGCACCGCGACGTCCGGATGCGCGGCGACGATCTGCTTCGTCGCCTGGATCCCGTCGAGCACCGGCATGTCGAGATCCATGAGGACGACGTCGGGTGCGAGCTCGGCGCACTGGCGCACGGCATCGGCCCCGTCGGCGGCGACGCCCGCGAGCTCCACGTCCTCGAGCGCCGAGATCAGTCGGCCGAGGCCGTCGCGGATGACGCCGTGGTCGTCGGCGAGCAGGACGCGGATCATCGTGGTGGCAGCTCCATCTCGATCGTCGTTCCCTTCCCGGGCGCCGACTGCACGGCGAGGGTCCCGCCGGCCTGCTCGACGACCTCGCCGAGCAGCGTCAGCCCGAGATGGCCCTTCTCCTCGCGCTCCTCGCGCGCGTGCTCCGCGAAGCCCTTGCCGTCGTCGGCGACGACGAGCCGCGTCGTGCCGTCCGGCGAGCGCTTGACCGCGACGCGGACCGACGCCGGCTCGGCGTGCTCGCGCGCGTTGCGGATCGCCTCGCGCGCGGCGCGGTAGACGAGCGCGTCACCGTCGCCGCCGGCGGCCTCCTCGACGTCGAGCGACGTGCTGATGCCGGCAGCTTCGAGCGGGCTCAGCAGATCGGAGAGCGCGACGCGCAGGCCCGCCGACTCGAGGTTCGGCGGGTGGATCTCGACGAGCAGCGTGCGCAGGTCGCGCACGCCCTGGCGCAGCGTGCCGGTCGCGCCGCGCAGGACCCTCGCCTCTTCGTCGTCGCCGCGGCGCTCGGCGTCGGCGGTCAGTGGCGCGAGGCCGAAGGCGACGCCCGCGAGATCCTGCACGACCCCGTCGTGCAGGTCGGCCGCGATGCGCTGGCGCTCCCGGGTCGACGCCTCGACGGCGCTTGCGAGCAGCGCCTCGCGCTCGCGGTGCCCGCGCTGCAGGCGGCGCGCCAGCGACAGGGCGAGCGGCACTTGAAGCAGCACGACCACGAGGATCCCGGCGATCACCGGGATCGCGATCTTGCCGAGCAGGTTCGACGCGCTGGCGCTGCGCGAGCTGAACGGCTGGTAGATCTCGAACAGCAGCGGCGTCCCGTTCGGCGTGCGGATGACCGTGTGGGCTTCGAGCAGCTTGCCCTCGGCACGCTCGAAGGCGTTCTCGTCCTCGCCGAGGTCGCTGAGCTCGGAGTCCGCCGCGCCTGACTGCTCGAAGAGCTCGAGCTCCTCCTCGCCGAGCGGGAAGCGCCGGCCGATCAAGTCGAACACGTCGGAGTAGAGGATCGTCCCGTCGCGCGTCCACAGCTTCACGCGCAGGATCGTGTCGTCGAGGATCTGGCCTTGGACGAGCTCGTCGAGCTGATCGATCGCCGCCTGGTCGCGGCGCACGATCGAGTCGCGCAGCCCGGATGCCTCGACGATGCGCCCGGCCGAGCGCACGCGCTCGTGGGTGAACCGCTCGGCCTCGTCGACGGCGACGTTGCGCAGCGCGAAGAACCCGCCGGCGCCGATCACGGCGATGGCGACCAGGCTGCCGAGCATGAAGCGTGCGACCGCGGCGCTGACCCGCGGCGGCGCGCCGGCGGCGCCCGGACGGCGCTGCGACCTAAGTCCCATTGAGTTCCAGACCGGCCGGGGCCGACAGTGTCGACACCACCGACCGGAGGCCAACCATGACACCGCACCGCATCATCGTCCTGAGCCTAGTGCTCGCCACCACCGCACTCGCGCCCACCACCGCGCTCGCCAAGCACGGCGCCGACGACCCCGCCGGCGACGACCGCGGCGGCCAGACCAGCAGCTCCGACGACAGCCGCTCGGGCAGCGGCTCGGGCGCCAGCAGCAGCGACGACAGCAGCTCGGGCAACAGCGGGAGCGCCAGCGTGCGGCGCAACCGCAAGGAGATCCGCGTCGCCGGCGAGTGCACGGGCAACTCGCGCGCCAAGCTCAAGGTCAAGCGCGACCGCGGCCGGCTGAAGACCGAGTTCGAGGTCGACCAGAACGTCAACGGCGTGGCGTGGGACGTCGAGCTGCGCCGCAACGGCGCCGTCGTCGTCGAGACGACCCGCACGACGCGCGCGCCGAGCGGCTCGTTCGAGGTCGAGCGCCGGCTGGCCAACGGCGCCGGCCCGGACACGATCAGCGCGAAGGCGACCAGCCCCACCGGTGAGGTCTGCACGGCCCGCGCCACCATCTGACGGTCCCCGTTCGCGCCGGCCCGTTCCGGGGCGGCGCGGCGATCTCTTGCAGCACGCCGCACCTGAGCCCGATCTCGTATCGGGTTTAGGTGTTTTCGGGGCTCGCCGGGTACATTGCCTTGCGGATGGGCACCGTGTTCAGCTTCCCGAACCCCGTGAACGAGAAGGCCGCGCGCCTCGTCGCGGGCGTGGTCGCCGTCGCGTCGGCGCTCATGCTCGTCACCGGCTGGTACTGGCTGCTCGTCCCGATCGCCTACGGCTTCGTCGCACGCGTGCTGACCGGCCCGACCCTCAGCCCGCTCGGGCGCCTCGCGATCAAGGTCGCACCGCTCTTCGGCGAGCCGCGCTACGTCGCGGGGCCGCCGAAGCGCTTCGCCCAGGCGATCGGCGCCGTCTGCACGGTCGCCGCCGCGATCTTCGCGCTCGCGCTCGGCTGGACGGGCGCCGCGAACGTCGTGCTGGCGATGATGGTGGTCTTCGCCGGGCTCGAGTCCGCCTTCGCGCTGTGCGTCGGCTGCAAGATCTTCGGGGTGCTCATGGCGCTCGGCGTCATTCCCGAGCAGGCCTGCGCTGACTGCGACGATCTACCGTCGCGGCGCTCGCGCCGGCCCGCGCTCGCCGGCAAGTCCTAGGCGGTGGCTCAGCCCGTGATCCGGCCGACCTCGGCGAGCGACGTGTGGCCGGCGCGGACCTTGTCGAGGCCGTCGTCGACGAGCGTGCGCATGCCCTGGGAGATCGCGACCGCTTCGATCTCGCCCGCGCGGGCGCGGTTGACGATGAGCGCGCGGATCTCGTTGGTCACCGTCATGACCTCGAACAGGCCGATCCGCCCGCGGTAGCCCGTATCGCGGCAGCGGTGGCAGCCGTTTGCCTCGAAGATGTCGACCTCGTCATGGCTCGGGAGGCCGACGAGCGACCCCGCCACGCGCACGGGGCGCCGGCAGTTCAGGCACAGGCGCCGCGCAAGGCGCTGGGCGAGCACGCAGTCGATCGCGCTCGCGACGAGGTACGGCTCGACGCCCATGTCGACGAGCCGCGCCGGCGTCGCCGGCGCGCTGTTCGTGTGCAGCGTCGACAGCACGAGATGGCCCGTGAGCGCAGCCTCGATCGCGATCCGCGCGCTCTCGCGGTCGCGCATCTCGCCGACCATGATGATGTCCGGGTCGGCGCGGACGATCGCGCGCAGGCCGGTCGAGAACGTCAGCCCCGCGCGCTCGAAGACCTGCATCTGCTTGACGCCCTGCAGGCGGTACTCGACGGGGTCCTCGATCGTCATGACCGTCTTCTCGGGCGAGCTCACGACCGCGACGGATGCGTACAGCGACGTCGACTTGCCCGAGCCCGTCGGCCCGGTCGCGACGATCGCGCCGTGCGAGCGGCCGAGCGCAGCCTCGACGCGGGCGCGGTCGGCGTCGCCCATCCCGAGCTCGCCCAGCGACAGCGGCCCGTCGCGGGGATCGAGGATCCGCATGACCGCGGACTCCCCGTCGACGAGCGGCACGACCGTCACGCGCACGTCGACGCGGCGGCCCTCGAGCGTCAGCGTCGTGCGGCCGTCTTGCGGGACCCGCCGCTCCGCGATGTCGAGGTCGCTCAGGATCTTGATGCGCGAGATGACGCGGGCGGCCTGGCGACGCGGGACGCGCGCGGCGGGCGCCATGATGCCGTCGATCCGGTAGCGGACCTGGAGGTCGCCGTCGTCGGGGTCGAAGTGGATGTCCGAGGCGCCGAGCTCGACGCCCTGGGAGATCAGCGAGCGCACGAGCTTGACCGTCGGGCCGTCGTCGGCGGACCCCTCGAGGGCGAGGTCGGGCTCCGGCAGCTCCGCCGCGAACGGCTCCTCGGCCTCGTCGAACTCGCGTTCCAGCCGTGTCAGGCGCAGGAACAGGACGCTGAGGTCCTCGCGCGAGACGACGACCGGCTCGACGCGCCGGTCGGTCAGCATCGTGAGGTCGTCGAGCGCCAGGACGTTCGTCGGGTTGACCATCGCGACGACGATCGTGTCCGTGCCGCGGAAGGCGATCGGCACCGCCTGGAGCCGCCGCAGCGTCGTCTCGGGGACGAGCTGCATCGCCGCGATGTCGGGCTGCAGCTTGTCGAGCCTGGCGTACTCGAGGCCGAAGCGCTCGGCGACGGCGAGCGCGAGCTGGTCGCCGTTTAGCAGGCCGCGGTCCAGCAGCAGCTCGTGCATCGGAATCTTGGCCGTGCGCGCCTCGCGCACGACGGCTTCGACGGTGTCGCGGTCGACGAGGCCGAGGTCGACCAGCACGTCGCCGAGCAACCTGCCCGGACGCTCGCGCCCGTGTGCATCATGGGTCGGGACGTAGATCGCCATGCCCCGGCTATCGGCAGCCGGCGCGCATTCTGCAAGCGAACACGGGAACCTCCAGCGATCGATGGGGTACAGCGCTAGACGATGACGACCCGATTGGCCAGCGAGCAGGTCTTCGAGCTCCCCGCGACCGCGGCCGCGGCGGGCATGGCGCGGCGCGAGCTGGCGGCGATGCCGGGCATCGCGGGCGAGCTCGCCTACCGGGCGCTGCTCATGACGTCGGAGCTGATCGCCGTCTACGTCGCGCAGTTCGAGCCGTCGCCGCTGGCGACGCTGCGGCTCACGATCCGTGTCACGCCCGAGCGGCTGCGCGTCGAGGTCGGCGGTCGTCCGCCGGACGTCTCGCCGGACGCGCTGCTGCACTCGCACGAGACGCCGTCGCTCGGCGGCTTCGGCCTGCAGATCGTCGAGCGCATGGCGGACGCCTGGGGCATCGAGGGCCCCGGCGGCGCGACGATCTGGTTCGAGCTGGCGCGCTAGCGAGATCGCTCTGCGATGTACGACTTCAGCCGGGCGTCGGCCTGGTCGGACTCGCGCTCGAGCTCGCGCAGGCGCGTCGCGCTCGTCTCGCGCGGGCCGTAGGTGCGGGCGCGGTAGAGGTCGCGGCGCTGGCGCGCGTAGGTCGCGAGCTCGCGCAGCTCGTCGGTGCGGTCGTGGTCGTCTGACGGCACGGTTGACCGAGGTTATTCCCTCGGGTGCGCGCACTATCGTGAGTCCGCTCATGGAGCTTGCCCCCGACCGCCCGAACGTCGAGCTGCGCCGCGGCCCGGAGGGCGGCCAGATCGTCGTGCTCGGCTTCCCCTACGACGCGCACATCGTCAACGTCGTGCGCGGCATCCCCGGCCGCCGCTTCGACTGGGAGGCGCGCGAGTGGTGGGCGCCGGTGGACGACTGGGTCGGGGTGCACGTCGCCGACGTGCTCGAGCGCTTCCCCGACCTGACCGCGAGCGAGCAGGTCGACGCGTGGCTCGCGCAGATCCAGCGGCGCTGGGTCGGCCACGTCTCGACCGTGCGCCACGACGGGCGCGGCTGGTGGGTGCTCGCGACCCGCGCCGGCACGCCGCCCGAGGCCCTGCTCGAAGGCTTCGTCGAGCGCGACGGGATGCTGCTCGCGCCGCTCACGGCGGCGGGCGCGTCGGCGCTCGCCGACGAGGACAACGCGCGCCTGGACGCGGGCGCCAACCGCTGCGTCGAGGCGCTGCTGTCAGGCGAGGATCCGCCGCCCGCGCGGCTGACCGCGGCGAAGACGTTCGACGGCGAGCGGCTGCGCCTGGACGTCCTGTGGGACCCGGAGATCGGCAAGGCGTTCGGCAAGCTGCCGGGCGCCGAGGACCGCGGCCGGACGCTGCCGGTCGACCCGTGGGTCGTCGAGGCGTTGGACGCGTTCATCGCCCGTCACGACGTCGCGGTCGACGGGCCGGGGCGCTTCACACTCGATCGCCTGCGCGGCGAGCATGCCGAGGCGCAGGCGGCGATCCGCGCGTCGCGCGGGACCGCCGGCGAGCCGATGCCCGAGGTCGCGGCCGTGCTCGGCGGCACGCTCGCGCCGTTTCAGTGGGCCGGCGTCCGCTACGCGCTCGACGCGCGGCGGACGTTCATCGCCGACGAGCAGGGGCTCGGCAAGACCGTCGAGGCGCTCGCCGCGCTCGAGGCCGACAACGCGTACCCGGCCGTGGTCGTGTGCCCGGCGTCGCTGAAGCTCAACTGGGAGCGCGAGACCGCGAAGTGGCTGCCGCACCGCGACGTGAAGGTCATCGACGGGCGGGTGGCGGTCGCGCAGACCGGCGACATCACGATCCTCAACTACGAGATTGTCGTCGCGCACCGCGATGCGCTGGGCCGGCTGCGGCCGCGGGCGCTCGTGATCGACGAGTCGCACTACGTCAAGAACCCGCAGGCCAAGCGCACGCGCGCGGTCCGCAAGCTCGCCGACTGCGTCGTCCCCGACGGATTGCGCTTGGCGCTGAGCGGCACGCCCGTGCTCAACCACGCCGACGAGCTCGTCTCGCAGCTGCGCGTCATCGGCCGGCTGAGCGATTTCGGCTCGGGCGCGCAGTTCGCGCGGCAGTTCAAGGGCGAGCACTCGGAGGAGCGGCTGCACTGGCACCTGCGCCGGCGCTGCTTCGTGCGCCGGCTGAAGTCCGAGGTGCTGCCGCAGCTACCCGCCAAGCGCCAGGTCGTCGTGCCGGTCGCGCTGGCCAACGAGCGCGAGTACCGGCTCGCCGAGGACGACGTCGTCGCTTGGCTGCGCACGCAGCCGCTGGACCTGCGCGAGCTCAACGCGAAGATCGCGGCGACGCTGCGCGCCGAGCGTTTGGCGCAGCTCGGGACGCTGCAGCGCTTGGCGGCGCGGGGCAAGCTGCGCGCCGCGCTCGCGTGGATCGACGACTTCCTGCAGTCCGGCGAGCCGCTCGTGGTGTTCGCCCGTCACGTCGAGGTCCAGGAGGCGGTGCTCGCGCGCTTCCCCGACGCGGCGCACCTGCTCGGCCGCGACTCCGGCGTGCGCCGCGACGAGACCGTCTCCGCGTTTCAGTCCGAGGACGGCCCGCAGCTCTTGATCGCCGCGACGCGGGTCGCGGCGCAGGGCATCACGCTCACGCGCGCGTCGAACGTCGCGTTCCTCGAGCTCGAGTGGACCCCCGCGATGCACGACCAGGCCGAGGACCGCTGCCATCGCATCGGCCAGCGCGACGCGGTCACCGCCTGGTACCTGCTCGCCGCCGACACGATCGACGAGACGATGGCGACGCTCATCCAGCGCAAGCGCGGCATCGTCGCCGCGGTCACCGACGGCCAGCGCGCCGACAGCGACGGCTTGGTCGAGGGCGTCGTGCGCGAGCTGCGCGCAGGCCGCCCGCTGCGCCACCTGCGCCCGGTCGCCTGACCGAGCCGGCGCCCCCGCCGCGCCCGCGGCTTCGCCAAGCCGCCGACCGCGGCGCCCGCGCCACGCCGGCGCCCGCGGCCTCGACAGCCGCCGACCGGCGCGCCACCGGTCACATGCGCAGGTGGGAGGCGCCGTTGACGTCCAGCACGGTCCCGCTCGCGAGCTCGGCTTGCGGCGACGCGAGGAAGAGCACCGCGGCGGCGACATCCTCCGGCGTCGCGACGCGCCCGAGCGGGCTCTCGCCGCGGCGCCGCTCACCCTCGTCGCCGGCCAGCGCCTCGGCCGCCATATCGGTGTCCGTGAAGCCGGGCGCGACGGCGGTCACCGAGATGCCGGCCGGTCCGAGCGCGCGTGCGAGCGACTGGCCGAAGGCGACGAGCCCCGCCTTGCTGGCGCCGTACGCGGGCTGATCCGGCTCGCCGCGAAACGCCCCGCGCGACGCGACGTTCACGATGCGCCCGCCGCGGCCCATGTGCTGCACGGCGCACCAGGTCACGTTCGCGGCGCCGACGAGGTTCACCCCCAGCGTGTGCCGCCACGCGCGCTGCCACTGCTCGTAGGAGGTCTCCGCGATCGGGTGCGGCTCGATGACCCCGGCGTTGTTGACGAGCACGTCGACCCCGCCGAGCGCGGCGGCGGCCTCCGCGACCATCGCGTGGACGGCGTCGGGGTCGGCGAGGTCCGCCCCCACGACGACGTGCCCGTCGCCGGGCAGCGACGCCGCGACGCGCAGCGCCTGCTCGCGGCGCGAGCCGTAGTGCAGCGCGACGCGATCGCCCGACTCGGCGAACGCCTTCGCCACCGCCGCGCCGATCCCCCGCGACGCGCCGGTGACGAGGACGGCGCGGCCGCGGTGCGGCGATGCGCCGGTCACGTCTGCAGGCCGTCCCAGCCCCAGCGCGGCATCGCGGCGCCAGCGGGGACGGCCGCGTCCTCGTCCGAGTACACCAGGACGTCGTCGACGGCCCAGCGCATGTACGCGTGCAAGGCGGCGCGGAACCCGGGGTCGGCGGGTAGGCCGGCGTCGTCGGCGGCGAGATCGAAGCAGCGCAGGAAGCGCTCGCCGAGGTCGGTGATGTCGCCGTTGCCCGCGTGCATCCGCAGCACGCCGGCCTGCTCCCCGCACGACTGCGAGTACGCGGCCGGCCCGCCCATCACCTCCGCCCAGTACGCCGCCAGCCGCTCGACGTGCTGCGGATGCTGGCCGGGATGCGAGAACGGGTGGTTGAGCTCGGGATCCGCGAGGCAGCGCTCATGGTGCGCGGCGGCAAGCGCGAGGAACGCGGGCTCGCCGCCGGCGAACGCAAACAGCGTGGGGCGCGTCATTTCGGCGGCATCCGCGTCACCTCGCCGACGGGGAGCGTGAGGTCGGTGCCGCCCGGGAAGCGCACGACCACTTGGTATTCGTCGACCATGCCGACCACCGTCGCCTCGATGATCTGGATGTCGCCGGTGATCGGCGCCATGCGCATCAGCGCGACGCGGTCGCCCTCCTCGAAGTCCTGCGGTGCGTCGTTCATGGAGCCGATCCTCCCGGGCTCCGCGCGATCCCGAGGATGTGCGGGATCGCGGGCAGCGGCCACGCGGGCGAGAACCCGAAGCGGCGGACGCGCTCGACGGCGAAGCCCGCGTCTTCGATCGCGCGCAGCGTGTCGCGGGCAGGGTGGCAGCCGCCGGCGAGCCGCGGCCACAGGGTGCTGCGGTCCGCGCCCGCCAGGACGGCGCGAAGCGGCTGGCGCTCGGCGTGCACGTGCTCCAGGAAGCGCAGCTCGCCGCCCGCCCGCAGGACGCGGCGCAGCTCGGCCAGGGCAGCGCGCTGATCGGGCACGCTGCAGAGCACGAGGCACGCCACGGCCGCGTCGAAGCTCTCGTCCTCCAGCGGCAGCGCTGCGGCGATCCCGTCGACGACCCGCACCGCGACGGACGCCTGGCCCGCGGCCCGACCGGCCAGCGCGCGCAGGTACGGCTCCGGCTCGACGGCGACGACCTCCCGGACCTCCGGCGGATAGAAGCCGAAGTTGCGCCCGTTGCCCGCCCCCACCTCGACGACCCGGCCGCGCAGCCCGGCGAGCGTCTCGCGGCGGTGGCCGATCTGCTCGGCGCCCTCGCGCTGGCTCTGGCGCGCGTAGATGCGGGAGAACAGCGGGTTGCGGACCTGCGCTTCAGCGGTGCGTGGCATACACCCGCAGGATGGCGCAGGCGCGGTGCGACGTGTTCGAACGCGGGCTAGATGCCGTGGTACGGGTTGTGCACGGGCGCCGGGTTGTCGCGCGGCGGCTCTTCGGAGCCGCGCTCCTCGGTCTTGCCCGGCTTGATCCGCGGCGCCATCCCCGGCAGCTTGAGCTTCAGCTTGCGGCCGTCCTTCAGGGTCAGCTCGTGCGGCTTTGGCGTCAGTGGCTCGCCTGGAATCGGGGTCATCCGCCGAGGCTACCTGACCATTGCAACGTCCGCCACAGGCGAGCGGTGGCCCTCCGCGCGTTCCTCGCGTACGGTTGGCCGATGCGCGTCGTGCCGCTGGTCCTCGCCCTGCTGGCCTTCGCCCCCGCGGCCGCCCATGCCGCGACCGTGCGAGTCGACACGGTGTGCGACAACCCGACCGGCAAGGGCCCCGAGGTGTGCAACCAGGTCTTCACGTTCGCCGCGGCGCCCGGGGAGGCCAACGACGTCACCGCGGACCTGCCCGCGAGCGGTCCCTACGTCATCCGCGACACGGGCGCGCCGCTGACCGCCGGCAACGGCTGCGCGCAGGTCGACGCCCAGTCCGCCCGCTGCGCGAACGTCCTCGGCACGGTGAGGCTGGGCGACGGCAACGACCGGCTCACGTTCCCCGCCGGCTCCGAGCAGGAGATCTTCGGCGACGAAGGCGACGACATCCTGACGGGACCGAAGACCGTCCGCGGCAACGACGGCAACGACACGCTCTCGGGAAGCCGGCTCGACGGCGGCGAAGGCAACGATGTTCTCACCGGCACGCCGGGAGACGACACCCTCTTCGGCGACCACGGCGACGACACGCTGAACGGCGGGCCTGGCCGCGACACGGTCGCCTACGGGCTGCGCCCGAGCTTCGGCGTCATCGCGGTCCGTCCGGGCCCGGAGGTCCCGGTCACCGTCGATCTCGCCGACCCGGCGCCCGACGGCGCGGCCGGGGAGCGCGACACGCTGCTGGCGATCGAGAACGTGACCGCGTCCGACGCCGCGGGTGATGTCCTGCGCGGCGATGACGGGCCCAACGTCCTCGACGGCGGGGACGGCAAGGACCGGATCTTCGGCGGTGGCGGCGACGACAAGCTCGACGGCGATGGCGAGCTCGACGGGGGCGCCGGCGACGACAAGCTCGACGGCGACCAGCTCGACGACCTGCTGCGCGGCGGCCCCGGCGACGACGACATCGCCGGCGACGGCGGCGCCGACGTCATGGACGGCGGTCCCGGCGACGACCACTTCGACGCGGCCGAGTACGCGGGCTTTCGCAGCTCCGACGTCGACGAGCTGCGCTGCGGTGCCGGCCGCGACCGCGTCTCGCAGCCCGACATCATCGACCGCGCGAGCTCCTGCGAGCGCATCGCGATCGGCGGCGGGCTCGTCGTGAGCTCGTCGACGCTCGTCAAGCGAGCCGGCCCGCGCGTGGAGGTCGTCGTCCGCTGCGCGCGCAGCGGCCGGCGGTGCGTCTCCGCGGTGGCGTCGGCCGCGGCCTCTGGCACGGCCTTCAACCCGCGCTTGCCGGTGCGGCTGGCGCCCGGCGCCCGGCGCAAGCTCGTGCTCGACCGCTTCCACCCCGGCGCCGTGGCGCGCTTGCGTCGCTCGAAGGTCATCGCGTTCGGCAACAAGGACCACGGGTTCGCGGTCCGGCTGAGGTCGTAGCGCGATGGCGGGTCCGCTGACCGGGAAGGTGGCGCTCGTAGCCGGGGCGACGCGCGGCGGCGGGCGCGGCATCGCCGTCGCGCTGGGCGAGGCGGGCGCGACGGTCTACTGCACGGGTCGCAGCACCCGCGCTCGGCGTTCCGAGTACGACCGGCCCGAGACGATCGAGGAGACCGCCGAGCTCGTCGACGCGGCGGGCGGCGAGGGCATCGCGGTGCAGGTCGACCACCTCGAGCCCGCGCAGGTCGAGGCGCTCGTCGGGCGCATCGACGCCGAGCAGGGCCGGCTGGACGTGCTCGTCAACGACATCTGGGGCGGCGAGAACCTCATCGAGTGGAACAAGCCGCTCTGGGAGCACGACCTCGACGGCGGGCTGCGGATGCTGCGCCTGGCGCTCGACACGCACCTCGTCACGAGCCACTTCGCGCTGCCGCTGCTCATCCGCCGGCCGGGCGGGCTCGTCGTCGAGATGACGGACGGCACGCGGGAGTACAACGACGCCAACTACCGGCTGTCGGCGTTCTACGACCTCGTCAAGACCGCGACGGTCCGGCTCGCGTTCGCGCAGAGCAAGGAGCTCGAGCCGCATGGCTGCGCCGCGGTCGCGCTCACGCCGGGCTGGATGCGCTCGGAGATGATGCTCGAGATCTACGGCGTCACCGAGGACACGTGGCGCGAGGCGACGATCGGCAGCCCGCACTTCAGGGAGATCTCCGAGTCGCCGCGCTTCGTCGGCCGCGCGGTCGCGGCCCTCGCCGCCGACCCCGGCGTGCAGGCCCGCACCGGCGGCTCGTTCTCCTCCGGCGGGCTCGCCCGCGAGTACGGCTTCACGGACGTCGACGGCTCGCAGCCCGACTGCTGGCGTTACATGGTCGAGGTCCAGGACCCCGGCCTGCCGCCCGACGCGACCGGCTATCGCTGAATCGTGATCTGCTTCGTCGCGATCGTCGGCCGGAGGTTGACGTCCGTCGCGGTGATCGTCGAGCGTCGCCCGGAACCGGTCGTTGTCGGTGAGGTAGCGACGCACGGGCCAGCGCAGGCGCATCTGCGTGTTGATCGTCACCGGCGTGAGCGCGAGCGGCGTCCCGAGCGAGTCCGCGAGCACGCGCTCGCGCGCCGGCAGCCCGAGCCGCCGCGCCTCCGCGGCGGAGACCTCCAGCTTGCCCACGACGTGCGACGCGGCCGAGAACGTCACCGGCAGGTAGATCGGCTGCCCGATGAGGATCCGCGCGAGCGTGTTGCGCGGCGCGAGCGCGCCGATCGTCACGGTCAGCGGCAAGACGCCGGCGGTGTCGCGAGGCGGTGTCGTCTGGCCGCCCGCGAGGTTCTCGCAGCTCGCGTCCGCCGTGTCGTTGACGTCGACGACCGCGGCGTCCACGCCCTCGCCGCAGGACAGCGCGTCGGGCGGCCCGAAGTCGACGGCCGTGAGCAGGTCGTTGCCCCACTTGGCCGTCGCCTCGCGCTCGTCGCCGTACACCCTGTCGATGCCGTCGCCGCCGACGAGCCCGTCGTCCCCCGGTCCGCCGACGATGAAGTCGTTGCCATCGCCGCCGTCGATGTTGTCGACGTCCTCCAAGCCGAAGAGGCTGTCGTCGCCGGCGCCGCCCTTGATGTCGTCGGAGTTCGTCGAGCCGTAGATCGTGTCGTTGCCGGCGCCGCCGTCGACGATGACGCGCGGCTGCACGTCGTCCCACGGCGAGGCGACGAACGTGTCGTCGCCGCCGCCGAGGTCGACCTTCATCGTGACCCGGTTGACGTGCGTCCGCGACGGCGCGCCGCAGGTCACGACGACCCGCGTGATGTGGGGCCCGCGGCGCCGCACGCAGCCCCGACCGGCGCGCAACACGCGGCCCCGGGCGACGGCGTACGAGATGAGCCGCAGATTGTCCGTCCCGGCGGCGTGGATCTTGTCCGCGCCCGCATCGGACGTCAGCGTGACGACGTTGCCCGAGCGCGAGATCCGCGCGTCCCCGAACGCCGGCGCCGGGAGCGCGAGCGCCGAGAGGGCGGCCGCGACGACGAGATAGCGCGACCGCATGCCGGAAGCCCTCAGATCATCCCGCGCTCGGGCGGGATGACCCACAGGTCTTCGGCGGACTTCTTGATCAACCCCGGCTCGAGGTCGGCGACCGTCGCGGCGCCGCGGCCCTCGAGGTTCTTCGACAGCTCGGTCCAGGCGCGGGCGATCGAGCCGACCTTCGCCATCGGGCCCCAGCCCGTCAGCGCGCCGAGCTCGGAGGCCTGCGTGCGCGCCGCTTCGACGTCGATCTCGCCGAACGGGATCATCCTGCCGGTGATGCTGACCGTCCGGACGAGGATCTCGCTCACGTCGGGCACCGGGGCGGCCGCGTAGCGCGCGGCGACGACGTCCCAGTCGATGACTTCAAACCACGCCTGCACGTACTCCGCGCGGCGGTTCTCGTAGTCGAGGTAGTACGCGTGCTCCCAGACGTCGACGCCGAGCAGCGGCGTGAGCCCGTCGGAGATCGGGCAGTCCTGGTTGGTCGTCGTCACGATCAGCACGCGCGTGCCGTCGTGCACGAGCCACGCCCAGCCGGAGCCGAACGTGCTCATCGCCGCCGCCTCCATCGTCTCCTTGAAGATCGCGACGGTCCGGAAGGTCTCCTTCAACGCGCTCAGGAACTTGCCCGCCGGAGGATCGCCGCCGCCGTCCGGCGACATGCTCTCCCAGAACAGGCTGTGGTTGTAATGCCCGCCGACGTTGTTCGTGACCGCCGTGCGAATCGCCGCCGGCACCTCGTCGAGCTTCGTCAAGAGCTCCTCGGGCGCCATCTCCGCCGCCCAGCGCGTCTCCTCGAGCGCGGCGTTGGCCTTGTCGACGTACGTCGCGTGGTGCTTGTCATGGTGAAAGCGCATCGTCTCGGCCGAGATGTGCGGCTCCAGCGCGTCATACGCGTACGGCAGGTCGGGCACGGTGTAGGCCATCGAAGATCTCTCTCTCGGGTGCGGGCGGTCGGCCGCCCGGCGGACGTCTCTGCGCGCGACGATATACCCGAGCGCCGCAGGGCGGGCCATGGCCCCGCGCGCCGTCCGCCGCCGCGCGCTACTGGATGCTGCCGAGGTCGACCGGCAGGCTGAAGCAATCCTTGCGGAAGCCGTAGGTCGTGCCCAGCCGCTCGACGCGCGCGCGCGAGCCGGTCGCGTCGGTCGCGACGTCGATGAACTTCTCGAGATCGCCGCTCTCGGCGGCGGGCAGGAACTCCTCGAACTCCTTCAGGGTCGCCTGCGCGGCCGTCCGGATCTCGGCGACCTGCGCGCGATCGGCGGTCGGCGGCTCGATCGCCTTGAAGCGCTGGAACTTCTCGTCCTGCAGGTCGTAGACGCGCTGGAGGATCGGCGAGGCCTTGATCAGCCGGCTCTTGTAGGTCCCGCTCGCGTTGACGAGCGCTTGCAGCTTGGTGAAGCTCGGCTTGGACTGCGCGCTGGTCTTCTTGCAGATCGCGTCGACCTGCGCGATGTACTGCGGCCGCTTGATGCCGTTGTCGCCGGAGGACTTGTCCTCGTCGCCGCCGCAGGCGCCGAGGGCGAGCGCGAGGCCGGCGAGGACCGCCGCTGCCGCGAGAGCGAGCCGATCGGGACGAGCCATGTCCACGACCTACCCCGCGCGCGCGGGAGCCATGCCGCCTTCACGAGAGCAGCCCGATGACGTCGTCGAGGCGGTGGCGGGCGCACAGCTCGGCGAGCGTCTGGCGCGCGGCGTCGCCGTTGTAGGGCAGCGCCTCGAGCGCGCTCAGGCCGAGGCGCAGGTCCTCGAGCCCGGCAGCGGGGCGCTCGAGCGCGAAGCGCGCGAGCCACTTCGTCGCGGCGCGGTCGAAGGCGTCGTCGTCGCGAACCGCCATCAGCAGGACCACCGCGAGCGCGTCGACGAGGTTGACCTTGTGGCCGAGCTCCGCGGCCGCCGCGCGCACGCCGACGAGGTCGCCGCGGCGCAGCGCCGAGCGAAACCAGGTGTACGGCCGCCCCTTGATCGACATGCGAACGCATGTTCGCATATGTTCGGGATCCGCGAGATCGGGGACAACCTCACACAAGGGCTTTCGCGCATCCGCCAATCTGCCGATAGCACCGACGAACCCGCCAATGCTCACGATCTCCATCATCTTCGCCATCCTCGTCGCCCTCTGGGGCTTCTCCGGCACGCTCGCGTCCTACGCCAAGCGCAGCTTCGCGCAGGCGAAGGCGCGCCCGCGTGCGGTCGCGATCACGCGCCCCGTCGCGCGGCCGCGGCCCGCCGCCTCGCGCACGCGCGGCACGCGGCCCGTCGCGTCGGCCTAGCCGGCCCAGCGCCGAGCCCGGCCTCCCGCCACGGTCACGAGAACGGCGCCGCGCCACCCGCGCGGCGGCACGCGCCGTCGACGGCGGCCTGCGCGCGGGCGCTGCTAGCGTGCGGCCGAGATGAGGATCTCGATCGAGGACGCACGCCGCCGGCTGCTCGAGCACACGAGCCTGCTCGAGGGCGAGCAGGTCGACCTCGACGACGCGCTCGGCCGCGTGCTCGCGCAGGACGCCGTCGCGCCCAATCCGGTGCCGCCGTTCGACTGCTCGACGATGGACGGCTTCGCGCTGCAGGCCCGTGACACGACCGGCGCCCCGGTCGCGCTCGAGCTCGTCGACGAGGCCCGCGCCGGTACCGCCGCGCAGGGACTCGTCGGGCCCGGGACGGCGATCCGCGTCTCGACCGGCGCGCCGATCCCCGAGGGCGCGGACGCGGTCATCCCGCAGGAGTACACGAGCGCCGAGAACGGCAGCGTGACCGTCGAGAAGTCCGTCGACCCCGGCAGCGACATCCGCGTCGCGGGCGGCGACATCCCGGTCGGGTCGAACGTGCTGAAGGCCGGGACGCTGCTCACCGGCCCGGAGATCGGCGTCCTCGCGGCGGTGAACATCGCCCGGCCGTCGGTCGTGCGCAAGCCGCGGGTCGCGTTCGTCAGCACGGGCGACGAGCTCACGGACCCCGGCCCGGCGCTCGCGCCCGGCCAGATCCGCGACGCCAACGCGTTCGCGCTCAGCGCCGCCGCGCGGCTCGCCGGAGCCGAGGTCGTCTCGCGCGTGAAGGTCGGCGACGACCGCCAGGAGACGATCGACACGATCCGCGAGGCGATGCGCGGCGCCGACATCCTCTGCACGGTCGGCGGCGTGTCCGTCGGCCCGCACGATCACGTCCGCCCGGCGCTCGAGGCGCTCGGCGCTACCGAGGTCTTCGGGCGCGTCAGCCTGCGGCCCGGAGGCCAGATCTGCTTCTACGTCGCCGAGGACGGGACGCTGTGCTTCGCGCTGCCCGGCAACCCGGTATCCGCCACCGTGTCGTTCCGGCTGTTCGTCGTCGCCGCGATCGACGCGCTGCTCGGCCGCGGCCGCGCGGAGCGCCGCACGACGGCGACCGCCGCGGTCGACCTACCCGGCCGGATCGGCCGCACGACCGCCGTGCGCGTGCGCGCCGAGCTGCGCCCCGACGGCTGGTACGTCGCGCCCTCGCAGACCCACCAGGACTCCCACGTCCTGACATCTCTGCTGGACATCGACGGCTTCGCGTTCGTCCCCGAGGACCGCGCGTCGCTGTCGGCGGGCGAGACGGTCGACGTCGAGTTCGTGCGCTGAAGCCGCTCGGCGGCGGCGCAGCCGCGCGGCCCCGCGGCGCGGCTTCGCGTCGGGGAAGACCTCGTGCAGCAGCGACGTCTCGCGGCAGATCACGGCCGCGAGCGCGCGGTTCCACATGAGATCGCCCCAGCCCTGGACGCCGCGCTTTACGGTCGAGATCATCGCCGCACGCTGCAGCCCGAGCGCGCCCGTCAGGGCGAAGAACCCACCCGTGAGGCTCTTCGCGAGGTCCGGGTTGCGCGAGTACTGAAGGCCGATGAAGACGCCGATGGCCACGATGATCGGCAGCAGCCAGGCCCAGCGCCCGTAGCGCTTCCAGAGCATCTTCGTGAGCTCGTCGCGGACCTCGCCGCGGCGCGCCTGGTCGATGAAGGCCTCGGGCTCCTTGTCGCCGGTCAGCAGCTGGCGCCAGATGATCGTCTGGCGCTCCACGGGCTCCAGCAGCGCCGTGGCCTGCTTGGATTCGAGGCCGCTGCCCGGCACGTCGGGCGGCACGGCGCGCACGCGCTTGCTCCACGCGTCGAGGTGGCTGCCCACGGCGTGCGCGGCGACGGGATCCACGCGCGCCTGCAGGTCGTCGATCAGGAGCTTGATGCGCTCGACCCGGACGGGGTGGAACACCTCGACGATCTCGGTCGAGGGATGGTCCTTCACGCGCGGGCGTTGCACCCGGTTCCACGTGTCCGAGATGAAGTTGCCGAGCTCGTAGGCCTTGCCGCGCTGCTCGTCGGCCGTCCACAGCGCCTTGTCGAACGCGGTGTGGCGGCGCGCGAGCTCCTCGCGGAACGCCTGCTCGTCGGCGAGCGTGTCGGCGGCCGCGCTGCGCGAGCGTCATGAGCCGCGCGAGGTCGGCGTGGTCGAGCGGGATCCCGAGGCGCTTGGCGACGCCGGCGATCGCCTGGACCTCGAGCTCGAGCCGGTCGGCGGGCGACAGGCTGCGGCGGTTGAGCAGCATGTCGTCGTTGACCGCGGACGGCCGCTCGAGCGTCGTCGGGCTGATCGCGTGCAGGGCGGCCACCCGCCAGCCGAGGTCGATCGCCAGCGCGATCTCGTCGCCGGTCGAGCGCCGCTCGGCGAGCGCCCCGTTGCCCTGCTGTGCGCTCGCCTTGTCGTCTGCCATCGGTGCTCCTTCCCGGCTCGGGCGTCAGGTCCGTCTTCGGCGCGGGTGGCGCGGACCCTCCGCTCGGCGCGGCGCTTGCAACGGCGCGCTCTGGCGGCCCGGCCCGCCCGCTGCGGTGGTAGCTTCGCCGTATGAGGCCACGGGTAAGGGAGGCACGGATGCGATTGGGTCTCGTTGCGATCACGGCGACCATCGGCTGCCTGGCGAGCGCGCCGGTCGCGGCTGCGGTCGCGCCGGTGACGTCGATCACCGCCGGCCCGGCGGAGGGCGCGCTCACGAACGACAACACCCCGACGTTCGAGTTCACCGCCAACCAACCCGTGATCGGCTTCGGCTGCTCGATCGACGCAGCCGACCCGAACGTGACGTTCGCCTGCGCCTCGCCGTTCACGACGCCCCCCCTCCCCGACGGCGGGCACACCTTCCGGGCCGCGGGGACGAACGCGGCGCAAGAGATCGGGGCGCCCGCGTTTCGCAACTTCATCGTCGACACGACGCCCCCCGACACGACGATCCACACGGGCCCCGCCGAGGGCGAGACGATCAACACCGACGCGCCGGCGTTCACCTGGAGCTCGACCGAAGTCAACTCGACCTTCGTCTGCGTCGCCGACGCGGTCCCGCTGACAGCGTGCGAGGAGGCCTTCATCACCGGCGCCGCGGAAGGCCAGCACAGCTTCTCGGTCGCGGCCAGGGACCCGGCCGGCAACGTCGATCCGACGCCGGCGACGCGGAACTTCACGATCCGCTTGAGCGGCGTGCCTCCGCTCATCTCTCGCTGCCTGTACGACGGCATCGTCATCAACGGGACCAGCGGCGCGGACACGCGGATCGGCAGCCCGCGGACCGATCTCATGTTCGGCCTCGCCGGCGACGACGTCCTGAGCGGCGCCGGCGGCCCGGACTGCATCTCCGGGGCGGCCGGCAACGACCGCCTGCGCGGCGGAACCGGCGACGACGTGATCACCGGCGGCGTCGGCAACGACCGCCTGACCGGCGACGCCGGCCGCGACGACCTGCGCGGCGGCGCCGG
Organism: uncultured Actinomycetes bacterium; assembly: GCA_963766525.1. Lineage (GTDB taxonomy): Bacteria > Actinomycetota > Thermoleophilia > Solirubrobacterales > Solirubrobacteraceae > CADCVQ01. The sequence goes on from CAVYAX010000007.1 coordinate 144,217, forward strand.
CAACGACACGATCACGGGCGGTGCGGGCACGGACGTGCTCGTCGGCGATGCCGGCACGGACCGCCTGACGGACTCCGTCGGGCGCGACAGCTTCTCCGGGGGAGCCGGCAACGACCGCGTCAACTCGCGCGACACCTCGGCGTTCGGCCGGCGCGTCGCTGACAGCGTGGGCTGCGGGAGCGGCCGCTTCGACGTCGCGATCGTCGACCGCGCCGATCGCGTCCGCCGCGACTGCGAGCGCGTCAGCCGCCGCTGAGGGGCGCTCCCGGCGGTCCGGCGCGCCCGGCGGTCCAGTCGCCGGTGCGACGGCGCGAGCTGGCAGCCCATCGAGCGCGCTGCGGTGGTAGCGTCGCGCCACCACGACCGGGCCACGGCGCCCGGTCTCACCAGCACGGAGATGCACATATGGGGTCAAGGGCGAGGGGAGCAAGGATGCGACTCGGGATTGCGGGCATGATCGTCATGGCCTGCCTGGCGGGCGCGCAGAGCGCAGCCGCGGCGCCCTCGGAGACGACGATCATCAGCGGCCCGGCAGAGGGCTCGCTCACGCGCGACAACACGCCGACGTTCGAGTTCGCTGCGAGCCAGACCAACGTGACGTACACGTGCACGATCGTCACCGCCGAGACGTCCAGAGCCGTGCCGTGCGCGTCGCCGTACACGGTCGGGCCGCTTCCCGACGGCGGGCATCGCTTCGAGGTCGCGGCGACGAACTCCGTCCCGGAGACCGACCCGACGCCCGCGACGCGGTCGTTCACGATCGACACGACGCCGCCGCAGACGACGATCACCGAAGGGCCCGCGGAGGGCGAGACAATCAACACCGACGCGCCCGCGTTCGAGTGGATCTCGTCCGAGACCGGCTCGACGTTCGCGTGCGTCGCCGACGGCAAGCCGCTCGCGTCCTGCGACCTCGCGTTCGCGACCGGAGCCACCGCTGGACGCCACACGTTCTCGGTCGCCGCGACCGACGCCGCCGGCAACACCGACGCCAGCCCCGCGACGCGCAGCTTCACGATCAGCCTCGTCGGCGCGCCGCCGGCCTTCCCCCGCTGCCCCTACGACGGCAACACCATCGTCGGCACGAACGCGGCCGACACCCGCACGGGCACGACGGGCACCGATGTCATGTTCGGCCTGCTCGGCAACGACCGGCTGCGCGGCGGGCGCGGGCGCGACTGCATCTCCGGCGGCGGCGGCAACGACCGGCTGTCCGGCGACGCCAGCCTGGACTTCATCTCCGGCGGCCTCGGCCATGACAACCTCGCCGGCGGGGCCGGCAACGACGAGCTGCGCGGCGGCGCCGGCAACGACCGGATCACCGGCAACGCGGGCCTCGACCTGCTCGTCGGCGACGCCGGCAACGACCGCCTGACCGACACCCGGGGACGCGACAGCTTCATCGGCGGCGCGGGCAACGACCGCATCACGGCACGCGACACCACGCCGTTTGGCCGGCGGGCGTCGGACATCGTCAACTGCGGGGCGGGCCGCTTCGACGTCGCGATCGTCGACAAGGGCGACCGCGTCGGCAAGGACTGCGAGCGGGTCGTCGAGCGCTGAGCTGAGCGCCGCCGCGTGCGCGGCGGCAACCTGGTGGTTGCACGACGTTAACCAGCCGTTCATCGGACCTCGGAAGAGCAGAAACAGCTCGAACGTACGCTCGCTGCTCGTCAAGAGCACTGCGACGGAGGGGAACCCGGCATGGCAACTGCGTCATCGGACGCGATGTACCAGCAGGTCGGCGGAGAAGCCGGCCTGACGGTCATCGTGGACAACTTCTACGGACGTCTCTGGGCAGATCCGAGCCTCGACAAGTACTTCGAGGGGATCGAGCGCGACGCGCTCAAGCGCCACCAGCGGATGTTCCTCACGTACGTCCTCGGTGGGCCGCACGTCTACGCGGGCGCGCCGCTCACCGGCGCGCACGCGAACCTCAACATCACCGACGAGGCGTTCGACACGGTCGCCCACCACCTGCTGCTGACGCTCGAGGAGCAGGACATCGAGCGCTCGCTCATCAGCATCATCATGGGCTTCGTCGAGGGTGCGCGCGTGCAGGTCGTCGGCTGGAAGGGCGCCTGACGGCATGCTCGCGGCGACCTACACCGACTGGTACATCGGGCTCGCGCTGGCGTTCATCGTGATCGTCGTCGTGGTGATCATCGTGTCGATCATCCTGACGCTCGCTGCCCGCATCGCCGACCAGGCGATCGCGGCCGACCAGGGCGTCGACATCGTGCGCGCCCAGACCACGAGCCTCGCCGACGGCGTCGACCTCGTCAACGACTGCGCGGTGCGGATCCTGCACATGGCCCGCGCGCTGCGAAAGGTGGCGGTAGGCAAATGATCGCCGCATACGACACCCACGCGCTGTGGCAGATGGCACTCGGGATGGGCGGCGTCGTCCTGATCGTCGTCGTCATCCTGCTGATGCTGCTGCTCAGCCTCGTGATCGACATCGAGACGAGCGTCGAGCGGTTGCTCGGGACCGCCGGGATCGTCGCGTCGCAGACCGTGAACATCCCCAAGCTGGCGTTCACGCCCGCGGTGCTGAACCTCGTCATCGAGGAAGCGATCATCCAGGACGGCTACATGAACGCGTTGACAGACGGATACACCGGAGCGGGAGAGTCACTATGAGCAGAGAGCTCATGATCGCGCTGAGCTTCCTCGAGGCGGCGCTGCTGGTCATCATCCTGAGCATCGGGCTCAACCAGGTGCGCAAGCGCCTCGTCAGGATCTCCGACGGCCTCGGCACGCTCGGCGGAGCGCTGGCGATGGTCGAGACGAACCACCTGCGCGGGCTGCACCAGTGGGTCGCCGACATCAACGCGCCGCTGCAGGTCATCGCCGGCGTGCTGCCGGGGATCGCCGCGAAGGCCGCGCTGGTCGTGCGCAAGGCGCAGGCGGCAGCGAGGTAGCTTCACCATGGACACGATCTTCGCGCTGCTGACGATCGCCCTGATGACGTCGCTCGGGGCCATCGCCTTCGTCCTGCTCACGCGGATGTTCAAGACGATCCGCGACCTGCGCGGCGTCACGACCGGCCTCAACGACACGATGCGCTGGGCGGTCGGCCAGGTGGCCGCCGAGCCGGCACGCCCCCGCTCCACCGCCGACCCCACCACGTCCAAGCCCTGAGCGGGTCCCTCGTGCGCGCTCGGGGGACGCGCACGAGGGCCCGCGTTCTTCGTGCTCGCACGCGCGAACAGGAGGCGGAGTGTGCTCGACGAGGCCGCTGACGCCTGCGGGGATTGCGCGCTCCCGGTCGAGAAAGTCGCCGCGTACACCGACACCAACGCGATCAGGATGACGGGCTACCTGGAGCGGTTACGTGATCGTGCCCGGAGCTGTCAGCCGGCGGACCGGTCGGCTACGGGCCGCGTCTTGAACGCCTCATAACGGCGGTTCTGTCAACGGCGACAGCGGTCGATGGCTGTCAGGTGATCGTGGTTGACGATCAGCCGCGCGACATCGGGGAGCGCCCCTATCGAGTCCCCGATCTTCAGCAGCGCGGCTGACGGCGAAACCAGGGGTCCGGTAGGGCCGTCGAGAGCCTCGCGGCCGCGCACGCGGCGAATCGACGAGCGCCGGTCGCCGGTCGCGGCGTAAGCGCCTGGGCGGTCAGCAGTCGTCGGTCGTCGAGCACTCGGACATGAGGCCGTCCGCGAGCGAGAGGAGCTTGTCGGTCACGTCGCCGACGGCGGGACCACTCGGGACAGCGACGCGCACATCGCGGTCATAGGCGGTGATGTCGCGCGTCTCGACGCTCGAAACCCCAGCGCGCCTGTGGACGCGCACGTGCACGCGCCGGACGAGGTTGTCGTGATCGATCCACAGATCGGCGATCAACATCGCGGCGCGGTCGCGCGCGTCGCAGCCAGCCGCGTCGTCGTTGCCGGCGAGCGTGTCGAGGACCTTGCCGTACGTCGTCGTGACGCGATAGCGCGTGGTCGGTCGGCCGCCGACCCGGGCAGATCCGAGCCGCTCAATCCGCGGGCCGGTGCGCGCGAGCGCTCCGGCGACCTTCGCCGGCAGCTCGGCGCCGCAGACCTTGTCGATGTAGCCGGCCTTGAGGAAGCGCGCGCCGTCGAGCTTCGTCCAGCGGATCTTCGAGGACGACGACCCAAGCAGCCCCGGCACCGCGAGGTCACCGCCGGTGTACTCGTCGTGGCCGTCGCGGACGATCTCGCCGCGGATGTCGCGGCCCACCATGACGATCCGCGAGCGGCGCTGATCAGCTTCGGTCTGCGCGTAACCGCGGACGCGAATTACCTTCTTGCCAGCCTCGCTCGAGCGGCTGCGGTACCGGTAGCGCACGCCGTAGGACGCATCGGCCTCGGCGGCGCGCGTGAGCGCCGAGGGAGAAGGAGCCCCGGAGTCGCCGCATCCCGATGCCGCAAGCGCGAGGCCCGCAGCGCCGGCGATCGCGATGACTACGACACGGTGATCGGCGCGGGAGGCGCGCCGACGGCGGACTGGCATGCATCCAGCATCCTCCGATCGCGCTCGACGGATGAGTGACAAGCGTCACGGAGGTTGCGCGCCGATCACTCCGCTGGGCACATACCGGGCGTTCTGGGTCCCCTGCTACCGGAAGGCCGGATCCCGGCTGACAGTTACGGCCGCAACGCGGCTATCGACGAACTCGGCGATCTTGGTTGTGGATATCCAGGCCGGCCGAGTCGCAAAAGCCAGACGCCGCCTGGGGGAGCCCTGTGGATGGTTGTTGAAAACGCGGATCTCACACCCATCCGCCGCGGACGCACAGCCCGAATCCTGCGTCAGGTCGCGACCACGTGCGAGGGTTATGTCATGACGGGCCTGATCGAGACGTGGGCGGCCGGCAGGGCGTTGAACGTCGGGGCCGCGGGCGCGGCGCGCTTGGTGCAGCTGTTGTGGGGCGAACGCGACTCGCTCGGCCGGCTGCTGGTGTTGTTGCACGCTGACTTCGGCGAGGAGTGCGATCTGGACCGCGATGTCTTCTATGCGTGGAGAGACCGCGAGGACCTCGTCGCGATGTTCGATGGCGCGCTGAGCGGTGCGCTTGGCGGCAGTGTCCGGGATGTCCAAGGGCTGGCCGACGTCATCGAACCGCGGCTTGTGCGCACGCCGCGGCAGGCTCGGCGCGCGTTGGCCGAGCGCATGGCCGCCGCGACGTTCAGCGCGGTGCCGCTGGTGGTGGAGGGCGGCGATGAGGCGACGCGGCTGCTTGTGGCGAGGATCGATGCGCTCGGGGGTGACGTGCGCGAGCTGCTCGACGCACAGCAGCCCGGGCGGCGGGTGTCACCCACGCTGTTCGATGTGCCGGTCCTGACGCCGACGTTCGTTGGGCGCGAGCGTGCGCTGGAGCAGCTCGGCGAGGGTCTTGTGGGTGAGGGCGTGGTCGCGGTGACGCAGGTCGACGCGATCCATGGTCTGGGTGGGGTTGGCAAGACGCAGCTCGCCGCGCGCTACGCGCGCCTGCGTCGCGACGCGTATGACGTGGTCTGGTGGCTGCGTGCCGAGCAGCCCCGGCACGTTGCGCGCGGATCTCGCCGCCCTCGCGGTCGCGCTCGGCGTCGTCGACCTCGATGTGGAGGAGCCGGAAGCGGTTGCGGCCGCGCGGACCTGGCTTGAGCGCTGGAGTTCCCCCGGTTTCGTGGACACCTGACGGTTGGGCCATCTGGTCTGACCGAGAGGATGTCTATCGATGCCCAAGACCCCGCCGTATTCGCAGGAGTTCAAGCGTGAGGCCGTGCAGCTGCTCAAAAGCAGCGGCCGGCCGATCCCGCAGCTGGCCAAGGAGCTCGGCGTGTCGCCGCAGTCGCTCCGAAACTGGGCGTCGCAGCGTGACGTCGACGAGGGCAAGGCTGAGGGCCTGAGTAGCGCCGAGCGCGACGAGTTGCGCCGGTTGCGCCGTGAGGTCAAGGTCCTCGCGGAGGAGCGTGAGATCTTGAAAAAAGCCGCGGCCTTCTTCGCCTCGGAGAGCAAGACCCGGTGAAGGTCTTCGGGTTCGTGCTCGCGAGGAAGGCCGAACATTCCATCGCGCTGATGTGCCGCGTGCTCGAGGTGTCGCGGTCGGGCTATCACGCGTGGGCGGCGCGGCCGCTGAGCGCTCGTGGAGCCGAGGATGCCCGGCTCAGCGCCCGGATCGGCGAGCTGCACGCGCTGCGCCGCGGTGTCTACGGTTCGCCGCGGATCTGGGCTGACCTGGTCTGCGATGACGGCGAGCGGATCGGGCGCAAGCGCGTTGAGCGCCTCATGCGCCAGGCCGGCTTGTCGGGGCTGATCACCAAGAAGTACAAGGCGACGACGGTGCGGGTGCCGGGCGTCAGGGTCGCCGACGACTTGCTGGACCGCGACTTCTCGGCCGACGCTCCCAACCAGCGATGGGTGGCCGACATCACCTACCTGCGGACCTGGGAGGGCTGGCTGTACCTCGTCGCGGTGCAGGACCTCTACAGCCGTCGGATCGTCGGCTGGAGCATGGCCGATCACATGCGCACCGAGCTCGTCAGCGACGCGCTGGCGATGGCGCTCGCGCGCCGGCGCCCGGACCGCGGGCTGATCTACCACTCAGATCAGGGCGGTCAGTTCGTGTCGCTGGCGTTCGGCAAGCAAGCCCGTGCTGCGGGGATCGCGCAGTCGATGGGCAGCAAGGGCGACTGCTTCGACACTCAATCAAGATTCTCGCTCTCGATGTCGTCGCGGTCGGTCTGACTCCTGCTTTCGATTTCGCCGTTGTCCTCGTGGACGGCGTGCACTTGCGTTGAGCTGTCGACCGGCCGGGGCGGCGTTGAGAGCGCACCGACCGGTCGGGCGGATCGTGACCTGATAGGAGCCTTGCCAAGCACCATGAGTGTCCTGTCCGCCGTCCCGGCCGATGGCTGCGCGACCCCGCCAATTCGAGTTGGGAGGAGTCGCAGTGCCCAAGATGCCATGCCTGCTCGTCGAGGTCATCCTCGGCGTCGATACCCACCGCGACACGCATGCTGTCGTCCTCATCGATCTGCTTGGACGTCTCGTCGCGACTGCGACGTTCCCAACCAGCCGGCCGGGGATCCGTGCCCTAATCGCGTGGGCGCAGCAACGCGGGACGATCCGCCGGGCCGGCGTCGAAGGGACCGGCAGCTACGGTGTGGGCCTGACACGCGCGCTGCAGCTTGAGGGCATCGACGTCATCGAGGTCACCCGTGCCGCGCGTGTCGGCGGCCGCCATCGCGGCAAGAACGACACCCGCGATGCCGAAGCCGCCGCGCGCAGCGTCCTGTCGGGCCAGGCGACCGCCGAGCCCAAGGCCCGCGACGGCATCGTCGAATCGATCCGCGTGCTGCGCAACACGCGCGCCAGCGCCATCAAGGCACGTACCCAGGCGATCTTGCACATGAAGAACCTGATCGTGACCGCGCCCGACGAGCTGCGCGAAACGCTCAGCCCGCTGACCAACCGCCAGCTCGTCAAGCGCTGCGCGCGGATGCACCGCAGCTCACGTCGCGACAGCCTCGCTGCGACACGGCACGCGCTGCGCAGCCTCGCTCGCCGCCACCAAGACCTCGACCGCGAGATCGCCGAGCTTGACGCGCTCCTCGGCGAGCTGATCGCGCAAGCCGCTCCCCGCCTGCTCCAGCAGCCGGGTATCGGCCCCGAGATCGCCGCGCGCATGCTGCTCGTCGCCGGCGACAACCCGACTCGCCTGCGCAACGACGCCGCACTGGCCGCGCTCTGCGGCGCGAGCCCGATCGAGGCCTCGAGCGGCAAGACCACCCGTCATCGCCTCAACCGCGGCGGCGACCGCCAAGGCAACAGCGCGCTCTGGCTGATCGCCAACAACCGCATGATCCACGACCCCACCACCCGCGATTACGTCAAGCGCCGCACGAAGGACGGCAAGAGCAACAAAGAGATCCGCCGCTGCCTCATGCGACACATCGCGCGAGGCATCTACCCGCTCCTCATCGCCGACCTCCACGACGCCCACCAGCAATCAGCCTTGACATAGGAGCATCAACGCCGTCGCCGAGTCGTTCTTCGCGACGATCAAGAAGGAGCTCATCCATCGTCGCGCGTGGCCAAGCAAGGCCGAGCTGCGCACCGAGGTCTTCGACTACATCGAAGTCTTCTACAACCGCGAGCGCCGCCACAGCACGCTCGGGCAACGATCCCCCGTCGACTACGAGAACAGCACTCTGAGCCCGAGCAGACCGATCGACGCCGCTTCGCGGCTCCCATCCCTTCCCAAGATCACCATCATGTCCGACTCAGCAGCGGCCCAGGTCGCCTAATCACCCCGTGTCCACCGAAACGGGGGAGGTCCACGCAACCAGGGGTGGCTGCTGGTCTTCGACAACGCGCCGGCGCCGACGGCGATCGCGGAGATGGTCCCCGAGGGCGAGGGCGGCCATGTGCTGATCACCTCCAGGGTGCATGCGGACTGGGGGTCGCTTGGCGCGCGGCCGATCGCATTGGATGTCTGGGACCGTGAGGAATCCCGGGCGTTTCTGCGTGCGCGCACCGACGAGCAGGACGCCGCTGTGCTGGACGCCGTCGCCGACGCGCTGGGTGATCTGCCGCTCGCGCTCGAGCAGGCCGCCGCGTACACCAACACCAAGGCGATCACCCTGAAGGGCTATCTGCGGCGGCTGCGTGAGCGAGCCCCCGAGCTGTTCGCCGCAGGGCAGCCGGCGGGGTATGGCCACACGGTCGCGACAGTCTGGAGCCTCGCGCTTAGCGAGCTCGCCGAGCAACCGGTCGCCGCGCAGCTCGTGCGGGCGTGCGCGCACCTGGCGCCCGACCGCATCCCGCGCGAACTGCTGGACGCCTACCGAGAGGTCGGCGACGACCCGCCGATCGCGGCGCGCGCGGTCGATGACGCGATCGCGCTGCTGCTCGCCTATGCGTTGTTGACCGCGACCGCCGACAGCACGTTCAGGATGCACCGCCTCGTCCAAGACGTCGCGCGCAGCACCGCGGCCGCGGAGGTGCGAGCGGCGGCGGCGGCGCGCGCAATCTCGCTGATCGACCGGGTGCTGCCGGACCGGCCGTGGGAGCATGAGCAGTGGCCGGCGTGCACGCGCCTGCTCGAGCACGCGCTCAGCGCCGCCGGCCACGCCGAGCGCCATGAAACCGCGCGCGAGCAAACCGCAATTGTGCTCGGTCGCGTCGGGCAGTACCAGGAGGCGCGGGGCCAGTACACCGCGGCGTGCAACCTCATTGTGCGCGCCGTCGCGATCGTCGAGGCCCTCTACGGGCCCGATCACGCCAACGTCGCCTTCAGCGCTCTCCAACCTCGGCACCGTGCAGGCGCACCTTGCCGAGTTCGACGCGGCGCGCGCGTCCCAGCAGCGCGCGCTCGCGATCAGGGAGGCCGTCTACGGGCTCGATCACCACACGGTCGGGATCACGCTCGGCAACCTCGGCGAGGTGCAGCGCCATCTCGGCGAGCTCGAGGCGGCGCGGGTGACCCAGCAGCGCGCGCTCGCGATCTTCGAGGCCGTCTACGGGCACGATCACCCCGACGTCGCGCGCACGCTCTGCAATCTCGGCATCGTGCAGCAGCTGCTCGGCGAGCTCGAGGCGGCGCGCGTGACCCAGGAGCGCGCGCTCGCGATCTTCGAGGCGATCTACGGGCCCGAGCACCCCGACGTCGCGCGCACGCTCGGCAACCTCGGCAACGTGCAGCTGTAGCTGGGCGAGCTCGAGGCGGCGCGCGCGTCACAGCAGCGCGCGCTCGCGATCAAGGAGGCCGTCTACGGGCCCCAGCACCCCGAGGTCGCGATCACGCTCACCAACCTCGGCACCGTGCAGCAGCAGCTCGGCGAGCTCGACGCGGCGCGCGAGAACGCGCGCCGAGCAATCGCGATCTTCGAACGCTCACTCGGCCTCGAACACGCGTACACGACCACGGCGAACGCGCTGCTCGCGAAGGTGGAAGCCCGAACGTCGCCGGATTCGGACGCGTCGACCGCGCCGCCGTCGCCATGAATGGAGTTGATCGCGTAGGCGTCGCGGGAAATAGCCTGTCCCAGGTCACAACATTTCATGCTCGATAAGGCTCGTTCTCTCAACCGCGGCTGACGGTGTGCGTCGTTGACGAGGTCGGGTTGAAACACTCCAGGGCGGCGCGCTCGTGGCGCCGTGAGCCTCTGGACTCGGACCGCCAAGCTCCGATCGTGCGAAGCTGCGTGCGTGGCGCGCGTAACCCGCGAGAACGAGGACGCTGCGGCGCGCGGCTACCTCGCCGAGTATGAGTTCATCCGCGAGGGGCTTCGACAGGATCAGCGTGAACGTCAGGTCTTTCTTGGCCTCGCACTAGCGGCCGGCGCAGTCGTGCTGGGACTCGTCGTCCGACCGAAGGAGGTTCCGACGCCGGCGGAGGCGCTCTTCCTGATTGGCATCGGCATGTCGATCACGATCGTTGCGCAGCTCCTGACGATTCGCGCGACCGTTGGAGTAGCGAGCGCTGGCGTGTATCTGCGTGAATTCGTCGAGCCGAACGTCCCTGGACTCCGATTTCAGAAGCGCAACCGGCAATTTCTAGAGCGCTTGTCCTCAGACCGCTCCGGCCGGCGTGGTCTGGACTTCATGGGAGCGGCCGTGAGCTCATCGTGGGGCCTCGCGATCGCGTACGGTTTGCTGGCCGGCGGCTTCGTGCTGGCGTGGTTCACCGTCGATATCGCATCACCGCGCGATGTGGTGCGGAGCACGCTAGTCGTGATCCTCGGTGCGATCAGCGTAGCCCTAACGCGACAGCTGTGGTGGGTAAGCAAGCACGGCTGGAGGAGAGTCGAAGCAGCCTGGCTCGCCGTCAAGGCCGATGAAGACGGCGAGGGCGCGGTGACTCGAGAGGCTTGAGGACCCGCGTGATCTTCGCCGGTGCCCGAGGGGCCCCTCCACGCAGGGGATTTCATGCTCGCCTGTTGCAGGGGGCTTGCGCGCCGCGGCGCCGGAGAACCAGCCCGAACGAATGCGCGATAACACCGATTCTGTCAACCGGTCCGACGCCGGCTGACCAGAGGGAGGGCGGATTCGCTCGCGACCCGGGGGAGTGGGCGATGATGACAGCGGTGTCCGATGCGGTCGACTTCTTCGTCAGCTACACCAGCGCCGACAGGCCGTGGGCGGAGTGGATCGCGTGGGAGCTCGAGGACGCGGGCTACCGGGTGGTGGTGCAGGCGTGGGACATGCCGGCGGGCTCGAACTTCGTGCATGAGATGGACGAAGCGACGCGCTCAGCCGCGCGGACGATCGCCGTGCTGTCGCCGGCGTTCTTGGCGTCGGAGTTCTGTGAAGCGGAGTGGGGCGCGGCGTTTCGCAGCGACCCGGTCGGCCGCGGGCGTCGGCTGATCCCGGTGCGCGTGCGCGACTGCGACCCCGACGGGCTGCTGGGCTCGGTCGTGTACATCGACCTGGTCGGTCTGGAGCCCGACGCGTCGCGCGAGGCGCTGCTGGCCGGTGTGCGCAGCGAGCGCGTGAAGCCGGCGCGCGCTCCCGCGCACCCCGGCGGCGGCGCGGGCGAGCGGCCGGGCCGCCCGGATGCGGGTGCGGCGGTGTTCAGCGTGCCGGTGATGACACGGACGTTCGTGGGGCGCGAACTGGCGCTCGAGCAGCTGGCGGAGGGCCTGTCGGGTGAAGGGACGGTCGCGGTGACGCAGGTCGACGCGATCCACGGCCTCGGCGGGGTGGGCAAGACGCAGCTCGCCGCGCGCTACGCCCGCACCCGTCGCGATGCGTACGACGTGATCTGGTGGCTGCGCGCCGAGCAGAGGGCGACGCTGCGCGCGGACCTCGCCGCGCTCGCCGTCACGCTGGGCCTGGTCGACGTCGACGACGAGGAGCCCGACGCGGTAGCGGCCGCTCGGGACTGGCTTGAGCGCCATCGTCGCTGGCTGCTGGTCTTCGACAACGCGCCTTCGCCGGCGGCGATCGGCGAGCTGGTCCCCGAGGGCGAGGGCGGCCATGTCCTGATCACCTCCAGGGCGCACGCCGATTGGCGGTCACTCGGCGCGCGGCCGATCGCGCTGGATGTCTGGGAGCGCCAGGAGTCCCGCGCGTTCTTACGCTTGCGCACCAACGAGCAGGACGACGGTGTGCTCGACGCGGTCGCCGACGCGTTGGGGGATCTGCCGCTGGCGCTCGAGCAGGCCGCGGCGTATATCAACGCGAAGGTGATCACAGCGGCGGGGTATCTGCAGCGGTTGCGTGATCGTGCGCCCGAGCTGTTCGCCGCCGGTGGCCCGGTGGGCTACGCGCACACGGTCGCGACGGTCTGGAGCCTGGCGTTCCAGGAGCTCGCCGAGCACCCGGTCGCCGCGGAGCTGGTGGCGGTGTGCGCGCACCTGGCGCCCGAGCGCATCCCGCGCGAGCTGCTGAACGCGTACGCGAGCGTCAGCGATGAGCCGGCCGTCAGCCCGCGGACGGTCGATGAGGCGGTCGAACTGTTGCTCGGCTACGCGCTGATCACAGCGACCGCCGAAAACACGCTGGGAATGCATCGCCTCGTCCAAGATGTCGCCAACGCGACCGCCGACCTTGCGGGGCGCACGGCTGCCGTGTCACGCGCAGTCGGGCTGCTCGAAGCCGCGTTGCCTGCGCGCCCTTGGGAGCATGAGCAATGGCCGGTGTGTGCACGGATGCTCGCCCACGCGGTCACCGCCACCCAGCACGCCCAGGATTACGGTGTGGCTCTCGAATCGGCAGCTCGTGTGCTGGAGCTGGTCGGGGTGTACGAGCAGGTACGAGGGAGCTTCCGAAGCGCAAGGGAGCTTGCCGAGCGCGCGGTTGCCATCAGTGAGGCCCGCCATGGGCCGGAACACCCGGACGTGGGACGCAGTCTTGGGAACCTCGGCAACGCATTGGAACAGCTCGGCGATCTTGAAGGCGCACGCGATGCCCAGGAGCGGGCGCTCAGGATCCTCGAAGCCGCATACGGACCGCGCAACGCTGACGTGGCACGCACGCTTGACAACCTCGGCCGAGTCGTGATGCAGCTCGGGGACCCGCAATTCGCACTCGACCTTCACCGGCGGGCGCTCATCATCTTCTCGGAGGTAGGCGGTCCGCAACACCCGGATGTCGCTCGCAGCCTGGGCAATCAAGGAATCATCCTGATGCAGCTCGGAGAACTTGAAGCCGCCCGGCACGCCCAGGAGCGAGCGCTGGCGATCCTGGAGGCGGCGTCCGGCGACCAAGACCCAGAGGTAGCGCGTGTATTGACGAATCTCGGCAACGTGCAGCTGCAGCTCGGTGAGCTCAGCCGAGCCCGTGATGCCCAGCAGCGCGCCTTGGCGATCTTCGAGTCCACGTACGGTCCCAAACACCCGGATGTCGCGCGGACCCTTACCAATCTCGCCAACGCGCTACTCGAGCTGGGCGAGGCGGGCCTGGCATATGACGCTCAGCAGCGCGCCATCGAGATCGCAGAAGCCATCTACGGACCCAACCATCCGGAAGTCGCGATGCCGCTTGGCGGCCTGGGCCTCTCCCTGCTGGCTCTCGGCCGTCTCGAACGCGCACGCGACGCGCAACAGCGCGCACTCAACATCTTCGAGGCCGCGTACGGAGCACAGCACCATGACGTCGTCCGTACGCGGGACAACCTCGCGATCGTGCTCGAGCAGCTGCCTGGGCGTCAATAGGCAGGGTCGGAAACAACAATTTCATGCTCGATAACGCTCCTTATGTCAACCTGCGTTGACAAGGTGCTGAGCCGGTAGCTGATGCGAGCTAACGTCAGTCCGCGTGACGACTGCCCACGCCGCGCTCCTCGTCTCCAGCGTTGCGGCGATCATCGGGCTATACGGTGCCATGACCGCTCATCGAGCGTTGCGCTGGCAGCGGAGCCGCGACGCGGCCCGTAGCGGAACCCGCGTGCGCGCCTTCTTCGAGCATGCGCTCTGGCACGAGGAGCACTTATCAGATGACGCTCTCGCGCTCATCGGCGGCGCCGAAAACCTTCCGCTCGAGTACCGGCTGACACTCGTCGTCGTGAATCAGAGCGAGCAGGCAACCGTCTATGTCCGCGACCTATACATCGAGCGCGCCGCCGGCGACGAGGGCGTGCATCTCACCCGCGACGAGGAGCAAGACACCCGCCTCGAACCACACCAGCGGATATCCCGCCACGTGTTGCTCAGCCAAAGCCCGATTCAACGACCAGGTAGTAGGTCCAGACCGCCGTCAAGGCGCTGACCTCGATCCTCGAACCGATAAATGATTCTTTTCGTGGGCGGCATCGTCGGATTCATCGTGATCGCGATGTACCTGCCGATGTTCAAGGTCTACGACTCGATCAAGTAGCACCCATCATCAGCGTTGCCTCGCCATGCCGGCTTCGGCATAGTGGCCGAGAGCGTCGATGAATTCGACAGAGCAGCCAGAGGACGCGGGACGCGCGTCGTCGGAGGGGCGGAGCCGTCTCTCCGGCGTCAGGTTGCGGACCTGGCTCATCGGGTTGGTCGTCGCGGCGGCGGGGGCCGCATTGACGAACCTCCTCACCGGCGGCATCTCATCCGCTTTCGAGAGCGGCTGGGACGCGGTTACGGGAAGCGAGGAACCGCCACCGCTGACGGTCAAGGTTCTGACCGAACGCACTCGACGGTCGGCCTTCGTGTTCGAGAAGCGCCTGAGCGAGCTCCCACCGCGCCCTGCCAACATGACGGGCAACGCGAGGCTGGCCTGGGCGAAGCGCAACGGCGGCATCGATGCGTTCACGACCAAGGTCAAGGTCGTGGTCCAGGGCCGTACCGACGCCTCGGTGATCCTTCTGGGGCTGGATGTCGACGTCGTGTCGCGGGGCCGGCCGCCCACCGGCACGCTGCTGCCACCGGAGGGCGCCGGTGGAATCGGCGTCCGATATTTCGAGGTGGACCTTGATCAGCGCTCCCCCGAGGCGGAGCTTGGTCAGCTCAACGAGCCGATTCCCGGGCAACGTCCGATCAACTTCCCGTACAAGGTCTCGCTGAGCGATCCCAAGGTGTTCATCCTCTACGGCAACACCCAACGATCGACTGCCGGTGGACGGCGAAGCTGCGCTGGCAATCCGGCGACCGGGGAGGGCACGAGCGCAATTCGCGACGGCGACGAGCCGTTCCGGACCGCATCAGGCTCGGCGGCTCGCGACGAGCTGTGAGCCTAGGGCGCGAAAGACAGCGGTGAAGGGGTGGCGAGGTCCAAAAAGTCGCCTCTCGACGGTGTGCGGAACCGGGGGTTGTCGATTGTGGCTCGACGCGCGCGTGAACTTAGGCAGCCCCCTTCGCGAGGGCGGCGAGTGGCGTGTTGTGTATCACGCGG
>CAVYAX010000008.1:0-9417 GCA_963766525.1 uncultured Actinomycetes bacterium
GCCTGTCGGTGCGAGCACGGTCGCCTGCGCGTTGCGGTAGCCGTGCTCCTCGCCGACCTCGACGGCTTCCTCCCAGGCGCCGCGCGCGGCCTTGAGCAGCTTCGTGTCCGAGCAGGCGGCGTCGGGGATCGCATACGACGCGTCGCGGTGCATCCGCATGACGGCGTTGTGCGCCTCGCGGTTCGCCTCGTAGCGCTCGTAGGGCCCGAGCGCCGCCGAGATCCGTGCCGAGCCGAGATACGCGCGGCCGGTCATCAGCGACGTGATCGCCGCTGCGGTGCCACGGCCCGCGTCGGAGTCGTACGCCATGCCGTTGGACATGAGGTAGGCGCCGAGGTTCGCGTAGCCGAGGCCGAGCTGGCGGAAGGCGCGCGCGTTGACGCCGATCTGCTCGGTCGGGTAGCTCGACGGCCCGACGAGGATCTCCTGCGCGAGGAACATGACGTCGATCGCGTGCTCGTAGGCGTCGACGTCGAAGGTGCCGTCGGGACGGCGGAACTTCATCAGGTTCAGCGAGGCGAGGTTGCAGGCCGAGTCGTCGACGTGCATGTATTCGCTGCAATTGGCGACCACGAAGCCGTCGACGATGTACGAATGATGCAGGGGCTCGGTGAGGTTGAAGACCTCCTCCTGGCCGTCGTCCTCGCGTGCCACGAGCGTCGTCCCAGGCTTCGTGGAGTATCGACGCGTCTCAGCCAGAAGCGCCTCGAGCGCAGCTTGCTTGCGGGGGGCGGAGAATCCGACGCTCGTCGCGAAGCGCTCGAGGTCGCTGCCGGTGATTCGGAGGTCGAAGCCCTCGCGCGAGACGTACTCCACCTTCGTTCCGTCGACGCGGGTGTAGGAAAACGTCGGATCCTTTGTCTCGCTTACGCGATAGATGCGCCCACGCACGCCAAAGGTGCTCAGCATCCGCATCACGCCCTTGAGCAGCGACTCGCTGCGGCTGCCGAGGCCTGCGTAACGGTTGGCCTTGCCACCGCCCTCGACGCGTGAAACGCAGCCGTCGGCACCGAAGAGGCCACGCAAGAAGGCGCTTTGAACGTCGGTCGGCGCGGTGAAGATCGCAGCTGGGACACGCTTGTCGTGCGCCCACGCGGATGTCACGCCGATGCCCTTGAAGAATGCTCGTACCGCCTCGCTCCCCGCTCGCAGCTGCACCGTTCCGTTGTCCATCTCCTGGCGCGATACGCCGCCGATGAGCTCCCGCAGCATCCCTTCATGGGAGTCGGCCATGCCGTCCGCGAGGTCATCGCCGCCGTAGATCCATCCGGTCTGGACGCTGGTCATCCAACCGTCGCCGATGAGGTGACCGGTGAGCTCGCCGAGACCCTCGCTCCAGCGGTCGGGAAGCTGGTGGTGCGTCACGTGCCCACCGCGAGCCGTGGACTCCGCGAGCATCTCGACCTTCACCGGCAGCGCCCACGCCGCATCGCTAGCCGGCGTAGGACCGTCGTTCAGCAGCACGCGATCATGGCTGGCCAGGTCTTGAGCAGAAACGTATCCGCGGTTGAGCGTCCAAAGCCGGTGATTCGGGGTGCAGCGCAGCTCCGCACCGTTGGCGAACCGCAGTCTCACGAGCGGCTTGACGCCGTTGCGCATGAACGCGATCGGCTGCGTCGCGACGACACCGGCGCCGGGCGTTTCCGCGGTCGCGCGGTGCGTGTACACGCGGATCAGCTCGCCGGCTTCGCCACGAGCGACGAGCTCGGCCATCGGAAGAAGCCCGTGCGTCGTATGGACGCGCGCGTCGCCTGGGAAGCACGGATTCGACGCGTTGATCCGTCCCGAGTTCGGGCTCGTGTGCCACTGGTTGATCGTCGTGTCGTACTGGACGCCGGGATCGGCGCAGTGCCATGCCGCCTCGGCGATCTCGCGCATGAGCTCGCGCGCGGGGATCGGGTCGCCGACCGGCTCGCCGGTCGTGCGGGCGATCAGATGCCAGTCCTCGCCCTGCTCGACGGCGCGCATGAAGTCGTCGGTCAGCCGCACCGAGTTGTTCGCGTTCTGATACTGGATCGAGATGAAGCCCTCGCCGTCGATCGACATGTCGAAGCCGGCGTCGCGCAGCGCGTTGGCCTTCTTCTCCTCCTTGGCCTTGCACCAGATGAACTCGCGGATGTCGGGGTGATCGATGTCGAGCACGACCATCTTCGCCGCGCGCCGCGTCTTGCCACCGGACTTGATCGTGCCGGCCCACGAGTCGGCGCCGCGCATGAAGGAGACGGGACCCGACGCGGTGCCGCCCTTCGCCAGCGGCTCCATCGAGCCGCGCAGGTTCGAGAGGTTGATGCCGGAGCCCGAGCCGCCGCGGAAGATCATGCCTTCCTTGGTGTTCCAATCGAGGATCGACTCGATCGTGTCCTCGACGCTGAGGATGAAGCAGGCCGATGCTTGAGGGCTTTCCTCGAATCCCACGTTGAACCAGACCGGCGAGTTGAACGCCGCCATCTGATGCAGCAGCACGTACGTCAGCTCGTCCTGGAACGCGTCGCCGTCCTCGATCGAGGCGAAGTAGCCGCGCGAGCGTCCCCAGTCCGCGATCGTGCCCGCGACGCGACCGACCATCTGCTTGACGGAGTGCTCGCGGCCGGGCGTGTCGAGCTGACCGCGGAAGTACTTCTGGGCGACGATGTTCGTGGCGTTCTGCGACCACGTGGCCGGAAACTCGACGCCGCGCTGTTCGAACGCGACGCGGTCGCCGTGGGCGATGCGGGCGTCACGCAGCTCCCATTCGACGGTGTCGAACGGATCGACACCGGGCTTCGTGAAGTAACGGGACACCGACAGCGCCTCGCCCGGCTTGACGTCGGTCGCGAGTGGGGTCTGTGAAGTGCGCTGCATCGTCCTGCTCCTCTCATCGCCGCGTGAATTCGCGCTCATTGCGGCGTGTCGTCTGCGATCTGGCGGGCGTCGTTTTCTACGCCTCGGGTCGGACGGAACGGGGCCGCGCGAAGCGCTGCAACGACCCCTCAAGTTTACCGTGAGCGGGCCGCGAATTTGGCTCCAAGCAGGCGGAAAACGACCGAAGACGCGGCAACTCAGGGTGCGCGCGTGCGAGGGTTCGGGTTCGTACGGCGATCGCTTCGTTTCCTGCATCATGCGTGCACCAGCGACAAGCCGCCCGCCCCGCTCGCGCGATCCGGCGCTCGTTCATCAGGCGCGTGAACGAGCGCCGATTCGGCGGCCGGGCGCGCTTGAGTTGTCGCTTCATCACGCTCACACGCGCACGCCGCCAACGCCCCAACCGCTTGCTCGGTGATGGCGTTCCAACGCTTCAAC
Source organism: uncultured Actinomycetes bacterium (assembly GCA_963766525.1). Classification (GTDB taxonomy): domain Bacteria; phylum Actinomycetota; class Thermoleophilia; order Solirubrobacterales; family Solirubrobacteraceae; genus CADCVQ01. The sequence continues at coordinate 3,280 of CAVYAX010000008.1, forward strand.
CACGCGGCATGCTCCTGCGTTCCTCCACCGGCTACCGCCTCTCGCCGCGCGGTCGCGCGGTGCTGCAAGCAGCGCCGCTGTAGCAGGTCTGTCCAACCCATCGAGCTTGCGCAGTCGATTTCGACACATGCGTCTGCTCTGTCGAAGATCGGTAACAACTCCGCACGGCACGGGTGAGGACTAGTTGGATGAGCACCATGCCGCCCACAACAGCCCTGCTCTTTCCCGGACAGGGCAGCCACTCCGAGGGGATGCACAAAGCCTTCGAGGACCATCCGCTCCTGAAGCGCGGCATCGAGCTGCTCGGATTCGACCCCTTCGACAGCCTCGCGGAGGGCACGCGCACGCAGCAGCCGGCGCTCTTTCTCTGCTCGATGGCGCAGTGGGTCTCGCGCGACGCGGTCGACCCCGACCCGCTCGCGGCGGCCGGCCACTCGCTCGGCGAGTACGCCGCGCTGACCGCCGCCGGCGCGATCGACTTCGACGACGGCGTGCGGCTCGTCCGCGCCCGCGCGCAGGCGATGGCCGACGCGGCCGCGCTGCAGCCGGGCGGCATGGTCGCGATGCTCGGCGGCGAGCGCGACGCCGTCTACGAGCTCGCGATCGAGCTCGAGCTGTCGCTCGCCAACGATAACGCTCCGGGCCAGCTCGTCCTGTCGGGCGCGATCGCGCAGGTCGACGAGGCCGTCGAGCGCGCCGGCGAGATCGGCTGCCGCGCGCGCAAGCTCGGCGTCGCGGGCGCGTTTCACTCCCCGCTGATGGCGCCGGCCGCCGACGCGCTGCGCCAGGCGCTCGACGAGACGCCGATCCACGAGCCCGAGTTCCCCGTCCTCTCCAACGGCAGCACGTGCCCGTTCGAGGACATCCGCGCGGAGCTCGCGGAGAACCTCCTCAAGCCGGTGCGCTGGCGCGAGATCCTGCTCGAGCTACAGGCGATGGGGACGACGGACTACGTCGAATGCGGACCGGGCGGCGTGCTGCGCGGGCTCGTGAAGCGGACGCTCAGGGCGGCGGCGTGACGTCGATCACCGCCGGCGTGATCGGCATCGGGTCGGCGTTGCCGGAACAGATCGTCACGAACAAGGCGTTCGAGACCTACCTTGACACCACCGATGAGTGGATCGTGCGGCGCACGGGCATCCGCGAGCGCCGCCACCTCAACGGCAGCGTGACGCTGACCGACCTCGCCGTCGAGGCCTGCGTCGCGGCGCTGCAGGACGCCGGCCGCGACGCGTCGGAGGTCGACCACATCATCGTCGCGACGTTCACGCCCGACCGCCTGATGCCGGGCCTGGCGCCGCGGCTCGCGAAGGTGCTGGGCACCGAGGGCGCCGGCGCGATCGACGTCAACGCCGCCTGCGCCGGCTTTCTTTACGGCCTCGACCAGGCGTCGGCGCTGATCGAGTCCGGCCGCGTGAAGCTCGCGCTCGTCGTCGGCGCCGAGGCACTCTCGCGCGTCACCGACAAGCACGACCGCGGCACCGCGATCCTGTTCGCGGACGGCGCGGCCGCGGTCGTCGTGAGCGCCGGCAACTTCGAGTTCGGCTGCTCGCCGTTCGTGCTCGCCTCCGACGGCGAGCACGGCGACCTGCTGTACGCCGGTCGCGACGAGCGGCTGCTGCGGATGGCCGGCCAGGAGGTCTACCGCCACGCCGTCGAGCGCATGGTCGAGGCCACGCGCGAGGCGCTGCGGCGCGCCGACATGACCGTCGACGACATCGACCTGCTGATCGTCCACCAGGCCAACCAGCGGATCATCGACGCCGCCGGGCGGCGCCTCGGCGTGCCCGAGGAGAAGCTCTTCGCCAACGTCGACACGATCGCCAACACGTCGAGCGCGTCGATTCCGCTCGCGCTGCACCACGCCGAGCTCGCAGGTCGCCTGAAGCCCGGCGACACCGTCGCGCTGGCGGCATTCGGCGGCGGCTTCGTGTGGGGCGCGGGCATCCTCCGTTGGAAGGAGCAGGTCCATGCCAGCGCCTGACGGCGGCGTCGCGCTCGTGACCGGTGGCGCGCGCGGGATCGGCAAGGCGATCGCCGAGCGGCTCGGTGACGACGGCTTCACCGTCGTCACGCTCGGGCGCACGAGCGGCGACCTGCAGGCCGACGTCGGCGACGCGACGGCGGTCGCGCAGGCGTTCGCGGACATCCGCGAGCGCTTCGGCCCCGTCCTGCTGCTCGTCAACAACGCCGGCCAGCGCCAGGACGGGCTCGCGGTCCGCATGAAGGCCGACCAGTGGGAGTCGGTCATCGACACGAACCTCAACGGCGCCTTTCACTGCATCCGCCACGCGCTCGACGACATGCTCAGCGCGCGCTGGGGCCGGATCGTGAACATCTCCTCCGTCGTCGCCGAGCGCGCCAACCCCGGGCAGGCGAACTACGGCGCCGCGAAGGCCGGGATGCTCTCGCTGACGCGGACGATCGCGCGCGAGATGGCGCGCAAGGGGATCACCTGCAACGCCGTGACGCCCGGCGTCATCGAGACGGACATGACGACGGATGTCGCAGACAAGCTGCTGGCCGGCGTTCCCGCCGGTCGCATCGGACGACCCGAAGAGGTCGCCCACGCTGTCTCCTTCCTCTGTTCGGACGGAGCTGCATACGTAAACGGGGCCACGCTCGCCGTCGACGGCGCGCTGGCCGCATGAGAGGGGAACGAACGCATGGCTGTCACTGAGAACGATGTCCTCGAAGAGATCCGCGACCAGCTGGAGGCGATCAAGGTTCCGGGCGCGCGCGACGCGACGCCGGACAACACGTGGTCCGATCTCGACGTCGACTCGCTCGACCTCGTCGAGCTCGTAAAGGCGCTCGAGGACCGCTTCGGCATCACGATCTCCGACGACGATCTCAAGCCGATCGAGTGCGTCGGCGATGCGATCGAGCTGACGTTGCGCCTCGTCGCCGCTGAAGAGGGTGCGCCTGCATGAGCGACTGGACGTCCCCTCATATCGAGATCGCGATCACCGGACGTGGTGTCGTCTCTTCGATCGGCGAGGGGGCGGACGCGTTCTTCGATGCATTGCTCGAGCGCCGCTCGGGCATCGTCGACGGGCTGGCTCCATGCATGGAGTTCGACCCCGAGGCCGCGATGGGCCCGAAGGTCGCGCGGCGCTCGGACCGCTACTCGCAGCTCGCGTTTGCCGCGGCCGTGCAGGCCGCGGAAGAGGCCGGGCTGCCGGGCGACATCGACCTCGAGCGGCTGGCGATCCTCGTCGGCACCGGCGTCGGCGGGCTGAAGACGCTCGAGGACGAGTGCCGGGCATTCGTGTCGGGCGGCGAGCGGGCCGTGTCGCCACACTTCGTGCCGATGATGATGCCCAACGCCGCCGCCGGCGCGATCGCGATGGAGCTCGGCGCCCATGGCCCGGGCTTCAGCGTCTCGTCGGCGTGCGCGACCGGCAGCCACGCGATCGGCGAGGCGAAGCGGATGCTCGAGCGCGGCGAGGCGGATGTCGTCGTCGCCGGCGGTACCGAGGCGGCGATCACGCCGCTCTGCGTGGCCGCCTTCAAGCGCATGGGCGCGCTCTCGCGCGAGGGCGTCTCGCGCCCGTTCGACGCCCGCCGCGACGGCTTCGTGATGGGCGAGGGCGCGGGCGTGATCATCATGGAGCGTGCCGAGCACGCGCGGGCGCGGGGGGCGAAGATCCTCGGCTACGTCGCCGGCTACGGCGCGTCGAATGACGCGTTTCACATGACGCAGCCCGACAAGGAGGGCCGCGGCGCCGAGAAGGCGATGCGGGCCGCGCTGTCGGACGCCGGAGCGACCCCCGAGCAGATCGGCTACATCAACGCGCACGGCACCTCGACGCCGTTCAACGACCGTATCGAGACGCGCGCGATCCACTCGGTCTTCAACGGCGGCTCGCCGCCGGTGTCGAGCACGAAGTCGGCGATCGGGCACCTGCTCGGGGCGGCCGGCGCGGTCGAGGCGATCGCGGTGCTCGGCGCGCTGCAGCGCGGGCTGCTGCCGCCGACGCTGAACTTCGAGGAGCCCGATCCCGACTGCGACCTGGACTACGTACCCGACGGGCCGCGCGAGGCGCCGGGGATCGAGCTCGCGCTGTCGAACTCGTTCGGCTTCGGCGGCCAGAACGCCTGCCTGGCGTTCAGGAAGGCTTCGTGAGCTCGGGTTCCGTGAAGTCCGAGCAGGCGAAGAGCGGCGGCGACGCGGCGGCCGACGGCGTCAAGCTCGAGGTCGTGCACGAGCCGCCGCTGGCGGCGCGCGCGCGGATCGACCTGCTCTGCGACGCCGGCTCCTTCCACCCGATCCGCAGCGAGGCGGGCGACGGCGTGCTGTGCGGCGGTGGTCGCGTCGAGGGGCGCCCGATCTACGTGTGGTCGCAGAACGTCAAGCACAAGGGCGGCTCGCTGGGCCAGGCCGGCGGCGCGACGATCGTCTCGACGATCGAGGCCGCCAGCAAGGCCGGGGCGCCGGTCGTCGGCTTCCTGCACTCCGGCGGCGCGCGCCTGCAGGAGGGGATCGGCGCGCTCGGCGCGTACGCCTCGATCTTCCGCGCCACGTCGCGCGCGAAGGTGCCCCAGATCAGCGTCATCTGCGGACCGTGCGCGGGCGGTGCGGCGTACTCGCCGTCGCTCGGCACGCTCGTGATGATGGTCGGCGACGGCGCGCAGATGTTCCTCACCGGCCCGCGCGTGATCGCGAAGGTGACGCGCGAGGTCGTGACCGGCATCGAGCTCGGCGGGCCGCGCGTGCATCGCAAGTCCGGCGTCTCGCACATCGAGGCCGACGACGATGCCGAGGCCGCCCCCGTGATCCGTCAGGCGCTGTCGTACTTCCCCGGTCGCCTCGGCGGCCCGCTGCCGTTCCGCGACCCAGTCGACCCGCTGCCCGGCGACCCCGCGGCGACGCTGCCGACCAACCAGCGCCTCGTCTACGACGTGCGTGACGTCACGCGCCATCTGCTCGACGGCGGCGTCTTCCTCGAGCTGAGCAAGCGCTACGCGAAGAACATGGTCGTCGGCTTGGGCCGCATCGACGGCCATGTGGTCGGCGTGATCGCCAACCAGCCGCGCTACCTCGGCGGCGTGCTCGACGCGGCCTCGTCGGACAAGGGCGCCTGGTTCGTGAACATGTGCGACAAGCTACGGGATCCCGTTGGTCGTACTGTCCGATACGCCGGGATACCGCCCCGGCGTGCGGCAGGAGCGCGAGGGCGTGCTGCGACGCGGGGCCGAGCTGCTGCGCGCGTTCTCGGTCGCCGAGGTTCCGAGGGTGACAGTGACCCTCCGACAGGCGTACGGTGGTGCGTACATCGTCATGAACTGTCGCGATCTCGGAAACGACCTGACGCTCGCCTGGCCGAACGCCAGGATCGGCGTCATGGGCGCGCCGCAGGCGATCGAGATCGTCAACCGCCGCGACCTCGAAGCGGGGGCCGATCCGGCCGAGCTCGCCGCCGCCTACGAGGAGCAGCACCTGCCGGTCGCGATCGCCGCGAAGGCCGGGTTCATCGACGAGATCGTGACCCCAGCCAAGACTCGTGAGCGGATCGCTGCCCACTTCGAAGCCCGCCGATAGTTCGCCGTCGTCGGACGGCACGCTGGCGCCGCGCAACGCGACCGAGGACGCGATCCTCGAAGCGGCCCGTGAGCTGCTGACCGAGGGCTCGCACGAGCAGGTCACGATCGACACGATCGCGCGGCGGGCGTTCGTCAGCCGCACGACGGTCTACTTCTACTTCGAGAACAAGCGCGCGGTCATGGACCGCCTGATCCAGCAGGCCTTCGCCGACATGGACGAGGCGGCGTCGCCGTACTTCACGGGCAGCGGCGATCCGCGCATGGAGCTCGCGCTCGGGCTCGCCCGCTTCGTCGGTGTCGTCAACCGCAACGGCCCGATCCTCGTGCTCGCCGCGCATCTCTACGGCGAGGACGAGCACATGCCGTCGCAGTGGGAGCCCTACGTCAACCGCTTCATCGCGGGCGCCGAGGCGCGCATCGCGCGCGACCAGCTGCGCGGGATCGCCCCCGACGACATCCCGGCGCGCGTCGCCGCGCAGGCGCTCTGCGCGATGGTCGAGCGCCACCTCACGATCGAGGTGATCCGCAACGGCCGCGACATGCGCGAGGCCGTGCGGCAGCTGACCGAGCTGTGGTTCCGCGCGGTCTACG
>CAVYAX010000009.1:0-28994 GCA_963766525.1 uncultured Actinomycetes bacterium
GATCGAGATCAGGTCCATGCGAGCCACTATCAGCTCCGGCTCGCCCACGCCGCGTCAAGATCCGCGACCTGCGGCGTCAAGATCGCGTCAAGACGGCCCGGCGGCGAAGCGGTAGCCGATTCCCGCGTCGGTGCGGATGTGCCGGCGCGCCGGGTCGTCGGGCTCGATCTTGCGACGCAGGTTGGCGACGTGCGTGCGCAGCGTCGCGACGTCGTCGGCGTAGCCCGGCCCCCAGACCTCGGTCAGCAGCGCGGTGTGCGTGATCAGCCGGCCGGGCCGGGTCATGAGCGCCGTCAGCAGCCGGAACTCGATCGGTGTCAGGTGCACGTCGACGCCCGCGCGCCTGACCGTGTGCGCCGCGAGGTCGAGCTCGAGGTCGCCGGCGCGCAGCACGGGCTCGTCGCCGACCGGGCGCGCGCGGCGCAGCACGGCATGCAGGCGAGCCACGAGCTCGCGCGGGCTGAACGGCTTGGTGACGTAGTCGTCCGCGCCCGCCTGCAGCGCGCGGATCTTCTGCTCCTCCTCGCCGACGGCCGACAGGACGATGATCGGCAGCGCGCTCCACTCGCGCAGCCGGCGGGTGATGTCGATGCCGTCGCCGTCGGGCAGCAGCAGGTCGAGGATCGCCGCGTCCGGTGACCGCAGCGCCGCGGCGTCCAGCGCCTCCTCGGCGGTCGTCGCGGGGATGACCTCGAAGCCCTCGTCGCGCAGCGTGATGCGCAGCGCGCGCAGGATCTGCGGCTCGTCGTCGCAGACGAGCACGCGCACGCGATCGCTCATGCGACCGATGCGACGGCCGGGGTCGGCTCGAGCGGCACCTCGACGACGAACGACGTTCCCTGTCCCGGGAGCGACTCGGCCCACACCTTGGCCCCGTTGACCTCCAAGAAGCCGCGGGCGATCGCCAGCCCCAGTCCCGAGCCGCGGTGGCCGGTGCGGTCGTTGCCCGAGCGGTAGAACGGCTCGAAGACGCGCTCGAGCTGGGTCGGCGGGATGCCGGGCCCGCGGTCGACGATGCGCACGAGCACGCGGTGGCCGACCCGCCGGGCACGAACCGAGACGGGATGCCCGCCGGCGTGGCGGGCGCTGTTCTCGAGCAGGTTGGCGAACGCACGCTCGAGCTGCGCGGCATCGGCGCGGACGAGCGGGATGTCCGGATCCAGCGACAGGCTGAACTCGGCGGGCGTCGCGACGTTGTCGACCGCGGCGCGCAGGATCTCGTCGATCGAGGCCCAGTCGGGTCGCGCCTCGACCGCCTGGGCCTCGAGGCGCGAGAGGTCGAGCAGCTGGTCGATGAGCCTGGACAGCCGGCGCGCCTCGAGGGCCACGCCGGCGGCGAGCTCGCGTCGCTCGTCGTCGTCGAGATCGTCGCCGCCAAGCGGGTCGGCCGCCGCGAGGATCGCCGTCAGCGGGGTGCGCAGGTCGTGGCTGACGGCTCGCAGGAGCGCGGTCTTGAGCACGACGCTGCGGCGCAGCGCGCGCGTCTCGACCACGTCGCTCAGCAGCGCGTCGCGCTCGAGCGCGGCCTCGAGCAGCGCCTCGAGCGCGGGCACGACGCGCGCCTGGATGCGACCGAGCGTCGCCTCCGGCAGGCCGGTCGGCAGCACGAGCGTCGCGATCTGCTGCGAGCCTCCGCGCAGCGGGAAGGCGAGCGTGCGCTCGTCGGCAGCGACCAGCCCGAGCTCGATCGCGGCGGATGGCAGGTCGAGCGCCGTCGCCAAGCGCTCGGCGGCGACACGCAGGCTCCCGCGAAGGTCCTCCCCGCGCAGCAGCGTGCGCGACAGCTGCGCCGCCAGGTCAGCCTCGCGGCGGCGCTGATCGGCCTCCACCGCGCGGCTGCGCGCGGCGTTCGCGAGCGCGCTGGCCGCGAGCGCGGCCACGAGGAAGACCACCAGCGCGACCCAGTTCTGCCCGTCGGAGATCGTGAAGCGCCCGGTCGGCGCAATGTGAAAGAAGTTGAACGCCGCGGCGCTCAGCAGCGCCGTCGCGACCGCCAGCGAGGCGCCCCAGTACGACGCGATGAACAGCACCGCCAGCAGGTACACGACGCTCAGCGAGATGTCGGCGGCGACGCGCTTGAGCGGGTACACGACGACCGTCGTCGCCGCGACAGCCAGGATCGCGGCGAGAACCCCGAGCCAGAAGGGCGGCTTCCTCGGCGACACGGCTCAGACCTTCGCCGGCGGCGACTCGACGATGACCCGGCACGGCCGTTCCGCGAGGATGGTTTCGATGGTCTTCCCGAACAGCGTGGTGCCGCTGCGCGGCGGGAGCGGCAGCACGATCGCCTGCGCGCGCATCGCCCGCGCCTCGTCGATGATGACGCGGCCGGCCTGGCCGCCGCGAACCTTGATGACACGGCCGCGCACCCGCCGTCCGCCGACGTGCCGCGCACGCTCGATGATCGATGCCGCGGCGCATGTCGAGCTCGGGAACGGCCGCGTCGATCGGCAGGGCCTGGGGCATGGTGATCGTGACGAGGACGTAGATCCCCCGGCCGCCACGTGCCGCGAGCTTGGCGGCGGTCGCGACGATCTGCGGGGTGAACCGGTTGATCTCGACGGCGACGAGCACGGACTCGTATTCGGCCTCCGTGGCGGTGGCCGCCTTCGGGACGACGATCTTCGCGGTCGTCACGAGATCGAGCCCGTGGTGACGGCGATACAGCGCGTAGACGCCGATGCCCAGCGCCAGCCAGATCATGCCGGCGACGCCCACGATCGGGTGAAGCGTCGTCACGATGACGAACGACAGCGCCGTCGCGACCCCGCCGAAGATGGCCAATCCCGGCAGCTCGCGGCCGGCGATCCGCAGCGTCGCGGGGCTGCGATACGGGCGCTCGCGGTCGGGATCGGTCAAGCGCATGCGGATCACCGCCGCGTGGGCGATCGTGAACGACAGCATCGCTCCGAACGCGTACATGTTGCCGAGGAAGTCGGCTTGCCCGGGCAGCAGCGTGACGCACGCGACGACGCCGAAGATCAGGATCCCGATCCACGGCGTGCCGTACTTCGGATGCAGCCGGCGCAGGCGGTCGGGCAGCTGGCGATGGATGCCCATCGAGTAGACCAGGCGTGACACGCCGATGATCCCGGCGTTCGTGGCGATCAGCAGGATCGTCGCCGCGAGCAGGCCGACGTAGAGCTCGCCGGGCTGCTGCAGGAAGCCGAGGTCGAGCTGCTTGACGACGCCGAGGATCGGGTCGCCGGCATAGCCGCCGTCCTCTTCGGAGACGCCGAGCAGCGTCCTGTGCTCGCCGTTCGCCGGGTCGAGCGTCACCGGCAGCGCCGACAGCGCGACGACGGGCAGCGTGAAGTAGATCGCGTACACGGCGGTGCGCACGCGGGCGATCGCCTTCGGGATCGTGACTCGCTCGTCCTTGGCCTCCTCGGCCATGTTCGAGATCGTCTCGATGCCGGTGTAGGCGATCATCCCGAGGGGGATCGCGAGCAGGAAGTCCGTCCACGTCGGCGCGACCCCCAGATGGATGTTGTCGAGCAGGATCTGCGGTGAGAAGACGAGCAGCGCGCCGACGATGACCATCAGCAGCTGCGTGAAGAAGTCGACGAGCGCGAGGACGATGTTCAGCCCCGCCGACTCCTTGATCCCGACGACGTTGATACCGACAGCACGGCGATGACGCCTGCGCCAAACAGCACATCGCCCGGCGCGGAGCGCAGCGGGTCCCAGAACAGCCCGCCGATGTAGTGCGGCACGAAGAACGCCGAGATCGCGACCGTGATGACGTAGTTGAGCATCTGCGCCCATGCCGCGAAGAACGAGACGAACTCGTTGAAGGCGTGGCGCGCGAAGCTCGACGATCCGCCCGCCTCGGGGAACATCGCGGTCGCCTCGGCGTACGTCGCCGCCGTGCAGTAGAAAAAGATGCCGGTGATGACGAAGACGAGCGGCGTCAGCCCGAGCGCGAGCGCGGCGACGAGCCCGAGCGCGTAGTAGATCGAGGACCCGACGTTGCCGTAAGCGGTCGCAAACAGCGCGTTGACGCCCAGCACGCGCTGAAGACCTTGAAGGCGGCGTTCGGCCATCGGACCACAGCTTGCGCCCGCGGCTGTGGGCAGCCTGTGCAGATCGCGCCTCCGCGCGTGAAGATGGTGTGAGGGTCGCGCGCCCGCGCGGCGGTCAGGCGGTGAAGCGGTAGCCGACGCGCGCGTCGGTGCGGATGTAGTGCGGCTCGCCGCCAGGTTCGATCTTGCGCCGGAGGTTGGCGATGTGCGTGCGCAGCGCCTGCGTGTCGTCGGCGTACTGCGGCCCCCAGACCTCGCTGAGCAGCGCGCGGTGCGTCAGCAGCCGTCCGCGGTTGCGAGCCAGGATCCGCAGCAGGTCGTACTCGGTCGGCGTGAGGTGCACGTCCCTGCCGTCGCGGCGCACCGTGCGGGCCGCCAAGTCGATCTCGAGGCCGTCGACGCTGATCGTCGGCTCGTCGACGTTGCTCGCCGCGCGGCGCATGACCGCGTTGAGGCGGGCGACGAGCTCGCGGGGACTGAACGGCTTCGTGACGTAGTCGTCGGCGCCGGCATCGAGCGCGGCGATCTTCACGTCCTCCTCGCCGAGGGCGGAGAGGACGATGATCGGCATCTGACTCCACTCGCGCAGCTGGCGGCAGACGTCGACACCGTCGCCGTCGGGCAGCACGAGATCGATGATCGCGGCGCCGGGCGGGCGCATCGCGGCGGCGTCCAGCGCCTCCTTGGCGCTCTGCGCGACGACGACGTCAAACCCCGCCTCGCGCAGCACGATCTTCAGGCCGCGCAGGATCTGCAGCTCGTCGTCGCACACGAGCACCCGTCGCCGCGGCGCGGTCACGATCGCTCGGCCGTCGTCGCGGGCGCGGGTCGATCCGCCAGCGGCAGCTCGATCGCGACGACGGTGCCGTGGCCGGGGGGCGACTCCGCGTGCACGCGGCCACCGTTGGCCTCGACGAAGCCACGCACGATCGCCAGTCCCAAGCCGGCACCGGGATGCGCGTCGTTCGTGTGGTCGCGGTAGAACGGCTCGAACGCCCGGCTCAGCTGCGTCGGGCTCATGCCCGGTCCGCGATCGATGACGCGGATGCTCATCTTCCCGCCGACGACTCGGGCGCGCACCTTGACCGGATGCCCTCCGCTGTAGCGCCGCGCGTTCTCGAGCAAGTTGACGAAGACGCGCTCGAGCTGCGCGGCGTCGGCTTCCACGAGCGGCAGGTCGGGGTCGAAGGACAGCGCGAAGCTCGCCTCGCCGTCTGCGCCGACATCGTCGGCGGCGGTACGCACGACCTCCTCCAGCGAGCACCAGTCGCGACGCGCCTGCGCCGCGCCCGCTTGCAGCCGCGACAGGTCCAGCAGCTTGTCGACGAGTGCCGAGAGGCGTTGCGCCTCCTCGACGACGACAAGTCCCAGCTCCTCGCGCTCGCCGCCTTCCAACGCAGGCGATCGAACGGCATGACCGGCGGTGATGATCGCCGTCAGCGGCGTACGCAGATCGTGCGACACCGCTCGCAGCAGCGCGGTCTTGAGCACGTCCGAGCGCCGCAGCGCCTGCGTCTCGACCACCTCTGCTTGCAGCCGGTCGCGGTCAAGCGCCGCGCGCAGCAGCGCCTCGAGCGCGGGCGCGACGCGCTGGCTGACGCGCAGACGCATCGCCTCGTCCACGCCGGCCCCGAGGTCGAGCAGCGCCATCCGGCCGGACCCGAGATCGAGCACGACGCCGCCGTGCATCGCCGCATCCCCGGCAGGATCGAGCACGATGACGACGTCTCTCAGGCCAAGCGCCGTGCCGATGAGCCGCCCTGCCTGCGGCAGTGCGTCGGCGAGCGTCGCGCCGCCGAGCAGGACGCGCGCGGTGCCTGCTGCCAGATCGGCTTCCTCACGCCGTCGCTCGGCCTCGGCGGCGCGCGTTCGCGCGAGGTCCGCGACCGCCGACGCCACCGCCGCCGCGACGAGGAACACCGCAAGCGCGACCCAGTGAGCCGAGTCGGCGACGACCAGGCGGCCGGTCGGCGGGATGTGAAAGAAGTTGAACGCCGCCGCGCTGAGCAGGCTCGTCAGCAGGCCCAGCGCCAATCCCCGGTACACGGCGACAAGCAGCACGGCGAGGAGATAGACGACTCCGGGCGACACCTCCGGCGCGACGTCGCGCAAGGGATAGATCAGAAGCGTCGTCGTGGTGACCGCGAGCACCGAGAACAGCACCCCCCACGCTCGCTGGCGCGGACGGTCGACGAGCCGCGAGGACGACGGTCGGCCTTGCATCGGGTACATCTTCGCGTCCCGGTCCAGCATTGCGCGACGTGGTCGTCGTCACGCTCGTCGGCGAGCTCGATCTCGGCAAGGGCTGCGCTCAGGGCATCTCGGCCTCGTCGGAATCGGCGAGGCGCAGCTGCGTGCGGTAGGTCGCCGGCGAGACGCCGTGGTAGCGGCGAAACGCCTTGGCGAACTGGGCGGGCTGGCTGTAGCCGACCTCCTTGGCGATCGTGCGGATGAGCGTGGTACGACGGGCCAGCAGCTCCGCGGCGCGCTGCATGCGGATCGCGGTCACGTGATCGCTGAACGTCGTCTGCCCGATCTCGCAGAAGCACCGCTGCAACTGGCGCCGCGACGACGCGACGCGGTAGGCGACGTCGTCCAGGCGCAGGTCACGCGCATACTCGGCGGCGATCAGCTCGACGGCGTCGCGATACACCTCGGTACGAAGCCGGGTGGTCAGCTCGCGTGGCATCGCGGAGTCATAAGAGAGGTCTTGGCCGTGAGGATCTGCGGGTACGGCCACGAGACCGCCTCCCCCAGCGGTTCGCCCCTCGTGTCATCCCGACACGTGACCTGTATGTTGAAGCCTGGGCCGCCGCGGTTCCACCCCCCGCGCGACCAGTCCTAGCGTCAACGCGCCTAATAGCACCTCGTGCTCGCGAAAAGCACGATTTCGGTGCATCGCTGCGGCCGGGCCGCGTCACTCGCGGGTCGCCGCGAAGCTTGCGCCGGTGCAAGGTGCGAGCTAGTCTGCCCGCGCCATTCTCACGCGTCGTCGCGAGCAGCTGCACGCACGGTGGGTCGCCCGCGGCGTGGGCGTCGTCCTCTGCGCGGCGCTTGCGTTGACCTTCGCGGCGAACGCGGCGGCAACGACGCAGGTCAGGGTCGAATATGGCGTCGCGAGCGGTCGGGAGTTGGGGTGCCGTTAAGGAACGCGGCACCAACCGACAAGTAGCGGCCTGTCGAGGTGCGCGTGCCTCGCTCACGCGCTCTCGAGATCGAGCTCTGTCGTGTCGCCCCCGCTGAGGGCCAGGCGCTTGGTCATGTTGAGGGTGATCTCGCCGTAGGGTCGGACGTGCGCCCAGAACAGCGCGGTGAGGCCACGGTGGTCTTCGGCGGTGAGCACGCCCTGCCATTCGGGCTCGGCGAGGATGTCTTGGAGCAGCAGGGTGTTCACGTAGACGAGGGCGGCTTGGAGGATGTGCAGGGCGAGCATCCCGAGTTGCTGCTGGTCGCGGCGGTTGGTCGCGAACTCGCCGCTCTTGCCGAAGAAGATGACGCCGTTGACGCGGTTCCAGGACTCGATGACGTTCAGGCCCTCCTCGATCTCGCGCTGCAGGTCACGGTCGCGCAGGTAGCGGGCGATGAAGATCGTCTTCTGCGCGCGGCCAAGCTCGAGCATCGCCTGGTAGACGGGGTGCGATGCGTTGCGCGTGAAGCGCCGCAGGATCGCTTCGGTCGATGCGGTCCCGACGCGGATCGCGGTCGCGTACTTGACGAGCTGGTCGTAGTTCTGCTCGATGATCTCCCAGCGGATCGGGCGGGTCATCGCCGCCTTCAGGCCCGGGTAGGCGTCGGGCTGGCCGCGATCGGGCCCGTACAGCTTGGCCTTGTTGATCTGCTTCATCCGCGGGAGCAGGTCGAAGTCCAGCAGCCGCGTGATCGCGAACCCGATCTCCGACTGGCCGTGCGAGTCGACGTAGTTGCCTTCCAGCTGCCATCGAGGTGCCGTGGCGCATGGCGCCCTCGACCATGGCGGCGACCTCCCTGGCGGCGCAGCTGATCAGCTGCGAGTGCACGACCATCGATTTCTTCTCGACGTGCCAGTAGATCAGCACCCCGCGGCCGCCGTAGCGGGAGTGCCATTCGGTGAACAGGTTCTGGTCGTAGGCGCGGAAGTGGGTGGAGTCCGACGCGACGGTCGTGGTGCTCTGCCCCCAGATCACGGGGTCGCGGGCCGCGAACGTCGCGTCGGCGAGCTGGATGGCGGCCAGGCGGGCGCCGTCGATCGTGAAGTAGCGCCGGGCGGTGTAGCGCAGGTCGGCTTCTGTGTGTCCGTGGTTGCCGGCGGCGACGGCGCTGATGCCGGTGTTCGTGCCGTAGGCGTAGGCAGACGAGCAGCAGGCGCTCCCACAGCACGGAGCGCTGCAGCGCTTCGCGTGAGCCGACGGCGGTCAGCTCGCCGAGCATCCCCGTCCGCAGGGCGGCTTCGGTGACCATGTCGATCAGCGGGACCTGGCCCCAGCGGTCGCGCACTGCTTTCTTCAGGCGCCGAAGGTTGCGCGGCTTCGAGCTGGGCTTCGAGGGCGGTGAGCTCGATCGCGCCGCTCTTGCGGTTGGTGATCCGCAGCCACGGCCAGCTCCGGCAGCGCGGCGTTGAGCAGGTTGAGCTCGGTCCGCATCTCCTCCCGCAGCCCCGGCCGTGAACGCCTTCGGGTCCAAGGGCTTGCGCAGCTTGTCGTAGTGCTCGGCGCGGTGGACCTCGAAGTCGGTCGGGAGGTCTTCGTCGGGGTTTCGCCATTCGTGCGCGCCGACGACCCAGATCTCCTTGCAGCGCAGCCGCTCGCGCAGCGCTTGAAAGACGCACGCTTCGTAGACCCCGCGCACGACGCGATCGCGGCCACGCGAGTCGGTCTTGGTCAACAGCTCGGTCCAGTCGGCGTTGACGGCGCCGTCCAGGACGACGTGCTCGCCGAGCGGGTAGTAGGTGCCGCCGTGGTCGGCGTAGCGGACGATCAACGCCAGCGCGTCGATGACGGGCTGATGCGCGGTGTTGTTCGATCGGAACTCGAGCACGCCGAGCAGACGGATCAGACCGCGCCGGTAGTGGTTGGTGTAGGACGCCTTGAAGACCTTGCGCTTCTGACGCTGATACTCCGAGCCGGTCGCGCGGTACTCGTTGACCAAGTCGGTCAGCGTCGCCTCGCCGCCGACGACCGGGTAGATCACCTCACGAACGCTGTCGTCGGGGATCTTGAGGGAGGCTTCGGCGATCTTCGCGAGCATCGTGTCCTTGCCGCGGACGCGGCGGAAGTCCTTGACGAACTCCGCGACGACCTTCTTCTCTGCGTGCGCGTTGATCCGGTGGATCGTCGAGATCAGCAGCTGCGCGAGCGTGTCGGTCACCTCGCGCTCACGCAGGACGAGCAGCGCGCACAGCAGCGCGAGCTTCGTCGGCTGCGGATGCTCACGCAGATGACTGGGCGACTCGACCATCGCGCGTGCACGCCAACCCGCGACGACGGTCGGGGCGACGTCGGCGAACAGGTCGGACGGCAGCCCGATCGCGCGGATCGCCTCGAGCTTTGAGATCTCGACGAGCATCGTGTCCAGGCTCACGTTGCCCGGCGCCGCCTTGATCAGGGCCAGCACGTCCTCGCCGTCGTCGTCATCGTCGCTGACGGCGATCAGCGCCTCGAGCCGATCGATCGTCGCCCCATCGACGCGTGCTGCGATCAGCCGAAGCAGCGTCTGCTCGGCGCGATGCAGCGCCGACCGCGTGATCTCGCTGACGCGATCCAGGGTCGGCGGCTCGATCAGCTGTGCGCGGCAGCGGGCAAGGAGCTCCTCTCGGACGCGAGGCTCGCGACGCTCGATTGACGCGACGTGCTCAGCCAGCCACGACGTCAGCGCTTCGGCGTCGAGGACGCTGCATTCCCTGAAGCCCGTGTAGGCGCGGATCTCGGTGCGATGGCGCTGCGCCGTGCGGCTCGCGAAGTCATAGGACGCAAGCTCGCCGGCTGGGACGCGGACCTGACGAGCGAGGTGCGCGACGGCGTCATCGGGCAGCTCGTGCGCTGCGGGCGGGAAGCGCCCGCGCCACATCACGTACTTCAGCAGCGCTGCGAATCCTAGGCGGGTGGCGCCCGACTTGTTGCGCAGCAGCTCGATCTCGTCGCCGATGAGGGTGAAGTGATCGACGACCTCGTCCAGACCCAGGTTGCGCGCCACGTCAGAGGTCGTTCGGGTCGATCGGCATCGTCGCGATCATGTCCATCATCTCCAGCGCGTTGCGATGCAGGCGGTAGGAGGTCAGGCCGCTTCGGATGTGCGCGGGCGGTGGGCCGGCGTCGGCGGCGATGCGGTCCAGGGCGTTTCGCGCGACCACGGCACCGTCGATCGCGAACAGGCCCAGCAGGTCACGGCTCTCCTCCGCCGGCGCGCCCGTCTCGGCGGACAGGACGACGACGGCGCGTTCCGGCGCGAGGGCGCCGAACTCGGGCTGCAGCGTGGCGCGGACCATGCCGTAGCGGCTGAGCGTCTTGCGCGAGTCACCGGTCTCGCTGGACTCCGCTTCGAAGGACTGGATGGCTTCCATCAGGTCCCCTGCGCCGATCATCCGCTTGGGCAGCGCCGACCCCCAACCGCGGGTCACGGTGCCGCACAACGCCCCGTGAAACCACGCGCCCGCCAGCGCGCCGTGCGTCAACGGCCCCCGGATACTGGTGCGGATCGCTGACCGTCCAGAACAGCCGCTCGGTGCGACCCTCGGCCGCCTCTATCAGCCCGTCGAGCTCCAGGCCCAGGCGCTTGGCGACAGCCGCGTCGTCGCGCAGCTCGCCGACGAGCTCGCGCAGCTCGCGGTCGGCGCGGGCTAGGCTCACCGTCGCAAGTCAACCAGCACACGATCCGCCGTTGAAGACCGCAGCACGCACAACGCGCGATCGACCCGCATCGTCCGAGGGAATCCTTCGGCGCAGCTGGTCCAGTCCGGTGCTCCAGGAGCGTGCCAGGGCTGGCGTTTGCGATGTGACAGGGAATACGATATTCCCTGTCACATCACCAGGTCCCTCGCGGACGGTGCGTCCGGCAGACGTTGGGCGCGAGCGCCCGACGCCTCGTCGACGCCGGCCGTCGGGGAGGACACATTCCCTGTCACATGATCCTGGAGGGCTCATGGCCGGGCAGCTCGTAGCGCTACACGAGGGCAAGACGATCGCTAAAGCGGCCGACGCGTTCCTGAGCCGCGACATGGCCGTGACCACGCGGCGTTCCTACGCGCAGACCATGAACCGGCTCACCGCCGAGCACGGAGCGCTACCGGTCGGGGCGCTGGACGGCGCGACCCTCGACGCCTTGACCGCGACCGCGTGGGGCCACTGCGGACCGGCGACCTGGAACCGCCACGTCGCGACGCTGCGGTCGTTCACCGCGTTCGCGCGACGCCGGGGGTGGCTGGCCATCGATCCCGCCGGGGCGCTCGAGCGGCGCACCGAACCGGCCGATCGCACCAAGGCAATCACCAGGTCGTCGCTGGAACGGCTGTTTCGCCGCGACGACGTCGCGATCCGCGAGAAGTGCCTCTGGCGTCTGCTGTACGAGACCGCCGCTCGAGCACAGGAAGTGCTCGGCGCGGACATCGCGGACCTCGACCTGGACAACAAGCGCGTGCGCGTTCGCCGCAAGGGCGGCGACAGCGACTGGCTGCACTTCCAATCGGGCTCGGCGCGGCTGCTACCCAGGCTGATCGGCGACCGTGACGCGGGCCCGATCTTCCTCGCAGACCGCCGCCCGAGTCCCGCCCGAGCACCCGCCTCGCTGGACCAATGCCCAACCACCGGACACGGCCGCCTGTCCTACGAACGATCCGCGTACCTCTTCAAGCAGCACTCGCTGAAGGTGAACAAGACCCCGTGGACGCTGCATCAGCTGCGCCACTCCGCCCTGACGCACCTCGCCGAGGACGGCGTCAACCTGCCGCTGCTGATGGCCAAGAGCGGACATGAGAACCTCCGCTCGCTGCAGAAGTACGCCCGACCCGGCGCCGACGCCGTGGCCGCGATGACGGCGGCTCACGACCCCGCACGCCGCCGACGATATGGCGCCTGAGGCCCAGCGGGGCGCCGCGTGCCGGCGGTTTCTTGCCGGCCGAAGCGCACGATTCAGTACGTGCGCGACAACCGCCCGTCGATCGGCGCAAGCACTTCACCGACAGCGGTCTATCTCCGCGGGCGCCACGTCGCCGGGGCGCGCCCACTGCCCCGCGCGGATCGGTATCGGCTGCGTGCGTCGTTCAGCAATGATGCGTCGGCCGGGACGATCGAAGGGGAATCCCGGGCTTTCACGCGGTGGCCCTTCGGTGCGTCATATGCGAGGGTGCGGCCTATGCGTAAACCAGGGAGTTATCGGCGACGGGGCCCCGACCATCGGCTGCCGGGGTCGCTTGCGGACGTTCTGGGGCATGCGTCGGATGCTGTCAATCGTCAGCTGCGAGCTCGTCGCGGTTGGACGGTCGCGGCTGCCGTGGCGGTGCCAGCTGCCGTCGGTCTGATCGCGGCACGGCGGAAGGTCGGGATGCATCCGGCGCTCACGCTGTCGCTGGGCTGCATCCCGCCGCTGGGCTGCGCGATCGCGGTCCCGAAGGGCCGCAAGCGCCTGCTCGCGGTATCCGCCGCGTACATGCATCTGTTCAAGCTCGGCTGGGAGTTGCCCTACGACGACCCTGAGCGCTTGCGTCGGCGTCTGTGGATCGACGAGCCGATCCGTTTTGACAGCGTCGTCGGCTTCGGTGTCCCGCCCGGTCTGCGGTTGCAGCGCGCGCTGCGTAAGCCCGGCGAGATCACGGCGTTTGACCGGGTTGTCACGGTCGTCTACGCGTCGTGGTTCGTGCCGCATCTGCTGCTCGGCTATCTCGTGATCCGCCATCAGGAGTACATGCCGCGAGCCGGTGCGCGACTGGCTGCCGCCTATCACCTGACCTGCCCGTTTTACTTCCTGGCGCCCGAGGCACCGCCGTGGTGGGCCTCAGAACGCGAAGGACGCTTGGACGGCGAGATCGAGCGCGTCGCACGCCTCGTGGTCTATGACCTGCTCAAGCGCGACCCGCCGGAGGACGTCAGCGCGCAGGGCAACCCGTGGGGCGCGATGCCGTCTGATCACATCTCCTCGGCAGCGATCACCGCCATGGGCCTCGCCGAGCTCGGGCCTGTGTACGGAGCGATCGGCTGGACGTACGTCGCGGCAGCGGCGTTTGCGATCGTGTACCTCGGTGAGCACTACGTCGCCGACGTCATCGTCGGGCTGCTGATCGCCGAGGCCGTCCGGCGTACCGAGCCGCTCGCGGCGCCGTTCGTGCGCGCCGTCGCGCGAGCAGTCGAATAGGCCATGTCCTACGGTCGGCTGTCCCGCGCGCCGCGAGAAGGAGGGGCGACGCGCGGGACCAGGGCCGACTGGGTCTGCGCTCTGCGCTTCGCTGGTCATGACGGACGGCGACCGCTCATGGATCACTCAATCCGCGACTCCGTCGTGCCGACCACCCCCGGCGTCTGCATACCATGAGCGGTAGGCCCGAAGGGGCGCAAACGCCGAGGCCGCTTGGGTTGATCGGCGAGCGCGCGTGCCCCGGACGCCGCGCAAGTATTCTCGATGGCGCTTGACGTTTGGCGCCGATGCACTCACAGTGAAGGTCTCGCTGTTGAGGTTGTGCGCGGTCTGACCGGCCGAGCGCGAGATCGAATCGGAGGATGTCTGTTGAGCCACACCCCGACGTCGTGTCGTGCGTAGGCGCTGAACGCCACGAGTTCGCTACCAACCACGACCGCCCTGCCCGTCCCAGAACGGCCCGGCGCGTCCGACTTGAACATCGCCGCCAGGCTGGATTCCATGTCCGACAACGAGGTGATGACTGCGGTCAACACGGGGTCGCACACGGCCTTCGGGGTGCTGCATCGTCGCTACCACCGTCAGGCGCACCGCGTGGCGAGGTCGATCTGCCGAGACGACGGGCGAGCGCAGGAGATCGTCCAGGAAGCCTTCTTGTCGATCTGGAAGGGCGGAATGAGCTATGACCGCGCGCGCAGCGTCGCACCATGGCTGATGACCGTGGTCCGCCATCGCGCGATCGACGACGTCCGACGCCACCGCCCGCACGCCGCGCATCGCGCCGGCGAGCACTGGCTGCGCACCGTCGCCGGGCCCGACAACGTGTGCGAGCAGGCCACCGCCGCTGACACCGCGTGCCATCTGTCAACGGCGCTCACGACGCTTCCCGACGAGCAACAGGAGGTCGTGATGCTGGCGTTCTACGACGAGCTGACGCATCCGGAGATCGCATCGCGCCTGCAGATTCCCCTGGGCACCGTCAAGGGCCGCATCCGGCTGGCCATGGGGCGATTGCGCGGCGAGCTCACGCATGTCTCCTGCTGACGCTCAGGCGTGGACGCAGACCAGCGCCGCGACAGTCCCGTCCACCACTCAGGTCGCCGTCAGCCAGGAGGAGCTCGCGGCGATGATCCGTCGTGCGGCCGCGCTTGGCATCCAAGCGTGGCGGGTCACGACCGCGCTCGGGATCCCGCTCCCACTCGCCGCCAGCCGCTAGGACCGCGCGCGGCGAAGCCCCCGGCGAGCTCAGGCTGTCTGTGTCCAGTCCACGCGCGGGGCGGCGCGATCCGCGCGGCGATACGCGAGCAGGAACGCGGCGAGGGCAAGCACGACGCCAACCTCGACGGCGGGCGCGAAGACAACCGCGGCACGCAGCGTCGGCTCGGAGTACTCAAACAGCGTCCCGATGCGCGTGATCGCCAGCGACACGAGCGCGCCCAGCGTCAGGCCGACCGCGGCCAACGAACCCAACACGGCCATGAATCCACGCGAGCCGGCGAGGACCAGCGCGATCACGGCCGCGCCGATCGCGTTGAGGACGAACAGCGTGTTGATCGTCGGGACCGCGTTGAGCGGTCCTTCGTACTGCTGCAGGTGGATCGCGCCCTCGGTCAGCAACAGCACGACGGCGAGCACACGCAGGCTGTCCGAGACCTCCCAGGCGTCGCGTCGACGCGTCATTGCACGATCACCGTGGCCTTCATGAACGGATGAAACTCGCAGATGTAGGCGTAGGTGCCGGGCTTCTTGAGCTTCAGCGTCTTCTTGTCGCCCTTCTTCAGCGTGCCGGTGTCGAACGCGCCGGTGGCCGTGTCGGTCGCGGTGTGCGGCGATGTGTCGTTGTTGATCCAGGTCACCTTCGTGCCAGCCTTGACCGTCACGGTTTCGGGCTTGTACTTGAAGTCGGTGATGTCGATCCTCACCGCACCGCGCGCTGTGGATTGCGACGTAGACGCCGCGTCGGGGCTGCCGCCGGACGCGTCGTCGCTGAGCACGATGATCAGCAGCGAGCCGACGGCGATCACTACCGCCGTCAAGACGACGGGCAGCAGGACGCGGCGATCAGTGAGCAGGCTTTGCATGTGGGACCTCGCTTCGGCCGATCAGACCGTCGGATTCGTGCGCGAAAAGCGAACGTTGGGCAATGCGACGGTCTTGGTCGCGGCGCCGCGCATCGGCGCTGGGACAGTTGCGCGCATCGGCCGCGAGCGCCGACACACTGCGCTTACTCGTCGTGGCTGCTCGGTAGGACATCGCCGCCTACTTCGGACCCGGTCGCCTCCCGGATCACCCGCATCACGACCACGCCGCCGGTGGCGGCGCAAACCGTGGCGGTCGGCGCGCTGCATCATTCCCAACGTCGGCATCCGTTGATCAGCGGAAGGCGTATTGGCCGGTGGCAGGCTTCACATTGAGGCCACCCCAACGACAGCCCCCGCTAGGAGCAGCAGATGGTAACCCCGAGTGTCACCGAAATCCTTCGTCACGGCGCAACGCGGCCTCACGCGGAAACGGTGCGTCCGCTGCACGACGCCGGCGGCAGCTCCGTTCGCAGGCTGCCGCGCACGACGTCCGCCTGAGCGTCCGTCGACGATTCACGGCTATCCTGGAAAGCCGCGAGACCCCGATCGGGGTAGCTGTTCGCCCGGCTGCTCCTGCAGGAAGGCGTGGACATCGGCGTTGAAGCGTGCTGGCCGCTCAAGCATCGTCAGATGGCCCGTGTCCTTGTAGATCACCGCGCGCGAGTCGCTGATGAGCCGCTCGAAGAGCGCGGCGTCCTTGACCGGCACCAGGAGATCCCGGCTGCCCCACACGATCAGCGTCGGGCACACGATCTCCGGGAGTCGTGCGCGGATCGGGTAACTGCACAGCGCGTCCAGGGCACCCGAGAAACCGGGCTTGCCGGAGCCCTTGATCTGCTCGTAGGCAAGCTGTGAAGGCAGACGAGCGGGGTGCGCTGTGAACAGCAGCAACAGGGCAGACCGCAGACGGCCGCGGCCCGCCAGCAGCGGCGAGAACGACGCGACCCGGCCGATACCGGAGAACACAACGTTCTCAGCGCGGTGACGCAGACCGTCCTTGCGGCGCGTGCGGATGAACTCGACGCTCAGCCCGGCCGCCGCGGCGAGCACCAAGCGCTCTACGCGCGCGGGGTAACGGATCGCAAGATCGGCACCGATGAAACCGCCCATCGAGTTCGCCACGATCCGTACCTCACCAACATCCAGCACATCCAGCAGCGCGTCGAGCGTATCGGCATAGCCACTGATCGAGATCGTCTCCACGGGCATCTGCGACGCGCCGAACCCCGGCAGGTCGACCGCGATCACACGGTGATCACGAGCGAACCGCGGGATATTCTCCAGCCAGTTCTGCCAACAGCCCGAGATCCCGTGCACGAACATCACGACGGGGCCCTCACCGACATCGACGAGGTTCAACCAGCGGTCGCGCACGCGCACCCAGCGCAGATGCTCACGCCAATCGATATCCAACCACTCCGAGCGCCCGACCGGCCCGTAGGCATCCAGCTCGGAGCGGTTCACCACGTCCATGACAATAGGGCTCAAGCACGACCGGCGCGAAGGCCTCAACCCAGTCCGATATCGGCGACCCGTGGTGTGTCCAGCGGATCGCGCCGGTCGCGGGATCGGTGCCCATCCGCTGCGCGGTCGCGCGCGACTTGACGACGCCGCCTGGCGGTCCGACGCGCGAGCGGAGAACATGGCTCGTCGCGGCGCGCATCGTCCGGTCGGTTGGTGCAACGTTCCCTAACGGCGCCCCAACGCGGGGGGCGCGGCTATTTTTGAACTATCCCGCTTGTGACTGGACCCCGTTCTTCGATCCACCTGCTGTGAGAGCCGGATGGATGTGGTACGGGCACGCTAGGCCGCTGGCCGTCCGCGCGCGCCGCGGCCAGGGGTCGGGCATCGTCGGTTGGGTCGGCGGACCACGCGGCGGCGAACGCGGCCGGGGTGCGCATCCCCAGCGCGGAGTGCGGTCGCCGGGTGTTGTAATCCTCGTGCCAATCGCCGATCACGACGCGCGCTTCGGCCAGGCAGAAGAACTCCTCGACGTTCAAGAGCTCGTCGCGGACGCGGCCGTTGAAGGACTCCACGAACGCGTTCTGCCATGGCGACCCCGGATCGATGTAGCTCGTCGACGTCGCGGAGAACCGACACCAGTCGATGAGCGCGTGCGCGGTCAGCTCGGTCCCGTTGTCGCAGCGCAGGTAGGCGGGCGCACCCCGCGTGGAGACCAGACGCTCGAGGACCGTCACGACCTCGTCGGCGGTGATGCTGCGATCGACGTGCATCGCCAGCGCCTCGCGGGTGTACTCATCGACGACGTTCAAGATCCGCAGCACGCGGCCGTCGGCGGTCTGGTCGTGCTGGAAGTCCAGCGCCCACACCTGCCCGGGACGCTCGGCTCGCAGCCGCCTGGCGGCGACCGCGGATGCCCCGAGCCTGCGGCGCTTGCGCGTGCGCTGTGGCACCCGCAGGCCCTCCTCGCGCCACAGCCGCTGGGTGCGCTTGCGGTTGAGCTGCCAACCGTCCTCGACGAGCAGCTGGTGCGCGCGGCGATACCCCCACCGCGGCCGATCGACGCTGATCTGACGAAGCCGCGCGCGCAGCGCCGCATCGTCGACGGCGTCCGTCGGCTCGTAGCGCTGCGTCGAGCGGTGCTGACCAACGACTCGGCACGCCCAGCGCTCGCTGACATCCAGGCGGTCGCGCAGCATCGCGACCGCCTGGCGCCGGCGGGCTGGGCTCACCAGTTTCCCTTGGCGATCTCCTTCAGCGCGACGTTCTCAAGCTCCTTGTCGGCAACGATGCGCTTCAACACCGCGTTCTCGCGCTCAAGCTCCTTCAGGCGCTTGGCGTCGTCGGCCTTCATCCCGCCGTACTGGTTGCGCCAGCGATGGAAGGTCTGCTCGCTGATCTCCAGCGCCTTGGCGACCTCCGCGATCGACCTGCCCTCGCCAAGCAGCCGCTCGGCCTCGCGCAGCTTGCGGATGACCTGCTCGGGCGTATGCCTGCGTCGCTTCATCGTGAATGTCCTCGCTCGCCCATGATCGTGGGCGCGTAGAACTCTCACACGCACCGGACCGAACCGCCGGGATCACGCCGCTTGGGGTTCGACGCGGGACGCGCCAGCCCGACTTCGGACGCGCCTGCGGACCGGAACTTTCCGGCGACACCCTAGGATCCCCGTCGTGAGCAGCGTCGAGCGCTTTGACTTTTCGTTCGCCGCGACCTACAAGTCGCTGGCGCGCGTGTTCGGGATCACGCCGTCGAACTCTTGGGTCGAGGTCAGCGACGAGCGGTTCCGCGCGCGCTACGGCCCATTCAGGTTCTCGACGCCGCTGCAGAACATCACCGACGTCTCGATCACCGGCCCCTACGCGATGCTGAAGACCGCAGGCCCAGCGCGTCTGGCGATCACGGATGCGGGCTTGACGTTCGCCAGCAACGGCGATCGCGGCGTGCTGCTGACGTTCGCGAGATCCGTCAGTGGACGGGGTCTGCTGAAGCTGCTGCGCCACCCCGAGCTGACCGTCACCGTAGCCGACCCCGAGCGCCTCGCAGCCCTGCTGAAGAAGCGCTTGGCTACGATCGCGTAGGTCCGGGGCGGGGGCGCACCGCTCGCGGCTTTCACGGCCTCTGCGCCGCTTGATGGTGAGGCGCGACGCACGTGTTCCCGTCCCGCATCAGGACCCTGCGGCGACGGCGGCCCCTTAATTCAAGGGCGGAGATGTGCCCTGTCCCAGCTTTTGCGCTTCGCCGCCCTCTTTGTGACGCGGTCGCTGCGACTTCGTGTTCTGGCGTAGGGTTCGGATCGGCGCTAACGAATAACTACCGCCCGCGCCCGTCGTACACGAACGGGGGGAGTCATGCAGTTTCGACGTGTTGGTGCAGAGGCACTCGGAACGTTCGTGCTCGTGTTCGGCGGGCGTCGGGTCGGCCGTCATCGCTGGCGAGGCGATCGGGGCGCTGGGCGTCGCGCTGGCCTTCGGTCTGTCGCTGCTGGCTGCGGCGGTCCTCGCGGTAATCGTAAGGCCCGGTCGGGCGGATATGACTTCTCACGGGAGGGCTTCGGAGCTAACGGATACGGCCGCCACTCGCCGGACGGCTATCCCGCCGGTCCGGTCTTCCTCGTGGAAATGATCCTGACCGCCATCCTCGTGTTCACCGTGCTCGCAGCAACGGACAAGCTGGCCAGCGTGGCCTTCGCCGGCATCCCGATCGGCCTGGTGCTCACGCTCATCCACCTCGTCCACCGTGGCGCGACTCACCACCACCTGCGAGGCGGCCTCGCGCGCGCTCAGCCGCTTGGCGGTAGGTCTGGCCCTGGCCGAGACCGACGAGCGTCCGCGCGATCTCCCGTGCAGGGAAGCGATAGCAAACCGCGGCGCCTGCGGACCCTGATGAACGTCGATCGAGCGCTCGCCCTCCACACAATCGCCGTGACCGGCGACCAACCGCGGCAACGGCTCGGTGAACGTGTGCGCCGCACCGTCGCGCGGGAAGCAGCGAAACCGCTGGCGTTCGCGGCCCGGCGCGCCGTAGCGCCCGAAGAACTGCACCCGCGAGCCCGGATGGCGCTCACACGCCGGACGAGCTCCGGGCCTCATCGGCGCTGCAACGGCTCGACGGGCGACACGACCTCAAGCTAGATCGACCGCCGGACAGAACCAACACGAGAAGCGACGGGGGGACGCGCGTTAGGAGTGGTAGCCAGTGTTTGAAAGCGGCCGCTGGTTGCGCGGCTTACTGGCGGATGGGTGCGGCGGCCAGCAGCTCGCTCGTCGCGTCGGAGCCGTTGAGCCACCGCTAGCGGCACTTTTCGTTCCGTTGTTCCCCACACCCGAGATCGAGGAGCGCAACCCCGGTCCTCGAGGAGCCGAGGAGCCGAGGATCTGGGACGCCGAAGACGCCGACAACGAAAACGCGGTCGCGGCCGATCGGCTTGCGTGCGGTCCTGGCCATTGCTACCGGGAGGCCGGTCCAGCACCGATGCTGCTATCCGGGCAGGGGTCGGCTGATCGCCATGAAGGCGACGTCGTCGCGCAGCGGCAGCTCGAGGCGCTCGAGGGTCTCGGTGACACGATCGACGATCTGCTGCGCGGCGGTGTCCGTTGCGCTGCGGACGACCTCGGCGAGCCACTGCTCGTCTACCTGGGTGCCGTCGGGCTGGATGTCGAGCAGGCCGTCGCTGTAGAGAACGATCGCGTCGCCCGGTTGGAGGCCGATCTGGCACATCTGAAAGGCGACATCGCTGAAGGCGCCGAGCATCGTGCCTCGTGTCGGGAGCGTCTCCACGGTGTAGTCGGCGCGCAGCACGAGCGGTGGTGGGTGCCCGGCGGCCGCGAGGGTGATCGTGAGTTCGCTGCCCGTCGTGTCGATCTCCCCGTAGACGACGGTGCACATGTCGTGGGCGTCCTGCATGAGAAGCGCGGTGTTGAGGTCGCGCAGAACGTCGATGGGGTCCTCGTTGTGCATCGCCGCGGCTCGCAGCGTGTAGCGCGCGAGCGACGTGAGGCTCGCGGCCTCGGGACCCTTGCCGCAGACGTCGCCGAGAAACAGCCCCCAGCGATCTCTGTCCAGCGGGAAGAGGTCGTAGAAATCGCCGCCGACCTCGGCGTCTGAGAACGGGCGGTAGTAAACCGCGATCTGCAAGCCCGGCACGTCGGGGAGGGCGGGCGGCGACAGGCTGCGCTGAAGCGCGCGCGTCAGCCGCTCCGCGTGGCGCTGCTGGTCGAGCGCTAGGTGGCGCGCGTCGCGTTCACGGCGCAGCTCGCGCATCGCCGCGAGACGCAGTTCGAGCTCGTCCATGACGATCGCCGCCAGATCGCGCAGCGTCCGCATCTCCGCCTCCGTCACCGCGCGGGGCTTGTCGCTGATGACGTTGATTGTGCCGAGGCGATGGCCGTCCGATGTCGTGATCGGAGCCGCGGCGTAAAAGCGCACGCCCAATTCGCCGTGAACCAGCTCATTGCTCGCCACCCGCGGGTCGATCAGACCATCGCTGATGACATAGGTGTCGTCCTGCAAGATCGCCGACGCGCACAGACCGGGCGCGCGCGGTATCTGCACGACGTCGAGGCCGGCGCACGCCTTAAACCAGATGCGATCCTCGTCGACGATCGTCACCGTTGCGACCGGCACGTCGAAGATCCGGGCTGCCAGCGCGCAGATGCGATCAAAAGCGCCGTCGGGCGGAGAGTCCAGGATGTCGTAGCGGCGCACCGCCGCAAGGCGGTCGGCTTCGGCCAACGCCAGTGCGGCTTCCATAACGTTCACGCTACCGCAGGGCAGCACCGAGCAAACCTGACTGCGCTTCGGCTTACGCCGAAGGTGACGGTCTGGCGGCGCCATGTCCGCGACTGCAGCCGCTCCGCAGGCGAACCTCACTTCGGACGCTGCACCACCTGAACATGCTGCTCACGCGCCAGTCCGCTGGCAGGCGCTCGCCTGGCTGCCCGGTCCGCCGCGTCGAGGGGCACGCTGATGTTCGAGCAGGTCGCCGCGGTTGTCGATGCGCTCAGACGCGGCTGCGCGACCGCTTCTTGTTCGCGTTGCTGGCGAGCACGGGGATGCGGATCGGGCAGGCGCTGGGGTTGCGCCACGAGGACATCGTCGCGTGGGAGCGTCGCGTTACGAGTCGCACGCGCGAGGGCGAGTTCCAGCGCCGCGTATCGTGTGACGACAGGCCGCCGTCGCCGAAGACCTTCACAGCGAAGCCGAGCCGGTTGGGCGTTCGCGGTGACCGCTGCGTGGGCGTCCAACCCCGCGGACGCCGCGATCAAAGCGCGTCGACGGCCTCGCGCGCGCCCTCGCCGTGCTCGAAGAAGTCCCATACCTCGACGACATGGCCCTCCGGGTCCTCGACGTACACCGACCTGTCGCCGCCAGGATGCTCGACCGGTCCGCGGTGATCGATGCCCTCGGCGACGAAGCGCTCGCACAGCGCCACGAGCTCGCCGCAGCCGACGGACATCGCGAAGTGCACGTGGCGGCCGCCCGGGTCGCCGAACTCCTTCTCACCTGGCGACCAGATGCCGAGGCGCGCGTGCGACCCGCACTTCAGCCACACGCGATCGTCCTGGCGCGAGATCACGGCGCACCCGAAGGCCCGCCGGTAGAACTGCACCAGCCGCGAGAGGTCGCGCGCCTGGAGCGTCATCTCGCAGATGCCGTTGACCAGCGTCTGCTGTGCGCTCGCGGGCCGGCTCGTGGTTGCTTCGCTGCTCACGACGGCGGCTGTTACCCGCATCGCGCCGCCGCGAACGCGAGTTGCCGCGCTTGGCGCGAGCTCGCCCTACTCGTGGTCCTTGAGGCTGTCGCCGATCAGCCAGAACGTCGGTGGCCACAGCCCGACGAACAGCGCGCGCCGTTCGGCGTTGCCGCGCTCGTCCTCGCCGATTGTCTTTGCGCGCAGCCACAGCCCGATGCAGAGGCTGATCGAGAACAGCGACGTGACGTGGAGCATCCAGCTGCGTAAGCCGAGCCGGTGAAGGACCTTGGTGACCATGCGCCCATGGTGCCCCGATCGGCGTGGTTCGCAACGGCGGAAGGTACGCCCAGCGTGCATGTTCTTCCGTCAGGAGAGATCGAGTGCCGCCACCAGGCGTTCGAAGTCGTGCGGCGTGAGCGAGCCGCTCGTCGCACGGGGGTGGCCGTGCGCGAACTCGCCGCCGACGGTCCGGCAGCGCTTCGAGCAGCAGGTGCGCAGGTCGCCTGCGCCGCAGCGGATCGAGAAGTTCACGCGGTCGCGGATGTAGCCGTCGTTCGCGGCGATCACCGGTCGCGGTGCCAGTCGCCGGGACCACATCCGGGCGGCGAGCGGGTGCAGCTGAAACGGCGAGCCGAAGCGCACAAGCGCGGCGCCCGCGCCGACCATCGGCGCGGTTCGGCGCACCTGCTGCCACGCCGCCTGCCACGCGTCGCGCGCCTCCTGCACTCGGCGATGCGCGGGTCGCCGAGGATCGCCTTCGGGTCCTCGTGCTCGACGAGCAGCGCGAGCGCGGTGCGGATCGCCGCGCCGTCCGGCCCGCGGCGCGGAGCGTTGAGGAGCGGCACGAGGCGGTGGATCGCGGTCTTCGGCACCCCCGGCGCAGTCCGGCAACGCGAACGCGCGGTCGCCCAGGTCGCCGAACGCCCCGACCGTCGCCGCCATGCCGGCTGGCCCGCGCAGACCGGCAGGCGAGCACCGACGTCGAGACCTCGGGGTCGGCGCCATGGCCCGACAGCGCGACCTGGTCGGGTCGTGGCATCTCCTCGGGCGCGTGGTGGTCGATGATCAGCGCGGGCCCCGGCCGCTCGCGCACGCCCCAGTCGAGCAGCGCCGGCATCGCGAGCTCGGTGTCAGGCGACCACGGTGTCTCGCCGCGCCCCAGCAGCAGAGGATCGCCCGCCGGCCGGCCGAGCGCGCGCAGCACGGTCGCCCCCGCCGCGAGGCCGTCGGCGTCGATGTGCGGCACGACGTCGGTCACGTCCGCGAGCGCCGCGCGCGCACGCTCGATGTCGGACTCGGCGATCGTCGCCACGCGCGCCGACGCCTCCTGCGTCAACCGCGCCGAGGCCGGCGCTTTGGACATCGGCTTGACCTCGATGTTCTCGCTGCGCTCGGGACGTCATCCGGCGGCCGCTGCTCCAGGCGCGCGCAGGTGAGCTCCACCATCCGCCGGCATGCGGCGTCGTAGAAGCGCTCGCGCTGGCGCGGCCCGAAAACGCGGAAGCGATGCCGACGAACGGGTTGCGCAGGCTGCCGGGAGGCCAGGCCCCGCGCGTGCGGAACTCGACGTCGCCCGTGTCGAGCCACTTCCACAGCTCGTAGTTCATCTCGCCCATCTCGAAGTGGCCCTTCAGCGTGCGGTAGTTCCAGCCCCACACGCGCACCTCGCGGCCGTGCACCGTGCGCGCCACGTCGAACACGCCGCCGACGCGTACGCCGACGCGGAAGCGCAGAAACAAGAAGCGGACCACGAGCAGCATGTCGCGACCCTCCAGCGGCTTGTCGCGGTGGTAGACCGCGCAGACCATCTTCGGGTCGGCGAACTCGTAGTTGCACATGAGCTCGCGGGCGATCTCCCAGCTACCGCCGGGCTTCGGCGGTCCGGGTCCCTCCTTCGGGAGCTCCTGGCAGCGCGTCTCGTGACGCCAACCGGTCTCGGCTGTCAGCCGTTCGACGTGGACGTCGTCGTAGTTGACGAGGCGGTCGTGCAGCGCATCCAGCGCCTGCATCGAGCGCGGAGTTCCGAGTACCCGATCAGCCTGTCCCGTCGCCATGATGCGCATGTTTCCCGCTCGCGCGCGATCGACAATCGCGGATTTTTTGTGGATGACGGGTAGGACGCCGCAAGTGCCGCGCCGACAACCACGCACCCAACGCCTGCGCACCGCCGCCCGCTGGCCGGCCGGGGTCGCCCTGACATCGTGGCGTTACCTGTGGCGCCTGACGCCGATCGAGCGCTGGGAGTGGACGGGCGAGAAGCCCCAGGACGACGTTCCCGAGCTGCCGGGCGGCACGGATATCGAGGACATCCAGTTCGCCGAGGACGGCGTCGGCCCGCTCGTGCATCGCCTGTACCGCGCCCGGATCCGCACGACGCACCTGTCTCCTGAGCAGCTGATCGCTCGACTGACGGAGGACCTCGATCAGGTCGCTCCGTCGGAGTTCGCGACGTTCCAGAAGCTGACCGGCCCGGAAGGCGAGATGTGCGTCGGCGACGAGTACGTCGTGCGCATGGCCGGTCCGTGGGACGGCCCCGTCCGCGTCATCGACCGCACGCCGACGTCGTTTCGCCTCGCCACCTTGGACGGCCACCTCGAGGCCGGACAGATCGAGTTTCGCGCCCGCACCGGCGACGGCTCGCTGGAGTTCACGATCGAGGCGTGGGCGCGCAGCGGCGACTGGCTGTCGAACGTCTTGTACACACACCTGCGCTTCTCCAAGGAGGTGCAGCTGCACATGTGGACGTCGGTGCTCGAGCGCGTCGTCGAGCTCGCCGAAGGCCAGCGCCACGGCCCGCTTGCGATCCTCACCCGGCGCCTGGAGGTCGACCACGAGCCGTCCGACGAGCAGTCGCCGCTGAGTGGACCGCGCGGACCGCGCGCCCGCAGGAAGCTCGAGGCGCTCGGCGCGCTCCGGCTGAACTTCGGCGTCGACGGCGAGCACAACGCCGAGCAGGGGTGGCACGTCGACGAGGTGCAGCGCGAGCTGCCCGACGAGCCGTCCGGCCCGCCGGTGCGCGGCGGCAGCTGGGAGACCGCGAAGCGACTGATGATCCGCTATCAGGTGGCCGATCCGGCCCTGGTGCGCGCGACGTACCGCGAGGACGTGCCGCTCACCGGACGCGACATGCTGCTGCACGTTCGCTTCGCCGGGATCGTGCGCTTCACCGTCGGCGTGCGGATCGGCAGCGACTACGACGAGACGCGCACGATCGACGGTCGCGAGGTGCGCGTGTTCGGCTGGGACTACGCGACCCTGCAGGGCCACTTCGAAGAGGGCCGCCTGCACTACGAGGTGTGGAAGTGGCTCGACACCGGCGAGGTCGACTTCCGCCTGCGCGCCTACTCGCGCATGGCCCGCAGCGGTCCGCTGGCGCTGCGGCTCGGCTTCAAGCTGTTCGGGCGCTCGCGCCAGCTCGAGTTCTACCGCCAGGCCGCGCGGCGGGTAGCCGGGCTGACGAGGACCCAGCTCGAGCTGCAGCACGACTCCGGCCCGGCGTCGGACGGCAGCGGCAACGGTCGCGCGCCGGCCGGCACGGCCCGTCAGGGGCAGCCGACGACGTAGACCGCCCGCACTATGCGGACGCGTGCGTGCGCTGCGCCGCCGCGATCAGGTCGAGCACGGCCCGCTCGTCGCCGGCGCGCAGCAGCTCGATCGGGTCGGGCTCGCCGTTTACGATCGACTCGAAGAAGCTCTTGCGGTCCTGGTAGGTCAGCAGCGTGCCCTTCGCCCAGCCGCGGGCGTCGTTGAGCATGATCGCCAGGCGCGCGTACTCGACGCCGAACAGCTCCGAGATCTCGCGCTTCATCCGCTTTGCGAGCGCGGGTGACGCACCGGCCGTCGAGATCGCGAAGGACGAGCAGCGCGCCGCACGGCAACTTGACCAAGCGCTCGACAGCCTGCCGATCAGCCGCATTCCCAACGTCATCGACACCCTGATGCAGCGCGTGGCGATGCTCACCGGAGCGGCGAACGCCAACGGCGGCGCCTCCGGCGCGACGGGCCATGACGTCGCTCATGACTGCTCAGAAAATGACTGCTGAGCAGTTGGGGTCAGGCGGCCTCCCCGAGCGGTTGGAGGGTGACCTTGTGGCCGAGGCGTTCGAGCTGGCGGATGGCGCGGCGACGGGCGTTGTCGGCGTCGCGCTCGGACACGATCGTGGGTCCTTGTTCGCGGTAGTCTCGCCGGTGCTGAGCATGATCCAGGTGGCGTCGAGGATCTCGTGGGCGATCGCGATGATCGCCTTGCGGTCGCCACGGCGCCTGGCGAGGCGACGGTAGCGCTCGCTGAGATGGGTGCCCTTGGTGCGGCTGGCGGCTCTCGCGGACTCGATCAGGGTGGCGCGCAACCACGGGGAGCCCTTGCGGGTCCGTGCGGACTTGCGCTTGCCGGCGGACTCGCGCTGGCCGGGGCACACGCCGCCCAGCTGGCGAGATGCTTGGCGGTGGGGAACGCAGTCATGTCGCCACCGGTCTCGGCGATGATCACTTCGGCGGTGCGCCGCTCAACTCCGGGGATCGTGCGCAGCAGCGTCACCGCCGCCTCGAAAGGGCTGATCTGCTCCTCCACGGGCAGAGATCGCGTTGATGTCGTCCTCAAGATCCTCGATGCGGGCGAGCACGCTCCAACAAAAACGCGTGATGCGCGCGAAAGCGGCCCTCAAGCGCTTGCGCAGCGCGGGCAGCTTCTTGCGCAACCTGCCCTTGGCGAGCTCGGCCAGCGCGTCGGCGTCGGCATCGCCGTCGATCAGCGCGCGCATCATCGCGCGGCCGAGACGCCATCACGTCGGTCGCGACGCACGACAGCTTGACGCCCGCGTCCTCCAGCAGCTTGTGCAGATGGTTGACCGCGCGGCTGCGCTCGTAGATCAGCGCCTTGCGATAACGCGTCAGGTCGCGCAGCTCGCGGATCGCGCGCGGCGGCACAAGGCTGCCGCGCAGCAGTCCGCATGCCAGCAGCTGCGCGATCCAGGCAGCATCGATCGTGTCGGTCTTGCGGCCAGGGACGTGCTTGATGTGCTCGGCGTTGACGAGCAGCAACTCGAAGTCGTCTTCGAGCACGTAGTACGGGGCCTTCCAGTAGACGCCCGTGGACTCCATCGCCACGTGTGTCACCTCGTGAGCCTTCAGCAGTCGTGCAACGCAAGCAGATCCGAGGTGGTCGTCCCGAACGTCTCGATCAGCTCGCTCACGACCCCATCGGCCAGCACGCGCACGCACGCCCTCACGCTGGCCTTGTGGACGTCCAGCCCGCAGCGGCGGGCGATCATCGTTTCCATCGAACTCGCGCTCCCTTGCGCTTCGGTGTTGCGGGCATGGCCGGCGCTCGGGAGAGGCTGCGAGGTCAACGATTCTGCTCTGCGTGCTCGATGGCGACAGCTCGGGGTGCCGGCAAGCCTCCGCGTCGAACTGAATGCACGGGCTCGCGGCACCACAGACGACCCGACGTCACCACGAGCACCGACCACCACCCATTTTCATCGCTCGCGGGAGCGGCGCGCAAGCGCCGCATGCGGAACTGATGGCGAAATAGCCATGACGCCCGGTAGCAACCAGGGCTTGCGCGGCCCCGACATGCCCGACTACCTCCGCGACGAGGACTCGGCCGCGGGCGCGGCGACGCACCGTCGCTTCGGCCTCAGGATTTGCGATCCGCAGATCTCGGCCGAGCAGCTTGCGACGATCGTCGCGGCCGACCCGAACCTCGTCTCGCCGTGGGAGGTGCTGCGCTGGGAGCTGCCGGACCGCGAGCGGCGTCCCCTGGCACCCGGAGACGACGTGCTCGTCCGCATGGCCGGGCCTTGGAACGGCCCGCTGCAGGTCATCGCCCGCGATTCGGAACGGTTGCGGTTTCAAACGCAGCCCGGCCACGCCCTGAAGGGCGAGCTCGAGTTGCGTCTGCGCATAGATAACGGCGCTCCTTTCGCCGAGATCGAGCTATGGGAGCGCGCCGACGACCGGCTGCTCGCCATCCTGCACGACCGTCTCGGCCTCACGGCACGGATGCAGACGCACACATGGGTCGAATTCCTTCACCACACGCGCCGCGTGAGCGGCGGCGAGGCCGACGGGCACGTGCGAGTGCACACCACCCGCGAAGCGCGGTGAGCCGACCGCGCTCGCGGCCGGCGAAACGATGGTGCTTGACCCGGGCGTCAGCGGTCGCGGCGCCGCGACCGCCGGGTCAGGCTCACGGTCAGGACGACTCCGAGGAGCACGCCCGATCCAAAGATGACCGCCAAGACCCCGAGGCCCTTGGCCACGATTCCAGCCAGCACGGACACCGAGATAAGGAAGGTCATGTTTCCCTTCGTGTGAGGCAACAGGGATGCCCACGTCGCGATCGCAAACAGCGGGCGACGCGGCGCCGCGGGCGCGGCGCGACCCATGGAACTTCGCTAGCCGCGACATCGG
>CAVYAX010000010.1:0-20939 GCA_963766525.1 uncultured Actinomycetes bacterium
GGGGTGCTCAGCCTATGGGCGCGCGGTGCGCGAATAGCATCCCCCTCGTGGAGCGCCTCGTCGATCCGGACTTCTGGGACGGCCGCGCCGTTCTGCTCACCGGCCACACGGGCTTCAAGGGCTCCTGGCTTGCGCTCTGGCTGCAGACGCTGGGCGCTCGCGTGACGGGCTTCGCCGATGGCGTGCCGACGCGGCCGTCGCTGTACGAGCTCGCGGGCGTCGCCGACGGGCTGACCGACGTGCGCGCCGACGTGCGCGACCACGGCGCCGTGCTCGCGGCGTTCGCCGCGCACGAGCCGGAGGTCGTCATCCACATGGCCGCGCAGTCGCTCGTGCGGCGCTCGATCTCCGATCCCCGCGAGACCTACGAGACGAACGTCATGGGCACGGTCAACGTGTTAGAGGCGGTGCGGGCCACCGCCTCCGTCCGCGTCGTCGTGAACATCACGTCGGACAAGTGCTACGACAACTCCGCGTCACGCCCGGCGCGGCCGTTCGTCGAGGACGATCCGAAGGGGGGCCACGATCCCTATTCGAACTCGAAGGGCTGCGCGGAGCTCGTCAGCGATGCGTACCGGCGCTCGTTCTTCGCGCCGGATGCGGCCTTACCCGACGCAGCGCGGCTTGCGTCGGCGCGCGCAGGCAACGTCATCGGCGGCGGCGACTGGGCCCCCGATCGCCTGATCCCGGACATCATGGGCGGCGCGCTCGCCGGAATGCCGATCGCTGTCCGCAATCCTGAGGCGGTGCGGCCCTGGCAACACGTGCTCAACCCGCTGTCGGGCTATCTGCGCCTCGCGGAGGTGCTGCACGTCAGCGCCGATCATCAGGGCGGCTGGAACTTCGGTCCCGCGCTCCACGACGCGCGGCCGGTGCGCTGGATCGCCGAGCGCCTGACCGAGCTGTGGCCCGGCGAGCTGCGCTGGGAGCTCGACGCCGGCCCGCATCCGCATGAGGCCCACTTCCTCGCGCTCGACTCCACAAAGGCCCGGGAGCGGCTCGGCTGGGTGCCCGCCTGGGGGCTCGACGAGACGCTCCCGCGGATCGTCGAGTGGTACGCCGCGCTCAAGGCCGACGAGGACATGCGCGAACAGACGCTGCGCCAGATCGAGGCGTTCAGCGCGCGAGCAGCTCGAGGTCGGACCGCGTCATCAGCCGGATGAGCTCCTCGAAGGTCGTTTGCGGCTCCCAGCCGAGCTGCGCCTTTGCTTTGGCGGGGTTGCCGATCAGCTGATCGACCTCGGCGGGACGCAGGAATGCGGGATCGATCCGCACGCAGCGCTCCCAGTCGTCGATGCCCGCCTCGTCGAACGCGATCCGAACGCAGTCGCGGACGGTGTTGGTCCGGTTCGTCGCGATCACGAAGTCCTCCGGCGTGTCCTGCTGCAGCATGAGGTACATCGCCTGTACGTAGTCCCTCGCGTAGCCCCAGTCGCGCTCCGCGTCGAGGTTGCCGAGCGCCAGCTCGTCGCGCAGCCCGTGCTTGATCGCGGCGGCATGCCAGGTGATCTTGCGCGTCACGAACTCCAGCCCGCGGCGGGGACTCTCGTGGTTGAACAGGATCCCGGAGCACGCGAACAGGTTGTAGGACTCGCGGTAGTTGACGGTGATGAAGTGCCCGTAGACCTTCGCGACGCCGTACGGCGAGCGCGGATAGAACGGCGTCGACTCCGTCTGCGGGACCTCGAGCACCTTGCCGAACATCTCGGAGCTCGAGGCCTGGTAGAAGCGCGCCTCGGGGCAGGCCTCGCGAACGGCCTCGAGCATCCGCGTGACCCCGACGCCGGTGAACTCCGCGGTTAGCGTGGGCTGCAGCCAGGACACCGCGACGAAGCTCATCGCGGCGAGGTTGTAGACCTCGTCAGGCTTGGCGGCGCGCAGCGTGTCGACAAGGGATCGCTGGTCGAGCAGGTCGCCCTGATGAAGCGTGATGCGCTCGCGCAGATGCTCGATGCGGTCGAACTTCTCCGTCGAGGCACGGCGCACCATCCCGTGCACCTTGTACCCCCGGTCGAGCAGGAGCTCGGCGAGATAGGACCCGTCCTGCCCGGTGATGCCGGTGATGAGAGCGGACTTTGGCATGGGCGCGGACCCTACCGGCAGCGACGCATCCGCGGCTCGGCGTGACGGCACCCTCGCCGACTACGCTTGACGGGTGAAGGCAGTCATCCTGGCCGGTGGCCTCGGCTCGCGCCTGAGCGAGGAGACCACGCTGAAGCCTAAACCCATGGTGGAGATCGGGAACAAGCCGATCCTCTGGCACATCATGAAGATCTACGCTGCCCACGGCGTCGAGGACTTCGTCGTCTGCCTCGGCTACAAGGGCTATCTGATCAAGGAATGGTTCGCCAACTACGCGCTGCACACGTCCGATGTGACGTTCGACATGCGCAGCGGCGAGATGGAGGTCCATCGCTCGACGACCGAGCCCTGGCGCGTGACGCTCGTCGAGACCGGCGACGCGACGATGACGGGTGGCCGGCTCAAGCGTGTGCTGCCGTATGTCGGCGATGAGACGTTTTGCCTCACCTACGGTGATGGCGTCGCCGACGTCGACATACGCGCGCTCATTGCGCATCATCGCGAGGAAGGACGGCTCGCGACGGTGACGGCCGTTCAGCCTCCGGGACGCTTCGGCGCGCTGGAGATCGACGGCAGCGCCGTGCGGCGCTTCGCCGAGAAGCCGCGCGGCGACGGCACGTGGATCAACGGCGGCTACTTCGTGTGCGAGCCCTCCGTCGGGGACGCTATCGCCGGCGACCACACGAAGTGGGAGGAGCAGCCGCTGCGTGACCTCGCGGCCCGCGGCGAGCTGACGGTCTATCACCATCGAGGATTCTGGAAGGCGATGGACACGTTGCGTGAGCGCAACGAGCTCGAGGTGATGTGGGATTCGGGCGACGCGCAATGGCGCTCGTGGTGAGTGAGGCCCCCTGCCGCTTCTGCGGCGCGACGCTCGAGCACGTTTTCGCGGACCTCGGCATGTCACCCGTCGCAAACGACAACGTCCCACTAGGCAAGGCCGACGCGATGGAGCCGTTCTTTCAGCTTTGCGCGCTCGTCTGCGCCGAGTGCCTCCTCGTCCAGCTCGCGCCGTTCGAGACGCCGAAGCCGCTGTTCCGGGAGGACTATGCGTACTTCTCCTCGTACTCGACTTCATGGCTGGAGCACGCCCGCCGTTACACCGCGGAGATGGTTGCGCGGCTCGGCCTCGACGGATCGAGCCAGGTCATCGAGCTGGCGTCCAACGACGGGTACCTCCTGCAGTACTTCAAAGAGCGCGCGATCCCGGTGCTCGGTGTCGAGCCGACGGCCAACACGGCCCAGGTTGCGCTCGACAAGGGGATCCCGACGCGGATCGAGTTCTGGGGCGAGGAAATCGCCCGGGCGATCGCTGCCGAGCAGCAGGCCGACCTCCTGCTCGGAAACAACGTCCTCGCCCATGTGCCAGACATCAACGACTTCGTCCGGGGCATCAAGATCGCGCTGAAGCCAGAAGGCACGATCACGATCGAGTTCCCGCATCTGCTCAAGCTCATCGAACTCAACCAGTGGGACACGATCTACCACGAGCACTACTCGTATCTGTCGTATGCGACTGTGGGGCGCGTATTCGCGGCGCACGGGCTGCGCCTGTTCGACGTCGAGGAGCTCCCCACGCACGGCGGATCGCTGCGAATCTTCGGCTGCCACGAGGACGATCCGCGCCCTTCCAGCGACGCTGCGAGCAAGTTGCTCGAGCGCGAGCAGGCGGCCGGGCTGGAGGATCTGCAGACATATCTGGATTACGGCACGCGCGTCGTCGAGGACAAGCGCCAGATCCTCACGTTCCTCATCGAGCTCAAGCGCGCAGGCAACACGATCGCGGGCTACGGGGCGGCGGCGAAGGGCAACACGCTGCTGAACTACTGCGGCGTGGGGCGCGACTTCATCGACTTCACCTGCGACGCCAACCCGCACAAGCAGGGCCACGTCCTGCCTGGAACGCACATCCCCATCCTGTCGCCCGCGGCGATCCGCGAGCGGCGCCCGGACGTCGTGCTGATCCTGCCCTGGAACATCAAGGATGAGGTGATGGAGCAGCTCGCGTACATCGGTGAATGGGGCGGGCGGTTCGCGGCGCGGTCGCCGGAGCTGCGGCTCGTCGGATGAGGGTCGTGCCGACGCCGCTCGATGGGGTGCTGCTCCTCGAGCCGGAGCGGCTGACTGACGAGCGCGGCTTCTTCGCGCGCACCTACGACGCCGCGCGGCTGCCGCCGGTCGTGCAGATGAGCACGTCGTTCAACGTCCGCGCCGGGACGCTGCGTGGGCTGCACTTCCAGCGCACCCCGCACGGCGAATCCAAGCTCGTGCGCTGCACGCGCGGGGCGATCTTCGACGTCGCGGTGGACCTGCGCCCGAAGTCGCCGACAGTGCATCGCTGGTTCGGCGCCGAGCTGAGCGCCGACGACGGCCGCGCCCTGCTGATCGCGCCCGGCTTCGCGCACGGCTTTCAGACCCTGGTCGACGACACCGAGGTGCTCTACGCGATGGATGCACCGTACGTGGGCGAGGCGGCGAGCGGCGTGCGCTGGGACGATCCTGCGTTCGCGATCGCCTGGCCCGACGCTCCGGCGGGCGGGCGCACGATGTCCGAGCGCGACGCCACGTACGCCGACATCGAGCGACTATGAGCGCGCCGCGCCGCGTCCTCGTCACCGGTGCCACCGGATTCGTCGGGCGCCACGCGCTGGATGCGCTGCTGCAGCGCGACTTCGAGGTGCATGCGGTGGCGCGCAACCCGCCCGCGGGGGACCGCGTGCGCTGGCATGCCGGCGATCTGCTCGGCGACCCCGTCGGGGTCGTCGGCCGGGTGCGCCCGAGTCACCTGCTGCACCTCGCCTGGTACGCCGAGCCGGGCGCCTTCTGGCAGGCGCGCGCCAATGCGCACTGGGTCGCCGCGACCGTGCGCCTAGCCGAGGCCTTCGGCGCGGCGGGCGGACAGCGTGCCGTCATGGCCGGCACCTGCGCCGAGTACGACTGGGACGCCGCCGAGGCCTGCGCCCCGCTGGCGGAGGACGCGCCGCTGCGGCCTGCCACGCTCTACGGGATCAGCAAGGACGCCACCCGGCGCGCCGTCGAGCCGCTCGTCCCCGAGCTGGGCTGGGGACGCATCTTCTTCCTCTACGGCCCTGGCGAGGACGAGCGTCGGCTCGTGGCCGGCGTCGCGCGCGGCCTGGCGGCGGGGGAGCGCGTGGCGACGACCGCGGGCAGGCAGGAGCGCGACTTCATGCACGTCGCCGACGCGGGGGCCGCGTTCGCGGCGCTGACGGACTCTGGAGCGACCGGCCCGGTCAACGTCGCCTCGGGCGATGCCGTCGCCGTGCGGGCGATTGCCGAGACGCTCGCGCGGGCGGCGGGCCGGCCGGACCTGCTCGACGCCGGCGCGCTGGCGCAGGGCCCGGGAGATCCCGCGCTGATCGCCGCCGACGTGACCCGGCTGCACGACGAGATCGGCTTCGCGCCGGTCTGGTCGCTGACGGACGGGCTCGCCGCGACGCTCGAGTGGTGGCGCGCGCGGTGAGCCCCGCGCGCACCGCGCTCGTGCACCTCGTCTGGGCACCCGCGGGCCTGGCCCCGTTCGAGGCCTTCCTGGCCTCCTACCGGCGTCACGAGGCGGGGATCGAGCACGACCTTGTGCTGCTGTTCAACGGCTTCGAGGACGCCCCCGCGCTGGGGCCCTTCCGCGAACGCGCGGCCGGGCTCGGCGCAGGCGAGCTCGTGCTCGCGCGGCCGTGCCTGGACCTCGCCGCCTACGCGCAGGCGGCGGCGCGCCTCGAGCACGAGCGCATGTGCGTCCTCAACAGCTACAGCGAGGTTCTCGCCGCGGGCTGGCTGCACATCCTCGCGGCGCCGCTCGACGACCCGGCCACCGGCGCGACGGCGGCGACCGGATCGTGGGGCAGCATCCTGGGCTTCGGTCTCTGGCAGGCCGGCTTCGGTGGGGGATACGATTGTGTGTTCGGCGACCGCCGGCAGACGCGGGACGTCTGGCATGCGGCGAACGGGCTGGGTCCCCCGGGCGACCGCTCGTATCGCGTCTGGAACGCGATCGACGTGATGCGAACGCTGCGCGTCGGTTCCCTGTTTCCGGCAGTGCACCTGCGCACGAACGCGTTCTGCATCCGTCGCACGCTGCTGCGCGAGCTGGCCGGCGGCGGGCTCGCCACCAAGCGCGCCACCTATCGGCTCGAGAGCGGCCGCCGTTCGCTGACCGCATGCCTGCGCGACCGCGGCCTGGCGACGCTCGTCGTTGACCGCCACGGCACAGCGCGTCCGCCCGCGCACTGGCCACAGGCCAGCGTGTTCTGGCAGGAGGACCAGCAGGATCTGCTTGTCGGCGACAACCAGACGCGACTGTACGACGCCGCCGCGCCGGCACAGCGCGACGCGCTGCGCGGATACGCCTGGGGGCTGCACGCCCGCCCCCCAGCTCGCCCGGAGCGACAGTAGGCGTGCCGCGACCGCCGTCCCAGCCGCCGCCCGAGCCGCTCGGCGCGCTGTCGCCGGCCGACGGCTACGCGCTGCTCGACAGCCAGGAGGCGGGCGGGGCCGCGCTGCGCGGCAGCATGATGCGCACCGCGGCCTTCGTCGGCGGGCTGCTGCTCGGCGTCGTGTCGGCGCCGCTCGTCGTCCGCCACCTCGGCGACGTCGACTTCGGGCGCTACTCGGTCGTGGTGGCGGTCGTCGCGATCGTGACCGGGCTCACCGAGGGCGGCATCAACAGCATCGCGCTGCGCGAGCTCGCCAACGCGGCCGACGCCAGGGCACGCGACCAGATCATGCGCGACCTGCTCGGGCTGCGCATCGTCCTGAGCACCGCCGGGATCGCGATCGCCGTCGCGTTCGCCGCGCTCGCCGGATACGAGGGCACCCTTGTGCTCGGCACGCTGCTGGCGGGGACGGGAATGCTGCTGAGCGCGGTGCAGACGCTCCTCGCCTCCGAGTTGCAGGCGAGATTGCGCTTCGGCCTGGCTTCCGTGATCGATCTGTCACGGGGGCTGCTGACGATGCTGCTGATCATCGCGCTCGTCCTCCTCGACGCCAGCCTGATCGCGTTCCTGGCGATGTTCATCCCCGCGGCGCTCGGCGCGTTGCTCCTGACGATCGTGCTCGTGCGCGACACCGCGGTGCTGCGACCCGCCTTCCGCGCGAGCCGCTGGGTGCCGCTGATGCGCGAGACCGCGGTGTTCGCGGTCGCGGTCGCCGTCAACTCGCTGTACTTCCGCGTGACGCTGGTGGTGATGTCGCTCGTCGGGACCGCCGAGGCGACCGGGACGTTCGCCATCTCCTTCCGGGTCATGGAGGTGCTCGTCGGCATCCCGGTGATCCTCACCGGGGCGGCGTTCCCGATCCTCTCGCGCTCGGTGCGCGACGACCGGGCGCGCTTCGACACCGCCACCCGGCGCCTGTTTGAGCTGTGCACGATCGCCGGCGTGCTGACGAGCATGACGATCGCGCTGGCGGCACCGTTCATCATCCAGGTGGTCGTGGGCTCCGCCGAGCATTCGGCGACCGACGTGCTGCGCCTGCAGGCGCTCGCCATGATCG
The DNA here is from genome assembly GCA_963766525.1 of uncultured Actinomycetes bacterium. GTDB lineage: Bacteria > Actinomycetota > Thermoleophilia > Solirubrobacterales > Solirubrobacteraceae > CADCVQ01. The sequence goes on from CAVYAX010000010.1 coordinate 7,591, forward strand.
CCGGCTTCATCGCCGGCGGCACCGGCTATCCGCTGCTCGGACTGCGACGCCACCGCGCGACGCTCGTGGCGAACCTTGTGTCGCTCGTCGTGGCGGTGGTGCTGGCCTTGGCGCTCGTGCCGCCGATGGGGGCTGAAGGAGGCGCCATCGCGGTGATCCTCGGCGACACGATGCTGGCCGCGCTGAACATCTGGTTTCTCGTGCGTCGCGGTGGCCCGTCCCTGGCGCTCGGGATCGTCCCGCTCGCGCTCGCGGCAGGCGCGGTCAGCTACGTCGCCGGGCTGCTCGTCGGGATCCACCCGGTCGTCCAGACCGCCGTCGGCGTCGCCGTGTTCCTCGGCGTCATCCGCGTGCTCGGCAGGTTTCCCCCCGAGGTGCGCGAGCTGCTGCAGCGTCGGGGGGCCGCACAGAGGGCCCAGGCCTGAGCGGGCGTATCAGCTAGCTTGGCGACCGGACATGATCGCCGACACCAAGATGGCCACGCGCGTCGCGTGCCTGGCGATCCTGAACTACGACGGGCGGACGCTGCTTCACGCGGCGCTGCACTCGGTGACGCGGCTGGACTTCGAGGACTACGAGGTCGTCGTCGTCGACAACGGCTCCGCGGACGATTCGGTCGTCTGGCTGGGTGAGCGTTGGCCCCAGGTACGCGTCGTTGCGCTGGAGCGCAACGTCGGTGTGACCGCGGCGCTGAACGTCATGGTGCAGGCTGCCGGCGACGCGGAGTTCGTCGCCCTGCTCAACAACGACGTCGAGCTCGATCCGCGCTGGCTGGCCCATCTCGTCGATACGTTGCGCGCGTATCCCCAGGCGGCGGCCGCCGCCGGCAAGCTGCTGCGTCACGCCGACCGCACCGTCGTCGACCGGGTCGGCGACGAACTGCTGTGGTCCAGCGCATGCTTCGGGCGGGGCGCCGGCCAGCGTGATTGCGGACAGTTCGAGGCCCCGCAGGAGATCTTCTCGGTCGGCGGCGCCGCCGCGCTGTACCGCGCCGCTGCGCTGCACGAGGTGGGCCCGTTCGACGAGCGCTTCTTCGCCTACCTCGAGGACGTCGACTGGGGCTTCCGGGCGCGCCTCGCGGGCTGGGGAGCGCGATATGACCCACGGGCGCTCGGCTTTCATCACGGCGGTGCGACGCTCGGCGAGATCAGCCCGTTCTCGATGTACCACCTGCGGCGAAACCAGGTGTGGCTCGTCGCCAAGAACTATCCGCTGGCCAGTCTTATGCGCCACGCACCCGCGGTCGGGCTCTTCAACGCCGTGCAGATCGCAGGTGCGCTGCGCACGCCGCATGCCAAGGTCGTGCTGCGTGCATACCGCGACGCGCTCCGCGGACTGCCGCGGATGCTGCTCACGCGGCGCGCTATCCAGCGGGCACGGCGGGTGCGGACGCGCGATCTCGAGCAGATCGTGCTTCGCTCGGGGCGGCCGTGGTGAGCCCCGGGGTACCGGCAGATCGGGCGGCGCCTGTGGTGCTCGCGATAGCGAGCCACGACGGGCGTCATTTGCTCGAAGGCATGCTGGAGTCACTCGCCGCGCAGCGCTTCCGCGACTTCCGTGTGGTCGTAGTCGACGACGCGTCGCGCGACGGAACAGTGGGCTGGATGACGGAGCGTTGGCCGGAGGTCGAGGTCGTCGCACTCGACGGCAACGTTGGCGTGACGGCGGCCTTCAATGTCTGCATCGAGGCCGCCCGCGACGCGGAATTCCTCGCATTGTTCAACAACGACATGGAGCTAGATCCGGACTGTCTCGGCGAGCTTGTCACGGCGCTGCGCCGCCATCCCGAGGCCGGCTTCGCGACCGCGAAGCTCCTGAACTTTTACGATCGGGGGATCCTCGACGGGGCCGGCGACCTGTTCTACTGGGGCGCCACCGCTTGGCGGCGCGGGCACGGCGAGCCTGACCGCGGCCAGTACGACGAGCCGGCGGCGGTCTTCGGCGCCTGCGGCGGCGCGGCGCTCTACCGACGCCGCGCGCTCGATGCCGTCGGTCCGTTCTACGCGCCGTTCTTCGCGTTCCTCGAGGATGCGGACTGGAGCTTCCGGGCGAGGCTGATGGGCTTCGGCTGCCGCTATGTGCCCAGCGCGCTCGTCTACCACATGGGCAGCGCCACGCTCGGCCCCGGAATGACCGAGTTCGCGCGCTACCACCTCACCCGCAACACCGTCTGGCTTGTCCTCCGTGACTACCCGCTCGCAATCCTTGGACGCCGGCTGCCCTGGTTGCTATTCGGCCAGGTCGCGACGCTGCTGGAGGCCCGGCGCGAGCGCCAGCTGCGCATCTGGCTGCATGCCTGGGCCGATGCGCTGCGAGGCATGCGGCCTGCGCTGCGCGACCGTCGCGCGGTCCAACGCCGGCGCCGCGTCGGCCTGCGAGAGCTCGAGGCCGCGGTCGTCGAGGGCAGAGAGCGGACGCGATGACCGGCGTGCCGCAGGTCGTGCTGCTGTGCCCGGACCCGGTCGGCGCGCGGATGCGCGGGATGGGGATTCGCTACACAGAGCTCGCCCGCGCACTGCGTGACGTCGGCGCGCATGTGACACTCGCCGCCCCTGCCATCGGTGACATGCCCGAGCATGGCTTGCAGCTTCGCCAGTGGCCCGTCGATGGGGTACGAGCGCTGCGCTCGCTGTTGCACACAAGCGACGTGGTGCTGACGCCCCCAGCGGCCCCGCACGTCATGCGCGAGCTGCGCCGCCACCCTGCGCGGGTGGCCATCGACCTCTACGATCCCGCGGCGCTGGAAGTGATCGAGCACCACGCCGGCCGGTCGCGCGCGCTGCGCGCGCTGCATTCCATGACGGCAGACGACCAGCTCGCGGACGCGCTCGTCAGCGGCGACTTCTTCGTCTGTGCGACGGAGCGCCAGCGCGATCTGTGGATCGGCGCCCTCCTCGCCCGCGGGCGCATCACACCGCAGCTCTACGATCGTGATCCGACGCTCCGCGAGCTGATTGACATCGTTCCGTTCGGGGTGCCGGCCGCCGGGCCGGCCGCCGCGGTTGCCGATCCGATCCGCGCGCGCTTCCCGCAGATTCCGGCGGGCGACCCAGTGCTGCTGTGGAACGGCGGGCTGTGGCGCTGGCTCGATGCGCCCACGGCGATCCGCGCCGTAGCTCGCGTCCGGGAGCGCGGCTGGCCCGTGCAACTCGTCTTTATGGGCGCGAGCGTCGCCGGTGGAGCCAGCTCGGCCTTGGGTGAGGCCCGCGCCGCCGTGGCCGAGGCGGGGCTCGACGAGGTTGTGCATTTCAACGACGGCTGGGTGCCCTACGCCGCCCGTGCCTGCTGGCTGCAGGCCGCCGCGGCCGTCATCTCGACGCACCGCGACCATCTGGAGACGCGCTACGCGTTTCGCACCCGGCTGCTGGATTGTCTGTGGGCCGGCGTGCCGGCCGTCGTGACGGTCGGGGACGAGCTCGCGACGCGGATTGGCCAGGACGATCTCGGAGCCACCGCAGATCCGGGCGACGTCGATGGCCTCGCCGACGGCATCGAGCGCGTGCTGCAGCGCGGACGCGATGCCTACGGCCCGGCGCTCCGGTTGGTCGCGCGGGAGTACGAGTGGCCGCGGGTGATCGTTCCGCTGAGCGCGTTCATCAACCGTGAAGCCAGCGTCGAGGCCGGCGGGCGCGCGAGCGCGGTGCTGGCGGCACCAGCGGCGAGACCGCTGCGCCGCGCGGCTCAACGGTTGACGCGTCTGGCCCGGCTCGTCGATCGGCGTTGAGCCGGGCTGCGTCGTCGATCGCGGATCCCCGCGGTGCCGGCGTCAGGCCGTCCCGGGTCCGATCGCCTCCAGCGCGTCGAGCACCGCCGCGGCGGTGCGGTCCCACGAGTACATACTCGCGCGCTGCGGCCCGGCTCTGCGGAGTCGCCTACGCTGCAGCGGGTCGCCGAGTAGGGCGCCGAGCGCGTCAGCGATCGACCCCACGTCGGTGGGGTCGCAGTACACTGCGGCATCGCCGCCCACCTCCGGCAGGCTGGAGCGGTCGGACGTCAGCACGGGCGCTCCTGCCGCCAGCGCTTCGAGAACGGGAAGGCCGAAGCCCTCGCCCAACGACGGGTAGGCGAATAGGGCGCAGCGCCGATAGAGGAGGCCGAGCTCGTCGTCCGCCACAAAGCCCGTGCGGATCGCGCGGCTGCCGAGCGCCCCCAGCGCGGCGAGCGTCTCGTCGGCCTCCCACCCCAGACGCCCGGTCACAACGAGCGGATGGGCGATCTGGACGGCATGCGGAAGCCGGCTGTAGGCGGTTATCAGCCGGGGCAGGTTCTTGCGCGGCTCGAGCGTCCCGACGGTGAGCACGAAATCCCGCTCGGGGACGCCGGGGGGTAGCTGCTTCGCTGGCAGGGCGAGCGATGGCGCCGCGGCAAGTGGCGTTACGACGGTCTTGCCGCGCGCTCTCGGAAAGCGCTGCATGAGGTCGTCGGCGGTCGCCTGCGAGATTGCCAGCAGCACCGCGGAACGCCGCACCGCCGGACCGAGCGTCGCGCGCTCGATCATTCCCGACCGCCGCTGTGGCCGCAGCGCCGGGTCGAACGCTACGAGGTCAAAGACGATCGGCGCAACCGGGATGCGGGTGAGCCATGCCGTGAGGTACGAGTTCGTCGACAGAAACACATCGCACTCGCGACTAGCGGCCAGCGCCGTGCGCAAATGCCACACGGGATCGCGGGCCGGGATCACACACCAGGTGAAGCGGGCGTCCAGGGGCTCAGGCCAAAGGTCGCGTGTGTACAGGCGGTAAGCGTGTGAGTCGTCGCGGGCGGCTAGGGCGCGGACGAGCTCGCGGACGACCCGTCCGCCGCCGGCTCCCTCCTCCGCGGCAGCCCGCGCGTCGATGCCGATGCGCAGCATCACGGGCGGGAGTGCCAGCGTCGCTGCACGGCGTCAGGGGCCAGATGAAACACGACATGACGCAGGTTGCGCGCCGGAATACCGACCGCGCAGGCCGCTGCGAGGGCGAGCCGCGCTCGCCGGCCAGTCGGGGCGAAGACCGCCGAGCGCCAGCCGATCTGCGCAGCCACCTCCCCGGCGATGAGGAGGTGGGGCGCCTTGGCGTGCAGGGCCGGGAGACCGCTCTCCGCGACGTTGCGCGCGGTCGTCTCGCTCGTGCCGCCAAGCTCGCGGAAGAGCAGCGGCTCGGCGAGAAGCCTGATACGTCCGAGGTAGGCCAGCTCCGCGACACGAAGCCAGTCGAAGCCGATCACGTTGCGCATCGGCGACAGCTGCTCGAGCACGCGCCGCGGGATGAGCGCGTACATCCAGGTGTTCCCGTGGTCGAGGTCGACGGCAGCGAAGTACGCGCGAACGCGCTGCGCCGGCTGTAGCTGTGGCAGCGGGGCCGGCTGGCCAGCCGGCAACACGGATCCGGCGTGGACGTACGTGACGCGCCCGAGGGCGCCGGCCAGCCCGGGGTCGGCCGCCAGCGCGGCAAGCGCCGCCTCGACGCAGCGCGGGGCGAGCCAGTCGTCGTCGGCGAGCAGCATCACGTGCTCGCCAGTCGTCAGGGCCAGCACGGCATTGATGTTCGCCACCATGCCGCGGTTCATGGGCTGGCGTATGACGCGGAGGCGATCGTCGCGGGCGACGTAGCTCCGGAGCAGATCCGCGGTCGCGTCCGTCGAAGCATTGTCCGAGACGACGACCTCAAGGTCACGATGGGTCTGCCCGAGGGCCGATTTCAGCGCGCGCTCGAGGCGGACCACCCGGTTGAAGGTGGGGATCGCGATGCTGACGGACGGGGCCACGACCGCCCAGCGTACGGAGCGGTCCCGTCCGGCCCGGGGCGCCCCGTCGCTACTCACCGCACCGTGAAGGCATACCACCGCACGCGGATGACACCCCCGGGTTGCGATCCCGTGCCGCGCGTGACGGAGAGCTGCTCGGCGGCCTGATCGAGCGCGAACGGCGCCGCGAAGTCGGCAGCCGGTGGCACCCGGAGCAGAAGGCCGTTGCGGGCCGTGCCAGGCACCAGCCGGAACCGCCGGGCGCCGTCGAGCGTGGCCGTCCGCTGCCAGGCGCGGTAGAGCACGTTCACGAGCCGCTCTGATCCGCGAACGTCGACGCCTTCGAGCACCGCGTAGATGGCGCTGTGCCGGTCCGGGGCGGGCGGGATCGGCACGCTGGCGCCGAACCGCGAGCGGCTCTCACCGATCGGACGGGGCGCGCCGCAGCGATCCGGTGCTCGTGCGAGGACCTGCCAGACGGCGTTGGTTGAGACGGCGCGGAAGTGGCACAGCATCGCCCGCGCCGCCGCGGGCGACTCCCAGGCGGTATTGCGCCCGTCGACCGCGGACACGGCATGGCGCAGGACCCGTTCGGGACCGTGCGCCGAGGCGAAGGCGGCGGCGTTACGGTCATCGAGGTGCTTGGTGTACGCGCTATAGCTCTGGAACACGGGCAGGGGCCTCCATCGCAGGCGGTACGCATACGCGATGTTGGTCTCGTAGGGCTCGATGTGGACGCTGTGCCCGTCCAGCTGTGCCCGGCTTTCGGCGTCAAGGTTCGTGCCGGCTATGAGGCGGTCGCGTGCCTCGACGATGTGCTCGTTCGTCGTGCTCGGGTCGACCAGGACAGCGGCCTGCTCGAAGAACGCCCGCGCCTGCGTCGTGGGGGCGACGTAGTCCCGCGGATCGCCGTCGCGTGCACCGAGCAGCGCCAACGCCGCGATGAGCAGCACGAGTCCCGTCGTCGCTCGCTGGAGATGGGCGAGGGGCAGGACGGCCAGGCCGCCGAGCATCGACGCGAAGTAGATGCTGGCATGGCCGCCGTCGTGCCGGACGAACCCCGACTTGAACGCCGTGAACGCTAGGACTGCCCACAGCGCGGTGAGAGCGAGCCGCGGCCGCCGCGTCCTGCACGAATCGCCGCGTGCGACGATGGTCAAGCCGACTGCCGCGAGGATCGCGGCGCCATAGAACTGCCACGTCCCGTCGGGCTGCTCGAACGTCATCGCCTGCGTGTAGCCGGAGATGATCTCGATCGAGGACCGCAGGTAGTCGCCGATCGCGGCAGCGGGCTGGCCGGTCAGCCACCACGCCATGACGACCGTGACGAGCAGCCCTCCTGTGAACCATGCTGCTGGACGACCGCGCGGCCGCTCGGTCGCGAACAGCGCGATGGCGCTCAGGGCGAGCACGATAATCCCCACGTTGAGCTTGCCGAGAAGCTGGATCCCCACCAACACGCCGATCGCGGCGAGCACCCAGGACACCAGGCGCGGCGGGAGGTATCCCTGCACGAGCGCGACGGCGATCGCGAAGACGAGTACGGGGACGGGCTCCTCGACGGCAGCCTCGGCGACGAAGAAGGCAACGGGGGCCGCGAGCAGTAGCGAGCCGAGGTTGCGTCGCAACGCCCACAGCAGCGTTAGGCACAACGCGGCCTGCATAAGCGTCGCATAGGCGAACGACATCCGCGCGAGCCACGGGAAGGCAAGCTGCGGCTCGCGCAGGAACCCGAGCGGGCCGTACGTGAACGTGATGTCGCGCCCGAAGTCCAAGCCGTCGTGGGTCGCCATCTGAAGCGCGGTCCGCCACGACGGGTCGAGCCCCAACTGGGGCTCGAACTCGGAAATCGGCCATGTGATGAGCGTCAGCGCGAAGGCCGTTCCGAGCAACGCCAAGTCCAGGCGCTTCACGCGCTGGCGCAGCGCAGCGGGCCGCGAGAGGCGGCTGCGCTCAGCCCCACCTGATGCGCTCGAGGTGAGCGGCGGGCCCACGGGCGCCGCCGGCGACGCCGAGTCAGGCATACCGCGAGACAACGCTACCAGCGCAGGACGCGATGGCGCTGCGGCCTCCGCTAGCGTGGGCGGGAGCATGACGATCCTCGTAACCGGCGGCGCGGGGTTTGTGGGTGCCCACGTCGCCGTGGAGCTGGCGGCTCGGCGTCCGGGCAGCGAGATCGTCGCGCTCGACAACCTCTACCGGCGCGGTAGCGAGTTGAATCTTCCGCGCCTACGGGGGGCGGGCGTGCGCTTCCTGCACGGCGACGTGCGCGAGCTCGATGACCTCCTCGCCGTCGGCGAGGTCGAGGCGATCGTCGAGTGCTCCGCGGAGCCGAGCGTGATGGCCGGCGTCGGCGGCTCTCCGGCGGTGCTCGTAGGGACGAACCTCGTCGGCGCCTACCATTGTCTCGAGCTTGCGCGGCGCTGGGACGCGCAGTTCGTGTTCCTGTCGACAAGTCGGGTCTATCCGGTCGCGCCGCTGGCCGCGTTGGCGCTTGACGAGGGGCGCACGCGCTACGAGATCGCGCCCGCGCAGGCCGTGCCGGGCGCTGGGCCGGACGGGATTGCGGAGAGCTTCCCGCTCGAGGGCGCGCGGACGCTGTACGGCGCGACGAAGCTCGCCGCCGAGCACCTCGTCACGGAGTATGCGCAGACCTATGCGCTCAGAACGGTCATTGATCGCTGCGGGGTTATCGCGGGCCCGTGGCAGATGGGCAAGGTCGACCAGGGCGTGTTCACGTACTGGATGCTCGCCCATGTGCTGGACCGGCCGTTGCGCTATATCGGGTTCGGAGGCTCCGGCAAGCAGGTTCGCGACCTGATCCACGTCGTCGACCTGGTTGACCTCGTCGACGAGCAGCTCGCCGAGCCGGATGGCTGGGCGGGACGGACCGTGAACGTCGGCGGCGGCCGCGCGATCAGCCTGTCGCTGCTGGAGGCGACGGCCCTGTGTGCGGAGATCGCGGGGCGGCGGATCGACGTGGAGCAGTCCTCGCAAGGCCGCCCCGGTGATGTGCCCGTGTACCTATCGGACTGTTCGCGACTCGCGGACACGACAATGTGGCGCCCGCGCCGTCAGGCGCGCGAGATCCTCGCCGACACGTACGAGTGGATCGTCGACAACGAGCGCGTCCTGCGCCAGGTGCTCTGAGCCTTGGCATGCCGATTGCGATCGTCACCGGATCCGGCGGCCTCATCGGGTCGGAATCCGTTGAGCATCTCGTCGAGAAAGGCTTTGACGTGATCGGGATCGAGAACGACATGCGTGCGCAGTTCTTCGGACCCGAGGCCTCCACCGCGCGCACGACGCGGAGCCTCGTCGCCCGGTTCGACACGTTCGTGTCGCTGGACCTCGACATCCGCGACGCCGATGGGGTCATGCGTGTCGTTCGCCAGCACGCCCGCGACGTCGAGATCATCATCCACTGCGCCGCGCAGCCGTCACACGACTGGGCTGCGAGCGACGCGCAGACTGATTTCGCCGTCAACGCCAATGGCACATTGAACCTGCTCGAGGCAGCGCGCCATTGCCGTCCTGACGCCACGTTCGTATTCACCTCAACGAACAAGGTCTATGGCGACCGACCGAACTTCCTGCCGCTGGAGGATAGGCCGACGCGCCTCGAGCTTCCGGCCGGCCACGAGTACTTCGGCGGCATCCCTTCGTCGATGTCGATCGACCGCGCTATGCACTCGCTGTTCGGAGCATCGAAGCTCGCAGCGGATGTGATGGTGCAGGAGTACGGGCGCTATTTCGACATGCCGACGGTCGCGTTTCGCGGCGGCTGCCTGACCGGTCCGAGCCACGCGGGCACACAGCTGCACGGTTTCCTGAGCTACCTCATGAAATGTACGGTCACCGGGCGGCCCTACACCATCTTCGGCTACGGCGGCAAGCAGGTGCGCGACAACATCCACTCCGCCGACGTATTCCGTGCGTTCTGGTTGTTTCACCAGAACCCGCGTCCGGCCGCGGTCTACAACCTCGGCGGCGGACGCGAATCGAACGTCTCCATACTGGAGGCGATCCTGAAATGCGAGCGTATCGCCGACCGGGAGCTGCGTTACGAGCTGTCCGACGAGCCGCGGATGGGCGACCATCGCTGGTGGATCTCGGACCTCGGCGAGTTTCAGCGCGACTACCCGCAGTTTGAGCTTGAGCACGGTATCGACGAGGTTCTCCAGGAAATCTACGAGGTCAACGTCGAGGACTGGACCGAAAAGGAGGAGGCACGATGAGGCTCTCGGTCGTCATTCCGGCCCACAACGAGGAGGCGTCGATCGGGGCGACCGTGGAGACGCTCGTCGAGACGCTCGAGGCAGAGGGGATCGACCACGAGGTGCTCGTCGTCGACGACCATTCCGGTGACGGGACCGGCGAGCTCGTTGCACAGATCGCCGAGCGCCGGCCGACCGTGCGCTGCGTCCGCAACGAGCGGGAGGTCGGCTTCGGCTTCGCTGTGCGTTGTGGTCTAGACGAATATCGCGGAGACGCCGTCGCGATCATGATGGCCGACCTGTCGGACTCGCCGCGTGACCTCGTCATGTACTGGCGCCTGCTCGAGCAGGGCTTCGAGTGCGCGTTTGGCTCGCGCTTCATGCCCGGCGGGACGACCGAGGGTTACCCGCGCTTCAAACTCCTGCTCAATCGTCTCGTCAACCTCGGCATCCGGCTGATCTTCCGCCACGGCTACAACGACACAACGAACGCCTTCAAGGCGTACCGTCGCGAGGTGATCGACAGCGTGCAACCGCTGCTGTCCAACCACTTCAACCTGACGGTCGAGATCCCGCTCAAGGCGATGGTGCGGGGCCATACGTACGCCGTCGTTCCGATCTCGTGGCGCAACCGCGCCGCCGGCGAGTCGAAGCTCAGGCTGCAGGAGATGGGCAGCCGCTACCTGTTCATCGTCCTCTACGTCTTCCTCGAGCACCACCTCAGCCGGGGCGACTACCGACGCCGCGGCGGGCGCGCTGGTGCCCGGCCGCAGCCTTGGCGCCGCGACGAGGAGCGCGAGCCCACGCCGCGCTAGACATCACGTCGTCCCGGGCTCGGGCGCGCGGGAGCTGTGCAGCATCCGCAGCCCACCATGACGGCGGACAAGCAGCACGAGACCGATTGCGGTGATCGGGCCAAAGATCACGAGGCGATAGAGGACGACGCAGCTCAGCGCGGCGGAGCCGCTCACATGCAGCGCCTTGAGCACGAACAGCACGGCGCCGTCGAACGTCCCCGCGAATCCCGGTCCAGCCGGGATCAGCGACACAAAGCTCGCCGCGATGACGACGTACAGGCTGTCGAGCAGGGCGATCTCTACGCGCAGTGATCTCGCAACGAGGAATAGGACGAGCGCCTCGGAGCACCAGATCGCCAAGCTGAGCACGACGAGCGCGGCGCCGCGCCAGTTGAGCAGCGTGCGGGTCGCCGCCGTCAGCGGACGCACGCGGTCGGCGAAGCCCGCGAGGTACCCCGCCGTGCGCAGGCGAAGGTAGATGAACAGCCCGAACGCGACCAGCGCGGACAGCGCGCCGCCGACCACCGCGGGCGCAGCCCCGACAGGCGACCCGGCTACGCCGATCGCCGTGAGCGACACGAGGAGCGCCGTCAGCGCGGCGAAGTCAAGCATCCGCTCGGGCACGATCGTCCCGATCACGCGCGGATAGCTAGCGTGGGACCGGCGCGAAAGCAGAAGCACGCGCAGCAGCTCGCCGCCGCGGAGCGGCAGCACGGTGTTGCCCATGTAGCCGATGATCACGATCTCCAGCGTCGCGGCATAGGTGCTGTCAATGCCGGCGCCGCGAATGATGGTGTTCCAGCGCAAGCCGCGCGCGGCAGTGATCGCCGCGTACGTGCACACTGCGAGGAACACGAGCATGAGGTCCCCCCCGTCGGACGGCAGGCGCGGACGGGTCTGGTGCCAAGCCCACCAGACCACGCCGGCGAGCGAGATGACGGAGACCACGACGCCGAATGCACCGCGTGCCCGCGTGCCCCAAAGCCGCGATCGAGGGGCTTGCGGGCCGGCCGGCACGGCGTGAACGTAGCGAACGGCGGTACACGTCGTGTGTACGGTGCGGCGGCCGTGAACGCGAGCGCTCTAGAGCATCTCGTCATGCCGGAGACGGTTCATCGTCACCGGCCTCACGACGATTGGGCACAGTGCCCCAGACTACGTTCATGCACGTCGGCCTAAACCTCGTCTTCCTTGTCCCGGGAGAGCAAGGGGGGATGGAGGTCTACGCGCGCGAGTTGCTGCGCGCGTTGCCCGCTGTGCGCCCGGACCTGCGTCTGACGGCATTCGTCAACCGCGAGGCCCGCGCGGCGGGCGGCGAGTGGGACGAGTTTGCCGACGTCGTCGAGGTGCCGGTCTTCGCGCGCAGTCGCGTCGAGTGGGTGCGCGGAGAGCAGCAGCTGCTGCCGGGCCTTGCGCGGCGTGCGGGCGTAGATCTTGTGCATAGTCTCGCGAGCACCGCGCCGCTGCGCGGGCGGTTCCGGCGGGTCGTCACCATCCACGACCTCATGTACCGCATCGTTCCCGAGGCCCATTTCGGCGTGCACGGCCTCGGTATGCGCGTGCTCGTGCCAGCGGCGGCACGTCGGTCGCATCGGGTGATTGTCGACTCGCAGTGCACACACGCCGACGTGCGCCGTCACCTGCACGTGCCTGATCGCAAACTTGACATCGTCCCCCTTGGTATCGGAGTTACGGCAGGCGGCGATCCAGAACCCGCGGTGGCGCTGCGCGAGCGCTACGGACTGGGCTCGCGTCGGGTGGCCCTGTCCGTTTCGGCCAAGCGCCCGCACAAGAACCTCATGCGCCTGCTCGAGGCGCTCGCAGCGATCGCGCCCGATCGGCGCCCGGTGCTCGTCATCCCCGGTTATCCGACGCCGTATGAGCGCCGGCTGCGCGAACGCGCCAGGACGCTTGGGGTGGACGGTGACGTTCGCATGCTGGGCTGGGTGCCTGGCCCCGAGCTCGAGGGGCTCTACGCACTCGCGGACGTATTCGTACTCCCGTCGCTCTACGAGGGGTTCGGGTTGCCGGTGCTTGAGGCGATGCGGCGCGGCGTCCCGGTCGCGTGCTCCGACCGTAGCTCACTGCCCGAAGTCGCGGGCGATGCCGCTCTGCTCTTCGACCCCGACGATCCGCGTGCGATCACGGCCGCCGTTGAGCGCGTGCTCGGCGATCCGGCGGAGGCACAGCGATTGCGAATCGCGGGCAAGGCGCAGGCCGAACTCTTCACATGGGCCGCGACGGCGCGCGCCACGGCTCTGAGCTACGACCGCGCGATGGCGCCTACGCGGAGCTGACGCCGGCGGTCGCCGACGCGGGCGCCGGACCGGCGTGCGGCGTCTGCGGGCCGCGCACGTAGCGCTGCACGAGGAACGCGCCGTGGCGGCGGTCGATGCGCGTCATCGCGCGCGCTGCGCGGGCTGGCAGCGGGTAGTAGCCGGCGGTCGCGTCGTGGTCGAGCGCGAGGCCGTGGTAGCGCGCGAGGTCCGCGAGCGCGCGGCCGGTGAAGACGCGCAGGTGCTGCTGGCCGAACTGCGGCTGCTCCCAGCCGTCGTAGGCGTTGCTCGGGTTGCCGACGACGACGTAGTCCGAGACGTGGCACGGCGCCGGA
>CAVYAX010000011.1:0-309974 GCA_963766525.1 uncultured Actinomycetes bacterium
TCGAAATCTGCGCCTAAACTCGCGGAAGATGGTTTCGCCAATTGCCAACGCTTGCCGGTCCGATCGCGCGCAGCTGCCGCATCGCCTCAAGCGACTTCTGCGATGGTGACGCGCGAGTGTGGAACGCGCTGAAGGCGCCGCCGTTTCTTTAGGAACGGCATTCTGACATGAGGCTTTCCTGCACCGCGTCGGGCTCGCGGACCAGGTCTTCATAGCGAATGAGCATGAACCGCTTATGACGCTCGAGGCGGCGCACAATGCCGATCCCATTTTCCAAAAGCGGAGGGGAGCCCAATACACGTTGGGGTGCTGCTGGTGCACGCTCACGATGATATCGCGCGGGTCGCGCACCATCAGCAATGACGTGAAGATTCCGGTCAATCCTCAAGCGGGGACCGACGATATGGATATCGTTGGGTCTTTTGGTCAGGTAGATCGCCACGTCGCGGCGATGGGTGTATAGTGGCAATTCATGCTTCGCGAAGGCGTCGATGACGAAGCAGGAGGTCATGCACTCTGCCAGAAGGGTCGTGCCGGTTCGCGAACTCACGCCGACGATATAAATCCTTTGCATCCGGTCGTGCCCCGCCTAGAGTTCCGAATTGGCATTGGTTCGCGCAAGCCATTATAGCGCTGGCGTCTGCGGCGAAATTGGCGAAATTTGCGTCCAAGACGTTCGCGGCGCATCGATTTGAAAGTCTCAAGGCAGCCACTCCCTGGGGTGCCGAACGCTGCTCCTCTACGCGTGACGCTCCACTGATCTCTGAGCCGCTTGTTTGTGGCCATTTAGGCTATCCCCAGGGCTGAGTACTCCACCTTCCGGAAGCGCTTTAACGCCAATACTTCTCGCTGGCTGAGGGCCGAGACCGCCACCAATTGGGGAATCTCTTCTGCAGAACCTGCTCGAGCGGTCGTCGTCGTTCTTCCCCTTGTTGGCCTTCCTGAGGCAGCTTAGAGTAAGACCCCCTTGGGGGGAAACGGGGTCCCGTCAAAATTGATATTGGTTTATCGAGAAGCCGCGGGGGCCGGGAGGGCAAAAACCATTTAGGAGCGATTTGTAGTGGGGGGGGGGCGATGAAACTTCCGGCGACGTGTACTCGGGTCGAAAATGTCTCCGAGGGACAGATCAACGCAATGTTTCGGATCTTCGAAGCTAATTACGTCTGTGATGAACAAACTTTTCGCAGCGATTTTGCACGGAAATCCTTGGTCATTCAGCTTTTCGATCGTCATCACATCCTGCGTGGCTTTTCGACCTTTGTCCTATGGAGCCACAACCTCGGAACCAGCTACATAAATGTCGTGTTCGCCGGAGACACTATCATCGATCCTAGGTACTGGGGTCATTGGGCGCTCCCAATAAAATGGCTCGAGGTGACTCGTGCGTTGCAGGCGCAGCAACCGAGCAGGCCGTTATTTGGCTACTGACGTCGATGCACCCGCGCACTTATCGGTTTTTGCCGCTCTTTTACTGGCGCTTCTATCCGAGTTGGCGCGCAGACGAAGCCGAACTCAGCCGGATCGCAGGGCGCGTGGCGCGTGGCCGTTTTGCCAGAGAACGATGCGACGCGGGGGGTTGTGGTGGGAAGGTTCTCTGGAAAAAGTCACTAGCGACCGTAGCCCCTACTAAAATGCGCCGCGCGGACATCCGCTACTTTCTTGAATGCAACCCTGATTATACCAGCGGCGACGAACTCGTATGCCTTGCGCGTCTGGAGGCTGCAAAATCACAAGCCCTTTGCGAGGAGGTTTTTCCTGCGCGGGGCTGCATTGGGGCTCGGTGATGACCAGTACATATACTCGGCCGTCACCGCGAAAAGCAGCAGTAGAAGCGCCAGGCGAACCCTTGGCTTCGTGCTGAGATCGTGAGGCTCCTGTCAATTCGGCGGTTGTCTCGATTTGAGTGTCTCGACATGAGCAGAACCCTTTGCACATGACTTATAGGTTGACGATAGTAACCGGCTGCATGCGTAGCGGAACGTCGCTTCTTTACGGCCTGGTCTCGACATCGCCGGATACCGGAGGGGCTATTGCTCCAGCCCGATATCTTTTCCGACCAGTTTCACATCTACCGGCGCTATCTCGGCTCGGATAGTTTGTTTCGTCGAAGATTACTTTCCTGGTCGGAGCGGTTTCATTCATCATATGCGCACACTCGTAAAGTTAATTCTGAACTCCACGTGGGTGACAAGCCGGCAGGCCCCCGACACTGGCGATCAAAGCAGCTGAACTTTAGTACTGTGGTTCCCCTGGTCGCAGAAGTTCTTCCTGAAGCGCGTTTCGTTATCTCCGTCCGCGAGCCTAAGGACACGATCACGTCCATATTAAAAGTCGGCGAACGGCAAAAGCATTTCGGTCTTGGCATCAACGCTCCCCCGAGCTAGGCGTGACATCGGAAAATTGTGCGAAACTTTGCGATGCCGCGTATCTTCCTAGCTTGCGCGTGGCGCGCCGCATCGCCGAGCAGCTAAACTAAGAAAGGTGTGGATAAACCCTAGATGGAGACGCAGCGATGGAGCCGGTTTGGTCTGGTTGTTTGGAATTGCGCCTGGCAACGTTGCGAGAACTGAAGAAGTGAGAGGGACGTCCCACTTCGAGGCCATCAGCAAACATCGTTGCTGGAGGACCTATCTCACGGAGCTATCCGGCCGACTAATATCGCGAGCAAGCGTCAACACCCACCGACAAGTGCTGAGTTTCGACGAGATTCAGGCGAGTGGACTGGAGATGCCGCCGTGTGCGCCGAACCTTCGGGTACGCATAGCGCCCCTTGCGGCAGTGGGCAGGCGGCGGCAGGTGCATAATCGACTTATGCTGCAACGACTTTCCTGGCGCGATGCACTCCTAATTCCAGGCCCCGAACCAGGTTAATTTGAAGTGCCTACACGAAGTTCGGACGACGATAGGACACCATCTAATCCGAAGCAATGGCGATACACCATTCGCTCGCTAAGGCCGAACCCCAATTTGCGCTGCTTCAAAGCGGGAAGTCAGCCTGAAGGCTTCGATACCCCTATCCGCTCTATCACCAGATTAGAGAGTTTGCGCCAGTTTGGCATAGTCCCTGGGGTGATTGGTATCTCTCCAGCTTCGACGCTGTTTCGAGCGCATTCAGTCATCCTGCCTGCTTGTCGCCCTGGGGTACGCGTGCCCGTCTAGACACCCAACTAACCGTGGATCCCCGGATTGCTGATTTGTTTAGCGAATGGCTGCTCTTCCTCGATCCCCCGAAGCACGAGAAGCTTCGACAGGAAATGATGAAGACGTTTGCGGCTGGTCCCGTCGCGGCACTTGAGCCTGTGATCAACAATTTGTGTCAGTCTCTGCTGCCAAAGGAGGGGACGTGCCACGCGGAGATCGTCACCGTGCTCGCGCAACCGCTTCCTATCGCAGTGATTGCCCGCCTCGTCGGCATTCCTCAGGATGACATTGGTTTGATCGCAGGGTGGGCGCGGGCGTTACGTGTCGTTCTCGACTCCTACGACAAATCAGCACAAGAAGCGCAGGCATCGGTAGGGGAGATGCGGCCCTATTTTCTCGCCTTAACTCAAGACCAAGCATGGGTGCGCATGCACTCCGCCGCCGGGCGTGACGGGCTGGCTGCCTTGACAAAAAACTTCCCACCAGAAGTTGTTGCGGCCAACCTCGCATTATTGGTTTTCGCCGGACACAAAACGACAGTTCACCTAATTGGGAGTTTTTGCTCCATCTGGCTCTAAGGCCGCACGTCTGCAAGCTATTGCGTGCGCGGCCCGACCTGATTGCAAACGCCGTATTGGAGACGCTTAGATTCGAAAGCCCAGTTCAGAAAATGTGTCGCTGGTCTCATGAGGTGATCAAAATCGGTGGGCGCAGCATTCCCCCAGGTCAAATGCTGATATTGCTGCTCGGGGCCGCGAATCGCGATCCGGCACAGTACATAAATCCCGACACCTTTGACGTAAGCCGCGAAAGTTCCAGCCATCTTGCTTTTGGACGAGGGCGTCACCTATGCCTTGGGCGCCTGCTAGCCATACTGGAAGCAAGCACCTTGCTCCGAGTGCTGCTTGACCGTTGGCCAGAGATCAGTGTGGGGGAAGGTGGCTGGCAATGGCTAAGCAATTCATCCTTTCGCGGACTGAGGCACCTGAACCTGGAGTGGCAGCAAGGGCGCTGATGCCATGATTTTCTATATAGCGCGCAAGCATCACACGCTCGGCATCCAGCTGCACTATTTTCCAGGAAAACTGGCAGAGATCGTTAGGTTACTCCCCTACGAGGCCTTGTACGCTAATGGCGAGCTCCCAGCAGGGAGCTACATTTTCACCGACCATGATCGCCTCTCTCGCGCGCAGAATGAAAAGGTGTGTCATTTGTGGGATTGGCTCGATGCGACCAACTCCGAGATCCGCCGTTTAAATGACCCACGCCGAGTATTGCTGCGCTTCGACCTCTTGCGCCGGCTGCATGAAGTTGGGATCAACGACTTCAATGTCTACCGACTGAATGAGTGGCGGCGCGTGAGCCGCTTCCCGGTGTTCATTCGTCGGGAACGTGGGCATCAGAAGCCCCTAACCGGCTTGTTGAATGGACGTCTGGCACTGTCCGAGGCGGTCAACCGTTTCGGCAACGCGACCGATAAAGCTGATCTTATGATCGTAGAGTTTGGAAACGAGCCTTTCGCTGACGGTCGCTACCGCAAATACGGCGCCTTTCGCGTAGGCGATCGCTACTACGTCCAACACTGCTTCATTACAAAAGATTGGTATGGGAAGTTTAACGAGGACATTCTCGAAGCCGACGTTCTAGAATCTCGAGAATATTCCCGTCGCAATCCACATGCGTCCCAACTCCGTGAGATTTTTGAGATTGCAGGAATCGAGTACGGCCGCATCGATTATGGGATTATGGGCAACCGTATCCAGGTTTTCGAAATCAATACTAATCCATCGATCCTAGCGATGGAGAGCGTCCAACGGCCGAATCCCCTCATAAACTCTGTCGTATTTCGCGAAAATTCACGAGGAAGCAATGTTGCCCCTTGCGGTTGTCACCGGATCCGCCTCAGCGCTGCCTCCAGAACTTCACGACCAAAAGAGATTAGGCATATCGATGGATGAGGTTCATGCGCGCACTCTCTCCGAATGCATACGCAAGAAGGTGTCAACCTCCAAGGAGGAGCGAAAACGTTGGAATTATAAACTCGGGAGGTGGCTAAAATGTCGGTCGCGGTTGACGGTGTAGGGAATCTTCAGGATGAATGGTGGGGATAAACTATCTCACGAGGCTCTAGGTCGTCCGAAATGGCGCACGCAATACCGCGGGCTTCGTTGCCATCTTGGAGCCAATCGCGCGCTTGCAATCCCTAGCCTCCGACAGCCTTGAGATGAGTCAAAGGGACTGCTTGACCTCACTGCCTTGAACGGCATGTAATTTGTGCCGGGATGCTTGTCCTGAGTCTTGAGGTGGACATAGATACCGTGATTTGGCTTAAAAGACTCTTGGGTAGAATTTATGCCCGGCTGGGACCAAACGCTCTAAGAAAGCGCCCGTGGATCAAGAGTAGTCCAGCACTTACCTGGGTGCTCGATCGCCTTATTTTGAACCGTGAACTTAGGCGTGTCCCGCGCCCCAACGCCCGCGCACTTAAAGCCCAGTATCGGAATAGAGGTCTCCATCGCGAACCGAATACGTTCGTCCTATACCGCATCCTGGGCAACGACCTTCCGCCGCGTCACAAGTTGGGGCAGACGTTCAAGAACCTCGAATTCATATTGGATCACGAAGGGCAACTGGAGGATTGCCAGAAGCGATGGGTCGTCAATCGCATTTTCGATCCTAAGCAGGAAGCGGCGATTATTAGGCTGTTGCAGGACCGTAAACAGCCTTATCTACACCTCCCCTTCGAGTGGGATGCCTATGCCAAAGTCGGATGGGACTGGGAGGGCTTTCCCGGAAAGGGATTCTTCAAGAGCGGCGCCTTTGCGGACTTGAAAGAGCCGAAAAGGCTTCGGGCGGAAACGAAGGCGCGACGGCTTAAGAACAACTATGTCATGAACAACAATGGGGCCCGCAATGCCGCCTTGAGAGAAGGCCGCACCCTAGCCAAATGGATTTTGCCTTGGGATGGAAACTGCTTTGTGACCCCGACCAGCTGGAGGCAGATCCGTCGCGAGATCAGGCGTAGGGCGTACCTCAAATATTTCACGGTGCCGATGGCTCGCGTTCCGAACAATAGTGATCTGCTCGACCCCGGCTTTGCCCCCTACCCCGCCGATGAGCCGCAGATACTGTTCCGCCGTGACGCGGCCGAAAAATTCGACGAAGCACGCTATTACGGGCACCGGCCGAAAATCGAACTACTTTGGCGCCTGGGCATCATTGGCGACTGGACGTTGTGGAAGGACGATCCATGGGACCTGCCGCGGCCCGAGCAATCAGAAGAAGCGGGTCAATCTGGTTCCGCCGGCTGGGTAGCACGCCTGGATTCAGGTCATGCCCATTTGGAAGCCGTGCGAAGCGATCGGGGACTTGCCCGAGCCCACGCTATTATCGACACTCTCGACCGTCTTGACCGTGAAGTCGTATCCCGCCGACTCTGTACCAAGTTGTCTCAAAAGCTACGATGACCGAAGATTTGAGCAGCTGAGGCAGGGAAACGCGGAAGGCGATGCTATTCTGCGTGGGCTGGCGGAGCAGCTGTGTGCGCAAGCCGAAACAGCACTGACACGCGGTCCCTATTCGGTTATTGACAAGACCACACTTCCCCCAAGTGCAAATCCCCATGACTATTGGAGTGTCGCCCCCTATTGGTGGCCGAACCCGGACACTCCAGACGGCTTACCTTATGTTCGAAAGGATGGATTTCGCATTCCGGACACCGAGCTCTATGAACCCGGGAGCGAGCGATACGATCGCACAAGTTTACAACGTCTCTTCGATGATACCACGCTACTGGCACTGGCCTGGAGGTTTAGCGGGGACAAGCGATACGCGGAACACGGCTCACGACTTATCCGCCGATGGTTTATCGATCCTCAAAGCCGGATGAATCCGCATTTGCGCTATGCGCAAGTGCAGAGGGGACGCAACAACGAGGAGGGAGTGCCCCAGGGTATCATAGAGATGAAGGATCTCTATTTCTTCTTGGATGCGGTAAGACTGCTCGAACGGAGCGGCAGCTTGACCGAAAACGACCGGACGCTGTTTGTCGACTGGCTACGCGAATATCTTAACTGGCTTCTTACAAGTCCTCAAGGCGTACACACATTCGCCTTTCCAAACAATCAGGGTACTTTCTATGACCTGCAAATTGCGTCCATCACTAGTTACCTTGGCGATGTGGACGTTCTCACCTCCACGATGAGAAGTGCCAGTGAACGCCTCATGGCGCAGATCGAAACGGACGGACAACAACCGCTCGAACTGATTTGCGTAAATTCCCAACACTACTGCGCATTCAATCTGCAAGGTTGGGCGAGTCTCCGCCGGAACTCGCCGGCCGATCCGGAACAGATTTATGGAGCCAAGGCGACTCCAGTGGTCCTAGGCTCAAGCGCGCCCTGGAATGGTTTCTTACATCATACGCTCGCCAAAACGGGCCCTTTCGGCAGAGCGATAGTTTCGATCGAGCACGCCTCGTTCCTCTCTATCGCGTCTACCGTGACCGCTACGGGGATCTTCCTGGACTCGCATACATTGCCGAGCAATTCGGATGTAGCCCGGTCTTAAATCCCCATTACGCGGTTAAACCGTTCTGGATGTTAGGTTGAATCTCATCTGCAGCGGAAGCAGAAGCTGGCGGATGCAGCCGGCACCCGCCGGAACCTCTCTTGCGCGCGAGAAATGGCATAGGGTCAATTTTAAAGACCAGATGGCCGGGACAAGTACGGTCACCCACATTGCGTGTTATAGTTAATTGTGTCTGGGACGGAAGGGATCCGGCTGCTTGACTACCGCATGCAAACGCTAGCGGATTTTATGACCTAGATGATCGGGAGGACCGGCGCCGTTCGGCTAAGGTATGCGATCATTATGTGCAATGATGACCTGATAATCACACCACGCTTCACACATTTAAGTCCGGGTATTTTACAGTTGCGAAAGTGGAGCCCAGTTGCAGTAGTCGTTCCAGTGTACAATCGGCGCTCCAAGCTGATTAAAACACTGGAGACTGTCGCTGCCCAAACCAGTTGCCGACGCTGGCGAGCGTAGTCGACGAAGGCTGTTCGACTGACGGAACAGCAGAAGTGGCGGAAAACTGGTTTGCGGCAAATGCGCCATTTGAATGGCGCGTGATAAGGCAGCCAAATGGCGGCGTGTCGGCGGCACGAAACGCTGGATTTGCTCACATCGGTGACCTCCCCTATGTTTGCTTTCTCGATTTAGATGATCTGTGGCCTCGTAACTTCATCGCCGAGGGGTTGCGCGCGCTAGAGGGGCACGAAGACGTCGTCGCCGCAGTAGCCAATAGAATCAAGGAACGGGCGGGCAAGAGGCCTCTGACTGAGGATGTTAGCTCTATAACTACGGCCCCGTCCTTTGGCTCCTTTTCAATGGCGGAGCCATTCTTTCCTGCACCATGATGCGTAGCAGCGCTGCTCGAGTGGCAGGTTCGTTCGACCCGGGCATGCGTGTCAGGCAAGACTTGGATTTTCTCCTTAGACTTTTTTCACTCGGCGGAGCTGCACATTAAAAGTCGGATCCAGTACTTTTCATCAAGGAAACCACGGCTTGAATTAACTGAACCCCCGAATAACAGCCGTCCATCCCTAGAGTTTAAATATGAAGGGGCGTTGGACCTGACTGCATCATTAGCAAAGCTCCCAAAAGATGTCTTGAAAAGTCAAGAACTCCTGATCAGGACCGCAGTTGCCCGCCGCTGGGCTTCGGTAGCTTTTTCGAATTCTAAAGCAGGTAGGCAAGGGTTAGCCTTCAACTGCCTGCTTCGCACCATTTGGTGGGATTACGAGTGGCGGCGTCGACTTCGTTTGATTTGGTCGTTCTTTCACGGGCGAAAGGTGACCACCTATTTCCCAAATCCGTTTAAGCTGTGAAAGGGGTCCGGCCCAATCGGGCCCCCGCCCCGCATCAAGTTGAGTTGGATCAGTAGAGCCATTCAACAATCGTGTTTGAGCGTAGACATTGCGCGCATAAGCTTGATCCTTGAATTGCGTCGGATACACTAAGCTGTCTCACTCAACAGATAGGAGATTTTAACCATGCCTACGCGCCTTTAGCATGCGGCAGGGTTGGGCCGAGGGCGCGTCACCAATGCTGGAGAAAGTGACCATCGTCGCCCCAACCAAGGAACAGCGCGCGCTGGATCGCCCCTCTGCACGACCATTACACCCGCTGCGGCGTCTCCCCGCTTTACTGCGTTCATTCTACAAGCTCGGAGAGACGGCAAGCATAGGTTCGAGACAAGAGTTAGCGCCTTAGCACTCACTTTGCGACTTTGAGGTCATTCGATAGCGGTAACGCCGCTTGAAGAGCGTCTGCAGTCGGCGATTTCGTTGCGCAATAGACTAAAGGCTTTGATTAGGCCGAGCCCGCTACTAGTGCGTGTTTGTGCGGTGGTCCGTGGCGGCGCGCCCGCGATGTCTCTTCGCCATGCGGTTTAACGGCGAATGGCGTGCGGCCGATGCCGTAATAGATGAAACCAGCCTCGTCGGCTGATGTCTCGGGATACATGTTGCGCAGATCGACAAGGACGTTGCCATTCATGATCTGGCGGAGACGCTTCAGATCCAGCGCGCGAAACTCATTCCATTCGGTCAACACCACAAGCGCGTCGGCGCCTTTGGCCGCGTCCAGTGCGCTCTCGCACCACTCTACATCGGATAGCAGCCCTTGCGCTTTGGGACCGCCTTGCGGGTCAAAAGCGCGAATGCGTGCGCCTCTCGCTTGCAACATCGGAAACATCACCAGGCTCGGCGCGTCGCGCATGTCATCGGTGTTGGGCTTGAAGGTCACGCCGAGCACGCCGATTGTCTTATTCCGCACGCTACCACCGAGCGCAGCTTCGATGCGCCCGGCCATGGCGATCTTTCGCTCGGTATTGACCTTCTCCACCTGCTCTACAAGTGAAAGCGGCGCCTTGGCCTCTCGTGCCGTCCGGATCAGAGCAGTCACATCCTTGGGGAAGCAAGAGCCGCCATAGCCCGGACCGGCATGCAGGAATTTCGACCCGATGCGGCCATCGGCCCCGATTGCGGTCGCAACCTCTTGCACATCCGCCCCAACCGCCTCGCACAAATCGGCAATCTCGTTGATGAAGGTCACTTTCATCGCCAGAAAGGCATTGGCGGCGTATTTGGCAAGCTCTGCCGACTCAGGGCTCACGAACACAAGCGGCGCATTGCGCGAGCGCTAGGGGTTGATAGAGGCGCCGCATGACCTCGCGCCCTCGCCCATCCTCGCAGCCAATCAGCACGCGATCGGGATGAGTGAAGTCGCGGATGGCCGAACCCTCGCGCAGGAATTCGGGATTGGAGCAGACGACGAAGTCAAGATCAGGTCTGAGCTCTTTAAGCGCCGCTCGATCTCCCGGCTCGTGCCGACCGGAACCGTCGATTTCGTGGCGATAATGGTCGAAGACGTCGAGATGAGGCGCCAATTCGGTCCACCGCCTCAAAAACATAAGTGAGGTCGGCATAGCCGTCGCCGCGGCGCATCGGCGTGCCCACGGCAAGGAATACCAGCTCTGCTCGCTGCACCGCCTCAGCGAGGAGCGTCGAGAAATGCAGACGCGACGCTGGCGACGTTGCGCTCAACCAGCTCGTCGAGCCCAGGCTCGTAGATCGGGGATCTCGCCACTTGTTGAGCTTGGCGATGCGGTCATGCGTCCTTGTCGACGCAGGTCACCGTCCAGCCGAAATCGGCAAAGCAGGCGCCGGACACCAGTCCGACATAACCAGCGCCAATCATGCAGATTTTCACGGTAACCCCCTAGCTTCGCCTAGTCTCGCTGTGATAAACATCTACGACTTGCGCTTATCCGCGACAAGGTCGGGGAGGTCTCGTCCCACGGCATAATTGACCTTCGAACCAATTTGTGGAATTCGTGGGCCGTAACCTAGCACCCCTTGCGACATGTAGTTCGCATAATAAGGGTGCGACCATCAAGGTCGCTTCAGCGCCCTGGATGTCAATGAAGATCAATAGGTCAATGCAAATCAATAGTAGGCAAGCGCGGACTGAAAACCGGTTTCGCCACACCGCAAGGGACCGCCGCACTCTGTTCTGTGCTTGGCTCACCCTCAATTCCTCTCTGCTGATCGACTCGATAGGGGAAGCTGGTTGGGACTGTATTTTGATCGATCAGCAGCATGGACTGGGCGGGCACGATGCTATGGTCGATTGCCTTACTGCAGCAAAAGCGGCGACCATGCCCGGCCTAGTTCGGGTTGCCGACAATGATCCGGGACTGATTGGACGCGCCCTCGATGCCGGCGCCCAAGGCGTCGTCTGCCCTTTGATCAATTCAGTCGAGGATGCTGAGCGCTTCGTAGGAGCTGTCAAATATCCACCGCGGGGCACCCGCAGCTGGGGTCCATACCGCGCGCAATTCAATCTCTCAGGCGATTACGTTGCACAAGCTAACGGGTGGACTATTGCCTGTCCCCAGATCGAAACTAAGGGGGCACTGGACGAGCTGGACGAGATCTTAAGCATCGAAGGAGTGGACATGGTCTGCTTTGGACCAAACGACCTTTCGGCAGCTCTCACTGGCCGCTTCAATAATCAGGCACCGAGGTTATGGAGGCTATGACACTGGTTCTCCGGAAATGCCGGGAAAAATCGGTCATGGCATTTGTTTTCGCCAACGACGTCGAGTATGCCAAGCCGCTAATAAGGGCGAGGTGGGACATGATAGCTATCGGCACGGACGCGAGCTGGTTCTCGGCGGCCGCTACAAAAGCAGTCTCGGATTTGAGGACTTAAGCCATTCGAGGCGGCCTCATCGGCGCGCTTACCAGACCAAGCCGTGAGCAACAGCTGTAGGGGTCATAGCGCTCCGAACAAAAAGCTCTACGAGCGCGCCTGCTGTCGGGCTAGGACCTAGCTCCTTTGCGTGTATGCCGCCCCAGATGAAGAGCGAAGCGAAGCCGTTCGCCTTGGCGCCAACGACACGACGCTCGACGAGATCGCTGACGCTGCCGGCTATACGAAGGGCGCGGTGTACTCGGCCTTCGCCTGCAAGGCCGAGCTGTTCCTCGCGGTCTTCGACCACGTCATGGACCGGCGCGTGGAGGAGCTCGAGCGCGTGCTGTCGGCGTGCTCCAACGAGCAAGAACGTCTCGCCGCGATCGCTGAGCCGTCGGTCGTGGAGGGCGCTGGCAGGTTCTTGCTCGTCACCATCGAGTTCTGGGTCCACATCGCGCGGGAGCCCCCGATGCTCGAGGCCTTCTCCGTGCGCTACGGGAAGCTGCGTACGAGGATCGCGGCGATTGGCTCCGCGAACCGCGTGGATGACCCGGACGACTGGGCGATCATGGCGCTCGCGCTCTCCAACGGCCTGGCGCTCGAACGCCTCATCGACACTGGCACGCTGTCGCCCGACATGGTGGCTGGCGTGCCGGCGCGGCTCGCCGGCGCCGGGCGCGCGCGCTGACGCTAGCCCGAGACGGCTGCTGGCGGTGTGCCTGGTGCGGCTCTGTCTCGCCGCCGTGCCCTGAACTGGAGGTACACGGCCACGACCATCGGGGTAAAGACGACGGCGTTGTAGAATAGGTGCAACTCGACCCTCGGGAACACGAGCTGAATGACGCTTGTGGGCTTGTCGGCACTGAAGAACGGGTGCTGCGCTTGCGCTTGCATGAGCAGCAGGAAGTGCTCGAAGAAGTGCCAGATCTGGATCCCGAGTGCGGCGTTCCACCAACTGCGCGCCGCGCCGGAGAAGCCCGGGCGCAGTAGCACGAGACCGATGAGCATCACAATCGCGTACCCGAAGTGCAGCCACTCCGAGGACACGAGCCATGGCCATACCCCGCCCACGAAACCCCGAGACTCGGGGCGCGACCAGCCGAGAGCCCAGATCTGAAACGCCTGGACCAGATGCTCCACCCAATGGGCCAGCACCACGACCATCAGGCCCATCACTGCTTTGCGGTGATGCCGTCGGTTCAGGCTGTGCATCAACCGTCTGAGAGACCAGGCCGATGCGGCCCGGACGCGCTCGACGTGCGCCCGCGGATATGCGGTCATAGCCGTTTCTCCTTGATCTCGCTACGAGGCGCATCGAACGTAGCTACGGACGTGACATCCTGCAATGAGGAGAGCAAGAACGGAGAAGGCCCCACGCCCTGGAAGTTAAGGTGAGACGTCCTCGGGTCGACGCCCCGCGGTCATCCATACGGCGGGCAGCAGATCGTGTGGCAGCGAGCGGACGTCGGTCCAGCCGGCGGCCACCAGGGCCCGCTCGGCCTCCGAGGGCCACAGCACCGAGCCGCCGTAGCGTGCCGTGCGCAAGCGCGCGAGCGCCACGCGTAACTCGTCGGCGCCGCCTCGAGCGTTGAGGAGGATCCAGCCACCGGGACGCGCCGCGAGCAGGAGCTCGCTCACGACATCGCGCAGCGCGGGCGGCGCGACCCGGTCCAGCGGCACCCACAGGACGTCGTGGGCCGCGCGGTCGCCTAGGTCGGCGACGTCCCCGCCGTAGACGCAGATCCGGGACTCCATGCCGGCACGCCGAATGCGATCGCGGGCCACCAACGCGGCCGCCTGGGCCGTCTCCGTCGCGGTGAAGCGCACTCCCGGCAGCAGGCGACCGAGCGCGATGACCAGCCCAGCCGTACCGGCTCCGACGTGCATGATCGAGGCGTCCCGCCGCGCGAGCCGGTCGGCCAGCCCCGGAAGGGACGGAATGACGTCGCTTACCACAAGGCCCGCGAGATCCTCGGCGCCGAACGTCGCAGCGTCCAGGAGCTCCGGGTCGACGAGTGCTTCCTGCGTCCAGCTACCCGGCTTGCCCTCGAGCATGCGGGCAAGCCGCACTCGCGCACGGATCATCTCCAGCAACGCCGCGACGTCTTGCTGTCCGAGCTCGTCGATGACGTCGCGCAATCCAAGGACGTCGACGACGTCACGGAGCGCCCGTTCGGCCGCCTGCTCGGCTCGGCCCTGGCTCACGCGTAGCGTGAGGTATGCCGACAGTGCCGCCAGCGCTTCGAAGGAGGCGACCAGCCCCGACACCAGATCTGGCAGCCGCCTCTCGTCATCGCCGTCGGCATGTCGCGTGATCGGCTCGCGCCTGCCCATCCACGGCACGGTAGGACTGGAGCCCTCGCTGCGTCTACTTCGAGATTGCGTCGAGTCAGGCGTGCTCGTACGGGATGAGCGCTTGTCGCAGCTCGCGCGGCACCGGTACGGGTCGCAGCCCGTCCGCGGTCCGAGACATGCACCCGATCGCTTGTTCGCCGCGGGCGACGAGCTCGTCGTCTCGCAGGTAGTCGAAGCGCATGAGGATGCGGTGGTGCGTGACGTCGCCCAGCGTCATGCGGACCGTCACGCGGTCGAACGCGAAGAGCTCGATGAAGTAATCGCACGAGCAGCTGAGCGTTACAAGCGCGAGGTGATCGGCCAGGGCCGCGACGATGCCGGGCGCACGTTCGTGCAGGAACCGCTCACGGCACTGGCCCTGCCAGCGGAGATGATTGACGTAGTAGACATTGCCGACGAGGTTTGTCTCCTCGAAGGTCACGATGTGCTCGTGCTCGAACGCGGGTCGCGGCCTGCCGGGTCCCCGGCGATGCGCGTCGATCGACATGGCTCAGATCAGGCCGAGCCTGATCCCCTTCGCGACGGCCTCGGCGCGGTTGCGCGCGCTCAGCTTCTCCTCGATGTCGCGGATGAGCCCCTTCACGGTGCGCTCGGAGTAGTACATCGACTCGGAGATGCGCCGCGTGTCGGCGCCGCTGGCCAGCATCTGCAAGATGTGGCGGCGCCGGGGGTCAAGATCGCCCGCGCAGACGTGATGGGTGGGCGCGCGCTCCAGCCGCAGGCCCGCGGCAAGCGCGCGCACCGCGCCGACGAGCTCGTCGGAGCGGACGGCGTCGCGCTCGACGATGACCACGGGACGCCCGTTCGGGGGAGCCAGAGGAGGATCGGAGGGACCCCAGCAGACGATGACCGGATGCGCCGGGTCGATCGTGGCAAATGCCCGTGGCGAGGCGACGACGACGTCCGACGAGGGCGGCACGGGCCCGTCGGCCGATTCGTGGATGACCCGGCCGCCGGGGTCCCCCGCAAGCACGGAAACCACGCCGCGGCGGAACACCTCATGCTCATCGACAACGGCGAGCCGGTTTTGATGCACTGTGCTCTCCCTCGGAGTCCGACGGGAAACACCTGAACAGGGATGCTACCCGACAATCTTCGTTTGTGCGACCTCTTCCAGCTTGCGAACTTTGTCAGCAAGTTCACTTCGTCGCACATTTTCGGTCCGTCGTTCAAGTTCTCCAAGGACCCGCAGCTGACCGAGAAGATCGTCGACGTCGTCGGGCTCTACATGGACCCGCCGAAGGGCGCGCTGGTGCTCTGCATCGATGAGAAGACGCAGATCCAGGCGCTGGATCGCACCCAGCCGACGCTGCCGATGAAGCCAGGCAAGGCCGCGCGGATGACCCACGACTACAAGCGCAACGGGACCACGTCGCTGTACGCGGCGCTGGAGATCGCGACCGGCGAGGTCACCGGCGCCTGCTACCCGCAGCATCGCCACCAAGAGTTCCTGGCGTTCCTCAACCAGATCGTGCGCGCCTACCCGCGCCGCCCGCTGCACGTCGTGCTCGACAACTCCTCAACGCACTCCACCCCCGAGGTCAACGCGTGCCTCCAGCGCCACAAGCGCGTGCACTTTCACTTCACGCCCACGAGCGCATCGTGGATGAATATGGTCGAGATCTGGTTCTCGACCTGACCAAACAGCAGGTCCGCCGCGGCGTCTACCACGACGTTCCCGAGCTGATCGCGGCGATCGAGATGTTCATCGAGGGCTACAACGAGCGCGCGCAGCCGTTCGTCTGGACCAAGACCGCCGACGACATCCTCACGAAGACCAGCCAACAACAAGGCACTCAGGAACGCTGCCTAGTCGTGCCTGAACGTGCAAGGACGGACGGCCGGATGTACACCCTCGATTGTCGCGGAGGCGCCCGGAACCTACGGTGCGCCGATGCGTGCATTCGTCGATGGGCGCGGTCGCCGCGACGGGTCGGCTGCCGGGCATCCAGGTGGCCGCGTACGCTCGGCCGGCCTCTGGCTGCGCGCATTCGCGCGCGGAGCAGCGGTCATGGGGCTCGGGGTCTCGGTATGGACCGGCTCGGTGCTCGCTCGGTTGCGCGTGCCGGGCGCACGGTCGCGCCATGCCCGCGTATGGGAGCGCGTGGCCTGCCGGTTGGATCGTCTCGGCGGCGCGTACTTGAAAGCCGGCCAGGTGCTCTCGACGCGCGTCGATCTGCTGTCGGAGGCGCAGCGCGCACCGTTGCGGCGCCTCTGCGACCAGGTGACGCCGGCGGCGTACGAGCGATTGCCCGAGATCCTGTCGCAGCCGGGGATCCTCGATCTCGAGGAGCAGCCGTTCGCCTCGGGCTCGGTGACCAACGTCCATCGGGCCCGGCGCCGCGACACCGGTGAGCTGGTCGCCGTCAAGGTGCTTCGCCCCGACGCGCGAGCGCGGTTCGCGGCAGATCTCGCCCTCATGCGCGGGTTCACGCGGATGGGCGCGTGGATTCCCCTGTTTCGGTCCGTGCCGATGGTCGGCGCGATCGAACTGCTGGCCGACGCGGTCGCCGGTCACCTAGACCTCTGCGCGGAGGCCGAGCGCCAGGATCGCCTGGCGAGCCAGCTCGCTCGCGATGACGTGCTCGTCCCGCGTCCGCATCTCGAGCTCTGCACGTCCGGCGCGATCGTCATGGACTACGTCGACGGCGCCGTGCGCATCGATGACCCCGGACTCGACGACTCGCTCGCGCAGCGCGCGGCGCTCGGTGCCCTGCACGCGCTCTACGAGATGCTCTTCCGCGGCGGCGACGTCCACTGCGATCTGCACCCGGGGAACATGCTCGTCACGGCCGACGGGACGCTCGTGCTGCTCGACTTCGGCTACGCGTCCCGGCTTGACGACGAGCAGCAAACCGCGTTCGCGGAGCTGTTTCGCGCGATGGCGCTCGCCGACCCCGTGGTCGTCGCGACGGTGATCGTCGACACCGCGACCAAGCTTCCCCCGCAGCTCGACCGCGCCGCGGTCGTCGATGACTTCCGCGCGCTCGTCGAGGACGTCGCCGGCAACACCGCCGAGGAGTTCAACGTCACGCGCTTCGTCGCCTCGCTGTTCGCGATCCAGAACAAGCACCGGATCGTGGCGTCGCCGGGGTTCACCATGGGGATCGTGTCGCTCATTGCCATCGAAGGACTGCTCAAGCAACTCACACCGGACCTTGACTTTCAGCGGGAGGCGCTGCCATATGTTCGTGAGCGCCTCGTGCTCGCCCGTCGCGCACGCCTGGTGACATCCGGGGTTTGAGTGGCGTGGGCCGCCGTGCGGG
Organism: uncultured Actinomycetes bacterium; assembly: GCA_963766525.1. Classification (GTDB taxonomy): domain Bacteria; phylum Actinomycetota; class Thermoleophilia; order Solirubrobacterales; family Solirubrobacteraceae; genus CADCVQ01. The sequence goes on from CAVYAX010000011.1 coordinate 17,529, forward strand.
TGCACGAGCGAATCACCCTCATTGCCTGTTCGGGTGAATCTCGCCGTCTCGAGGGCCAATCGAACATAGATTTCGGTGGCTGCTAGTCGGCATCCTGAAGCTTTCCGTGAGAACGAGTGGGAGGCACGACGTGAGCGCAGAACCACGTGATGGCCGAGGCGGTTTAGTTGCCGTCGAAGCGCCGGCGCGACGCATCGAGGATCCGGCGCGGCGGGCGCGCGCGCTGGCGACGGTGCGCCGGCTGCTCCTGGCGATCCCGGCGACCGCGGTGTCATTCGATGTGCGCGGCTTCCATGAATCCGATGCGCACGCACGCGCCACGCTCGAGCGCCATGGCGGCGCCTTCGTCAGCGGGTTCAACGCGGCGCTGCCGTCCTCGGGCGTCGACGACCTCGAGCTGCGCCTGACGGGGGTCGACCGCGCCGACCGCGGCTTCGCGTACGAGGGCGCCGCGATGGCGTGCGCCGTGCTCGATCTGATGACGCCGCTGGGCGGCAAGCGGCTCGAACGCCTGCTGCAGGGCCCTGGCCGGCCCCACGTGTACATGCTGCACGTCGGTGCCGGGTGGGCGCTGGCGAGGCTTCATCTGCGACCTCGCTCCCACCTCCCGGCGCTCGACAGGTTCCTGCGCTGGCTGGTGGTCGACGGGTACGGGTTTCACCACGGGTTCTTCGATCCGGGGCGCTTCGTCGATCGCCAGGCCGTCGCGAACCGACTGTCCGCCTACGAGCGACGGACGTTCGACCACGGCCTCGGACGGTGTCTGTGGTTCGTCGACGGTGCGGACGTCGAGCGCGTGGCGCACACGATCGACACCTTCGCTGCGCCCCGGCGCGCAGATCTATGGAGCGGCGTGGGACTCGCGGCCACCTACACGACGGCCGTCGACGAGCACGCGCTGCGCATGTTGTCGCAGCTGTCCGTATGCCACCGTCGCGATCTCGTCCAAGGCTCGGCGTTCGCGGTCGTCGCGCGATCGGAGGCCGGCAACCTCGTCGATCACACGCATCTCGCAGCCGGCGTGCTGTGCGGCGAGTCGGCCGAGCGGATCGTGGAGATCGTGCAGGACGCGCGCCGGGGCCTGCGTGCCGATGACGGCGGCCGCAACTACGAACGCTGGCGCGGGCGCATCCGCGACGCGCTGTGCGCGGGCGTGGCGGTAGATCGGTGATGGCGCTATTGCGTGCGAACGCCGCTCGGTTGACGGCGATCGCGTTCATCTTGCTGGCCTGGGCCTTCGCTCGCCAGCCCGCCTACAGCACGGATGAGATCGCGCAGATCGCGGACCGCTTCGCGTTTCGCGAGTTGCCCATCGGCAGCGCAAGCACGGCGAAGGCGCGCGGGGTTCGCAGCGTCCAGCCGCAGCTCGAGCGCATCAGCGCGTGGATCTCGTCCGTCGGCGCCGCCGTCGCGCTCGCGGACGTCGACGGTGATGGGCTCGCCAACGACTGCTGCCTCGTCGATCCGCGCACCGACTCGGTGACGCTCGCTCCGTCGCCGGCAGCGGTTCGCGATACGCCCCGCTGCTGCTCGAGCCGAGCCCGCTGCCGCTACGACCGGCGCACGATGGCGCCGATGGGCTGCCTGCCCGGTGACTTCGACGAGGACGGCCGCGACCGATCTGCTCCTCTACTACTGGGGCCGGACGCCCGTCGTGTTCCTCGACGCGCGACGGCGCTCGACCGCGGACGCCTTCGTCGAGCGCGAGCTCGTCGACGCCGAACGGAGCGCTGGTACACGGACACGATGACGTCCGCCGACGTCGACGGCGACGGGCACCTCGACCTCGTCGTCGGCAACTACTTCCCCGACGGTGCGCGCGTGCTCGACGCACCGCGACGTCCGACCCCGCTGATGCAGATGCAGGACTCGATGTCGCGGGCCTACAACGGGGGCATCGATCGCATCTACCTGTGGGTCCGGCCGCCGTGACGCGCGGTTCCCGAGGCCCCGAGCGCGCTGTCGATGACGATGTCGCCAAGGGCTGGACGCTGGCCACCGGCGCCGCCGACCTCGACGGCGACCTGCGTCCCGAGCTGTACTTCGCCAACGACTTCGGCCCGGACCGGCTGCTGGTCAACCGGTCCACGCCGGGGCACGTGCGGCTGACCGAGGTCGACGGCAAGCGCAACCTGACCACGCCGGCCTCCAAGGTGCTCGGCCACGACTCCTTCAAGGGGATGGGCGTCGACTTCGGCGACCTCGACGACGACGGCCGGCTGGACATCGTCGTCAGCAACATCGCCGCGCCGTTCGCGCTGCAGGAGAGCAACTTCGCGTTCCTGCGGACCGGCGGAGCAGCTCGCCCCCGGCCGGCCTGCCCCGTTCACGACGAGAGCGAGCGCCTCGGCCTCGCGCGCAGCGGCTGGGCTTGGGACGTCAAGCTCGGCGACTTCGACAACGACGGCTCGCAGGAGATCGTCCAGGCGACGGGCTTCGTGCGCGGCACGGCCAATCGCTGGCCCGAGCTCCACGAGCTGGCCATCGGCAACGACGACGCTGCTGCGCTTCCCGCAGCTCCTGGCCGCGCTTCCGGCCCGGCGACGACCTCAGCGGCCGCGAGCACGAACGCGTTCTACGCGCGCGGCGCGCGAGCGAGCGCTTCGTCGACGTCGGGATCGCGCCTCGGCGTCGGCGACAAGCGCGTGACGCGCGGGCATCGCGACGGCCGACGTCGATGGCGACGGCCGCCTGGACTTCGCGACGGCGAACCAATGGGCGCCCTCGCGCCTGTACATGCAACCGATCGCCTCGGCCCGGATCTTCCTGGGGCTCGACCTGCGGATCGGCGACGCGCCGGGGACGCCGGGCCAACGCGGCGGCCCTTCCCGGCGCGCGCGGCTGGGCGCCGTCCCGCGGTCGGCGCGATCGCGGAGCGTGACGCTGCCCGGCGGCCGGCGGCTCGTCGGTCAGGTCGACGGCGGCAACGGCCATGCCAGCGTGCGCGCGCCGCGAGCTGCACTTCGGGCTCGGGCAGCGCGCCCCGCCAGCCGATCATGGTCCGGATCAGCTGGCGCACGACGCGCGGCGCGGTCCGCACGGAGCAGCTGTCGCTCAGGCCGGGTTGGCACACGATCGTCTTGAACGCGCGATGAGCCAAGTCACTCGTCGCCATACCGGGAGCGAACCTGAGGAGGCTGCAATGACCGAGTCGACGGCGACCGCCGTCCCCAAGCCCAAGGACAAGCGCGTGACGGCCCTGCGGCGGTTCGCGCTGTCGATCACTGATCTTCACGGTCGCGGGCGCGGCCGTGCTCGGCTTCGAGGATTCCTGGGCGCAGCCGCTCGTGGCGCTGGCCGTCGCATACCGCTCGAGCTCCGCTCGAGGCGCTCGACGCGGGGGCGCAGCGGCGCGCTCCCGCGCTATGCCGGCGGGGCGGCAAGCTTCGTCGACTTCCTGCTGCCCGCGCATATCGCGGCGCTATCGATCGCGCTCCTGCTGTATCCCGGCGAGCGGCTCATGCCGATCGTCTTCGCGGTCGCCGTCGCGATCGGTTCGAAGTACGTCCTGCGGGTGCGCGTCGACGGCAGCCGCCGTCACTTCATGAACCCGTCGAACTTCGGGATCGTGGTCGTGTTGCTGCTCTTCCCGTGGGTCGGGCTCGCGCCGCCCTATCACTTCACCGAGAACATGACCGGCTTCTGGGATTGGGCGATTCCCGCCGTGATTCTCGTGCGCCGGGACGATGCTCAACATGACGCCTCACCGGCAAGGGCCCCTGATCATCGGCTTGGCTCGGCGGCTTCGCTCGTGCAGGCGCTCGTGCGCGTCGCTGGTCGTTCGGGGCGCCGCTGTGGGCGCCGTTGCTGCCGGTCACGGCGTGATGTTCGTGATCCTGTTCACGAACTACATGATCACGGACCCGGCAACGACGCCGACGCGCTGCGCAGGCGCAAGTCGGCATTCGGGCGCGCGACCGCGGCGGTCTACGGCGTGCTGGTCGCGTTCCACGTCGTGTTCGGACTCTTCTTCGCGCTGGCGATCGTGTGCGCGGTCCGTGGCAGCGCTGTCGCCCTCTATGCGCTGCGGCCCACGGCCGTGCGCCGCCTCGTCACGCCGCGGCTGGCGCGCCTGGCTGGCGCCGCGAGCGCCGGTGCCGCGAGACGGACGCCGGGCGGCGATGTCCGTGAGCGCACCGATCGCGATCGTCGGGATGGCCTGCCGCTATCCCGACGCCCGACTCGCCCGGCGAGCTGTGGGAGAACGTGCTGCGCCAGCGGCGGGCGTTTCGGCGGCTCCCGCCCGAGCGCCTGCGCGTCGAGGACTACGCCGCCGGTCGACGGAGACACCGTCGACCGGACGTACGCGGCGCAGGCGGCGGTGCTCGACGGATGGGAGTTCGACCGGACGCGGCTCAGCATCGCCGGGAGCACGTACCGCTCGACCGACCTGACGCATTGGCTGGCGCTCGAGGTCGCCGCGGACGCGCTGGCCGACGCCGGCTGGCCCGAGCGGCGACGGGCTGCCGCGCGAGCGCACCGGGGTCCTCGTCGGCAACACGCTGACGGGCGAGTTCTCGCGCGCAGCGCTGCTGCGGCTGCGCTGGCCGTACGTGCGGCGTGTGCTCGCCGCCGCGCTCGAGGCCGAGGGCTGCGCCGACGACCAGCGCCAGCGCTTGCTCGACCGCGTCGAGACGATGTTCAAGGCCCCGTTCGCGCCGATCGACGAGGACGCGCTCGCCGGCGGCCTGTCGAACACCATCGCCGGGCGGATCTGCAACGCGTTCGACCTCGCAGGCGGCGGCTACACCGTCGACGGCGCCTGCGCCGCCTCGCTGCTCGCGGTCGCGAACGCGTGCGCGGCGCTCGGCCGACGGCAGACGCTCGACGTCGCGCTGGCGGGCGGCGTCGACCTCAGCCTCGACCCGTTCGAGCTCGTCGGGTTCGCGAAGGCCGGCGCGCTCGCGACGGGACGCGATGCGGGTCTACGACGCCGATCGACAGGGGTTCTGGCCGGGCGAGGGCTGCGGCTTCGTCGTCGCTCGAGCGGCTCGAGGACGACGCTCGCGCCGCGGCGCACGCGTCTAGCGCCGTGATCCGCGGCTGGGGCGTCTCGTCCGACGGCGCCGGCGGCATCACGCGCCCGCGGAGTGCCGGGCCAGCCGCTCGCGCTGCGCGCGCGCCTACCGACGGCGCCGGCTTCGGCGTCGGCGTCGGTCGAGCTCTTCGAGGGCCACGGCACCGGCACGGCCGTCGGCGACGACGCCGAGCTCGAGGCGCTCACGCAGCCGCGTCGCGACGACGCTGCGCTGACCCGCGCGGCGATCGGCTCGGTCAAGGCGAACATCGGCCACACGAAGGCAGCCGCCGGCGTGGCCGGGTTGATCAAGGCGACGCTGAGCCTGCGCGAGCGGGTCATCCCGCCGATGACGGCGTGCGAGCGCCCGCACGAGCTGCTGACCGGGCCGGCGGCCGCGCTGCGGCCCGTCGACGAGGCCGAGCCGTGGCCGCACGCGCGAGCGGGTCGCGCAGCCGTCAGCGCGATGGGCTTCGGCGGCATCAACACCCACGTCGTGCTCGAGGGCGCTCCGGCGGCGGCGCCGGCATCGAAGCCGGCGGCCAAGCTCGTACGGTCCGCGCAGGACGCGGAGCTGCTGGTGTTCGGCGCGGCGGAGGAGGCGGGCGCTCGCCGCGCTCGTCGAGCGGGTGAGCGCGCGCGTACGCGAGCTGAGCCTCGCCGAGCTCGGCGATCTGGCGGTCGCGCTGCATGACGGCCGCCCAAGCGGGCCCGCCGTCCGCGCGGCCGTCGTCGGGTCGACCCCCGCCGAGCTGGCCGGCGCGCTCGAGCAGCTGTCCGCTTGGCTGCGCGCTGACGCACAACCGCGGCGGGTCGACGTGCAGCGCGGCGTCGCGCTCGGCCTCGGCCCGCCGGACCTGCGCGTAGGCCTCCTCCTTACGGGACAGGGCGCTCCGGTGCCTGCGGGCGGCGGGGCGCTCGCGCGACGCCTTTCGTTCTTACCCGACCTCGCGACAGGCGCCGACCCCGGATCCAACGGCGCCGTGGTCGACACCTCGCTCGCGCAGCCCGCGATCGTCTCGGCGTCGCTCGATCGGCCTCGCGCTCGTCGAGCGCCTCGGGCTCGCACCCAGCGTGGCCGTCGGCCACAGCCTGGGCGAGCTGACGGCGCTGCACTGGGCGGGCGCGCTCAGCGCGCCCGACGTGCGTTGGCCTCGCCGCCGCGCGGGGCCGCGCGATGGCCGAGGCCGGCACGGCGACGGTGCGATGGCGAGCATCGCCGGTGAAGCGCGTGAGGTCGCCGCGCTGGTCGCAGACGCGGCGGACGTCGTCGTGTCGGGCTACAACGCGCGCTGCGCCAGACGACGGTCTCCGGCGCGCGCGCCGCCGTCGAGGCGACGATCCGGCGTGCGCGAGACGCCGGGCTCGCCGCGGTGCGGCTGCCGGTCTCGCACGCGTTTCACTCGCCGTTCGTCGCGGCCGCCGCCGACCGTCTGCCGATCGGCGCTCGACGCGCCGACCTGCAGCGTGTCGGACGGCCGGTCGCCTCGACCGTGACCGGCCGATCCTGCCGCCCGACGCCGACGTGCGCGCGCTGCTCGTCGAGCAGGTCACCTCGCCGGTTCGGTTCGAGCACGCGCTGCGGCGCCGCGCCGCCGCGCGCGGAGCTGCTCGTCGAGGTCGGGCCAGGGGACGTCGCTGGCGCGGCTCGCGCGCCGAAACACCGAGACGCCCGCGTTCGCGCTCGATGCCGGCGGCCAGTCCGCTGAGGCCGGCGCTCGACGGCGGCCGGGATGCGCTGGGCCCTTGGGGCCGACCAGGACCTCGCGCCGCTATTCGGCGAGCGCTTCACCCGGCCGTTCTCGCTCGACAGGCCGCGCCGCTTTCTCGCCAACCCGTGCGAGCGAGCGCCGCTCGACGGCGATGGGGCGGCGACACGCAGGCCTCGGCCGGCGCCCGAGCCGGCCGCGGCCACGCGCGAGCCGCCGCCGGCGACAGGCGAGCGCGATCCGCTCGCGGTGCTGCGCCGTATCCTCGCCGAGCGCACCGAGCTGCCCGAGGACGCGATCGGCGAGGACACGCACCTGCTCGGCGACCTGCATCTCACCTCGATCGCGGTGAGTGAGCTCGCTGCCGCCGCTGTGCGCGAGCGCGACTGCACCCCGCTGCCGCCGACGACGGAGTTCGCGAACGCGACGGTCGGCAGCCTCGCGGCCGCGCTGGCGGCGGCGGACGCCGGCGGCGACGGGAGCCCGGCGATCGTGCCCGACGGCGTCTCGGACTGGGTTCGCTCGTTCGCGTCCGAGCTGGCCGACTCGCCGCCGGTCGCGATCGCTTCCGCCTGCCGCTGGACGGTCGTGATTGAGGAGGGGCATCCGCTCGGGGCCGCGATCCGCGACGCGTTCGCCGGCGACGACGGCGAGCAGGCGATCCTCATCTGCCTGCCTCCGGATCCGGACGCCGCCGATGCGGCGTGGTTGCTGCGCGCGGGCCAGCGCGTGCTGGCCGAGGGCGTGCGGCGGTGCGCCTTCCTGCAGCACGGCGGCGGAGCCTGCGGATTCGCGAAGACGCTGCACCTCGAGCACGGCCGGGCCGACGTCTGCGTGATCGACCTCCCGGCGGACGCATCGCTGCTGCCTGCCGCTCGCCGTCGCGCGGAGAGCGCACGCGGCTTCGCGGAAGTCTGCATGGATGAGACCGGGGCCTGCAGGTCACCCGTGCTGCGTCCCTTCGAGCCCTCCGCCGGCGCCGCCCGCCTCGGGGCCGGGGACGTCGTCCTGGTCAGCGGCGGCGGCCGGGGAATCGGCGCGGAGTGTGCGCTGGCGCTCGCGCAGACGGGCGCGCGCGTCGGGCTGCTTGGCCGATCGCATCCGGACGCTGACGCCGAGCTCGCGAGCAACTTGAGCCGCCTCGCCGCAGGCGGGGTACGCCACGTCTACGTGCAGGCGGACGTCTGCGACAGCGCGCAACTACGGCGTGCGGTCGCGCGCATCCGTCGTGAGCTCGGCGAGGTCACGGCCGTCATGCATTGCGCGGGCGTCAACGCGCCGGCGCGCATCCCGGACCTGGACGGCGAAGAGATCGACACGACCCTCGCGCCGAAGGTCGCCGGCTTGCGAAACCTGCTGGACGCCGTCGAGGCCGAGGGCCTCTCGGTGATCGTCACGTTCGGCTCGATCATCGCTCGAACCGGACTGCGGGGCGAGGCGCACTACGCGCTCGCGAACGACTGGATGGCGCTCGAGGTCGAACGCCTCGCAGGCGAGCTGCCGCGCTGCCGGTGCCTGAACGTCGAGTGGTCCGTCTGGACGGGGGCAGGCATGGGCGAGCGGCTGGGGACGGTCGCGGCGCTCGCCCAAGGCGGCGTGAGCCCGATCCCGCTGGAGCGCGGGCTCGAGACGCTGCTCGAGCTCATCTCGGCGCGCAGCGTGCCCGCGTCGGTGGTCGTGGCCGGTCGCTTCGGCTCGCCGCCGACGGTCGACCTCGATCCGCCGGAGCTCCCGATGCTGCGCTTCGTCGAGCGGGTGTGCGCGCACTATCCCGCGATCGAGCTGGTCGTCGAAGCTGACGTCTCGCGCGGAACGGATCCGTACCTGGACGACCACGTGATCGATGGCACCGCCCTGCTCCCCGTCGTCTTCGCGCTCGAGGCGATGGCGTCCGTCGCGCGTGCGCTGACCGGCCACGGCCCGGACGGACGTATCGAGTTCGTCGACGTGCGCTGTAGCCGGCCGGTCACCGTTCCGGCGCATGGCGGCCGCGTCGTCCGGCTCGCGGCGCTCGCGCGCCGGGACGGCGCCGTCGAGATCGCGCTGCGAAGCGATGAGAGCGGCTACCAGGCCGACCATGTGCGTGCGACGTGCCGCTTCGACGCCGAGCCCCTGGACCCCGAGCGGGACACGGGGCCGGTACCGCCCAAGATCGCGTTCGACGCCGGGCGCGAGCTGTACGGCGGGCTGCTCTTTCAAGGCGCGCGCTTCCAGCGCATCGAGAGCTATCGCGCGCTCGCGGCGCGCTCGTGCATCGCCGACGTTCGCGTCCGCGACGATGCGCGATGGTACGGGGACTACCTGCCGCAGGAGCTTGCGCTGGGCGACCCTGGCGCGCGCGACGCCGTCATCCACGCGATCCAGCCATGCATCCCACACGCGCGCGTCGTCCCGGTCGGCGTCAAGCGCATCCGGGTGGACGCGGCGGCCCGGGGCACCCTGAAGGTGCGCGCGATCGAGCGCGAGCGCACCGGCGACTCCTTCGTCTACGACGTCGCTGTCAACGACACGGAGGGGAGGACGGTCGAGCGCTGGGACGGTCTTGCGTTGCGGCGCATCGGGCCGTCGTCGCAGCCGGACAGCTGGCCGGTCACGCTGCTCGCGCCGTATCTCGAGCGCCGCGCGGGCGAGCTCGGCGTCTCGGTCTCGGTCGCCCTGACCTCCGGTAACGGCGGCAGGGTTCGGCTGGAGGACTCGGATGAGGCGATCACGATCGCCGCCGGTCCGCCCGTCGATCTGCGCCGCGCCGCCGATGGCCGGCCGCTGTCGACCAACGGCGGATCGCAAGCCGTATCGGCGGCGCATCTCGACGGGTACACGCTCGCGGTCGCCGGCCGCTCGCCACTTGCGTGCGACATCGAGCTGTCGACGGGCCGCAACGCCGGGACATGGAACGCTCTGCTCGGGGGCGAGCGGGTGGCGCTCGCCGAGCTCGTGTCCGCGGACGCCGGCGAGGACGTCGACCTGGCGGCGACGCGGGTCTGGGCCGCAACCGAATGCGTCAAGAAGGCGGGTCTGCCCATCCGCTCACCGCTGAAGCTCGACACGTGCACGACCGACGGCTGGGTGCTGCTGCGCGGGGCGGACGCCGCGGTGGCGACGTACGCGGCCCGCGTGCATGGGCTGGACCGCCCTGTCGTGATCGCGCTGCTCTCGAGCGGGTGCGGGGCTGCCTGACGGTTGCGCGGCGCACCCCGCCGCGTGCGTGCCGTCGCCGGCCCCCGCGTTGCGAGTGCCGGCGATGCGGGAGGCGCTCAGCCGCCGCTCGGCGGGTCCCCCGTCCCGGGCGGGGGTGGCCCGGAGCCCGTCTCGAGCAGGGTCTTCAGGCCGTCCAGCGTCATGGTCCACCCCTGGTCGACTTGGTCTGCGCCCGGGCTGGCGAAATCAAACCCGGCGTGCGTGAGGCGGAGCTTGCACGCCGACCCCTCGCCCGGCTCGATCTCCCAGTGCACCGTTCCCGGCGGAGCTCCCTCGACGTCGGGCGCCCATGCGGGCTTGAACGTGGTCACGAGGCGCTTGTTCTCGTCCGCCTCGACGATCTCGCCGTCGGCGTCGATGCCGCCCTCGGCATTGCGGTAGGCAATCGGGGAGCCGTGGCTGAAGTCCGACTCCACGCGGTTGCCGAAGAAGTACTGCTCGGTCATTCCGGGATCCGTCAACGCCTGCCATATCTGCTCGGGCGTCGCTTCTATGGTGCTCTCCCAGGACCGCTCGCTGTCGCTCACGACTTCCTCCTGTTCTCGCCGGTCCGCTCGCGCTGCTCACGCGTCGAAAGCGGACAAGCAGTGGCGATTCACCGTTGGACATTCACTGCAAGATTCGCAGGTCAGCGGCACTCAGATGCGCGTGTATGCGCCGTCGCGATCGACGACGGATCCCAGGAACCGGCCGTTAGCGTAACAAGGCTCGCCGTCGGCGTCAACGGCTCCCGCGGCGAGGCTCGTGACCATGTCCCAGTGTACTGCGGAGCCGTTCTTACCGCCCGTGTTCGGATACGACCTGCCAAGCGCGATGTGCATCGTGCCGCCGAGCTTCTCGTCGAACAGTGTGTTACCGGTGAACCGCCACACATGGTCGTTGAGCCCGAACGCGATTTCACCCACGCGTCGCGCGCCGTCATCCGTTGCGAGCATCGCCTGCACGAAGTCGTAGTTGGATGCGCAGCCGAAATCGACGACTCGGCCCTGCTCGAAGGTCAGGACCAGGTCGCTGACCGCGACGCCGTCGTAGACAGCAGGATTCGAGAATGCGATGGTTCCGTTCATCGAGTCCTCGATCGGCGACGTGAAGACTTCGCCGTCGGGGAAGTTGAACGTCCCACTGCCGTTCATCCACCTCCGGCCGCTGACGCGACAGGTGATGTCGACCCCGGGACCATGCACGCGCAGCTCGTCGACGCGATCGAGGAACTCGACGATCTGCTGCTGGCGCGCGTGCAGCTCCTGCCAGCGCGCGACCGGATCGCGGTCCTCGAGCAGGCAGGCGCCGAACAGCAATCGCTCGTAGTCCGTCAACGACATGCCCGCCTCCTGCGCGAGCGCGTGCGTCGGGAACACCGTGCGACACCAGCGCATCCGCCCCTCGGTGATGCGCTGCACGCAGCGTCCCATGAGCTTGGCGCGCGAGGCTCGCCACACGGCCGTCTGCTCGTCGGGCGCCCCGGCGAGCGCTTTGGTGTTGACGGGGGCGTCGACGACGAGCCACGCGTCGACGCGCTCCATCTCGTGCGCGTCGAGCTCGGCCAAGGACGCGAGCTGGTCGGTCGTGGCGCAGGTCAGCGCGATCGCCGGCAGGCTCTGCGGGCTCATGCGCACCGTTGGATGGGCGCCGGCGCGCAGCACCTCGCGGTACACCTCTTCCACGAGCGCCGCCGCTTCGCAAGGCGCGTGCACGAGCACGCGGTCGCCCGACTTCGTGGCGAGTGAGTGGCGCACGAGCACCGTGGCCATCCGGGATACGCGTTCGTCAAGCACTGCTGACCTCCGGTTGGGTTGCGGATCGACACCTCGGGGGCGCCGCCCATCCTGCCTGCGCCAAGCTCACGGCTCGCCGAACTTCGAGCGCCAGGTCGCGAGCGCGCCGCCACTGCCGCCATCGGAGTCCCCGGCTGCGCCGAAGAGCGCCCGCCATTGATCGATGGCTGAGCCCTCGCCGTCGGGAGCCGGCGCCGACGCCTGCCCGCCGAACGCGAAGCGGATGAGCTCCGGCATCCCGAAGCGACCGTTGCGAGCGAGCGGTGGCTGCCACCCGGGATCGACGTTGATCCACGAGAGCTGATCGCCTGCGAGCAAGCCGATGAGGACCTCGGCGACGATCCGGCCCCCAACGGGGCCGAGCCGCTCGCCATCGGCCAGCAACTCGGCTTCGCGCAGGATGTAGAACCAGAGCGGAGTGGCGCCGTCGAAGCCCGGTGCGCCGCGCTGGGCGAGACCGAGATCGGCCGATCCGAGCGACTGGACGCCCATCGCGCGAGCAACGCTCTCGCCCGACGGCAGGCCGAGGCGCACGCCGCGGAGGAGGTTGCGGTGCGCGAGGCTCGGGAGGTCCGGGCGATCGGGGAGCGAGCCGAGCGGCGCGGCGATCCGCGTGTCGATCCGGTAGCTGTGCTGGGGCCGCGACGCGGAGTCGAGCTCGAAGAACAGACGCCAGTCGAACGTCCACGCCGACGGCAGTGGCCTGAACCCGTTGAGATTGGCGAGGGGCTCGGTGCTCATCGAGAGGATCGGGATGCGCGCGTTGGACATCTGCTTCGCGACGAACGCGTTGATGAAGTACGACGGACGCACCATCGAGTGCCCGAAGCGGTACGCGGCGACCGAGAACTCCACCGGCATGAACGGGCCATTGCGCCAGCGGAAGAACCGCAGCTCGGGCCGGACCGCCGGCGCCTGACCCGCGCTGCCCCCTGCGGGCGAGGCAGGGCGGAGGATGTCGTCCACGACGCCGCCCCGGCCGGTGCTCCCGTCGCCGGGATCGCCGTCCACGACGCGGCGCAGGAAGTCGTTCACGACCACCCACTGGTAGTGCCAGCGGACCTGGCGCTGCGTCGCCTCGAACAGGGCCGTCCCGGTGAGCCCGGTCGACTCGAAGAGGTGTTCGGCCATCCGGTTGTGGAAATGCAGGAAGGCGAGGTGCAACTGCGACACGACGAGGTTCTCGTCGTTGCGGGGATCGCCCAGAAGCGCGCGGCCTTCGCTGTTGCGAGGCAGGTCGGCGTCGGCCGTAGCCCCGCCGCCCGGGCTCGGCGTGCGCCCGACGAGCAGCATCACGCCGCGGCGATCGAACCCGAGCGCCGGATGCGGATCGGCCGCCGGTCCATTGCGGTACAGGTAGGGCTGGTCGTCCGGCCCACGTCCGTACAGGGAGTCCAGATCCAAGCCCGGCGTACGGAAGTCGTGGAGCCCGTCGGGGTCGTTCTGCCGTTGCAGGCTCGAGACCGGATCGAACGTGATGTCGTGGTCGATGAACTGCCCAAGATACGTGTAGCCGGCGGGGATAACCGGGTTCTCCTGCGCGTCGGGCGGCTCCGGCGTGGGGACGGGCTCGACGTCGCGAGGATCGGGGTCTGCGACCGTCGTGGCCGCCAGGGCGGCGAGCTGCTCAGTCGGCCCGGCCGCCGGCGGGAGATTGCGAAACAGACGGCCGAAGCGCCCTTCCGCAAGGACCGAGCCCGGGACGAGATCCATGCCTCGCACCGCGGTGCCATGGCTCTGTGCGGCGGTCGGCGCCGGTGTCGCGCTGGACCCCAAGTTTGGCGGCCAGATCATGGTCGGCCGTTCGAGCCGGCGCTGTCCGGGCGCGGGCTTCGCTGCGCGGGAGCCGAGCTGATCGCCGCCACCGGATCGAGCGCCCGGTCGATCGCCGACGCGAAGACGGGCAGCGACCGCTCGACCATCTCGTGGTTCGCGGTGAGGCAGATGCGCAGGTATCCCGGCAGCTCGACGATGCTGCCGGGCAGGACGAAGACGTCGTCCTCGGCGAGTATCCGCGCGAACTCGCGATCGTCGGCGAGGGGCGAGCGCACGAGCAGGTAGAACGCTCCCTCCGGGATGCTGACGTCGTAGCCCTGTCGCTTGAGCTCGGCGACCATCCGGTCGCGACGACGCTCGAGGCGGCCGATGTCGATCGAGAGGCCCTCGAGCTCTGGAAGGGCATACAGCAGGACGGCGTCCGGAATGCCGTACACGCTGAACTGGGAGCCCATCAGAGCTGCTCGCATTCGATCGCGATCGGGCATGGCCGCCGGGATCGCGACGTACCCGAGCCGCTGGCCGGGGGTGAGCAGGACCTTCCCGTAGCTGTAGACCATGAAGGTCGCCGGGTAGCACGTCGCAGGGCTCGGGCAGGACCGGCCGTCGAACACGATGCGCCGGTAGCACTCGTCCGAGATGAGGTAGATGTGCTTCCCGTACCGCTGCGACGCGGCTTCGAGCACCTCCGCGAGCCGCTCGAGCGTCGCTCGCGGATAGATCTTGCCCGTTGGGTTGTTCGGCGAGTTGACGATCACCGCCCGCGTGCGCGACGTGATCGCATCGGCGATGGCGGATACGTCGAGGTCGAACGTGTCCGGATCGACGCCGACGCGCACCGGCTCGCCGCGCGCGAACGCGACCATCGACTCGTAGAAGAACCACGGTGGGCTCTGGAAGATGACCTCGTCGCCCGGCTCCAAGATCGTGCTCAGCACGATGAACAGCGCCGTCGATGCCCCGTTGGTCAAGAAGACATCGTCGCGACCAAGGTCGACGCCGACATCGCCGGTGAGCGTGCGGATGACCGCGTCCTGCGCGGCCGGCGCAGATGTCTGGTAGCCGAACCAGCCGGGATGCTTGGGAACGCTCGCGCGCCCAATGGCATCGACGTAGCCTTCGAGCGGCTCGTCGTGCGGGTTGCCCACGACGAAGTCGCAGATGCCGTCATCGCCGATGCGCCTGCCCCATTCAGAGCTGAGCAGGAACGAGACAAACGGCGCGGACGCCCGATGAACGGCATCGAGATGCTGCGAGATGGGGACGGCGACATCGCTGCCTAGCATCAGGCCTCGCTTTCTCGGCGTCGAAGTCGAGTCGGAGAAGTCGGAGCCGGCGGCGCGCGAGCGCCTCGCGTACGAACGCCGCCGACGAGGCGCGCCGGAGGGCTAGGCCTCCCACGCTCCGATGTGCGTCTTGACGCGGCGCAGCGTCGCGACGGGCTCGCCGTCGGGATTGTCGACGGAGTACAGGGGCACGGCCACATCGCCCGTTCCGCCGCCCTGCCCGATCGGTGGGATGTGGGTGATGCTGTGGCGCAGGACGATCGCCTCCTTGTTGAAGAGGGTCACGCCGAGCTCCGGCAGCTCGAACTTCATGAAGCCCTCCATCACGCAGAGCTTCGGGGAGTCATATCGATCGGGATAGATCGTCCCAGGCCGCACCTGTCCGCGAGACTGCTTGCCGATTTCGGTGTTCACGCTCGCTCGCAGCTCGCCGAACGTCTCGCTGTGGCCGACGACATCGAGCTCGCGCATGATGATGTCAACCGATGCGCTCGCCCAGTCGCTGCTCGTCGGGGCGAGCCGCTCGATGATGTAGTGGCCCTCGAGCTGAATCGTGTCCTGCCCCATGCCGCGGACCTCGATCGTGTCCCACGTCATGAAGCTCAGCTGATCGGTGCCGGGCTCCGGCATCGAGAGCAGACGGAGGTTCTCAAGCGATCTCGCGCTCGGAACGAGCCCCGACGACGCGTCCTGTTCATACATGAGGGACATATGGACCCTCTCCTTTCGTGATTGTCGTGTCGGAAAGCTCGTGCTAGAACGGCCAGGTCGGCGTCACGCGTGACCCGCCGCCTCCGCCGCTTCCGCCGCCGCCGTTCGTCACTCTCCCGACGACCTCGTACCAGTCGGTGCTGACGATCCCGCCGCCGAGATCCTCGACCCACTGCGCGCGGAGCTTCGTGTACTCGGTGGGCGCGCCACCCGGATCACGCATCGCCCGCGCCATCTCGCGCGACGTGCCCTTTTCGATCTCCTGAAGCTTGCGGTGGTCGTCCCAGATCGCCATGCCGATGCCTTGGCAGCTCTCGGGATTGACGACGAAGAGCGCGTCCTGCAGCCCCTGGCCTTTCATCTGCTCGTGATGGGGGACGAGCACATCGCGGATGTGGGAATAGACATCCTCTGTGCGCCGTGGCGGATAGTGCATGATCGTGAGTCCGGCGAACAGCATGTGGTGAACCTCCTGTTAATCCGTCAGCTTTCAACCGCACGATCCGAGCAACGAGCTGTCGTCACACGAACGCGATCGGCGCGGTGACAAGTTCGTACTGGTCGCGCGTCATGCGACGACATTCAAGTAAAGGCACTTTGCATCGTATCCAGACAATCGCGTCGAAAACTTCTTCTCAGTTGCGCTTTGGGCGGCGAGCCCGGATACGCGGTGGTCGCTCTGGCGCGCCGCGGCGACCGCGGGATGGCCGTCAGGCCATCCAGCCCTCTCGTTCCGTCGATCTGACGCCGGCCTCGCCCTTCGGGGCGCTCGCGGCCTGCACGTCGGCGACCGTCAGCTCCATGAGCGACCGGCGGTCGGGTTTCGCGCCGCTCGCCAGCAGCCGCTCGGCCTGGTGCGCGACGACGTCGTCGAAGAGGTTGCGCGCCGTCCTCGCGTTGCCGAAGTAGCGGTCGCGCGCCGCGTGCAGGCGCTCCATCACGCGCGCGAGCTCGTCACGGGCCTCGGGCAAAAGCGCGTAGTCCGCCTCGGCGGCGAACTTCTCGAAGATCAGCACGAGCTCGGCCGGGCCGTAGTCCTCGAAGTGGATCGTCTCGCCGAAGCGGCTGCGAAAGCCGGAGTTCGAGGCGAGGAACTCGGTCATCTCGTGCGGATAGCCGGCGGCGATGACCGCGAGCCGCGCGCGGTCGTCCTCCATGCGCTTGAGCAGCTCGACCACCGCCTCGGGGCCGAAGTCGCCCTCGGCGCCGGGTCGCACGAGCCCGTACGCCTCGTCGATGAACAGCACCCCGTCGAGTGCGCGGTCGACGGCCGCGGCGGTCTTCGTCGCCGTCTGGCCGACATAGCCCGACACGAGGTCCTCGCGGCTGACCTCCACGACGTGGTCGGTCGCCAGCAGGCCGAGGCTCTTGTAGAGGCGGCCGAAGAGCCGTGCGACCGTCGTCTTGCCCGTGCCGGCACCGCCCTGGAAGACGAGGTGCAGCGACACCTGCACGGTCTTCAGCCCTTCGGCGCGGCGCATCGTGGCGATCCGCAGCAGCTCGGCGAGGCGGCGCACCTCCGCCTTGACGGCCGCGAGCCCGACGAGCGAGTCGAGCTCCGCGAGCACCGCGTCGAACGCCTGCTCGTCGGCGCGCAGGACGGGTGGCGCCGCGGGCCTCGCCGGGCTCGCGGTCGAGCGCGGCACGGCCGCGGTGGCGGCGGCGCGCCCGGCCGCGTCGCCAGCGGGCCGGGGGCGCAGCGCATCCAGCGCGCGCCGCGCCGCGAGCGCGATCCGGTCGCGGCTCTCGCGCGGCGCATGCTCGGCGGCCGCGATCGCCGCCCGCAGGCTCTCCTCGGCGTCCGCGCGCCGCCCGAGCCGGCGCAGCGACTCCGCGCGCCCGATGTGCACGTAGGCGGCCGGCGAGAACGCGCCGCTGATGAGCGCGGCCACGGTGATCGCCTCGTCGAATGCTTGGAGCGCCTGCTCCTCGGCGCCCTGGTGCGAGCGCGCGATCCCGAGCTTCTGCAGCAGCTCGAACTCGTCGCGGCGGTTGGGGCCGGACTCGCGCAGCGCGGCGAGCGCGTCGGTGAACGCCGTCTCGGCGTGCGGGTAGTCGGCCTGGCGCATCGCGCGGTCGCCGCGCAGCGCGTGGAGCTTCGCCGCCAGATCCGGCGGCGAGCCCAGCCGCTCGAGGGTCTCGCGGGCGAGGCGCTCGAAGCCCTCGGCTTTGGCGAGGTCCCCGCCGCGCAGGAGCTCCGCGGCGCTACCCAGGTAGGAGTCGAAGCGATCGGGCATCGCTGCGAACGCTACGCCACGCGCTCGGCGCCGCTGTAGACGTTCACGCTGTCGCCGCGGGCGAATCCGGCGAGCGTCATGCCGCGGTCGGCGGCGAGCGCGATCGCCAGCGACGTGGGGGCGCCGACGCCGACGAGGATCGGCGCGCCCGCCACGGCCGCCTTCTGGACGAGCTCGAACGACAGCCGGCCGCTGACGCAGAGGACCATCGTGTGCAGCGGGAGCAGGCCGTCGCGCAGCGCGCGGCCGACGACCTTGTCCATCGCGTTGTGGCGGCCGACGTCCTCGCGCGCGAGCACGAGCGCGCCGTCCGTCGTGAAGAGGCCGGTGGCGTGCGTCCCGCCGGTGCGGGCGAACGCGGGCTGGTTCAGCTGCTCCGGCAGCGCTGCGAGCAGCGCGCGCTCGACGACCGGCCCTTCGGGAAGTGCGCGGCGCGTGGACCGCGACCTCCTCGAGCGAGCCCTTGCCGCACACCCCGCACGACGACGTCGTGTAGAAGCGCCGCGCCCCCGGGTCGCGCCGCAGCGGCCCGCGAACCTCGATCGTGTTCGCCGCGAGGTCGTCCGTCAGGCCGGCCTCGTGCTCCGCGTCGATGAGCCCCTCGCCGTAGAGGAACCCGAGCGCGAGCTCCTCGTCGTGGCCGGGCGTGCGCATCGTGACCGTCAGCGCGACGCGGTCGACGCGGATCTCCAGCGGCTCCTCGACGGCGACCTCGTCGCGCTCGCCGTCGCGCAGGACGACGGCGGTCATGCGGCCGGCGAGGGGCTGGCTCACCCCGCCGTCGCGATCGCCGGGGTGCGCCGCGGCTCCTCGGCGACGGGCCGCACGTCCACGGCGACGACCTTGTACTCCGGGCACGACGTGTTGACGTCCGCGGACGGGCCGATCAGCAGGTTCGTGCGGACCTCGGGGAAGTGAAACGCCGTGAAGACGTGGCCGGGCTCGATCCGCGTGGTCACGCGGGCGTTGAGCTCGATGCGGCCGTAGGGGCTGCGCACCGACACGAGCGAGCCGTCGTCGATCCACAGGCGCGCGGCGTCCTCGGGATGGATCTCCAGCCAGTCCTCCGGCAGCAGGTCGAGGTTCGCCGTGCGGCGGGTCATCGTCCCGGCGTTGTAGTGCTCGAGCCTGCGCCCCGTTACGAGGATCACCGGGAACTCGTCGCTGACCTCGCTGCCGGGCGGCTTGTACGGCAGCGCCGCGAGCAGCGCGCGCCCGCCGGGCAGCTCGAAGCGCTCCTCATAGAGGATGGGGGAGTCCGTCCCGTCGGCGGCGACCGGCCACTGGAGGCCGCCGCGCCCGAGGCGCGCATGGGACACGCCCGCCCAATCGGGGGTGAGCGACGCGACCTCGTCCATGACGTCGGCCGGCGTCGCGAAGCCCATGTCATGGCCGAGGCCCGCCGAGATCGTCGTGAGGATGTCGAAGTCCGTCCGAGCGTCACCGGGCGGATCGATCGCGGCGTCGACGAGCTGCACGCGCCGCTCGGCGTTTGTGAACGTGCCGGTCTTCTCGAGAAACGAGGACGCCGGCAGGACCACGTCGGCGTAGCGCGTCGTCTCGTTCTCGAAGATCTCCTGCACGACGAGGAACTCGAGCGACTCGAGCGCCCGGATGACGTGGGTCGTGTTCGGATCGGTCTGTGCGACGTCCTCGCCGAAGATGTACATCGCCTTCAGCTCGCCCGCGACCGCGGCATCGAACATCTCCGGGATCTTCAGGCCGCGCTCGCGCTTCATCGTCACGCCCCACGCGGCCTCGAAGCGCGCGGCCACCGCATCGTCGGCGACCGACTGATAACCGGTGAACGTGTCCGGCAGCGCGCCCATGTCCGATGAGCCCTGGACGTTGTTCTGCCCGCGCAGCGGCAGCAGCGCGCTGCCCGGCCGCCCGACCTTGCCGCACATCAGCGCGAGGTTGCAGATCAGCCGCACGACCTCCGAGCCGTAGCGGTGCTCGGTCACGCCGAGGCCCCACAGCAGCGAGGCCTCGCTGGCCGACGCGTAGATGTGCGCGGCGCGCTCGATGTCGGCGGCGGGGACGGCGCTGATGCGCTCGACGTCGGCGGGCGTGTAGTCCTCGAGCAGCTCGGCGAGCGCGTCGTAGCCCTCGGTGCGGGCCGCGAGGAACGCGTCGTCGGTGAGCCCGTCGCGCGCGACGACGTGCGCCAGGCCCAGCATGACCGCGGCGTTCGAGCCGGGGCGCGGGCTGAGGTGCAGCACGCCGTAGTCGGCGAGCTCGATGCGGCGCGGATCGATCGTGACGAGCTTCAGGCCGCGCAGCGTCGCCTGCTTGATGCGCGCGCCCACGACCGGGTGGCCCTCGGTCGGGTTCGCGCCGATGATGATCGCGGCGTCCGCGGCTTCGATGTCGTCGAACGAGCCCGTCGCGCCGGACAGCCCGAAGGACTTGCGCAGCGCCCACGAGGTGGGGGAGTGGCAGACGCGCGAGCAGTTGTCGATGTTGTGCGTGCCGATCGCCGCGCGCATCAGCCGCTGCATGACGTAGCAGTCCTCGTTCGTGGCCCGCGAGGACGCGAGCCCCGCGATCGCGTCGGGGCCGGCGCTGTCGCGGATGCGCGTGAGCTCGGAGACGATGCGCGCGATCGCCTCGGCCCACGAGGCGGGGCGCAGCTCCCCATCGGAGCGGATCAGCGGCGTGGTCAGCCGCTCGCGGTTGCGCGAGAACTGATGCGCGAAGCGGCCCTTGAGGCACGTGTGGCCCTTGTTCGCGGGGCCGTCAAGCGCGGGCGTGATGTTCGCGACGCGCCCGTCGCGCGCGTGCGCCTCGAGCCGGCAGCCGACGCCGCAGTAGCCGCAGGTCGTGGTGACGTCGCGGTCCATCACTGAAGCTTAAGCAGAGAGATCTCCGTGATGGCGTCGGTCGGGCACGTGTCGGCGCACGCGCCGCATGCCACGCACGTCGATTCGCGGAAGCCCTGGTCCATCCCGGCCGCGATGTTCGCCTCGAAGCCGCGGCCCGTGGCGGTCAGCGCGAACGCGCCCTGGACCTCGTCGCACGCGCGCACGCAGCGCCCGCAGGAGATGCACAGCTCGTGGCTCAGCGCGAGGTACGGGTGGCGCAGGTCCTGCTCGCGCGCGTGCGTCTCGCCGGGCCAGCGCAGCTGCGCGCCGTCCACCTCGAGCAAGCGTGCGACGTGCGCCAGCTCCGATCCGGCGGGCGGCGGCTCGGGCAGCTCGGACAGCACGAGCTCGACTGTCGCCGTGGCGATCCTCCGCGCGGTCGCGTCGAGCGTGTCGATCACCATGCCGTCGCGGCAGGGGGTCGTGCAGGACGCGATCGGCCCGGCCGCGCCCGCGAGGCCGACCATGCACACGCGACACGCCCCGAACGGCGCCTGGCGCTCGTCGTAGCAGAGCGTCGGCACGGCGATGCCGAGCGCGTGCGCGGCCTCGAGCACGGTCGCGCCGGGCTCGACGTCGACCGCCCGGCCGTCGATCTCGACGCGCAAGCGGGTCATGCGAGCCCGAGCTCCTCGGGAAAGTGCGCCAGCAGGCTGCGGATCGGCGCCGGCATGCCGCTGCCGTGCGCGCACAGCGATCCGAGCTCGAGCGTCTCGAGCAGAGCCTCGAGCTTGTCGCGATCCACGCGCGCGCCCGCGGCGAACATCTCGTGCGCGCGGCGCAGGCCGATCCGGCACGGAAAGCACTTGCCGCAGCTCTCGTCGGCGCCGAAGCGCAGCAGGTGCGAGGCGAGCGCGCGCATGTCCGTGTCCTCGTCGAAGCCGACGATCCCGCCGTGGCCGAGCATGCAGCCGACCGCCGCCAGGTCGTCGAAGTCGAAGGGCGTATCGAGCAGCGAGGCCGGCAGGATCCCGCCGAGCGGCCCGCCGATCTGCAGCGCCTTCAGCGTGTGCCCGTCGCGCAGGCCGCCGGCCAGGTCCTCGCAGAGCTCGCGCATCGTCAGCCCGAACGCCACCTCGTAGACGCCCGGCGCGACGAAGCGCTCGTTGAAGCAGACGAGCTTCGTGCCGGCCGTCGGGCCGGGGCTCAGGCGCTTGTACCGCCCGGCACCGACCCGCGCGACAACCGGGATGTTGCACAGCGTCTCGACGTTGTTGACGACCGTCGGCAAGCCGTGCAGCCCGCGCTGGGCGGGAAACGGCGGCCGGGCCGAGACCGTGCCGCGCAGCCCCTGCAGGCAGGCCAGCAGCGCGGTCTCCTCGCCGACGACGTACGAGCCCGCGCCTTCGACGATCGTGACGTCGAAGGCGAAGTCGCTGCCGAGCACGGACGGGCCGAGGACGCCCGCGCTCCTCGCCGCCGCTGCCACGGCGTCGAGCGTCGGCTTCGAGCGCGGGTACTCCGAGCGCGTCAGCACGAAGCCGTGGTCGGCGCCGACGGCGTAGCCCGCCAGGGCCATGCCCTCGATCAGGAGCTCCGGGTGCTGCTCCATCAGCACCTTGTCGATGTACGAGCCCGGGTCGCCCTCGTCGCCGTTGGCGACGATGAACTTGCGCTCGCCGGGCGCATCGCGCGCGAACTCCCACTTCGCGCCCGCGGGGAAGCCGGCGCCGCCGCGGCCGCGGACGTTCGCGGCCTTGACCTCGTCGAGCAGCTCCTGCGGCGTCATCGTCGCGACCGCCCGCGAGAGGCCCGCCCAGTCGTGGCCGTAGTCCAGCAGCACAGGCTCGTCGACCGCGGCGCGCGGCGGCGGCTCGCGCCCGGCCCGCGCGGCCCCGGCGAGCACGCGCTCGACGACTCCGAGCCCGGAGTCCACGACGTCGCCGTCGCGCACGGCCGGCGAGCTGTGGCAGTAGCCCAGGCACACGGTCTCGGCGAGCGAGACCGAGCCGTCCGCGGCGCGCGCCCCGAGCTCGCAGCCGAAGGCGTCGCGCAGCGCGTCGACGTGGGCGTCCGCCGTCGTCGCGAAGCAGGCGGTTCCCGTGCAGACGCGGACGTGGCGCGCCCCGCGCGGCTGGAGCAGGTCGTCGTAGAACGTCGAGACGCCGTGCACGGCGGCCTCGGGCAGGCCGGAGAGCTCCGCGGCGGCGCGGCGGTCCTCGTCGGTGATCTCGCCGTGGTCGTCGACCGCGTGCTTGAGCACCTGGAGCGCCGTCGGCGCGCCCTGCTCGTGATGGCGGCGGATGAGCTCGACGAGGTTGCGTGACATCGCCACGCAGCGTACGCCGCCCGGGCTCAGCTCAAGCCACGCGCACGGTCTCGGCGCCGACCGTCACGATGTCGCCCCGGTGCAGCTGGCGCCCGCGGCGCGTGTCGATCTCGCCGTTGACGCGGACGACGCCGTCGAGGACGAGCTCGCGGGCGTGCGCGCCGCATTCGGCCAGGTCGGCGAGCTTCAGCAGCTGGCCGAGGCGGATCATCTCCGAGCGGATCGGGACGTCGCGCGGCTGGCCGGTCATGGCGCCTCCGCCTCCGCCGCGCGCCGCAGCCGCTGCAGGCCCTCGACGATCTCGGCGGGCGGGTGGGTCGTGAAGGAGAGGCGCAGCGTGCGTGGATCCGGGTCGTTCGCGTAGAAGGGCGCGCCGGGCACGAACGCGACGTCGTGCGTCAACGCGGTCTTCAGCAGCGCCGCGGCGTTCCAGCCCTCCGGAAGCCGCACCCAGACGAACATGCCGCCGTCCGGGTGGTTGTGCGTCGAGCCTTCGGGCAGCGCACCGGCGAGGCCGCCGAGCAGGGCGTCGCGGCGGCGGCGGTACTCGGCGCAGATGAGGTCGATGTGGTCGTCGAGGTCGCCCGTCTGCAGGCAGATCCGCGCGGCGTGCTGGTCGACCGTCGAGGTGTGCAGGTCGGCCGCCTGCTTGGCGACGGTGAGCGGTCCGAGGAGCTGCTCGGGCGCGCGCAGGAAGCCGATCCGCAATCCGGGCGCGAGGACCTTCGACAGCGACGAGACCGTCACCGTGCGGTCGCTGGCGCCGGGGTACGAGGCGATCGGCGCGAGTGGCTCGCCGTCGTAGCGCAGCTCGCCGTAGGGGTCGTCCTCGACGAGCCACAGCCCGTGCTCGGCGGCGATGGCGGCCAGCCGCGCGCGCCGGCCGTCCGGGAGCGTGCGGCCGGTCGGGTTCTGGAACGTCGGCACGAGGTAGAGGAACTTCGGCCGGTGCGCGGCGATGAGCTGCGGCAGCGCCTCGGGATCGAGGCCGTGCTCGTCGCACGGCGCCGCGACCATGCGCGCCCCCGCGAAGCCGAAGGACTGCAGCGCGGCGAGGTAGGAGGGGCTCTCGACGAGCACGACGTCGTCGTGGTCGACGAGCACGCTCGCGACGAGGCCCAGCGCCTGCTGCGAGCCGGTCGTGACGAGGATCTCTTGCGCGTCCGTCTGCAGGCCCCGTCCGGCCAGTCGTTGCGCGAGCAGGGCGCGCAGCTCGGGGTCGCCCTCGGTCGTCGAGTACTGCAGCGCCCGCGCCGCGACGGTCGGCGCCAGCGCGGCCGCGAACGCCTGCGCGACCATCTCGGCGGGGAGGAGCTCGGGTGCCGGCAGGCCGCCGGCGAACGAGATCACCTCGGCGCGCTGGGTGAGCTTCAGAATGTCGCGGACGGGCGAGGACTGGACGTCCGCCAAGCGCGCGGAGAGCGATGGCAGCGGCGCGAGCATGGCGTCCATGATCCCGGTTTGCGGGAGCTTTGTGTCCGAGTGCGGCAGCTGGGCTGCTACCGTCTGTTGCACGGGCAGCGCCGCTGTCCATGAGGTTCTTGCTTCGAGTGCGCTAACGCGGTTCGGGTCAGTCGAATCTCCCGAACTGCATAGATGGCCGATTTCCGCGACTTCTCGCGCGGCCACCGTAAGGAGCCACTCTCCATGTCTTCGAAGTCCTTCGCCGATCTCGGCGTATCCCCCGTGGTGGTCGATGCGCTCAGGGCGCGCGACATCACGGATCCCTTCGCGATCCAGAACCTCGTCATCCCGGACGTCCTGGCCGGGCACGACGTGCTCGCCAAGTCGCCGACCGGCTCGGGCAAGACGCTTGCCTTCGCCGTGCCGATGGTCGAGCGGCTGCGCGCGACCGACCGCCGCCCCGGCGGCCTCATCCTCGCGCCGACGCGCGAGCTCGCCCTGCAGATCGTCGACGACATGACGGAGCTCGCCCATGCGCGCGCTCTGTCGGTCGCCTGCGTCTATGGCGGCGCCGGCATCGAGCGCCAGATGAAGCTCGCCCGCCGCGCCCACATCATCGTCGCGACGCCGGGCCGCCTGGAGGACATCCTCCAGCGCCGCGCGATCACGCTCGAGCACGTCAAGATCCTCGTCCTCGACGAGGCCGACCGGATGCTCGACATGGGCTTCCGCCCGGCCGTCGACCGGATCGTGGCGAGGACGCCGCGCAGCCGCCAGACGCTGTTCTTCTCGGCGACGCTCGAGGGCGACGCCGGCACGATCGCCAAGGCGTACACGTCCAACGCGCACCGTCACGAGCACATCCCGCCCGTCGACCGCGACGCGCCGGAGACCGAGCACCGCTTCCTCAAGGTCCAGCACGAGGCCAAGGTCGCACACCTCGTCCACGAGCTCAACGATGCCGACCGCGGGCTCACGATCGTCTTCGTGCGCACGAAGCGCGGCGCCGACCGGCTTGTGAAGCGCCTGCGCGACCACAACGTGACCGCCCTGGCGATGCACGGCGACAAGACGCAGTCCCAGCGCGAGAAGGCCCTGGCGCGCTTCGAGCGCGGCGAGGTCGACACGCTGGTCGCGACGGACGTCGCCGCCCGCGGGATCGACGTCCGCGACGTGACGCACGTCATCAACTACGACATGCCCGAGGACCGCGACGGCTACGTCCACCGCACCGGCCGCACGGGCCGCGCGGGCCGATCCGGCATCAGCGTGACGTTCGTCCTGGGCGACCAGGCCAAGGACATGTCGAAGATCGCGACGGATCTCGGGCTGCACAACGAGTTCTCCTTGAGCGGCCTGCCGACCGCGACGAGCGGTGGCGGCAGCGGCGGGAGCCCGCGTCGCCGGTCCTCGGCGCGCCCCGGCCAGCGGGCCGGTCGCCGCGAGCGGGCCGCGGCCTCGGGTCGCCACAGCCGCTAGCTGCTCACCCGGCAGCTGCCCTTCCGGGGCAGCGGCCCGGTCAAGCGACGCCAACCGTGGCTGCGAGCCGTCACCCGGGCGCGTGGGGAAGACGCGCCCGGGGACGGCTCACGTTGGGGCTACTCCCAGGGCCGTGGCCCGACCGCCGACATGCGACCGACCGGCGCCGCGGACCCCCCGGATGCCGCGGTCGGAACGCCGAGGAGCGCGTTCAAGGTGGCCGCGCCGGGCGGGTATTCCTCGCCGATCCGGACGATCGGACCGGAGCGCCCGATGCGCCGCAGGAACTGCTGGCCTTCACCGGGGAAGCACGACTCCACCAGCCCGGCCGCGTCGTTGCCCGTCTTCTTCAGGGCGAGGCCTTCGAGCAGGTTGCGACCCGCGACGAGCGTGACGTTGATCGCGTCGAGCACGCCGTTGACCGGAGCGGTCTTCGTCACGATCTCGTCGACTCCGACGAGCACCGCGTCGAGTGCGCCGGTGATCTTGCGCAGCTCGAGGATCGTCAGGATGAGATAGAGCGCAAGCGCCGCGACGATGACCGTGATCAGCAGGATGATGATGGCGACAGGAAGTTCCATGAAGTCCTCTCACGCGTCCGGGAGCGCCGCGTCGAGCGACCCTCCATAGTTGGCGAGGCCGGCGACCGTCTGGCTGATGTAGTTCTGCGTCGCCACCAATGCGATCACCGCGTCGAGGTCCTTGGATGCCGCCTGGGCGACTCCGGCGATCGCTACGCCGGTTGGCGTGATGCTGCGCGCCGCGCTCAGCACGCCTTTGAGCAGCACGACGAGCGCGACGGCCGCGAGCGCGACGACGAGGCACATGATCCAGAGAATGCTCGTTTCCATGACCTAACCCCCCGTGACCTTGCGTACGACGAACGCCGCCTTCATGGCGATCCCCGGCAGCACGGTCAGGATCGTCTGAAAGCGCTGGTTGATCTGCGCGACGGCCGGGCCAAGCGGCCGCAGGTGCTGCGATTCGACAGTGGCAAGCGCGCCTGCGAGCGCCGTGAGGCCGCCGGAGATGCCGGCGAGTCCCTGACGCACGCGCGTGAGCGCGACGGCGAGGATGATCACGAGCAGCAGCGTCTCGGCGACGCTCGCGGCGATCATGAGCTCGGTGCTCATGCGATGACCTCCCCGGGTGCGGCGTAGTGGGCGCCGAGGACGTCCATGTAGCCGTCCTGGACGATCGCCTCGGCGATGATCCCGTCGAGCACGGCCGGCGTAGCCTTGAGCTTGGTGAGGTTCGCCGTCTGGTTGGCGAGCACGGGCGCGACGCTGAGCAGCGTGTCGACGCTCCCGCGGATGTCCTTGATGAAGCTCAGCAAGAGCATCATGAGGATGATCACCACGGCGAGGACGACGGCACCCATGCCGAGCACGACCTGCCAGGCGGCGTGCGTATCGATTGCGGCCCTCATGTCCCGACCGCCGCCTTGCGGAGCACGCGCGCCATGTGCAGGATCCGCACCGCCGACTCGTTGACCTTGTCGACGCCGCCGGTGAGGCTCGTCGTCTGAGCGCGGACGCGGTCGACGCCGCCGATGGCGCCTCTGGCCTGATCTGCGATGCGCGCCGCCAGCATCAGGATGGTCGCCACGATGACGACTACCACAACGATGACGAAGAACGACAGCGCCAGGCCGATGTACCAGTCCTGGTAACTCTCTGCTCCATTCATGAACTCACCACTTGTCCCCCCGACTGAAGGTCCGATGGATGAACGCGGGCAGGCAAGCCATGCCCCATCCAGGGAGCCACCCGCGGTGACGAGAGCTACGTGATGAGCGCGCAATCTGTTTACCGCGAGTCCGGTAACTCGACAACCGTCCACGCGCGTACCAGGTCAGCAGCCGTCGTCGCGAACATAGGAGCTGGCGCGAGCGGAGTCAATATAACCTTTTCCGTCAGACTCATCGTGAAAAGGCGATCGCTTCGCGCGTGGTCCTGCGGTCGCTTAATGGTACAGAACGGCCTCACTCTTGGATAGAGAACGGTCTCACTCCCCTGAAGGGAGAGCGGTCTCGATTCGGGCTCGAGTGGCGTAGCGTGGCGAGGATGAGCAAGGCTCTGACACCGCCGCTGTTCGCGCCCGACGGCGCGGGGTTCGTGCCCTCGGCGGTCGTGCGCGGCCCGTGGGACGGGCGGATGATGCACGGCGGTGCCCCGTCGGCGCTGCTCGCGCGCGAGATCGAGGCCGCCGAGCCCGGGGCGGACCTCGTCGTGACGCGGCTGACGATCGACTTCCTCAGCGGCGTGCCGCTCGGGCGCGTCGAGGTTGCGGCGTCGGTCGTGCGGCCCGGCCGGCGCTTTCAGGTCGTCGACGCGACGCTGGACGCCGGCGGCGGGCGCCATGCGTGCCTCGCGCGGGCGGTGCGGGTCCGCCGGGCGGATCTGCCCGCGGCGGCCGCGTCGGCGGACGACGGTGGTCGGGCGCCGCTCCCGGGGCCGGAGCGCGGCGAGCCGCTGCCGCTGTTCGTCGAGCACGAGCGGGAGCTCTTCTATCCGGACGCGTGCGAGATCGTGCACGTGGCCGGCGAGCTCGGATCGGGCGCCGCGGCGGCGTGGATCCGGCTGCGCGGCGAGGTCGTCGCGGGCGAGCCCCCGTCGCAGCTCGCGCGCGTCGCGGCGGCCGCGGACTTCGCCAACGGCCTCAGCTGGATCCTGCCGTGGCACGCGTGGCTCTTCGTCAACACGGAGCTCACGATCCACCTGTCGCGCGAGGCGCGCGGGGAGTGGATCGGCGTCGATGCGCGAACGTCGTCGTCGGCCGCCGGGTTCGGCCTGTCGACGGCCACGCTGCACGACCGCGACGGCCCGATCGGCGTCTGCGCGCAGTCGCTGTTCGTCGAGCCGCGCTGAGCGGGACTACGGGCCGCGGCTGGACGTGAAGCCGTGGGAAGCGAAGTTCGCGTGTCGCGCGAAACGACGACGGCCCCGCTTGGGGGCCGTGGTCCAGCCAGAGTGCGGATGAGAGGACTTGAACCTCCACGTCCCGAAGGACACAGGCACCTGAAGCCTGCGCGTCTGCCATTCCGCCACATCCGCTGGCCCGTCGAACCTTAGCGACCGCCGCCGCGGACCGCTCCCGTGAACGCCGTCATCCGCAGCGAATCGACCGCGCCGGCGCTCGCCTCGTCCGCGGGTTGCTTCCCGCGCCTTGCTACCGTGATCGCGGTCGTTCGCGCCGCTATCGTCTAGGGGACTAGGACGCCGCCCTCTCACGGCGGAAACCGGGGTTCGAATCCCCGTAGCGGTATTTCGACGCCCTTCGCGCTGCTCGTCGCGTGGCAACCCCAGAGCGCCGCGCGCTAGCCGTCAGCTAGCCGCTGTGCTGCTGACGGTTGGTCGCCTTCAAGTCCCAGCACCCGGCTGCGCACGAGTCCGTGTCCAGGAACTGCGTGTGCGCGAGCAGCCGCGTCGTCTTCGCCTTCGGCAGCTTCGACTTGGGCACGACGAGCCTGATCGTCCGTCCGCTGCGGCTGGCCGCGATCGTCGTCGGGCCGCCCTTGATGCCGACCTGGAGGGTGTAGAGCTTTCCTGTCAGCTTGGCGCCGACGACGTCTCCCGTGCAGGCGAGTCGCTGCTTCGGAAAGATGTCCGCGGCGACTCGCCGCTCCAGCTGGACGCAGACCCTGTTGCCCTTAAGGCCCTCCAGGATCTGCGGGCCCATCGTCTCGGACGGCGGCGGCGTCGGATTCGCTGTCGTGAAGTCGGCGTCGGCGACGTCGTCGTACAGCGTGATCTCGAACGTGAAGCTCGACTTCGTGTGGGTCGTCTTCAGCGTCTTGATGTCGAACTTGCCGCTGACGTCGTCGCCATCCGTCGAGGTCAGCGGGTGCCCGGCGGCGACGCCGCCGCCGCACGCCAGCGTGAGCGCGAGCACCGGCAGGATCATCCGTCGCATGACGCACATCATCCATCGTCGGACGGCTTTCCGCCACCGCCTGTCGAGTGACCGATCGGAGCGTCCCGTCGCGCAATCTGGCGTCCGCGCGGTCTGACGTGTGTGCGGCGCGCGGTTATCGTGCGCAGAGGTGCTGAACACGATCGTGCTCATGGGCTTGGTGATCGCCGTCGCGGGCAAGATCGTCGCCATCGCGTGGATGATGCGCGACGAGAATGCGAGCAGCCTGCCGTTCGTCGTGCTGGTCGGCGGGGGCTACGCGATGGTCATCGGCGGCGCGCTGGCCGGCGGCTCCGTGTCCTTCTGACGCGAAGGCCGAGAACCGCAGCGCGGCGAGGGGCGGCGCGCCTACGGCAGCCCCGCCGCGGCGCACTGCTCGGACTCGAGCTGCGAGCGCGGCGGGTCGCATTGCAGATCGGAGGTACCGGTCCCGCCGCCGCCACCGCCGCCGGCGTTGCCCCCGCCCATGACCGACACCGACGCCGACGCCGAGTCTCCGGTCTGGCTGTCGCGCACGGTCGCCGTGTACGTGCCCTGGACGTCGTTCGCGCAGTTCGCGCCGGCGGAGAACGTGTACGTGCCCGAGCCGTCGGGCCCCGTCGTCATCGAGTAGGTCTCGCCGACGCCGTCCGGCCGCGTCAGCGAGATCGACAGCGTCCGGTTGGGCGCGAAGCCATCGGCGCTGAGCGTGTACGAGCGGCAGACCGGCCCCGACTGCGGCGAGAAGGACGCGGACGCGTTGGAGGGCTGCGGCGTCGTCGTCGTCGGCTGCTGCGGGGTGGTCGTCGCGGGCGGCGGCGGCTTGGGCTTCGGCTTCGGCTTGAGATCCGGGTCGTAGATGTCGGTGATCCGCACGATCGGCGGGTCCGGATACGCCGTGTAGCACGGGCTGCGGAAGCGCCGGATGAAGATCTCGTCGTACTCGGCGTTCGAGTAGTAGCGGCCCGGATACCAGCGCCGGCGGTAGGTGACCTCTTCGGTGTACGGGCACGCGGGCGGCGGCTGGTAGCGCGGCGGGCAACCGTGGCAGACGGCGCTCGGGATGTAGACGGGCTTCAGCAGCGGGTTGCCGCAGCGGCAGCGCACGACGGGGTTGCCGTAGTCGTCGACGAGGACGGAGGTCCCGGCGGCGAGGATCCCCTGGAAGCCGACCGCGCGGCCGTTGACGAACGTGTGGTTGGTGACGCGCGTGTCGCGCGTGAGCGTGACCGGGTGCAGCTTCGTGATGTAGGTCCCGACGGCCTTGATCGTCGGCTCGACGCCGAGCACCCGAGCCCACTCGACCAGGCGCTCCGGGCGCGCCTTCAGCGACCTGATGAGCAGGTCGCGATCGCAGACGAGGTCCGAACCGGTGCCGCCGAACGGCCCCGCGCCGACCTCGGTCGAGCTCGGCGTGATCTTGACCTGCTTCTTCCCCTTGCGCTCGGCGGGCTTGTCGACGAACGGGTCGGGGCCGACGTCGACGGGCTTCTGGAACGTGACGGTCTGCGCCTTGGCCTCCTCCTCGCCGCCGCGCAGGACGACGATCAACACTGTCGCGGCGACGACGAGCAGGAGCGCACCGCCGATCGCCCACGGCCACGTGCCGCCCGGCATCCGGCGCCGCGGCGGTGGATTCGGAGACGCTGGTTGGTCGCTCACTCAGGCCTTGCTGGGAACCCCCGGCATGCTGAGTAGAACACCGCGCGACCGTGCGCGTCAAGTGGACTCCGACGTTGCTCGGCCGAGCTCACCCGCGGCCGCGCGACCGACCACCGCCGATGTGAAACCGCCCCGGCCGTAGCTGGGCGCGGATCTCGCCGGCCGGCCACTTCGTGCTGTGGACGTTCGCGTAGGTCGCGCCTGCCCTGATCGCACGCAAGAGCTCGTCGAGCTCGCCAGGGGCGATGCCCTGGGCGGTCGGGCCGATGATGTCGCCGGCCTTGATCGTGCCTGTCACGGTCGCGGGCGAGGGCGGGCAGGCCTGCGTGCCCGCGGGCGGCGCGGGGGACGTGAGGTTCGAGCAGAAGAACGCGCTGATCCCGCCCGCGACCCCGCGCTGGCCGAAGTGGATGTGCGCCTGCGTGACGTCGCCCTCGAGGCCCGCGTAGGAGAGCTTGTAGGCGAACCCGTCGCGCGCCGGCGTGACGGTCGCCTCGAACTTGCCGCCCGCGGCCGTCGACACCGCCGGAACCTCCTCATAGCCGGTGAGCCACCCCCGCGCCGACCTGTCACCGCCGCCCGCGAACGCGGCGGTACCGCCCACCGCCAGCGCTCCGACCGCGGCGACCGCCAGTGCGAGCTTCATCCGAACGTTCACGACGCACCTCCCGAGGTGTGATGGATCTGGTGGCGACGAGCTACCCCGGCCTTGGGCGCCGAATCGGCACTCAGACTTAAGTCCCATTGAGGTGCCTGCGGGCCCCAACGCGACCTTGTCGCCCCACGGCCGGGGCGCGGAGGCGTAGGCTCGCACCGTGCGCCGAGTCGTGGGGGTGTTGACGATCGCCGTCTGTTCGCTGGCCGTGGCAGCGCCGGCCCGAGCCGACCGCGCCGTCGCGCTGGTAGCGCCCAACTCGCTCGTGAGCTTCGACACCCTGTCGCCGCAGCTGGCAAGCGCGCCGCTCCCTGTAACCGGCCTCGGCGCCAACGAGACGCTCCGGGGCATCGACGTCCGCCCGGCCGACCTGCGGCTGTACGGCGTGACGGTCACCACCGGCTCGCTGGCCAACGCGGCCCCCACGACGTACGTCATCGATCCGCTCACGGGCGTCGCCACCCTGGTCGGGGGTTCGGGAACGCCGCTGGCGGCCGCCGCGGACGTCCCGGGCGGCTTGGACTTCAACCCGGCCGTCGATCGGATGCGGTACGTCAACACGAACGACGAGAACGCGCGGCTGAACCCCAACAACGGGGCGCTCGCGGGAAACGACACCGATCTCACGCCGGTGCCGAACGACATCATCGCCTCGGCGTACGACCAGAACGTCGCCAACCCGCATCTCGGCATCCCGCCGAACCCGCCGACGACGCTCTACAACATCGATCGCACAGGCGGAGGACGCCTGACGATGCAAGGCGGGCTCGACGCCAGCACATCGCCCAACGCGGGCGTCCAGACGAACCTCGGGAGCCTCGGCGTGGTGCTGGACGCCACCCGCGACGGCGGCTTCGACATCACGCGCGACGGGCGGCGCTTTGCGGCCCTGACGGACTTTGCGATCGCGCAGACCGGGCTCTACCGCATCGCGCTCGCCGGCGCTGTCGCGACGCTCGTCGGCCCGATCGGCGCCGGGACCGCCGAGGTCCGCTCCCTCGCGATCCTCCCGCTGGACACCGACGCCGACGGCGCCGCCGACCACGTCGACAACTGCCCCGCGGCAGCCAACGCCGGCCAGGAGGACCTCGACGGCGACGGGCAGGGCGACGCGTGCGACGCGGACGACGACGGCGACGGGCTCGGCGACGCCGCCGAGGCCGCGCTCGGGATCAACCCGCGCTCCGCCAACAGCGACGGCGACGCGCTCGCCGACGGCGCCGACGTCTGCCCCGCGGTCGCGGCCGCGACGGCCAACGGCTGCCCGGCTCCCGTCGCCCCGCCGCCGCCGCCCCCGGCCGCTCCGAACACGCGGATCACCGCCAAGCCCAAGTCCGGGACCAGCCGCAAGGCCACATTCCGCTTCGCCGCCAACCAGGGCAACGTGCGCTTCGAGTGCCGGCTGGACAGCGGGGGCTGGAAGACCTGCACGTCGCCGCGCCGCTACTCGAACCTCAAGCGCGCCAAGCACCGCTTCGGCGTCCGCGCCCTCTCGAGGACGACCGGCAAGCTCGACCTCACGCCGGCCACCGCCACCTGGACGGTCCGGCGCAAGCGCTGATCGCGGCGCTGGCGCGCCGTCCGCGTGCAGCGCCCGCCGGCCGCGTCCGGCGCCGGCGCGCCGCCGCCGCGCCTAGCGACCGAGCGTGCGCACGACCTCGCGCGCGCGCCCCGACAGCGGCGCGATGAGCTCGCGCACCTCGCCGAGCCCCGCGCGCAGCTCGCGGTCGCCGACCTCGACCGGCAGCATCGAGTCCTGCAGCGTCGAGAGGATCGCGTCCGCCGAGCCCGTCGACGACACGGCGCTGCTCACGAAGCCCTTCGCGCCCGTCGACGGCGCGCCGGCGCGGCCCGCGGCGAACGCGCGCTCCGGCAAGGAGTGGCGCGAGGCGAAGCCCGTGTGCGTGCGCTTCGCGCGCCCGTAGGCGACCTGCACCGGCCGGAAGAGCTGCTCCTCGAGCTCGTCGGCGCTGCGGTCGTCGAGCAGCTCGTACGCTGCGCCGAGCGCGGCGAGCGCCGCCGCGAGCTCGTCGATGGCGCTCGCGACGGTGTCCAGCAGCTCCTGGCGCGCTTGCGCGTCGGTGTAGGCCATGCCATGGAGCCTACGGCCACGTCATTGCAGCCCGAGCGCGTCGAGCGGGACGCCGTAGAACGGCGGCGTGCCGTGGCGGTTGCCGTCGAGGTCCATGACGAGCTCATCGAACGCGGACTCGACCCGGTGAGCGTCGCCGGCACCGAACCAGTCGGCGGCGATCTCGATGACGGTCGCAACCTCGACGGACGCCTTGTCGACGTCGGGCGGGGGCGGCGTGCTGCCCGCCGCCGCCCACGCGGCGCGCAGCACCTCGACCATGTCGACGCGCAGCGGCTCGCCGTAGTCCCAGATCGTGCTGCTCGGCGGCATCGTCAGCGGGGGCGCGCTGCCGCCGCGCGGCCCGAGGTAGGCGGTCTCGTCGCGGTACTCGTAGAGAAAGCGCGCGCCCGGCCCCTCGTCCGCGACGATCGCCTCGGCCTCGTCGCGGGTCACCGCGTAGCCCTCGCCCTCGACGAGCACGGCCTTCCAGATCGAGACGCCGCCCGGGCCGTCGTCGTGGACGAGCATCATGATCATGAAGAGCGGTTCGCCGTCCACGCGCGCCGATGCTGCCACACCCGCACGTCGGTCAGCGAGAGGGCGGGAAATGCGCCTCAGCCGTCGAGGACCGACGTCGGCACGACGTAGTACCGCTTGCCGACCGGCTTGGGGATCGAGGTGACCCCGCGGCGCGTCGCGACGACCGGCAGCGTGCGGTCGATCTCGCCGCCGTTGGCCTCGACCCACTCGCCGACGGCGTCGCTGTCGCCACCGGCCTCTTCGACGTGGTTGTCCATGATCACGACGGTCCCCGGCCGCGACCAGATGAACGGCGCGGGCGTGAGGCTGGCAAGCAGGGCGCGAATCGAGTCGTCGGTCATGTGGGCCGAGAATAGCGTCCGAGCGCGGAGCGATCGCGTCCCAGTACCCTGGGAGGCGTAGCTGTCGCCCTCGGATGCTTGCCCTCCCTGCATCCATCGGCGGCCCACGGTCTTCAACGGGAGCGAGCGAGGCAGGCCAGCAATGAGCGCCGATGACGCGTCGGGACCCGTCAAGGCAGCGCACAAGGCCGCGATCCTCGCGGTCCAGCAGCGCAACGAGGCAGCCCACAAGGCGGCCAAGGAGAAGCGCAAGGCGAAGGACATCGAGGACGAGATCCGCCGGCGCGCCGAAGCCCGCAAGTAGCGCCCGCCTTAGGCCCGCCTCAGAACTGGGTCAGCGACAGCAGGTTGCCGTCGGGATCCTTGAACCACGCGACGAACGCGCCGCCGGGCGCGCTCCACACGCCGAGCTCGTCCTGCTCGACGCCTTCGAAGCGCTCGAAGTCGATGCCGCGGCCGCTGAGGTCGCTGACGGTCGCCGCGATGTCGGTGACCGTCCAGCCGAGCACCGCGTAGGGCGCGACCACGGGCGGATCGACGAGCGCGACCCGCAGCGTGGTGCCGCCGCAGTCGAACGTCAGCGCGATCGGGCTCTGGCCCGTGAGCGGGAGGCCGAGCCCGCGCTCGTAGAAGGCCCGCGCCGCGGCGAGGTCCGACGTGGCGGCGATCGCGGTAAGGGCAGCGCCGGCGAGGCCGCGCACGGGGGCGGGGGCCGGCGGCGGCGCCGCGGCCCCGGGCGGCGCCGTGGGCCCGCCGCCGCGGCTCACGGGCGTCAGCGACGGCGGGCCGGGCGTCGTCTGCAGAGTGGCCCTTCGGGACGATGAAGAACTGCGGCGTGCGCTCGGGATCGAGGTGCGCCGGCGCGCGATGCGTCCAGCCGCCGCGCGCCTTGACCCACACCTCGACGGCGTCGAGGTCGGCGCCGGCCTCGATGACCGGCCCGGCCGGGACGGCCGCCATGAACGGCGGCTTGGGGATCTCGCCCTCGGAGGGCTCGATGCGCGACAGCAGCGCGACGATCGCGGCGTCGTCCATCAGCGGTAGCGGCCGGGCTCCCACAGCGGCTCGTCGCCGTCGTTGGCGCCGCGGCTGAGGATGAACAAGAGGTCCGACAGGCGGTTGAGGTAGCGCACGACCTCGGGGCTCGCGTCCTCGACGAGCAGCGCGCGGCGCTCGGCGCGCCGGCAGACCGTGCGGCAGACGTGCAGCTGCGCCGCGGCCGCCGTGCCGCCCGGCAGGACGAAGGACTTCAAGGGCGAGAGCGTGTCGTTGACCGCGTCGCACGCCTCCTCGAGCCACGTCGTCTGCTCGGGCCGCAGGCGCAGGCGCTCGCGCGCGCCGCCTTCGGGAACGGACAGGTCCGCGCCGCAGTCGAAGAGGTCGTTCTGGATGCGGCGCAGCCAGTCGGCGTAGCCGTCGGGCAGGCCGGGCACGGTGAGCGTTACGCCGATCTGGGCGTTGAGCTCGTCGATCTCCCCGTAGGCCTCGATCCGCGGATGGGTCTTCGGGACGCGGCTCATGTCGCCGAGATGCGTCTCGCCGTCGTCGCCGAGGCGCGTGTAGATACGGGTGAGATTGACCGTCATGGCTGCGCCCAACGCTACACTGGCGCGGTCCATTGGTCGGTGGTGCAAGGGAAGTCCGGTGCAATTCCGGCGCGGACCCGCCACTGTGACCGGGGTGAAGCCGTCCGCACACGCGCGATCCGTTCGCGCGTGAGCCACTGGCTCTCGTACGAGGGCCGGGAAGGCGCGGAAGAGGCGGCCCGGAAGCCAGGAGACCTGCCTCCGGCCAATCCCTCTCGAAACGCCCTCGCGGAAGGGGTGGCTCATGTCGCGTCGTCTAACCGGTCTGCTCACTACAGCGGTCCTGGTGCTGGGCGCGCTCGCGCCCGCGGCGCAGGCCACGCCCGCCACGGTCCGGGTCGTCGGCGACGCCGTCGCGATCGAGGCCACGCCCGTGGAGACGACCGGCGCCGCTGTCGGCACCTGCGCGGGGCACACCGGGGCCGAGGCGCTCGACAAGGCGGTCGAGGGCGCTTGGGATCAGCAGCCGTTCACGTCGACGATCCTCGGCGAGTCCCACACCTACACCGCGAACGACTACTGGAACTTCTGGATCAACGACACGTACTCGCAGGAGGGGCTCTGCACGTACGCGGTGCAGCCCGGCGACCGGATCCTCATGCTCGTCCAGCGCGACGTCGGGTTCAGCCCGACGGTCTTCCCGCTGACGCTCACCGGCGTGCCCGCGAGCGTCGTCGCCGGGACGCCGTTCACCGTCACGGTCAACGAGCAGCGCACCGACGGCACGGCGACGACCCCGACGCCGATCGCCGGCGCGACCGTCACCAACGCCACCGGTGACGTCACCGCTGTCACGGACGCTGCGGGTCACGCCACGATCACCTTCCCGGCCGCCGGCGCGGCGACGCTGTACGCGGCGCGCGCGGGCAACGTCGAGTCCGAGACCGCTGCGGTGAACGTCGTCGGCGCAAGCGGCCCGACGACGACGACTCCAACGACGACGACGACCGGGTCGATAACGCCCAGTCGCGACACGTCGGCGCCCTCGTCGGCGATCGTCGGGATCGCGGAGGGCGAGCGCTTCGCGCGCGGCGCCGGTCCGCGCAGGCTGCGCGCGCGGGTCACGGGCGAGCCCTTCGGCCTGCACGCCGTCAAGCTGCGCCTGACGCGCAACGACCGCGGGCGCTGCACGTACTTCAGCGGGCGCTTCGAGCGCTTCCGCTCAAACCACAAGGCCCGGTGCGCCGCGTCGGCCGGCTCGTGGTTCGCCGTCGGAACCGGCGCCACCGTCGACTACCTCCTGCCGAGCAAGCTGCCGCGGGGGCGCTACGTCCTCGACGTCAACGCGATCGACAAGGCGTTCAACCGCGACGACACGCGCCGGCGCGGCGGCAACCGCATCGTCTTCCATGTGGAGTAGGAGCGCGGTCGCCGCGGTGCTGTGCGGGGTCGCCTTGAGCGGCTGCGGCCTCGGCGCGGGATCGAGCCCCGATGCGCCCGTGGGGCTCAGCGTGACCCGCGACTTCGGCACGACGTCGCTCGTCGAGCGTCCCGATGCGAACGTCACCGGGGCGGACACCGTCATGCGCGTCCTGAACCGCAACGCGAAGGTCACGACGCGCTTCGGCGGCCAGTTCGTGCAGTCGATCGACGGCGTGAGCGGCGGCCGGCGCGACGGGCGCCCCGTCGACTGGTTCATCTACGTCAACGGCATCCTCACCGACCAGGGCGCGGGCGCGATCGACGTCCACGGCGGCGACCGCGTCTGGTGGGACCACCACGACTGGGGCGTCACGCCCGACGTCCGCGCGGTCGTCGGCTCGTACCCCGAGCCGTTCGTCCACGGCACGGGCGGCAAGCGGCTGCCCGTGCGCGTCGAGTGCGCCGACCCCGGCTCGGAGCCGTGCGAGGCCGTCGCCGACAAGCTGCTCGCGCTGAAGATCCCGATCGGGCGCAGCAACATCAGCCGCAGCGCGGCGGACGCGTCGCTGCGCATCCTCGTCGGCCCGTGGGTCAAGCTCCGCGGCCGCGACGCCGAGGCGGACGCGCTCGACCGCGGCCCGAAGGCCAGCGGCGTCTTCGCGCGCTTCGACGCCTCCGGCGAGCAGCTCGTCGTGCTCGACGCGCGCGGCGCCGAGGCGCAGACGCTCGGCGCCGGCAGCGGGCTCGTCGCGGCGACGCGCGCCAACGAGCGCCAGCCGGTGTGGTTCGTGACGGGCACCGACGACGCCGGCGTCGCGAGCGCGGCGCGGGCGCTCGACGAGGGCGCGCTGTCCGACCGCTTCGCGCTGGCGATCTCCGACGACCTGCCGGTGGCGGTGCCGGCCGCCGCGCGCTGATGCTGTTCGAGCGCCGCGCGAACCCGCTGCACGCCGCACGCGCGTCGGCCGCGGCGGCCTACGCGGCCGCGCTCGTCATCGCGGTGCTGACGTTCGAGAACCCGATCGTGCTGGCCGCGATCGCGATCGCGATCGTCGCGGCGTCGCTGCTCGCCGGCGTCGGGCGGGTGCTGGCGCGGGCCGCCCTGTACGCGGTCCCGTTCGCGCTGCTGATCGCGCTCGTCAACCCGCTGGCGACCGACGAGGGGCTGACGGTCCTGCTGCGCCTCGGCGAGCTCGGCCCGCTGGGCAAGGTCGACGTCACGCTCGAAGGGCTGACGTTCGGCGCGATCCTCGGCCTGCGGGCGCTGCTCGTGGTGCTGGCGAGCGTCGCTTTGCTCGGTGCGAGCGTCGACTCCGACGAGCTCCTGCGCGGCTTTCGCCGGATCTCCGTGCGCTCGGCGCTGACGGCCGCGCTGGCCGTACGTCTGGTGCCGGTGCTCGGGCGCGACGCCCGGCGGCTCGCCGACGCGCGCCGCTGCCGGCCCGACGCCGCCGCGCGGCCGGGACCCGCCGAGCGCCTGCAGATCGTGCGGGCGGTCGCCACGGGCGCGCTGGATCGTGCGCTGGACGTCGCCGCGACGCTCGAGGTGCGCGGCTACGCGACGCCGTCCGCGCGCGCCCCGCGGCGCCTGCGCGAGCCGTGGTCGCGCCACGACCTCGCGTTCGCGGCGTCGGCGGCGGCGATCGTCGTCCTCGCCGCGGGGTCCCGGCTGCTGGGGATCGCGGAGTTCGACAGCTACCCGCGGACGCTCGTCGCCGCGGGCGCGCAGGAGTGGCTGCTGGCGGTCGCGTTCGTCGTCGTCGCGCTGCTGCCGTTCGCCGACCGGCGCGGGGTGCTGCGGTGAGCGTCGCGCGCCCGCACGGCCGCCGATCCCCGCGGGCTGCAGCGGCGGGGGTCGCGCGCTCGGCGCACCGCGATCGGCCGGAGGCGCCGCGATGAGCGTGCTGCGCTTCGAGCGCGTGACGTATCGCTATCCGCACGCGAGCGAGCCGGCGCTGCGCGACGTGTCGGTCGAGATCGCGGCGGGGGAGTTCGTCGTCGCCGCGGGGCTGTCGGCGTCCGGGAAGTCGACGTTCCTGCGCGCGGCCTCCGGGCTCGTGCCGCACTTCCACGGCGGCGAGTTCGCCGGGCGGGTGGTGACGGGCGGCCTGGACACGCGCGAGCACGGCCCGGCGGCGCTGTCGGCGGTCGCGGGAACGCTGTTTCAAGATCCGGAGACGCAGGTCGTGCTGTCGACGGTCCGGGCGGAGCTCGCGCTGCCGCTGGAGAACCGCGGCCACAGCGCGAGCGCCGTGGCGCGCGGCGTCGAGGAGACCGCGCTCGCCCTCGGGATCGGCGACCTGCTCGAGCGCGCGACGCACGAGCTGTCCGGCGGCGAGCTGCAGCGGGTCGCGCTGGGCGCGGCGCTGGCGGGCCGGCCGCGGCTGGTCCTGCTGGACGAGCCGACCTCCCAGCTCGATCCCGTCGCCGGCGACGAGCTCGTGTGGCTGCTGCGCCGGCTCAACGAGGAGTGGGGAACGACGATCGTGCTCGTCGAGCATCGCCTCGAGCGCTGTCTCGGCGCCGCGGATCGCGTGCTCGCGTTCGAGGCGGGCGCGCTCGCGTGCGACGCCGCGCCGCGCGGGTTCCTCGAGTGGGCGGCCGAGCGCGCACCCGCGCTCGCGACGCCGGGCGCGCGGCTGTTCGCGCGCGCCGGCCTGCGCCCGCCGCCCAGCGGCGTCAAGGAGGCGCGCGCGACGCTGCGAGCGCACGGGCTGCTGGTGGAGGAGGGGGACGGCGCGGCCCACGCCGCCGGGGCGCCCTCGGCAGCGCGCCGCCGTGGCCTGCTGCGGCGCGGCTCGTCGGGACCTCCGCCCGCCCTCGCGTTTCGCGGCGTGTGGTTCGAGCGCTCGGGCGGGCGGGCGGTGCTGCGGGGCGTCGACCTCGCGCTCGCGCCGGGGGAGCGCGTCGCGCTGATGGGACGCAACGGCGCCGGCAAGTCGACGCTGCTGCGCCATGCCAACGGGCTGCTCGAGCCGACCCGCGGGAAGGTCGAGCGCGCGGGGCGCGTCGCGCTGCTGCTGCAGAACCCCAACGACTACTTCCTGGCCGACCGCGTCGGCGGGGAGGTCGGCGCGGACGCGCTCGAGCGCGCCGGCCTGACCGCGCTCGCCGCCCGCCACCCGCGCGACCTGTCGGGCGGCGAGCGCCAGCGGCTCGCGCTAGCGATCGTCTGCGCGGGCGACCGGCCGCCCGCGGCGCTGTGCCTCGACGAGCCCACGCGCGGCATGGACCGCGCCGCGAAGGGCGACCTCGCCGCCGACCTGCGCGCCGTGGCAGCATCCGGCAGCGCCGTGCTCGTCGCGACCCACGACCCGGAGTTCGCCGCGACGTGCGCCGATCGCGTCGTGCTGCTCGCCGACGGCCGCCCGATCGCCGACGGCCCGACCGCCGAGCTGCTCAGCGGCGGCTGGTACTTCTCGACCGAGACGGCGCGGATCGTCGACGGCGCGCTGCTGCCCGAGGACGGCGCCGACATCCTGCGCGCGCGGATGACGATCACGGTGCGCCCGTGAGCTGGCAGCTCGCCTCCTTCGTCGTGCTCGCGGTCGCGCTCGCGGCGGGCTTCGCCTGGTACGAGCGCGCGCGGCCGTCCGCGAAGCTGCTCGCGCTCGTCGCGACCCTCGCCGCGCTCGCCGCGCTCGGGCGCGTCGCGTTCGCGCCGATCCCGAGCGTCAAGCCGACGACCGACATCGTCCTGCTCGCCGGCTACGCCCTCGGCGGCGCGCCCGGCTTCGTCGTCGGCGCGGTCGGCGCGCTGGCCTCGAACGTGTTCTTCGGGCAAGGGCCGTTCACGCCGTGGCAGATGGCCGGCTGGGGCGCGGTCGGGGTCTTCGGCGCTGTGCTCGCGCGCGTGTTCGGCCGCGATCTCGGCGCGTGGCCGCTGGCCGCCGCCTGCGCGCTCGCCGGCCTCGTCTACGGCTCGTTCCTCGACCTGCACCTGTGGGTCCTCTACTCCTCGCACACCTGGCAGGAGTACCTGCTCGTCGCCGGTCGCGGCGTGCCGTTCAACGTCGCGCACGCCGCCGGCAACGTCGTCTTCTGCCTCGCCTTCGGCCCGCTGCTCGTGCGCGCGCTGGACCGCTACCGCGATCGCCTCGAGGTCGTGTGGGTGCCGCTGCCGCCAGCCGCTCCCGCGACGGCGGGCCGGGCGGCCTCCGCCGCGGGCCTCGGCGCGATGCTCGCGGTGGCCGCCGTCGGGCTCGGGCTCGCCGGCCCGGCGCAGCGCGCAGAGGCGGCCGATCGCGCCCAGACCCGCGCGGTGTCCTTCCTCGACGGCGCGCAGAACGCCGACGGCGGCTTCGGCACG
The DNA here is from genome assembly GCA_963766525.1 of uncultured Actinomycetes bacterium. Taxonomy (GTDB): domain Bacteria; phylum Actinomycetota; class Thermoleophilia; order Solirubrobacterales; family Solirubrobacteraceae; genus CADCVQ01. Next base: position 59,677 of record CAVYAX010000011.1, read on the forward strand.
GACCGCGGCCGCGGCTCGGACCACCTGTACACGAGCTGGGCGGTCATGGGCATCGCCGCGACCGGCCGCGACCCGCGCGGCGTCAAGCGCAACGGCCGCTCCGGCGTCGACTACATCGTGCGCAACATCGGCCGCGTCAGGGCGCTCGCCGACATCGAGCGCGCGATCCTCGCGCTGCGCGCCGGCCGCGCGTCCCCGCGCAGCGCCGGCGGCCGCAACCTCGTCGCCGAGCTCGCGCGCAAGCGGCGGCGCAACGGCTCGTTCGGCGGGCTCGTCAACCAGACGGCGTTCGCGATCCTCGCGCTGCGCGCCGGCGGGCGCCCGCGCTCGGACCGCGCGATCCGGGCGGCGGCGGGCTGGCTTGCCGGGCAGCACAACCGCGACGGCGGCTTTCACTTCGCGGGCAAGGGCGGGCCGAGCGGGATCGACGACACGGCCGCCGCGCTGCAGGGGCTCGTCGCCGCCGGCAAGCGCGGCACGCGCACGGCCGCGCGCGCCGCGGCGTTCCTCGCGGCCCGCCAGAACGCCGACGGCGGCATGCCGCTGTCGCCCGGCGGCGCGTCCAACGCGCAGTCGACGGCCTGGGCGATCCAGGGGCTCGTCGCCGCCGGCCGCGACCCCAACCGCGTGCGCCGCCGCGGCGCCCGCTCGCCGATCGCCTACCTGCGCTCGCTGCAGGGCTCGTCGGGCGCGATCCGCTACTCGCGGACGAGCCTGCAATCGCCGGTCTGGGTGACCGCGCAGGCGCTCACCGGCCTCGCGCGCAAGCCGTTTCCGATCCGCTGAGCGGCCGGCGCCGGCCGCCGCCGGCGCGCCGCCACCGGATGCGACCGCGATCCAGACCCCGGGTCGCAATCGCGATCGGATAGCTTGCAGCGTCGCATGAAGGTCGGAGTCCCCAAGGAAACCGCTGACGGCGAACGCCGCGTCGCGCTCGTGCCCGACGTCATCAAGAAGATGGCGGCCAAGGGCTTCGAGTTCGTCGTCGAACCCGGCGCCGGCGCCGACGCGATGCTCGCCGACGAGAAGTACGAGGACGCGGGGGCGACGGTCTCCGACGACGTCTGGAGCGCCGACGTCGTCGTGAAGGTCGCCGCGCCGTCTGACGAGGAGATCGCCAAGCTCGGCGACAGCACCGTCCTCGTGGGCTTCCTCGGGCCGCTCACGAATACCGAGGGCATCACCGCGCTCGCCGACGCCGGCGCGACGGCCTTCGCGATGGAGGCGATCCCGCGCATCTCGCGCGCCCAGGCGATGGACGCGCTGTCGTCGCAGTCGAACGTCGCGGGCTACAAGTCCGTGCTCCTCGCAACGGAGCACCTCGGCCGCTTCCTGCCGATGATGATGACCGCCGCCGGGACCGTCCCGCCCGCGCGGGTGCTCGTCCTCGGCGCCGGCGTCGCGGGGCTGCAGGCCATCGCGACCGCCCGCCGGCTCGGCGCGCAGGTCACCGGCTACGACGTCCGCGCGGCCGTCGCCGAGCAGGTCCAGTCCTTGGGCGCCGCCTTCCTCGAGCTCGAGGCCGGCAAGGGCGCGGAGGGCGAGGGCGGCTACGCCCGCGAGCTCACCGACGAGGAGAAGTCCGCCCAGCAGGCCGAGCTCGCCGACAAGATCGCGACGTTCGACGTCGTCATCACGACCGCGCTCGTGCCCGGCCGCCGCGCGCCGATCCTCGTGACGAAGCACTCCGTCGAGAACATGAAGGCCGGCAGCGTCATCGTCGACCTGGCCGGCGAGTCGGGCGGCAACTGCGAGCTGACCGAGCCCGGGCGAGGTCGTCGTCAAGCACGACGTGACGATCGTCTCGCCGCTGAACCTCCCGGCGACCATGCCCGAGCACTCGTCGATGCTCTACGCGCGCAACGTGCAGTCGCTGCTCGAGCTGCTCGTCGACGACGAGGGCGCGCTGAGCCTCGACTTCGACGACGAGATCGTCAAGGGCGCCTGCATCACGCGCGACGGCGAGGTCGTCCACGAGGGCGCGAAGAAGGCGATCGCCGCCGCGCAGGGCGACGCCGAGCCGCCGGCGCCGTCCGAGCTCGCGCCCAAGCCGGAGGGCGAGGAAGAAGCCGAGCCCGAGGTCGCCGCGCCGAAGACCGAGGACGCGGCCCCAGCCGCCGCCGCCGAGACCGAGGACGCGGAGTAGCCATGGACCTCCTCACCGAGATCGCGATCCTCATGCTGGCGGCCTTCGTCGGCTTCCAGGTCATCTCGAAGGTGCCGAACACGCTGCACACGCCGCTGATGTCCGGCACGAACGCGATCCACGGGATCGTCGTGCTCGGCGGCCTGATCGCGATCGCCGAGGCCGACGGCTTCTTCACCAAGCTCATCATCGTCATCGCGATCGTGTTCGGCACGATCAACGTCGTCGGCGGCTTCCTCGTGACGGACCGGATGCTGAGCATGTTCAAGCGCAAGCCCGAGCCGAAGCCCGAGCCCGAGCCCGACAACGCATGACCGCCGCGATCTATCTCAACGAGGACGTCGTCACGGCGGCGTACATCGTCGCGTTCTCGCTGTTCATCATCGGCCTCGCACGGCTCACGAGCCCGACGACGGCCGTCCAGGGCAACAAGATCGCCGCCGTCGGCATGCTGATCGCCGTCGTAGCCACGCTCCTGCGGCCGAGCGGCGAGGGGCCCGGCGCGGCTCTCGGCGGCGACGACCTGCTGCTCGTCGCGATCGGCCTGGCCGTCGGAACGGCGGTCGGCGTCCCGAGCGCGCGCAACGTGAAGATGACCGCGATGCCGCAGATGGTGGCGCTGTTCAACGGCGTCGGCGGCGGAGCGGTTGCGCTCATCGCGCTCTCGGAGTTCCTCCACGAAGACGGCGACCTCGCCGCTCACCTCGACGTGGGGATCCCGCTGATCTTCGGCGCGATCATCGGCTCGATCTCCTTCTGGGGCTCGAACATCGCCTTTGCGAAGCTCCAGGGCCTGATCTCCGGAAGTCCCGTGAAGATCCCCGCGGGCCTGTTCGTCAACATCGCGCTGCTGCTCGCCGCGGTCGCCGCCGGCGTGGCGATCCTCACGGGCTCCACGAGCGTCGGCCTGTTCATCGTCATCCTCGTCGCGGCCGGGATCCTCGGCAACCTCGCGGTGCTGCCGATCGGCGGCGCCGACATGCCCGTCGTCATCTCGACGCTCAACGCCTTCACGGGCCTCAGCGCCGCAGCGGCGGGCATCGCGCTCGACAACACCGCGCTGATCGTCGCGGGCATGATCGTCGGCGCGTCGGGCACGATCCTCACCGACCAGATGGCGAAGGCCATGAACCGCTCGATCGGCTCGGTGCTGCTCGGCGGCTTCGGCGGCGAGGCGCCCGCGGTCGAAGGCGGCGGCTCCGAGACCGGCGGCACGGTGCGCTCGACGAGCGCGGCCGACGTCGCGATCCTCATGAACTACGCGCGCCAGGTCGTCGTCGTGCCGGGCTACGGGATGGCGGTCGCCCAGGCGCAGCACGCCGTGCGCGAGATGGCGAAGGCGTTGGAGAAGCGCAACATCGAGGTCAAGTACGCGATCCACCCCGTCGCCGGGCGGATGCCGGGACACATGAACGTCCTGCTGGCCGAGGCCGACGTGCCGTACGACCAGCTCAAGGAGATGGACGACATCAACCCGGAGTTCGGCCGCACGGACGTCGCGATCGTCATCGGCGCCAACGACGTCACGAACCCCGACGCGCGCCTGAAGGCCGACTCGCCGATCTACGGCATGCCGATCCTCAACGTCGACGAAGCCAAGCAGGTCATCGTGCTCAAGCGCTCGATGGCGTCGGGCTTCGCGGGCATCGAGAACCCGCTGTTCTACAACGAGAAGACGCAGATGCTCTTCGGCGACGCGAAGGCGAGCGTTGCAGAAATCACATCGGAGCTCGGCCAGCTGTAGCCTGCCCCCATGGAGGCCCTGATGACGCGCCCGACTTCGATCACGAGGCGCGTGCGACGCGCCTTCGTCCTGGCGGTCGCGGCCGCCGTGCTTGCCGCGCCCGGCACCGCGCTCGCCGCCGACCCGCCGACGATCCTGACCGCCGGGATCGACGTGGACGACCAGCTCTACGCGACGTGGAGCCTGGCCCCGGGAACGACGTTCGATCGCGTCGGCTTCGCGACCGTTCCCACCGTGTCGTCGCCGGGGTTCTTCGACATCAGGCACTTCGCCGGATTCGAATGCGCCGACGACTTCTGCGACGGCAAGCCGACGAGCACGTCGCACACCGCGGGCTATCCGACCGCGCGCGACCGCCGCTACTTCGTCATGGTCACGGCCGCCGCCGCGGGCGAAGAGACCGTGAGCTCGGCGGTGTGGGTCATCGACGACACCAAGCCCGTGATCCCCGGGGTGGCACCTCTCGGGGGGCTCGAGTCGACCAACGTGCCGGTGGCCGGGCACCCGTTCGACGGGGCCAGCCTGCTGCCGCCCGGCGTCGTCTCGACCGGCAAGGTCGAGGTGCTCAAGGTGCCCAAGACGAACCACGGGCTGCTGGTGGCGGGCGTTCGCCTTCGCGTCACGTGCTCGGCCGCGTGCGGCTTCGAGGCGGGCATCAGCCTCGGTGACACGGATCTCGCGCTGAAGGAGACCGGCTTCGCGAGCGGCGTGACCCGCACGTTCACCCTGAAGCCGTCGGGCGCGGCTCGTGACCGCATCCGCCGGCGTGCGAGGTCCCGGATCAAGATCAGCGCGGCCGTCACCCCGCTTCAGGGCAGGGCGCGCAGCGTGTCGCGGTTCTTCACCGTCCGCCGCTAGGGCTCTCGCGAGTGTGCGCGGGCACACACAAACGAACGTTGGCGTTTGCTTGATTAAGTGGCACGCCGTAGCCCGCTTCCCCCGGACCGTCCAACACCGCCGGGGCTTCACCAGGGCGGCGGCGTTGTCAACGATCCGCTCACGCGGAGGTAGGGGAATTTCATGCTGATTGCTACGAGAAGCCGTGCGGCGCGCACGGCGCTGGCCAGCCTCGCGCTGGCCGGCGGGATCCTCACAACCGCCGGCGCCGAGGGCGCGCTGGCGGCGCCGGCGCCGGTGCCGTGCACCAGCGCCGGCGGCGGGCACTACAACTGCCAGTTCTACGTCCCCGGCGACGGGGTCGGTGGGGGCGCGCCCGTGCAGGCGTCCGACGGCCGCAGGGTCGGCTACCTGCACAAGGGCACGAACTGGGTCGTCTGCCAGCAGGTCGGCGGCCGCGTCGACTACGGCGGCTACTTCAACACCGTCTGGGCGTGGACGCTCACCGACGGCACGCCGAAGTGGGGCTGGGTGAACGCCGTGTACGCGAGCGGCGGCGACAACGACGGCGGCTTCGGCGGCGGCGTGCCGAGCTGTGCCGGCGCGCACGGCGCGCCACCCGGCGGCTCGGGGGCGCCACCGCCACCGCCCGGCGCCGCGCCGCCCCCGCCGGTGCAGCCACCGCCGGCGGCCAAGGACCCCGGCCCGCGCGTCTCGCCGCCGAAACGCTGCGACGACGTGCGCGAGGACCAGCGTGCGACGGTGCGCTTCAAGTACACGTGGGAGCAGTTCACCTACGACAAGTCGCAGGTCCCGGCGAAGCCGTTTCACGAACGCAGCCGCACCACGGACGTCGGGACGCTGAAGATCGGCGCCGCGACGTGCCGCACCGGCAAGTCCTGGCGGATCCTCAAGCCGGTCTCGCTCGAGCACGACGCCAGGGGCATCGACGTCAAGCCCAAGCTCGACGTCATCGGCGACCGCTGGGTGCGAGGCTGGGGGATCGGCGTCAACGGCGCCAAGCTCGTGCGCGCGACGCCGGTGATCGACGTCACGATGATGCGCTGCACGAAGGGCTTCTTGCTGGCCGGCATCAAGGAGCTGCTCGGGTTCCCGATCCCGGAGCTCAAGTTCAAGTGGGCGCTGCTTCCGTGGCTGGCGGCCAAGCTCATCCCCGACGACGGCGTCAAGTGCCAGGAGCCCGCGCGCTACGGGGTCGAGCTGCACGTCGACAAGCGCGGCAAGCTCGTGGTGGCCGCCCCGATGACCGGCGTTCGACCACTTCCAGGACGAGACGCACATCCCCGATCCGGGGCGGCCGTCGACGGTCGTCGTGCAGCGGATCAGGGCGGAGGAGGCCCGCATCTCCTGACGGCGGCTCGCGGACGAGCCTGACGGTCCGAGCCCCCCGGCTCGCGCGGTGCCTGTTCGGCCGGGCGCTGTTGGGGGGCCGGATCGCGTCTTCGCTTCGAAAAGCCGGAAACCGGGCGGGTGTGCGCTGCTGCAACATGGATCGGCACGCGGCGGCTCCGGCTTGAGCGCCTGCGAGACTGGCGCCGATGATCGCCCGCGCCGACGCGCTCGAAGCCCTGGCCTCCGAGACGTTCGACCTCGTGGTCGTCGGCGGCGGGATCACGGGCGCGGGCGTCGCGTTCGACGCCGCCACGCGCGGCTACAGCGTCGCGCTCGTCGAGCGCGCGGACTACGCCGCCGGGACGTCGAGCCGTTCCTCGAAGCTCGTCCACGGCGGCTTGCGCTACCTGCAGAACTTCGACCTCGGCCTCGTGCGCGAGGCGCTGCTCGAGCGCCAGCTCATGGTCGCGCTGGCGCCGCACCTCGTGCACCCGCTGCCGCTCGTCGTCGCCGCGTTCGACGGCGACCGGCCCGACCGCCGCACGGGCGTCGGGCTGAACCTCTACGACGTGATGTCCGTCGAGCGCCGGCGCCGGTCGGCGCGGCCGCGGCGGCGCGGGAACGGCTCGACGCCCGTGGTCGACACCGCCGACTGGAGCCCGGAGCGCCACCGCATGATCTCCGGGGAGGAGGTGGTCGAGCTCGTGCCCGCGCTGGCCGCGCGCGGGCCGACCTCCGGCTACCTCTTCTACGACTGCCAGACCGACGACGTGCGCCTCGTCCTGACCGTGCTGTCCGAGGCCGAGCGCTTCGGCGCGGTCTGCGCGAACGGGCTCGAGGTCGTCGAGCTCGTGCGCGACGGCGCCGGCCGCGCGGCGGGGGTGCGGGCGCGCTCGTCGGAGGGCTCGGAGCTCGTCGTGCGCGCCGCGAACGTCGTCAACGCGACGGGCGTCTGGGCCGACCGGCTGCGCCCCGACGAGCTGCACGACGAGGCGGAGGTCCCGCGCATCCGGCCGAGCCGCGGGACGCACGTCACGCTGCGCCACGAGGACCTGCCGCTGGCCGCGGGCGGCGCGATCGTGCCGGCGGGCGGCGGGCGCACGATCTTCGCGCTGCCGTGGCTCGGGCGCACGCTGCTCGGGACGACCGACAACGACTTCGAGGGCAAGCTCGAGACGCATCACGTCCCGCCGGCCTCCGAGGACATCCACTACCTGCTCGACGCCGCGAACGACTACTTCGGCACGGCGCTTCGCCCGGCCGACCTGACCGGCGCCTACGCCGGCGTGCGGCCGCTGATCTCGACCGGGGACCCGAAGAAGTCCGTCGACATCTCGCGCAAGGCGGAGCTCTACGAGACGTCCAGCGGGATGGTGACGATCACCGGCGGCAAGCTCACGACCTGGCGGCGGATGGCGAAGATGACCGTCGACCGGCTCGTCGATCGCGAGGCCCGCGACGCGCCGTGCCGCACGCATGAGATCCCGCTGGGCGCGACGGTCGCGCCCGGCGACCTGCCACGGATCGACGGGGTCCCGCTCGGGACGTACGTCGCGCTGGCCGGGCGCTACGGGCACGCCGCGCACGACGTCCTGGCCGTGGCGCGCGAGCGGCCCGAGCTCGCCGCGCCGATCGTCGCCGGCCTGCCCGACCTGCTCGCGGAGGTCGTCTACGCGGCGCGCCGCGAGCAGGCGCGCTCGCTCGGCGACGTGCTGCTGCGGCGCACGCGGCTGGGGCTGCTCGCCGGCCGCGAGGTCGGCGCCGGCGGCGACGCGGCGCGGCGCGTGGCGGAGCGCGCTCGCGCCGGAGCTCGGCTGGGACGCGGCGGGCGTCGAGGCCGCGCTGGAGGCGTGGGGCGCGGAGGCGACTGCCGAAGGTGTCGTCGGCAGCGCGTAACCTTGCGCGCCGTCGCGGGTTGGAGCCTCCGATCCGTCCAGCCGTCACAGGAGACCAGCCCCTTCTCGATGCCCCGCCTGCCGATCCTCGCTCTCGCCGCGCTGCTGGCGTGCGCGCTCGCGGCACCCGCCGACGCCGCGTTCTTCCCCGGCGATGCCATCGACGGCCCGAGCCCGGACGTCCGCGCGCTCGGCGACCTCGATCTCGCGCGCGACGGCACCGGCGCGGTCGTCTGGACGCGGGCGGCGGACGGCGTCGACCACATCTACGTGGCGCGCTTCGAGCGCGGCGCCTTCCTGCCCGCCGAGCGCATCGACACGGCGCTGCCCGGCCCGAGCTCGCAACCGGTCGTCGGCGCATCCGACAACGGCCGGCTGGCGATCGTCTTCGTCAGCGCGGGCACGGTCTACGGCGTCGTGAAGCCCGCCGCGGGCCAGCCGTACGCGCCGCCCGTCCCGTTCGGGCCGGGGGTGGACCCGGCCGTCGACGTGTCGATCAACGGCACGGCGTTCGCGTCGTTCACGGCCGCGGGCGACGTGCGCATCGCGCGCCTCGATCGCCGGTCAAACGCCTGGTTCGGCCTGCCGCAGCCGGTCGACGTCGATCCGGGGCGCCTGGCGGGCGTCGGCACCGGCCGTTCGAAGGTCGCGATCTCGGCCGACGGCATCGGCGTCGTGACGTGGGAGGAAGGCGGCCACGTCTTCGCGCGCAAGATGTACCACGAGGCGATCTCCAGCGCCCCGCAGGACCTCACGCCGGCGGACCTCGCCGGCCGCGTCGCGACGACCTCCGACCTGCCGTCCGTCGACGCCGAGGACGACTCGAGCTACGCGTGGGTCGTCTTTCGCCAGACGTTCGCCGACGGCGGCTCGCGGACGCTTGCGCGCCGCCAGCGCGGGACCGCGTTCGACCCGCCGGTGGCGGTCGACACCGGCGACGAGCCCGTGCGCGACCCGCGCATCGACATCAACGGTCGCGGCCAGGGTCTCGCGACGTCGACGGGCCTGAACACCGGCCAGCCGCTGACCGCGCTGATCGACAAGCGCGACCTGTTCCGCCCGGGCGGGCGGATCCTCGGCCCGAGCGCGGTCGCGACGGTCGCCGCGCCCGCGATCTCCGAGAACAACCTGTCGATCGTGGCCGCGGTGCTCGCGGGGGCCGGCGCGCCACCGTCCGTCGCCGTGCGGCCGTTCGACGACGGCGTCGCGCAGCCTGACGTCTCACTCTCGCGTCCCGAGCTTGGCCCGGTCGATCCGGAGGCCGGCTTCGACGCGGCTTCCGATCGCTCGGGCGGGTCGGTGGTCGCGTGGGTGCAGGGGCTGCCGGGGGAGCGGCGGATCGTCGCGGGCTACTTCGACCGGCCGCCGTCGCGCTTCCTCGGCTACACCGGCCAGGGCTGCTGCCGCGGCGTGACGCCGACGCTGAAGTGGCAGGAGGCGTTCAACATCTGGGGCCCGACGCGGTATGAGGTCCTCGTCGACGGCGCGGTCGTCGGCGTGACCGAGAACAAGACCGAGCTCGCGCTGCCCGTCGCGCTGAAGGCCGGGACGCACAGCTGGCAGGTGCGGGCGACGGACGTCCGCGGGCAGGCGACGCGCTCCCTGCGCCGCGTGCTGCGCGTCGACGGGCGCAAGCCGCTGCTGAGCGTCGGCTACAAGCGCAAGCGGCGGATCGTGACGCTGGGCGTGCGCGCGCGCGACGACGCGAGCAACGGCCGCCTGGCGGCCGGCCTGGAGGGCGTGTCCGTGTCGTGGGGCGACGGCACGACGACCCGCGCGCGCTTCACCATCCGCGCGACGCATCGCTACCCGCGCGGCAGGTTCACGCTGCGCATCACCGCGCGCGACAAGGCGGGCAACGAGGTCGTCGACGAGCGCAAGCTGCGCATCGGCGTGTAGCGGTGCCACCGTTTGCGGTCGCGGCCGCGGGGCGCGTGCTCGAGCTCGGCGAGCGGCCGTGGCTCATGGGGATCGTCAACGCGTCGCCGGACTCGTTCTCGGACGCGGGCGAGCACGTCGACCTCGACGCGCGGGTGGCGCGTGCGCGTGAGCTGCTGGACGAGGGCGCGGACATCATCGACGTCGGCGGCGAGTCGGCGATCACGCGGCGCCCGCCGGTCGCGGCGTCCGTCGAGATCGGGCGGGTCGTGCCGCTCGTCGCGCGGCTCGTCTCGGAGCTGGGCGCGGTCGTGTCGGTCGACACGTACAAGCCCGCGGTGGCGGACGCTGCGATCGCGGCCGGGGCGTGCATGGTCAACGACGTGAGCGGGCTCCGCGACCCCGCGCTCGCGGATGTCTGCGCGGCGACGGGCGCCGCGCTCGTGCTCATGCACACGCGCGCCGAGCCGAAGCAGCGGCTGCAGGACCCGGCGCTCTACGACGACGTGTTCGTGGACGTGTGCGCGTTCCTGCGCGAGCGGATGGCGGTCGCGCGGGCGCGCGGGGTCCGCGACGAGCAGATCCTGCTCGACCCGGGGCCGGACTTCGCCAAGACGCCGGCCCAGACGATCGCCGTGCTGCGCCGCTTGGACGAGCTGCACGAGCTCGGCCGGCCGCTGCTGCTCGCGGTCTCGCGCAAGGACTTCGTCGGCGCGCTGACCGGCCGCGGGCCGCGCGAGCGGCTGGCGGGAACGCTCGCGGCGGTCGGCTTCGGCGTCGACGCGGGGGCGCACGTCCTGCGCGTCCACGACGTCCGCGAGGTGGCCGAGTTCCTGCGGGTGCGGGCGGCGCTGCGCGGCGAGCTCGACGTGGGCGCCGGGCTGGCGCTGGACGAATCGCTCCGGCACGCGCGCTAAGCCTGAATCCATCGAGCATCGTGGATGAATCCCTGCTGCCGGCGCGGTCCAGGGTCGATCGGCGGCGTACCCGCAGGGTGGACCCCTTCGAGAGCCGCCGATCGGCGCTGGGCCGTGATCGGCGGCGGGGATTCGCCGCGAGGATCGTGGATTCAGGCTAAACTACGGGTCTACGAGTCGCCGGCCGCTGTCCAACGCGGCCGGACGCCTACCGACGAAACACAGGAGGGCCACATGTCAGTCATCTCTCGCTCCGCTTTGGAGTCAAGCTCGCTCGCCGACCTGCACGAGATCGCCTCGGAGCTCGGCTTGGACGGCTACCGCCGGCTGCGCAAGGCCGATCTGATCGGCACGATCGTCGAGCGCCAGGGCGCCGACGACGACGCGGACGTCGCGCTGGACGACGCCGAGGTCGTCGGGGACGCGCCCGCCGTCGCCGAGTCCTCGAAGGACGACGCCGAGGCCAAGGACGACCCCGACGAGCGCCCCGCCCGGCGCTCGCGTCGCGGCGGCCGCGGCCGCTCGCGCACCCGCGATCGCGATCCGGGCGACGTCGAGGACGAGGACGAGCAGCCCTCTTCCTCCTCCTCCGAGGCGGCTCCCGCCGCGACGGCCCGTTCGGCTCGCCCGCCGCGTGCCGCGCGCGAGAACGGCCACTCGCGTGAGCGCGTCGAGCGCGGCGACCGCGATCGGGATCGCGACAAGGACCGCGACCGCTCCGCGCCGACCGCGGAGGACCGCGACGCGAGCGGCACCGTCGAGCTGCTGCCCAACGGCTCGGGCTTCATGCGCGTCTCGCCGCCGGAGCCCTCCGACGACGACGTCTACATCTCGGCGGCGCAGGTGCGCCGCTGCGAGCTCGTGTCAGGCGACGAGGTCGCCGGGCCGGTGCGCGCGCCGCGCCGCTCGGAGCGTTACCCGTCGCTCATCCGCGTCGACACGATCAACGGCCGCTCGGCCGACGAGGTCTCCGAGGGCACGAAGTACGACGATCTGCCGTGCTCGTACGCGACCGAGCGCATCGCGCTGGACGCCGACGACCTCACGCTGAAGGCCATCGAGTGGCTCACGCCGATCGGCCGCGGCTCGCGCGTGGTCATCACCGGCGGCCCGCGCGCCGGCAAGACCGAGGCGCTGCGCCGGCTCGCCGGCGCGCTGGCCGGACAGTCCGACCTCGAGGTGTCCGTCGTGCTCGCCGGCGTGCGCCCGGAGGAGCTTCAGGACTACAAGTCGGGCCCGCTGCAGCCGGTGTCCGAGCTGACGCTGAGCGCGGCGGCCGACGCGCAGGGTCAGGCGATCGAGCGGGCCGTGGAGACCGGCCGCCGGGTCGCCGCGCGCGGCGGGCACGCGGTCGTGCTCATCGACACGCTCGAGTACGTCCCGGTGCCGCTCGCGCGGCGCGCGCTGGCGGCCGCGCGCAACATCGTCGACAGCGGGTCGCTGACGATCGTCGCGACGGCGCGCGCGCCGCTCGGCGGCGAGACGACGGTCATCGCGCTCGACCCGGCGCTCGCCGGCAGCGGCCGGATCCCGGCGCTCGACCTCGCGGCCAGCGGCACGGTTCGCCCCGAGCTGCTCGTGGGGGAGAAGGGCGCCGAGGCGATCGCCGAGGCGCGCGCCGCGGCTATCGCCGGCTAGGGCGCTCGGCCCGCGCGCCGCGCTGCCGCGAGGTCCACCCGGCGGCGCGGCCCGCGCGGTTCCTCCGCGGAGCTCGGCCCCCGCGCGCCTAGCGCGGGACGTACGCCACGCGGCCCCACGAGGGCTCGGGCGAGAGCTCGATGGCCTCGCCGTCGCGGTTGGGCTGGACGTAGCCGAAGGTGTGCGTCTCGACGTCGAAGGCGATGTCGAGCTCGCCCTCCTTCACGCGCTGGTCGAGCCAGGCGGAGCGGAACACGAGCCGGCGCAGCCAGTGCACGAGCGAGCGGTCCGACGGCCCGCACAGCTCCGGCCAGCAGTCGTTGACGTGCTCGCCGAGCGACGACGCGGGGTCCTGGATCTCGCCGTTGACGGCGAGGTTGACGAGGTCGTCGATCTCGTGCGCGCTCAGGCGCCCGTTGACGAAGCCGAGCTTCAGCGCCGCCTGCTCGCAGCGCTCGCTGAAATCGCGCTCGTTGAAGGTGAAGCGCAGCTCGCCATACTCGAGAACGAAGTCCTCCCCCGAGTCATAGTTGCCGCGTCGCTGAGTCTCGTCCATGGGCCCCGTCGGCATCCTAGGTGCGACTCCTTCCCCCGGGTCCCGCTGAACGTGAAGTTGCACGTCCGGCGCCGCGAGGGGGGCGAATTTCGCGCGCTGCGCCCTATGTAAGGCATGGACGCCAACGCCACCATCTTGCTCGTCGAGGACGACGTCGCCACGCGGACCTTCCTCGCCGACAACCTCTCCGCCGACGGCTACGAGCTGCTCGTGGCCGACTGCGTCTCCGACGGCCTGCGGCTGCTGGAGCGCAAGTTCCCCGACCTCGCGCTGATCGACCTCGGGCTGCCCGATGCCAGCGGCTACGAGCTGCTGCGCCGCGTGCGCTGCGCCGACGGCGTCTCCAGCCGGCTCGACCCGCAGACGCCGCTCATGGTGCTGTCCGGCCGGGTCTCGGAGCTCGACCGCGTGCGCGGCTTCGACCGCGGCGCCGACGACTACGTCTGCAAGCCATTCTCCTACCCGGAGCTGCGCGGTCGCGTAGCGGCGCTGCTGCGCCGAGCCAACCGCCAGCCGACACGCGGCTGCGTGCGCGCCGGGGAGCTCGAGGTCGATCCCGCCTCGCGCGAGGTGCGGTTGCGCGGCGCGCGCGTCGTGCTGTCGCAGAAGGAGTTCGCGTTGCTGCGCGCGCTCGTCGCCGACCCGACGCGGGTGTTCACCAAGGAGGAGCTCCTGCGCTCGATCTGGGGCTATCGCGCCGCCGGCACGACGCGGACGCTCGATTCGCACGCCTGCCGGCTGCGCCAGAAGCTCGGCGTGCACGGCGACCGCTTCGTTGTGAACGTGTGGGGCGTCGGCTACCGGCTCGTGGACGGGGCGGTCGCGCAGCAGCAGCTCGACCTGCCGAGCGCGCTCTCGGCCTGAACCCCGTTCGCACGTGAGATTTCTTTGCGCGGAGGGGGGCGAACTTTGTGCGCTGCGGCCTCTGTTCAGGTGTAGCCGGTTCAGCTCACGCTCGGGAGGCCGCGGGGTCATGCGAAACGACGACAGCATCGGCAGGCGGTCGACGTGGCCCTGACGCTCTCCTGGGCGCTTGCGGCCGTCGCGTTCCTCGCGGCTTTGGCCTCCGCGTTCGAGCTGCGCCGGCGGCGGGAGATGGTGGCGCGCGCCTGCCACGAGCTGCGCGGCCCGCTGACGGCGGTGCGCCTCAGCCTCGCGACCATGGAGCGCCGGCTCGAGGCGCCGCCCGAACGGCTGGCCGCGCTGGATCTCGAGCTGCGACGGGCGGGCTTGGCGCTCGACGACTTCGCCGCGGCGCGCAGCGGGCGGCGGCTCATCGACCGCACGGAGCCCGTGGAGGTCGCCGAGCTGCTCGAGGAGCAATACGAGAGCTGGCACGTCGTGGCCGGCGCGTTCGACAGCCAGGTGCGGCTGGGCACGCTGCTGCCCGGGGCGATGGTGAACGCCGACCGCCTGCGGCTCGCGCAGGCCGTCTCGAACCTCGTCGCCAACGCGCTCGAGCACGGGCCGGGGCGCGTCGAGCTCACGGCGCGCGTCGTCGGCTGTCGCCACGTGCGCATCGAGGTCATCGACGAGGGGCCGGGCCTGCCCGCCTCGGTGGCCGACCTGACGCGCCGCGCGCGCGGCGGTCGCGGCCGGCGCGGGCGCGGCCTGGCGATCGCGGCCGAGATCGCCGAGCGCCACGGGGGCCGGCTCGTGGCGGCGCCGACGTCACAGGGCGCGCGGATCGGGCTCGAGCTGCCGGCGTTGCGCAGCGCGTCGTGAGCCGGCGGCGCCGTGCCCTGCTGCTCGGCGGCCTCGCGCTCGTCCTCGGTGGCCTGGCGGCGTCGAACGTCGCCGGCCGCGAGGCCGCGCTGACGCGGCGCGTGGGGGAGCTCGTCGACGTCGCGGTGGCTCGCGACCCGATCCCGGCGGGCTCGACCATCCGTGCTCGCGGGCTGGCGATCCGCCGTGTGCCCGAGCGCTTCGCGCCCGTGGGCGGGATCGGCTCGGCGCGGGAGCTCGTCGGCCAGAAGGCCGCGGTCGACATCGGGGCCGACACGGACGTGACCGCAGCCATGCTCGGCGACGGCCGCGCGCACGCGGTCGGTCCTGCGATTCGCAAGGGCGAGCGGATCGCGCAGGTCGTCGCGCTGGGCTCGGCGGCGCTCATCACGCGCGGCAGCCGGGTCGACGTCCTCGTCACGCCCGAGCCGCAGCCGTCCGAGCGCGGCGAGGCCGTGCTCGCGCTCGAAGACGTCGAGGTGCTCGAGGCGGATGCGGTCGACGCGGAGCAGGCCGCGGACGCCGCCCCTGGCGAGCGGGTGGCCGCGTCGCTGCTCGTGACGCTGCGCCAAGCTGTGTACCTCGCCGCGGCCCAGGACTTCGCCCGCACGCTGCGCCTGCTGCCGCGCGCCGACGGGGACCGCCGGCGCGGTCGCGCCGGACTCAGGATGGGCGCGCTGCCGCCGTGACCTCGTGCCTAGCCGGCGACGGCGGCCGGGGCCAGCCCGAGCGCCGTGACGACGGGATCCGCGTCGGCCAGCTCGGTGCCGGTCCGCGCGGCCAGCTCGGCGCTTGCGCCGGTCCCGGCGATGATCGTCCGGTAGCGCGCGCCGAGGGTCGTCAGCGCGGCGGCCCTGCCCGCGAGATGGCGCGCATCGAGCGCGCACAGGACGACGACGTCGGGCTCGACCGAGGCGCTGCAGTCGATCACCTGCTCGACCGGCGTGTCGGCGCCGAGGTAGGTGATGCGCCAGTCGCGCTCGGCGAGCACGAGCCCGAGGCAGATGAGGCCGAGCGTGTGCCGCTCACCCGACGGGCACGCGAGCAGCGCCCGCGGCCCGCCACCGTTCTCCCAGCCCTTGGCCAGGCCGAGCAGCCGGCGCTCGATGAGGTGCGTGGCGAAATGCTCGTGCCCGACGCTGATAGCGGCGCTCTCCCAGCGAGCGCCGATCTCCACGAGGGTGGGGAGCACGACGTCGCGGATGGCCGTGAGCTGGCCGAGCGCGAAGCCGGCGTCGAGCAGGACGTCGAAGCGCGTCGCGTCGAACGCCTCGGCGGCGAGCAGCAGCTCGTCGATGAGCGCAGCGGGCTCGGCAGGGGCGACGATCACGACGCCCGACTCCGACAACGCCAGCGCGGCCGCCTCCGCAGCAGCGATGCCGCGGGCCATGTGCGCCTGCATCGAGCGGATGCGGCGCTCGTCGGCGCGCGAGTAGAGGCGGTACCCGCCCTGCGAACGCTCCGGCTGAAGCAGCGCGTAGCGGCGCTCCCAAGCGCGCAAGGTCGCCTCGCCGACACCGACGATGTCCGCGAACTCCTTGATCCGCCAGCGGGAGCCTTGCTCGCTCACGCGGGCAGTATCCCACCTGGACCAACCTTTGACAAACACTAGACAAACCCCGTACACTTGTCGCATGACCACTACCGCCGCTCGTCCCGCGCCAAGTCGCCCCGAAGCGAAGGCCACCGATCGAGCGCTCGTGGACCGAGTGGCCCGGCGCGACGCCGATGCCTTCGAGGAGCTTTACCGTCGCCACAGCGGCCAAGCGCTCATGCTCGCCCGCAAGCTGTGCCCGAGCAGGGAGCTCGCGGAGGAGGTCGTGCAGGAGTCGTTCATCTCGCTGTGGCGCAGCGCGCACCGCTACCGGGCGGGGCTCGGCAGCGTCAACGTGTGGCTCGCCAGCATCGTGCGCAACCGCGCGATCGACGCGTGGCGGCGCGCCGCGGTGCGCCCCGTCGAGACCCCGGTGCTCGTGGACGGGCCGGGCCAGCTGCTGTCGGCGATCGGTGCCGACACCCCCGCTCCGGAGCGGGCGGTCGTCCTGTCGCTCATCGCCGAGCTGCCGGGACCACAGAAGGAGGCGGTGTTCCTCGCCTATTTCGGTGACATGACGCACGACGAGATCGCGAAGTGGGCGGACGCACCGCTCGGGACCGTCAAGGGACGCATCCGGATGGGCTTGCAGAAGCTGCGCACCGGGCTCGAAGAGCAGTCGCGCGCGGCCGAGCCGCGCTCACGGGTCGCCGAGCTCGACGCGGCCCGCCGCCGGCGCGCCGCGCTCACGCTGCGCCGCGATCACGCCGTGCCCGCGGACCGCACGCGCCCCGCGGCCTGAGCGCCGCCTTGTCACATGTTCGCGCGCCTTTTGTCACAAAGAGGTGCTGACACGGCACACCTTTCCCGGCAACCTCCCGCTTCATGGAGGGGTCTGGCGATAAAACGACGTCAGACGTCGCTTTTTCGCCACACCCCTCGCTGGAGTGGCGGATCGCGCAGCTCGCGGCCTCGCAGCACGGGGTCGTGGCGCTGCAGCAGCTGCTCGACTTCGGGCTGAGCGCCCGCGCGGTGCAGCATCGAGTTGCTGCCGGCCGCCTGCACCGCGTGCATCCCGGCGTCTACGCGGTCGGCCACGCGCGCTTGACGCGCGACGGCCGCTACATCGCTGCGCTTCTCGCCTGCGGCGACGATTTCGGCCTCTCTCATCGATCCTCCGCGGACAAGCGCGGGCTGCGGCGCAGCGATCGATCCGGGATCGACGTGATCGGGCCGCGGCGGGCGGGGCGCGGCCTTCCCGGCATCGACGCGCATACGAGCTCGACGCTGCTGGCGCACGACATCGAGATCGTCGACGGGATTCGGTGCACGAGCGTCGCTCGCACGCTGCTCGACCTCGCGGCCGTGCTCCCGCGCCGCGCGGTGGAGCGGGCGTTCGATCAAGCCGAGGTCCTGCAAGTGCTCGACGCCCGAGCGATCGAAGACGTCCTGCAGCGCACGAACGGCCACCGCGGCAACGGCACGCTGCGCTCGATCCTCACCGATCATCAACCCGGGTCCACGCTGACGCGCAACGCCCTCGAGGAGGCGTTCCTCGCGATCTGCGACCACGCCGGCCTGCCACGACCGCGGGTCAACGTCCATATCCCGTTGGAGCCGACCGGCTACGAGGCCGACTTCCTGTGGCGCGAGCAGCGGCTGATCGCCGAGACCGACGGCGGCTCGTCGCACGGCACCAGCCGCGCGTTTGTCCACGATCGCGTGCGCGACCAGCGGCTCACGCTCGCCGGCTACCGCGTCGTCCGCTTCCCATGGCAGCAGGTCTTCCACGAGCCTGACGACGTTGCGAGAACGCTGCGCGCGCTCATGACGCGAGTCTCGTAGGGGAGGGGGGCGAACTTTGGCCGCCCGCGCCTATAGAGGGTATGGACCACGCGGACCGCGATGCCGCACTCGACGAGCTCGCGGGCTCGCTGCGCGACCGCTTGCTCGGCGAGGCCGCCAAGCACGCCGGCGGCGACCTCCACGAGCGCATCCGGGAGCTCGTCGACCGCGAGGCCGGGCTCCTCGACGACGATGCCCGCGCGCGCCTCGCGACGCGGATCGCCGAGCGCTCGTTCGGCCTCGGCCCGCTCGAGCCGCTGCTCGGCGACCCGAGCGTCGACGAGGTCATGGTCAACGGCCCCGGCCAGGTATGGGTCGAGCGCGACGGCCACATCGAGGCGACGCCGGCGTGCTTCGAGAGCGAGTCCGACCTGCGCCACGCGATCGAGCGGATCCTCGCCCCGCTCGGCCGGCGCGTCGACGAGGCCGAGCCGCTGTGCGACGCGCGCCTGCCGGACGGGTCGCGGGTCAACGTGGTCGTGCCACCGCTCGCGCTCGACGGCTCGGTGCTGACGATCCGCCGGTTCCGGCCGCGCGGGTTCGGCCCCGACGACCTCGTCGCCAACGGCACCTGGGCGCAGCCGCTGCGCGAGCTGCTGGAGCGCGCGGTGGCGGCGCGCTGCAACGTGCTGATCAGCGGCGGCACGGGCTCGGGCAAGACGACGACGCTCAACGCCCTCACCGAGTTCATCGGAGCGAACGAGCGGATCGTCACGGTCGAGGACGCGGCGGAGCTGCGCCTGCGCCACCCGCACGTGGTGCGGCTCGAGGCGCGGCCGGCCTCGCTCGAGGGCCGTGGCGAAGTGACCGTGAGACGGCTCGTCCGCAATGCGCTGCGGATGCGGCCGGACCGCATCGTCGTCGGTGAGGTTCGCGGGGCCGAGGCGCTCGACATGCTCAGCGCGATGTCCAGCGGCCACGACGGCTCGCTGTCGACCGTCCACGCGGGGTCGCCGGAGGAGGCGCTGCGGCGCGTCGAGACGCTCGCGCTGATGGCCGGGCTCGGCCTGCCGCACGAGGCGGTTCGCGACCAGGTCGCGGGCGCGCTCGACCTCGTCGTGCACCAGGCGCGGATGGCCGACGGGTCGCGCCGGGTCGTCGCGGTGAGCGAGGTCGTCCGCGTGGCCGGCGGCGCCGCGACGCGCGAGCTGTACGCGCTGCGCGGCGGACGTCCGGCATGGCGCGCACCGCTCGGAGACGAGCTCGCCGAGCGCCTTGAAAGGGCGGCGTGACGCCGCCGCCCGGCGCGGGCGCCCGGTGGCCGCCGGCAGCGCGGAGGGGTCGGGCCGGCGGTGGCGTGGCGGCGCGGAGGGGTCGGGCGGCGGGGGCGGGCGGCGTGGAGGGGTCGGGCCGGCGTGGGCGTGGCGGCGCGGAGGGGTCGGACCGGCGGGGGCGGGGCGGCGCGGAGGCGCTGCGTCGCCGGGCGCTTGGTGCCCGCGTGAGCTCGGCCGCCATCCTCGCGGGCCTCGCCGGCGCGTGCGCGGTGCTGGCCGCGTGGGAGGCGATCGCGGCCGCCGAGCAGGAGCGCCTCGTGCGCAAGGCGGCGCGCTGGCTCGCGCCTGCGCTGGACGTCCTGCGGTCCGGTCGCGAGCCGACGAGCCCCGAGCGCCGCCGGCTCGTCCTCGTCGGAGCGCTGTCGCTCGCCGGCGCGGGGTGGCTCGTGGCCGGTCCGCTGACGGGGCTCGCGCTCGGCATGCTGGCGCCGTGGCTCGCGCGCGCGGTGCTGCGTGCACGCCGCGCGCGGCGCTGCGACGCAATCGCCGCGCAGGTCCCTGCGATCGCCCGCGCGCTCGCCGACGCGCTCGCGGGGGGCCATTCGGTCCGAGGAGCGCTGTCCGCAGCGGCGCGATCCGGCGGCGTGACAGGGCCGGCGGGCGAGGAGCTGCTGATAGCGGACGCCGCGCTCGAGCTCGGCGAGCGCACGGACGACGTCTTGCGCGAGCTCGCGCGCAGGGCCGGAGGGGGTCCGTGCGACACGCTCGTCGCCGCGGTTTTGCTCCAGCGCGACGCGGGCGGCGACCTCGCCGGCCTGCTGCGGTCGCTGGCGGTCGCACTCGAGGCGCGCGGCCGCGTCGTCGCGGAAGCCCGCTCGGCCACCGCGCAAGCGCGCTTCACCGCGATGCTCGTGACCGGCCTGCCGATCGCGGGGCTCGCGCTCGGCGAGCTCGCGCAGCCGGGCTTCGTCGCGGGGCTCCTCGGCGAGCCGCTCACGGCGGTGCTGATCGCAAGCGCCGTCGGGCTGCAGGTGCTGGCGCTCGTGTGCGTACGGAGGATCGCGCGCGTGGAGGAGGCGCGGTGACCGCCACGCCGCCGGTACCTCCGGCGGAAGCCGAGTCGAGCGTGGCGCCCCGCGCGCTGCGGAAGGATCGCGCGTGACGATCGCCGTCCTGCTTGCGGCGCTGGCCGGGGCGCTGGCGGCGGCCGCGATCGTCGAGCTGGCGGCCGCGCCGAGGCCCGCGCGGGGGCGCGGCCAGCAGCGCGCGGACCTTCCCGGCGGCGGGGCGCCGGAGCCCGCGCGGGGGCGCGGCAAGCGGCGCGCGGACCTTCCCGGCGGCGGGCATCTCGGTGCCATGACCGTGCTGCTCGCGCGGATCGCGCGGCGCGCTGGCGCGCGTGCGGGGCCGGCGGATCTGCAGGCGCGGATCGCCGCGGCCGGTCAGCCGCTGGGCCTCGAAGCCTCCGATGTGATGGCCCTCAAGGCCGCCGGCGCGCTCATCGGGCTGCTGCTCGCCGTGCCGCTCGTCACCGCGCTGCCCGGCAGGCTGGGGATCGTCGCGCTGCTGTGCGCGCCCGCGGCCGGCTTCCTCCTGCCCGACCTCATGCTCGCCCGCCGCGCCCGCGCCCGCGCCGCCCGCATGAGCCGCGAGCTCGCGGACGTGCTCGATCTGCTGCGCGTCGCCGTCCAGGCCGGCCTCTCCGTGGGCCGCGCGCTCGAAGAGGTCGGCCGGCGCTACAACGGCGCGCTCGCGACCGAGCTGCGCGCGACCGCGACCCGCCTTCAGCTCGGCTCCACCCGCGACGCGGCCTTCGGCGAGCTAACGGCCCGCTGTCCGATCGAAGGGATCGCGACGCTCGCGTCCGCTGTCACGCGCGCCGATCGCCATGGCGCTCCGCTGGCACCCGCACTGGAGTCGATCGCCATCGAGGCGCGCGCGGAGCAGGCCCGCCAGATCCGCGACGGAGCGGCCAAAGCGGCGCCCAAGATCCAGCTCGTCGTCGCGCTCATCCTCGTGCCGGCGGTGATGCTGCTCGTCTCCGCGGTGCTCGTCCAAGCCCTCACCTGAGGACGCGAACCCACGTTCGCACGGCTGAGCCGAACGGCCCTCCCACGGCCTCCCACCGCGAATGCACATCGACCGGCGGAATCCTGCATCCGCTGCAAGAGCCCGCCCGCACGGGCCTGTTTGCAACGGTCTCTGCAAGATCCGCCGCCATCGGGCTGCTCGCGTCCCGCCCAAGAAATCCCTGCTCAGAGGCATGTTCCGGCCGGGCGATGGAGCGGAAGAGCAGAGATGTGGGAAATTGCGTGCAGTTTGGGTTGTGATGTGGGAGAGAGTGGGGTACCTTCGCCGCAGCGAGCCGGGCTGGAGGGGCTCCTCCCACCCCTCCAGCCCGGCTCCTCTTCTTCATCGGCTCTCCATGGTCTTCCGCGGAACCTTCGACTACTCCCTCGACGCGAAGAACCGGCTCACGGTGCCGGCACGCTTTCGCGCCGCCCTCGCCGAGGGAGTCGTCCTCGCCAAGGGCCTCGAGCGCTGCGTTGCGATCTGGACGCCCAGCGCCTACGACGCCTACACGCAGGCTTCGCTCGCCACGCTGCATCCCCTCTCGCCCGAGGCCCAGAAGCTCAAGCGCTTCTTCTCCGCGGGCGCGCTCGACACCGAGCTCGACGCCGCCGGCCGCGTGATGGTGCCGGCCTTCCTGCTCGAGCACGCCGGCCTCGACAAGGAGGTCGTCGTCGCGGGCTCCGGCGACGCGCTCGAGATCTGGGACCGCACCACGTGGGCGGACTACAACGCCGCCCTCGCATCCGACGTCACCGACATCACCTCACACCTTGGCCACACTGCTTGACATGACCATTCCGCACGTGCCGGTGCTCGCCGGCGAGGCGATCGAGATGCTCGATCCGCAGCCCGGGCAGCTCGTCGTCGACTGCACCTTCGGCGCGGGCGGTCACGCGCGCCTGCTCGCCGAGCGCATCGGCGCGACCGGCACGCTCATCGCGATCGACCGCGACCCGGCCGCCGAGGAGCGCTTCGCCGAGCTGGCGGCCGACGTCGCCGCGACCACGCGCTTCATCCGCGCGTCGTTCGTCGACGGTCTCCAGCAGCTGCACGACGAGGGCATCGAGGCGGACATCGTCCTGCTGGACCTCGGCATGTCGTCGATGCAGATCGACACGCGCGCCCGCGGCTTCTCGTACTCCTACGACGCGCCGCTGGACATGCGCATGGACCCCGACCTCGAGCGCAGCGCGCATGAGCTCGTCAACGAGGCCGAGCCACGCCACCTCGAGACGATCTTCCGCGACCTCGGCGAGGAGCGCTACGCCCGTCAGATCGCCCGCGCGATCGCCCGCGAGCGCTCGCGTAAGCCGATCGGGTCCACCGTCGAGCTCGTCGACATCATCACGCAGGCGATTCCGACCCCGGCGAGGTTTGCCGGCGGCCACCCCGCCAAGCGCGTCTTCCAGGCCCTGCGGATCGCCGTCAACGACGAGCTCGGCCAGCTCGACGCGGCGCTCCCGCTCGCTTGGTCCGTCCTGCGGATCCACGGCCGCCTCGCCGCGATCTCCTTTCACTCGCTCGAGGATCGTCGTGTCAAGCGCTTCATCGCCGCGCGGGCGCAGGGCTGCATCTGCCCGCCGGACCTGCCGGTCTGCGGCTGCGGGCGCGAGCCCGAGGCCGAGCTCGTCAGCCGCCGTTCGATCGCGCCGACGCCCGGCGAGATCGCAGCAAACCCGCGCGCGCGGTCTGCGCGCCTGCGGGTCGCAAGCAAGCTGAAGGAGGATCAGGGATGAGCCGCCACGCCGCAGCAACGACGGCCGGTCGCGCACGTACGATCAAGCGCACGGCGGCGCCGGCAGCGCCGCGCCGGGTCTCGGGTCCCGCGAGGTCCAACCGTCGCGACGACGAGCGGGCCCTGGAGCAGCCGGTCGCCGGTGGTCGCTCGCGCAGCGACCGCGCCGCGCGCAGCGACCTCGCGCCACGCGGCGAGCTCGCGCCACGCGGCGAGCTCGCGCCACGCGGCGAGCTCGCGCCACGCGGCGACCGCGCCGATCGCGCGCTGCGCGCCAGCATGCGCAGCGATCGCGGACCGGGCGGAGGCATCGCCGTCGCCGCGCTCGCATACGCCGAAACCGCCCTTGTGCCGCGCACCCGCGTGCGCCCTGTGTCGCGCACGTTCGCGCCGGCGAGCCCGCAGCGCCTCGCCTATGGCGGCGTCGCGATCGCTTCGCGCATGGCCGGCGTGGCGCTCGACGTCTCCGCCAGCCGCGCCATGGATCGGCTCGTGCGCAGCCGCGTGTGGATCGGCATCATCGCCTTCGGCCTGATCGGGCTCGTCGCGATGCAGGTCTCGCTGCTGAAGCTCAACTCGGGGATCGGCCGGGCCGTGCAGACCGCGAGCACCCTCGAGCGCAGCAACAGCACGCTGCGCGCCGAGATCTCGACGCTCAGCGCCGGCGATCGGATCCAGCGGCTCGCCACCGCGCAGAACATGGTCATGCCCGCGCCTTCGGACGTCGCCTACCTGCGCGCAGGCAGCGCCCACGGCGACGCCGCCCGCGCCGCGCGCCAGATGCGCGCCGCGGATCCGTCGATCGTCGCCGGGCCGGCCGGCGCCGCGACGCTGGCCCTCGCGACCCCCCGGGCGACTGGCACCGCACCAGCGGGCACGACGCCGGCGGGCGCAGCGGGCACGGCCCCGGCGGGCACCGCGGGCACGACCCTGGCGGGCACCACGCCGGCGGGCACCACCCCGGCGGGCACCACGCCGGCGGGCACCGCGCCGGCCGGCGCGGGCACCACGGCCGGTGCAACCGCACAGCCCGCGACGCAGCAGCCCAGCACCGCGACCGCCACCGCCACCGCCGTCCCGACCGGCTCCGCGGCCGGCGGCGCCTCGCCGCAGCAAGCGACCGCCACGGCGCCCTAGCGCCCGAAGCAGCAGCCGGGGGATCGAAGGAATGGGACTCACAGAGCGGCGCATCAAGCTGCTGTTCGCGATCTTCCTCGGCCTCCTCGTCGTGGCCGTCGGCCGGACGCTGTGGCTCGGCGGCGTGCAAGCCTCGTCGCTGCGCCAAGCTGCCGTGACGCAGCAGGTCGACGAGTTCGAGGTCCCCGCGCGCCGCGGCGCGATCTCGGACCGCAACGGCATCGAGCTCGCCGTCTCGCAGCCCGCGGCCGACGTCGCCGCCACGCCGTACCTCGTCAAGCACCCCGCGCAGGTCGCCGCGAAGCTCGCGCCGCTGCTCGAGCTCACGGAGTCCGAGATCCTGAAGAAGCTCGGCGCCGAGGGCGGATTCGTCTACCTCGCGCGCAACCTGCCCGGCACGGACGTCGAGAAGATCAAGAAGCTCGAGATCGACGGGCTGCAGTTCATCCCCAGCGCGCGCCGCGACTACCCGCGCAAGTGGCTGGCAGCGCAGGCGATCGGCAGCATCGGCGTCGACGGCGAAGGCCTGAGCGGCCTCGAGTACGCCTTCGACAGCGTCCTGCACGGCACGGACGGCACGCGCCGCATCGTCAAGGACGCGCTCGGCGCGCCGATCGTCCTGCAGGAGACCGAGCGCGCGGTCCCGGGCAAGGACATCAAGCTCACGCTCGACGCCCAGCTACAGGGCAAGGTCGAGGACGTCCTCGCGCAGGTCGGCGCGAAGTGGAGCCCCAAGGGCGCCACGGCCGTCGTCATGGACCCGGCCTCGAGCACGATCCTCGCCCTCGCCGACTGGCCCCGCGTCGACGCGAACAACCTCGGCGGCGCCCCGTCCTACGCCAGCCAGAACCGCGCGGTCCGCCTGATCTACGAGCCCGGCTCGACGTTCAAGGCGTTCACGGTCGCGGGCGCGCTCGAGGACAAGGTCGTCACGCCCGACGAGTTCTGGCACCTCCCGCCGACGATCGACGTCGCCGACCGGACGATCAAGGAGGCCGAGGAGCGCGGCCCCATCGACCTCACGACCTCGCAGATCCTCGCGCAGTCGAGCAACGTCGGCACGGTCCGCATCGCCCAGCGCCTCGGGGCCGACCGCTTCGACTACTGGACGCGGCGCTTCGGCTTCGGCCGGCGCACGAAGATCGAGCTGCCCGGGGAGGAGCCGGGGCTCGTGCTCGCGCGCAAGAAGTACACGGGGCCCTCCATCGGCAACCTGCCGATCGGCCAGGGCAACTCCGTCACCCCGATCCAGCTCGCGACGGCCTACGCGGCGATCGCCAACGGCGGCGTCCTGCGGCGACCGCGGATCGTCGCGCGCGTCGGCGACAAGCCGACGCGCATTCCCGCCGGCAAGCGCATCATCTCCGAGGCCACGACCGCGCAGGTGCGCCAGATGCTCACCGGCGTCCTCGAGGCCGGCGGCACCGCGGCGAAGATCGCGATCGACGGCTACACGCTCGCCGGCAAGACCGGCACCGCGAACAAGATCGACGACACCACCGGCGAGTACTCGCAGGAGCGCTACATCGCGTCGTTCGTCGGTTTCGCGCCGGCCCGCGCTCCGAAGCTGCTCGTCACCGTGATGGTCGACGAGCCGAAGGGCGACATCTTCGGCGCGGAGGTCGCGGCGCCGGCGTTTCAGGAGATCATGCGCTTCGCCCTGCCGTACCTGCGCATCGCACCCGGCTGACCGCCCGCCGGACACACACTTATCCTGCACGGTGATGACCCTGCGTGAGCTCTTCGGCCAGGACCTGCCCGCGGCCGAAGTCACCGCACTCGCCCTCGACAACCGCCGCGTCGAGCCCGGCACGGTGTTCTTCTGCGTGCGCGGCTTCACGCGCGACGGCCACGACTTCGCCGCCGACGCCGTCCAGCGCGGGGCGGTCGCGCTCGTCGTCGACCACCCGCTGGACCTCGGCGTGCCCGAGATCGTCGTCGAGGACGTGCGCGCCGCGATGGCGCCCGCGGCCGCGCGCCTGCACGGCGACCCGACCACGACGCTCAAGACCGTCGGCGTCACCGGGACGAACGGCAAGACCACGAGCGCCTACCTCGTGCGCGCGCTGCTCGAGGCCGCGGGCGAGCCGACCGGCCTGCTCGGGACCGTGAAGTCCGTGGTGGGGGGCGTCGAGCACGAGGTCGCTCGCACGACGCCCGAGGCGATCGACCTGCAGGCCGCCTTCGCTGCGATGCGCGACGCCGGCGACACCCACTGCGTCATGGAGGTCTCGAGCCACGCGCTCGCGCTGCACCGCGCCGACGCGATCCACTGGGCGGCGGCGATCTTCACGAACCTCACCCAGGACCACCTCGACTTCCATCCGACCATGGACGACTACTTTGCGGCGAAATGCAGGCTCTTTGCCGCCAAGCCGGGCGTCTCGGTGATCAACGTCGACGACCCCTGGGGCGCTCGGCTCGCACGCGAGCTCGAGCACCGCGAGCTCGTCACGATCGGCATCGACGCCCCCGATGCCGACCTGCGCGCGACCGAGATCTCGAGCGACTTCTCGGGCTCGGCGTTCCGCGCCGGCGGCCTCGAGCTGCGCTCGCCGCTGCCGGGTCGCTTCAACGTCTACAACGTCCTCGGCGCGGTGGCGGCCGCGCGCGCGCTGGGCGTAGACGACGCGACGATCATGGCGGCCCTGCCTGCCGTCGAGCCGGTGCCCGGCCGCTTCGAGCCGGTCGACGAGGGACAGGGGTTCGCGCTCATCGTCGACTACGCCCACACGCCCGACTCGCTCGAGAACGTGCTCGCGGCCGCGCGCCCGCTCACGCGCGGCCGGCTGATCAGCCTCTTCGGCTGCGGCGGCGACCGCGA
This sequence comes from uncultured Actinomycetes bacterium, assembly GCA_963766525.1. GTDB lineage: Bacteria > Actinomycetota > Thermoleophilia > Solirubrobacterales > Solirubrobacteraceae > CADCVQ01. Next base: position 86,728 of record CAVYAX010000011.1, read on the forward strand.
CCGCGGCAAGCGCCCGCTCATGGGCGAGATCTCCGCGCGGCTCGCCGATCACACGATCGTCACGTCGGACAACCCGCGCTCCGAGGACCCTGACGCGATCGTCGCCGAGATCATGGCCGGGATCGAGGACCCGTCCGCGACCGAGGCGATCGTCGACCGCCGCGCCGCGATCGAGCGCGCCGTCGAGCTCGCGTCGGATGGCGACGTCGTGGTCGTCGCCGGCAAGGGCCACGAGCAGGGGCAGGAGTTCGAGGGCGGTCGCAAGCTGCCGTTCGACGACGTCGGTGTCGCCCGCGAGGCGTTGCGTGCGCGACTGGTCGCCTGAGTTCCTCGCCGCGGCCGCGGGCGCCGCGCTCGCCGCCGCCCCGCTGCGCCACGAGCGCAGCGGCCCGCCCGGCCCGCTGCGCGTGACGATCGACTCGCGCGACGTCCAGCGCGGCGACCTGTTCGTCGGCCTGCCCGGGACGCGCGCCGACGGCGGCCGCTTCGCGAGCAGCGCGCTGCACGCCGGCGCCTGGGGCGTCATCGTCGCGCCGGAGCACGTCAGCGACGCGCGCTGCGCGCCCGTGGGCGTCGTCGTCTCCGCCGACGACCCGCTCGCCGCGCTGCAAGCGCTCGCACGCGCGTGGCGGCGGGAGCTGGGCGCGCAGGTCGTCGCGATCACAGGCTCGACGGGCAAGACGTCGACGAAGGACCTGCTGGCCGCGATGCTGCGCCAGGACCGCCGCGTCGTCGCCAGCGACCAGAACCTCAACACCGAGATCGGCCTGCCGCTGACGATCCTCGGCGCTCCGCGCGGCACCGAGGCGCTCGTGCTCGAGATGGCGATGCGCGGCAGCGGCCAGATCGCGGAGCTCGCGGAGATCGCCGAGCCGGACGTCGGCGTCATCGTGAACGTCGGGCCGGTGCACCTCGCGCTGCTCGGCACGCTCGAAGCCGTCGCCGCCGCGAAGGCCGAGCTGCTGTACGGGCTGCGGCCGGGCGCGACCGCAGTCTTGCCCGCGGTCGAGCCGCTGCTCGACGGCCACCGGCCGGCGGGCCTGCGGATCGTGACGTTCGGGGAGGGCGGCGACGTCGACGACCTCGGCGAGCTCGAGCTGCCGTTCAGCTCCGCGTACATGCGCTCGAACGCGCTGGCGGCCCTCGCCGCGGCCCGCGCGCTGGGCGCCGAGCCGCAGGGCAGGCTCGACGTCACGCTGAGCGCGCTGCGGGGCGAGCGGGTCGAGCTGCCGGGGCCGGTCGTCGTCATCGACGACTGCTACAACGCGAACCCGATGTCGATGCGCGCCGCTCTCGACGATCTGCAGGCGACCGCGGCCGGCCGCCGCGTCGCCGTGCTCGGGGACATGCTCGAGCTCGGCCCCGACGAGCTGCGCTTCCATGCGGAGATCGGCGCGCACGCGACCGCCTCCGGCGTGGAGGTCCTGATCGCGGTCGGCCCGCTCGCCGCGCACATGGGCGCGCGCTACGGCGGCGAGATGCACGCGGTCGGCGACGCCTCCGAGGCGGCGGCGCTCGCCGCCGAGCTCGTGCGCCCGGGCGACACGGTGCTCGTCAAGGCGTCGCGCGGGGTCGGCCTCGAGGCCGTGTGCGCGAGCATGCGCGCCGCGGCGGGCGCGTGATGGGCGAGGTCCTCATCGCCGGCACGGCGGCGCTGCTCATCTGCATCTTCCTGTCGCCGAAGTTCATCGCGTTCCTGCGCCACCGCGAGTTCGGCCAGTTCATCCGCGAGGAGGGGCCCGAGGGCCACCACTCGAAGGCCGGCACGCCGACGATGGGCGGGATCATCATCTTCACGGCGATCTCGATCCCGTTTCTGATGCTGTCGGACTACGACTGGCGGTCCGTCGGGGTCTACGGGGCGGCGATGCTCTGCGCGCTGCTGGGCTTCGCGGACGACTACATCAAGATCGTGCGGCGCCGCTCGCTCGGGATCAGCGCGCGGATGAAGCTCGGCGTGACGATCCTCATCTCGATCGGGCTGTGGTGGGTCGCGACGCAGAAGGCGGGGCTGCCGGAGACGCTGCGCCTGCGCGTGATCGACTACCAGGTCGACCTCAGCCTGCTCGCCGGGATCCCGTACCTCCTCATGATCTACATCGTCGTCGCAGGCACGACGAGCGCCGTCAACCTCACCGACGGCCTCGACGGGCTCGCGGCGGGGTGCGCGGCGATCGTGCTGCTGTGCTACATCGGGATCACATTCATCACGACCGGCCAGCACGACCTCGCGCTGCTCTCGGGCTGCCTCGTCGGGGCCTGCGTCGGGTTCCTCTGGTACAACGCGTTCCCGGCGACGATCTTCATGGGCGACACCGGCTCGCTGGGGCTGGGCGGCGCGATCGCCGGGCTCGCGATCATGACGAAGACCGAGATGCTGCTGATCCTCATCGGCGGGATCTTCGTCGTCGAGGCTCTGAGCGTCCTGATCCAGGTCTTCTCCTTTCAGACGTTCCGCAAGCGCGTCTTCCTCATGGCGCCGATCCACCACCACTTCGAGCTGATGGCCTGGTCGGAGACGAAGATCATCCTGCGCTTCTGGATCGTCGCGGCGATCTGCAGCGCGATCGGCTTCACGCTGTACCAGTACTCCGTTGCGTGAGCGCCCGCCGCTGCCGCCGGGTCCGTGGCTCGTCGTGGGCCTCGCCCGGTCTGGCGTCGCGGCGGCGCGGGCGCTGGCGGCGCGCGGCGAGCGGGTCGTGGCGGTCGACTCCGGGTCGCCCTCGGCGTCCGTGCCCGATGGTGTGGAGGTCCACTTGGGCACCGACGGGCTGGCGCTGCTGGACGGTGTGCGGGCGGTCGTCAAGTCGCCGGGCGTGCCGCGGGAGGCTGCCGTCGTCGCGGCGGCGCGAGCGCGGGGGGTGCCGGTGCTCGGCGAGCTCGAGCTCGGCTGGCGGCTGCTCGGCGGGCACGAGTTCATCGCGGTCACCGGGACCAACGGCAAGACCACGACGGTTCAGCTGCTCGGCCACATCCACCGCGAGGCGGGGGTGGCGGTCGAGGTCGCCGGCAACGTGGGCGACGCGCTGACGGGCTTCGCGGGGACCCTGCCCCCGGGGGCCGTCGTCGTGTGCGAGGCCAGCTCGTTTCAGCTCGAGGACGCGGTCGAGCTCGCGCCCGAGGGCGCCGTGCTCCTGAACCTGGAGGCCGACCACCTCGACCGCCACGGCACCTTCGAGGACTACGCGTCCGCGAAGCTGCGGGTGTTCGCGCGGCAGGGCAACGACGACGTGGCGGTCGCGCCGGCGGACCTCGACGTCGAGGACCTCGGCGGCTGCGCGCGGCGGGTGCCGTTCGGCCCCGGCGGCGAGCTCGACGACCGCTCGGGCTACTTGTGGTGGGACGAGATGCCGCTGATCGCGCACGAGGAGATCCGGCTGCGCGGCGCGCACAACCGCGCCAACGCGGCCGCGGCGGCGGCGATCGCCCTGGCGCGCGGGATCGAACCCGACGCGGTGCGGGCCGGGCTGCGGACGTTCGGCGGCGTGGAGCATCGCTTGGAGGAGGTCGCGACGGTCGGCGGCGTGCTGTACGTCAACGACTCCAAGGCGACGAACGTCGCCTCGACGCTCGTCGCGCTGGCGAGCTTCGACGCGCAGGTGCACCTCATCCTCGGTGGCGTCGGCAAGGACCAGGACTTCAGCGCGCTGCGCGGCCTTGCGCATCGGGTGTACCTCATCGGCGAGTCGGCGCCGTTGCTCGCGCAGGAGGTCGGCGGCGAGCGGTGCGGCACGCTCGAGACCGCGGTCGGGCGCGCTCGCGCGGCGGCGCTGCCCGGCGACGTCGTGCTGATGTCCCCGGCGTGCGCGAGCTTCGACCAGTTCGTCGACTACGAGGAGCGCGGTCGCGCGTTCAAGGCGCTCGTCGGGTAGCGGGCTCGCTGCGCCGCGAACGTATCGTCGAGCCTGACCGTCCCGGCGCGCGAGGTTCGGCGCGGCGTCAGCCGCAGCCCTGGATTCCGAGCGCACCCGCGTAGGCGCGGATGCGCGGGGCGAGCGCCTCGCCGCCGTCCTGCGCGGCGAGCGCACGTGCGAGCTGCTCGCGCGCGGGAAGGCTCGCTTCGGGCGGCTGGACCGGGAGGCCGAGCAACGCTGCGGCGACGCTCCGGCTGACGAGCGCCAGCGCCCGACCGGATCCTCGCTCGAGGACGGCGTCCGGGAAGCGGCCCGCCACGGCGTCCGCCTGCTGGGCGCACGCCGGTGCGGCCAGCCGCGCGGCGGCGCCGGGGGAGATCGCGCCCGCGCGCGCGGCGGCGTGCGGGCGCCGAGGGCCGGGCGGGGTCGGCTCGGCGGTGCGAGCGCCCGGTGCCACGGCTGGCCGCCGCCGCACCGCGCGCGTGCCTCCACGCTGTGGCGCCGAGGAGCCGAGCGACGCGTGCGCCGCGCGGACGATCGGCAGCGGCGCCGCGTCCCCGATGGGCGGGCCGCCGGCCGCGCACGCTGCCAGGCCACAGCTCGTCGCGGCTAGCAGCGCTGCGGCACGCATGCCTAGCTCGTGACCTGGACGTAGCCGTTGACGAAGTCGTTGTTGTCCAGCGCGACGGTGGTCATCGCGCACGCGCCGACCCTCCACGTCCCGGCGCCCGGTACGACGCTGCCCGCGACAGCCTGGGCCGTCCGCGTGGGCGTCACCGCGACGAGCGAGTAGCCGCCGCCCGAGAACGGGTTGACCGCGCCGCCCGCGTTCGCCTGCCAGCAGACGTCGAGCCTGATCGTCTGGGGCGCGCCCGTGAGGCCGATCGGCACCATCGCCGACGCCGCCAGGCGCTGCGTGGACGTCGTCGTGACGACGGCCTGGTTGCCGAGGAACTGCCACACGTCGGCCGCCGGAGCGACGCTCGCGATGAAGCCGGTGATCCTGCCCGTCGCCACGATGCCCGACGGCCCCTGGATGCCGGGCGGGCCGGTCAGGCCCTGCTGCCCCGCCGGCCCGGCCGGGCCCGCGGGACCGGGGGCGCCGTCGGAGCCGGCGGCGCCTGCGGGGCCGCCCGCACCGGCGGGCCCGGGCGCGCCGTCCGTGCCGGAGGGGCCGGGCGGACCCTCCGGGCCCGCCGGGCCGCTCGCCGCGACCGGGCCTGATTCGCCCCGCGCGCCGGGGGCGCCGTCCTCGCCCTTGGGCCCGGGCCGCCCGTTGGCGCCGGGCTGGCCGTCGGCGCCGTCGGCGCCCGCGCTGCCGGTCTTGCCGCGCGGAAGCTGGCCGCGCTTGAAGTCCTTCTTGCGCAGGCTGCCGTTGCGGACCTTCGACGACGTGACAGCACCGGCCTTGAGCTGCTTGCTCCCGACGCTGCGGGCAGGCAGCGTCACCGCCGCGTACGAGACGCCGCCGAGCGCCACGAACAGCGCCAGCGAGCTGACGACGTTCGCGTAGGTGAGGCCCGCGCGCAGCTCGGACAGCATGGCTACACGGCCTCGCGAGCGCGCTCCATGGACATGCAAGACCTCCTCCGTGAGGTGTTCCTCGGCACGTGCCGGCTGTGCTTTGCAGCAGCTTTCTGCGGCTGGACGACCAGCGTACGTTCGGCGGTTTCGACGGTGGACCATCCGTCCAGCGCCCGGCGGGCGGCCTGCCTGCACGGCGAGGGATCGGGCGTCCGGCGTCGAACGGCGAAGGCAATGGCTGTCGCTGCACAGGCTCGTCCCGAGACTCCGCCGAGGGCCAGGCGCAAGGCCAAGCCGGTCGAGTACAACGTCCTGCTGACGGCGACACTCTGCTTGCTGGCGGCCGGCGCGGTCATGGTCTACAGCGCGTCGTCGGCGCGGACGCTGCTCGAGGGCCAGGGCGACGGCACGATGTACCTCATGAAGTACCTCGGCTACGCGGCGATCGGGCTCGTCGTGCTGCAACTGCTGGCGCGAGGCGGCCTCGAGCTCCTGCCGCGCCTGACCCCGGCGCTGCTCGCGATCTCGTTCGCGCTGCTGGTGGCCGTGAAGATCCCCGGCATCGGCGTCGAGATCGGCGGGGCGACGCGCTGGATCGGCGCCGGACCGCTGCAGTTTCAGCCCTCCGAGCTCATGAAGCTCGCGCTCGTGCTGCATGCCGCCGGCGTGCTGGCGACGACCCCGTCGCGCCTGCGCACGATGCATGGCGTGATCCGGCCGCTGCTCATCGTGGTCGCCGCGGCGGTCGTCCTCATCGCGACGCAGCCGGACCTCGGCACCGCGCTCGTGATCATGTTCACGATCGGCGCGCTGCTGCTCGCCGCCGGCACGCCGCTGCACTTGCTCGGCAAGCTCGGCGCGGCGACCGCGGTGGCCGTGCTGCTCTTCGCGCTCGTCGACCCGGAGCGGATGCAGCGGCTGACGGCCTTCATCAACCCGTGGGCGCACGCGAGCGACGGCGGACTGCAGGCCGTGCAGGCGCAGATCGCGCTCGGGTCGGGCGGCTTGTTCGGCGTCGGGCTCGGCGAGTCCGTGCAGAAGGTCTTCTACCTCCCGGAGGCGCACACGGACTTCATCCTCGCGGTCGTCGGCGAGGAGCTCGGCGTGGCGGGGATCGGCGGCCTGCTCGCGCTGTACGGCATGATCGCCTACGCCGGGCTGCGCACCGCGCGCACGGCCGCGACGCGCTACCAGCAGCTGCTCGCCGCCGGCCTGACCGCGATGATCCTCTGCCAGGCGCTGCTGAACGTGTGCGCCGTGCTCGGGATCGCGCCGGTCACCGGCGTGCCGCTGCCGTTCATCTCCTCGGGCGGGACAAGCCTCATCGTGCTGCTCGCGACGATGGGCCTGTTGCTGAACATCGCGGCGCGCAGCACGAGCCACCTGACCCTCGCACCCCCGCCGCCCGGCGAGCAGGCCGATGCGCGAGGATCCCGCGGTGCGTTCGAGAGTGCTGATCGCGGCGGGCGGGACCGCCGGACACGTGGTGCCCGCCCTCGCGGTGGCCGAGCGGCTGAAGGCCGCGGGCGTTGAGGTCGTCTTCGTCGGGGGCGAGCGGGCGGAGGCGACGCTCGTCCCGGCCGCCGGCTTCGAGCTGCGAAGGATCCGCGTCACGGGCCTGAGCCGGACGAACCCGCTGAAGGCGGCGCGGGCCGGCTGGCTGGCGGGCGGGGCGGTGGTCGAGGCAAGCCGGATCGTGCGCGAGCTGGCGCCCGCGGCCGTGCTCGGCGGGGGCGGCTACGTCGCGGGACCCGTGGGTGTCGCCGCGATCGCCCGCCGCGTCCCGCTCGTGCTGACCGAGGCCGACAGCCACCTGGGCATCACGAACCGCCTGCTGGCGCCGCGAGCGCGGCGCGTCTGCCTCGCGTTCCCCATCGAGGGCCGCACGGGGGATCGCTACGTCGTGACGGGCCGCCCGGTGTCGCCGGCTGCGTCGGATCCCGCTGCCGCCCGCGCGCGCTTCGGGTTGCGCGCCGGCGAGACGTGCGTGCTGGTGTTCGGCGGCTCCCTTGGCGCGCGCTCGATCAACGAGGCCGCGGTCGAGGCCTTCCGCGCGGCGCCGTTTCACGTCCTGCACGCGGCGGGCAGGCGCGACTACGAGCCGCTGGCCGCGCGGGTCGAAGGCGACGGCTACGACCTGCGGCCGTACATCGACGACTTCGCCGACGCGCTGGCGGCGTGCGACCTGTGCGTCGCGCGGGCGGGCGGCTCGGTCTTCGAGATCGCGGCGGCGGGCAAGCCGGCGGTGCTCGTCCCGTACCCGCACGCGAGCGCCGACCACCAGACGACGAACGCCCGCTGGATGGCGGACGCGGGCGCCGCCGTCGTGCTCTCCGATGCGGAGCTGACGCCGGCGCGCCTGGGTCGCGAGGTCGAGGCGCTGCTCGCCGACCCGACGCGCCTGGCCTCGATGGCGACGGCCTCCGCCGCTCTCGCGCGGCCCGACGCCGCGCAGGTCGTGGCGGACGAGGTGCTCGCGGCGGCGGCAACCTCAGACCTTCGCCGGGCACGCCGATGACACGGCGCGGCGCGCGATCGGGCGAGGCCTCGCCTCGGCGCGGGTGGCGCCTATGACACCGCGCGGCGCGCGATCGGCCGAGGCCTTCGCCTCGGCGCGGGCGGCGCGCCCATGACCGCGGCGCCCCCCGGGGCCGAGTGGGCCGGCCGCCGCCTGCACTTCGTCGGGCTCGGCGGCGCGGGCATGAGCGGCCTGGCGCTGATCGCCTTGCGGCTGGGCGCGCTGGTCACCGGCTCCGATCGGGCCGACTCGCCGTACCTCGCGCGGGTGCGCGCCGCGGGGATCGATGCGCGGATCGGCCACGATGCGGCGAACGTGCCGGACGGCGGGCACGTCGAGCTCGTCGTCTCGACGGCGATCGGGGGCTCGAATCCCGAGCGGGAGGTGGGCCGGTCGCGCGGCCTGCGCGAGATCCACCGCGGGGAGCTGCTCGGCGAGCTGTCGCGGCTGCGCCGGACGATCGCGATCGCGGGCACCCACGGCAAGACGACGACTGCCTCGATGGCGGCCCACGCCTTGATGGGCATCGGCTGGGACCCGTCGTACGTCATCGGCGGCGAGCTGCGCACGACCGGCAGCAATGCGGGCTGGGGAACCGGCGACTGGCTCGTCGTCGAGGCCGACGAGTCTGACCGCTCGCTCTTGGAGCTCTCGCCCGAGATCGCGCTCGTGACGAACATCGAGCTCGACCACCACACGACCTACGCGTCGCACGCCGATCTCGAGCAGACGTTCGCGCAGTTCCTGCGCCGCGGCCTGCGCGTGGTCACCGCAGACACGCCGGAGGCCGAGACGTTCCTCGACCGCGCGGAGCTCGTCGACGCCGCGTTCTTCTCCGCGTCGGAGATCGAGCTGCACCCGGCCGGCTCGCGGTTTCGCTGGGCGGGCGAGGAGGTCTCGCTCTCGGTGCCGGGCGCACACAACGTCTCGAACGCCGCCGCGGCGCTGACGGCGTGCGTCGTCGCGGGCGCCGACCCCGAGGAGCTCGCGCCGACGCTCGCCGACTTCGCGGGCGCCGGCCGGCGCTTCGAGACGCTCGGCTCGACCGAGTCAGGCGCTGTCGTCGTCGACGACTACGCTCACCACCCGACGGAGGTGCGCGCCGCGATCCGCGCCGCCCGCACGCTCGACCGCCGGCGCGTCGTCGCGGTCTTCCAGCCGCACCTCTTCTCGCGGACGCAGCTGCTTGCCCGCGAGTTCGGCGCGGCTCTGGCGCTCGCCGACGCGATCGTCGTGCTGGAGATCTACCCCTCGCGCGAGCGCGCGGAGGACTTCCCCGGCGTGAGCGGCCTGCTCATCGCCGAGGCGGCGGCGGACGCGGGCGGGGGCCGGCCGGTCGGGTGGGCTGTCGACTTCGACGCGGCGGAGAAGCTGCTGGGCGCGACGCTGCGAGCCGGCGACGTCTGCCTCGTCCTCGGCGCAGGCGACGTCGACGCGCTCGGGCGCCGGCTCGTGTCCCGTTAGCTCCAGCTGTGCCCGACGAACACCGGCTCGGGCACGAGCTGCACGCCGAAGGCCTCGTCCACGGTGCGCGGCGATCTCCTTCGCGAGCGCGACGAGCTCGGTTGTCGTGCCGGCGCCGCGGTTCGTCAGCGCGAGCGTGTGCTTCGAGGAGATCGCGATGCCGTCGGGGTCGCCGTAGCCACGCTCGAGGCCTGCGTGCTGGATGAGCCACGCGGCCGAGGTCTTGACGTAGCGCTGGTGCGATGCCGGCCATGACGGCGGCCTGGCGTCCGCGCCAAGCCGCTCGGCCGCGCGCGCGACGAGCTCGGCGAACGCGTGCTCGCGGAGGATCGGGTTCGTGAAGAACGAGCCGGCGCTGAACGTGTCGGGGTCGGACGGGTCGAGGACCATGCCCTTGGCGCGACGCAGCTCGAGGACCGCGGCGCGGACGTCGGCCAGCGGCGCGCGGGCGCCTTCGGCGACGCCGAGCTTGCGGGCGAGCTCGGCGTAGCGGATCGGCTCGGACTCGTCGCTCGGCTCGAAGGCAAAGCTGACGTTCAGGACGAGCCAGCGGCCGGGGTCGCGCTTGAAGGCGCTCGAGCGGTAGTCGAACAGGCACTCCTCGACGTCCAGGTTGTGGATCTCGCCGGTCGAGCGGTCGAGCGCGCGGACGCCGACGATGACGTCCGCGACCTCCTGGCCGTAGGCGCCGACGTTCTGGATCGGCGTCCCGCCGACCGAGCCGGGGATCCCCGACAGCGCCTCGACCCCCGCGAGCTCGTGCTGGACGCACCACGCGACGAGCGCGTCCCACTCCTCGCCGGCGGCGACGTCAAGCCAGACGCGACCGTCGCTGCGCGGCAGCTGCTCGACGCCTGTGGTCATCACGCGAACGACGGTCCCGTCGAATCCCTCGTCGGCGACGACGACGTTGCTGCCGCCCGCGAGCACGAGGACCGGCTCGCCGGCGGCGTCGGCCACGCGAACGAGCGCGGCGAGCTCGTCCTCGGTCGCGGCCTCCACGAGGCGCCGCGCCGGGCCGCCGAGCCGCAGCGTCGTGAGCTGGCTGAGGGGCGTGGGATCGGACATCGCGGCGGAGGCTATTCGGCGCTCGACCGGCGCTGCGGCGTCGCATGGCTCGGGGTCCGGGGAGCGAGGCGGTGCGCGGCGTGGGGCGCCCCGCGAGGGGATGACGGTCGGCCATCTCCGGCAGGGTCGGCGGAGGAGGTGCCGAACACCGAGGCGATGCCATCTTCTCGCCAGCCGCCGCTCGCGCGCGGTCCTCGCGATCGCCGCCCTCCTGGCGGTCGCCGGCTCCTTCGGGCTGTGGCTTCGCACGAGCTCGCTCGTGCGCGTGAAGCAGGTCACGGTCACCGGGATCGACGGGCGCCAAGCCAGCGCCATCCGCGACACCCTCACGATCGCCGCGCGCGACATGACGACGCTCGCCGTGAACGACGAGGCGCTGCGCGACGCGGTCGCGAGCTACCCCGTGGTGCGCAGCCTGCGCGTGAGCTCCGACTTCCCGCACCGCTTGCGCATCGCCGTCAACGCCTACGAGCCCGTCGCGGCCGTGCAGTCGGGCGGCGGCTCCCCGACACCTGTCGCGAGCGACGGGACGCTGCTGCGCGGCACGACCGCGAAGCACCTCCCGGTCGTCGGGATCAGGTCGATGCCCGGCGGCGATCGCGTCGCCGATGACTCGGCGCTGCGAGCGATCCGGCTCGTGGCCGCCGCCCCGGCGCCGCTGCGCGCCCGGGTCGCCCGCGTCTTCAGCGGCCGGCGCGGTCTCGCGGCCACGATGCAGGACGGGCCGAAGCTCTACTTCGGCGGCATCGACCGCCCGCGCGCGAAGTGGTCGGCCGCCGCGCGGGTGCTCGCGGCCGACACGTCGCAGGGTGCGACCTACGTCGACGTCCGGATTCCGGAGCGACCCGTCGCCGGCGGCTTTCAGGCCCGACCGACGATAAGCTCAGGCTCTACTCTAGGTTGAGGGCACGAAAACCGCATTTCTCCTGCACAAGTCGAGAGTCGCGTATTCTGCAAGCGAAGTTGCGAGAGTAGACTTCGCGTTGACATCCGTTCTAGGCCGTGCTTACTGTGGTTTACGCAGGGAAGGTCCGGGGAGCCCAAATCCCTCAACGCTAACTCAAGGGTCGGACGCCACTCTCATGGAATCCAGCAGCAGCTATCTCGCGGTGATCAAGGTCGTCGGCGTCGGCGGCGGCGGCACGAACGCCGTCAACCGCATGGTCGACGCCGGGCTGCGAGGCGTGGAGTTCATCTCGGCGAACACGGACGCCCAAGCGCTGCAGATGACCGACGCCGACATCAAGCTCAACATCGGCCACGACCTGACGAAGGGTCTCGGCGCCGGCGCCAACCCGGAGATCGGGTTCGGAGCTGCCGCCGAGTCGCGCGACGACATCAAGGAGGCGCTGAAGGGCGCCGACATGGTCTTCGTGACAGCCGGCGAGGGTGGCGGGACCGGCACGGGCGCCGCGCCGGTCATCGCGGAGATCGCGAAAAACGAGATCGGCGCGCTCACGGTCGGGGTCGTCACGAAGCCGTTCGAGTTCGAGGGCACCCAGCGCACGCGCCAGGCGGAAGAGGGAATCGCCAGGCTGCGCGAGGTCGTGGACACGCTCATCGTCATCCCGAACGAGAAGCTCCTGTCGGTCGTCGAGCGCCGCACGACGATGCTCGACGCGTTCCGCGAGGCGGACAACGTCCTGCGCCAGGGCGTCCAGGGCATCACCGACCTCATCACGATCCCCGGCCTGATCAACCTCGACTTCGCCGACGTCCGCACGATCATGCAGGACGCCGGCTCGGCGCTCATGGGCATCGGCACGTCCAACGGCGAGAACCGCGCGGCCGAGGCGGCCCGCATCGCGATCTCGAGCCCGCTGCTCGAGGAGTCCGTCGAGGGCGCCACCGGCATCCTGCTGAACATGACCGGCGGCCGCGAGCTCGGCCTGTTCGAGGTCAACGAGGCCGCCGAGATCGTCAAGGAGGCCGCGGCTCCGAACGCGAACATCATCTTCGGCGCGGTCATCGACGAGGCGCAGGGCGACGAGGTCCGCGTGACGGTCATCGCCACCGGCTTCGATCACGGTCGCGCACGTCCGCGGACCGCCGCGCAGGAGACCCGCACGACCTCACGCACGCGCGACCGCAGCCCGCGGATCGACGATCGCCAGCGCTCGTCGCTGGAGATCGGCGACGACGACATCGACATCCCGTCGTTCCTTCGCTAAGCCTCTAGTTGAGGCTGAGTCTTTGTCGAGGAGCAATCCTCGATGATGAGTTGACGGTATTGGAAGCGTCCGGAAACGCTGGCTTTGGCGGGTGTAAGTTGCGCCACCACGTAACGTGGCGCCGTGCTGCACATCCATCGAGCTGAACGGGCGGATGGCCTGCTGGAGGCGCTCGCCGCGCTGCTCGCGCACCCGCCGGCCGACCCGTTCGCGCGCGAGGTCGTGTCCGTGCCGACCCGCGGGATGGAGCGCTGGCTGACGCAGCAGCTGTCGACGAGGCTCGGCACGGCGGCCGGCCGTGCCGACGGGGTCTGCGCGAACGTGGCGTTCCCGCCGCCGCGCCGGCTCGTCGGCGACGCCGTCGCCGCGGCTTCGGGGATCGACCCCGAGAGCGATCCGTGGCTCGTCGAGCGGATCGTGTGGCCGCTGCTCGAGGTCGTCGAGGAGGCCATCGCAGAGCCCTGGCTGCGCGTGCTCGCCGCGCACCTCGGCGCTTCGGCGCACGCGCCCGACGACGCGCGCCGGCAGCGGCGGCTCAGCAGCGTGCGGCACATCGCCGAGCTCCTCGACCGCTACGCCCGCAACCGCCCCGCGATGCTGCGCGCGTGGGCTGCCGGCGACGACGCCGGCGTGCCCGCGGACGCGCTCTGGCAGCCGGAGCTCTGGCGGCGCCTGCGCGACCGCATCGGCGTGCCCGACCCCGCCACCCGCCTGGACCCCGCCTGTCGCCGTCTGATCGAGGAGCCGGCGCTCGCCGACCTGCCCGGGCGGCTGTCGCTGTTCGGCCTCACCCGCCTGCCGGCCGCCACGCTCCAGGTGCTCGGCGCGCTGGCCGCGCGCCGCGACGTGCATCTCTTCGCACTGCACCCGTCGCCGGTGCTGTGGGAGCGCGTCGCGGGGGTGCTCGGTGCCGCGGGCCGCCTGGAGCGCGGCGCGGACGTGCTTTCAGAAGCGGGAGTGATCCGGAGGAAGGACGACCCGACCATCCACCTGCCGGCCAACCGGCTGCTCGCATCGTGGGGGCAGGACGCTCGCGAGCTGCAGCTCGTCCTCGACGGCGCGGCCGGCGCGCGCGTCGACCACCACCATCCCGTCGAGCACGGCACCGACGACGCTGCTCGAGCGCGTCCAGGCGGACGTGCGCGCCGACCGCCCACCCGCCTCGGAGCCCATGGAACTGGATCCCGGGGACCGCAGCATCCAGGTCCACGCCTGCCACGGGCGCAGCCGCCAGGTCGAGGTGCTGCGCGGCGCGATCCTCCACGCGCTCGAGGAGGACCCGTCGCTCGAGCCGCGCGACGTCATCGTCATGTGCCCGGACATCGAGACGTTCGCGCCGCTCATCCAAGCGACCTTCGGCGCCGGCCAGGTCGCGGGCGAGGACGCCGACCCGCTGCCCGACGACGTCCGGCCGCCCGACCTGCGCGTCCGCCTCGCCGACCGCTCGCTCCGACAGACCAACCCGGTCCTCGGCGTCGTCGGCGCGCTGCTCGACCTCGCGGGCGGCAGGGTCGTGGCGTCGGAGGTCCTGGACCTCGCCGATCGCGCGGCGGTGAGGCGGCGCTTCGGATTCGACGACGACGACCTCTCGCGGATCGAGGACTGGGTCGCCGACAGCGCGATCCGCTGGGGCCTCGACGCCGAGCACCGCCGCCCCTTCAAGCTCGATGCTCTCGAGGCCGGCACCTGGCGCGCGGGCCTCGATCGGGTGCTGCTCGGCGTGACGATGAGCGAGACCCTGCTCGGCGGCGTGCTCGCGCTCGACGACGTCGACAGCGGCGCGATCGACCTCGCTGGCCGTCTGGCCGAGCTCGTCGATCGTCTCGCCGCCGCGCTCGACGCGCTCACCACGCCGCAGACCATCGATAGCTGGGCGCAGAGCATCGCGACCGCCGCCGACGCGCTCACCGCCACCACCGCCGGCGATGCCTGGCAGCGCGCCGAGCTGCAACGCGTGCTCGACGACGTCGTCGCCGGCGCGACGACCGACGCAACCGTCAACCCGACATTGCTCGAGCTGCCGGAGGTCCGCGCGCTGCTCGCCGAGCGCCTGGCCGGGCGCCCCACGCGCGCGAACTTCCGCACCGGCCACCTCACGGTCTGCACGCTCATGCCGATGCGGTCGGTGCCCCATCGCGTCGTCTGCCTGCTGGGCCTCGACGACGGGGCCTTCCCGCGGCGCACCGCGCGCGACGGCGACGACCTCGTCCTCGACGACCCGCACGTCGGCGACCGCGACCCCCGCGCCGAGGATCGCCAGCTGCTGCTCGACGCGCTGCTCGCCGCGACCGACCGGCTCATCGTCACGTACACGGGCAACGACGAGCGCACGAACATCGAGCGACCGCCGGCCGTGCCCGTCGGCGAGCTGCTCGACATGATCGACGCGACGGCGAGCGACCCCGACCCCGCAAGGACCGCGCGCGAGCACGTCCTCGTTCGCCACCCGCTCCAGCCGTTCGACCCGCGCGACTTCGTGCCGGCGCGCCACGCCGGCGGGCGCCCCTGGAGCTTCGATCGCGTCACGCTCGACGGCGCCCGCGCGCTCACCGCCGACCGCCCGCAGCGGGCGGCGTTCCTCGACCGGCCGCTGACCGCGGCCAACGGCCAGATCGTCGAGCTCGACGACCTCGTCAGGTTCGTCGCCCACCCGACCCGAGCGTTCCTGCGCCAGCGCCTCGGCGTGAGCGTCGGGGACTTCTCCGACGAGCTCAAGGACGTCCTTCCGGTGGAGCTCGAGCCGCTCGAGCAGTGGGCCGTCGGCGGGCGGCTGCTGCACGCGCTGCTCGAAGGCCTGCCGATCGCGAAGGCGATCGAGCTGGAGGTCGCGCGCGGGACGCTGCCGCCGGGTCGGCTCGCGCTGCCGGTCGTGGCGCGCATCAAGCCGGTGATCGAGCAGATCGCGGCCGAGGTGCGGCGGGTGTGCGGCGACGGATTCGCGCCCGGATCGGTCGACGTCAACCTCGCGCTCGGTGACGGCCGGCGCCTGAGCGGGACGGTCACGGACGTGGGCGGCGACGTTCTGCGCGCCGTCGCGTACTCGCGCGTGAGCCCGAGCGCCCGCCTCAGCGCCTGGGTCCGGCTGCTCGCGCTCACCGCCGGCGAGCCGGGCCGCCCCTTCGAGGCGCTCACAATCGGCCGGGCGCGACGCGACGCGGACGAGCACGCAGCGATCACGATCGCCCGGATCGCGCCGCTGGAGGGCGACGTCGCCCGCCAGCAGCTCGAGGCGCTCGTCGAGCTGCGAGACCGCGGGCTGCGCGAGGCGCTGCCGATCGCGACGCTCGCGTCGGCCGGCTATGCCCGCGCCGCCGCGCGCGGCAAGGACGGCGTCCAGGCGGCCCGCAAGCAGTGGGAGTCGGGCTGGAAGTTCGACGGCGAGGACGCGCAGCCCGAGCACGCGCTCGTCCACGGCGGCGTGCTTGCGTTCGAGGATCTGCTCGCGCAGCGCCCGCGCGCCGACGAGACGGGCGAGGGCTGGGACGAGCGCGAGGAGACGCGCTTCGGGCGCTACGCGCGCAGGCTCTGGGACGGGCTGCTCGCGCACGAGAAGGTGACCGACCGATGAGCGACGCGCGGATGGGTCGGCCACGGCCGCGCTGCGCCGAGCCGGCGGGCCGACCGATGAGCGACGCGCGGTTCGGCGGGCTGCGCTCGCTCGGCGCCGAGCGGGCGGGCCGCCGATGACCGACGCGCCCTTCGACGTCTGCGGCCCGCTGCCCTCCGGCGTCACGGTGCTCGAGGCGAGCGCCGGCACCGGCAAGACCTACACGATCGCCGCGCTCACGGCGCGCTACGTCGCGGAGGGCACGCCGCTTCACCGCATGCTGCTCGTGACGTTCACCCGCATGGCGACGGGCGAGCTGCGCGACCGCGTACGCGAGCGGCTGGTCGCGGTCGAGCGCGGGCTCACGGAGGCGCTCCGCGGGGGGGTGGAGTCGTTCGCTCCCCCCGGTGGGGAGCTAACGACTCCACCCCCCGGCGACGAGGTCGTGCGCCTGCTCGCGCGAGGCTCGGCCGCGGACGTGACGCAACGGCGCGACAACCTCTCGCGCGCCCTCGCCGACTTCGACGCGGCGACGATCGCGACGACCCACGGCTTCTGCCAGGAGGTGCTCGGCGGCCTCGGCCTCGCCGGCGACATCGCCGCCGACACGGTCTTCGTCGAGGACCTCCAGGACCTGCTCGAGGAGGTCGTCGACGACCTCTACGTGCGCCGCTTCCACCACACCCTCGAGACCCCGGCGTTCTCGCGCGCGCAGGCGATGCGGATCGCGCTGATGGCCGTCAACAACCCGAAGGCCCGGATCGAGCCCGAGGCCGCGCCGGGCGAGAGCGTCGCGGCGATGCGCGTGCGCCTCGCGCACGCGGTCCGCGCGGAGCTCGAGCGGCGCAAGCGCGCGAACGGCGTCATGACGTACGACGACCTCCTCACCCGTCTCGACGACGCGCTCGCCCCGCCGGGCGGTGAGGCCGTCGCCGCGCGCATGCGCCAGCGCTTCGAGGTCGTGCTCGTCGACGAGTTCCAGGACACCGACCCCGTCCAGTGGGAGATCATGCGGCGCGCGTTCGGCGCCGGCACGCTCGTCCTTATCGGCGACCCGAAGCAGGCGATCTACGCATTCCGCGGCGCCGACGTCTACTCGTACGTCGAGGCGAAGGCGAGCGCGGCGTCGCACGCGACGCTGGCCGTCAACTGGCGCAGCGACCAAGGCTTGATCGACGCCTATGACGCCCTGTTTCGCGGCGCGCGGCTCGGCCACGAGGGGATCGTCTACCGCGCCGTGCGCGCCGCCGATGCCAACCAGGCGCCGCGCCTGACGGGCGCGCCGGTCGCCGCGCCGCTGCGCATCCGGGTGGCGCGCCGCGACGACCCGGCGATCGGTCGCACGCCCGGCGGCTACGCCCGCAAGCAGCCCGCCCGCGAGCAGATCGCCGCCGACGTCGCCGACGACCTCGTCGCGCTGCTGGAATCGGGCGCCGCGGTCGAGACGCGCGACCAGGGTGGCGCTGTGGTGCGCCGCGAGCCGGTGGCGCCGGGCCACGTCGCGGTGCTCGTCCGCACGCACCGCAACGCGGCGCAGGTCCGCGACGCGCTCGACGGCGCGGGGATCCCGGCCGTCGTGAGCGGCGCGGGGAGCGTCTTCGGCACGCCGGCCGCGACCGAGTGGCTGCGGCTCATCGACGCGATCGAGCGGCCGTCGTCGTCGCCGCGGGCGCGGGCCGCGGCGCTGACGTGCTTTCTCGGCTGGTCGGCCGAGCGGGTCGCGCTCGCGCGCGAGGACGAGTGGGAGGACGTCCATCGCCGGCTGCACGAGTGGGGGCGCGTGCTGCGCGATCGTGGGGTCGCGTCGCTGACCGAGCGGATCACGCTGACCGAGGGCCTGCCGGGGCGGGTGCTCGCGACCGCCGACGGCGAGCGCAGGATGACCGACCTGCGCCACGTCGCCCAGTTGCTGCATGGCGCGGCGACCAGCGAGCAGCTCGGGACGGCCGCGCTGGCGGCCTGGTTGCGCCGCCGGATCGCCGAGGCCGAGCGCGACACCGCCGACGAGGAGCGCAGCCGGCGCCTGGAGTCCGACGCCGCGGCGGTCCAGATCCTCACGATCCATCGCAGCAAGGGCCTGGAGTTCCCGATCGTGTACCTGCCGTACTTGTGGGAGGACGTGCCGCTCGCGCGCGACCCCGAGCCGATCTTCTTTCACGAGCCCGTGCACGGCGACGCGCGCACGATCGACGTCGGCCTGGACGGGCCGGACTGGAACCGCCATCTGCAGCAGCACCATGCGGAGCAGCGCGGCGAGGACCTGCGGCTGGCGTACGTCGCGTTGACGCGGGCGCGCCACCAGGCCGTCGTCTGGTGGGCGGGCTCGTTCGACAGCCGCCACTCGGCGCTGTCGCGCCTGCTGTTCGCGCGCGGCGACGACGAGGACGTTCCGGCGCTGGGACGCGCGACGCCCTCCGACGACGATGCGACCGCCCGGCTGGAGGAGCTTGCGCTGCGGGCGCCGGGGCGCATCAGCGTCGAGCGCGCGCGGCCCGGCCCGCCGCGGCGCTGGAGCAGCGCGCCGCCGGCGGGCGCCGACCTCGCGGTCGCGACGTTCGATCGCCCGATCGACTCGCGCTGGCGACGCACCTCCTACAGCGACATCACGGCCGCGGCCCACGAGCCGCTCGTGGCGAGCGAGCCGGAGGAGGGCGTCGTCGCCGACGAGCACGCGCCGGCCGCGCCGGTCGCGCCGCCGCGCAACCACTCCGAAGTCGATGCCGAGGTGGCCGAAGACGCGGCGCTCCTCGCGGTCGCCTCTCCGCTCGCGGCGATGCCGGCCGGCGTCCACGTAGGGACGTTCGTCCATCGGCTCCTCCAGGACGCCGACTTCGCCGCGCCGGACCTCGACGCCGAGCTGCGTACGCGCGTCGCCGCCGGCCGGCGGCCCGCCGACATCGGCGATGCGGCGGTCGTCGTCGCGGGGCTCAGCGCCGCGCTGCGCACGCCTCTCGGCCCGCTGCTCGGCGGCCGCCGGCTCGCCGACGTCACGCGCGCCGACCGCCTCGACGAGCTCGCCTTCGAGCTGCCGCTCGCCGGCGGCGACACGCCCGGCGGCGACGGCCTCGACCTCGCAGCGGTCGGCGCGCTGCTGGAGGAGTACCTCCCCGCCGGCGACCCGCTCCGCGGCTACGCCGCCCGGCTGAGCGATCCCGCTTTGCGAAGCGGCGCGCGCGGCTATCTCACCGGCAGCATCGACCTCGTCCTGCGCGACGGCGAGCGCTTCGCGGTCGTCGACTACAAGACGAACTTCCTCGCCGGGCCGGGGGAGGAGCTCACCGCATGGCATCACCGGCCGGCTGCGCTCGCAGCCGAGATGGAGCGCTATCACTACGGCTTGCAGGCGCTGCTGTACACCGTCGCGCTTCACCGTTATCTGCGCTGGCGCCTTAACGGTTATGACCCGGAGCGCAACCTCGCCGGCGTCCTGTATCTCTTCTTGCGAGGGATGAGCGGGCCCGCGACGCCGGTCGTCGGCGAGAGCCCGTGCGGGGTGTTCGCATGGAAGCCCCCGCCGGGTTTCGTCGTGGCGCTCAGCGACGTGCTCGACCGAGGCGGCGCGCCATGATCGAGCCCGCCGACCTGCATGACGCTCGCCGCGTGCGCGAGGCGCCCTCGCCGCTGCGCGAGTTCAATGACGCCGGCGTGCTCGCCGCAGCCGACGTCCACGTGGCGCTGCGACTGACCGCGCTCGCGGGCGGCGAGCCGGACCTGACGCTCGCGCTCGCCGTCGCGCTGGCCGTCCGCGGGCCGCGCCTCGGCCACGTCTACGTCGACCTCGCTACGATCGCCGCGCAGGCGACCGTCGATCTCGACGAGCCCGTCGACCTCGCGACGCTGCCGTGGCCGGAGCCCGCGGAATGGAAGCGATCCCTCGCGGCGAGCGCGCTCGTCGCGACCGGCGAGGACGACGACGCGCCCGGCTGGCCGCTGCGGCTCGTGGGCACGCGGCTGTACCTGGATCGCTACTGGCGCGAGGAGGTGCGCGTCGCGGCGGACCTGCGCGTGTTCGCCGAGGACGCGGCGCAGAGCGTCGACGAAGGGGTGCTCGACGACGGGCTGCGACGGCTGTTCGGGAAACGGGGCGACCGCGATCGGCGGCCTTCCGGGGACGCGCAGCCGCGGCTGTTCGGGGACGAGGACGGCCGCCGGCCGGGGAAGATGCCGACGACCGCCAGCGCCTCGCCGCGGCGACCGCCACCCGGCGGCGCTTCGCGGTCGTCGCGGGCGGCCCCGGCACCGGCAAGACGACGACCGTCGCGCGGATCCTCGCGCTGCTGCTCGAGCAGGCGGCGAGCGCGCACGCACCGCCACCGCTCGTGGCGCTCGCCGCGCCGACCGGCAAGGCGGCCGCCCGGCTCGAGGAGGCCGTCCACGCCGAGGCTCGCGCGCTCGACGTGGAGGCCCCGATCCGGGAGCGGCTCCTCGCGCTCGAAGGCTCCACCCTGCACCGCCTGCTCGGCTGGAAGCCCGGCAGCCACAGCCGCTTCCGCCACGACCGCTCCAACCACCTCCCGCACGACGTCGTGGTCGTCGACGAGACCTCGATGGTGTCGCTCTCGCTCATGGCGCGGCTCGTCGAGGCCGTGCGGCCGGGCGCGCGGCTCATCCTCGTCGGCGATCCCGGGCAGCTCACGTCGATCGAAGCCGGCGCCGTGCTCGGCGACATCGTGGGGCCGGCGGCGGAAGGACCGCTGCGGCGCGACGCGGCGCGCGCAGGGGTCGCGGGGGCGGCCGGGAGCATCGCTGCGGGCATCGTCGTCCTCGACAGGTCGCACCGCTTCGGCCCGGCGATCGCCGCGCTCGCGGAGGCCGTCCACCAAGGCGACGCCACCGCGACGCTCCAAGCGCTCCGCGGCCACGACGACGAGATCGCCTGGATCCCCGTCGACGTCGCCGGCGAGCCAGACGCCCTCCAGGAGGTCCGCGACGGGGCGGTCGCCGCCGGCAGAGCGGCCTGGATCGCCGCCGCCGCGGGCGACGCCGCGAAGGCGATCGAGGCGATCGGCGCGTTTCGCGTCCTTTGCGCGCACCGTCGCGGCGACCACGGCGCGCAAGCCTGGCGCGCCCGCGTCGAGGCCTGGCTCGCCGCCGCGATCGACGGGTTCGCGGCGCAGGGCGAGTGGTACGTCGGCAGGCCGCTGCTCGTCACCGAGAACGACTACGGGCTCCGGCTCTACAACGGCGACACCGGCGTCGTCGTCGCGGGACCCGACGGCCGCCCCGGCGCCGCCTTCGAGCGCCACGACCAGCTCCTCAGCCCGGCGAGGCTCGAGGCCGTCGAGACCGTCTACGCGATGACGATCCACAAGGCGCAGGGCTCGCAGTTTCACACCGCCGCCGTCCTCCTGCCGCCGGCGACCTCGCCGATCCTCACGCGCGAGCTGCTCTACACCGCGGTCACCCGCGCGCGCACGCGCCTCGTCGTCGCGGGCACCGAGGACGCGGTCCGCGCCGCGGTCGCGCGACCCGCGGCGCGTGCGTCGGGCCTGCGCGCGCGGCTCTGGGACGAGGGCTGAAGAACCGCGCCGGAAGCTCAAGCGATGGCGCGCCGGCGCGCGCCGAGCGCTTCGCTAGCCTCCGAGCCGTGACCTCGTCCACGCTCAAGCGCACGCCGCTGTTCGAGTCGCACCAACAGGCGGGCGGCAAGATCGTGCCGTTCGCGGGCTGGGAGATGCCCGTCCAGTACGCCGACGGGATCCGCGCCGAGCACCTAGCGGTGCGCACGAAAGCAGGCATCTTCGACGTCTCGCACATGGGCGAGGTCGAGATCTCGGGGCCCGACGCCGAGGCCTTCGTCCAGCACGTCTACTCCAACGACGTCACGAAGATGTCGATCGGCAGCGCCCAGTACGCGCTCCTGTGCGCGGACGACGGCGGCGTCCTCGACGACCTCTTCACATACCGCCTCGGGCCCGAGCACTACCTCACGGTCACGAACGCGGCCAACCACGAGTCCGACTTCGCCTGGCTGCGCTCGCACACCGAGGGCTTCGACGTCGAGGTGCGCCGACGTGGCCGAGCGCATCGCCATGCTCGCCGTCCAAGGCCCGGTCGCGCGGGAGATCGTGCAGACGATCGCCGACATGCCGCTGCCCGCCCGCATGACCGCGCAGCGCGGGATCGTCTTCGGCCGCGAGATGCTCGTCTGCGGCACCGGCTACACGGGCGAGGACGGCGTCGAGCTGCTCGTCAGCCCGGAGGACGCGCCCGCGGTCTGGGACGAGGTCGTCCGCCGCGGGGCGACGCCCGCCGGGCTCGCCGCGCGCGACACGCTGCGCCTCGAGGCCTGCTTTCACCTCTACGGCAACGACCTGTCGGTCGACCGCAACCCGATCGAAGCCGGCCTCGGCTGGGCGTGCAAGGAGGCCACGGGGTTCATCGGGTCTGAGGCCGTCGCGGCCGCGCGCGAGCAGGGCACCGCCGAGAAGCTCGCCCCCTTCAAGCTCACCGGCTCGGGCATCGCGCGCCAGGGCAACCCCGTCATCGGCGGCGGCGAGGTCACGAGCGGCACGATGTCGCCGTGCCTGGGCATCGGGATCGGCATGGCCTATCTGCCGGTTGATCGCGCCGCCGTCGGGCAGGAGTTCGAGATCGACGTGCGTGGCAAGCCGCGCGCGGCGATCGTCGCCAAGAAGCCGCTCTACGACAAGGAGACCGATGGCTGAGGCCAGCTACCCGGAGGACCTGCAGTACCACCCCGAGCACGACTGGGCCAAGGTCGAGGGCGACATCGCCACGTTCGGGATCACGTGGTTCGCGCAGGACGCCCTCGGCGAGGTCGTCTTCTTCGACCCGCCCGAGGTCGGCACGACCGTCACAGCCGGCGAGTTCTACGCCGAGGTCGAGTCCGTCAAGGCCGTCTCGGACGTGATCGCCCCGTTGAGCGGCGAGATCGTCGAGGTCAACACCGCGCTCGCCGACGCCACCGAGGCGATCAACGAGGATCCCTACGGCGACGGCTGGATGGTCAAGGTGAAGCTCTCCGATCCCGTCGAGGTCGACAGCCTGCTCGACCGCGACTCGTACGTGAGCGGCCTGTCATGAGCGGCTACACGGCCGTCACCCCGCAGGACCTCGAGCACATGCTCGCCGCGATCGGCGTCGACTCGATCGAGCAGCTGTTCGACGGCATCCCCGCGGGAGTACGGCTCAAGGGCGAGATCGACCTGCCGCCCGGCGAGCCCGAGCAGGCCGTGTACGCCGAGCTGCGCCGGCTGGCCGCCCGCAACACCTCGACCGAGGACGAGCTGTGCTTCCTCGGAGCCGGGATGTACGACCACTACGTCCCGTCGATCGTCGACATGCTCATGTCGCGCTCGGAGTTCCTGACGCCGTACACGCCCTACCAGCCGGAGGTCAGCCAGGGCGGCCTGCAGGTGATGTTCGAGTACCAGACGGCCATCTCCGAGCTCACCGGCCTGCCCGTCTCCAACGCCTCGCTGTACGAGGGCCCGAGCGCCGTCGCCGCCGCCGCGTACCTCGCGAAGGCCGCGAACAAGGGCCGCACGCGCCTCGTCGCGAGCCGCGGCGTGCACCCGGACAGCCGCGAGACCTTGCACACGCTCGCCGCCGGCTACGGCATGACCGTCGACGAGATCCCGCTGAGCGACGGCCTCACGGACCTCGACCCGCTGCGCGAGGCGCTGAGCGACGACGACGTCGCCGCCGTGATCCTCCAGCAGCCGAACTTCCTCGGCACGATCGAGGAGCTCGAGCTGCTGTCCGACGCCGCGCACGAGCACGGCGCGCTCGTCATCGTCGCCGCCGACCCGCTGACGCTCGGCGTCATCGAGGCGCCCGGCAACCAGGGCGCAGACGTCTGCGTCGGCGAGGGCCAGTCGCTCGGCAACCGCCTGGACTTCGGCGGCCCGTCGTTCGGCTTCTTCGCCGCGACCGAGAAGCACATCCGCGCGATGCCCGGCCGGATTGCGGGGGAGACGACGGACGCCGACGGGCGCCGCGGGTTCGTGCTGACGCTCCAGACGCGCGAGCAGCACATCCGCCGCGAGAAGGCGACGTCGAACATCTGCACGTCCCAGGCGCTGAACGCCCTTGGCGGCGTGGTCTACCTGAGCTGGCTCGGAGCCCGGGGGATCGTCGACATCGGCGAGCTCATGCTCCAGCGCACGCACTACGCGCGCGAGACGCTGTCGGCGATCGACGGCGTGAGCAAGCTCCACGACTGGCCGGTCGTGCGCGAGTTCCCGCTGCGCCTGGACGTGGACGGCCTGCAAGGCGTCCAGCGCGTGCTCGAGCGCTGCGCGGACGCAGGCATCAACGCCGGCTACGCGCTCGGGCGCTCCTACGAGGAGTACCCCGACGGGCTGCTCGTCGCGATCACCGAGCAGCGCACGCGCGAGGACATCGACCGCTTCGCGGGAGTGCTCGCCAACGCGGTGTCCGCGGAGCGCGCGCTCGCCGCCGCCGAGGTGTCGGCATGACGGCCCTGGACGGTGGCGCGACCCCGCAGCAGCGCGAGCGCGCGACGACGATCTTCGAGAAGGGCGCGCCGGGGCGCCGCGCGTTCGTCGCGCCCGCGCTCGACGTGCCCGAGGTCGACCCGCAGCTGCTCGTTCCCGCGCGGCTGCGCCGGGCCGAGCCGCCGCGGCTACCCGAGGCCTCCGAGCCGGAGATCGTCCGCCATTACGTGAACCTGAGCAAGCGCAACTTCGACCTCGACTCGGGCTTCTATCCGCTCGGCTCGTGCACGATGAAGCACAACCCGCGCGTGCACGAGCGGGTCGCGGCGCTGCCCGGCCACTCGCGCCTGCACCCGCTCCAGGACCCCAAGCGCGCGCAGGGCGCGCTGGAGCTCATGTACGAGCTGCAGGAGTCGCTGGCCGAGATCGCCGGCATGCCGCACGTCTCGCTGCAGCCGTCGGCCGGCTCGCACGGCGAGCTCGCGGGCGTGCTGCTGACGCGTGCTTATCACGCCGACCGCGGCGAGCGACCGCACGAAGGTGCTCACGCCGGACTCGGCGCACGGCACGAACCCGGCGACGGTGACGATGGCCGGCTACGAGGTCGTCAAGGTAAAGCTCGACGCCGACGGCGGCGTCGACGTCGAGGACCTGCGCGCGAAGGCCGACGAGCACACCGCCTGCCTCATGCTCACGAACCCGAGCACGCTGGGGATCTTCGACCCGAACATCGAGGAGATCGCCTCGATCGTCCACGGCGTCGGCGGGCTTCTGTACTACGACGGCGCGAACCTCAACGCGATCATGGGCTACTCGCGGCCCGGCGACATGGGCTTCGACATCCTGCACTTCAACCTGCACAAGACGTTCACGCAGCCGCACGGCGGCGGCGGGCCCGGGGCAGGGCCGATCGCGGTGACCGATGCGATCGAGCCGTTCCTGCCGCGCCCGCAGGTGGTCCGGGCGGCGATTTCGAACGGTGGACCGCCGACCTTCGATCTCGACTACGACCGCCCGAAGTCGATCGGGAAACTGCGCGGTTTCCAGGGCAATTACGGGGTGTTCGTGCGCACGTACGCGTACATCCGCTCGCTCGGAGCGGAGGGGCTGAAGGACGTCTCCGAGGTCGCGGTCTTGAACGCCAACTACCTGCTCGCGCGGCTGCGTGACGAGGTCGGCGACCTGCTGCCGCTCGCGTTCGGCGAGCGCTGCCTGCACGAGTTCGTCCTGTCGGGCGCGCCGATGAAGAAGCAGCTCGGGATCCGCACGCTCGACTTGGCGAAGCGGCTGCTCGACCACGGCATGCACCCGCCGACGGTGTACTTCCCGCTCGTCGTCGAGGAGGCGCTGCTCATCGAGCCGACCGAGACCGAGACGCGCGAGACGCTCGACGGCTTCGTCGAGGCGATCGCCGCGATCGTGCGCGAGGCGGCGGAGGACCCGGAGATCGCGCGCAACGCGCCGTACACGACGCCGGTGCGCCGGCTGGACGAGGCGGGCGCCGCGAAGCGCCCGCGCGTGCGCCAGGCCTTGTAGGCCGGCCGCCGAGCCTGGCCGAACGGGCGGTGCGGCGGTGCGCGCGCCGCGCTGCTCTACGGTCGGCGGATGAAGGCCATCCTCGGGCCCGCGCCGCGTCCGTCGCCGCGCTCACGCTGCTGCTCTGCGGCGCCGGCGCCGCGCTCGCCCAGTCGACCGGCGACACGGCCGACCTCAAGACGACCTTCGTCCAGCGCCTCGACGGCGCGCACACCGGCGACGACGCCGGCGATCGCGTCGCCAACGCCGGCGACGTCAACCGCGACGGCCGCGAGGATCTCATCGTCGGCGCGTACACCGCCGACGCCGGCGGGCGCAAGGACGCCGGCGCGGCGTACCTCGTGACGGCCTCGAACGCGAGGAAGGTCAAGCTCGGCTCGGGCGGCGCGCGGGCATCGTCGAGATCCGCGGCGGCCGCAAGGGCGACAAGATCGGGCAGATGGTCGCCGGCATCGGCGACGTCAACGGCGACGGGCGCCCCGACCAGGCCGTCGGCAGCTACCAGCTCGACGCCCGCGGGCGCACGAAGGCCGGCTCGATGTGGGTGGTCCTGTCGACCGGCGGCCGCAAGACCGTCAACCTGCGCAAGCCCGGCACGCGGGCTCGTGCGGATCGACGGCTCGGACGAGGAGGCCGAGCTCGACCCCGCGGCGAGCGCCGGCGACTTCAACGGCGACGGGATCGGCGACCTCGTCGTCGGCGAGACCGGCGCCGCCTACGTCATCCTCGGCCGCCGCGACTTCCGCGCCGTCGACCTCGGCGACCCCGGCGCGGGGGTCGCTCCGGATCTCGCCCGACGGGCAGGAGGACTTCGGCTTCGAGGTCGCGGGCGTCGGCGACGTCAACGGCGACGGGCTGGCCGACGTCGCCGTCGGCTACTCGGGGGGCGCCGTCGTCGTCTTCGGCCGCCGGGACACTCGCAGGCGGTCGACGCGGGCGCCGCCGGCTCCGGCAGCTACGACATCGGCGCCGGCGAGCAGCGACGCCGCCGGCCTCGTTCGGCGACGCGCTCGCCGGCGTCGGCGACCTCAACGGCGACGGGCGCGCCGACATCGCGGTCTCGGCGTCCAACGCCGCGGCGCGCGGCAAGCGCCGCGCCGGCGTCGTCGCGATCTACTACGGCAAGGACGGCACCGAGCCGCAGGCCTACCCGCCGCCCCCCGGCGCAGGGGATGCGCATCTTCGGCGCGGGCAACGACGACCGCGCCGGCTACACCGTGGCCGGCCGCGGCGACCTCGACGGCGACGGTCGCCCGGAGGTCGCTCGTCGGGTCGTTTCTCGCGGGCGGGCTCGGCCGCGTCGACGCCGGGCGTGACGTACCGCGTGTCGCCGGCGGCCGGCGGCGGCGACATCTTCCTCGGCGAACCTCGGCGCCGAGCGTCCAGCGCTGGGTCGGCTCGCGCGCGCCAGGAGCAGAGCGGCTACGCGGTCGACGCGGCGGACGTCGACGGCGACGGCCGGCCGGAGATCCTCATCGGCGCGGGCTTCGCCGCCCACCGCGGCCGCCACAGCGGCTCGGTCTACGTCGTCGCGCGCGCTGAGCGCGGCCGCGCAGCCGGGTGCGCGGCGCTCGCCGGGTTCGACCCCTGCTGGTAGGCCGCGCGCGCGCGGCGTGACATCCTGCGCGGCGTGTCCCTCACGATCTTCTCCGGCATCCAGCCCACCGGCCGCAAGCACCTCGGCAACTACATCGGCGCGATCACGCAGTTCGTCGCGGGCCAGGATCGCGGCGACCCGGCGATCTACTGCATCGTCGACCTGCACGCGACGACCGTCCCGTACGACCCCGCCGAGCTGCGCGCCCGCGTGCTCGACACGACCGCGATCCTCATCGCGGCCGGCCTGGACCCGGAGCGCTGCATCCTCTTTCGCCAGGGCGACGTCGCCGAGCACACCGAGCTGTGCTGGCTGCTGACGTCGGTCACGGCGTACGGCGAGCTGAACCGCATGCACCAGTTCCGCGACAAGTCCGCCGCCCAGCGCGAGCTCGTGTCCGCCGGCCTGTGGCTGTACCCCGTCCTGCAGGCCGCCGACGTGCTCGCCTACCGCGCCGACGAGGTGCCCGTCGGCGAGGACCAGCGCGAGCACCTCGAGCTCATGCGCGACGTCGCGGTGCGCTTCAACGCGCGCTTCGCGCCGGAGGGCGAGGAGATCCTCGTCGTCCCCGAGCACCGCATCCCGACGGTCGGCGCGCGCGTGCGCGACCTCCAGCACCCCGAGCGCAAGATGTCGACGACCGGCGGCAGCGAGCAGGGCACGGTCTACGTGCTCGACGACCCGAAGACGATCTCCAAGAAGTTCAAGCGCGCGGTCACCGACTCCGAGGACCCGCCCGTCATCCGCCGCGGCGACGACAAGCCGGGCGTCACGAACCTCATCGAGATCCTCGCGGCGGTGCGCGGCGTGACGTCCGAGGAGGTCGAGGCGGAGATGGCGAGCGCGCGCGGCTACGGCGACCTCAAGGTCGCGGTGGGGGACGCCGTCGCGGCGGAGCTCGCGCCGCTGCAGGAGCGCTACGCCGCGCTGCGCGAGGACGAGGCCGCGCTCGAGGCGATCCTCGCCGACGGCGCCGCGAAGGCGCGCGCGATCGCCTCCGCGACGCTCGCCGACGTCCGCGAGGCGATGGGCGTCGGCCCGCGCGCGGCTCGCGAGCGCGCGGTCTCGGCCTATCCGCACGGGCACGCCGTCGGGCGCCGCGGCGTGCCGGTAGCCTGCACGCGATGACCGTCGCCTCGCTCGAGCTCGACCTCGAGGTCTTCTCGGGTCCGTTCGACCTCCTGCTGACGCTCGTCCTGCGCGAGGAGGTCGACCTGCTCGAGGTGCAGCTCGCCGACGTCGTGCTCGCCTACCTCGACCACCTCGAGGGCCGCGGCGAGCTCGACCTCGAGGTCGCGACCGAGTTCCTCGTGCTCATCGCCGCGCTGCTCGAGCTCAAGTCGCGGCTCATGCTCCCGCGCGCCGACGAGGACCTCGACGACCTCGAGCCCGGCGAAGCCGCCGAGGAGCTGCTCGCGCGGATGCTCGAGGCGCGGCGCT
Organism: uncultured Actinomycetes bacterium; assembly: GCA_963766525.1. Lineage (GTDB taxonomy): Bacteria > Actinomycetota > Thermoleophilia > Solirubrobacterales > Solirubrobacteraceae > CADCVQ01. The sequence continues at coordinate 115,870 of CAVYAX010000011.1, forward strand.
ACCGGCGCGCCGCCGACCACCTCGCCGACCCGTCTCGAAGGCGAGCACGGCGTCCGCTACCGCTCCGCCCCGCTGCCGCCCTCGCTCAAGCGCACGAACCTCGCCGAAGCCGGCGCCGTCTACGACCCGCGCCGCCTCGGCGCCGCCCTCGGCGGCCTCCTGCGCGTCCCCCCGCGGGTCAACCTCGAGCACGTCACCGTGCCGACGATCACCGTCGCCGAGCGCCTCACCCACCTGCGCGCGCTGCTGCGCCGCGGCGCCTGCAGCTTCGACGAGGCCGTCCGCGGCGCCGACCGCGTGACGGTCGCCGTCACGCTGTTCGCGCTACTCGAGCTCTACAAGCAGGGCGAGGCGACGTGGACCCAGGAGGTGGCGTTCGGAGACATCGCGATCACCGCCGTCGACACGACGCGCGAGCGACCGGCGCGCCGAGGCGATGGCGTAGTGGGGCAGCTCACCGAGCTCGCGCAGGATCGTCGAGGCGCTGCTGTTCCTCAGCCCCGACCCCGTCGGCACGGAGGATCTCGCCGAGGCCGCCGACTGCGACGCCGACGAGCTCGCCAAGGCGCTCGCCGAGCTGGACTTCGAGTACGCGCCCGGCACGCACGGGCTGCAGCTCAAGCGCGTCGCGGGCGGGATCGCGCTCGCCACGGACCCCGTCGCCGAGGAAGCCGCGCGCAGGCTCCTCGCCAAGCCGCGCACGCCGCCGCTGACGCCCGGCCCAAGCGGAGACGCTCGCGATCGTCGCCTACCTACAGCCGGTCTCGCGGCCCGAGATCACCCGCATTCGCGGCGTCTCGGCGGACTCGGCGGCAGGGACGCTGCTCGAGCGCGGCTACATCGAAGAGGCCGGGCGCTCGCAGTTCGGCGCGGTCACCTACCGCACGACGGACCTCTTCCTCAAGCTCTTCGGGCTCGACTCGCTGAAGGCGCTACCGAGCGTCGCCGAGTGGGACCCGACGCCCGACGAGGAGGCCGAGCTGCGCGACCGCCTCCTGCGCGCAGGCGAGCAGCGCGCCGGCGCCGCCGACGGCTGAGCCCTGGCCGCGGCACCGGCGCGGCCGCGCTCGAACTCGGCGGCCGGCAGCTCGCCCGCGGCTCTCCGGCGGTTGCCCGCGTGCCCGCGCGGGTACCGCCTCCGGTATGGAGATCATTGTTGCAATCCTCATCATCGCCGTCATCGCGGCTGTCGCTTACGCCGTCGTCCAGCGTCGCAATGCAGGCCACGCCCCCGGCCTCGGACGCCGGCACGACTCGCCGCTGCCGCCCCGCAGCCGCGGCGCCGCGCGGCACGATCCGATGGCCGACGCCGTCCACGAGCACGCGCAGGCGACGCACCCCGCGGACGTCGTCGCGGCCGAGCAGCGGCTGCAGGCGCAGGCGCGCAACGTGTCGGCCGGGATGCAGGCCGGAGCGCCCGCCACCGGCTATCAGCAGGCCGCGCCCGCCGGCTACGAGCCCGCGGCGAGCGGCGCGTACGCCGACGGCTACGACCCGCAGGCGTACTCCGCCGGCCAGCCGCCCGCCGCCGGCCAGGCCGCGCCGACGGGGCCCGCGGTGCCGTACGGGTCGGACCCGAGCCTCGACGACCACTTCGACCCGGTGACGGGCGAGCGCATCGACGGCCACGGCGATCCCGCGAACGACCCGCGCCTCAACGATCCCCGCTACGACGGCAGGCTCGCCGCCGACTGGGTCGACCCGAACCAGGACGAGCGCCTGCGCTGACCGGCGCGCCGCTGGTCAAAGCCGGGCGGCGAGCCTCGGCCAGGCACCGCTCGGCGCGCGCGGCGGACAAGCCGGGCGGCGCACCCGCGCCGCCCGGAGCTCTCAGCCAGGCACCGCTCAGCGCGGTGCGACCGTCCGCAGCGAGCGCCGGACGACCCGGCTGCGCTCGCAGTCGCGCGCGACGCTGTCGCGCGGGTCGGCGAGCACGGTGTCGACGCCGGTGCCGCACAGGATGCGGTCGGCCGAGCGACGGCCCGCCCGCGTGCTGTCGCGGGCGTCGATGCGGTCGTTGCCCGAGCCGCCGGAGAAGCGGTCCTTGCCGCGGCGGTCGAGGATGACGTCGCGCCCCGCGCCGCCCGTGTTGCGGTCGTTGCCGGAGCCGCCGTTGAGGCGGTCGCTGCCGCTCTCGCCGCTCAGGCGGTCGTTGCCCGCCAAGCCGTCGACGCGATCGTTGCCGGTGCCGCCGAACAGGCGGTCAGCGCCGCTGCCGCCGCTGAGGGTGTCCTTGCCGGCGCCGCCGTAGAGGCAGTCAAGGCCGGCCACGCCGCGCAGGCTGTCGTTGCCGGCGAGGCCGAACATGATGTCGGTCTTCGACGAGCCGGTGCGGACGTTGCGAGCGCTCGTGCCGACGTACACGGTGCCGGCGATCCCGAGACAGCCGACCTGGGCCGGAGTGGGCGTCGGTGCCGGCGGCGGCGGCGGCGGTGGCGGCGTGACCGCTCCGCCGACCGTGAACTCCCGCCGCACGATCGCGCCGGCGTTGCCGGCGCGGTCGGTGGGGCGGACGTCGAACGTGTGCGGCCCGGCAGCCAGCGGCGGGGTGGTGAACGGCGAGCTGCACGCCGCGAACTCGCCCGTGTCGATGCGGCACTCGAACGTCGTGCCGGCCTCCGACGAGGAGAACGTGAACGTCGAGGTCGCTGCGGCGCCCGTGCCGCTGGGCCCGCCGTCGATCGTGGTCTGAGGCGCGGTCGAGTCCTCGACGTAGGTCGCGGACCCCGGCGAGCAGCCCGAGACGTTGGTCGCGGCGTCGGTCACCCGTGCGTAGAACGTCGAGGTCGTGTTGTCGGCGACCGAGACGGTGAGACCGGGGGAGGCGAATGCCGCCGCCGAGCCCTGCGCGAAGATCGCGCCCGTGCACGCCGCGTCGGCGTAGATCCTGACGGTGGTGCCGGCGGGCGCCGTGCCGAGGATCCGCGGCGAGTTGTCGTTGCGCGGCGAGGCGGGAGACGTCCCGCCCATGATCGCGGCAGCCGGGGCGATCGAGTCCTCCACGTAGCTCACGCCGGCGGAGCACGGCGACATGTTCCCCGCCGCGTCGGTCGCGGTGGCGTAGAACACCGTGGTCGAGTCGTCGGTCACGGTCGCCTGGATGCCCTGCGACGCGAACGCCGCAGCGCTGCCCTGCCCGGCCGGGCTCCCGGTGCAGGCCGGGTTCTTGTAGATGTTGACGGTGCTGCCCGCCTCGGCGTCGCCCACGATCCGCGGGCTGTTGTTGTTGAACGGGGATGGGGGGTTGGTGCCCGTGGGCGACGGCGCGACGGGGGCGGCCGAGTCCTCGACGTATGTGAGCGGCGCCGAGCAGCCCGAGACGTTGCCCGCGTCGTCGGTGGCGCTCGCGTAGTACGTCGTCGTCGTGTTGTTCGCGACGGTGACCGTCAGGCCGGAAGCGAAGGCCGTGGCGGAGCCCTGCGCGGCCACGGGACCCGTGCAGCTCGCGGTCGTGTAGAGCTTCACCGTCGAGCCGGTAGCGGCCGTGCCCTGGATGACGGGTGCGTTGTCGTTGGCGGGCGAGTCGGGATCGACGTCGCTGATCGTGGGCATGCCCGGTGGCGTCGAGTCCTCGACGTAGGTGATCGTGCTGGTCGAGCAGTCCGAGACGCCAGCGAGGTTGTCCACGACCTCCGCGTAGAACGCCGTCGTCGTGTCGTCGAGGACGGGCGCGGTCAGGCCCGGCGACGCGAAGGCGGCGGCGGAGCCCTGCGCGATCGGCGTCCCCGTGCACGCGGCGTTCGTGTAGAGGCGGACCAGTGAGGTGCCGGCCGGCGCGCTGCCCCTGATCTCCGGGGAGTTGTTGTTGGCCGGCGAGGCCGGCTCGGTGTCGGTCAGCGTCGGCGCGGCGAGCGTGACGTTCACCGGCGGTTGCGTTCCGGGGTCGAAGGCCAGCGCGTTGAGGTTGGAGTACGCCAGGGCCTCGGCGCGCTGAAGCGTCTGATAGCCGGCGGCGCCGTTGCCGTCGGCGGGCAGCTGGAGGACGTCGACGTCGAAGTCGATCCGGCACGACGAGCCGGGGGTCGGCAGCACGACATGGCCGCCCGAGGGCACGAAGCGCAGCTTCCCGAAGGTCGCGTCGACGACGGTCACGGCGAAGGTCTTCGTGGCGCACGCGGTGCCGGCGCCGCCCGTCGCGTTGTCGATCGTGAACACGCCGGGGTTGGCCCCCGGCAGCAGGCAGTTCTGCGCGAAGTCCATCGCGCTGCACGAGGGCAGCAGCGTGATGCCGGGCGAGTCGGCGGGGCACGGCGCGGCATCGCCCGGCTCGCAGATCGTGCTCGTGGTGTCGCCGCCGGTGTTGATGTTGGTGATGGTGAGCGTTCCGCGGACGTTCGTGTCGCCGACGCTCACGTTCGCCGGGAGGGCAGGCGTGACGGTGATCTCGGAGTTCGCGCTCGCGACGGCTGGAACGAGCGCGACAAGCACGCAGGCGAAGAGCGCCAGTCCGAATGCTCGCCGGGAACCGGCGGCTACCACATCCATGTCACGCATGTATCTCCAATGAAGGTCAACGGTCGTTGCGGCTCGTATCGACACAACGCAGTGGAACCTGGAGGGCGATCATCGGAGCTGCCCCGTGGACGGATGTGCTGCTCAGGCGCGAGCGGCCGCGAGCTGGCCGCAGGCGGCCGCGATGTCGCGCCCGCGGGTGAGGCGCACGGTCACCCGCACGCCGTGCTCCTCGAGCGCCGCCCGGAAGGCCTCGATGGCCTCCGGACGCGAGCCGTCGTACGGCGATCCGCTCGGGTTGTACGGGATGAGGTTGACCTTGAAGACCTTCGGGTCGAGGACCTTGGCGAGCTGGACCGCCTGCGCGTAGCGGTCGTTGACGCCCGCGAGCATGACGTACTCGATGAACACCGGCCGGCGTTTGGCGACGTGCCAGCGCTTGCACGCGGCGAGCACGTCCGCGAGTGGGTAGCGCTCGTTGACCGGCATGATCTGCGAGCGCAGCGCGTCGTCCGCGGCGTGCAGGGAGAAGGCGAGGCGCAGCGGCATGTCGCTCTCCGCGAGGCGGTCGATGCCGGGGATCCAGCCGACGGTGGAGATCGTCGTGCGGCGGTGGGTGATGCCGAGGGCGGGCAGGCGCCGGCAGGCTGCGAGCACGCCTTCGAGGTTCATCATCGGCTCGCCCATCCCCATGAAGACGGCATGGTCGACAGCTTCGCTGCGGCGGAAGTGCAGCGCCTGGTCGAGGATCTCCGACGCGGTGAGGTTGCGGCCGAACTTCATCGCGCCCGTCGCGCAGAACGTGCACGTGAGCGGGCAGCCGGACTGCGACGACAGGCACAGCGACCGCCGGCCGTCCCGATAACGCATGAGCACGGCCTCGACGGGGCGCCCGTCGGCCGTGTGAAAGAGGGACTTCACCGTGCCGTCCTTCGAGACCGCCTCGTCGGCGAGCGACAGCGTCGAGAACGGGACGTCCGCGGCGAGCTGCTCGCGCAGCTTCGCCGGCACGTCGGTCATCGCGTCGTAGCCGCTCGCGCCGCGAGCGGCCCACGACCACACCTGACGGGCGCGGAAGGCCGGCTCGCCGGCGTCCGCCAGCGTGCGCTCCAGGAGCTCGAGATCCACCCGCCCATCGTAGGAGGGCCGCTACGCGACGTCGTCGAACTCGAAGATCGCGCTGCCGCCGGAGGCGAGCATCGGCACCCCGGCTACCGCGAGGTCGTGCGCGCCTTGCGTGTGGAAGTGATCGGGCACCGGCTTCCGGCCACCGCCTTCGGGATCGATCGCGGTGGCGCCCTGGTGCATGGTCTCGGTCGCGTCGCGCGCGAGATCGATCCACCAGCGCAGGCTCTCCTGCTCGGCCATCCGGGACTGCAGCGCGGTCGCGCGCAGGCCGTCCTCGGTGACCGGCTCGAGAATCATGAGGAACGTCTCCGGGTTGCGCATCAGGTGCTGCGAAGCGCTCACCGAGTCGACGTCAAAGACGTCGCGGCGCAAGCCGATCCGGCGCACGGGCTCAAAGCCGGCGATCGCCGTCGCGAGGTCGCCGGCGAGCGGGACGGCCGCGGCGGCGTAGGTGGGGTAGAAGCGCTCGATCGAGATGTACACGGCGTGCTCCTGCGCCCACCGCTCGGCCAGCGCGACGAGCTCGCCGGGCGTCGCGTGCAGTGGCAGCGTGAAGTGCCACATGACCTGATTGAAGGGGTTCGTGCTCACCTGCGACCATCGTATGGTGCGCCTCGCCAAGTTCCTCGCCCACGCGGGCGTCGCGTCACGACGTGGCGCGGAGGAGATCGTCCGTGCGGGGCGCGTCACGATCGGCAACGAGAAGGTCACCGATCCGGCGCGCGACGTCGACGCCGACAGCGGCGTCGCGGTCGACGGCAAGTACCTCGAGGGGCCCGAGGACCGCGTCGTCTTCGTCGTCAACAAGCCCGCCGGCGTGCTCTCGACGGCGGCCGACACGCACGGCCGGCGCACGGTCGTCGACCTCGTGCCGGCCGCGGGCGCGCGGCTGTACCCGGTCGGGCGGCTCGACCAGGACAGCACCGGCCTCATCCTCGTCACGAACGACGGCGACCTCGCCCAGCGCATGACGCACCCGTCCTTCGAGGTGCCGCGGACGTACCGCGCGCTGGTCCGGCCGTCGCCGGTGCCCGAGCACGCCCTGCGCGCGCTGCGCGAGGGCGTCGACCTCGACGACGGCCGCACGCTCCCCGCGAAGGTCCGCCAGCTCAAGCCCGGCGTGCTCGAGCTCACGATCCGCGAGGGCCGCAACCACCAGGTCAAGCGGATGTGCGAGGCCGTCGGGCACCGCGTGAAGACGCTCGAGCGCGTGCGCTTCGGCGCGCTGCGCCTCGACGACCTGCCCAAGGGCGCGCACCGGCGCCTGAAGGCGTCGGAGGTCGAGGGTCTGCGCCGCGCCGGCGCCTCGGCGGAGCCCGGCGCCGGGCGCGCGCCGACCCGCGGCGGCGTTCACCCATGACTCGTCCCGCCGCGGCCCGCAATCACTAGAGTCGCGCCGCATGTTGCGTCCTGCAAGCTGGATCAGGCCGGCGGGTGGGAGTCCCGTCCCGGTAGGCGCCGGAGCGCCGGGTAGCAGGCCCCGGTCATGGGGAGAGATCCTCGTGGCTGAGCGGGGTGTCGAGAGCCTCTTTGGAGGGAGCAAGCGCGTGGGCTGGGATTGCAGCCTCGTCAAACTCACGATTGGGGAGCCGAGCCGCTCATGTCACGGCGAAGGCCATGTCCGCCAGTCCCATTCCGGAATTGGGTGCGGCGGGTCCCTGCGGGGTAGGGAGACTTGCACGCGCGCAAGGTCTGATCGCGGAACAGGAGAGGCCCGTCTGCGCAGCCTTGTCAGCGAAGACCGCTTGTATAAGCCGATGGCGAAAGCGAGCGGAGCGCAGCGGGAGTCCGAGGGGGTCGTAGTAGCCGAGATCGGCGTGCAGAACAACGCGCCGGGAGCGAAGGGCCCCTGCTTTGATCACGCGTGCGGCGGAGGTAAGCGTTAGGGCATGGTCGCCATGGTGCGATCCAACGACCTCGGCGAGTGTTCGCTCGCTGACCCGTGCGCCGGTCCGGTGTTGAGGGCTGGTGGCGGGGACGTGCGAAAACTCCAGCGCACGCTATGCGCATGTGCAAAGCGGTCCCCGGAACGTCGTTTCCACGCGCTGTATGACCGTATCCGCAGAAGTGACGTTCTGCGGGAGGCGTGGCGACGGGTGAGGGGGAACCGTGGGGCGGCCGGCGTCGAAGGCAGACGTTGGCTGAGGTCGAGGCGTATGGCGTCGAGCGGATGCTCGGCGAGTTGCAAGGTGCGCTTCGAGCAGGGTTCGTATCGTCCCGCGCCGGTGCGGCGTGTGACGATCGAAAGTCAGATGGTGGCCGCAGGCCGTTGGGCATTCCGACGGTGCGTGATCGTGTCGTTCAGCAGGCGACCCGGTTGGTGCTGGAACCGGTCTTCGAGGCCGACTTCTTGTCGGTGTCGTACGGGTTTCGTCCCAAGCGGTCGGCAACGGACGCCGCGGAACGCATCCGGGTCTCGTTTCCGCGCGGTAGCGCATGGGTCGTTGGAGGCCGACATCCGTGACTACTTCGGCTCGATCGATCAGCACAAATTGCTGGCGCTTGTCGCTGAACGCGTTTCGGATCGGCGGGTGCTCAAGCTGCTGCGACAGTGGCTTGAGGCGGGGGTGATGGAGGACGGGGTGTACTCGCAGACGGTCTCCGGGACGCCTCAGGGCGGCGTGATTTCGCCGCTGTTGTCCAACGTCTACCTGCACGCGTTTGACCGCGCGATGACCGAGCGGGGCATCGGCGAGCTTGTCCGTTACGCGGACGATTTCGTCGTGCTGTGCCGGTCTGAGCGCGACGCGAACGCGGCCCTGAAAGCTGCCGGGGAGATCCTCGGTGGCCTAGGGCTCAAGCTGCATCCGGACAAGACGAAGGTGGTGGACCTCAGGGAGGGCCGTGAGGGCTTTGACTTTCTTGGTTGGCACTTCCGGGCGCGTGTGTCGGGCCGGTTGCTGGAGCGCGGCGTTCGCCGTTACTACCTGCACCGATGGCCCTCGCAACGCTCGCTGAAGCGCCTACGAGCCAAGGTCAAGGCCAAGACCGGCCGCAACCGCGTCGGTGTCGGTGATATCCGCGTGCTGATCGCGGAGCTCAACCCGATCCTGCGCGGGTGGGGCACCTACTTTCGGACCGGCAACGCCGCCGATGAGTTCCGGACGATCGACCGCTACGTCGCGTGGCGGCTCAAGCGCTTGCTCGTCAAGCGCAAGGGTCGCAACCTGCGTGCCGGCGAGTTCGCCGCCTGGACTGAAGACTGGTTTGTCGGCCTCGGCCTTCACCGGCTCAGGGGCACGATCCGCTACCCGGGGCCGCGTAGGCCATGCGAAGAAGATCATCGGTAAGCCGTGTGCGGGAAAACCGCACGCACGGAATTGAAAGGGGAATGGGGAACCAGAGCCGCGACGCGCGGACACTGCGCCCCTGACTACCAATGCGGCTCTTCGCCCTGCGCGGGGCCTCGTCGGTGGACCGCAACGACGCCCAGGCCATCCTCGGCGCGACCGAGTGGCTGCTGCGCGAGATCCTCAAGCGCAACGACCTGCACCCGTCCGACGTCGTCAGCTGCATCTTCACGCTGACCGACGACCTGAACGCGGAGTTCCCCGCGGTCGCGGCGCGCAACATGGGCTTCTCGCGGGTGCCGCTGCTATGCGCCCGCGAGGTCCCGGTGCCCGGCTCGCTGCCGCGGATCATCCGCGTCCTCATGCACTACCACGCCCCCGACGCACACGGCCCGCGCCACGTCTACCTCGGCGAGGCGCGCGCGCTGCGCCAGGACCTCGAGGGCGCGCAGTAGCCAAAGCTCGGTTCGGCAGCATTCTTGTAGACCTGCTACAGAGTGGTATGGAATTTTCGAAGTCTGCCGCCCCGGAAGGCTGCGCCGCATGCGGCCACGACCACCTCGTCGAGTTCTATGAGACCGAGGAGTCGTTGATCGCGACCGTCGCCGATTACCTCGTGCCGGCGCTTCGCGGGTACGAGGCCGCGGTCGTCGTGGCCACAGCCGAGCACCGTTTCGCGATGGCCCACGCGATCCGCGGAGCGGGCGTCGACCTCGACGAGGCCATGCGCGACGGGCGCTACCAGGCTGCGGACGCCGCCGAGCTCATGTCGCGGTTCATGGGCGGCGGCGGCCCGGATCGCGCACGCTTTCGCGCGGTGGTCGAAGGCATCCTCGACGCGGCCGGGGACCGTCACGTCCGCGTCTACGGTGAGATGGTCGCGTTGCTCTGGACCGCCGGCGATGTCGCGTCGACGATCGCCCTCGAGGACCTGTGGAACGAGATCCTCGCCGACCGCGGGTTCTCGCTGTTCTGCGGCTATCCCATCTCGGGCTTCGACGTGCAATCGCGGTCGGTGTTCGAGCACATCTGCGGGCAGCACACCAGCGTTCGCCACGCTTAATCGCCGGTCCGCAGCGCTGAATTAACGACAACACTCGTCCGGGCGCTCGCCCCAGCGCTCGTACATATGCCGACGCACGCCGCCCGGACTCAACCCGCCGGGCGATGCGCCGGTTTCCGGAGCGCTGGCGGCCCCGGCGAGGCTGTTGACAGTTGTTACGCCAGACGTATTGTCATTCCCAGATGAACCATTCACTAAACGGTGGAGGCGGGAGAGGCATGCCGACGGATGAGCTGACAGAGACCTACGACGTGGACCTGGCGACGCTGGCGACAGCCGTCGGGCAGCGGCTGCATCGGGCCGACATGCCGGTCACCCCGCATCAGTCCGAGCAGTTCGCTCGTGCGCTGCAGCTCGCGACGCCCGGCTCGCGCCGCGAGCTGTACCAGTTGACGAGGGCGATCTTCGTGACGGACATCGACCAGCTCACCACGTTCGATCCGATCTTCACGGAGATCTTCGGCTCCCCCGCAGTGCAGGCCGAGCCTGCCCGCGTCGCAGCGCACGCCTGAGAACTGCCGCACGCGTCCGCCTGGACGCTCGTCACGACACGGCCGAGGCAGTCCACCCTCGCACGAGGCGATCCAGCACCTCCCGCGACGCACGTCGCCGGGAGTCACATTCCTACGCAGGAAGGTTGCCTCATGCTCAGCACTTCGATCGTCACTCTCGATCAGCGGTCCGCGCTCACCGACTTCTTCGCCAGGCGCGCCGGCGCTCCCGCCTACGAGCTGGGCGCGCAGCCGCTCCAGCACACCCTTGGCCAGATCGTGATGGTCCGGGGCAACCGCATCATCAGAAGGCTCACCGCGACCCCCGTCACATCTGTCGGGGACGCGATGGCCGCGAACCTCGGCGCGCTCGCCGCCGCGTTCGCCCGGCACATCCAGCAGGTCGACGGCCTGTCGGTCACCGCGGAGCAGTCCGAGCGGTACGAGCTCGCGCTGCAACTCGACCCGCCGCGGTCGCGCCGCTCGCTGTACTACCTCTCGCGGGAGATCTTCGTCACCGAATCCGGGCAGCTCGTTGCCTTCAACGAGCAGTTCGCCGTGATCTTCGGCGAGCCGGCCGGCTTCGACCGCTACCGCGAGCACACGCCTGCGCTTGCCGCCGTGGCCGTCTGATGGCCTGGGCACCGGCATTCACTCATACGAGAAATCGTCCGGACCAGGAGTTCGAACGAGAGGCGCATGCGCTGATCGAAAGAACCGTTACACACGCCGCCAAGCGCGTGCTGTTTTTAGTATCGGCGCACAACAGCCTCAGTCAGCGCGCCTGGGTGGAGCTCACCGAGCTCGGACATGAGGTCGCGGTCGCCGTGGTCGACTCGGGCGCGGCGATGGAGGCGGCCGTGAAGCTCCACGACCCACAGCTGATCGTCTGCCCGATGCTCAAGACCTTCATCCCGCAGTCGATCTGGGAGCACCATCGCTGCCTGGTCGTCCACCCGGGCCCGACGGGCGACCGCGGCGCCTCGTCGCTGGACTGGGCGATCGAGCTTGGCATGGAGGACTGGGGCGTGACGGTGCTCGAGGCCAACGGGAACTTCGACGGTGGCGACATCTGGGCCACGCGCAGCTTCCCGACCCGCCAGGTGGGCAAGAGCAGCCTCTATCGCCACGAGGTTCGCCACGCCGCGATCGACGCGCTCGTCGAAGCGGTCGGCAAGGTCGTCGGAGGTGCCGCCTCCGAGGTGCTGGACTACGACGACCCGCGCATCACCGGCCGGGAGCGCCCGCTGATGAAGCAGGGCATGCGCGCGCTCGACTGGAGCTCGGACTCGACCGGGACGGTCGTGCGCAAGATCCGCGCAGCCGAGGGCCACCCGGGCGTGCTCGACGAGCTGGCGGGCACGGAGTTTCACCTCTTCGGCGTGCACCGCGAGCAGGCGCTGTGCGGTGCGCCGGGCGAGATCGTCGCGCAGCGCGACGGAGCGATCTGCCGCGCGACGGTCGACGGCGCCGTGTGGATCACCCACCTCAAGCGGGCGCCCGCGCTCGGGCGCACGTTCTTCAAGCTGCCCGCGACGCAGGCGCTCGAGCTCGCCGGCCACCCGGTGGACGTGCCCGAGATCGGCGTCCCACTGCACGCGCCGCTGCGCGACGAGCACACGTGGCGCGAGATCTCCTACGAGGAGGACGGGGCGGTCGGCTACCTGACGTTCGACTTCTACAACGGCGCGATGAGCACCGAGCAGTGCCGGCGGCTGCGGGCCGCCTACCTCTACGCGCGCTCGCGCCGCCAGACGAAGGTCATCGTCCTGACGGGCGGCAGCGACTTCTTCTCGAACGGCATCCACCTCAACGTCATCGAGGCGTCGCTGGACCCCGGGGCCGAATCGCGCCGGAACCTCGACGCGATCGACGACATCGTGCACGACATCGTCACGACCGACTCGCATCTCGTGATCTCGGCGCTCGGCGGGGATGCCGCCGCCGGCGGCGTGCCGTTCGCGCTCGCCGCCGACCAGGTCGTCGCGCGCGAGGACGTCGTGCTGAACCCGTACTACCAGCACATGGGCGGCCTGTACGGCTCGGAGTACTGGACGTACCTGCTCCCGGCCCGGGTCGGCGCACGGATGTCCGAGGACCTCACGAGCGCGCCGTATGAGCCCGTCGGCACCCGCCGCGCGGTGGAGATCGGCCTGCTCGACGCCACCTTCGGCGCGACCCTCGCCGAGTTCCGTGCGCTGTCCCGCGAGCGCGCGGAGGCGCTCGCCGCCGACCCCGACCTGGGCAGCAAGCTCGCCGACAAGCGCGCGCGGCGTGCCCGCGACGAGGGCGTCAAGCCGCTGTCGGCCTACCGGGCGGAGGAGATGGCTCACTCGGACGCGAGCTTCTTCGGGCCCGATCGCAGCTATCACGAGGCCCGCCGTCGCTTCGTTCTCAAGCTCGGTACGGCGTGCGGGCGCACCGATACGCCAGCGCGCGCGGCGGTGTCATGACCCGCGACGGCGCCGTGCCGATCGAGCGCTACGCGGACGGGCTCGGCGCGCTGATCGCGGGCGCAGGGCACGCGTACGCCACAATCACCGAATGGCGATCGAGTTCTCCGAGCGCATCCGGCGCCTTCCGGTCTATCCCGTCGCGGGCGCGTACGACCTCGGCGGCGACGTCGCGATGCTCGCCTCCAACGAGTCGCCCGACCCGCCGCTGGCTGCCGTCGTCGCGGCGGCGCAGCGCGCGGTCGCCGGCGCCAACCGCTACCCGGACCCGTCGAACACGCAGCTCAAGCGCGCGCTGAGCAACCGCTACGGGATCCCGGCGTCGCGAATCGCGATCGGCAACGGCTCGTGCGACGTGCTGCTCGCCGCCGGCGAGGCGCTGCTCGAGCCGGGCGCCGAGCTCGTCTACGCGTGGCCGTCGTTCAGCGTCTACCCGCACCTCACGGCCGCGTCGGGCGCGCGCGCGATCACGGTCGCGCTCGACGGCGACCAGTGCCACGACCTCGACGCGATGGCGGCCGAGATCACCGCCGCGACGCGCCTCGTCATCGTCTGCAACCCGAACAACCCGACCTCGACCGCGTTGCCGTTTCAGCAGATCGCGGCGTTCGTCGAGAAGGTGCCGCGCCACGTCGCGCTGTTCATCGACGAGGCCTACTGCGAGTTCAACATGCTCGACGACCCCGACACGACGCTCGACCTGCTCAAGGAGCACTCGAACCTCGTGCTGCTGCGGACGTTCTCGAAGGTCTACGGGCTCTGCGGCCTGCGGGTCGGCTTCGCGCTGTGCGGCTCGGACGCCATCCCGCGCGCGGTCGACCAGGTTCGCCAGCCGTTTTACTGCAACGTCGCCGCGCAGGCGGCGGCGGTCGAGGCGCTCAAGCACCAGGACGCGGTCGCCGACCGCGTCGAGCGGACGATCGTCGCGCGCGTCGAGGTGCAGTCCGGGCTCAACGACCTCGGGATCGAGCCGGCGCCGTCGCAGGCGAACTTCTGCTGGTTTCATCTGCCGCAGGACGCCGACGAGGCGGAGGTCGTGGCCGGCCTGGCCCAGCGTGGCGTCATCGTCCGGGCCGGAGGCGCGCTCGGGCGCGAGGGCGCGCTCCGTGTGACGTATGGCACACCCGCGCAGAACGCCAAATTCCTCGACGCGCTGGCTGCCGTGCTCTAAGGTTGGCCGTCGAATGAGCCGCACGAGCGACAGCACCCGTATCTCCTTTACGTTCGCTCGTCGCTATTTCGCCTGGCGATTTATCTAGGCGCTCGGCTCACCGCCCCTGTCTCTCTTCTGCCTTTCCCGCCGAGCGCCACGCAGGTCCCCTCCGTCTCCTGGCGCTTGCATTCGAAAGGACTTGAAACGATGACCCGCATGACCCCGGTGGACCCCGACGACGAGATCGCGGCTCGCCATCCCTACCGCCTCGCCCATCGACGATCGAGCCGCGATGCCGCGAGCGTCGTCGAGCTCGGCGGCGACCGTCGCATCGGCGGGCAGGGCTTCGCCCTGATCGCCGGCCCGTGCGCGATCGAGACGCGCGAGCAGACGATCGAGATCGCGCGCGTCGCCCGCGACGCCGGCGCGACGATGCTGCGCGGCGGCGCGTACAAGCCGCGCACGAGCCCCTACGCCTTCCAGGGCCTCGGCGACGCCGGCCTGCAGATCCTCGCCGAAGCCCGTGACGAGACGGGCCTGCCGATCGTCACGGAGGTCATGGACCCGCGCGAGGTCGAGTCCGTGGCGGCGGTCGCCGACATGATCCAGATCGGCGCGCGCAACATGCAGAACTACGCGCTGCTGACGGAGGTCGGGCGCACGCGCGTCCCGGTGATGATCAAGCGCGGCCTGTCGAGCACGATCGAGGAGCTGCTGATGGCGGCGGAGTACGTGCTCAAGCAGGGCAACGCCGACGTCGTGCTGTGCGAGCGCGGCATCCGGACGTTCGAGACGGCGTACCGCTTCACGCTCGACCTCGCCGCGGTGCCGGTGCTGAAGTCGCTGAGCCACCTGCCCGTGATCGTCGACCCGAGCCATGCCGCCGGGCGGCGCGATCTCGTCGAGCCCTTGGCGCTCGCCGCGGCCGCCGTCGGCGCGGACGGGATCGTCGTCGAGATCCACCCGGATCCGGACAGCGCGATCTGCGACGGCCCGCAGACGCTGCGCTGCGACGACTTCGCGCGGTTCGCGGCGCGGGTGCGGCGGGTGGCCGAGGCGTCTCGTGTCCACGACCTGGCGCCGGCGGGGGTCTAGCTTCCATGCCCGTCACCGCCGCCGATCTCGCCTCCGGGGTTCGCGACCGCCGCATCGAGGACGTCTCGCCGCTGACGACCCCGAAGAGCCTCAGCCGGTCGCTCCCGCTCGGACATGCGCGAGCCGAGGTCGTCGTGAAGGGGCGCGCCGACGCGCACGCGATCCTCGACCTCGAGGACGACCGCCTGCTCGTCGTCGTGGGGCCGTGCAGCGTGCACGACGCCCACGCGGCGCTCGAGTACGGCGGCCGCTTGGCGGAGAAGGCCGCGGAGCTGCGGGCGGATCTCTGCGTCGCGATGCGCGTGTACTTCGAGAAGCCGCGCACGACGACGGGCTGGAAGGGCCTCATCAACGACCCGCACCTCGACGGATCGGGCGACGTCGACCTCGGCCTGCGGACGGCGCGCAAGCTGCTGCTCGAGGTGCTCGACCTCGAGCTGCCGATCGGCTGCGAGTTCCTCGACCCGATCACCCCGCAGTACATCTCCGACACCGTCGCGTGGGGCGCGATCGGGGCCCGCACGACCGAGAGCCAGGTCCACCGCCAGCTCGGCTCGGGCCTGTCGATGCCGGTGGGCTTCAAGAACCGCACGGACGGCAACGTCCAGGTGGCGGTCGACGCCGTGCGCGCCGCCGCGGCGAAGCACTCGTTCGCGGGCGTGGACTTCAGCGGCACGCCGGCGATCCTCCATACGAGCGGCAACCCGGACTGCCACGTCATCCTGCGCGGCGGCGACCGCGAGACGAACTACGACGCGCAGAGCATCGCCGCCGCGCTGGCGCTGCTGCGCAAGGCCAAGCTGCGCGAGCGCGTCGTCATCGACGCGTCGCACGGCAACAGCGCCAAGAACCACGAGCGCCAAGCCGCTGTGGCCGAGCAGATCGGCGCGCAGGTGGCCGGCGGCACGCGGGAGATCGTCGGCGTCATGCTCGAGTCCTTCCTCGTCGCGGGCAACCAGGCGCTCGGCGGCGAGCTGACGTACGGCCAGTCGATCACGGACAAGTGCATCGACTGGCAGACGACCGTCGAGGTGCTCGACGGCCTCGCCGCGTCGGTCCGCGCCCGCCGCGCGGCGGTGTGACCCAGCCGCGCGTCGCCCTGCTCGGCGTCGGGCTCATGGGCGGCTCGATCGGGCTGGCGGCGCGGGAGCGGCTCGGGGCCCGGGTCGTCGGCTGGAACCGCAGCCCGGCGGCGCTTGAGACGGCGCTGTCGATGGGCGCGATCGACGAGGCCGTGGCGTCGCTGGACGACTTGGGCGACGTCGACGTCGCGATCGCGTCCGTGTCGGTGGATGCGCTCCCGGCTGCCGTGCGCGACCTCTGCGACAGGCTGCCCGGCGCGGTCGTTACGGACGTCGGCTCGACGAAGCAGGCGCTCGTCGAGGCCGTCGACCGCGAGCACTTCATCGGCGGCCACCCGCTGGCGGGCGCCGAGATGACGGGCGTGGCCCATGCTCGCTCGGACCTCTTCGACGGCGCGACGTGGTACCTCACGCCCGGCGAGCGGACGGCGGGGGTGCTGTACGAGCGCCTGGCGCGGTTCGTCGCGGGGATCGGGGCGGTCCCGACCGCGATCGGCCCGGCGGAGCACGACCGCTTGATGGCCGCTATCTCGCACCTGCCGCATGTCGTCGCGAACCTGCTCGTCGCCCAGGCGGCCGCGGCGCTGGGCGGGGAGACCGTGCCCGCGACCGGCCCGTCGTTTCGCGACGCGACGCGCGTCGCCGGGGCGAACCCCGCCTTGTGGGAGCAGATCTACCGCGCGAACCGCGGCGCGCTCGGGTCGCAGATCGACGATCTCGTCGCGCGGCTCGTGGAGGTCCGCGCGCTGCTCGACGAGGGCGGGGACCTCGCCGCGTGGCAGGAGGAGGCGGCGCGCCACCGCGCCGCGCTGCTCGAGGTCGGGCTGATGGGCGGCGAGGCGCGCGAGATCCGCGTGTCGGTGCCGAACAAGCCGGGCGTCGTGGCGTCGATCGCGCTCGCGCTGGGCCGGGCGGGCATCAACATCACGGACATGTCGCTCGCGCCCGAGGCCGACAACCGCGCCGGGACCGTCGCCCTGTGGGTGCGCTCGGCGGACGCCGAGCGGGCGATCGAGCTCGTATCCGGGCTCGGCTGGTCGGCGGCATGAGCGACGTCTTCTTCGCTCCCTCCGGCCCGCTGCGCGGCGAGGTCACCGCGCCGCCGGACAAGTCGATCTCCCACCGCGCGGCGCTGTTCGGCGCGATGTCGAGCGGGACCGTGCGGATCGCGAACTACCTGCACGCCGAGGACACGACGTCGACGCTCGACGCCGTCCGCGCCCTGGGCGCCGAGGTGTCGGTGCAGCCGTCGGGCGAGGTCGTCGTGCGGGGCGTCGGCCTCGGCGGCGCGCGCTCGCCGCGCGCGCCGATCGACGTCGGCAACGCGGGGACGCTGATGCGCCTGCTGCCGGGCTGGCTCGCGGCGCAGGAGGGCCGCGCGTTCACGCTCGACGGCGACGCGTCGATCCGGCGGCGGCCGGTCGACCGGATCGCCGAGCCGCTCGGCCGGATGGGCGCGGCGCTGGAGCCGACCGACGGCCGCTTCCCGCCGTTGCGCGTGCGCGGGACGGCGCTGCGCGGCATCTCCTACGTGCTGCCGGTCGCGAGCGCGCAGGTGAAGTCGTGCGTGCTGATCGCGGGGCTGTCGGCCGCGGGCACGACGACGGTCACCGAGCCGGCGCCCAGCCGCGACCACACCGAGCGGATGCTCGCGGGCGCAGGCGTCGACGTGCGGCGGGCCGGCGCGGACGTCAGCCTGTCGCGCGCTCGCGAGCTCGACGCACAGAGGGTCACGGTTCCCGGCGACCTGTCCTCGGCGGCGTTCATGGTCGCCGCCGCGGTGCTGGTCGGCGGCTCGCGGGTGGTCGTGCGCGACGTCGGCGTGAACTGGACGCGGATCGGCTTCCTGCGGATCCTCGAGCGGATGGGCGCTGCCGTCGGCGGCGAGCTCGAAGACGTCCCGGCGCCGGGCGACCCGATCGCTTCGGCCGAGCCGATCTGCGACCTCGACGTCGCGGCCGGGCCGCTGCGCGCGACGACCGTCGAGGCGGACGAGGTCCCGCTCGCGATCGACGAGCTGCCGCTCGTCGCGCTGCTCGGCTGCTTCGCCGAGGGCGAGACGATCGTCCGCGGCGCCGCCGAGCTGCGCGTGAAGGAGTCCGACCGGATCGCGGGCGTCGTCGACGGCCTGCGCGGCCTGGGCGCGTCGATCGAGGCGACCGAGGACGGCTTCGTGGTGACGGGGCCGTCCGGGCTGCGCGGCGGCACGATCCACGCGCACGGCGACCATCGCATGGCGATGCTCGGCGCGATCGCCGGCCTGGCCTCCCGAGAAGGCGTCCGGGTGGTCGGCATGGAGGCCGCCGCGGTGTCGTATCCCGGCTTCCTGCGGGACCTCGGCAAGCTGCGCTGAGGGGGGCGAACTTTCGTGGCTGGCACCTATGTCAGGTAGTGGTCGACTCGGGAAGGACGGTTTACGATCAACGCGATGGACGTTGTGCAGCGCATGACAGCCGACGAGTACCTCGCTCAGCCCGAGGACGGCATCCCGACCTGGCTCGTCGATGGTGAGGTCGTCGTGAATCAACCGGCGCACCCTCACCAGGACGTGCTGCTGGAGCTTGCATTCGAACTGCGGGCGTGGACCAAGGCGGCGCCCGGGCGCGGGCTGGCCTCGCTGAGCTTGGATTCCAAGCTTGACGAGCGCAACGTCTTCGGACCCGACCTCTTGTGGCACGCCGGGGGACGAGCCGCCGTGTCCGGGCTCAAGCCTCCCTATCCGCTGCCGGACCTCGCGGTCGAGGTGCGGTCGCCCTCGACGTGGCGCTACGACGTCGGCGCGAAGGCGCTGGCCTATGAGCGGGCGGGCCTCGCCGAGCTCTGGTTGGTCGACACCGTCTCGCAGGCGATCATCGTCTACCGCCGCTCGGTCCCGGCCGCGACGACGTTTGACGTTGCACTCGAGTTTGGTGCGGACAGTGCTGTCACCTCGCCGCTTCTGCCCGGCTTCGCGCTCGACGTCGCCTCGCTGTTCGCCGGCTGACCCTGCCGACCTATCCTCCGGCGCGATGCTGATCGCCATCGACGGCCCCGCGGGCGCCGGCAAGTCCACCGTCGCACGCGCCGTCGCCGACGCGCTCGGCTTCACGTATCTCGACACCGGCGCGATGTACCGCTGCATCGCGCTCGCCGACCTGCGCGGCGCGACCGACCCGCTGTCCTGCGCGATCGGCTTGGGCGCCACCGTGACGCTCGACGGCGAGGACGTGACGTCGCAGATCCGCACGCCGGAGGTCAGCGCGCGGGCGTCGGAGGTCGCTTCGCGCCCCGAGGTGCGCGCCAAGCTCGTCGAGCGCCAGCGCGAGCTGATCGCAAGCGGGGACTACGTCGCGGAGGGCCGTGACATCGGCACCGTCGTCGCGCCGGACGCGGAGCTGAAGGTCTTCCTCACGGCGTCGCCCGAGGAGCGCGCCCGCCGCCGCGCGGCCGAGAGCGGCGCCGACGCGCAGGCCGTCCTGGCCGACATGCGCACGCGAGACGAGCGCGACAGCACGCGCGAGCACTCCCCGCTCGCCGCCGCCGACGACGCGATCGAGGTCGACACCACGGGCCTCGGCATCGACGAGGTCGTGCGGCGAATCGTCGCGCTCGCGCGCCCGTCCTAAGGACGGCCTCCGCCGACTCTCGCGCCGTCCTCCGCGACCTTCGGCGGAGCCCCTCCTAGACTCACGGGGTGAGGAACTCTCCATGAAGGTCGCAGTCGTCGGCTACCCGAACGTCGGGAAGTCCTCGCTCGTCAACCGCTTGACCGGCTCGCGGGAGGCCGTGGTGCACGAGCGCGCCGGCATCACCCGCGATCGCAAGGAGATCGCGACCGAGTGGAACGGGCGCCGGTTCACGCTCATCGACACCGGTGGCATGGACTCCGAGGACCCCGACCCCGTCTCCGGATCGATCCGCGACCAGGCCCGCGCCGCGCTGAACGACGCGCAGGTCGCGCTGTTCGTCTTCGACGCGAAGGCGGGCGTGCGCCCCGGCGACGAGGAGCTCGCCGACCTGCTCCGCCGCACGAAGATGCCCGTCGTGGTCGCCGCGAACAAGATCGACGCCGCGGTCGACATCCCGCTGGCGGCCGACGCGCACCGCCTCGGCTTCGGCGAGCCGATGGCCGTCTCCGCGTCGCAGGGCCTCGGCACGGGCGACCTGCTCGACCGCCTCGTCGAGCTGCTGCCCGAGGACGACGACGAGGAGGAGGAGGGCACGATCCGCCTCGCCGTGATCGGGCGCCCGAACGTCGGCAAGTCCTCGCTCGTCAACCGCTTCGCGGGCACCGACCGCGTGATCGTCTCGGAGGTCGCCGGCACGACCCGCGACGCCATCGACCTGCCGCTCGAGGTCGAGGGGCGCAAGCTCATCGTCGTCGACACGGCCGGCATGCGCCGCCAGTCGAAGGTGTCGGAGTCCGTCGAGTACTACACGACCCTGCGCTCGCAGCGCGCGGCCGAGCGGGCCGACGTCGCGCTCGTCGTCTGCGACGCCAACGACGGCGTGACCGCGCAGGACATGCGCGTGGCGGAGCTCGCGATGCAGTCGGGCTGCGCGACCGCGATCGTCCTGAACAAGTGGGACACCGCGGAGATGGACGAGAAGGACCTCGACCACGAGCGCGCGAAGGTCGCCAACAAGCTGCGCCTGCGCCCGCGCGTGCTGACCGCGAGCGCGCTCACGGGGCGCCACGTCGATCGCCTGCTCACCGAGGTGCTCGCGCTCGGCGATCGCATGCAGGGCCGCATCCCGACGCCCGAGCTCAACCGCTTCATCGGCGAGGCCGTGCAGGCGCGCCAGCCCCCGGCCAAGCAGGGCCATCGCCTGAAGCTCCTCTACGCCGCGCAGATCGGCGAGCGGCCGCCGCGGTTCGCGATCCAGGTCAACTCGCGCCAGCGCGTGACGCGCGACTACGCGTACTTCATCGAGAACCGCCTGCGCGCGCGTTTCAATATGGATGGAGTCCCGCTGATCATCGATTTCGTGGAGCGCAAGTCCCGTCGCGGCGAGGACCGATAGCCTCCCGCGCATGACCAACTTTGCCGAGAACGAGTACCTCTTCACTTCCGAGTCGGTGACGGAGGGCCATCCCGACAAGGTCGCCGATCAGATCTCCGACGGCGTCCTGGATGCCGTCATGCGTGACGATCCGACCGGCCGCGTCGCGTGCGAGACGCTTGTCAACACGGGCCTGGTCGTCGTGTCGGGCGAGATCTCGACCGAGACCTACGTCGACATCCAGGCCGTCGCGCGCGAGACGATCCGCGGCATCGGCTACATCGATGCCGACCTCGGGTTCTCGGCGGATTCGTGCGCGGTGCTCAACGCGATCGACAAGCAGTCGCCGGACATCGCGCAGGGCGTCGATCACTCCTACGAGACGCAGTCCGATCCCTCCGACGAGGACGAGCTCGACATCGCGGGCGCCGGCGACCAGGGGATGATGTTCGGCTACGCGTCCAACGAGACCGAGTCGCTCATGCCGCTGCCGATCTCGCTCGCGCACCTGCTGGCCAAGCAGCTCGCCAAGGTGCGCCACGACAACACGCTCGACTACCTGCGCCCGGATGGCAAGACGCAGGTGTCGGTGCGCTACGTCGACGGTCGCCCGACGGCGATCGAGAAGCTCCTGATCTCCACGCAGCACGCCGAGAGCGCGACGCGCGAGCAGATCCTCGACGACCTCTGGGAGACCGTCGTCCTGCCGATCCTGCCCGAGGACATGTTCGACGCGAACGCGCTGCGCAAGGAGTTTCTCGTCAACCCGACGGGCCGCTTTGTCATCGGCGGCCCGGTCGGCGATTGTGGCTTGACGGGTCGCAAGATCATCGTCGACTCGTATGGCGGGATGGCGCGTCACGGTGGCGGGGCGTTCAGCGGCAAGGACCCGTCGAAGGTCGACCGCTCGGCGGCGTATGCGGCGCGCTGGGTCGCGAAGAACATCGTCGCGGGCGGGCTGGCGGATCGTTGTGAGGTGCAGGTCGCGTACGCGATCGGGGTCGCGCATCCGGTGTCGGTGATGGTCGAGACGTTCGGGACCGAGAAGATCGGCAAGGCGCGGATCGCGGCGCTCGTCGACGAGCACTTCGACTTGCGTCCAGGCGCGTTTCGCAAGGAGCTCGATCTGCATCGCCCGATCTATCAGAAGACCGCCGCGTACGGGCACTTCGGCCGCGACGACCCGGACTTCACGTGGGAGGCGACGGACAAGGCCGACCTCCTGCGCGACGCGGCCGGCCTCAGCGCCCAGACCGTCTAGCGCTTCACCACCTCGGCCGCCACGGCGCGGCGGCCGAGACGCCGCGGCCTAGGAGGCTCCTGAAGAAGTGGCGTTTGGTCGCGCATGCGTTTCGCGACGTTCGCGTGTCCGAGAGGGTTGGTCGTGGAGTGCTCGGAGGTCTGCGGTGGGTCCCAGGGTCCGTTAGCCGGCCGGGGCGGTCAGGTGGCGGGCGATCGGGTTGAGGTTGACGAGGGCGGCGCCCATGCGGCCTGTAGTCGGGCCTTGGCGCTGCCGATGTAGCGGCTCTTGCGGGCGCCGTAGCGGTGGGCGAGCAGGCCGAGCAGCCGCTCGATCCGCGGCCTGGTGCGCCGCAGGTGTTCGGCCGTGTCGGGGTCTTGGAGTGCGTGGCGGGCGGCGATCAGCAGCGCTTCGTCGGGCGCGAGCAGGACGACGCGGTCACCGCGCTTGGTGGTGCAGCGCTCGCGCAGCGGGCAGCGGCTGCAGACGTGCTTGGAGAAGTGCGCGCGGCGTTGCCCGGATGGCTCGCTGCGGATCTGGGCGACCTGACCGGCCGGGCATGTGACCGTGCCGGCGTCAAGATCGATGTCGAAGTCGCGCTTGGCCACGCGGCCCTCCATCGCCGCTCCCGGTGGCACCGGCGCGAGAACGTCGATGTCGCGCTCGGCCAGCTGTGCGCGGACCGGCCCCGTGCCGTAGGCGGTGTCGCCGAGCACGCGCTGCGGGCGCCGCCGATAGGGCAGGCTGTCGATCAGCGGCGCGGCTTGCGGGCCGTCTTGCTCAGACGCCGGCGCGACCGCGATTGGTTTGCGTCTGAGTTCGCGCCACACATCGGCGGTTTGATCAGTCCGCATCTGGCAGCCTTTCGGGCCTGTCCAGAAGGAGTCGATGATGAGCGTGCAGTCCAACGGTACCGGCCCGTCGGGCCGTCGAGCGAAGCGGTTTTTGTCGCCGAGCGAGAAGTACGAGATCTGGCTGTCGCTGGTTCGTGGCGAGTACACGATCAGCGAGGCGGCCGACCGCTCCGGCGTCGATCGCTCGACGGTGATGAAGCTGCGCACGGTCGCCAGGCAGGGGGCGCTGGACGCGTTGGCGGCGTCGAAGCCCGGGGTGCGGGCGGGCGGCGGCACGGATCCGGAGCTGGTTGCAACGCGGGCGGAGATCGCCAGGCTGTCGGAGGCGCTGAAGGAGATGGGCGTGCGGTTGATGCTGGCGGAGGGAAAAGGGCGCTGGGACTGAGTGGCCGGGTCCCGCTGCGGGTGCCGGCGGCCACCAAGCACGAGCTGCTGACGCTGATAGATCGGGCGATGAGCGACGGTTGGGATCACCGCCGCGTGTGCTCGTACCTGGAGCTCGGCGAGACACGCGCGTGGCGCTGGCGCGAGCGCCGCCAGGCGGGGACGCTTGAGGACCGTCGGCCGGGCGGCGGCGCGCTGCACGCGATCACCCCGGACGAGGAGACCGCGGTCATCGCGGTCTTCGAGCAGCATGGGCTGACGGACCGTTCGCATCGCAAACTCGCGCACCGCGGCAGCTACGAGGGCGTGGTGTGGGTGTCGGAGTCGACGGTCCGCAGGGTGCTCGCCGCGCACGGCCTCAGGGTCCGCGGGCCGCGCCGCGCCGGGCGCTCGGAGCGCACTCCGTTTCCCGAATGGGCTGCATATGAGCGCCATTCGATCTGGATTTACGACACGACGCGGTTCGCGCGCTGCCGCGCCACGTATGTCGTAATGATCATGGATCTCGTCACGCGCAAGTGGATCTGCGAGGTCGTCTCGGCCGAGGAGACCGGGCTGCAGGTGCAGCTCGCGTTCACGCTCGCGCTCGAGCAGGAGGGCCTGCTGGACCGCGTCGACGAGTATCAGCGCCGGCTCGCCGACCCGACCGTCGACGATCCGGCCCGCCCGGTCCTGTTGGCTGTGTCCGACAACGGGCCGCAGATGACGTCCGGGTCGACCAGGGAGTTCTTGGCGATGTGCGCGATCGCGCAGCACTTCGGCCGGCCGGGCACCCCGACCGACCAGGCGTGGATCGAGAGCCTGTTCAGCCACGTCAAGGCCGACTGGCCGCACCTGGACCGCATCACCGACCCCGCCGTCCTGCGCGCCGAGCTCGCCACGGTCCGCGAGGAGTACAACACCAAGCGCTTGCATGCCGGCATCGGCTACGTCACCCCCGACGACGAACACGAAGGCCGCGGCCCCGCGATCCGCCAAGCCCGCCGCGTCGGCATGCGACGCGCCCGCCGGCTGCGGATCGCTCACAACCGCGCCCGACGACAGGAGCAGCCGTGAGAGCCGCGCACCCCGCGGGCAGCCCTGCTGCCCGCCTGACCGACACCATCAGCGCAGCGAGGACGGCCTGTCAAGGGCAGCCCGACAGGGCCGAGCAGCGCGAGCTGCGCAGCGGTGCTCTTGACAGGACGCCGCAGCGAAGCTACCCCTACCACCAACACCACACCGCCCGACCCGCCCGATGCGGTCTGATTGCCGGCCGGATGCGTGGCGTTAGCTCAGACACACCTCACGATCGCGGTGATCAGCGGCTCGGCCGTGTTCGTTACGGCCGCTGACAGCTTGTAGCCATCAAAACGCTGATGCTGGCTCTTGCGGCCGTGACGCATCTCGCGGTCGACGGTCGAGATGATCCGATCAGACGCCGTGCCGCGATGCAACCTTGGGATGCCGTCATCGTCGATGTCGAAGTCCTGGCCGATGAGCTCGCGCAAGAGCCTGTGCGCGTCGGCGACGCGCTCGTCGTCAAGCAGCCCGTCAGCGCGCTCGATGGCTTGCAGCGCGCGCTCGGCGTCCTGCGCCACCCGCGTCAGCATCCGCTCGCGCTCGGCCTTCTCGCGCCAGCGACAATCAGGCTTGTCGTTGGGGCGCGTGTAGTCGAAATCCAAGCCGTCACCCAGGCGCGCGGCCGCGTCCTCATCGACTGCGCCGACAGCATCCAGCACCTTGCGCACGCCGTGACGGACCAGCCTGACGTGTCTGCGTGGCCGCCGCGCCGAGCATCGGCGTCGAGTCGATGATCTGCTCGGCCGTGCCATCAAGCAGCCCGATCTCCTCGGCCAGGCGCAGCGTCGCCTCAAGCGCCAACCCCTCTTTGCCATGCAACAACAACCTCGCGCGGTACTCGTCAACGACGTTGGATGCCAGCCCTCGTGATCGACCGCGAGCCCAAGCGCGATCTTCCAGCGCAGATCCCACGCGACCGCCTGCATCGCCGCCTCATCCGACAAGCCCGTGCGGTGCTGCAACAGCATGACCTTCGCCAGCAGCGACGGCGCGATCGACGGGCGTCCCATCCCAGCCGAGTAGCACTCCGCGAAGTCCTCATCACGCACGATCCGATCACCGTGCTCCGCCAACAACGCGTAAAACGAACCCTCCGGCAACGGCCGCGCCAGCACCGCCGCATCGAACATCCCGACCTGAGCAGACCGTGTGCGAGCATGCCCCATGGTTAAACACGGAGGCAACCGATATTCAGGAGCCTCCTAGGCCATCCGCTCGGCGAGTTCGGTGAGGCTGAGGAAGTAGCGACCATGCGTAACGCGCAGGTCGTCCTCGGACTCCGCCACCAGCGCGACGATCTCAATCTCAGGTCGTCCCGCAAACTCGCCCTCGGCCACGAATCGCGCACGCATCGCGTCCGCGCCGATCTCGTAACGCTCCTTGCGGACAAGTAGGCCAGCGTCGCGATCGTAGACAAGAAGGAAGTGCGACACGCGGCCATGGTAGCGCCAAGGGTCATCGCTCGACGGACTTGGGCGAGCTCGCCTCACCCGGATGCGAGCGCATCGCGCAATGCGACGAGCGCTTCGTCCACATCTCGGCGGCGCACCTCCCACTTGTGATTCGCCGGCTCGGTCGCCTCGCCAGCCTCAACGACATCGATCATCTCCGCGATCACGAGCGCCAAGCGGACTGTCGCCGACACCCAATTCTGGAGTGCCTCCACCGCCTCGAACTCTGTTGGGGACCGTTAGAGGTGTAGGCGGCTCGCCGTACCGGATCCCGCGCCCGACGCGATCGGCGAGCTTCTCGAACAGCTCAGCCCATTCGTGCTGCCAGCGCGTGCGCACCTGGATCTCCACGGGAAAGCCGCCCGGAAAGGCGATGACGTGGACCGCCCGGTAGCCGTGGACCGGCACGGCTCGGCGATCGACGACCTTCGGCGGCCGAGGATCCTCGCCGAAGACGTCGACCAGTTGCTGCATCAAGGCGTCCTGACCGGGACGATCGGAACGCACCACGATTCGCATCCCGGCGAGATCCTGAATGCTCTTCAGCCCGTGACCGCCATTGCGACGGAGCTTCTCCAGGATCGTTCCCGTGCTCTTGATCCTCGACGTCGGTGAGATGTCGACACCGTCGCGAACTCGCTCGACGGCTGCCGCGAGCACGTCGGAGTACGTCCCGAGAACTTCGTGGAGCAGTTCGAGGTCGGCGTCGGCGGGCGTCTCGCGCCTGACCAGACGGACACCGAGCCGCTCGATCTGAGATTTCGTCAGCGGTGGCCGCAAGGGGCTGGTTGTACAGCGTGCGATGGTCGGCACCCGCGCTCGCGACCGCCGCGCGGTGCAGCCCTTCTATCCTTCCCGCTCGCCATGGCCGCCGAGTACCGCTACGACCCCGCTGAGATCGAGCCTCGCTGGCAGCGTGTGTGGGCCGACGAGGGGACGTGGGAGGTCGCGAACGACAGCGACGATCCGGGGGCGGGCGGGACGAATTCATACGTGCTCGAGATGCTGCCGTACCCCAGCGGCGAGCCGCACATCGGGCACCTGAAGGTCTACTCCGTCGGCGACGCGGTCGCGCACTTCCATCGCCGCACCGGGCGGCGCGTGCTGCACCCGATGGGCTACGACGCGTTCGGCCTGCCGGCCGAGAATCACGCGATCAAGACGGGCGAGCATCCGCGCGACTCGACGAACTCGTCGATCGAGGCGTTCCAGAAGCACTTCCGCGAGTGGGGCATCTCGATCGACTGGACGCGCGAGTTCGGCACGCACGAGCCGCGCATCTACCGCTGGACGCAGTGGATCTTCCTGGCGCTTTTCAAGCACGGCC
Source organism: uncultured Actinomycetes bacterium (assembly GCA_963766525.1). Taxonomy (GTDB): domain Bacteria; phylum Actinomycetota; class Thermoleophilia; order Solirubrobacterales; family Solirubrobacteraceae; genus CADCVQ01. Next base: position 143,378 of record CAVYAX010000011.1, read on the forward strand.
TCGCCTACCAGAAGGAGGCGGCGGTCAACTGGGACCCGGTGGAGGAGACCGTGCTCGCCAACGAGCAGGTCAAGGACGGCCGCGGCGAGCGCTCGGGCGCGCTCGTCGAGATCCGCCAGCTCACGCAGTGGTTCTTCAAGATCACGGACTACGCGGACCGGCTGCTCGAAGACCTCGCCAAGATCGAGTGGCCCGAGCACGTCAAGATCATGCAGCGCAACTGGATCGGGCGATCCGAGGGCGCGCAGGTCACGTTCACGTGTGAGTCGGCGGGGACGGACTACGAGGTCTTCACGACGCGCCCGGACACGCTCTTCGGCGCGACGTTCTTCGTCATGGCGCCCGAGCATCCCGACGTGCTGCGCCTCGCCGAGGGGACGGGCAACGAGGAGGCGGTGCGCGAGTACGTCAACCGCGCGCTGACGGCCGACAAGCAGCTGCGCGGCGACGTCGACAAGCCCAAGACCGGCGTCTCGCTCGGGCGCACGGTCACGAACCCCGTCAACGGCGAGCAGCTGCCGATGTTCGTCGCCGACTACGTGCTGATGGAGTACGGCACGGGCGCGATCATGGCGGTGCCCGCGCATGACGAGCGCGACTTCGCGTTCGCGCAGGCGTTCGACCTGCCGATCCGGCGTGTGATCGACGGCGGGGAGCTCCCGTACACGGGCGACGGGCCGCTGGTCAACTCGGCGCCCGAGTTCGACGGCGTGCACAACCGCGAGGCGCTCCCCGCGATCCTGAGCTGGCTCGAGGAGCAGGGCAAGGGACGCGCGTCGGTCAACTACCGGCTGCGCGACTGGCTCATCTCACGCCAGCGCTACTGGGGCACGCCGATCCCGATCGTCCACTGCCCCGCGTGCGGGATCGTGCCGGTGCCGGAGGAGGACCTCCCGGTGCTGCTGCCCGATGTCGAGGACTACAAGCCGCGCGGCCGCTCGCCGCTTGCCGCGGCCGAGGACTGGGTGAACGTTGCGTGCCCGTCGTGTGGCGGGCCCGCGAAGCGCGAGACCGACACGATGGACACGTTCGTCGACTCGTCCTGGTACTTCCTGCGCTACTGCGACGCGAACAACGACGCGGCGGCCTGGGACCCCGAGGCGGTCAAGCTGTGGATGCCTGTCGACCAGTACATCGGCGGCGTCGAGCACGCGATCCTGCACCTGCTCTACGCGCGCTTCTTCACGAAGGCTCTCAGCGACCTCGGGCATCTGCCCCCCGAGATCCAGGAGCCGTTCGCGCGCCTGTTCACCCAGGGGATGATCCTGCGCGACGGCGACAAGATGTCGAAGTCCAAGGGCAACGTCGTGTCGCCGTCGTCGCTCGTCGAGCGCTACGGCGCGGACACAGCGCGCTGCTACATCCTCTTCATCGGCCCACCCGACCAGGACGCCGACTGGTCGGACTCGGGCGCCGAGGGCATGCACCGCTTCCTCGGCCGGCTGTGGCGCACGTGCGCGGAGGCGGCCGAGGAGCTGCCCGCCGACCCGATTCCGGACACGTCGGCTCTCGCTGCCGACGACGAGCGCGTGCTGCGCAAGGCGCACTGGGCGATCGACAAGGTCACGAGCGACATGAGCTCGCGCTTCAACTTCAACACGGCGATCGCCGCGGTGATGGAGCTCGTCAACGAGGTCACGCCGGCCAAGCGCGGCTCGGCGGCGCCGGGGTCGGTGCGCTTCGCGCTGAGCACGGCCGCGTCGCTGCTGTCGCCGTTCGCGCCGCACGTCTCGGCGGACGCCTACCACCTGCTCGAGGGCGAGCGCGTGTGGGAGCAGCCGTGGCCGGTTGCCGATCCCGCCTACCTCGTCGCCGACACGTTCGAGCTCGTCTGCCAGGTGAATGGCAAGGTCCGCGATCGCGTGCCCGCGCCGACGGGCGCTTCGAAGGACGAGCTGCTCGCGCTGTGCCGCTCGGCTCCGAAGCTGCAGAGCTACCTCGACGGGCACGCCGTCATCAAGGAGATCGTCGTGCCCGACAAGCTCGTCAACATCGTCGTTCGCTGACGCCGCGGCTCACTCCGGGCTGGCGAGCAGCGTGACCCGTACGCGCCCCGAGCGGGTCAGCCGAGCGTCGGCGTGCACAGCGCAGAAGGCGATCTCGCGGCGCGGGAGGCTCAGCGGGCGAACGTTCGGCGGGGTCGTCACGTAGGTCCCGGCGGTGGCCTTGGCCTTGCCGCCGGCCGTCTTCGGGCACGACAGGCCCCAGGTGACGGTGACGCGCTGCTTGGGCGCGGCGCTCGTGCGAACGGCCACGGCGAGCGGGCGGGTGGCGATCGCCTCGGCGGTCGCCGTCGCGCGCTTGCCGGACGCGCGTGCGACGTCGATCGTCGTACGCGACGGCTCGTCGTCGGAGTCGCCGCAGCCGGCGATCAGCGCGGCGCCGGCTGCGAGCGCCGCCATGGGAGTGAGCCTCACACCCGGTTGGTATCACGCTTTGTTGGCCAGTCGCGCCGGGTACTGCGAAGGTTGACGCGATGCCCGCCTACGTCGCCGTCGCCGGCCCTGGCGATCCCGCCGACGTCGCGGTGCTCGACAGCGCGTCGGCCGTGGGCGCTGCGCTCGCCGAGCGCGGTGCGGTCGTCGTGTGCGGGGGCCTGGGCGGCGTCATGGAGGCGGCCTGCCGCGGCGCCGTCGAGGCCGGCGGCACGACGCTCGGGATCCTGCCGGGCGACGATCGCGCGGCCGCGAACGCCTGGGTGACGGTCGCCGTGGCAACGGGCATGGGCGAGCTTCGCAACGGCTTGGTCGTGCGCGCGGCGGATGCAGTGATCGCGATCGCGGGCTCCTACGGAACGCTGTCGGAGATCGCGCTGGCGCTGAAGGCCGGCAAGCGCGTGGTCGGCCTCGGGACGTGGGAGATCCCCGGTGTCCTCAGCGCCGCAGATCCGGTCGAGGCGGTCGAGCTGGCGCTCGGCTGAGCGCTGCGCAAAGCTGTCGCACGATCTGCGCAGAATCGTTGCGATCGGCGTGTCACGTGACACGCTTTGCGACCTAGCCTCGCTTGCGTGTCCGACCTCGACCGCCCGAGGCTGGCGCTCTACGTCGCGCTGGGCCTCATCGTCTGCTTCTTCGGCGCGCGCTACCTGCGTTCTTCTCAGGCGACCCCGCCGCCGGCGGGCGACGCGGTCGCGGCGACGACGACGCCTGCGCCGCGCGACGGGGCCGCGCCGTCGGTGTCGCTCGGGCGCGCCGACGGCGGTCGCGTGACGGTCCACGTCGCGGGGGCGGTGCACCGGCCGGGGCTCTACCGGCTGCCGGCGGGATCGCGCGTGGACGACGCCGTCCGGCGCGCGGGGGGCGCGGGCCGCACGGCCGACCTCACCGCGGTCAACCTCGCGGCGAAGCTCGAGGACGGCCGCCAGATCCTCGTCCCGCGCCGCGCTCCGGCGGCGTCGGGCGGCGGCCCCGTCGCGCCGGCGGGCGGCGGCGGAAGCGTCGGCGCACCGGCGGGCGGCGGAGGCGGCGGCGCCGCGGGGGCTGGGCCCGGCGCGACCGCAGGCGCTCCGCGGGCTCCGGTCAACCTCAACACCGCGACGCTCGAGCAGCTCGACACGCTCGACGGCGTCGGCCCCGGCATCGCCCAGCGGATCCTCGACTACCGCGCGCAGCACGGCGGCTTTCGCCGGGTCGAGGAGCTCGGCGAGGTCCCCGGCATCGGCGACAAGCGGCTCGCCACGCTGACGCCGCTCGTCACGGTGTGAGCACGAACCGCCGGCGCGCCGCGGCAGCGCGCGCGATCCTCCGCGGCGAGAGCGGGCCCGGCGGCCGCGGCGTGCGGCGAGGGGGCCGGGCGCTCGCCTTGCTGGCGCGCGGCCTGCGGGAGCGCGCGTGCCGCTACCCGCGGCACGTCCTCTTGGCTGCCGTTGTCGCGGGGCTGCTGCTGGGGCCGCGCTGGCCGCTGGCGCTTGGCGCCGCGGCGCTTGGCCTGGCGGCGCTCGCGCGCCGCGCGATGCTGGCGCTTGGCGCCGTCGCTGCGCTGCTCGCCGGCGCGGCGCTCGCCGACGCGCGGCTCGCGGCCCTCGACCGCACCGCGCTGACGCCGCTGCTCGGCCGGCAAGCCGACGTCCGCGCGACCCTGCTCGAACACCCGCGCGAGCGCGCCTTCGGCACCCGCGTCGCGGCTGTCCGGCTCGTCTCGGGCCCCGGTCGTGGCGAGCGCGTCGTCGTGCGTGCGGCCACGCACGTGCGCTGGCCGCGCGCCGAGCCCGGCGTCGAGCTCGCGATTCGCGGGCGACTCGCCGCGCTCGGGCCCTTCGACGCCCATGAGCGCCGCCGCAACGCCCACGCGCTGCTTCGCGCGCAGAGCATCCGTGCGACCGGCCGCCGCCGGGGCGGGCTGCTCGGCGCGCTCGACGGCGTCCGCGCTCGCACCGAGCGGGCGCTGACGAGCAACCTCCCTGCGCCGCAGGGCGGGCTTGCCCGCGGGATGGTGCTCGGCCAGGACGGCGCGCTCACCGAGGACGTTCGCGAGGACTTCCGCACGACCGGCCTGGCGCATCTCGTCGCGGCGAGCGGCGCCAACGTCCTGCTGCTGGCGACGCTCGTGCTGGCGATCGCCACCGTCGCCGGGCTCGGCTTGAGCGCCCGCCTCTGGGTCGCGATCGCGATCGTCGCGGCGTACGTCCCGCTGGCGGGAGGCGGGCCATCGATCCAGCGCGCGGCGGTCATGGGCGTGGCCGGGCTCGTCGCCGCGCTCGCGGGGAGGCCCGCCTCGCGCTGGTACGCCCTCCTGCTCGCCGCCGCGGTCACGCTCGGCGCCAACCCGCGCGCGGCGGAGGACCCCGGCTGGCAGCTGAGCTTCGTGGCCGTGCTCGCGATGCTCGCGCTCGTCCCCGCGCTCGCCGCGCGATTGCGTCGCGGCCGCGTGCCGCGCGGGCTCGCCGAGGCGCTGGCCGTCACGATCGCGGCGACCCTCGGCACCGCGCCGCTCATCGCGCTGCACTTCGAGCGGTTGTCGCTCGTGTCGCTGCCGGTGAACGTTCTCGCGGCGCCGGCGGTCGCGCCCGTCATGTGGCTCGGGACGATCGCCGGTGCGCTCGGCCAGTTCGCGCCCGGGCTGGCCGCGCCCGTCGGCGAGCTGGCCGCGCTCCCGCTGGCCTACCTCACGTGGCTCGCCGAGAGTGCGGCGGAGCTGCCGCTCGCGGAGCTTCAGGTCGGATCGCCCGGCCCCGCCGGCGTCCTCGCGATCTACCTCGCCGCGGGCGCAGCCGCGTTCGCATGGCGCCGTCTCGCGCGGCGCCGCGCGGCAAGGCCGGCCGCGGCAACGAAGCCGGCGCGGCGCTGGGCGTGCGCCGTCGTGCTCGCTGCCGGCGCAACCGCCGGCGCGGCGCTCGCCGCGCGCCCGCCACAGCCGCCGCACGACCTCACGATCTCCTTCCTCGACATCGGCCAGGGCGACGCGACGCTCATCCAGCACGGTCGCGCCACCGTCCTCGTGGACACCGGCCCGCGCGACGGGCCGATCCTCGAGCGGCTGCGCGAGGCCGGCGTGCGCCGCCTCGACCTCCTCGTCGCGACGCACGCCGCCCTCGACCACGACGGCGCGGCCGCCGAGGTGCTCGACGAGCTGCCCGTCGCGATGGTCTTGGACGGCGAGGAGGGAGGGGTGTGTCGTTCTACAGGTCCCATAGGGGTGCAGAACGACACACCCCCTGCGGACGGACCGTTCGGCGCCCGCGCCGGCGTGCCGGTCGGCCGCCTCGCGAAGCGGCGCCGCATCCCCTGCACGCCCTCCGACGCCGGCCAGGTCCTCCGGATCGGCCCACTCGAGCTGCGCGTGCTGTGGCCGCACCGCGATCCCCCAGCCGCGCCGGGCGCCGAGCCCAACGACCGCGCGACCGTCATCCACCTGCGCGACGGCGACTTCGACCTCCTGCTCACCGCCGACGCGGAGTCGAACGTCACGGCCGGCCTCGACCTGCCGCGGGTCGACGCGCTCAAGGTCGCCCACCACGGTAGCGACGATCCCGGCCTGCCCGACCTCCTGCGCCGACTCACGCCGCAGGTCGCGGTCATGGAGGTGGGCCGCAACAACCTGTACGGCCACCCGACGCCGGCCACGGTCGCGGCGCTCGAGCAAGCCGTCCCGATCGTGCGCCGCACGGACCGCGACGGCACGGTCCGGCTGCGCGTGAAGGCTGGCCGGATGATGGTCCTGCGGCCGCCGTAGACTCGACCGCCGTGGCCACCTTCAAGCCCGCCTACCTCATCCACGGCGACGATCACGGCCGCATCGGCGAGCGCCGCGCCGCGCTGCGCGCGCTCGCCGAGAGCGAGTCGGGCTGCAACGGCGTCGAGGCCTTCGAGGGCGACGCCGCGACGCCCGAGGCGCTCGCGCGGGCGCTGGACGCGATGACGTTCGCGATCGGCCGGCGCTTCGTCATCGTCGACGGCGCCGAGCGCTGGAAGGAGGCCGACGTCAAGGCGCATCTCGTCCCGGCGCTGAAGGCGATCGCGCCCGACACGACGGTCGCGTTCTTCGGCCGCGACGAGGGCCGCTTCAAGGTCTCACCGGCGCTCGCGAGCGCCGTGGAGAAGGCCGGCGGCGTCGTCGCGACCGAGCGGGTGCTGAAGGCCAAGGACCTGCCGCGCTGGCTGCAGGCCGAGGCCGGCAAGCTCGGGATCGCGCTCGACCGCGACGGCGCGCAGGCGCTCGTCGCGCTTGTGGGGGAGCGCCAGCAGCGGCTGCTACGCGAGCTCGAGAAGCTCGCGCTCGAGCTCGGGCCGGACGCGCGGATCGGCCGCGACGTTGTCGAGGGCAGCGCCGCGCACTCCTCCGAGCGCCAGGTGTGGGGGCTCGTCGACGCGCTCGTCGCGGGCGACGAACGAGCCGCGACGCAGGCCTTCCTCACGCTGACGGCGCAAGGGGAGTCCGTCGGACGGCTCGTCGGCCTGCTCGCCCGGCGCGTCCGCGACGTCCTCGCGATCGCGCAGCGCCTCGAAGCGGGGGAGGCCCCGCCGCAGATCAAGCAGAGCCTGAAGATGAGCCCGTGGGCCGCCGACCGGCGGATCGCCGAGGCGCGCCGCTCCGACGCGTACCGCCTCAGCCGCGCGCTCGAGACGCTCGCCGACCTCGAGCTCGCCTCCCACGGCGGCAGCGAGCTCTCCGACAGCACGGAGGCGCTCCGAGCGATCGCCGCGATCGCGGCGTAGGGCGCGCGGCCGAGGATCCGCGCCGCGGGCGCTCCGCCCCGCCGCGGGAGGCTCCGCCGCGGGATCCTCAGGCGAGCCGGCGATCCAGCGAAGTCGTGAAGGACGGGTCCGAGCCGTCGCCCGGCGTCGTGTGCTCGATGCGCAGGTGCGCCTCGCGACCGTCGAAGCGCAGCGTCGCGAGCTGGTTGTCGAAGCTCGGCTGCTGGACGAGCCGCCAGCCCACCTCGGGATCCTCGACGCCCGCCGCCCGCGCCACCCGGCGAAACGCGCGGCCGAGCACCACGGACCGGTGCCCGAGCTTCAGCAACGCGCGCTCGCGCCGGCTCAGCGGGTTGCGCACCGGCGAGCACACCGCCTGGTAGACCGCGCTGCGCACGCCGGCGCCAAACCGGAACGCGACCTCCTGCAGGTAGCCCTGGTGGACGTCCCCACCGAGGAAGATGATCGACGCCGGCGCTGCGCCCCGCCGCCCCGCCCCGACCTCGCGCGCGAGCCCGAGCAGGCGATGAAAGGAGGTCTGAAAGGCCGCCCAGTGCTCCAGGTCGAGCCCTTGGCGCACCCGCTCGCCGAGCCGCGCCGCGAGCCGCCCCCAAGCGCCCGCGCACACAGCCTCGTTCAGCGCCTCGAGCCAGTGAAAGGGAGGCGCGAGCAGGACCGGCAGCGTGTTGGCGAGCAGCAGGTGGTCGACGTCGCCGGTCGCGCGGTCCTCGAGCCAGCGCCACTCGTCGTCGTCGAACATCGCGCGCCGGCCCTCCTCGAGGACCCGGCCCTCGCGACCGTCGAGCACGACGAGCCGGACGCCGGCCAGGTCGCGCGTGTAGCTCCACAGCCCGCCACCGCCGTCGCAGTCGGCATCGAGGGCGAACTGGCGCAGGATCGCGCCCGCGTCCTCCGCCGAGCGAACGCGCGCCAGCAGCGGGTCGGCGTCGAGCTCGTCGGGCGAGAAGTTGCCCAGGTGCTGGTAGATCCAGTACGTCTCAAGCGCGCCGGCGATGCGGTCGGGCCACCACGGCTCGGTGCGCATCTTCGCCTTCCACGCCGCCGACGTGTTCCAGTCGTCGTGGACGTCGTGGTCGTCGAAGATCATCGCCGTCGGCACGGTCGACAGCAGCCAGCGCAGCGTCGGCTCGCTCCACGCCTCGCGATACAGCTCGACGTACTCCGGAAAGCCGCAGACCTCGAGGCCCGGCGGCTGGCTGACGTCGCGCCGCGAGCGGATGAACTCGGCCGTCTCGGGCGAGACCTCGTCGGCGTAGACCTGGTCGCCGAGCAGCAGCAGCAGGTGCGGCCAGCGCGCGATGTCCTGGTCGCGCAGGCGCACGGCGAGCGCGTACAGCGCGTCGATGCCCGTGCCGAGCTCGTGGTCGTCGACGTGCAGCGTGTAGGGCGCGCGATGCGGCCGCGTCACCCGGCACGACCCGAACGCCAGCTCGATCGGCCCCTCGACCGGCAGCGTGCGGATCCGCGGCGGCGGGCCGTCCGTCGCGTCGTCTTCGGGCCAGCGCGCGACGCCGTCCAGCCGCACGTCGTACGCGACCGCCGTGTCCGGCTCGAGGCCGCGGATCGCGACGATCGCGAAGTGGCGGCCGTTGACCTGGAACGTCTCGCTGCGATGACCGAGGATCTCGACGGCGCACGCCGCGTCGGCTTCGAGCCAGACGGTCGCGTCGGTCGCGCTGACGTAGCGCAGGATCGGCCCGAGCACGAGGTTCGCCATGAGGCGAGCCCTACCCCGCACCCCGCCCCTCAGCCGAGCGCGCGGCGCAGCACGTCGCGCAGGAGCCGCTGGTCGTCCTCGCCGAGCGTCTGCAACGGGCCCGGCACCTCGGAGATGACCTCGAGCAGGCGGCCGCGCACCTCCTTGCCGCGGTCGGTGACGACGAGCATCCGCACGCGGCGGTCGTGCTCGGCCTCGCGCCGCTCCACGAGGCCCTGCGCCGCCAGCCCGTCGACGAGCCCGGTGACGTTCGAGCTGTCGCAGTGCAGCGCCTCGGCGAGCACGCGCATCGGCACGGGCTCGTCCGGATCGAGCGCCCTCAGGGCGAAGAGCTGCGGCGGCGTCAGGCCGAACTCGGTGGCGAAGCGGATCATTCGCGGGCGCATGTCCCAGTAGAGCTGGCCCATGAGCGCCCAGGCCTCGTCGATCGGCGTGCGGGGCTTGACGACAGACTCCATGACGCACAGGATAATCGACTAGCGCAATGGTTGACAACCTCAATCAATCGCCGTATCTTGCGGCCCCATGAGCGACGACCGCAGCATCCACGTGTCCGGCCTGGTCCGCGAGTTCAAGGGCGGCGTGCGCGCCGTCGACGGCATCGACCTGCACGTCGCGTCCGGCGAGATCTACGGCTTCCTCGGGCCCAACGGCGCGGGCAAGTCGACGACGGTCAAGGTCCTCACGACGCTGCTGCCGCCGTCGAGCGGCAGCGCCACCGTCGCGGGCTACGACGTCGCCAGCGACGGAGCGCACGTGCGGCGCGCGATCGGCGTCGCGCTGCAAGACGTCGCGCTGGACCCGATGCTCACCGGCCGCGAGCACATGCGCCTGCAGGGCGGCCTCCAGGGCATCCCGCGCGCCGAGCGCACCAAGCGCGGCGACGAGCTGCTCGAGCGCGTCGGCCTCATCGACGCCGCCGACCGCAAGTCCTCGACGTACTCCGGCGGGATGAAGCGCCGCCTCGACCTCGCGCTCGCCCTCCTGCACCACCCGCGCATCCTCTTCCTCGACGAGCCCACCACCGGCCTCGACGTCCAGTCGCGCACCGCGATGTGGGACGAGGTCGCCCGCCTCGCCAGGGAGGAGGGCACGACGGTCTTCCTCACGACGCAGTACCTCGAGGAGGCCGACGTCCTCGCCGATCGCGTCGGCATCATCGACCGCGGCACGCTCGTCGCGGAGGGCACGCCCGCGGCGCTCAAGGCGCAGGTCTCCAAGCCGACGATCGAGGTCACCCCGAGCGATGCGGGGAGCTGCGCCGCGGCGCGCGCGGCGCTCGCGCCGTTCGGCGAGCCCGTGGCCGAGCGCACCGCCGGCTCGATCGCCGTGCGGCTGAACTCCGGCGCCGACCAGCTCGCCGGCATCGTGCGGGCGCTCGACGCCGCGGACGTCGCGGTCGCGCACCTCGCGATGCACGAGCCGACGCTCGACGACGTCTTCCTCGCGAAGACCGGGCGCAGCCTCGAGGGCGCGGGCGACGGCGCCGCCGCCGCGCCCGAGGAGCCCGCGCGCGAGAAGGCCGCCGCGTGAGCGCTGCCGCGGCCGCCGCACCCCGCGTCCCGCGTGCACCGGGAGCCGGCGCCACGCTCAGCCAGATCCGCCTGCTCGCCGGCCGCTCCGTGCTGCACGCCGTGCGCTCGCCGGCGCAGCTCGTCTTCCCGATCGTCTTCCCGCTGGTCCTGCTCGCGGTCAACACGTCCGGCCTCGACGCCGCGACCGAGCTGCCCGGCTTCCCGACGGCGAGCTACCTCGACTTCGCGCTCGCCGTCCCGTTCATGCAGGGCGCGCTGTTCGCCGCGCTCAACGGCGGCCAGGACCTCGCGCGCGACATCGAGAACGGCTTCCTCGACCGCCTCGCGCTGACGCCGATGTCGGGCGCGGCGCTGCTCGTCGGCCAGCTCGGCGGCGCGCTGTTCACCGGCATCGTCAGCGCGTTCATCTACCTGCTCACCGGCCTGGCGTTCGGCGCCGGCGTCGAAGCGGGCATCGGCGGGGCGCTCGTCCTGATCGTCCTCGCGATCACGATCTGCATGGCGTTCGCGTGCTTCGGGACCTTCGTCGCGCTGCGCGCCGGCTCCGGCCAAGCCGTGCAGGGCTTCTTCCCGCTGTTCTTCGTGCTGCTGTTCTTGAGCACGGCGTTCTTCCCGCTCGACCTCATCGAGCAGGAGTGGTTCCGCACGATCGCGACGTACAACCCCGTCTCGTACATGGTCGACGGGGTCCGCAGCCTCGTGATCACGGGCTGGGACGCGGGCGAGCTCTGGCCGGCCTTCGCCATCTCCGCCGCGGTGATCGCGCTCTTCCTCGCGCTCAGCTCGCGCGCCATGCGGACGAGGCTGACGCGCACGTGAGCTCCTTCGCCCGCACCCGCTCGGTCGCGCTCGCCGTCGCCTGGCGCAGCATCCACAACGCCTTCACGAACCCGGCGATCCTGCTGCCGAGCATCCTCTTCCCGCTGTTCTTCTTCGTCGCGTTCGCGGGCGGCCTGTCCGGCGTCCAGAACGCGCCGGACTTCGACTACCCGGGCGGCTACACGGCTTTTCAGTTCGGCTTCATCTGCGTCCAGGCGGCCGCGTTCGGGGGCGTCTTCACCGGCTTCGCGATCGCCGCCGACTTCGAGTTCGGCTTCGCCCGCCGGCTCATGCTCGCGGCCCCGAACCGCGGCGGGATCGTCATCGGCTACATGATCGCCGCGATGGTGCGCGCGGCCGTCGTGCTGGTCGTCGTCTTCCTCGCGGCGCTCGTCGGCGGGATCGAGATCCTCGGGTCGTTCGCCGACCTGCTCGCGCTGATCGTGCTGTCGCTCACCGTGAGCGCCGTGTCGACGCTGTGGGCCTGCGGGATCGCGATGCGCCTGCGCACGATGCAGGCCGGCCCGGTCATGCAGATGCCGATCTTCATCCTCATCTTCCTCGCGCCCGTCTACGTGCCCCTCGGGCTCATCGCCGGCTGGGTGCACACCGTCGCGAGCTACAACCCCGTGACGGCGATGCTCGAAGCGGCCCGCGGCTTCATCGCAGGCGAGCCGACGAAGGTCGCGATCAGCGCGGCGTGCCTCGCGGTGATGTTCGGCCTCTGCGCGTACTGGGCGCGCGGCGGCCTGCGCTCCGCCGAAGCCGCGGGGTAGCCGAATATCCACCTGCCGGACCGGCGCGGTTCGCGTAGTCTCGCGACCATGGACCTCGAACCGGGGGAGCACGTGATCTTCGAGGGCCACCCGTCGTGGCGCTCGATCCTCGACTTCTACGTCAAGGGGTTGCTCGTCGTCGCCCTCGCCGGCGCGATCGCCGCGGGCGCGACGAGGGTCGCCGGCGGCGAGGTCGACACCGGCCTGACGACCGCCGTCGTCGTCGCGCTGCTCGTCGTCGTGCTCGTCGCCGGCTACATCAAGCGGCTGTTCACGACCTACACGATCACGAACAACCGGCTGCACATCCGCCGCGGGATCGTCGCGCGCGCCGAGCAGCAGACGACGATCGTCCGCGTGCAGAACGTCAACACGCACCAGTCGGTCATCCAGCGCTTCCTCTTCATCGGCAACGTGAACTTCGACACCGCGGCCGGCGACGACTACGACTTCCAGTTCGCCGGCGTCGCGCGGCCGCACGAGGTCGTCGAGGCGGTGCATCGCGCGCAGCGCGAGGCGGACGTCGTGGCGCCAGCCGCGCGGTAGCGCACGCCGACCGGGCGGCACCCGCGCTCGATGACCGCGAGTATGCGGGCATGGCCGCGCCGCGCAACCTCGTCAACCTCAAGGACGTCTCCAAGGGCTATGGCAGCCGCTCGGTCCTGCGCGACGTGACGCTCGGGGTCGCGGCAGGCGATCGGATCGGGGTCGTCGGGCGCAACGGCGACGGCAAGTCGACGCTGCTGCGCCTGATCTCCGGCGCGGAGACGCCCGACGCGGGCGCGATCACCCGTGGGGGAGACCTGCACCTCGCGCTGCTCGGCCAGCGCGACGAGCTCGACGACGCGCACACGATCCGCGAGGCGCTCGTCGGGGGGCGCGCCGATCACGAATGGGCGGGGGACGCGACGTTCAGGTCCGTGCTCGACGGACTGCTCGGCGGCGTCGACCTGCGCCGCTTCCCCGCCGGCATGGACACGCCGATCAGGCCGCTGTCGGGCGGCGAGCGGCGCCGCATCGACCTTGCGAAGCTCCTGCTCGACAACCCCGAGCTGCTGCTGCTCGACGAGCCGACGAACCACCTCGACGTCGAGGGCGTCGCCTGGCTCGCCGAGCACCTGGCCAAGCGGCGCGGCGCGATGCTCGTCGTGACGCACGATCGCTGGTTTCTCGACGCCGTCTGCACGAGCACGTGGGAGGTCGCGGACGGGGCGATCCACCAGTACGAGGGCGGCTACGCGGCGTACGTCCTCGCGCGCGCCGAGCGCGACCGCCAGGAGGCCGCGCGCAACGACCGCCGCCAGCAGCTCCTGCGCAAGGAGCTCGCGTGGCTGCGCCGCGGGCCGCCCGCCCGCACGGCCAAGCCGAAGTTCCGCATCGAGGCGGCCAACGCGCTCATCGCCGCCGAGCCCGAGCCGCGCGACAGCGCCGAGCTGCTGCGCTTCGCGACCTCGCGGCTCGGCACCAAGGTGCTCGAGGCGATCGACGCGAGCGTGGCGTTCGGCGCCAAAGAGGTGCTGCACGACGTCACGTGGCGCCTGGGGCCGGGCGATCGCGTCGCGCTCGTCGGCGTCAACGGCTCCGGCAAGACGACGCTGCTCGCGCTGCTGGCCGGCGAGCTCGAGGCGTCGTCGGGCATCGTCGAGCGCGGCGCGACGGTGCGGCTCGCGCACCTCTCGCAGGACACCGCGGAGATCCCCGGGCACGAGCGCGTGCTCGAGTCGCTCGAGTCGGTGAAGAGCGTCGCGACGCTCGCGGGCGGGCTGCAGATCACCGCGGCGCTGCTATGCGACCGCTTCGGCTTTCGCGGCGACAAGGCGCGCACGCTCGTGCGCGACCTCAGCGGCGGCGAGCGCCGCAGGCTGCAGCTCATGCGCCTGCTCATGGCCGAGCCGAACGTCCTGCTGCTCGACGAGCCGACGAACGACCTCGACATCGACACCCTCACCGCGCTCGAGGACCTGCTCGACGCGTGGCCCGGCACGCTCGTCGTCGTCAGCCACGACCGCTACTTCGTCGAGCGCGTCTGCGACAACGTTTACGCGCTGACCCCCGAGGGCGAGCTGCGCCACCTCCCGCGCGGGATCGAGCAGTACCTCGAGCAGCGCCGCGCGGTGCCGGCGCCGACCCCGGTGGTCGCTGCGAAGTCTGCCCCCACCGGAGGGGACCTGCGGGCCGTGCGCAAGGAAGTCGCCCGGCTCGAGCGTGCGATCGACAAGCTCACCGAGCGCGAAGCGGCGCTACAGGACGAGATGGCGGCAAGTGCCACCGACCATGTGCGCCTGCGTGAGCTTCAGGCGGAGCTCGCGGCGCGCGAAGCCGAGCGCGAGCAGCTCGAAGCCACCTGGATGGTGACGGCGGAGACCCTCGAAGGAGGGTGATTACTCGGAGGCGCCGCGGCGAACGCGGGAGGCGCGGGACTTCTTGCGGGCGCCGGTGTTCTTGTGCAGCGCGCCGCGCTTGACGGCCTTGTCGATCGTGCTGACAAGCGTCAGGTGCTCGGCATCGGCGAGCTTGTCGTCCTTGGCGGCGACAGCGGCCTCGAGGCGGCGGAAGTACGTCCGGATCGCCGACGTGTAGTGGCGGTTCTCGAGGCGCTCGCGCTCGGAGCGCAGGATCCGCTTCTTCTGTGAGTGAATGTTGGCCATAGCGTGAAAGCGCCGCGGCCTTGAGCCGCGGCCCGATTAGAGTAGCGCACCGATGGCGGCCGACACGAGCCCGACCACTGCGAAGCCAGGCCGCATCGCTCGCAACACGGCGATCTTCTCGATCCTGACGGGCCTGTCGCGCATCGCGGGCCTCATCCGCGAGATCGTCGCGTCCAGCTACTTCGGCACCAGCGGTCCGTTCTCGGCGTTCACGCTCGCCTTTCAGGTGCCGAACCTCGTGCGCAACCTCTTCGCCGACGCGGCGCTCAGCGCGGCGTTCGTCCCGGTGTTCACGGAGCTGCTCGAGAAGGGACGCCGCAAGGAGGCGTTCCAGCTCGCGTCGACGTTCGTCGTCCTGATCGTGGCCGCGCTGACGACGGTCAGCGTGTTCTTCGTCCTCGTCGCGCCGTACCTCATGCCTGCGCTCACGCCGGGCGACGTGTTCGACGCCGAGCTCGACCAGCTCGCCGTGGGCCTGTCGCAGGTGCTGTTCCCGATCGTGCTGCTGCTCGGCCTCAACGGGCTGCTCGTCGGGATCCTCAACGCCTACGACCACTTCACGATCCCGGCGCTCGCGCCGCTCGTGTGGAACTTCGTGATCATCGGCCTGCTCGTCGTGCTGCGGCCGCGCTTCGACGGCCCCGAGCAGCTCTACGCCTACGCGATCGCCGTGCTCGCCGCGACGTTCGTGCAGCTCGCGATGACCGTGCCGGTCCTGCGCAAGCTGGACTTCCAGTTCGAGCGCAAGATCGACTTCCGCGACCCGCGCGTCAAGCAGGTGCTCGGGCTCATGCTGCCTGTGACGCTGAGCCTCGGCCTCATCAACTTCAACATGCTCATCAACTCGGCGCTGGGAGCGGCGGTGTCCGACGCCGCGCCGCGCGCGATCGACGCGGCCTTCCGGATCTACATGCTGCCGCAGGGGATGTTCTCCGTCGCCGTCGCGACGGTGCTGTTCCCCGCGCTGAGCCGCCTCGCCACGCGCCGCGACTACGACGGCCTGCGAGCGCTGACGGGCACCGGCACGCGCCAGATCTTCCTGCTGCTCATCCCCGCCGCGGCGTGCACGCTCGTGCTCTCCGAGCCGATCACGCGCCTGGTCTACGAGCGCGGCGAGTTCGACGCCGACTCGACGGACCTCGTCGCCGAGGCCCTGTTCTGGTTCTCGTTCAGCCTGCCGTTCGCGGGCGCGAACCTCCTGCTGACGCGCACGTTCTTCTCGCTGCAGCGCCCGTGGCTGCCGACCGCGCTCGGCGGGGCGACGCTGCTCGTCAACGCCGCGGTCGCCATCGCGCTCTACAAGCCCTTCGGCGTCGGCGGCATCGTCTTCGGCACGGCCGTCGCCAGCGCCGCGATGACGTTCGGCCAGGCGTGGTACCTGCGCCGCGAGCTGGGCGGCCAGCTCGAAGGGCGCGCGACGGTCGACGGCGTGGTGCGGATCATCCTCGCCTCGGCGCTGCTGGCCGGCGTCGCCTACGGCCTGTACGTCGTGCTCGACGACCTCTGCGGGCGCTCGCTGCCGGGGCAGATCGTGTCGGTCGGGGTCGCGCTGACGGCGGGGCTCGTCGCGTACGCGATCGCGGTGCTCGCGCTGCGCGTCCCGGAGGCGCGCCAGATCAGCGACGCCGTGGGCGCCCGGCTACGCCGCACGCGCTGAGCGCGTCTGTGTGGGGTGTCACAATTGCGGGGCGCCACGGCGCTCACCATCTGAGTGGGGACCTCCATGCACACGACGACGACCAGGAAGCCGTCCGTCTTCATCAGCTACCGCCGCGACGACGCGGGTGGCTGGGCCGGTCGCATGGAGGACGACCTCGCCGACCGCTTCGGCTCCGACCGCGTCTTCCGCGACATCAAGATCCCGGCGGGCGTCGACTACGAGCAGCACATCGAGCAGGTGCTCGACGCCTGCCACGTCGTGGTCGTCGTCATCGGCCCGGAGTGGGCGAAGCTCAAGGGCGCGGACGGCAAGCTGCGCCTCGCCCAGTCCGACGACCTGCTGCGCCGCGAGATCGAGCGGGCGCTCGCACGCCGGGACGTCGAGGTCATCCCGGTGCTCGTCCAGCGCGCGCGGATGCCCGCCGCGCACGAGCTTCCCGCCGAGCTGCAGCCGCTCGCGCGCCGCCAGGCCATCGAGCTGTCGGACTCGCGCTGGAACCACGACATGGGCCAGCTCATCGCGCAGCTCAGCGAGATGCTCGAGGGCACGACCGCGGTCAACGCGCCGGCCCCGCGTCCCGGGCCCGCGCCGGGACCCGCGCCCGCTCCGGACCCGGCCCCCGACCCGGCGCCGCCGGGCCGCAAGCGGCCGGCGACGCGCCCGGAGCCGGTCGACGCCGGCACGCTGACCAGCACGCAGCGGCTCGTCGCGGCCGCGGCGATGGTGGTCGCCGGCGGTCTCGGGGTCCTCGTCGCGTCGCTCTTTCACTCCGGCTTGGCCGACCGCCGCCGGCTCGGCGCCCCCGAGGCCGACCGGATCGTCTACTTCGCCGCCGAGCGCGCCGTGATGGGGGCGTTCGTCGGCGCGCTCGTGCTCGCGGCCGTCGTGCTTGCGCTGCGGCGCGACCGCGCAGGGCTCGCCGGCCACGCGGCGGCGGGGCTGGCTGCCGGCGCGATCGGAGGAGCGATCGGAGGCGCGGCGTACATGGCGCTCAAGGATCAGGACATCGTGACGAGCGAAGCGCTCCTGCGCGGCATCGCGGCCGCCGTGCCGGGCGCGCTGGTGGCCCTCGCGGTCTCGCGGGTCGTCTCGAGCCGGCGCTCGATCTTGCTCCTCGCGGGGTTCGCCGGCGGCCTGATCGGCGGGCTGCTCGCGCAGAGCATCATCGGGTCCTCTTCCGGACAGACGCGCGGGGTCAGCAAGGTCCTCTTCGAGACCGTTGTCGCGATGGGGACGCTCGCCGCCGTCGTGACCGCCGCCTCGCCCGCGCTCGCCGGACGCAGGCGCGGCGTCGAGGCCTGAGGGCCGCGCGCCGCTGGCCGCGGAGGGTGGCGGGGCGCCCTCGCGGCGGAGGGTCGTGATGTGTGTCCGCCGGCGGCAGCGGGGGGCGCTGTACGCCGGGAGGGTTCGCCGACGCCCTCGCCGTCGCGGCCAGCCCCGAAGGGCGCAACGTCTACGTCGCTTCGGTGGACGGCGTAACCGTCTTCGATCGCGCACCCAGCGGCGCGCTGGTCCGCAAGCCCGGCCGGCCGGGCTGCGTGACGGACAGCGGGTCGCGCGGACGCTGCGCGAACGGCAAGGCCCTGTCGGGCCACCCGTCCGCGTTGGTCAGCCCCGACGGCAAGTCGCTGTACCTCACGTTCCTCTCCAGCCACGTCGTCGCGGTCTTCGACCGCGATCCGGCCACAGGCGCGGTGGCGCAGAAGCGCGGCCTCGCCGGATGCGTCTCCGACACCGGTTCCGGCGGGCGCTGCACGAACGGCAAAGCGCTCGACAAGGCGCAGCATGTCGCGGTCTCCGCGGACGGGCTCAGCGTGTACGTGGGGGGATTCGACGCGATCTCGATCTTCGACCGGAACGCCGCGAACGGGACGCTGCGCCAGAAGCGCGGGCGCGCGGGATGCGTCGCGGAGACCGGCTTGCGCGGTACCTGCGCCGACGGCAAGGCGCTGCGACAGCCGGAGTGGCTCAGCCTGAGCCCGGACGGCAAGAGCGTGTACGTGGCGGCGCGCCGTAGCCACGCCGTCGCGATCTTCGATCGGCGGTGACGGCACGCGCCGCGCGCTGCGTAACGCGGCCAGGGACGACCCACGCGCGGGGGTGTGGCGAATAACGGCGGTCAGGCCGCCGTTATTCGCCAGACCCCGGCACGGCGCTTCGCGCCGCCAGCCACGCCGGGGCCGGCGGCGCGAGGACGGGCCGGCCCGGCTACGGCTTCAGCGCGAAGGCCAGCGGGCCGGTGAGGACGACGGCGCAGTAGCGGACGCCGCTGCTGTCGCACGCGGCGGGGCCCGTGCTGTCCGCGCTCTCGCTGCCGCCCTCGACGGACGTGGTCACCGCGCCGAGCTGCGCGCCCGCCCAGGCCGTCGAGATGTGGTGCGGCGAGCCTTGGTCGTAGGCGAGCTTGGAGTCGCGCAGCGTGTAGCGCACGAGCCGGCTCCCGGTCTGCGATCCCATGTTCGTGCGGGCCCAGAGAAAGCCCTCCGGCTCGGCGACGTAGCTCGCGCGCGTCACGCTGGCGATGTTCGCGCCGCCCGACCGCGCGCGGTAGACGACCTTGTCGCGACCGGTGGAGAGGTTGCGGACGTGTACCTGTGCCTCGCCGCCCGCGGTCTCGGGGGTCGCTGCCGAGGTGCCGTACGCGACGTGCCTGTCGCCGAGCTCGGAATGGAGGATCGAGCCGCTGCGAACGAGCACGCGGCTGCCCGTCGTCGCGCTGCCGATGCGCAGCTCGTCGGCGCGCCCGCTGCGGCGGATGAACGCGATCCGCCCGCCTTGGATCGTCGGGCTGCGCTCGGCACGCCCGGGTGAGCTGAGCTTGCGGACCTTCGACTCCGTGCCGCTCGCGACGTCCAGGCGGTAGATGTCACCGCCGCGCGTGTAGACGGCGAACGTCGCACCGGAGCTGCTCGTGCCGAGATCGACGTCGAAGGGCCGGCCGGGACGCTGCGCCACGTCGACGCGAACGGGCGCGCCGCCGCCGACGGACTTCAGGAGCTGATAGCGGCCGGTAGCTGGATCCAGCGTCGACCACATGACGGTGGACTCCCACGCGGCGACGCGCGTGGGCACCGGCTCGATGGCGAGCGTGACAGGCGCGGCTTGGGCCGCGGCTGCGGACGCGAGCGCTGCGCAGGTAACGGCTGCAGCGATCAGTGATGTGCGGATCGTCGCGGGTTCGCGACGGTGTTGCGGGTTGCTGGTCGTCATGGTGAAGGTCTCCTAAGGGGAATGGGTTGGGCCCCTCCAACGAGTGGAGGGGCCCGATGGTCTCGTCCGTGGCTCAGCGCTCGAGCTTCATGGTCTTGGTCTGCGTGTCGGCGACCATGTGCCAGTCGCCGGGGTCGTAGGCGAAGGCGTCGGCCTTCAGCTGCGCGGAGCCCGGCTTGAACGGCGTGTCGGAATCGACCGTGGCCTGCCAGCGGGTCGTGCCGGAGCACGCGACCTGGCGATCGAAGCGCCCGCTCGCCTTGGCGAAGGCGTTCGTGCGCTGCGTCAGCGTGCCCGACAGCCACACCATCGTCGGTGCGCTGCAGGTCACGGTTCCGCTGACCGTCGCGCTGCCGCTCACGCGGTCGGCGACACCCTTCGCGTCGAGCCCGATCGCGATCGACAGCGGCGGCGCCGGGGGCGTGGCGACGACGTGCACGTGTCCGCGCAGCGCGGCGTCCGCACCTTCGCAATGCTGCTCGAAGTCCGCGTCGAAGCTCTGCAGCTCGCCGGCGGATCCGAATGCGATCTGCGTAACGGTGAAGCTGCCCGTCAGCGTGTTGCAGCCGGCGCCGTTGCCGAAGACGCTGAGGCCCGGTACGGACGGGTCCTGCATCGGGCTGCGCGTGGCCCCGTCATAGGTCCCGGCGGCGAGCGTCTGCCCCTGCGGGGCGGCGAAGTCTAGGAGCCACCAACCGCCGTTGGCAGCTTGCACGTTGACGGACACGGACTGCCTCGAGCTCGAGACGCCGAAGGTGTCCCCTGCGCTCGTGTCGTAGCCGTACTGCTGGCCGCCTCCGACGTAGTCGCCCTGGTCGCTGGTCATCGTCAGCGATCCGGACTCCACCGCTGCGGCGTTTGCCTGCGGCGCAAGCAGCGCGCCGGCGCCGAGCGCACCCAGGCTCACGATCACGGCGGACGCCGCGCTCAGGCGGGCGATGCGGGTGCGGATGGTCTGCATTGGGGTCTCCTGGGGTTTTCGCCGGGCTTCGTGTGTCCCGGCTCGATGGAGACGAGCCTGCTCCAAGGTCCCCCCGCGGGCATCGGGGGGACCCCCTTATCTGAACCCTCGATCTGGCCCCGACGCGCTCAGGGGTCGCGACTCGCCACGCCCGCTCGCGAAACGAGGATCAGGGCAGGGCGTCGGCGATCGCGCGCCGCGAGGAGACGCCGAGCTTGCCGAAGATGTTGCGCAGGTGCGCCTCGACGGTCTTCTCGCTGAGAAACAGCTCGCCGGCGATCTCGCGGTTGGTCCTGCGCGCGCCGACGAGCTCGGCGATCTCGAGCTCGCGCGCGGTCAGCGCGCCGGCGCCGCCGCGGGCGCCCTGGTGCGTGCGCCGCCGGTAGGGGCGGCCCAGCCGGCGCAGCTCGCGCTCGACCTCCTCGTGAAGGCGCGTCGCGCCGCAGGACTCGAACAGCGCCGCGGCTGCGCTGGACTCCGCGATCGCGGCGTCGCGGTCACCGGCGGCGAGCAGCGCGCGCCCGGCGATCGCGTGCGAACGCGCCTCCTCGACGCGCGCGCCGACGCTGGCCGCGCAGATCGCCGACGTGCGTGCGAGCTCGGCGGCATCGAGCGCGTTGCCGTCCGCGAGCAAGACCGCGGCCCGCGCCCGTTGCGCCCAGCCTGTCTGCGTTGGCATGCGCAGCCCCTCCGCCGCGACCTCGGCATGGCGCGCGGCGTCTTGCGCTTCGCGCGGGTGACCGAGCGCGAGCTCCGCCCGAGCGAGCGCGTCGAGGAACTGCGCCCGCCAGTTCAGCGGCAGCGACGCGAGGTCCGGCCCGCCGCCCGCTTCGAGCAACGCAGCGACGCAGCGCGCGTGGTCGCCGGTCTCGCCAAGTGCGACCCCGTGCACCGCCGCGGCCATCGTGAAGATCACGCTGGGCTCCTGGCCGCGGGTGAGCTCGACGCTCTCGCGGGCGACCCGCAGCGCGCTCGCGGCGTCGCGGCTCATCAACGCAAGAGCGTGGCTGAGCAGCGCCCATACGAGCGAGTGGGCGTTCGCGGTCAGCCGCGCCGCCTCGACGCCGCGCTCCGCGACGTCGACGGCCTCCACGAGGCGCCCGCCCAGAACCATCGCCTGCGCGCGGGCCTGCAAGAGCTGCGGCAGGAACTGGCCCCTGCCGCACGCCCGCGTCACCGCGATCGCGCGCTCCGTGTGGGTGATGCAGTCGGAGAAGCGCTCGAGGGTCATCTCGGCCCAGGCGAGGTACGAGATCGAGTCCAGGCGCGCGGCGAGCTCCGTATCCGGCATGGCGTCGACGAGCTCCACGGCCTGGTCGGCGTACGCCAGCCCGTCGGCCGTGTCGCCGGCGAACGCGCACGCCGTTGACAGGATGGCCGTCGCGGCCGCGACGAGCGGCCGATCGCCCAGCTCGCCGGCACCGGCGAGAGCCGCCGTGGCTTGCGCTCGCATCTGCTCGTAGTCGGCGTCGTAGTACCTGTTGACCGCGAGCTCCGCCATGAGCTCGACGGCCGGGCGAGAGCCGTGATCGGGGATGCCGGCAAGCTCCGATCGCAGGCGATCGTGCGCTTCGCGATGGCGGCCGAGCAGATGCTCCACCGTGGCGCACGCGCCGACCAGCGTCACGCGCAGCGCGGCGGCCTCGGCGGGCAGCAGCTCGAGCAGCTGCAAGATGACCGCGCGGCCGTCCTCCAAGCGCCCGACCGCCACCAGCGACTCGGCGAGCGCGACGAGCAAGCCGATGCGCTGCTCCGGCGGGACGCCCTCGTCGGGCATCAGCCGCAGCGCGGCCGAGAACCAGCGGGCCGCGGACGCGGGCGCCCGCTGCGCCGACGCCATCCCCGCCTGGCTGAGCAGCGTGACGGCCTCGAGGTCTCCGATGCGCGCGGACTGCTCGACGTGGTGCGCGCGGGCGGTCGCCGCGGCGCCGCGCCCGGCCAATGCCTGCGCGGTGCGCTCATGGGCGACGAGGCGCCAGCCGACCGGTGCTGCGTCGTACACGGCTCGCCGCAGCAGCGGATGGCGGAAGCGGAAGTGCCGCGGGACGTCCGTCGGGCGCACGAGGTCACGCCGCACGAGCTCGTCGAGCGCGGCGATCGCGGCGTGCTCGCTCATCTCCGCGGCGGCCGCCGAGAGCTCCGGGTCGAACGGGTCGCCGGCGACGGCGGCTCCTTGCAGCAGCCGGCGCGCGTCGTCGGACGGGATGGCCAGCTCCTGCGCGAGGGCGGCCGTGACGGCCGGGGGCAGGCCGGCTTCGTCCAGCGGGCCGGCGTCGCGCTGGAGCGCCGGCGCGGCGGCGGCGGTGGCGCTCATCGCGCGCGCGAGCTCCTCGAGGTAGAACGGGTTGCCGCCGGCGTGCTCGTAGACCGAGTCCAGCAGGCTGGAGGCGACCGTGGACGACAGCACGGTCCTCGCGTCCTGATAGGTGAGCGCGCCCAGGTCGAGGCGAAGCAAGAGGCCCTCGCGTACCGCGTGGTCGATCACGCTTGCGAGCAGCGGATCCGCCTGGCGCGGGCGTAGCGAGCCGGCCAGCAGCACGGCAGCGCTGGGCGGGCGGCGCAGCAGCGCGGACAGGAGCTCCACCGAAGCGTGGTCGGCCCAGTGCAGGTCGTCGAAGATCAGCACCAGCGGCTGCGCCGCCGCCAGCCGCTCGAGCAGGTCGCGCACCGCGCGATGGGCGCGGTAGCGCTCGTCGTGCAGCAGCGGGCCGCCCCCGGCGCCGGCGAGGCCGGCCAGCGACGGAAACAGCTGGGCGAGCTCAGCTTGCAGCTCCGATCCGAGGCGCCGGAACTTGTCGGGATCGAGCATGCGCAGGTGCTCGTCCAGCGCATCGACGAACAGGCCGAAGGGAAGATCGCGCTCGAACTCGGCGGCCCTTCCCGTCAGCACGAGCTGGCCGCGGCGCGCGGCCAGCTCGCCGATCTCGGCGAGCAGGCGTGACTTGCCGATGCCGGGCTCGCCGGCTACCGCCAGGGCACGCGGCGTTCCCGCCGCGACGGCGTCGAGCGCGTCGCCGGCGCGCCGAAGCTCCTCGGCGCGCCCGACGAACGTCGACTCGGGGAGGGTGGTCGCCATCGCGTCAGCGCTCGGCGGGCCGCCCGCTCACGGGACGGACACGCTGAACAGATACGTCGCGCCGACGATCCGCCCGCCCGGAAAGCGCGCCCCGACGCGCACGGCGAGCGGCGCGACGCCGGCGGGCCAGTCCTCGTCGGCCGGCCAGTCTTGGGCGGCCGCGAGGTCGCTCGTGGACTGGCGTCCGGTGATCGTGAGCGCGAGCTCGGCCGATGTCGCCTGCGCCTTCGCGGCGGAGCCGTCGAAGCGCACGCCGCGTCCGGGGTAGTAGGCATCCGAGAGCGCGATGGCCATGAGGAACGGCTCGCTGCTCTCGACGAGGACGCGGATCTCCCGGGTCTCTCCGACCGCGAGCTGCGTCGGGAGCTCCGTCAGCAGCGTGAAGGTCACGACCGGCTCGGTCGCGGGCAGCGCCGGAGCGCTTGCGGGCGCGAGCATGGCCGAGCACGCGCCGAGCGCGACCAGTGCGAGTGCAGCGCGAGCGACGCGCCGGCGTCCTCCGCGGCGAAGCCCGATCGACGAGGTCCAGACAAAGGTGCTCATGGTTGCCGCCTTCCGCGTTCATGCGTAGTCGATCCCCGTGGGCGCGAGCGTAGAGCTTCGCCGCGCCGGGGTGGAAAACAGCGCGGGCGCGACGGCCTGCTGTGGCCGTCGCGCACCGGCTGAGAGGGCGGCTGGACGACTCAGCCGATGAGAAGGACGAGCGCCTGAGAGAAGGCGTCGATCGCGGCGGCGACGAGGTGGCTTGCGGTGAGGATGGGGGCGGTCATGATCGTGTCTCCTTGGTGGTGTTCTTCCGGGCTTGGCTGCACCGGCTTGTCGAGACAACTGTGCCGGTAAGGCCCCGACCGTCGCATCGGGCACATGCCTACTTCTGCGATGTCGACCGCCCTATCTCGGCGTGTGCGACGCCTGACGCTCGCTGCGAGGGACTACGTCGGCGGCTCGGCGACGAGGTTCAGGCGGTGTGCGGCGGCCGTGGCCTGGCCGCGGTTGGCGACGCCGAGCTTGGTGAGGATGTGCGACACGTGGACGCTGGCCGTCTTGTCGCTGATGTAGAGCTGGGCCGCGATCTCGCGGTTGGTGTGACCTGCCGCCACGAGCGAGAGCACCTCGATCTCGCGTGGGCTCAAGCCGCTGCACGATGCTTCCTGGACCTCCGGACCGCCCGCGGAGGAAGGCCGCACCCGCGCGCGCCGGGCCAGCGCCTCGATGTCGGCGGTCAGCGGCGCCGCCCCGAGTGCGGACGCGATCGTGAAGGCCTCGCGCAGCGCTGACGTCGCCGCGTGCTTGTCGCCGCTGCCGAGGTGGGCCTCGGCTTCGCGCCAGCGCGCGTACGCCACCTCGTAGGGCTGCGAGATCCGGTCCCATCCCCGCACGACGTCCGCCCACAGCGCGGCGTCGTGCCGGCCCCGGCCGCGTGCGATCTCGGCCTCGCACATGCCCGTATACAGCTGGCTGCGCAGCGTGATCGGCACGCCGTCGCGCGTGATCTGCGCGCTCGTGGCGTGCGACAGTTCGATCAAGCGG
Organism: uncultured Actinomycetes bacterium; assembly: GCA_963766525.1. Taxonomy (GTDB): domain Bacteria; phylum Actinomycetota; class Thermoleophilia; order Solirubrobacterales; family Solirubrobacteraceae; genus CADCVQ01. The sequence continues at coordinate 168,464 of CAVYAX010000011.1, forward strand.
TCCGCGCGATCCAGCGCGACCCGCGCCCGCGCCTGTGCGCCGCGGCCGACCGTGCGGCACGCTTCGTCGGCTTCGGCGTGAAGCGCCAGCGCCACCAGCCGCTGGAGATGGTCTTCCCCCTCGCTGCCTTCGAGCGCATCCAGGGCCTCGTCGACCAGCCTGCGCAGCTCGTCGAGGCGGCCCTCGCCCAGCGCCAGCTCGATGAGCAGCGCGTCGAAATCGGCACGGAACTCCGCATCGGGCGATGACCACAGGCCGCGGGCCTCCTCCAGCAGGAGGTGGGCCGAGGCGAACTCGCCGCGGCGCACGGCGATCGTCGCACGCACCTCCAGCACCGACCAGACGGTGAAGCTCGAGACCAGGCCCTGCAACGCCTGGGCTGCGACCCGATCGGCCTCCTGCCATTGGCCGGCGTCGCGCAGGGCCCCCGCGCACACGGTGCGCTGGATGGCCGCGCCCTCGTCGTAGCCCAAGGCCTCGGCGCGGGCGATGCCGTCGCGCCCGACTGCGATGGCTCGTTTCACCTGGCCGGCTTCGCTCAAGGCGCTCGAGAGGTTGGCGTAGGCACGCCAGACGTCCTCGATGCTGCCGACGGCCTCGGCGATGACGAGCGCCTCCTCGAGGCAGGCCAGCGCCGTCTCCGAGTCGCCGAGACGGCAGTGGTCGGCGCCGAGCGTGTTGAGGGCGTAGCCCTCCTCGCGGCGCGCGCCCGCGGCGCGGGCGACCTCGATCGCTTCCTCGCACCGCGCCCGCGACTCCTGATAGCGAGCGGAGAGCATGAGCACGTGGCCCTCGCCGGCCAGGATCAGCGCGCGCTCGGCCGACGGCTCGGCGGGCATCAGGGCGACCGCCGCGTGATGCGCGACCAGCGACGCCTCGCCATCGCCGTTCGTCCACAGCACGCGGGCCAAGCGCCAGTGCAGGAGGGCCGCGCGCGCCGGATTCTCGGTCGCGTCGAGCTCGTCGAGGGCGCAGCGGACCAGCGCGACGGCGCGCTTGTTGGCCCCCACCAGCACGGCGGCGTCGGCGGAGCGCTCCAGCAGCTGAGCACGATCGCAGCCGGCCGCCTCGGCCGCATCGGGTACCTGGTCCCACAGGGCGAGGGCCTGCTCGTACAGGGCGTGCGCTTCGCCGAGCGCGTACGTATCGGCCGCGGCAGCCGCCGCCGCGACCGAGTGGCGCAGCGCCCGCGAGGGCTCCCGGGCGGCGGCGTAGTGATGCGCGAGCTCGCCCGCGACGCCGGCCGCGGTGGCAGCCCACTCCGGGTGAGCCTCCAGCGCGGCTGCATAGGCGCCGTGCAGCGACACCCGCTCGCCCGGCAGCAACTCCGCGTAGGCGGCCTGCTGCAGCAGCGCGTGACGGAAGGCGTACGCGCCCGTCGGGTCGGCGACGAGGACGTGGTGGAACGTCGCGGCGCGAAGATCCGCGGCGAGCTCTGCGGGCGCTCGCCCGCAGACCACGGCAAGCAGCTCGTGCCCGACGCGCCGGCCGGCAACCGCCGCGACGCGAACGACCTCGTACGCGGCCTCGGGCAGCTCCGCCAGGTGCTCGGCGAGGACCTCCGCGAGGCCGGGCGGCAGCTCGGGCCCGCCGCCCGCTGCCAGCAGCTCCTCGGCGAAGAACGGGTTGCCCTCGGCGCGCGCGACCACCGCGGCCACGACGTCCGGCGGCGGCCGGCTGCCGACGATCGCTTCCAGCAGCTCGGCGATCTCGCCCGGCGCGAGTGGCGCGAGGTCCAAGCGGACGATCCGCTCGTCGCGGGTGGCCTCGGCCAGCATCGGCCGCAGCGGATGGCGGCGGTGCAACTCGTCGCTGCGGAACGTCGCGACGATGAGCACCGGCCCCTTGAGCCGGCCGACGAGGAAGCCGAGCAGCTCGCGGCTGGAGGCGTCGGCCCAGTGCAGATCCTCGAGCACGACGAGCAGCGGAGCGGCGAGCGAGCCGGCTTCGAGCGTGCGCAGCACCGCGTGAAACAGGACCGAGCGATCGGTACCGCCCGCGGGCCGAGTTTCGTCGTCGGGCTCGCGCAGCTCGGGCACGAGCCGTGCGAGGTCGGCGCGTGCCGCGCCGCCGACGAGATCCTCGACGCCTTCGACGCCCAGATCACCGGCCAGCTCCCCGAGCGCCTGCGTGAACGGCGCGTACGGCAGGCTCTCGGCGCCCAGCGCCACGCAGGCGCCGTTGAGCACGCGCACGCCCTCCGCCGTCGCGTAGGCGGTCAGCTCGCCGAGCAGGCGGCTCTTGCCGACGCCGGCCTCGCCGCCCACGAGCACCGCGGCGGTCTCGCCGCCGCCGATCCCGTCGACCGCGGCGCGCAGCGAGGCCAGCTCGGCCTGACGTCCGACGAACCGGGGGCTCGAGACCCGACCTGACATGGCGCCAGTATGGACGACTACAGTCCCCGGCCGTGAGCTTCCTCGAGGACCATCTGGGCAGCGGCACCTGGCATGCCGACCGCTACTTCTCGTCGGTGACGTTCAAGGTGCGCCACCTCGGCGCGCGCGACTACCGGGCCGGGTTCCGCGAGATCGACGCGACGCTCGAGGCCGTGGCGGGCACGCTCGTCGCGACCGTGCCCGTCGCGACGCTCGACCTCAACAACCCCGTCATCCGCGAGCGCATGCTGTCGGCGGAGTTCCTGGACGCCGCGCGCTTCCCGGAGGTGCGCTGGGACGTCTCGGAGATCGAGGGCGACGACACGCGCGCCCTCACCGCGACCGGTGAGCTCTCGATCCACGGGCACACGAAGACCGTTGCGGCGACAGGCCGGATCGGCCTACCGGGGCCCGGCCTGCTGAGCCCCGAGAACCGTGTCGGGATCGAGCTGTCGGCGGTCGTCGACCGGCGCGACTTCGGCCTGGACTGGCAGGAGCAGCTGCCCGCGGGCGGCGACACGCTCGGCTGGGACGTCACGCTCGAAGCCGTCCTCGAGTTCGTCGAGCAGGAGTGACGTGGCGCCCGACCTCGCGGAGCTCGAGCGCAGCCTCTGGGACGCAGCCGACGAGCTGCGGGCGAACTCCGGGCTCAAGGCGTCGGAGTACGGCACGCCGGTCCTGGGCCTGATCTTCTTGCGCTTCGCGGATGCGACGTTCGCCGCCGCGCGCGATCGAATCGAGGCGAAGGCGTCGGCGCGGCGCGTCGTCGGGCCCAAGGACTACCACGCGGCGGGCGTCATCTACCTCGATGACGCCGCGCGCTTCGGCTACCTGCTCGACCGACCGGAGGGCGCCGATCTCGGGCGTGCCGTCAACGAGGCGATGCGGCTCGTCGAGGAGCACAACCCCGACCTGAGCGGCGTCCTGCCCAGGGCGTACACCGCGCTTCCCAGCACGACGATCGCCTCGCTGCTGCGGCACATCAACAGCTACACGAAGGATCTCGAAGGCGACGCGTTCGGTCTCGTCTATGAGTACTTCCTCGGCCAGTTCGCCGCCACCGAGGGCCAGAAGGGCGGCGAGTTCTTCACGCCGTCGTCTGTCGTCCGGCTCATCGTCGAGATCATCGAGCCGTTCCACGGGCGCATCTTCGATCCGGCATGCGGCTCTGGCGGCATGTTCGTGCACTCGGCGCGCTTCGTGGAGCGCCACAGACTGTCGCCGAACGACGAGCTGTCGATCTTCGGCCAGGAGAAGACGGGCGAGACGGTACGACTGGCGCGGATGAACATGGCGGTTCACGGGCTGACCGGGGACATCCGCGAGGCCAACAGCTACTACGAAGATCCGCACGACAGCTTCGGCCGCTTCGACTTCGTCATGGCCAACCCGCCGTTCAACGTCGATCGGATCGACAAGGCCAAGCTCGCCGACGACGACCGCTTTCCGGATCTCCCGAAGGCCGACAACGGCAACTACATCTGGATCCAGCTCTTCGCGACCGCGCTGAACGAGACGGGCCGGGCGGGATTCGTCATGGCGAACTCGTCATCGGACGCGCGCCACAGCGAGGGTGAGATCCGCCGGAAGCTCATCGAAGACCGGATGGTCGACGTCATGGTCGCTGTGGGTCCGAACTTCTTCCTCACGGTGACCTTGCCTGTGACGCTGTGGTTCTTGGATCGCGGCAAGCGCGAGAGCGGCCGCGCCGATCAGATCTTGTTCATCGACGCCCGCAAGGTCTTTCGCCAGGTCGATCGAGCGCATCGCGACTTCACAGAGGAGCAGCTGGAGTTCTTGGCGAACATCGTCCGGCTCTATCGCGACGAGGAGCCCGAGTTCGGCGCCGGTTCGGGGGAGCTCTTCGACATCAACTTCCCGGAGGGGACGTACCGCGATGTCGTCGGTTTGTGCAAGGTCGCGACGGTCACCGAGATCGCCGCGCAAGGCTGGAGCCTGAATCCCGGACGCTACGTTGGCACCGAGGTCGTGGAGCTCGAAGACGAGGTCTTCGAGGAGCGGCTGGCAGCAGCGCAGGCCGAGCTTCGCGAGCTTGGCGCGCGGGCTGCGGAGCTTGAGGCCGCAGTCGACCACGTCTTGACGCAGCTGCTCGAGCGCCGTCCGTGACGTGAGCGTGACGGTCGAGGCGCGTCTATTACGAATTGCGCCGGTAGCGTTAGAGACGTATCGTGGCGCTGTGGATCCAGATCGCTACGCATCGACGCCGTTCGGTGAACCCCGCCGCACCATGGGGCGCTTCGGCTACGTGGCGTACTTCCCGGCGTCGATTCCGCGGACCCTTGAGCTGCCGGGGTCCTCGGTGCGCTTGCTCGGTGAGGCGGAGGCCGCGCTGGGCCGACTTGACGGGGTGGGCAGGTTGCTGCCCAACCCGTACCTGCTGACCCGGCCGTACCTGCTGCGCGAGGCGATCGCCTCGACGCGCATCGAGGGGACCCAAGCCTCGATGGCCGATGTCTACGAGGTCGATGCCGCGGGCGGGGCACCCAATCCGGACGTGGAAGAGGTGCTCGGCTACGTCGATGCGATGCAGTGGGGCATCGATCAGCTCGACACGCTGCCGCTGAGCGCGCGACTGCTGCGCGAGATGCACCGTCGCCTCATGGCCGGTGTGCGCGGCCGAGAGCGGTCGCCCGGCGAGCTCAGGACCACACAGAACTGGATCGGCGCGCCAGGCTCGACTATCGAGTCAGCGAGCTTCGTGCCTCCACCGCCGGAGCACCTCGCGGCGCTGCTCACGGACTGGGAGCGCTTCGCCAACGAGGACGCCGAGATGCCGCTCCTGGTTCAGAACGCCATGCTCCACGCGCAGTTTGAGCTGATCCACCCCTTTCTCGACGGCAACGGCCGGCTCGGCCGCCTGCTGCTCGTGTACTTCCTGATCGCCCGCGGTCGCCTGACCGCGCCGCTGCTGTACCTCAGCTCGTACCTCGAACGCGAGCGCCCGCGCTACTACGAGGCCTTGCAGGCGGTGAGCGAGCGCGGAGACATCGTGCCGTGGGTCGATCTCTTCCTGACCGCCGTCGAGACGCAGGCGAGCGACGCCGTGACGCGAGCCGAGCGCATCATCGAGTTGCGCGAGCGCTACCGGGCGGCCGCCGCCTCGATCGGCAGCCCGAACGCGCTGGCGCTGGTCGAGCTGATCTGCGAGAACCCCCTCGTGACAACCCGTCTCGTGGAGGAGCGGCTCGGCGTGAGCCGGCCGACGTCGCTCCGGCTGCTGCGCCAGCTCGAGGACCGAGGCATCTTGCGGAGAGCGATGCCGGGGGCACGGGGCCAGCGGCGGTACGTCCGCCCGAGATCTGCTCGTCGCGCGTTGGCGGATGGGCGCCTGTGACCGAGTGGCGAGAAGGTCGATGCTGGGCGATGTCCTCACTCTGCAGCGCGGCTTCGATCTGCCCGCCGCGCGACGCGGATCGACGGGCCGTTTCCGATCGTCTCGTCGGCGGGCGTGACGGGATCGCACGCGAGCGTTCAAGGTGCATCCGCCGGGCGTCGTGATCGGTCGCGTACGGATCTCTGGGCTCTGTGTACTGGGTCGAGAAGCCGTTCTGGCCGCTCGAACACCTCGCTGTGGGTGAAGGACTTCAAGGGCAATGACCCGCGGTTCATCTCTTACCTGCTCGAAGACGGTCACAGTCGACGGTTCCACGGCGTCGGCCGTGCCGGGCGTCAACCGCAACCATCTACACACGATTGCAGGTTGCCTGTCCGTCGGTCGACATCCAGCGGAGAATCGGCGGGCTTCTCGGAGCCTTCGACGAGCTCATCGAGATCAACGAGCGGCGGATCGAGCTGCTGGAGGATCTGGCTCGTTCGCTCTACCGCGAGTGGTTCGTTCGCTTCCGGTTTCCGGGCTACGAGCGGCGACAGCTTCGTGTCGATTCGGAGCTAGGGCCGGTCCCGCGCACTGGGGATTGCGCACGCCTCGGCCACGTTGCGGCGGCCATCGCCACGGACTGGCCGAAGTACGCACGGCCGGCGCCATCGGCGTGACGATCAGCCAGCGCTGCGTGATCCGGAACCACGGTCTCGACCGACACTCGCTCGATCGCCAGGAGCGAGCCGGTCTCGCCAGAGTGCACGCTGTTCAGTCCGGGATGGCTTATTCAGATGTCGAGTCGGAGTTCGGCGCTCCGGGTCGAACGGCGCGTGTTCCTCGATCGGCCGACCGCGACACGCGATTCGTACGTGACGCTCGTCCGAGCGGCACATGCCACTTCCGCGCGTGTCTAGCGGCTCCATATGCTGGATCAGCTGGACTCCATGTGCAGGCACCGGCGCGAGCCGGAAAGCACCGGACAAGCGCGAACTCTCGAGTCGGTTACCCATCGGCGTAGCTCCGACTCGTGATGCCGCCGGGCATTCGATCGCAAGGTGTGCGCCGGTCCTGGACTTGCTTCGGCGCACGCAGACCTGCACGTCCGAAGCCGGTTGCTCGCTGCCACCCGCGACCTCCTCCTCCCGCGCCTCGTTACCGGCCGCCTCGACATCTCGGACATCGACCTCAGCGACCTCCTGCCCGCCGACGCCGCGTGACGCCGTCCGACTTCTCCGAGATGGGGCTTGTCGAGCGGCCGACGCTCGACGCTGCTTGAGCGGCTTGGCTACGAGACCATCGATGCGTACTCGGAGCAGTTCGGCGCGGAGAACCTCGGCGGCGGATGGCTCGGGCGCGACGACCAGTCGCAGGTGGTGCTTCATCATCGGCTGCGGCCGAAGCTCGTCGCGCTAAATCCCGCGCTCCCTGCCGCTGCCATCGACGCGGCCGTGGATGCGCTCGTGCTCGACCGTTCGGCGATGGACGCGACGCGCGCCAATCGGGATGTCTGGAGGCTGCTTCGCGACGGGGCGAAGGTCACCGTCGCCGACGACCGCGGCGATCGCGTCACCGAGACGGTGCGGTTCGTCGACTGGGGCGACGTCGGCAACAACGAGTTCCTGGCCGTCAGCCAGTTCTGGGTCGTCGGACCGCTGCACCGGCGGCGCTGCGACATCGTCTGCTTCGTCAACGGCATCCCGCTGGTGCTGATGGAGCTCAAGGCGTCGCACAAGTCCGTCGAGCAGGCATACGCGAGCAACCTGAAGGACTACCGCGACACGATCCCGCAACTCTTCACTCCCAACGCGCTTGTCATCCTCTCGACCGGCTCGGAGACGAAGGTCGGCGCTACGTTCGCGCCGTGGGAGCGCTTCGGCGAGTGGAAGCGCGTCGATGACGAGTCCGAGCCGGGTGTCGTGTCACTGGAGACCGCGATCCACGGGTTGTGCGAACCCACGCGACTGCTCGATGCCGTCGAGAACTTCGTCGCTTACCTCGAACGCCCCGGCGGGCTCGTAAAGGTGCTTGCCCAGAACCACCAGGTTCTCGGCGTGAACGCCGCCATGCGAGCGCTCCGCGACGACTCGACCCGCAACGGCCGGCTCGGCGTCTTCTGGCACACGCAGGGCTCCGGCAAGAGCCTGTCGATGCTGTTCTTCACGCAGAAGGTGCTGCGCCGCGAGCCCGGCAACTGGACGTTCGTGATGGTCACCGATCGCGCGGAGCTGGACGATCAGCTCTACGGCGAGTTCAAGGATGCGGGCGCGGTCGAGGGACATCTGCAGGCGAGGTCGTCGGCGCACTTGCGCCGCCTGCTCGGCGAGGACCACCGCTATGTCTTCTCGCTGATCCACAAGTTCCGTCCCGAGCAGGGCGACGAGATGCCGGTCTGCTCGCAGCGCGACGACATCATCGTCATCACCGACGAGGCGCACCGGTCGCAGTACTCGGCGCTGGCCCTGAATATGCGCCGCGCGCTTCCCAACGCCGGATTCCTGGGCTTCACCGGCACGCCGCTCATCGCCGGCGAGGAGCAGCGCACGCGCGAGGTGTTCGGGGACTACGTCTCGACCTACAACTTCCGCGACTCGATCGAGGACGGCGCGACCGTCCCGCTGTACTACGAGAACCGCATCCCCGAACTGCAGATCATCAACGAGCGCTTCGACGACGAGCTGGCGGAGATCCTCGAGCGCGCCGAGCTCGATGACTTGCAGGAGCAGGCGCTCTCCCGTCGCTTTGCCACCGAGTACCAGCTCATCACCCGGCCGGAGCGTCTGAGGCGGATCGCCGCCGACCTGGTCCGCCACTTCGTCGGACGCGGATTCCTCGGCAAGGCGATGTTCGTGGCGATCGACAAGGCGACCGCGGTGCGCATGTACGACCTGGTGGCGGAGGAGTGGGCGAAGCACCTGGCCGAGCTGCAGGCGCGTGCGTCGCGCCTGCCCGAGCTCGAGCGGATCGGGCTGGACCAGCAGATCGCGTTCATGCGGGACACCGACATGGCCGTCGTCGTGTCGCAGGCGCAGAACGAGATCGCGGACTTGGAGGAGCTGGGCCTGGACATCGCGCCCCATCGCAAGCGCATGCTCGACGAGGATCTCGACGAGCGCTTCAAGGATGCGAACGACAACTTCCGTCTCGTGTTCGTGTGCGCGATGTGGATGACGGGCTTCGACGTGCCGTCGTGCTCGACGATCTATCTCGATCGGCCGATGCGCAACCACACGCTGATGCAGACGATCGCACGCGCCAACCGCGTCTTTCCCGAGAAGGAGAACGGGCTGATCGTCGACTACGTTGGCGTGTTCCGGCATCTGGAGGCGGCGCTCGCCGTGTACGCGGCGGGACCGGCGGGCTCCGATGGCGAGGACATCATCCGCGACAAGTCGGCGCTCGTCGCCGAGCTGGCGGACGAGATCGCAGAGCTGACCGACTACTGCACCCGGTGGGACGTCGACCTCGATGCGCTCGCGCGCGCCGACGGGTTCGAGTTCATCGCGCTCCGGGACGCCTCGATGGAGGCGCTGCTCATCGACGACGTAACGCGGCGCGGCTACCTGGAGCGTTCCGGGCGGGTGCGGCGCCTGTTCTCGGCCATCCTGCCCGACCCGGCGGCGAGCGAGCACGTGCGAGTGGTCGGCGTCGCGCGCAACCTTGCGGAGAAGATCCGCTCGCTCGACGTCGTGCCCGATCTTGCGAGCGTGTCAGGCGCGGTCCGTGAGCTGCTCGACCGGTCGGTCGGTGCCGAGGAGTACGTCATCCGCGCCGCGGCCGACGGTGTCGGACTGCGGATGCGGATGCGCTCATCGACCTCAACGCCATCGACTTCGAAGCGCTCGCCGCGCGCCTGGCGGGCAAGAAGCGATCCTCGGTGCGCCGTCTGACCGGCGAGCTCGTGGCGCGCGCCGACCTCGCCGCCCGGCGCAACCCCGCCCGGCTCGGGCTGGTCCAGCGGCTGCGTGAGCTCATCGACGCGTACAACGCGGGCTCGCTGAACGTCGACGAGATGCTGCGCCGTCTCCAATCGCTCACGCAGCAACTCTCCGAGGACGAGCAGCGCACCGTGCGCGAAGGATTGGGCGAGCCCGAGCTCGCGGTCTTCGACCTGCTGACCGAGCCTGATCCTGTGCTCGTCGACGAGCAGCGAGAGCAAGTCAAGGCGATCGCTCGCAAGCTCATGGACCACATCGAGGAGCGCCTGGTGCTCGACTGGCGCAAGAAGGCGCAGACTCGAGAGGCGGCGCGAGGCCTGGTCAAGGACGTTCTCGAGGAGCTGCCCGACGCCTACGATCCGACGACGTGGCAGCGCAAGGTCGACATCGTCTTCAACCACATCTTCGCGAGCTACTACGACGACGGGCACAGCGTGTACGACGACGAGGCGACGCTGCGGGACCAGACCGCGGACGTTGCAAGAGTTGCGCCGGAAGCGCCGCAGAGCATCGACGTCGCTGCTGTGACAAGCGCCGTCGTCGAGCGCATCAGGTCCGACGCGACCTTCGCCGAACTGGTTGCGGAGCAGTTGCGAGGCGACAAGGCGTTCTTCGCCGTGTCGAGCGACGAGCTGATCGCGGGTGACGAGACCTACGAGGTCGAGTTCAAGTCCACGGCCCGCTGGAACCTCCGTGAGTCGCGCAAGGACAAGCGGATGGAGGACGCGGTGGTCAAGACCGTTGCGGGCTTCCTCAACACCGACGGTGGAACTCTTTTCATCGGCGTCGATGACGCCCGGACACCCATCGGCCTCGGCTACGACGCCGCGGTAGTGAAGCCACCGAACATCGACGGATTCGTGAACTGGCTGACGACACATCTGATCGGAGCGCTGCGGCACTCCGCGGTCATGCGCACCCGAGTGCGCATCGAGCGGGTAGCCGGGCAGGAGGTGTGCCGGATGGACGTGGCGCGCTCGTCGAGCCCGATCATGGCCACGATGAGCGACAAGCAGACGATCTTCTGGGTGCGGATGAACAACAGCACCAGGGCCCTGCCCGAGATCGAGATCGAGGACTACGTCCGCGACCGGTGGCGGGCAGCGCACCAGTGACGCAGAAGTAGTGGCGTGGAGGGCGCGCGAGGTTCATCATCGTGTGCCCGTGCGCCCGTCCGAAGCCTTTCGCCGCCGCACCGTCGCCGCGCTCGGGCGCGACTACGCCGTCGGGCGGATGGGGACGGACACGCTGGAGGCGCGGCTGGATCGCGCCTTCGTCGCGCGCTCGCGCTGGGATCTGCTGCGGCTGCGAGCCGACACCTCGCCACTGGCCGGCGCCTTCGCCGAGCTGCGGCGTAGCTGGACCGCGCTCGTCGCGCCGCCGGGGCCGGCGCCCGTCGACGTCCGGCTGCCGTCCCCGGACGGCGACCGCCCGCTGCTGATCGGCCGCGGCCGCGCGTGCGACCTCGTGTTGCGCGACGAGAGCGTCTCGCGCCGTCACGCGGAGCTGCACCGCGTGGACGGGCGCTGGATGCTGCGCGACCTCGGCTCGACCAACGGCACCTGGGATGGCGCCTGGCGCGTGGGCGAGACCGAGGTCGACAGCGGAACCGAGCTGCGCCTCGGCGAGCTGCTCGTCCGCTTTCGCTCCTAGTCCGGCCTCACGGCCGAGGCCGGCAGGCGCTCCGCGCGAGCCGGGGGTGGAGTCGTTCGCTCCCCGCTACGGGGACTGGATGGATCCACCCCCTCGCAGTAGCTCGGCGCCGACGGCCGGGCCGACCTCGCGTGCGCGCCACGGCGCGCGCGAGTTGCACACCCTGCGTGTCAGACTCGCCGCGAAGTTCCTCGCCCTGAGCTCCGCCATCGCGCGGAACCACCGCCTGGGCCGGCCACCGCGCAACCTCACGGCCTACTACGCCTGACCGATCCGTGGAACGACTCATCTAGCGGCCGCGACCGCGCGAGAGGCGAATGCCGACGACCGCGCGCGGCCTCAGCGTGCTGCCCGAGGGCGGCGTGTAGCGCACGAGCGTCCCGCGCCGGCGGTTGCTGCGAACGTAGCGCACGCTCCCCGGCACGCAGCCCGCGGCGCGCAGGCGCGAGCGCGCGGCGGACAGCCTCGTACCCGGCCGCGCGGACGGCACGCGGCAGCGCTTGCCGTTGGAGATCAGCACGGCGACCGGGGCGCCGGGCGCCAGCGTCGTACCGGCCACCGGCGTCGTGTTGATGACCGTGCCGCGCGGGTACGTGACGCTCGGCGTGTAGCGCTGGGCGCCGGCGGTGCAGCCCGCAGCCGCCAGCGCACCGAGGTACGGCGCGAGCGCGGTGAAGCGCGGCGACGGCGGGACGATGCACGGCTGGGCCACCGCGAACGTCGCCGGCTGCGGACCCGCGACGGGCGCGGCGTCGGAGGACGAGTCCGCGAGCCACAAGCAGATGAGGTAGTTGCCGGGCGCGCTCTGGGTGGTGGTCTCGGTGATGCTGAAGACCCCGTTGACGGCCCTGCCTCCGATGAGCCCCCTGCCGGACTCGGCGCTGTACGACGGAGCGCACGGCGCGCCGCCGGCGGGACGGATCGACGCGTAGACGTTCTTCGGGGCCTCGCTGGAGCCCGTGATCGTGACCGTCGCCGTCTGGCCCACCAGGGGCGTGATCGGCGAGACCGTCGCCGAGATCGTTCCCGTCGGCCTGCGGAACGTCACGACCTGCGTGAACGGCGTCGCCGGGGTCGACGACGAGCTGGCCAGCCAGATGCAGAACATGAACGCGCCCGGGGTGTTCCAGGTACCGGTCTTGCGCCGGGTGAAGTCGCCGTTGACGGTCGCGCCGTAGAAGTCGTCGCCGGAGAACGAGCCGTAGTACGTCGTCGTCCCCGCGTCGCTGCTGGCCGAAGGCGCACAGGGCGCGCCGCCCGCGGGGCGGACGAGGACGTACAAGGACTTGCTCACCGCGCTGTTGCCGGTGACCGTGAACGTGCGACCCACGCCGACGGCGGGATCGGACACCCCCGCGGCGTCGGTGAACGTGATCGTCGCGCTGTCCGCCAGCGCCGGGCTCGACACGGTCAGCGCGAGCAAGGTCGCGCCGAGGAGCGCGAAGCCGAGTGTCCTGCGTACGGGAGAGATCGCCATGACCAGCGACTCACCCGGCGGCGAGCGGACCTGACAACGCCGTGCCCGTTCGGCGTGCGGCCCCCGGCGTAGACTCCCGCCGCGGATGGCTGAACGCCGGCTCCACGGACTGCAGCGCGTACTCGGGGTCAACGCGCTCTTCTCCACCGCGTACGGCAACGTCGGATCGTCGATCTACTACGCCCTCGGGCTCGTCGCGGCCCTCGCCGCCGGGCTCACGCCGCTCGTCTTCCTCCTGACGGGCGCGCTGTTCTACTGCACCGCGACGACCTACGCCGAGGCGACCTCGATGTACCCCGAGGCCGGCGGCTCGTCGCTGTTCGCGCGCCGCGCCTTCAACGAGAAGTGGTCGTTCTTCACGGCCTGGGCGCAGATGCTCAACTACATCATCACGATCGCGATCTCGGCGTTCTTCGCGGCGCACTACGCCGGCCGCGTCACGTGGGACGGCTTCAAGAGCTCGCCGTGGGACATCGCCTGCGCAGCCGGGATCGTCGGCCTGCTCGCGCTCGTCAACGTCCGCGGGGTCAAGGACGCGGTGACCGTCAACCTCGTGCTCGCGGTCGTCGACTTCCTCAGCCAGCTCGCGATCGTCGCCCTCGGATTCTGGCTCGTCGTCAGCCCGGACGTCCTGCTCGACAACCTGTCGTTCTTCGGCGAGACGCCGACGCTGACGGAGTTCCTCCTGGCGATCCCGATCGGCACCGTGGCCTACACCGGGATCGAGACGATCTCGAACATGGCCGGCGAGGCGCGCGACCACGAGACGACGATCCCCGCCGCCATCAAGCGCGTGATGATCGCCGTCTTCGCGATCTACTTCACGCTGCCGCTCGTGGCGCTGAGCGCGCTCCCGGTCGAGTGCGTCGCCGGGGGCGAGTGCCGGACGATGCTCGGCGTCCCGCCGAGCGAGGGCGGCTACGCGAACGACCCGATCATCGGCGTCGTCTCGGGCATGGACCTCGGAGGGTTCCAGGGCTTCGCGGAGGGCTACGTCGCCGTGCTCGCGGTCACGATCCTCATCGCCGCGACGAACGCCGGCGTCCTCGGCGTGTCGCGGCTGACGTACTCGATGGGGATGTACCGCCAGCTGCCGGACACGATGCGCCGCCTGCACCACCGCTACCGGACGCCCTACGTCGGGATCCTCGTCTTCTCCGCCGTCGCGTGCCTGGCGCTGCTCCCCGGCCAAGCCGCCTTCCTCGGCAAGATCTACGCCTTCGGGGCGATGCTGTCGTTCTCGATGGCGCACCTGTCCCTGATCGCGCTGCGGATCTCGGAGCCCGACGTGCGCCGCCCGTACCGCAGCCCCGGCACGCTGCGCTGGCGCGGCCACGAGCTCCCGGCGCTGGCCATGATCGGGCTCGCGGGGACGGCGCTGTCGTTCGTCGTCGTCAGCACGCTCGACCTGACCGTCGGCGCCGCGGGCGTCATGTGGATGGCGCTCGGCATGACCGGCTACGTGATCTACCGCCGCCGCCAGGGCCTGGACCTCGTCACGACGCACCAGGTCGCGGTGCCGCAGCCGGTGACGGACACCGAGGCGGAGTACGAGTCCGTCCTCGTCGCCTTCGACCTGCGCCGCTACCGGACGCAGACGATCGCGACGGCGACCAAGCTCGCGTCGCCGCGACGTCGCGGGATCCACGTCATCGTGCTCGTCACCGTGCCGCAGACGAACCCGATCGAGGCGGCGCTGCCCGCCGACCAGGAGTCGCTCGCGCTGTCGCTCATCGAGCGGGCCAAGCAGCAGGGCGGCCGGCGGGTGACCGGGAAGGTCGAGAAGGTGCGGCCGGGCCAGGCGGGGCGCCTGATCGTCGACGAGGCGCGCGACATGCGCGCGCACGCGATCGTCATGCCGCTGCCGGCGCGCAGCGGCACGACGTTGTTCGGCAAGACCGTCGAGACGGTCCTCGCCGAGCGGCCGTGCCGCGTCATCATCGAGGCCGACGGGAAGTCCGGTGCCTGACAAGCCCGGCATGCATCGCATCGCGACCCTCGTCCTGTCCGCGGCGATGGCGCTGCTCGGCGTGGCGATCCTCTTCGTCACGCTCACCAACGGCGGCGGGCCGCTCACGCTCGGCTTCCTCTTCGGCCTGCTGTTCGTCGCCGCGGGCGCGGGGCGCTTCTACATCACCTGGCGGCACCTCTGATGTGGCTCGGCCGCGCGCTCGGCTCGCCCGCGCTGTTCGCGATCGTCTGGACGTCGCTGGCGAGCGCGATCTACTTCTCGCTGGGGGTCGTCGCGGAGAACGCGCTCGGGCTCACGCCGCTCGTCTTCCTCGGCTCGGGCGTGTTCTTCGTGCTGACCGCGATGACGTACGTCGAGGGCGCCTCGATGCACGCCGAGCGCGCCGGCGCGACGGTCTTCGCGCGCTACGCCTTCAACGAGCTGTGGAGCTTCATCGCCGGCTGGGCGATCCTGCTCGACTTCCTCATCCTCATCGCGGTCACGGCCTTCGTCGCGACGAACTACTTGGCGGCGTTCTGGTCGCCGCTGGGGGAGGGCGCCCCGGAGCTCGCGATCGCCGTCGCGATCATCGCCTACGTCGCGGCCCGCAACATCCTCGCGGGCGGCGCAGCGCGGCGGCGCGAGCGCGTCGCGGCGCTCGCCGTGGCGGACATCGCGCTGCAGCTCTTGATCATCGTCGTCGGCGCGGCGCTCGTGGTCGACGTCGACGCGCTCACCGCGTCGATCGACGTCGGCACGTCGCCGACGTGGTCGAACGTCATCTTCGCGCTGACGGTCAGCACGATCGCGTTCACCTGCCTGGAGTCCGCGGCCGGGCTGGCGGGCGAGGTCCGGGTCGGCCGGCGCCGGCTGCGCCGCCTCGTCACGTCCGCGGCGGCGTCCGTGATCGTCATCTACGTCGGCATCTCGCTGCTCGCCGTCGCGGCGCTGCCCGTCACGCCCGGAGCCAGCCCCCTGACGGGCGACGCGCTCGACGCGCCGGTGCTCGCGATCGTCGAGCGCTTCGACCCGCCGTGGCTCGCCGACGCGTTCCGGTACGTCATCGCGGGGCTCGCGACCGTGACGCTTGTCGTCGCGTGCCACGCCGCGATGCTCGGGCTGTCGCGGCTGGCGTACTCGCTTGCGACCAACCGGCAGATCCCGAGCGTCGTCGGGCGGCTGCATGCCAAGCACTCGACGCCGTACGTGGTCATCGTGCTGGCGGCGGTGCTCGCGACGGCGCTCATCGTCCCGATGGACCTCGAGTTCCTCGTCGGCATCTACGCCGTCGGCGCGATGCTCGCGTTCCTGATCGCGCACGTGTCGATCTGCGTGCTGCGCTACCGCGAGCCCGATCACCCGCGCCCCTACCGGGTCCCGTTCTCCGTGCGGATCGGCGGTGGCGACCTGCCGCTGCCCGCGGTCGGCGGCGCCGCGATGGCCGCGATCGGCTTCGCGAGCCTGCTCGCCTTCCACGAGGGAGCGCGCTACGTCGGCGTGGTCTGGATGGGCGCCGGGGTCGCGCTCTACGTCGCGCATCGCCGCAGCGCGGAGCTGCCGATCCTGCGCCGCGTCGTGGTCTCGCCCGACGCGCTGCGCCCGGACACCGTGCGCGTCGAGTACGGCTCGATCCTCGTGCCGATCCTCGGCACGCCGCTGGACGACGACATCGTCCAGACCGCGGGCCGGCTGGCGGCTGCCGAGGATCCCGACGATCCCGGCGCCGGGGCCACGATCGAGGCGGTCTGGGTCTTCGAGGTCCCGCTGTCGCTGCCGCTGGACGCGCGCCTGCCGGACGCGCAGCTCAAGCGCGCACGCACGGCGCTGGCGCGCGCGAAGCTCGTCGGCGAGGAGTACGAGGGCGTCGAGGTCGCGACCGCGACCGTGCGCGCGCGCCGCGCCGGGGAGGCCATCGTCGCCGAGGCGGCGCGGCGCGGAGTCGAGCTGATCGTCATGGCCGCCGAGGAGCCGTCGCGGATCCGCGGGGGCGCGCGGTTCGGGGGGATCGGCGGCCCGCTGGACAACTTCGTCGGGGATGCGACGAAGTTCGTCGTCCGCGGCGCGCCGTGCCGCGTGCTGCTCACCGCGCCGCCGAGTGCGGACGCGAAGGCGGAGCCCTCGGCGCCCGGGTAGACCCACTAGCATCCGGCCGATGATGGTTCTCGTCGTCGGAGCCGGTCGCGTGGGGGCGGCCGTCGCCAAGTCCGCGCTCGCGGCGGGTCACGAGGTTTCCGTGCTCGACGAGGACCCCCTCTCGCACGAGCGCCTGGACGCGGGTCAGACGACCTCCTGGGAGGACTCCGGCGGGCGCTTCACGGTCGGTACCGCGATCGAGATCGACGCGCTCATGGCGGCGGGCATCGAGGAGGCCGACATCTTCATCGCGGCGACCCGGGGCGACAACACGAACATCCTCGTCGCGCAGGTCGCCCAGAAGCGCTTCGGCTGCGAGCACGTGATCGTGCGCGTGCTGGACCCGGCGCGCTCGGACTGGTACGCGGAGCAGGGCCTGCACACGATCTGCGCCGTGAAGCTCGGCATCGCGATGTTCGAGGAAGCCATCACGGAGATCGCAGCGTCCTGATGTACGTCATCGTCGTCGGCGGCGGCAAGGTTGGGCTCAACCTCGCCCGCGAGCTCATCCGCAACGGGCAGGAGGTCACGCTCATCGAGCAGGAGCGCCGCGCCTACCTGCGCATCGAGCAGGAGCTCGAGCACGCGGTGCAGTACGGCGACGGCACCGAGCTGTGGGTGCTCGAGCGCGCCGGCATCCAGCGCGCGGACCTCGTCGTGGCGGTCACGGGCGACGACGAGGACAACATCCTCATCTGCCAGGTCGCCAAGGAGAAGTACCTCTGCGAGCGGATCATCGCCCGCTGCAACAACCCCCGCAACCTTCAGCACTTCAAGCTGCTCGGCATCCAGCCGGCGGTGTCGGCGACGGACCTCATCCTCAACCTCATCGAGCACGAGGTCCCGGGCCACGGCCTCGTCCATCTGCTCGACCTGCCCGACGAGGAGCTCGAGATCATCGAGGTCGAGGTCACGTCGGACGCGCCGGCGGCGGGGCGCCGCGTGTCGGACCTCCAGCTACCGGACGGCAGCCTGATCATCTCCGTGCTGCCGCGCGGCGAGGCCGGCTTCGTGCCCAAGCCCGACACGGTCATCGACGTCGGCAGCGAGGTGCTCGTCGTGCTGGACCCGGGCCTCGAGCCGCAGATCATGGCCCAGTTCGCGCCGAACGGCCCGCCCTCCTAGACGATGATCACGGGCGCGCACGCGGTGCTCTACAGCCGCGACGCCGAGGCGCTGCGAGCGTTCATGCGCGACGTGCTGGGCTTCGCGGGCGTCGACGCGGGCGGTGGCTGGATGATCTTCGCGCTGCCGCCGGCGGAGGTCGCCGCGCATCCCGACGAGGCGGGAGGCCGCCATCAGCTCTACCTCATGTGCGACGACATCGCGGCGACGGTGTCCGAGCTCGAGGCCAAGGGCGTGGAGTTCACCGCGCCCGTCGAAGACGTGGGATGGGGGCTGCTGACGGCGATGAAGGTCCCCGGCGGCGACGAGCTCGGCTTGTACGAGCCGCGTCACCCGAGCCCGCCGGTCTAGCGCTTCACATTTTCCCATCGCGGCGAAGCGCGGGGTTACACTCGGCGCGACATCGCAGGTCGACCGGGGGGTCGTGGTGTGATGAGGCCGAGGACGATTGGGCTCTTCTTTGTCCTGCTGATCGCCGTCGCCGCGGTGGTGGGGTGGCAGCTCGCCAAGGACGACGACAAGCCGAAGCCCGAGCAGACCGTCGAGGCGATCGCGCCGAAGCCCTTCAAGGGTGGCCTGGCGTTCAAGGAGCCGCCGGTGCTGCGCAGCCGCGGGCGCGTCCTGCGCGGGAGCATCGTGGCGAAGAACGGGACGATCCGCGTCAGCGGCATCAAGGTCGCCAACACGCAGTCCTACGGCATCGCCGGTGAGCAGCGCGGGCTCCTCGGGCCGACGCTGCGCGTCGATCCGGGCGACAGGGTCGACCTCGTCCTCGACAACCAGCTCGTGCAGCCGCGGGAGGTCGGCCCCCAGTCGGCGAGCGACCCGCAGCCGATGACGCACGGCGGGGAGTGCAAGCACCACCAGTCGACGGAGCCCGGCGAGCCGCAGCTCACCAACTTCCACTTTCACGGATTTCACGTGACACCTAAAGCTCGCAAGGTGGGCAGCGTCACGTATTACGGCGACGACGTCCTCGCGTGCTTCGACAAGGGCAAGTCGCACATCCGCTTTCAGATCCCGCAGACCCACGACCAGGGCATGTTCTGGTACCACGCGCACATGCACGGCGTCACCGACGACCAGGTCTTCCGCGGCCTCGCGGGCATGATCATCGTCGGCGACTCGCGCCGCTACCTGCCGACGCGCTTCGCCAAGATCCGCCAGCGGATCCTGTCGTTCAAGGACATCCAGGTGAAGGAGTCCGACGGCAAGCAGGCGATCCCGACCCTGCACGACTGGAACACCTCGACGCATCGCACGGTCAACGGCCTCGTCAACCCGACGATGACCATCCGCCCCGGCGAGACGCAGCTCTGGCACCTCGGCAACACCTCGTCGGCGCTGTGGTACCGCGTCGCGCTCTTTGACGGCGACAAGCGCGTGCCGTTCACCGTCGTGTCCGCGGACGCCAACCCGTTGGTGGTCGCGCAGCGCAAGACCCAGGTGCTCCTCTCCCCGGCGCACCGCGTGGACATCGTCGTGAAGGCGCCGCGGTCGGGCAAGCTCGTGCTGAAGACGCTGCCCTACGACCAGGGCCGGCTGATCTTCGGCGAGGACGTGCTGGCGACGGTGAACGTCGCGGGCCGCGCCGCGCGCGACATCCCGACCGCTGCGCGCCGCCGGAAGCTGCCGGCGTTCCCGCGCAAGCGCGGGCCGGAGCGCATCTGGATCTTCAGCAACTACTTCCCGCCGGATCCCGCCCCTGGCCAGTTTCTCATCAACGGCAAGCAGTTCAGCCCCGGCCGCGTGGACGCTCGCCCGCGCATCGGCACGACCGAGCGCTGGGTGCTGCTCAACACGACCAGCGAGTGGCATCCGATCCACATCCACCAGAACGACTACCGCGTCGTGAAGATCAACGGCAAGCGCGTGGCGGTGCGCAGCGACCAGGACGTCGTGCCGCTGCCGCCCCAGGACAAGCTGGGGGTGCCGGGGCGCGTCGAGATCGACATCCCGTTCGAGGGCTTCGACGGCGACTACGTCATGCACTGCCACATCCTCGACCACGAGGACGCCGGCATGATGGTCCGGATCGACGTCGGCGACTGATCGCCGTCGGGCGTCCGCGCGGAGGCCTTCGGGCGGGCGCTTGGCAACGGCCGGACCATGATCGCGAGGCTATACTCGCGCACTGCCTTGCCGGGTGGAGTAATCGGCAACTCGCCAGGTTCTGGCCCTGGAATTCAAGGTTCGAGTCCTTGCCCGGCAGTATGGAGGCGCCGATGAGGCTGGTCGCGGCGGTGCTGGCCGCGGCGGCGGTCGCGCTCGCGGCGGCCGGTTGCGGCGAGTCGGCGTCGTCGGCCGCGGCGCGCTGGCAGACGCTGCGCGACTCGACGCTCGCGCGGACGGAGGTCGCGGCGGCGCGGATCGGCGAGAGCGCCTACGTCATCGGCGGGTTCGCCGCTCCGGATGGCGCGACGAGCGGCGTCGTCGAGCGCTACGACCTGCGGCGCGATCGCTGGTCGCGCGTCGCGCCGATCCCGCAGCCGGTCAACCATGCCGCCGCGGTGGCGTATCGCGGCGCCGTGTACGTCGTCGGCGGCTACACGGCGGCCAGCGGCCTCGCGGCCGAGACCGCGGCGCTCTGGCGCTACGACCCTGGACCGGGCCGCTGGACCCGCCTGCCCGACGCGCCGACCGCTCGCGCCGCGCTCGTCGCCGGGGTCATCGGCGACCGGCTGTACGTCGCGGGCGGGGCGCGCGCCGGGACGGCGCTCAAGACGCTCGAGGTCTACGACTTCGGCGCGCGAACCTGGTCCGCGGGGCCGCCGATGACGGTCGCGCGCGAGCACCTCGCCGGCGCCGTGCTCCGCGGCGGGTTCTACGCGCTCGCGGGCCGTGCCGCCGGCCGGGGGAACTTCAAGGTCGTCGAGCGCTTCGTGCCGGCGCGCGGGCGCTGGGAGCGCGTGCCGTCGATGCGCAAGCGGCGCGGCGGGATCGCGGCGGCGACCGTCAACGGCCGGATCGTCGTCGTCGGCGGGGAGGAGGCGGCGGGGACGATCGGCGAGGTCGAGTCCTTCGAGCCGCGCTTTCGCCGGTGGCGGGTCGGAGCCGCGGCTGCCGACACCGCGCCACGGGCTCGGCGCGGTCGCGTTCGGCGGGCGGGTCTTCGTGCTCGAAGGCGGGCCGCAGCCGGGGCTGTTCTACTCCGACGCGGCGGAGGCGCTGCGGATCGCGCCGTAGTGATCGCCGCCTCCAGGACCTTCACGTGCTTCGGCGGCAACACGACGGTCTCGGTCGTCGGCGCGGGGCCGCTCGGAGAGCCGGCCGAGGCGGTGATCGCGGCCCGCGACCTGCTGCTCGTGTGGCATGCCGCGTTCTCGCGCTTCAAGCCCGAGAGCGAGCTGTCGAGCCTCAATCGCGACGCCGCGGCGACGGTGGCGGTCTCGGCGATCATGGCGCGCTTCGCCCAAGCGGTCGTCGACGCGGCGGAGGCGACCGGCGGCCTCGTGGACGCGACGATGCTGGACGCGATCGAGGGGCTCGGCTACAAGACCGAGCGGTTCCACGGCTCGCTGGCGCTGCCGCTGGCGCTTGCCCTGGCGCCCGCTCGCCAGCCCGCCCGCGCGGACCCGAATCGCCGCTGGAGCGCGATCGAAGTCGACCTCGGCGCGTCCACGGTCACGCGCCCGCCCGGCGTCAAGCTCGACGGAGGCGGCATCGTCAAGGGCATGCTCGCCGATGTCGTCGGCGAGCTGCTGCGCGAGCACCACAGCTATCTCGTCGACTGCGAGGGCGACCTGCGCGTCGGTGGTACCGGCGGCTTGGAGCGCTCCGTCGCGGTGGCGGCACCCCTCAGCCAGCGAGTGCTGCACGAGTTCAAGCTGGCCGACGGGGCGGTCGCGACGACCAACATCGCGAAGCGCAGCTGGATGGAGCGGCTCAGGCCGGTGCACCACCTCCTCGATCCCGCGACCGGGCTACCCGCGTACACGGGCGTCGTCCAAGCGACCGCGCTCGCACCGAGCGCGCTCGAGGCGGAGGCGCTTGCCAAGGCCGCGCTGCTGAGCGGGCCGCAGGACGGCGCCGGCTGGCTGCGCCACGGCGGCTTCGTCGTCCTCGACGACGGGTCCGGGGTGGTCGTCGAGCGGAGGGCGGGTGGGGCGGGCCTTCGACGACCTCGAACGGACCCCGGGGCATCTTGAGTGCGGGCAACCGAACAGCGAGCGTACGATCTCCGCGTGCCAGGAGCTCGTCGAACAGCCCGTTGCGCGCCGCCACCTGAACCCGAGGAGTCGCTGTGTCGTACGCACGCATTTTCCTAAGCGTCGTCATCCTGATCGCTGTCGCGTTCTACCTGCTCAACGTCACGATCGTCGCCGCGATCTTCGGGCTCTTTGCGCTGTGGGTGCTGTTCGTCGTGATCAAGGAGGGGCTCTAAGCAGCTCGCGTGGAACCAGCGCGGAACCCCGTCGCTAGGGTTGGGCCATGGCGGCTGTGTCGCGCTCGAGCTGGCTTCGGGCCGGGACGTGGGTCCTGCACATGGCCCTGCCGCTGCTCGGCCTGTGGCTGCTGTACGCGCAGCCCGGGACGGACGTGCGGTGGGAGAGCCATCACGCGCACTTCGGGCTCGTGCTCGGGATGGCGGCGATCAGCGTTGGGCTCGCGCTGCAGATCGGGCGCGAGGCCGTGCGGCGCGACGACGCGCGCCTGCTCTTGATCGCGCAGTCCTTCGCGCTCTCCGCGGGGTTTCTCGCCGTCCACGCGATCGCCACGCCCGCGGTCGTCGTCGGCGGCAAGAACGCCGCGTTCGATCTCGCACTACCGGTCGGCCTTGCGATCGCGGCGATCCCGGCGCTCGCGTCGTCGCTCGACCTCGGCGGCGAGCGCGCGACCGCGGTGCTGCGCAACCGCCGGCGATCGTGGTCGGCGGTCGCCGCGCTGGTGGTCGTGGCGAGCGTCGCCTCGCTCGCCGGGGTCGGAAGGCTGGGGGAGCCGCTTGCGACGAGCGACGCGCACACGGCCCTGGCTGCGCTCGCCGCGGTCGGCGGCATCCTCTACCTCCTCGCCGCAGCGCGCTACTACCGGCGCTTTCGCGAGCGACCCGGCGCCGTGCTGCTGGCGGTCATCACGGCGTTCGTGCTGCTCGCAGAGGCGCTGCTCACGACAGCGCTCGCACGCAACTGGCAGCTGTCGTGGTGGGAGTGGCACGCGCTGCTGATCGCGGGGTACGCCTTCGTCGCCTACACCGTGCACAACGAGTACCGCCGCGAGGGCGACGGGCGCGGGCTCTTCTCGTCGATCGCGCTCGAGCAGACGGTGCGCGACCTGCGCGCTCAATACAACGCTGCGCTGGAAGGACTCGTCGACGCCATCCGCGAGGGCGCCGACCGCGGCGAGCCCGTGGCCGTCGGTCGCGTGCGAGCGGCGCTGGCCGCGCGCTTCGACCTCACCGAGGGGCAAGGGCAGGTCCTCGAGCGCGCCGCCGAGTCCTTGGCAGCCGACCGTGACCAGATCCGCGCGCTCGACGCGCTCGTCGAGATCGGAGGGCACACGCGTATCGGCGTCGGCGAGCACGAGCTGCTGGCGCTGGCCGACCGGCTCGTGCGCGGGGCCTTCCCGCGCGACGACCTGCGCCTCGGCTTGCTCGACGACGGCGTCCTGCGACGCGTCGGCGCCGACGGCGGGCTTGAGCCGTGGCCGGACGACGAGGACGGCGAAGCCGGCGATCGCTTCACCCTTCAGGTGCAGGGGCGGCCGGCCGGCGTCATCGACATCCGGCGCGCGGGCGAGCTGTCCGAGCGCGAGCGCTCCGTGCTCGCCTCGCTGGCGAGCCAGCTCGCGACGGCGCTGGAGAACGCGCGCCTGTACGTCCAGCTCGACGGGCTGTTTCGCAGCTACCTCTCACCGGAGGTGGCCGCATCCCTGCTGGCCGATCCGGGCCGCGCGGCGCTCGGCGGGACGATGCAGGAGGTCACGATCCTGATGGCCGACCTCCAGGGGTTCACGCCGTTCAGCGAACGTTCGACCCCGGCCGAGGTCGTCGAGATGCTCAACACCTACTGGGGCGCGACCGTGCCGGTGATCCTTGCCGAGGGCGGGACGATCACGCAGTTCATCGGCGATGCGGTGATGGCGCTGTTCGGCGCGCCGGCCGCCCAGCCCGACCATGCCCGCCGGGCCGCCCGCGCGGCGCTCGCCTTGCAAGCCGCCGCGGACGACGTCCTGGGCGACCACGCCGACTGGCCGCGCTTCCGCGTCGGGCTCAACACCGGGCCGGCGATCGTCGGCAACGTCGGCTCCGAGGAGCTGCGGAACTTCAGCGCCATCGGCGACACGACGAACGTCGCGGCGCGGCTGGAGGGCGCGGCTCCGGCGGGCGGCGTCCTCATCGGCGCGCGCACCTACGAGCTCCTCGGGCCGGACGCGCGGGTGCGCGCGGTGGCGCCGCTCGATCTCAAGGGCAAGGCCGAGCCGGTCCCCGCGTACGTGCTGAAAGACGCGCCCTGAGTCAGGCGGCCGCCTGCTCCATCCAGTCGCGGTACAGCCGCCAGTACGCGCCCTCGGCCGCGAGCAGCTCGTCGTGCGTGCCCTGCTCGACGATCCGCCCGCCGTCGAGCACGACGATCCGGCCGGCCTGGCGGATCGTCGACAGGCGGTGGGCGATGACGATCGACGTGCGGCCGGCGAGCAGCCGGCGCAGGCCCGCCTCGATCTTGCCCTCGGTGTGCAGGTCGACGTTCGACGTCGCCTCGTCGAGGATGAGGATCCGCGGGTCGGCGACGAGGGCGCGGGCGAACGCGACGAGCTGGCGCTGACCCGCAGACAGCTGCGTCCCGCGCTCGCCGACCGGGGTGTCGTAGCCGTGCTCCAGCGCCTCGACGAAGTCCGCCGCGCCGACCGCGCGCGCCGCGGCGCGCACCTCGTCAGGCGTCGCGTCCGGGCGCCCGAAGGCGATGTTGTCGCCGATCGTGCCGCTGAAGAGAAAGCCCTCCTGCGGGACGATCCCGAGCTGGCGGCGCAGGGACGCCTGCGTGACGGAGCGCAGGTCGTGGCCGTCGACCAAGACAGCGCCGCCGGTCGGGTCGTAGAAGCGCGCCACGAGCTTGGCGATCGTCGACTTGCCCGCGCCCGTGGACCCGACGAGCGCGACCGTCTGGCCAGGCGGCACGATCAACGAGACGTCCGAGACCGCGTACACGGGGTCCTCGGCCGCCGCGCCCGCGTAGGAGAAGCTCACGTCGCGCAGCTCGATCTCGCCGCGCAGGCGGTCGAGGTCCACCGCGTCCGGAGCGTCGACGAGGTCCGGCTCGATGTCGAGCAGGTCGAAGATCTTGTCGAGTGCGGCCATCCCCGACTGGTAGGTCGTGTAGACCTGCGAGAGCTGCTGAATCGGGTCGAAGAAGCCGTTCAACGCGAGCACGAACGCGATCACGACGCCCGCGCTCATGTCGCCGTCGATGACCTGAAAGCCGCCGTACAGCAGGATCCCGACGGTCGCCAGCGCGCTCAGCAGCTCGACGGCCGGGAAGTACGCCGCGTTGAGGTGCACCGTCGTCATGTTCGCGTCGCGGTTGCGATCGTTGAGCTCGCGGAAGCGCTGGATGTGCTGCGGCTCCTGGCCGAACGAGCGCACGATCCGGATGCCCGACAGCGACTCCTGGAGGTAGCTCGTGATCGAGCTGATCGTCTCGCGCGTGCGCTTGTACGCGTCGGCCGACACGACGCGGAAGGCGAGCGAGCCGAGCGCCATCACCGGGAAGATCAGGAACGTCAGCAGCGCGAGCTCGACGTCGAGCCAGACGAGGATCCCGATCGTGAAGATGAGCGTCAGCGAGCTCGAGAAGAGCGTCACCACGCTGTCGGTGACGAGCTGGTCGAGCGCCTGCACGTCGTTGGTCATGCGCGAGATCAGCCCGCCCGCGCTGCGGCGCTCGTAGAAGCCGACCGGCTGCGCTTGGAGATGTCCGAAGATCCGCAGGCGCAGATCCTGCAGCGCGCGCTGGCCCACCCAGCCGACGAGATAGGTCTGCAGGTAGGTCGCGCCCCAGTACAGCAGCGCGCTCACGATGAACGCGACGACGACGAGGTTCAGCGTTCCGACGTCGCCCGCCTTGATGCCGTCGTCGATCGCGAACTTCGCCAGCGGCGCCGGCGCGACCGCGGCGGCCGTCGCGAGGACGAGCGACACGAACATCCAGATGACGCGCGCGCGATAGGGCGCCAGCAGCGCGAGCAGGCCGCGCAGCTTGCGCCCGCGGCCGCCCGTCTGGCGGTAGCGGCGCACGATGTCGGTGCGCAGCGCGCCGCGCTTCGCCGGGCTCACAGGCCCGCCACCTCGGGCTCGAGCGGCTTGCGCGTGAGGAAGACCTGGTCGGGCAGCCCCTTCTCGACGATCTCGCCGTAGAACGCCGAGCGCTCCAGCAGCTCGGCGTGGGTGCCGTGGTCGAGCAGCGCGCCGTTCTCGAGCACCGCGATCTCGTCGGCGAGCGCGATCGTCGAGAGGCGGTGGGCGATGACGAACGTCGTTCGCCCGGCCATGACCTCGTGCAGCGCGCGCTTGATCTGCTGCTCGGTCGACGCGTCGACGGACGAGGTCGCGTCGTCGAGGATGAGGATCCGCGGGTCCGCGAGCAGCGCCCGCGCGATCGCGATCCGCTGGCGCTGGCCGCCGCTCAGCGTGAGCCCGCGCTCGCCGACGCGCGTGTCGTAGCCGTCGGGCAGCGCCGTGATGAAGTCGTGCGCCTGCGCGCGCTTGGCCGCCGCGACGACCTCCTCGCGCGTTGCCTCGTCGCGGCGGGCGTAGGCGATGTTCTCGTGGACCGTCGCGCTGAAGAGGAACGGGTCGTCGGTGACGACCGCGATCTCGCGACGCAGCGCGCGCGGGTCGACGTCGCGCACGTCGACGCCGTCGACGAGCACGGCGCCCGCCGTCGTCTCGTAGAGGCGCGAGATGAGCCCGACGAGCGTCGTCTTTCCCGAGCCGGTGGCGCCGACGAGCGCGATCGTCGTGCCGGCCTCGACCGTCAGGCTGACGTCGCGCAGCGCGGGCTCGCCGCCGTCCTCGTAGGCGAGCGTGGCGGCGCGAAGCTCGACGCGGCCCGAGCCCGCGGGCAGCGGCCCCGCGCCGGGCTTGGCGACGATCGCCGGCTCGCGGTCGAGGATCTCGAAGATCCGCGCGCCGGAGGCCGTCGCGCGCTGCGAGAGGCCGAGGATCATCCCGACGGTCCGCATCGGGCCGAGCAGGGCGAGCATGTACGTGTAGAAGGCGACGAACTCGCCGACGTCCAGGCGCCCGTCGATGACCGCGCGGCCACCGATGAACAGCAGCGCGGCGAGCCCGATCTGCGGCAGGAACGCGATGAACGGGTTGTAGAACGCGCGCAGCCGCGTCGAGATCATCGACTGGTGAAAGACGCGGGAGACGCTCGTGGTGAAGCGCTCGCGCTGCAGGTCCTCGCGCGCGAACGCCTTGACGACGCGCACGCCGCCGACGTTCTCCTCGACGTCCGCGGTCAGCTCGGCGATCCGCTGCTGGACCTCCTGCAGGGCCGGCCGCGAGCGCCGCCCGTAGCGGTGCGCGATCCAGATGACGAACGGGACGGGGGAGAGGGCGATGAGGGCGAGCGTCGGGTCGATGACGAGCATCGCCACCGCGGCGAACAGGATCGTCAGCGCGGACTGGCCGATGATCACGAGGCCGTAGCCGAGGAAGAACCGCACGGCCTGGAGGTCGACCGTCGCGCGCGACATGAGCTGGCCCGTCTGCTGGCGATCGAAGAACCCGAGCTCGAGCGCGAGCAGGTGGTCGTAGACCTTGTTGCGCAGGTCGAACTCGACGCCGAGCGAGACCTTGCCCGCGACGAGGCGCCGCAGGACCGTCAGGCCGAGGCGCACGAGCCCGGCGATCGCGATGAAGCCCACGAGGAGCTTCAGCTGCGCCCCGTCGTTCGCCTCGATGGCGTTGACCGCGGCGCCGGTGAGCGCGGGGATCGCGACGGTCGCGCCCATCGCCAGCGCGGCCAGCGCGCCGGACAGCCAGACGCCCCGCTTGTAGGGGCGCAGGAACGTCAGCAGGCGGATGAAGGTGGACACTGCCCGGCATTGTAGTTGCTTGGGCAACCATCTCGGGATCCGAGCGCCGCCGCGCCCGACCGCAGCGCCGCCACGCGATTCACATTAATCGCGACGTGACATACTCGGCAGCAGATGCGCGTCCGCCCGAAGTCTCCGTTATCCGCGTTCTCTTGCTGGACGGTGGCGATCGCGCTGGCGCTCGTCGGGCTGGCGGGTTGCGGTGGCGGCGACACGCAGCCCGTGGCCAAGCGCGACGCCTGCGGCACGAAGGTGCGAGCGATCGACGGTCCGACGACGCAGATGACGTACCGCGGCAGCGACGCCGTGGCCCCTGACGTGGGGCCCATCTGCGAGCGCCTGAAGGCGCTGAGCGTCGACCACGAGGTGCAGGGCGTCGGCCTCGACCGGCTCGTGATCACGGTGCCGAGCGACGCGGCGTCCAGCGTGAACGCCATCGCGGGCGCCGGGCGCCTCGTCTTCTATGACTGGGAGCCCAACGTCATCGGCCCGTCGGGCAAGCCCGCCCCCGCCGACCCCGAGGTCACCGGCGGTGTCGCCGCCGGCCAGACCGACGGCTCGCTCGAGCACTACGAGGCGGTGCTGCGCGCGTCGCGGCGGCCTGCCGACGCCGAGGCGGACAGCGCGCGCAAGGGCAGCGTGTTCTACGCGGTCGATGCGAAGGCGAAGAAGGTCTACGGGACCGGCTCGCCCACGCGCGCAGCCGCGCTCGCGGCCGTGCCGGCCACCGAGCGCGGGCAGGCGAAGGTGCGCGAGGTCAAGGCGGGCACGGTCGTCGTCGCGGCCGAGCAGGCGATCGACGACCCGGCGCCCGCCCGCTTCTACTACGTGCTGCGCGACGACGTCGCGCTGCGCGGCCAGGACATCGAGCGCCCCGAGCAGAACTTCGACAAGGGGCCCGGCGGCAGCGGCGCGCCCATCGTCACGTTCGAGTTCACCGCCGCGGGCAAGCAGGCGTTCCAGGCGCTCACGCGGCAGATCGCCGACCGCGGCAAGGCCGCCGTCGGCGTGCTGCCCGGCCAGCCGAGCGCCGACGCCAACCAGCACTTCGCGATCGTGCTCGACGACCGGATTGTCTCGGTCCCGTACATCGACTTCCGGCAGAACCCCGACGGGATCGACGGCAGCGCCGGCTCGCAGATCCAGGGCGGCTTCACGATCAAGTCCGCGCGCCAGCTCGCGGGCATCCTGAAGAGCGGCGAGCTGGAGGTCCCGCTCGAGCTCGTCGCCTCGAAGAAGGGCTGACTACTCTCGGCGGCATGCAGCAACCCGCCGGGCTGTGCGACAGCTGCCGCCACCAGAAGATCATCCGCAACACGCGCGGCTCGTCGTTCTCGCTCTGCCAGCGCGCCCGCGACGACGACCGCTACCCGAAGTACCCGCGCCTGCCGGTGTCGCGCTGCCCCGGCCACGAGCCGTCCGAGCCCGCGATGGCCGGGCCTACCTCGCCCTGATCACCGCGCGTGCGATGACGTCGTCGACAGCGACGCCGTTGTCGACGACGACGAGCCGGACGCGATTAGCACCCTTGCGTAGCAGCTTGCGCGGGATGCGCACGAGGCCGTTGCGCGCGCGCTTGCCACCCGTGACGAACTGTCCGAGCTGACCCGGGTTCGGCGTCACGTACACGTTGACCTTGGCACTCGGCGACAGCCCGCGGCTGGTCCAGCCGACCTTGATCGCGGCGCCGTTTCGACGCGAGATGGGCTTGGACCGCGATCCACGTGGCGTCACGCGGGTCACGCTGACGCGCCTGGTCTTGTGCAACGCCTGGCTGACGAAGCGCGTTCCCGGGGCGGCCGTGCCGCTCGGCGTCACGACCCAGCGACCGGGCCGCGGCTTGGCGATCGTCAGTCCTGTGAAGCCGAGGTTGCGGTCCTTGACGATCCGGCTGTCGACCTTCCGCACTCCAGTCGTATAGGTCCGGCCGTTCGGCGAGCGGACGCGGAAGGAAGGCTGTGTGCCGTCGGGACCGTCGGCATCGATGAAGAGGAACGGGCGCCCGGGCTTGACCACGATCGAGCGCTTTGTCGCGGCCGAGCTCGCCATGAGGCTCGACGCCGTGATGAACTGCTCGACGTCTGCTCCGATGTAGCGGACGTCCGGGTAGTCCTTCCAGTTCATGCCTGCGCCGAGGTCGGTGCAGGCGCGCCAGATGCAGAATCTGCCCGTGACGCCGACGCCCTTGTTGGACACCACGCCACGCGCGCTTGCGATCGTGACGCCGCGGATCTTGCCCTCGGCGTTGCCTGCCGCCGTGAAGGCGTTGGTGCGCACGATCACGCCGCCGCCGGCGTTGACCTCGAGCGGCCCGAGCTCGGCCTTTGCCGTGAGTCGCCCGGATGCACGGAATGGCGTGATCGCGAAGTCGATGGCGATCGTGCCCGTGACCGGGCTGGGGTTGCTCAGGAACGTGATGCTGCCTTTCAAGCTCGCCTTGCCCGAAAGGTCGACCTCGAGCGTGACGTCGTTGAGGAGCAGCAGCGCGTTGTCCACGCCTGGCACCGAGCCCCACTTGGCCGACACGCTGGCCTGGATGCGCAGCGGTGGCACGGCGAGCCCTGCGACGCGACCGCCGACCTTGGTCATGATGAAGCCGGTCGTGCCGATCGGCACGTCACGCGCAACCGAGACGCCCACTTCATTGAGCTGGCCGTCGGCGAGACCGCCGCTGAGGTCCAGCCCGAAGAACGGGGTCTGCAGCCCGCCGGACGCTTGCCACATATTGCCTGCTTCGTGGTACGTGAGCGTGAAGCCGGTGAAGCCCCAGGCGCCCGGGAGGACGACGTTTCCGAACGACGCGCTTCCGCCCAACGCGCGTACCGGCGTCGCGCTTGCGCCGTGCACGCCTACCGCGAGCGAGCCCGCGCTCTTCTGACCGCCGGCGAACGGGAGCGTCACTCCTGCCTGAGTGATCACGCCGCCGCCTTCGCGGCGGTCCAGGTACAGCTTCATGGCTCCGCCCGTGAGATCTGTGACGGTCATCGGGAGGCCGGCGAGCTTCAGCGCCTGCAGGTCTGGGCGCGCGCTCGACAGGCTCATCGCCGCGAGCTGGTCGCGGCCCGACACCGCGTCGGTCACCGCATCGGCGTCGATCACGAGACTTCCGCCCGCGACGGGAAGCGCCTGCGCGCCGCGCATGACCGCGATCGACGATGTCGCGGCGCTGATCTTGCGCGTTCCGACGTCGACCAAGACCGGTCCCTCGCCGAGGTAAACCGAGCCATTGACGCGCACGTTGCCGGTCGCCGTGTACACGGGCCCTCCACCGGTGAACTCGTTGGCGCAGAGCTCGACCACGCCGATCCGGCGCCGGACGCGCGGACAGCCCTCGAACGCGCCCCCGCCTCCGGTGGCGGTGTCCGGCGCCGGGCCGGTATCGAGAGCGGGGTGGTACGGCCCGGCGGCGCACCAATCGTCGAGCGGCTCGTAGCCCGGGCCCTCCGGGCTCGAGCCGAGGTAGTAGGCCTGCTTCTCCGCGGAGAGGGTGCGCTTGATCGTTCGGGTCTGGCCGTTCGGATCGACGATGTCCACGCTGGCAACCGTCTCGGGGACGCTGTCGTCGTCGGTATTCGAGCCGTAGTAACAGACGCCGTAGGTGTACGTGCGGCCCTCGCTGCCGGTGAACTCCTCGAAGCGCTCCGGCCCGAAGCCGTAAATGATGTCCGTCGAGAGCTCGGAGTCGGGGATGTCGGTTTGATCGCCGTACCACGCGTGGTAGCCGTCCTCATCCCAGATGTGAAGGTCGATATCTGTCTGATCGGTGTCCCACGTCAGCTTGGCGCGCTCGGCGCCTTGCGCGGGCGCGGCCATGACGAGTGCGGCGAGCGCAATCGTGAACAGCGCCACCACGCTCGAGACGCGGGTGATCGTCGGGCGAACCGCGGACGCGACCAGCATAGGACCCTCGTTCTCTCGGAAACCGTTCCGGAGGATCCCCGTCCCACCGGCCATGCCGACTAACTCGACGCCAGCCTAGTCCGGGTGGGAGTTCGCGTCAATGCGACGCGCCACCTATGTGACCTTGAGCTTTCGGTGAGCGGGGCTCGCGACTAGTCGAGCGTTGCGGAGATGCTCGCGACCGGGCCGTGCGGCGACGCGGTGACGACTGAGCAGAATACCGGCCCCGAGCCGGGGCTCGAAGGCAGCACGACCTTCAGCGAGCGGCGGCGCGCGGGCCAGCGCGGGGTTCGCTCCGGCCCGTCTCCGGCCCGTAGGGGCTGCGCGCATTCGACGCGGACCACCCGCCCCACGAGCCCTCGTGTCTTGGCGGTCCTGTCGAGGGTGACGGTGAGCGTCCTGGCGATCAGGGAGAATCGGGCGCCATGCTCGCGATCTCTACCGGTGATGAGCGATGCCGCCGACACCGGGATGGTCAGCGCGAGAACGAGCAGCGCGGTGAGTGGCGCGGTAGCCGGACGACTGCAGTGGCGCGCGGGGGACATAGATCGCATCGTGCACCTCCGCGGCCGCACGTCCGCAGTGTGGGGCCGACTTGTTGCGAAAACCTGACGGTCCCGGTGCAATCGCCGCAGTTCTGGCACAGGTGCTGACCGTGGCGGTCCGCCGCTGCTGGCCGACGACCGATCCGCTGTACGTCGCCTACCACGACGAGGAGTGGGGGCGGCCGGTGCGCGACGACCGGCTGCTGCTTGAGCGGCTGTGTCTCGAGGGGTTTCAGTCGGGGCTGTCGTGGATCACGATCCTGCGCAAGCGCCCGCGGTTTCGGGAGGTGTTCCGCGGCTTTCACCCCGCAGAGGTCGCGCGCTTCGGGGAGGAGGACGTGCAGCGGCTGCTCGGTGACGCCGGGATCATCCGCCATCGCGGCAAGATCGAGGCGGCGATCGCCAACGCGCGCGCGACGCTCGCGCTGCACGAGGCGGGGGAGACGCTGACCGACCTGCTGTGGTCGTTCGCCCCGCCGAGCGACCCCCCGCCGCCCGTGCCGCAAGCGCTCTCGGAGATGCCGTCGTCGACCCCCCAGTCCAAGGCGCTCGCGCGCGAGCTCAAGCGCCGCGGCTTCAGGTTCGTCGGGCCGACGACCGCCTATGCGCTCATGCAGGCGACGGGCATCGTCAATGACCACGTCGCGGGCTGCTTCGTACGCGACGACGTCGAGGCCGAGCGCGCGGCGGCGTCCTCGTCGGCTTCGGGTCAGGGCTAGAACTTCGGCCGCGTCGCGCGGCGGCGGTCGCCGCGCAGCCAGCCGAACGTCTGCGACAAAAAGCGCAGCACGCGCCGGCCGAAGTCGAGCTCGAGGACCGACTCTTGAAACGGCGTGACGAGCGACAGCGCCGACTCCGAGGGCTTGGGCGGCTCGCCGGCGACCATGCTCGTGTTCACGTCGTAGTGCTTGAGCGGGTCGAGGACAAGCTCGGTCGTGACCTTTCCGTGTCCGCTGACGTGCACCTCGATCGTGTGCGTGCGCGGCGGCACGCCCTCCTCGTCCTTGGAGTTCACCGTGATGACCAGCACGTGCGGACGCGGGTCGCGCTTGGTGACGTCGTACTCGCAGCGCAGCCGGCCGCCGTCGCGCTTGATGAGCACCTCCGGCGGTGCCGCGCCCTTCTTGCCGTGGACCTGGATCGACGGCTTGTTGTCGAGGAGCTTGTCGGGCTGGCGCCAGTGGTTCTTCTTGCCGGGGCCTGTCGGGGAGTCGGTCTCGATGCCCTTCTTGCGCGGCAGCGTGTCGCCCCAGCGGCCCGGCCACAGCAACCACGGATGCGTGTCGTCGCTGACGATCTCGAGCCTCAGGCGCGGCGCTTCGCGCTTGCCGTCCGCGAGGTCGTACCACCCCTCGGTCTGGTGAAAGCCCGCCTCGAAGTACGCGGCGTGCGAGCCGCGCGCGACGTAGACGACCGGCCGGTCGGGGTCGGACGCGTGCTTCTCGACCTTGTCCCATTCGCGCAGCTCTCCGAAGCGGTGCTGCGCGTAGACCGCGACGTCGGGCGCGTCGGCCTCGGCGTCGTAGCGGTACTGGACGACCTCCCAGTCGCCCTCGTGCGTGCCCACGCCGAACGACAGCTGGTAGTCGTTGTAGAAGTAGAACAGCCAGTACTGCAGCCAGAGGCGGTCGTTGGCCTCGACCGCGTGGCCGTACATGACGTTGCTGAGCTCGGGGTGTGCGATGCGCAGCCGGCGGTACTGCTCGCGGTAGCTCTTGCCGGTGACGCCGATGATGTCGCCCTCCTCCACCGGCGTGCCGTCGGCGTACTTCTCGCGACCGAGGAACCCCAGCGTCAGCTGCGGCGTGTCCCCCGTGGGCTGCGCGGCGGCGAGAACCGCGCCGTTGCCGGTCTCGGTGCGCTTGCGCCGCAGCTCGTTGCCGGGGTTGACCGCGTACTGCTCCCCGCCGTCGGCGAAGAACTGCTCGTTGGAGTCGTAGCGCAGGACCGGCTGGAAGCGCGTGAGAAGCTCGTCGTGCGCGGGCATCGGTCTAAGCAGACCGATCGGGCCCGCGCACGTCAAGTCGGTGGAGCCACGTCACAGATCGCGGGTCACGGGTCCTAGGCCTTCAGGGGCGATGTTCACGATCCCTGCGCGGCGCAGAGATGCCAGCTGCCCCACGTGCCGTAGAGGTTGTCGCACCAGCGCCGGCTGTCGGCGCCGTACGTGCGGATGCCGAGGTTCGTGGGCGCGTACACGTACTCTGAGAAGACACCTTGCTTGGCCCACGCGCCCAAGCTGACCCACCCGGGCGAGCTCTTGATGTCGCGCTGCAAGTAGTACACGGCGTGGTCCAAGCCGATCGCGAAGGTCTGGACGAGGTGACTCTTGCCATCCCAGGTGAGCTCGAAGCCTCTCGTGCCGCACAGCGCCAGTCCCCCGAGGGCGGGAGGCCCTACGGGGCAGCGCTTGGATCCGGGCGCGGCCTTGAACTGCAGCGCCCGCTCCGAGTAGGTCTCCGCCGCCGCGGAGCCCGGCGTGCCTGCGAGCATCAGGGCGAACGCGGCGAGGGCTGCCAGCGCGACCGGACGGCGAAAGGCGAGTGACATTGGTGCTCCTTTGCGGGTTGTGCGGGGGCTCAGGCCCGGCGCTCTGGTGATGCATCCACCGTCCCTGGCGGGTGGGACCCGCACATCTGGATCAGCTCAGGAGATCGTCTGAAAGGGCCGGCCTCTCGACGAGCACCGGCTCGGCCTCGTGCAGGCGCAGCGTGAAGTAGTCCTCGGGCGCGAGCTCCCCGAGCGCGATCAGCACGATCCGCAGGATCCCCTGGTGGCCGACGATCACCGGCCGCTGCGCGGCGGCGAGCGCGTCGGCGGTCGCGGCGCGTGCTCGCGCGAGCGCGTCCGCCAGCGGCTCCATGCCCGGGACCGGTGCGCCGAACGGGTCGGCGCGCCAGTCCTCGAACGGTTGGCCGACGAGCTCGCGCGCGCCGGCGCGGTCGACGCCCTCGAAGCGGCCGTAGTCGATCTCGGTCAGCCGCTCGTCGACGGTGAGCGGCGCGCCCGTGGCGTCGGCGATCGCCTGCGCCGTGTCGCGCGCGCGGCTCAGCGGGCTCGAGTAGACGGCGTCGATGCCCGCGCCCGCGAGCTGCTCGGCCGCGCGGCGCGCCTGCTCGCGACCCTCGCCGGTCAGTGCGATGTCCGAGCGGCCCGAGTAGGCCCGGCGCGCCGAGCTCTCCGTCTGCCCGTGGCGGACGACGTACAGCGCTTGCGCCATCAGACGGCTTCGGGCGTGACCCAGCGGCGCTCGTCGTCCGCGAGGTGGATCGCGTCGAGCAGCGCCTGGACGCGCAGCCCCTCCCGCAGCGACGGGTCGGGCGGTGCGCCCTCGCGAATCGACGCGTAGAAGTTGCGCGCGACCTGCTTGAAGGCGTCCTTCGAGCTGGCCTCAAGCGGCCCCTCGGTCTGAAGCTCCTCGCCGGCGCGACCCCAGGACAGGACCTTGCCGGCGTCGAGCCGGACGGTCCCGGCATCGCCGTAGAGCTCCAGCACGTCGCCGCGGGCGTGGCGGGCGGTCGAGGTGAGGCTGACCTGCGCGAGGCCGCCGCCCCTGAAGCGGATGAGGATCGCGTAGGAGTCCTCGGCGGTGACGGTGCGCGGCTCGCCGTCCTTGGAGCGCCGCTCGCCGACGCCGACCTCGGTGGCCGCCGCGACCTCCTGCACCTCGCCGAACGCCTCGAGCAGCAGGTCGAGGTCGTGGACGCCGTAGCCCTGCAGCCGCCCGCCGCCCATCTCCTTGTCCTGCACCCACGTGAACGTGCGCGAGCCCGGCTCGGCGTGGTCGGTGTGCACGAGCGAGATCGAGACCATCCGCGGCGCGCCGAGGACCTCGCGCACGCACTCGAGCAGGCGCGTGCGCGTCTGCTGCATGCGCCGGCCGTAGTTCACGGCCCCGGCGACGCCGGCCTCCTCGATCGCCGCGACCACCGCGCGCGCCTCGTCGAGGCTCGCCGCGAGCGGCTTCTCGCACATGACGTGCAGCCCGTGGCGAGCGGCGGCGATCGCGACCTCGGCGTGTTGGGAGACCGGCCCCGCGACGTGCACGGCCTCGAGCCCGTCGAGGCTCAGCAGCTCGTCGAGGTCGGCGGTGCCCAGGGAGAGGTCGTGCTCGGCCGCGAGCTCCTGCGCGCGCTCGGCGCGGCGCGACCAGACCGCGACCGGCTCGAACTCGTCGAGCTCGGCGTAGACCGGCAGCGGGACCTTGGCGCCGTAGCCGCCGCCGACGACTGCGATCTTCACGGGGTCGGGCATGCGCGGCGACAGGATACGGACGTTGCGCGCACGCGGATAGAGTTCGCGCGATGAGCACGCTCAGCACGATCCTCGCGGCGCTGCTCGGCGTCGTGTTCGTCGCCGTCGGCATCCTGAAGATCACGGGCCAGGAAGAGATGGTCGCGAACTTCAAGCGCTGGGGCTACGCCGACGTCGTCCGCACGGCGACCGGCTGGCTCGAGGTCCTGACCGGGACGATGCTCCTCGTCGGGATCGCCCTCGAGTTCCTCGCGGTCACCGGCTCGCTGCTGGTGATCTTCATCATGATCGGGGCGCTGTTCACGCATCAGCGCGCGCACGACCCGCTCGCCGCGTGGGTCCCGCCGCTGGTGCTGCTCGCGCTCGACCTGGTGCTCGCTTACAGCCTGCTGCCGTAGGGGGTGCGGCGAAAAAGTCGGCGTAGAACCGACTTTTTCACCACACCCCCTAGCCGCCGTTGCCCGACGCCGCCGCGAGCAGCACCGGCGCGACCTGCTTCTTGCGGCTCATGACGCCCGGCAGGTCGATCGCGCCGTCGACGACGGGCTTGTCGAACGCGCGCTCGGCGATCTGCTCCGGGCCGGCGAGCAGGAGCTTCGTGGACTGGTCGAGGATGTCCGTGACCATCAGCGCGAACAGCAGCTGGTCGTGGCGCTCGCGGTGCGAGCGGACGGCGTCGAGCAGCTCCTCGGTGCGGTCCGCCAAGGCGCCGCCGACCGTCTCGATCTGGGCGACGCTCAGCGTCCGGTTGCCGTCGAGCTCGTACTCCTTGAGGTCGCGCACGACGAGATCCTCCGCGGACACCCGCGACACGTCGGAGCTGCGCTCGAACATCTCGCGGCCGAAGGCGAGAGCGTCGAGCGACAGCAGCGTCTCGAGCCAGCTCGTCGCGACGCGGTCGCGCTCGGTCGTCGTGGGGGACGTCAGCAGCACCGTGTCCGAGCAGATCGCGCCGAGCAGCATCGTCGCGGTCGGCTGCGTCGGCTCGATGTCCGCCTGGCGGAAGCGCTCGCTCACCAGCGTGGCCGTCGAGCCGACCGGGTCGAAGATCGCGGTCACCGGGTGGCGCGTCTCGATCGAGCCGATGTGGTGGTGGTCGAGGATCTCCATGATCTCGGCCTCCTCGATGCCGTGCACGCTCTGCGCGCGTTCGGCGTGGTCGACGAGCAGCACCCGCCGCGGCGCGGGGTTCACGAGGTCCGAGCGCGTCACGAGCCCGATCGGCCGGCCGGCGCGGTCCAGCGCGACCGCCGCGCGGTAGTGCACGGTCTTGATCTGCTCGGAGATGTCGGAGACCATGTCGTCGAGCCCGACCGTCAGCGGGTCGCCCTCGACGAACGCGTGCACGGGCTCGGACAGCGTGATCATCCGGCTCGTCACGTAGGAATCCAGCGGCGAGCTGACGATCGCCGTGCCGGCCTCCTCGGCCAGCGCGACGATCTCGTCGGATGGGCGCACGCCGTTGCTGAGCACGAGCAGCGAGACGCCCGTCCTGATCGCGCGCTTCTGGGAGTTGTGGCGGTTGCCGACGACGACGACGTCGCCACGCTTGACGTGGCTGTCCGAAGCGGAGTCCATCGCCTGCACCCACACGCGCCCCTGCACCTCCTGCTCGGGCGTGCCGCAGACGAGCTCGCCCTCGAGCACGGAGACGATCGAGCCGACGGGCGTCGGCGCATCCAGGCGCGACGCCTCGCGCGACTCGCGGATGTAGCGCCGCGCGAGCGCCCGCTCGGTCAGCACGCCCCGCAGCACGCCGTCGTCGTCGACGATCGGCACGACGTCCTTGGGCGCCATCAGCAGGCCGACGGTCCGCACGGGGTCGCGGCGGTTGGCGGTCGCGAACTGCTTGCGCATGACGTCGCGCACGCGCAGCTTGAGGTGCGGCAGGAGCACGGGCAGCGGGGCCCCGGCGCGCTCGAGCAGCCACGACGTCTGCGCGTTCGCGACGCCGAGCCGCACCGGCTTGTAGTCGTGCTCGGAGTCGAGGTGGTTCTTCAGCTCGGCGTAGGCGATCGCCGACGCGATCGAGTCCGTGTCGGGGTTGCGGTGGCCGCAGACGTAGACACGCCTGCGCTCGGGCTTCTCGTCGGAGGTCATGGGGAGGCGTGCAGGATACGGCGGGCGGCTGCGTCAGCCCGTGTTGCGCAGCCCGCCGGCGATGCCGTTGATCGTCAGCAGGCTCGCGCGGACGAGGTCCGGGTCGTCCGGATCGCCGCCCGGCGCCCGCAGCCGCCGCAGCAGCTCGAGCTGGACGAACGACAGCGGGTCGATGAACGGGTTGCGCCGCGCGATCGTGCGCTGCAGGACGGGCTCGCGATCCAGCGGGTGCTCCTCGCCGCGCACGCGCTGAAGCTCGCGCACCGTGCGCGCGAGCTCGTCGGAGATCGCGGTCCAGATCCGCTCGCGCGCCTCGACGTCGTCGTAGAGCTCGGAGTAGCGCCGGGCGATGTCGAGGTCGGCCTTCGCGCACGCCATCTCGGCGTTGGAGATCAGCGCGGAGAAGAACGGCCAGTCGCGCTCCATCTCGCGCAGGACCTCGCCGCCGTGCTGCTCGCGGGCGGCCTCGAGCGCTGTCCCGAGGCCGTACCAGGCCGGCAGCACCGCGCGCGTCTGCGTCCACGAGAAGACCCAGGGGATCGCGCGGTAGTCCTCGATGCGCGCCGACTCGCGCCGCCGCGACGGCCGCGACCCGAGCTGAAGGCGCTGGATCTCGCGCACGGGCGTCGTGGCGTGGAAGTAGTCGGCGAAGTCCGGGTCGCCGTAGACGAGGTCGCGGTAGACCTTCGTCGAGCACTCGGCCATCTCCGCGACGATCGCCTCGTAGCGCTCGATGCCGGGCGCCGCGATCTCGCGGTTGAGCGTCGTTTGCAGCACCGCGCTCGTCGTGAGCTCGAGCTCGCGGTGCGCGATCTCGGTGACGGAGAACTTCGCGGACAGCATCTCGCCCTGCTCGGTGACCTTGAGCCGGCCGGCGACCGTGCCGGGCGGCTGGGCCAGGATCGCGACGTTCGACGGCCCGCCGCCGCGCCCGACGGCGCCGCCGCGACCGTGGAAGAACTGCCATTTCACGCCGTGCTCGCGCATGACGCTCGAGACCTCGATCTGGGCCCGGTAGATGCCCCAGCCCGACGCGACGTAGCCGACGTCCTTGTTGGAGTCCGAGTAGCCGACCATGATCTCCTGCTCGCCGACGGCGTCCACGGCCGCGCGGTAGACGGGCGTGTCGAGCAGCGTGCGCATCGTGTCGGCGGCGGCGGCGAGCGTGTCGCCGGACTCGAACAGCGGGACGATCCGCAGCACCGCGCCCGACCCGCCCGCGCGGGCGAGCCCGACCTCCTTCATCAGCAGCAGGATCTCGAGCAGGTCGGCGGGCCCGCACGTGTTGGAGACGATGTACGCGTTGAGCGCGCCCGCGTGCGCGCCGTCGAGCAGCTCGCGCATCGTGCGGAAGGTCTCGACGACCTCGCGGGTCGAGGCGCTGAAGCCGGAGATGTCGCCGGGGATCAGCGGCCGGCGATCTGCGATCTCCCGCTCGAGCACGGCCATCCGCTCGTCCTCGGGCAGCGACGCATAGCCCTCCTGGACCCCGAGCGCGCCGAGGATCTCGTCGAGGGCGTCGCGGTGGATGTCGGCGTGCTCGCGCACGTCGAGCTGCGCGAAGTGAAAGCCGAAGACCTCGACCTGGCGGATGACGTCGCGCAGGGCGTCCGCGGCCACGAAGCCAGCCTGCTGGTGGCGCAGGGCGCGCTCGGCCACGCGCAGGTCCGTGACGAGCTCCTCGGGGCGGTGGTAGCCGCCGTCCTCGCCCTTGCGCGTGAAGCGCACGCGCTCGGCCAGCAGCTTGAACAGCTGGCGGTAGGGCTCCTCGGGGTTGCGCTCGCCCACGAACTCGGCCAGCTCGGGCGCCCACGTCGCGGTGTTGGCCAGCAGCTGGCGCAGCTCCTCGGGCTCGCCGGAGACGCGCGCCGACAGCGTGACGCGGCCCGCCAGCTCGCCGATGACCCGCTCGAGGTGCGTGAGGCAGGTCTCCTTCATGTGCCCGAGCGCGGTCGCCGTCAGCGCGGGCGTGACGTTCGGGTTGCCGTCGCGGTCGCCGCCCATCCACGAGCCGAACGTCAGCAGCGGCGGGACGACGACCTCCTCGTCGGGGTAGCTCTCGCGGACCGCGGCGTCGAGGTCGCGGTACAGCGCCGGCACGACCCGTGCCAGCGTCGACGTGAAGTAGATGAGCCCGGCGCGGACCTCGTCGAGCACCGTGGGGGAGACCGCGCGCAGCTCGTCCGAGCCCCACAGCTCCTGCACCGCGGCGGCGATCCGGCGGCGCGTCTCCTTCTGCTCGCCGGGAACCGGCAGCCGCTCGTCGAGCGAGCGCAGCATCGAGAAGATGCGCGCGAGCTTGTTGACGGTCGTGCGCCGGCGCGCCTCGGTCGGGTGCGCGGTCAAGACGAGCTGCACCTCGGCCTTGGCCAGCGCGTCGTGCAGGTCGCTCGCGCTGATCCCGCTCGCGGCCAGGTTCGTGATCGCGTGGCTCAGCGAGCCGCGTCGCGGCGCGGGCGCGTCGGCCAGCTCGCGCGCACGCAGGCGCCGCACGCGATCGTTGTCCTCGGCGAGGTTCATGAGCTGGTGCCAGCAGGTCAGCATCCGGACGAGCAGCTCGAGCTCGCGGACCTCGAGGTCGGCGACGAGGCCGGCGAGCTCGTCGGCCGCGGCGCCGTCGCCGTCGCGCGAGCGCCGGCCGAGCGCGACGGCGCGGCGATGCAGCTCGAGCGCGGGCTTGCCCTCGCTCGCGCAGATGACCTCCTCGAGCACGCCGCTCAGCAGCGCCTCGTCGGCGACGAAGCCCTCGCTGGGTGCGGCGTCGATCGCGGTCGGGGTGATCACGCAGAGCTACGGTACCGGCGCCGACCGGCGAGCTCGGGTGCGCGCGGCGATGTTCACGAGGTTGAAACGTGACTGGCTATAGGCGCTTGAGCTGCGCGATGCCGGGGGTCGGCGTCGTCGGCGCGCGGTAGTACAGCGCGCGGCCGAAGCGGATGCCGGCATCGGACGGCAGCAGCGCGACGACGAGCACGCGCGCGACGTCGATGACCTGCCCGAACTCGTCGCCGCTCACCTCGCCGACGAGCGTCGCGACCACGACGACGAGGAACGTGCAGAAGGCGAGCCCCTGCGCGAAGGTCGTGGCCGGGGCGTACTTCGCCTTGGAGTCGGCGTCGTCGACGGTCTGAAAGAGGAGGTTGCGGCCGAAGCGGATGATCGCGTCGGAGGGGAGCATCGCGCCGATGAAGAACATCGTGAACGTGCGGACCTCCTTCAGCTCGTCCGTGCCGACGGTCGCGTCGGGCTTGTCGTCCGCGAGCAGCGCGAGCCCGACGAACATGAGAAACGCGACGAAGGCGAGGAGCTGCGGCCGCGTCAGGCTCGGCCGCTGAGGCTTGTCGTACGCGGCGTCCGCGGCGGGTGTCGCCTTCGCCTCGGCGGGTGCCGCCTTCGGGTCGGGGGGCGTCGAGGCCTCCATGAAACGCGAGCCTACCGCGCGCCCTGGCGCCCGCGGGAATCTCTCAGCTCAGTCGCACAGCGACTGCGGGAAGTCCCCGGCCTCGCGGCGGATCTCCGCGCAGGAGAAGTCCTGCGCGTAGGCGATCAGCCGCCAGCGCTGCGCGCCGAGCCGCCACGCGGCGACCCGCGCGCTGCCACAGGGGATGCCGTCCGCGGTCTGACCCGGCGCACAGCCCCGCGCGACGAAGCGCGTTCGGGCGAACGCGCCCTTGCAACGGACGCCCTCGACCGTAAACGGCAGCCGCGCGACGTCGGCAAGCAGGGCGGCGAGGAAGGCCGCCTTCGTGCAGCGCCGCGCGCCGCGATCCGACGTGCCCGCGGGCTTCTTGGCGGCGGTGGTGGTCGTCTGCGCGGAGGTCGAGGTCTTCGAGCCGGAGGAGGAGGAGCCGCCGCCGCAGCCGGCGAGCAGCACGCCCGCGCCGAGCACAAGGGCGCCTGCCAGCGTCGCGAGCCATCCGCATGATCGATCCGAGCCCATCGTTCTCCGCCTCCCCGCAAGGCTCGCCGACCAAGCGAGCAGGCCATCGTCCGCGGGGAAGATATCCGCTTGCGCCCGGCTTCAGGGCAGGTTGCGCAGCGCGACGAACTGGCCGGCTTCGCCGAAACCGGAGTTCTGCGAGAAGACGAACCCCGAGATGAACAGCAGCGGCTGGCCGAGCGGGCCGGTCAGCGTGCGAACCGTCGGGTTGCCGATCGCGTAGGACCCGGCCGGGCCGCGGAGCGCGAGCAGGCGCGCCTCGCCGCGCTCGCGGTCGTAGAGGTACCAGCGCCAGGCGCCGAAGTCCCCGCGAACCGACTGCGCCTCGAGCGCCGCGAAGCTGTGGCCGTCGTAGGAGATGTCGGCGCGGTCGCCGAGGTTGCCGCGCGTGCCGAGGCGGATGAAGAGGTCGTTGACCGCTGTGTCGGCGGTCGGCGCCCAGCCGGCCGCCGCGAAGTTCGTCAGCACGCCGGATGCCTGCCGGTCGACCTGGACGTTCTTGAAATAGTGAAAGCGGATCGCGAGCTCGGAGTCGTCGATGCCGTTCCATCGGGTTACCTGGATGCTCGGCGTGCCCTCTGCGGTCGGCGCCAGCGTGCGCGCCAGGTCGAGCTCGCGGTCGAACGCGCCCGTCGTCAGCGCCGTCCACGAGGGGTAGTGGCGCACGACGAGGTTGTTCACCGAGACCCACTGTGCGTCGGGCCGGTCGCGCTCGAAGCCGAGCACGAAGCTCCCGTCGGGCAGCGCCTCGAGCGTCGCCTGGCTGGCGTGCGGGTCGAGGTCGGCGCGGTGCGTCCAGGTCGTGAGGTCGTCCGAGGTGGCGAGCTTCGCGACGAGGACCCCCGCCACGCTCGTGTGGTAGACGCCGATGTAGCGGCCGGGAACGCCGAGGTCCGGAGGAGCCGCGATCGCGTCGAGCGTGTCCATGCCGTAGCCGAGGTTGTCGCGCACGTTCGCGACGAACGTGGTGGCGGCGCGGAGGTCGAGCAGCCCGGCGAGCCGCACCGCGCGCGCGTCGTCGGGCGT
Organism: uncultured Actinomycetes bacterium; assembly: GCA_963766525.1. GTDB lineage: Bacteria > Actinomycetota > Thermoleophilia > Solirubrobacterales > Solirubrobacteraceae > CADCVQ01. The sequence goes on from CAVYAX010000011.1 coordinate 212,256, forward strand.
GACCACGAGCTGCGGCGCGTCGCCGCCTTCGCGCGAGGAGAAGCGCACCGCGTCCAGCAGCGGCCCGCTGACCTGCAAGCCGACGTCGCCGTTGCCCGGCACGGCCTTCGTGACGTCCCACTCGACCCAGGCTCCGGCCGTGGGGGCCTTCGCGGTCGTCATCGCGAACAGCGGCGCGATCAGCAGCGCCGGCGTGCGCGCGTCCTCCTCGAACACCGGCGAGATGACGCGAACGCCGACGTTCTCGATGGTCGGGTCCGTCACCCGCATGCGCAGGACCGCGCGCGACGGCGGCCCGCTCAGGCCGCGGACGGCGAAGCGCAGCAGCGTGCGATCCAGCAGGCCGGCGCCGACGCTCGGGCTGCGGCCTGCGGCGACGGCGTCGCCCAGCGGCGAGCGCGTGGTGTCCGCGGCGATCGTGGAGACGGCTTGGGCCGGCGCGGTGACGGCGAGCGTCAGGCCGGTCGCACACAGCGACGCGGTCAGCGCGTGCCGGATCCTTCTTGCTGGTACCGCCATCCATGGCTTCACACATGCGAGCTTCCCGGGTATGGCACCCGGACAGTGAAAATCTTTTTCTGTGAGCCGCGGCGGCGGCCGGGTGGGGCGTTGCGCGCTTTGCCGCCGGGCCGGGCGTGGTGGATGATGGCGCCATGACCCTCGCTCCACCGGGCGACGAGCCGGTCGTCGTCGAGCGCGAGCGCGAGCATCCGCGCGACCTGCTCGCGCGCGCCGGGATCGCGGCGGGGACGCCGCGGCCCGTGATCGTCGTCTCCGGCGGCGCCGACGACCTGCGCGAGCCGCAGCTGTCGGTGGCGCGCGAGGCACTGGGCCCCGCGCTGCGCGAGGCGGTGGGCGCGACCGGCGCCGCGATCGTGGATGGCGGGACCGACGCCGGCGTCATGGCGCTGCTCGGAGCCGAGCGCGGCGCCGACCCGGACAGCATGCCGCTGCTGATCGGCGTCGCGCCCGCCGGCAAGGTCGAGCACGACGGCGAGCCCGGCACGCCGCTCGCGTCGCACCACACGCACTACGTCCTCGCCGACAGCGACGAGTGGGGCGGCGAGACGACGCTGCTCGCGGCCCTCGCCGCGGAGCTCGCGCATGGCGAGCCGGTCGTGATGCTGCTGGCCGGCGGCGGCGCCGGCGCGCTCGCCGAGGTCGAGGCCGCGGTCGGCCGCGCACTGGCCGCTGTTCGTCATCGAGGGAACCGGCGGCCTGGCCGACAGGATCGCGGCCGCGACCAGCGGCCGCGCCCCGAACCCCGAGCTCGAGCACAAGCTCGCCGGCGGCGACGTCAGGCTCGTCGCCGCCGGCGATCCGCTCGGCTCGGCGCTGGCGTCGGAGCTGCGCGACGAGCCCGGGCCGCGCGACACGCTCGTGCTGAAGGACGCCTGGCGCCTGTTCGCGACGTACGACGACCTCGCGGCTCCGCATGCGCAAGGCCTTCGAGCAGTTCCAGCTGTGGACGCTCGTGCTGGGCATCCTGGCCACGGCGCTCGCGCTCACGTACGACGGGATCGGCGACGGCGATCCCAAGGACGTGCTGCGCTGGCTCGTCATCGGCCTGCCGATCACGGTCTCGGTCCTCATCGCGATCGCCAACCGCCGCGGCGCGGGCAAGCGCTGGGTGCTGCTGCGCGCGGCCGCGGAGGCCGTGAAGTCCGAGATCTTCCGCTACCGGACGCGCACCGGGGTGTACTCCGGCGATGCGCTACGCAACTGCGCGAAGCCGACGCAGCGCCCGCTGCGCCTGGCCGGCCGCCTCAGCGAGATCGAAAGCGGGCTCGATCCAGACCGCGGCCAGCGGCGGGGCGCTGACGCCGTGGGCCGGCAAGCTGCCGCCGTACGCCGCCGAGGGCGACGACGGCTTCGGTCCGCTCGACGCGGCGCGGTACGTCGCGTTGCGCATCGACGACCAGCTCTCCTACTACCGCAAGACCGTCGCGAGGCTCGACCGCAAGCGGGCCCGCCTGCAGCTGCTGACGCTCGTCGCGGGCGGCGTCGGCACGCTGCTCGCCGCGGTGGGCCTCGAGATCTGGATCGGCGTCACGACGGCGATCGCCGGCGCCGCGCTGGCGCACCTCGGCTACCTGCAGGTCGACAACACGCTCGTCGCGTTCAATCGCGCCGCGGCGCAGCTTGCCGCGCTGAGGCGCGAGTTCGAGGCCGGCGGCGCCCGGCGGCCGGACGTCGAAGGCCTGGTGACGCGCGGCGAGACGATCCTCACGACCGAGCTCGGCGGGTGGGTCCAGCAGATGACGGACGCCCTCGAGCAGCTCCAGGCCGAGCAGGAGCAGGCGGGCAAGCGCGTCGAGGAGGAGCGCGAGGCGCAGGCCGCCGAGCGCTGACGCGGCGGCCTACGGGCTGCCGAAGAAGCGCACGGCCCTGTACCCGCCCTCGCGCACGCAGACGATCTTCAGGGCGTTCGTCGACGGCACCGTGCCCGTGCAGCTATAGCCCAGCACGACGCTCTTCCTCGTCGGGTTCGTGCTGCCGCTCGCGTGCGCGATGACCCACGCCTTCGTCACCTTGCGCGCGGTGGTGCAGGTCACGCGCTTCGCGGTGATCTTGCGATAGAAGCCGCCCCCGACCTGGCCCTGCGGGCCGTAGCTGCCCGAGCAGGGCTTGTAGAGCGAGGCGGCGCCCGTCGTGGACGGGGCCGCGAGGGCGACGGTGGCGAGGACGGCGAAGGAGGCGAGCAGCGTGCGTGGTTTCACGGGCGTCAGCCTAGGGACGGCGGCGGCGCGCGCGAACCCCCATCCGGCTAGGCCGCGTCGGCCGGGAGGATGCCGCCCGCGCACCTCGCCGAGCTCGACGCCGCCCGGCGCGGCCGCGCAGCACGACCTCGTCGCCGTCCGCAAGCCAGCGCTCGCCCCGCCACAGCTCGGCAAGCGACCCCTCCGTCCCGGCCTCGCGGCCGCTGATCGTGCCGGTCGCGACGAGGTCGCCGGCGGACAGCGTCGCGCCGTTGACCGTGAGGTGGGCGAGCATCTGCGCGGGCGTCCAGTACAGCTCGCGCGCGGGCGGGCGCGACACGACCTCGCCGCCGAGCTCGACCTCGAGCGCGACGTCGAGCAGCCACGGCTCGCTCGCGCGCAGGTACGGCGCCGGCAGCGGGTCCTGCGGGCGCGGCGCGACGCGCGCGGCGGCGAGCGCGTCGAGCGGGGTGATCCACGCCGACATCGACGTCGCGAAGGACTTGCCGTTGAACGGGCCCAGCGGCTCGTACTCGGCGCGCTGGACGTCGCGCGCGCTCCAGTCGTTGACGAGCACGACGCCGAAGATGTGCTCCTCGGCGCGGTCGATCGCGAGCGGGCCGGCGGTCGTCGGGCCGCAGACGTAGCCGAGCTCGCACTCGGCGTCGAGCTCGCGCGTGGGCGCCAGCTCGCCGAGGGCGACCTGCCCGCGCGGGCGGCGCACGGGCGTGCCGCTGACGACGACCGTCGACGCGCGGCCGTGGTAGCCGACCGGCATCTGGCGCCAGTTCTCGCGGACGGGCGGCGCGCCCGGGCGGAAGATCGCGCCGAAGTTCGTCGCGTGCTCGAGCGAGGCGTAGAAGTCGGCGTAGTCGGCGATCCGCACGGGCAGCACCGCGTCGCACCCCGACAGCGGCAGCCGCGCGGAGTCGGGAGCCGCGCCTTCGGCGACGATCTCCACGAGGCGCTCGCGCAGCGCGCGCCAAGCCGGCGGGCCGAGCTCGATCAGGGCGTTGAGGTCGGGCTCGTGCAGCGCGTGCGCGAGGTCGGGGTCGGGCGGCAGCAGCCCCGCGGTTGCGAGCGTCGCGAGCACGATCGCGTCGTCGCCGGCGCGGACGGCGGGCAGGGCGCGGGCGCCGTCCCGCGGCCGCACGACGCCCCACGGAAGGGCTGTGCTCGCTTGCGTCATCGGCCCATCATCGCGCCGTGGCGCAACGGAGCCCCGAGCTGCGCTACCTGGCCGGCGCCGCCGCCGGCGTGTGCCAGCTCAGCGCGTAGCTCGGGTCGTCGAGGTCGCGCGCGAGCGTCGTCAGGCGCAGCGGGCGGAACGTGTCGCACATGACCGCGAGCTCCTCGGTGCGCGTCGCGCCGAGCGAGCGCTCGACGAGCCCCGGCTGCGGGCCGTGCGGCAGGCCGCTCGGGTGCAGCGTCAGCGCGCCCGGCCCGACGCCGGCGCGCGAGCCAGAACTCGCCGTCGACGTAGTAGATGAGCTCCTCGGACTGCAGGTTGGAGTGGTGGTAGGGGAGGGCGACCGCGAGCTCGTCCCAGTCGAGGTTGCGCGGGCAGAACGAGCAGATGACGAAGTTCGGGCCCTGGAAGGTCTGGTGGACCGTCGGCGGCTGGTGCAGGCGCCCGGACTTCGGCTCGAAGTCGGCGATGTTGAACGTGTAGGGGTAGACGTAGCCGTCCCAGCCGACGACGTCGAACGGGTGGTGGTCGAGCGTGAAGCGCTGCCAGCCGCGGCGGGCGCGCACGATCAGCTCGTGCTCGCCGCCGTCGCCTTCGCCCGTGGGTGCGCAGGGCGCGGGCGGGTGGAAGTCGCGCTGGGAGAACGGGGCGTGCTCGAGCAGCTGGCCGTAGCGGTTGCGGTAGCGGTTGGGCGTCTCGATCTCGCCGGGCGTGTGGAACGTCAGCCACGTCTGCGGGCCGTCGTCGAGCGCGACGCGGTAGGTCGTGCCGCGCGGGATCACGACGTAGTCGTGCGGCCCGTACGGCAGCTCGCCGAAGATCGTCTCGACGACGCCCGAGCCCTCGTGGACGAACAGCACCTCGTCGCCCTCGCCGTTGCGGTAGAAGGCGTCGAGCTCGCCCGCCGGCTTGCAGATCGCGATCTCGACGTCGTCGTTGAACATCAGCACGCGGCGGCCGAAGACCGGGTCGCCGAACGGGGCCAGCGGCGCCGTGTCGGTGAGGCGGTGCACGTGCGCGCCGGGCACCCACTCCTCCAGCGCGATCGGCTCGAACGAGCCGACGCGCGCGACGTCGCACGGCGAGTGCAGGTGGTAGAGGATCGACTCGTTGCCCGAGAAGCCCTCGTAGCCCATGACCTCCTCGACGAGCAGGCGGCCGTCGTCGCCGCGGACCTGCGTGTGGCGCTTGGGCGGGACGTCGCCGATCGACACGTACCTCATCAGAGATTCCCCCTCAGGGCCTGCTCGCGCTCGATGGCTTCGAAGAGCGCCTTGAAGTTGCCCTCGCCGAAGCCGCGCGCGCCGTGGCGCTCGATGATCTCGAAGAAGATCGTCGGCCGGTCGCCGAGCGGCTTGGTGAAGATCTGCAGGAGGTAGCCCTCGTCGTCGCGGTCGACGAGGATGCCGAGGCGCCGCAGGTCGTCGAGCGACTCGTCGATGTCGCCGATGCGCTCGGGCAACTGGGCGTAGTACGAGTCCGGCGTGCGGAGGAACCGGACGCCCCGCGCCGACAGCTCCGCGACCGTCGCGACGATGTCCGTCGTCGACACCGCGATGTGCTGCACGCCGGGGCCGCCGTAGTAGTCGAGGTACTCGTCGATCTGCGAGCGGCGCTTGGACTCGGCGGGCTCGTTGATCGGGAACTTCACGCGCCCGTCGCCGCTGGTGACGACCTTGGACATGAGCGCCGAGTACTCCGTCGAGATCGCCTCGTCGGAGAAGTGGATGAGCTCGCGCATCCCGAAGACGTCCTCGTAGTACTTCACCCACCGGTCCATCGCGCCGAGCTCGACGTTCGCGACGATGTGGTCGATGCCCGCGAGCATGCCGGGCTGCGCGGGGTCGCCCGCGTGCGCGACCTCGATGTAGCCGGGCAGAAACGGGCCGTCGTAGCCCTCGCGCTCGACGAAGCGGTGGACGGTGTCGCCGTAGGCCGCGATCTCGGCGATGCGGACGGTGCCGTGCTCGTCGTAGAGGTCGAAGGGCTCGAGCAGCCCGCGCGCGCCGCGGGCGGTGGCCTCGCGGTAGGCCGCCGCGGCGTCGGGCACGCCGAGCGCGATGACCTTGACGCCGTCGCCGTGGGCGCGGTGATGCTCGGCGAGCTCGCCGGTCGAGCCCAGCGCGCCGGTCAGGACGAGCCGGATGCGGCCTTGCTGCAGGACGTGCGACGTGCAGTCGCGCAGCCCGGTCTCAAGGCCGGCATACGCGATCTCTGTGAAGCCGTAGGCGTGCGTGAAGACGTACGCGGCCTGCGCGGCGTTGCCGACCCACAGCTCGAGATGGTCGATGCCGTGCAGCGGCATGTGGTCTGCGGCCGCCGCGCGGTCCAGATGGTCAGGCGACAGCGTGCTCACGGCGCAGCTCCTCGATCGACTCGTCGGTGCAGGTGTCGAAGAAGCCGCCGACGACGGACTCGACCTCGGCGACGGACTCCGCCCGGTACAGGACCGGCTGGTACTTCGTGATGTCGTAGTCGGCCGTCCCCATCTCGGCCAGGTCCAGCGGGCGCAGCTCCATGCCGCCGAACTCGCCCAGCTCGCCGTAGCTGGACAGGATCCCGGCGCCGTAGGCGCGCAGCTCGCCGTCCTCGACGACGACGCCGAACTCGAGCGAGAACCAGAAGACGCGCGAGAGGAAGCGCAGCGACTGCATGGACTCCAGACGCTGGGCCGCGGCGCCGGCGCGGCGGTGCAGCTCGCCGAACGTGGGCGTGGCGAGCAGGTGCCCGTGGCCGATGACCTCGTGGACGATGTCCGGCTCGGGCGTGTAGAGCGGCAGCGCCGGGTGGCGCACGTACTGGGTGGAGTGAAACGTGCGATCGGCGAGCGCGGCGTAGAACGTGCGCAGGTCGACGAGGCCGGCGGCCGGGACATAGCGCCAGCCGCTGAGGCCCACCAGCCGCGCGCTGACCTCGTCGAGCGACGGGACGTGCCCGGTCGGAAGACGCAGTCGGATCGCCGCCGCGCGAAACTCGCCGACCGCAAACCGCTCGTGGAGCGGCGCAAGGTGCTCGCAGACGGCGCGCCAGACAGCCTGCTCGTCGTCGTGGTAGGTGACCGGCGGCGCGGGCTCGCCCGGGCGCCAGCGCAGCGCAGCGGCCGCGATCTCGTTGCGCCGGCGACGGTACGCGGGGTCGTTCGCACCGGGATGGGCGTCGTGCAGGTGGACGGTGACGGCGCCACCGTCGCTCGTCACCGGGGAGTACAGCTGGGCTTCTTCGAACACGGAATCGTCCTCTCTGGTCTCCTCAGAGTCGGCCTTCCGGGGCGCGTTTACAAGTCTGCTCAGTGCAACGGGTCAATCACGTCAGGATCTTCGCCGTCCGGCCTGTCAGACTGATCAATATGTCCATCGATAGCCTGGACGCTCGGCTCATCGCGACATTGCGCCGGTTCCCGCGCGTCGGCCTGCTCGAGGTCGCCCGCCAGCTCGGCGTCGCGCGCGGGACCGTGCAAGCGCGGCTCGCGAAGCTCGAGGCACGCGGCGTCATCACCGGTCACGGCCCCGAGGTCGACCCGGCCGCGATGGGCTATCCGATCAGCGCGTTCATGCTCGTCGAGCTGGCGCAGGGCCAGCTCGACGAGGCCGTCGCCGTCATGGAGGCGATCCCCGAGCTGCTGGAAGCCGACGCGATCAGCGGGCCGCAAGACCTCATCTGCCGGGTCGTCTCGCACGACACCGAGCATCTCCAGGAGATCGTCAACGCGCTGCTTGCGACCCCGGCGATCCGCCGCTGCACGAGCTACATCGTCCTCACCCGCCAGGTGCCGCCGCGCACCTCGCCGCTCATCGAGGCAGCCGCGGTCGACAGACCCTGAGCAGCCCGGCTCCGCCCGCGCGCGCCGCTGCGCGCGGAGTTGGCGCCGCAACGCTCCCCTCCTCCGGCTCGGACGCGCTCCGAGCCGCTCTCGCTGGCCACTCGGGTGGTCCTCAGCGCCGCTTATAGGCCGGAATTGTAGGTGTACTGTAATAACCTTACTAATTCGGAGTTTAGAGGTAGAAGTCCCTATGTGAGCCGGGAGGAGGCCATGAGGGACCGCTACGCTGCGCTCGCTGCCGGGCTCGACGAGCGACAGCGGAGGATGTGGGCGGGTCGCGAAGCCCTCGCCTTCGGCCGCGGCGGAGTCGCCGCCGCCGCACGTGCGACCGGCCTCTCGCGCGCGACCGTGACGAAGGGGATGCGGGCGATCCAGCTGGGCGAGACGATCGAGCCCGGCCGGGTGCGCCGCCCCGGCGGCGGCCGCCGCCCGCTCGAGGATCACGACGTACGGCTCGTCACCGATCTGGAGCGGCTCGTGGCCGACGAGGCTCGCGGGCACTGCGACGCGCTCGCCTGGACGACCCGGAGCGTCCGCGAGCTTGCCCGCGCGCTGCGCGAGGCGGGCCACGAGATCCATTACACCTCGGTCGCGCGATACCTGCGGCGGCTGGGCTTCAGCATGCAGTCCAACCGCGCGCCGCCCGCCGGGGCTCGAACGCTGGACCGGGCCCAGCAGTTTCGCCTCGTCGACCATCAGGTCAGCTCCGCGCTCGCGCGGGGCGATCCGGCGATCTCGGTGGAGGTCATGCACCGCAAACCTTCGCGCGTGTCCGCAGCTGCCGGGCATGCGGGCGCGCGGAGCCGGGGCCTGCCCCAGCGCTGCGTGGGCCCGAGGCAGGACGAGCAGCTGCGCAAGCTGCGTGACTACGGCGTCTACGACGTCACGTCGGACGACGGCTGGGTCGGCGCCTCCGCCGATGAGGACAACACCGGCTTCGTGGTGGCGTCGATCGGCTGCTGGTGGGAGCACCTGGGCTCAAAGCGCTGGCCGCACGCGAGGACGCTCACGATCACCGCCCTATGCGGCGCCGACGGACACGTGGCACGCATGTGGAAGACCGAGCTGCAGCGCCTTGCCGACGAGACGGGGCTGGCCGTCGACCTCTGTCATTTCCCTCCCGGGACGTCGCGCTGGCACCACATCGAGCACAGGCTCGTCAGCTTCAGGGGCCGGCAATGGCAGGGCCAGCCCGTCGTCTCTCGCCGGGTCGTCGTGTCCCAGATAGGCACCGCCGACTCGCTCACCGGCGGGAACGTCTACGCGAGACTCGACGATGCGAGCTACGCCCCGCGGTTCAGCGTCCCGAATGCCGTCATGGCCGCGTGCGACGCCGACGAGCGGGCGTCGAGCTACAGGATCGCTCCCCGAGCGACGCAAGCGACGCGCACCGGGATGGCTAACACTCGCGCGCGAGGATGAAGTCCGCGAGGCTCTGCAGCGCCGCGGGATCTCCGGGCACCTCGACGAGCGCCGCGCTCGCGTGCGCGTGCGACGCGCGGGCGAGCTCGCGCGCGCGCTGCACGCCGAACGCGGTCACGTAGGTGCTCCTGCCACGACGGGCCTCGCGGTCGCGCGGCGTCGCGCGTGGCTGCCCGCCCCCGGTGGCGTCGAGGATGTCGTCGACGATCTGAGACAGAACGCCCGCCGCGGCTCCGAAGCGCCGGAGCGCGTGTGCGGCGGGCCCTGCCTCGCCGGTGAGTGTCAGCACGGTCCCGACGGCGGCCGCGAGCACATGGTCGGTCTTCAGCTCGTAGACGCGCCGCAGGTCGTCGTCGTTGAGATCGTGCGCGTACCCGCGATCCGCGAAGAGCCCGCCGACCAGCCCCGCGACGCCGACCTCCTGCATGAGCTGCGAGAACGCGGCCAGCACCAGGGCCGGCTCCCCCTGCTGCTCGCGGAACATCAGCGCGGTCGCCTCGGCGAACAGCGCGTCGCCGGCCAGGAGCGCCACGTCCTCGCCGAACACGACATGCGCGGCGGGCTTGCCGCCCCGCACGTTGCCGTCGCCCAGCGCCGGCAGGTCGAGGTGCATGAGCGCGTGGGTGTGGATCATCTCGAGCGCGGCCGCAAGCGGCAGCACCGAGGCGGGCGAGCGGCCCAGCGCGTCCGCGGTCGCCAGCGCCATCACCGGCCGGAGGCGCTCGCCTCCGGCCAGCAGGCCGTAGCGCATCGCGTCGCGGAGCAGCGCCGTCGACGTCGCCCGCGAGAACACGAGCCCCTCGAGGTAGTCCTCCACCTGCGTGCGCAGGGCGAGCACCGCGGGCGGCGCCTCGACGTTCCTCACGACGGCGCTCCGGCACCTCGCGCCATAGCCGCCGGGCTCAGACGCGGTCGGCGACGATCATGAGGTACTGGAAGCTGCCCTCGCGATAGGACTCGAGGAAGGGCTTCTCCACGCCCGTCGCGGGCGAGGACGTCTCGCGCAGCTCCCAGTACGGAATGGTCTGGGGCGTGAGGTCGATCACCTTGATCGGCACGAGGTCGTTGGCCGCCATGGCCTTGAAGTACTCGCTGCGGGGGTGGATCTTGCAGGTGTAGTGCTCGTCGATCGCGCGGACCGCGGCCGAGGTGCCCATCAGGTCATTGCTGCAGCCGGTGATGACGACGTAGCGGCCGCCGACCTCGAGCTGGCGCGAGACCTCGGGGTACAGCTCGAACAGGTCCACGTACATCGTCGTCTCGTTGCTCCACATCGCGCGGCGCGATCCGGTTTCGAAGCCGGTGTCGAGCATGTTGCGGAAATGGAACTTCACCTTGTCGGCAACGCCGCGCTCGGCGGCTTGGTCGTTCGCGAACCCCACCTGGTACTCGGAGATCGTCACGCCGTCGACCTGGCAGCCGAAGCGATAGTGGGCCATGAAGCTGGTCGCGCCCCGGCCGGAGCCGCAATCGACGACCCTGTCGTCGGGCCCGACCTCGCCGAGGTTGTCCAGAAGGAGGTCGGCCTGCGCGTGCTCCAGCCGGTGAAGCTCCCGGAGGATGCGGTCGTCGCGCCCTTCCTCCGGCCCCTCCAGCGCGGCGGGGTCGGGATCGCCGATGCCGTAGTGGTGATGGTAGAACCCGTCGATGTCGCCGAGCAGCAGGTTGACGCGGTCGTCGTTCGGGTTGTCGTTCCAGTACGCCGCGACCGCTTTCTGGTAATCGTCGCGCAGGACCTCTGTCGTACTCATGACGGCTCCTCCTTGCTTTCGGGGTGGTAGCGGCCTGTGGTGGCATGCCATTCGCGACTGCCGCCGAGCCATGCCCACGTGTCCAAGAAGAAGCGCTGCAGCATCGGGGAGCCCGTGAGGCTGAGCACGGAAGCCTCGTCCACGAACAGGTGCATCAGCTCGTTGTGGATCTCGACCGTGCGCCTGATCGCGTCCGCCCAGGAGCAGTGCTCCTCCGCGACGATGACGCGCGGCAAGTTGAAGTCCGTGTCCGACTCGAACCCGGCCGAGTGCAGGTCGTTGAGCAGCACGTTCGCGAGGCCCGCGGTCGTGAACGCCCGGCGTACGCGGGGGTCGTAGAACTCGTGCGGGGGAAGCTCGTAGCCGGCGACCGGATCGATGAGGATCATCGGCGGCAGGTAGCTGTTGAGGTGGCGCTGCACCAGGTACTCCCAGACGGGCGGCGTGGTGCCGTTGCGGTGCCAGTCCGCCTCCTGGTTCCAGGCGACGAACAAGATCCCCATCTGGTGCTGAAAGCGGCCCATCTGCGACGTGGAGGCGTAGCGGTCCAGGTGCTCCATGGCCGAACGGAAGGCGGTCGAGATCGGCAGCTCGCGCCGGAACTCGTCGAGCTGGGGCGCGTACTGGCTGGGAAACTGGGGCGGATCGACGATCGCGTAGAGCAGTGCCAGCCGCGACCCCACGACCCGCGGGTCGGCGCCCAGATCCACCTCGTCGACGTAGTAGTCGTCCGCCGCCCACTCCGCCACGACGCATTTCGCGGCCGCCAGCAGGCGATCGGGATCGCTCGTCGCGGGGTGCGTGAGCATGATCAGGCGCCCGAAGTTGCTCGTCCGCAGGCGATCGAGGTTGTCGGGGTAGATCCCGACCTCCTCGGCCCAGGCGACGGTCCGCTCGTTGACCTCCTCGCCGAGCTCGGGGTCGTCGCGCATCGCGCCCGGGCAGAAGAGCTCCGGCATCGGCTCGTCGTCCGTCTCGCCGGGCTCGACATCAGCCGTGGCGGCGTCCGTCAGAAGCGGCGCGACAAGCGCCCGTGCCGCCGAGGTGCCCAGGCCGGTGGGGCCGGCGAGGATGCGGGGGTGGCGCCGGCCGGCGCCGGTGGCGCCGCCTCCGGCTCGGGCCCATCGGCCACGGGCGCGGGCAGCGCGCCGGGGTCGGGGCGATCGGGGTGTGAGAGCAGCGCGCCGATCAGACCGGACAGGCCGTGACCGGCCGGGAGATCTGACACTCCTGACAGCGACGACATCTGGCCAGCCCCCTTTCACACTTCCTCATGGCGTCGCAGCGCGTCGCGACGCCAGCCCCCAGGTGACACAGGCGACGAGCAGCCCGCGCTGCCCATCGGCTCGCAACCCTAGGGCCGGAGAGTGGGCTGTCAAGAATGGTGCAAAATAAGGTGCACAGACCGGTCACGGCCAGTAGCAAGTCCAAGGAAGCAGCATGTGCAAGTTATTAGAGAACAGGCTTGCGGCACTGGTATAAGCCCGTTTTGGTGCGATCGCGGCCTCAGGGGGAGGAGCGTCACGAGCGCACGGGATAGGGGCCCACGACCGCCGGGAGCACTCGCATGACCGTTGATCCTGTTGAGCCTGATACCGAGACCCCGCAGCTAAGCCTTGGCACCGCGGCGGCACGAAATCTCGCGACGACGACCAAGTCGGCGCCGCAGATGCAGGGCATCACGTCGCGCTGGCTGCTGCGCGTGCTGCCCTGGGTGGAAGCGCGCGGCGGGGCGTACCGCGTCAACCGCCGGCTGAGCTACGCGGTCGGCGACGGGCGGGTGACGTTCACGAACGTCGGCGCCGACATCCAGGTCATCCCGGCGGAGCTCTGCGAGATCCCGTTCCTGCGGACATACGACGACATGGACGTGCTCGCCAACCTCGCGAGCAAGTTCAAGCAGCGCGAGGTCAACGCCGGCGACGTGCTCGTCGAGCGCGGCAAGCCGGCGGACGAGATCGTGCTCATCGCACGCGGCAAGGTCGAGCGGATCGGCACGGGCAAGTACGGCGACGAGGTCGTGCTCGCAGACGTGGGCGGATGGCGATCACTTCAGCTACCAGGTGCTGCTCGAGGACGACGACTTCTGGGACTTCACGGCCAAGGCGGTCACGCCCGGCACGGTGCTGACGCTGAATCAGAAGGACTTCGAGAAGATCGTCGATCAGAACGAGACGCTCGCCGCGCACCTCGAGGCGTTCAAGGTCCTCCCGGAGCTGCCGCAGGACAAGTCGGGGCAGGCGGAGATCGCGCTGGCATCCGGCCACGACGGCGAGCCGACGCTGCCGGGAACCTTCGTCGACTACGAGCTTGCGCCGCGGGAGTACGAGCTCAGCGTCGCGCAGACCGTGCTGCGCATCCACACGCGCGTCGCCGATCTCTACAACGAGCCGATGGACCAGACGCAGCAGCAGCTCAAGCTCACGATCCAGGCGCTGCGCGAGCGCCAGGAGTACGAGATGGTCAACAACCGCGACTTCGGGCTGCTGCACAACTGCGACCTCAAGCAGCGCATCCGCTCGCGCACCGGCCCGCCGACGCCCGACGACCTCGACGAGCTGATCACCCGCCGTCGCGGCGCGCAGTTCTTGTTCGCGCATCCGCGCACGATCGCGGCGTTCTTCCGCGAGTGCACGAAGTCCGGGCTGTATCCCGAGAACACCCCGCTGCTGGACTCCATGGTCCCGTCGTGGCGCGGCATCCCGCTGCTGCCGTGCAACAAGATCCCGATCACCGACCAGCTCACGAGCTCGGTCATCGTCATGCGGACCGGCGAGGACAACGAGGGCGTCATCGGCTTGCGCCAGACGGGGCTCTCCGACGAGGTCGAGCCCGGCCTCTCGGCGCGCTTCATGGGCATCAACGAGAAGGCCGTCATCAACTACCTCGTGACGACGTACTTCTCGGCCGCCGTCCTGGTCCCCGACGCGCTCGGCGTGCTCGAGGACTGCCAAGTCGGGATCTGAAGCGGGTCACGATGCCGACGATGACCGCACCGCACCCCACGGGTGCGGTGCTGACACGGGGCCGGCAGCTCGTCGATGCCGAGCTGCGCGGCGCGGTTGCCACGCTGCCCGCGTCGGTGCGGCTGATCGCCGAGTACCACCTCGGCTGGCGTGACCAGACGGGCAAGGCGGCGACCGCTCCGGCCGGCAAGGCGTTCCGCCCGACGCTCGCGCTGCTCGCGGCCGAGGCGGCCGGCGGCACGACCGATGCGGCGTTGCCGGCGGCGGTCGCGGTCGAGCTCGTGCACAACCACTCGCTGCTGCACGACGACGTCATCGACGGCGACCGGCTGCGCCGCCATCGCCCGACCGCCTGGGCGGTCTTCGGCGTCGGGCCGGCGATCCTCGCCGGCGACGCGATGCTGACGCTGGCGTTCGACGTCCTGCGCGCGGGTGGCGGGCCGCGCGGGGGCGCAGCGCTGAGGCTGCTCGGCGACGCGCAGCAAGCGCTCGTCGACGGGCAGATGGCCGACCTCGCGTTCGAGTCGCGCGGAGACGTGCGCTTGGAGGAGTGCATGAGCATGGCGCGCGCGAAGACCGCGGCGCTGCTGGGCTGCTCGTGCGCCCTCGGCGTCCTGTCGGCGACCGGCGACGAGCGCGCCATCGAGCACGCCCGCGCGTTCGGCGAGCGACTCGGGCTGGCGTTCCAGCTCATCGACGACATCCTCGGGATCTGGGGAGACCCGGCCGTGACCGGTAAGCCGGCGCACTCGGACCTTCAGGCTCGCAAGAAGTCGCTGCCGGTCGTCGCGGCGCTCGACGTCCGGCACCCCGGCGGGGCGCAAGCTCGCCGCGCTCTACGACCGCGGCGACCCGCTCTCGGCCCGCGAGGTCAAGACCGCCGCGGGGCTCGTCAAGGCGTCCGGCGGGCGAAGCTGGTGCGCGGCCGAGGCTGCGAGGCAGTTCGCCGCCGCGATCGAGGAGCTGCCCGGCTTCGGCGTGCGCGAGCGGCCGGCGGCCGAGCTCGAGGCGCTGGCGAGGATGGTGACCAACCGTGACCATTGAGCGCGCGCCCGCCATCGCCGGCGGCGGGACGGAGGAGGAGCTCATCGTCCTCGTCGACGAGGACGGGCGACCGCGGGGCACCGCGGAGAAGTGGTCGTCGCACCACGCCGAGACGCCCCTGCACCTCGCGTTCTCGTGCTACGTGTTCGATGACGGCGGGACGTTCCTCGCGACGCGCCGCGCGCTCACGAAGAAGGTCTGGCCGGGCGTCTGGAGCAACACGGTCTGCGGCCATCCGGCGCCGGGCGAGAGCTTCGAGGACGCCATCGACCGCCGCCTCGAGCACGAGCTGGGCATGACGGCGTGCGACGTGCAGGTCGTCCTCCCGGACCACCTGTACCGGGCGCCGCCGTTCGGCGGCGTCGTCGAGTACGAGTTCTGCCCCGTCTTCGTCGCCCGCCAGGCCAGCCTGCCGGCGCCCAACCCGATCGAGGTCGGCGCCTGCGCGTGGATCGACTGGGACGACTTCGTCGAGCGGGCGATGGACGACGAGTCCGACGTGTACTCGTGGTGGTGCAAGAACCAGCTTCGCGAGCTGCTGGGACACCCGCTCGTCGAGCGCTACGCGAGGCCCATGCACGGGGCGCGGGGCGGCTGACGCGCGTGACGCTGGTGATCATCGTCGTCCTCGCCGGGATGGTCGCCGGCCTGATCGCCAACCGCTTCCTGCGCCAGCACATCGTCAAGGACGACGAGGCGGGACCCGCGCCGCAGGACATCCTCACGTCCGTCGAGATCTTCGCGGCGCTGCTCATCGCCATCGTGCTCGTCGACGCCTCCGTGACCTACTCGACGGCTCGCAACGCGGCGGCCGACGAAGCGAACGTCGTCGACAACATGTTCGAGTCGACGAGCTACATCAAGGAGCAGCGCTTCAAGGTCGGGCTGCAGTCGTCGCTGGTGTGCTACGCCCGCGCGGTCCGCGGCCCGTCGTGGGAGGCGATGGCCAGCGGCGCGAACTCGCCGGCGCTCGCGGCGGTCCCGAGCAACTGGACGGGCACCGGGCCGCATGGCATGCGGCTCAAGTTCCAGCGCATGGGCGTCGAGCACCCGATGTTCGAGACGATGACGTCGCTGGACGCGGCGCGCGGCGACACCCGCCGCACGCGGCTCTCGCTCGCTCAGCCATCGGTCCCCTCTGTCACGTCGACATTCATGCTGATCCTCGTCTTCCTCTCGGTGGTCACGCTCGCGTTCTTCATCCCGCGCCGGCGCAATACGGCCCAGCGCATCGCCGTGCTCGTGCCGACCATTCTGTTCATCTGCGCGCTCGCGCTCGTGAGCGAGCTCGATCGCCCCTTCGGCGGCGTGGTGAAGATCGCGCCGACCGCGATGTCGATCACGGCGGACGACATCACCGAGGACTTCGTCGACGAGTACGGCGCCAAGCGCCTGCCATGCAACGAGCGCGGCGAGCCGCTGGACAAGGCGTGACGCCGGACGGGGTCTTGATCAATCCGAACCCACTCCGCGTGTCAAGTGACAGCCTCTGCGGCGGCTGACCTGCTTTTTTGTGGGCACTTCGCATCAGATCAGAGTGCTCGCGCGGGTGAGCGCGCTCCCCCCGGTGTGGGAGGACACGACGCGCGGGCCGCCCGATGGTTGTGCCGCACGCACAACACACGGGGAGCGCTGACATGTCTCACAGGAACGCAAGGTCGATCTCTCACGCGCGGCGCACCTGCGCCGCCGCCCTCTGCACGCTCGCCGCATGCGCCGCGGGCGCGGCCACCGCAGCCGGCGCGCAGGCGCAGGCGCCCTCGGGCACGGCGATGGCCGACTGGACGTCGGTCGCCAGCAACACGGCGTCGGGCACGCTGCTCGGTGCAGACGTGTCGCTGAAGGGCCCGCGCGTATGGGAAGCGCCGAGCAGCAGGGTCGACGGAAGCTGGTCCTTCTCGGGCCCGGCGTTCTCGCCCGCCCTGCCCGCCAGCGACATGATCCAGATCTCGGGCAACCCCGGCACCGAGCGCTACACCCTCCATTTCGGCGCACGGACCAAGAACCCGATCCTCGAGCTTGGCTCCCTCGGCTCGACGATCACCTTCCACAACCTGCCCGCCGATGGCCGCGCGATCAAGCTCAGCGGCGAGGCCGGCTTCGACGTCAACGCCAACGGCACGGTGGTGTCCGGGATCGCGAAGAACCCCAACGACGTCAGCGGCACGATCTTGCTGCTCGGCACCTACAAGGGCGACTACACGTTCACCGCGAGCTACCCGGGCAACGGCGACGGCATCCTCGTCCAGCTCGTGGCACGGGTGCAGTGCGCCGACTGGTACCCGGCGAGCGCGAACACCGCGACCGGGAGTCTGCTCGGAGCGAGCGTCACGCTCTCGCGCACGGGAGCCGCCGGTCAGGTCTCGGGCATCAAGCTCGACGGCAGCTCGGCGATCTTCTCGGGCCCGGCCTTCACGCCCGCGCTGACCTCCAGCGACGTGATCCAGTTCACGGGCCCCGCCGGCGGGTCCGCCGCCTCATACGGCTACAAGGTGGAGTTCGGCGCGCCGATCGCCGACCCGATCTTCCAGCTCGGATCGCTGGGCTCCCGGATCACCTTTGACACGTTCGCGAAGCGCGTCAGCGGCGACGCGCCGGATCAGCGCAGCGCCGGCTTCACGGCGTCCGGACCGACGACGGTCTCCGGAAGCCCGACGAACCTCAAGGGAGCCAGCAACCTCGACGACGCAAGCGGCACCGCCAGGCTCGCCTACGACGGCGAGATCAGGGCGCTCAGCTTCCAGGCGGCCGCGGTCCAGGGCTCCGCGGTGGCCGGCGGGGACGGCGTCTACGTCCAGATCTGCGCCGCCGTCTGAGCCTCACGTCCGCGCGGCTGCCACACGGGATGCCAGCCGCGCGGCCGACGTGCCGAGGCCCGTCGGGCCATCGCCGTAGAGCAGGGCGCCGGGGACCGGCAGCTCCTTCAGCGACTCCTCCTCGTAGCGCGCCGACATCCGGTGCCACACGAGGATCCCGGCCATCCAGTCCTGCATCATCGTGACCCAGCCGTCGAGGGCCTCGCGCCCGGCGTCGTCGAGCTCGAAGCTCTCCGCCAGCGACGGCAGCTCGGTCGCGATGACGCGCTCGAACTGCTCCATCCGCGAGGTCATGAGGTCGTTGACGATGCGCAGGGCCTGCTCGGTGCTCACGCCGAGGAAGTTGCGCACGACGAGGACCATGTTGTGCAGCTCGCCCTCGTACTGGATCTCCTTCTGCAGCGAGAAGACGTCGTTCGTGAAGCAGGCGTAATCCTGGGCGGCGTGCTCGAGCGCCAGCATCGGCCGCGTCTCGAAGATGTCGCTCGGAAGGCTGCCGCTGAACGTGATGCGCGCGAGGTTCATCGTCAGGTCCGAGCCGAACGTGCAGCGGCGCATCTCGTAGTAGTCGACGGGGTCGGGGATCCGGTGCTGGATCGCGTTCGCGAGCTCCCAGATCCACGACGCGGTCATCGTGATGATCCCGTCCCTGAAGGACTGGCGATCCTCGAGCGACATCGGGATCGCGGTCAGCAGCCAGAGCTCGCTCAGCGAGCGCTCGAGCGGGTTCGCCGGCGGCGGCGTCGCCACGCAGTCCAGCGGCATGAAGAAGGTCAGCCGCGCGTTCTGGAGCTTCGCGCCCATCAGGTCCTTGGTCGTGCCGTAGACGCGCGGGTACAGGTCGTCGCCGTACGTGCCCCATGCCAGCCAGCGCGTCGAGATGTTGAGCTCCTCGGCGCTCGCGTCGGGGTGCAGCCGTCCCGAGCACTGCGCCAAGTCGAAGCCGGCGAGCTGCTCCTCGGTCCAGATGTAGCCACCCGGGACGCCCGGGACCTCGAGGAACATGCCCATCGCGCGGCACCACTCGATGCAGTCCTGCCGGGACTGCTCGAGGTTGGGGTTCGCGCGCGCCTCGTACGGCATGTAGATGTCGGGCAGCTCCGTCGGCCCGACGTCCTCGAACGGCACGTGGGTGTTGGCGCGAAAGCGCGACAGGCCGGTCGTCACCGGGGTCGGGTTGACGATGCCGGCGGCAGCCCGGGGTGTCAGCGACATCACGCTCGCGAGCGCGCTCGCGGGGCCCGCCGTGCCTCCGAGGATCGGGGGCGGCGCCTCCTCGGCGGCGCCCGCGTTCATGTAGCGGCTCGAGCGCATGTGCCACTCGTGCCCGCCCGACTGCCAGTCCTGCAGGCCCTTGACGTACAGCGCCACGGCCTGCTGCTCGACCGGGCTGATCCCGAATTCGAGAAACAGCATCGGCAGCTCGGTCAGCGTGGTGTTCTCGAACTGGTAGATGCGGGAGGTCAGGACCTCGTTCGTGAGATCGGCGGCCTCCTGCGTGGTGATGTCGAGGAAGCGCTCGAGGACGAGCACGCAGTTGGAGAGCTCGCCCTCGTCGTTGACCTCGCGGTCGTAGGAGAAGAGGTCGTTGCGCAAGTGCACGGCGTCGGCGAAGGACTCCTTCAGCACCCGCATCGGGCGGCTGTCGGAGATGCGGTCGGGCACCTCGACGAAGTTCGCGTGCTCGACGAGGTGCGCCGACCACGGCGCGCCGCCGACCTTGCGGCGCATCTCGATGTACTCGATCGGGTTGGCGACCCGGTCGGCGTTGATGTTGCGCAGCTCCCAGTCGGACTCGTCGAGCAGGTGCTTGGTGGCCTGATGAAACCGCAGGCGCCACTCGGGCGTCTTGCTGGGCACGGTCCGGTACCACAGGTCTGCGAGGCCGCGCTCGACGGGATTGGACGGCTCCGGCGGCACCGCCGTGAGGTCGAGCGGCATGAACAAGGGCAGGCGCTGGAGGTACGCGCGGCCGCCCTCCTCGTCGCCGGGCCGCTTGTAGACGTCGAGGAAGTGGTCGTCGAAGTAGAACACCCACACGTACCAGTCCGTCACGAGGTCGAGCTCCTCGGAGGGCGTGTCGGGGTGCGTGTAGGAGCACAGCAACGCGTAGTCCATCGCGTCGAACTTCTCCGCGCTCCAGATCTCGGGCGTCTCGTCGCGCTCGGGGGTGTCGAGGATCCCGACCTGGCGCGCCCACGCCTTCGTATGCGCGCGCGCCGACTCGAGATGCGGGTTCAGCCGCGCGGGCCAGCCGATGTAGAAGTCCGGCAACTGAAACGGCTGGCCGCTGGTCACGCGTCGACCATATAGCGGCGAGGACGATCTGTCACAAATTCTCACACCCGCGAAGCTCGCGCTGGTACTACTGGATCGACCACGATCCCGGGGGAGGCAGTACTGATGAGCGTTGATCCGGTCGAGCCGGACATCGAGAGCCCGCAGCTGAGCCTTGGCACCGCCGCTGCGCGCAACCTCGCGACGACGACCAAATCGGCGCCGCAGATGCAGGGCATCACGTCGCGCTGGCTGCTGCGCGTGCTGCCATGGGTCGAGGCGCGCGGCGGGGCGTATCGCGTCAACCGCCGCTTGAGTTACACGATCGGCGACGGGCGCGTGGAGTTCACGAACACCGGCTCCAAGGTCCAGGTGATCCCGGCGGAGCTGACGGAGATCCCCTTCCTGCGGGGTTACGACGACGCCGAGGTGCTGACCGCGCTCGCGGGCAAGTTCAAGCAGCGCGATCTCGAGCCGGGAGACGTCATCGTCGAGAAGGGCAAGCCCGCCGACTCGATCGTGCTGATCGCTCGCGGCAAGGTCGAGAAGATCGGCGAGGCCAAGTACGGCGACGAGACCGTCCTCGCCGTCTGGGCCGATGGCGATCACTTCAGCTACCAGGTGCTGCTGGAGGACGACGACTTCTGGGAGTTCACCGCGAAGGCCGTGACCACGGGCACGATCCTCACGCTCAGCCAGAAGGACTTCGAGCGGATCGTCGGCCAGAACGAGACTCTGGCGGCGCACCTCGACGCGTTCAAGGCGCTGCCGGCGAGGCCGCAGGACAAGGCCGGCCAGGCGGAGATCGCGCTTGCCTCGGGGCATCAGGGCGAGCCGACGCTGCCGGGCACGTTCGTCGACTACGAGCTGTCGCCGCGCGAGTACGAGCTGAGCGTCGCGCAGACGGTGCTGCGGATCCACACGCGCGTCGCTGATCTCTACAACGAGCCGATGAACCAGACCGAGCAGCAGGTCAAGCTCACGATCCAGGCGCTGCGCGAGCGCGAGGAGAGCGAGCTCGTGAACAACCCGGACTTCGGGTTGCTGAACAACTGCGACCTCAAGCAGCGCATCCGCACGCGCACCGGGCCCCCGACCCCCGACGACTTCGACGAGCTGCTGTCGCGCCGGCGCGGATCGCAGTACCTGCTCGCGCACCCGCGCACGATCGCGGCGTTCGGCCGGCAGTGCACGGCCGCGGGCGTCTATCCCGACAACGTGCCGCTGTACGACACGATGGTGCCGTCGTGGCGCGGCGTGCCGCTGCTGCCGTGCAACAAGATCCCGATCTCGAACCAGCTCACGAGCTCGGTGATCGTGATGCGGACCGGGGAGGACAACGAGGGCGTCATCGGCTTGCACCAGACCGGCATCCCGGACGAGGTCGAGCCGAGCCTGTCGGTGCGGTTCATGGGCATCAACGAGAAGGCCGTCATCAACTACCTGGTGACCGCGTACTTCTCCGCGGCGGTGCTCGTGCCGGACGCGCTCGGGATCCTCGAGGACTGCCAGGTCGGCACCTCCTGACGTCTGCCGGCGGGGTCGAACACCATGAATCCGGTGACCGCGTCACGGTCATCGCAGGTGCTGGCCAGGGGTCGGGCAGCCGTCGACCCCGCGCTGCGCGCGGCCGTTCGCGAGCTGCCGGACGGCGTCCGGCGGGTCGTCGACTTTCACTTCGGGTGGTGTGACGAGGACGGCAACCCCGTGCCGGGCGTCAGCGGCGGCAAGGCGATCCGCCCGACGCTCGCGATCCTGTCGGCCGAGGCGACCGGGGGCAGCACCGGCGCGGCGCTGCCGGCTGCCGTCGCGGTCGAGCTCGTGCACAACTTCTCGCTGCTGCACGACGACGTGATGGACGGCGACGTCCTGCGCCGCCATCGCCCGACGGCCTGGGCGGTGTTCGGGCCCGGGCCCGCGATCCTCGCCGGCGACGCGCTGCTCGCGCTGGCGTTCGACACGCTGGCCGCCGTGGGCGGCGAGCGGGGAGCCGGCGCGGTGCGCATCCTCGGCGCGTCCGTGCAGGCGCTCGTCGACGGGCAGGCGGCCGACGTCGCGTTCGAATCGCGCTCGGACGTCTCGCTGGAGGAGTGCATGAACATGGCGCGGGCGAAGACGGGGGCGCTGCTGGGCTGCGCGTGCGCGCTCGGGGCGTTGATGGCGGCCGCGGACCACGATCGTGTCGAGCGGATGCGCTCGTTCGGCGAGCGGCTTGGCCTCGCGTTTCAGCTCGTCGACGACCTCCTCGGCATCTGGGGCGACCCCGCGCGCACCGGCAAGGCGATCCACTCCGACCTCTCGGCACGCAAGAAGTCGCTGCCGGTCGTCGCAGCGCTGACCTCGAACACGACAGCGGGACGCGAGCTCGCGGCGCGGTACGCGGGCGTCGATCCGCTGTCGTCCGGCGAGCTCGAGGCCGCGGCGCAGCTCGTCTCCGCGTCGGGCGGGCGAGCCTGGGCCGAAGCTCAGGCCGGCGTCCAGCTGACGGCCGCGCTGGAGCACCTCCACGCGGCCGGCGGGGACGGCGCGGCGGCCGCCGATCTAGAATCCGTCGCGGTGCTGGTGACGACCCGTGACCACTGAGCCCGCTGAGCAGGAGGAGCTCATCGTGCTCGTCGACGAGCACGGTCGTCCGACGGGCACCGCCGAGAAGTGGTCGTCGCATCACGCCGAGACGCCGCTGCACCTGGCGTTCTCGTGTTACGTGTTCGACTCGGCCGGCGCGTTTCTCATGACGCGCCGGGCGCAGACCAAGAAGGTGTGGCCGGGCGTCTGGACGAACAGCGCGTGCGGGCATCCGGCGCCCCGGGAGAGCTTCGACGACGCGATCCAGCGGCGCTTGCGCTATGAGCTCGGGATGACCGCCAGCGACATCGAGGTCGTGCTGCCCGAGCATCTCTACCGCGCCCCGCCGTTCGCGGGCATCGTCGAGTACGAGTTCTGCCCGGTCTTCGTGGCGCGCCAGGCCAGCGAGCCGGAGCCCAACCCGATCGAGGTCGGCGCGTGCGCGTGGATCGACTGGGACGAGTTCACCGCCCGCGCGCTGGCGGACACCGACGACGAGTACTCGTGGTGGTGCAAGAACCAGCTGCGCGAGCTCGTGGGCCATCCGCTGATCGAGCGCTACGCGCGCCCGGCAGCGTAGGCCCGCTCGCGGGAGCGGCTACAACGCTCCGTGAGCGCCGTTGACGATCTTCGTCACCTTGCCGACCATGAACGGCCCGAGCGTCCGCGCGAAGATCGCCGTGATGTGGTCGGTGTCCTTGTGCACGAGCGCTCCTCCGACGACCGGGAAGCAGCGCACGCTGCTGCAGAAGAACGGCGTCATGTCGAGCAGGTGCACGCGCCCGCGCACCCTGCGTGCCGCCGTCACGGCGGGATCGCGCGGCAGCGCCTTGGTGCGCGCGCGGGCGCACCGCGTGCCGGCGCGCTCGTGGCGCGCGTAGGCACGCCGCACGCACTCCTCGGCGACGCTTGAGCTCAGCGGCGTGCCGCGGATGACGACGACGCTCTTCACGCTCGACGGCAGCGCGCGGTAGAGCGCCGCGTCCCCGCGGACGGCGGCGTCGAAGTTGCTCGCGGCGCGGCGGGTCGCTACGTACCGCGCGTTCGCGCGCTGGGACAGGAAGACCGTCGTCACCTCGTCGTGGCGTGCGAGCCAGGCGATGACCTGGCGGTTCCAGCGCCGGCACATGGCGGCCGCGCCGGTCGACGGGATGACGACCTGCGCCTGGCTGAACGGGCAGCCGGAGCGGGTGATCGAGACGCCGCGGGCGCCGGCCGTGCGGGCGACGACGTCGACCGCGGCGCGCCAGTGCGAGGCGTGGCTGTCGCCGATCAGCGCGACGGTGACCGGCCTGGCCGGGCTGCTCGCGCCGAACAGGCAGGGGTTCACGAGCTGCCCCTGCGCCTGCGGCTGGCACGGCGCGTTGGGCTCGAGCAGCGCGTCGTCGGGGGTGGGGAAGACGGTGAGCGCCAAGCGCTGGTCGACGCAGCGCGCGATCGGGCTGCGCGCGGCGGCGCCGAAGCACGGGCTCGCGAGAACGGACGTGGACCCGGCGGACGCCGTGGTCTCGTCGCCCGCGGCGCTGCTGGGCTCCATCGCCTGCGCGAGGGTCGCGAAGGACGCGACCACCGCCACGGCAAGCGTCGCAGCGACGACCTTGCGCAACATGAACGTGCTCCTTGAGTCGGGGTGTTCCGGCTCACGTCACATTGGCTGGCCAGCCAGTACTTATGGGCACACCTGGGGCTAGAGCTGCCCCACCCCGGCGCTTATTCAGTGGACGGCGGCCGCGGGCTCGCGATCCTCGTGGACGACCACGTGGGTGATGGGGATGTCGAGCTCGTCGCGCAGGCGCTGGACGATGTCGGTCTCCAGCCAGTTCGACTTGCCCTCGGGGTAGGTCGAGATGACGATCTCGTCGGCCGCGAACAGCCGCAGCTCGTCCTCGATCGCGCCGAGGGCGGCGTTCGGGTCGCCGACGTTGCCGCTCGCCTGCACGCCTTCGGCCCGCGCCCATTCGAGCGCGTGGGCCAGGCGCTCGCGCGCCTGCTTGAGCTCGCGGTCGACATCCGACGCGAGGTAGCGCACGCGCGATACGAGGATCGGGGCGACGACGCGCAGCTCCGCGCCGGCGCGGGCGCGGCGGCGCAAAAGCGACGTGAGCTCGTCGCCCTGCAGCGTGCGGTTCGCGACGACGAGCACGCGCGGCTTGTCGTCCAGCGGCGCCGTGCGACGGCCCTCGGCGGCCGCCTCGCGCAGCGGCCGGCGGCGATCGGGGTCCTTGCTCGACAGCTCCCAGACGAACGCCCCGACCAAGCCGCCGGCGACGAGCGCGGCGCCGGCGACGGGGCTGACCGCGGCGGCCAGGCCGGCCGCGGCAACCATCAGCCCGCCACCGCCCAGCGTGAGGTAGAAGGCGTCGGTCTCGCTGCGGATCGGATTGCGCATGATCCTCCCTTCGACGGTGGCATAGCCGCCTACAGGCTGTCGCTCGTGCGGATTGACACAACGATAGCGGCCGCGTCTATCCGTGGGTGAGCGCATCCAGGACATCGATACGGCTGGCCCGCCGGGCCGGCGCGATCGCGGCGAGGACGCCGGCCAGCGCGCCGAGGAGCAGCAGTACCACCAGCGTCGCGTACGGCAGCGCCAGGACGAAGCCCTGGCTGCCCAGCGGCCTTGAGACCAGCACGCCGAACAGCACGCCGATAGCGACTCCGAGGACCGCTCCCATCACAGCCGTGATGATCGCCTCGCCGCGGACGATCTGCCGGATCTGGCGCCGCGTGGCGCCGACGGCTCGCAAGAGCCCGAGCTCCCGTGTCCGCTCGTAGACCGACAGCGCGAGCGTGTTGACGATGCCGAACAGGGCGATGATGACCGACAGCGCGAGCAGCGCGTAGAAGACGTAGAGGATCCGGCTGACCTGCCCGACCTGCGTGTCGATGAACTCCTCGCGGGTCTGCGGCTCGAGCGTCGGGAAGTCGCGCGCCAGCAGGCCCGACAGGTCGGAGCGGACTTGGTCCTCGGAAGCCCCGGGGGCGGACGCGATCAGCGCGGCCAGCACGGTGTGCGCGCCGAAGCGCTCACGCAGCGTCGTGTCATGGATCAGGACGTCCCCGAAGAGCTGCCCGCGGTCCGCGTAGGTCGCGCGGACGTTCAGGCGTACGGGCTCCCGCTCGGGGTTGCGCAAGACGAACGAGGACCCGACGCGCAACGACCGCTCCTTCGCGAAGTCCACCTCGAGCATCGCGTCCTGCGGGCCGAGCGCTCGCAGCGCTTCGTCGGATCCACTGGCCCAGTCGATCTTCACGACTTGCGTCGCGTGCTTTGGATCCAGGCCCGGCGAGGCTGACGTCCGCACCCGACTCGAGCTTCCCGCGGCCGACGCGGATGTTCGCCGCGGCGGCCACGCTGTCGAGCCGCGCGGCGGCGGGCGCGACGGCCTCGGGCGTGAGTCCCGACGCGTCGAAGACGACGAACTGCGCGGTAACCGCCTTCTCGAAGGCGCCCGTGAACGATGCCTTGAAGCCGTTGACGAAGATCGCCACGAAGGCCACGAGCGCCACGCCGACCATCAGCGCGGCCGCCGTCCCCGCCGTGCGCCCGGGCGACCGCACGGCGTTGCCGCGCGCGATCTTCGCCGCCACGCCGCCCGTGGCAGCCAGCGGGCGTCCGATCAGCGCCGCGAGCGGGCCGACGAGCAGCGGCGACAGCAGGCCGGCGCCGATGAAGACGAGCACGGCTCCGATCCCCAGCACGGTCAGCGCCGGCGACGTCTCCATGCCGCCGAACAGCCCGACGAACATCAGCACGAGGCCGAGCCCGGCCACCGCGCATTGCAGCGCCAGCACCCAGCGGCGCTTGACCTTCGACGAGCCGGGCTCGCCCTCGCGCATCGCGGCCATGGGTGAGATTCGGGTTGCCCGCAGGGCCGGCGCCAGGCTGGACAGCAGCGTCACCACGGTCCCCAGGAGGATCGCTACGACGATCGTGCGCGCTCCGACCACGAGCGCGGTGCTCGGGAGATCGAAGCCGATCAGCCCGAGCAGGCTGGCGAGCATCGGCGCGAGGCCGATTCCGGCGAAGAGGCCGAGCACGGAGCCGGCGAGGCCGATCAACAGCGCCTCGAGCACGACGGCCTGCAGGATCTGCTCACGCGACGCGCCGACGGTCCGCAACATCCCGAACTCCCGCGTGCGCTGCGCGACGGTGATCGTGAACGTGTTGAAGATGACGAACGAGCCGACGAGCAGCGCGACCAGGCCGAAGACGAGCAGCCCCATCCTGAGGTAGCCGAGGATCTGTGAGAGGTCCTCGGACTCCTGCCGCGCGTCCTCCCGACCCGTGCGCACGAGGACCGATCCTCCGACCTGCGCGCTGACGCGCCGCTTGAGCTCGGTCTGCGTGACGCCGGGCTGCGCCTGCACGTCGAGATCCGTGATCGTCCCCGGCTCGCCGGCAAGCGTCTGGACTTCCGCCAGGGTAAGCACGACGAACGCCGCGCCGCCGGTGGATCCCGCGCCGCCGAACGTGGTCGTCCCGACCAGCTCGTATGGCCGGATCTTCTGCGTCCCCTGAACGCGGATGCGGTCGCCGACCTTCAAGCCGGCATCCGCGGCGGCTGTCGCGGAGAGCGCGATCTCGCCGTCCGCTCGCGGCGCGCGGCCCGTGTACTCGAAGGGGTCGAAGCGCTGCTCGACGGCCGAGAAGGCCAAGGTCGGCGCGCCGTTGATCGGGCCGACGCGCTCGCCGGCGTCGTCGGCCACGGTCACGGACAGCTGGCGAAACGACCCGTCGGCAGCGGCGACGCCGTTCACGCTGCGCACGCGTGCCTCGACGGAGGCGGGGAAGGTCGCCGGGGCGGCGCCGAAGCCCTCGCCGATGTTGCGTGACAGGACCTTGACGTCGACGTTCTCGCCCGCCGTGGCGACGAGCCTGTCGAAGGACTTCGAGATCGTGTCCGTGAGGACGAACGTCCCGGAGATCAGCGCGACGCCGAGGATGACGGCGACGAGCGTGAAGATGGTGCGGGCCTTGCGCTCGCGCAGGCCTCGGAAGGCGATCCGGTTCATCAGGCGGCCGTCTTCATGAGCTCGAGGACCGAGTCGGTGTCGCCTGCGGGCTCGTCGCGGACGATCCGCCCGTCGGCAAGTAGGACGAGGCGGTCGGCGTAGGACGCCGCGTTCGCATCGTGGGTGACCATCACGATCGTCTGGCCGAACTCGTCGGCCGCGCGGCGCAACAGGCCGAGCACCTCGGCGGACGCGCTCGAGTCCAGGTTGCCCGTGGGCTCGTCGGCGAAGACCACCGCCGGCCGGTGCACGAGCGCGCGGGCGATCGCGACGCGCTGCTGCTGGCCGCCGGAGAGCTCCGAGGGCCGGTGTGAGAGCCGGTCGGTCAGGCCCACCGTGGCGACGAGCTGCTCGTACCACCCGCGGTCGGGGTCGCGCCCGGCGAGGGTGAGCGGCAGCAGGATGTTCTCCTCGGCGTTGAGGACCGGCACGAGGTTGAAGCCTTGGAAGACGAACCCGAACCTGTCGCGGCGCAGGCGGGTGAGGTCGCCGTCGTCCAGGCCGGAGAGCTCCGTGCCGTCGACCGCGACGGATCCGGACGTCGGGCTGTCGAGGCCGGCGAGCAGGTGCATGAGCGTCGACTTGCCGGACCCCGAGGGCCCCATGATGGCCGTGAAGCCGCCCTGCGGGAAGTCGACGGAGACGTCGATCAAGGCATGGACGGCTGCATCGCCCTCGCCGAAGGTGCGGCACAGGTCGACGGCGGAGACGATGTAACCAGAAGGGTGCATGGCATGCACCATCGCTGACCGTCGGCCGCGGCGAATCCGCAGCCTCCCCCCGTCGTGGCACGTAGTTGGCCGCAGCCGGGCTGCGGCGGTCAGCTCTCCTTGATGACGGCGTAGATGAGCCGCTCGGCGACGTCGACGG
Organism: uncultured Actinomycetes bacterium; assembly: GCA_963766525.1. GTDB lineage: Bacteria > Actinomycetota > Thermoleophilia > Solirubrobacterales > Solirubrobacteraceae > CADCVQ01. Next base: position 240,691 of record CAVYAX010000011.1, read on the forward strand.
CGGTCTCGCCCATCCGCGAGCAGCGCCGGTAGAGCTCTTGGAGGCCCATCACGGTGCGCGTGTCGTCGAGCTCCGTCAGCGCTCCCATCGCTGCGCGGTAGGCCTTCTCGAGGTGGCGCTCGGCCCGTACGGCGGCGTCGGCCGCGTCGTCCGTGTCGCCCGGGTGCGAGGCGATCCGCGCGACGCCGTCGTCGATGTGATGGACGGACTCGGCGAGCAGCGCGGCCATCGTGGCGGTCGCCGCGTCCGGCGGGCAGCTCATGACCTCCGACTCGCCGATCGCATCCTTCGCGTGGTTGAGGATCCAGTCGATCCCGCGCGACAGCGCGAACAGATCCTCGGGGTCCAGCGGCGTGATGAACGCGTCGCTGAGCGCGCGGCGCAGCTCGTACTTGACGGTGTCCGCTTCGTGCTCGAGCCCGCGGACGGTGGCCGCGGCCTGCGCGTCGCCACCGGCGGCGGCCCATGCCGCGAACGCATCCATGCCCCGCACGGTGAGGTCGAGCTGGCGGCGCAGCAGCCCGAGGATGTCGGGTGCCTCGGGCAGAAACCAGTGCCGGCCGCTCACGACGCCCACCGCCATCCGAGCAGTGCGAGCGCCGCGATCACGGCGCTTGCCGGCATCGTCACGACCCACGCGACGCCCATCTGCCGCACGACCGTCCAGCGAACGTGGTGCCAGCGCCGCCGCCCGCCGCCGACGCCGACCACCGACGACGCCACGACCTGCGTCGTCGACGTCGGCGCGCCGAGCAGCGAGGCTCCGAGGATCACCGCGGCCGACGCGCTCTGGCTGCACAGCCCGTCGACCGGGTGCAGATGGTAGATGCGCCGGCCCACGGTCCGCATGATCCTCCAGCCGCCCGCCGCGGTGCCGATCGTGAGCGCGGCGGCACAGCCGAGCGTCGCCCAGAGGGGCGCTGCCAGGGCGTCGATGCGGCCGTCGGCGAGCAGCAGCGCCGCGATGACGCCGGCCGCCTTCTGCGCGTCGTTGGCGCCGTGGCTGAACGCCAGGGTCGCCGAGGTCGCCCATTGCGCGGCCTGGATGAGCTCGTGCCAGCGGCGGCTCGCGCGGCGTGCGCCGCGACGCACGCCGCGCACGAGCAAAAACGCGGCGAGCGCGCCGAGCGGAGGAGAGACCGCGAGCGCCACGCACGCGCCGAGCACACCGACGGGATGGATGCCGTCGAGCCCGCCCCAGTGCACGGCGCCCGCGCCGCCGGCGACGAGCGCCGCGCCGACGAGCCCGCCGATGAGCGCGTGACCGGAGCTGGACGGCAGGCCCCAGCGCCAGGTGGCGAGGTTCCACGCGACGGCGCCGAGCAGGCCGGCCGCGATGATCTCGACCGCCTCCGAGGAGCCGACCGTGACGATCCCGCCGATCGCGCGCGCGACGGCGGCGCCGACGAGCAGCGGGCCGAGCAAGTTGAAGACGGCGGCGAGTGCGAGCGCATGGCGCGGACGCGCCGCGCGGGTGGCGATGAGCGTCGCGACCGCGTTCGACGCGTCGTGCAGGCCGTTCGTCGCAGCGAACGCGAACGCGAGCGTCAAGGCGATCGCGAGCGTGACGCTCACCGCGATCGCCCCCGGGCCGTGGCTCGCGGCGGCGCCCCCGTGTCGCGCAGCAGGTGCGCGGTCTGCCGCGCGATGACGATCTCCTCGCCGGCCGGCACGACGAGCACCGCCACGGCCGCGGCGGCCGCGGCGATGCTCTCGGCGTGCCGCGCGTTTGCGGCCTCGTCGAGCAGGACGCCGAGCTGACCGAGGCGTGCGCAGATCGCGCCGCGCAGCAGCGCCGAGTGCTCGCCGGCGCCCGCGCTGAAGACGATCGCGTCGAGCCCGCGCAGCGAGGTCGTCATGGCCGCGACGGCGCCGCTGACCCCGCGAACCAGGACGTCGAGCGCGAGCCGGGCGCGCTCGTCGCCGGCGGCCGCGGCGTCCTCGACCTCACGAATCCCGGCGAGCCCCGCGAGGCCGAGCAGGCCGGAGCGGTGGTTGAGCGCGTCGTCGAGCTCGTCGCGCTTCACGCCGGAGGCGAGCAGGTGCAGCAGCAGGCCCGGGTCGAGCGTCCCCGAGCGCGTCGCCATCGGCACGCCGTCCAGCGGCGTGAAGCCCATCGTCGTGTCGATCGAGCGCCCGCCGAGGACGGCGCTGACCGAGCAGCCGCTGCCGAGGTGGCAGACCACGAGACGCCGGCTGCGCGGCGCGCCGAGCATCCGCGTCGCCTGCTCGGCGCACCAATCGACGTTCAGGCCGTGAAATCCGTAGCGCCGCAGCTCGAAGCGCTCCGTCCACTCGCGCGGCAGCGCGTACGTCGCCGCCTCCGGCGGGAGGGTGCGGTGAAAGGCCGTGTCGAAGCAGGCGACCTGCGGCAAGCCGGGCAGCGCCGCGGCGACGGCGTCGATGCCCGCGAGCGCCGCACGCGTGTGCAGCGGCGCCAGCGGCTCGATCGCCGCGATCGCCGCGCGCGTTCCGGCGTCGATGCGTGCCGGCCCGTCGAAGCCCGCGCCGCCGTGCACGACGCGGTGACCCACCGCGTCGGCGCGGCCAGCGGCGTCCGCGATCGCCGCACGCAGCGCGCTCGCGTGACGGCCAGGGCTCGCGTCGGGCTCCCAGCGCTCCTCGCCGCCGACGAGAGCCGTGCCGTCCGCCGCGTCGACGAGCGCATGCTTGAGGCTGCTCGAGCCGGCGTTGACGACGAGCACCCGCACGGCTACTCGCGCTCCCGCCGGCCCGGCACGACGAGCGCGGTACCGGTGATCCTCATCGTCTCCATGACGCCCGGTCTCAGTGGTGAAACGCGCTGCGGCTGTGATCGTCGCCGAGCACTCCTGCTCCGCGCTCCAGACGCTCGACGGCCCAGCGCAGGTCGTCGAGCAGCATGCCGGCGAGGTCGTGGCTGAAGTCGTTGCGCACGACCACGCGCAGCACGTCGATGTCCTGCATCGCCGGCGGCATGCGGTAGGCGGGAACCAGCCAGCCCTTGATCCGCAGCGTCTCCGAGACGTCGTACACGGTGAACGCGTCGACGTCCTCGCTGAGGCGAAACGCGAACGCGGGAATCCCGCCGGCGCCTGAGATGAGCTCGAACGGCCCGATCGCGGCAATCTGGGACGCCAGCCAGCCGGCGTTGTCGCGGCAGGCCTGCTGCACGCGCCGGAAGCCGTCGAAGCCCAGGCGCAGCAGCGTGTAGTACTGCGCGACGACCTGGGCGCCCGGGCGCGAGAAGTTCAGTGCGAATGTCGGCATGTCGCCGCCGAGGTAGGCGACGCGGAAGATGAGCTCTTCGGGCAGCGCCGCCCTGTCTCGCCACACCGCCCAGCCGACGCCGGGATAGACGAGGCCGTACTTGTGGCCCGAGGCATTGATCGACGCGACGCGCGGCAGGCGGAAGTCCCACAGCAGGTCGGGGTCGATGAACGGCGCGACGAAGCCGCCGGAGGCCGCGTCGACGTGGATGGGCGCGTCGATCCCGTGCTCGTCCTGAAGGCGGTCGAGCTCAGCCGCGATCTCGGCGACGGGCTCGTAGGCGCCGTCGAACGTCGAGCCCAGGGTCGCGACGACGCCGATCGTGCGCTCGTCGCAGTGCGCGGCCGCCCCCGTGGCCGTGAGGCATGTGCTGCCGTCGCCGACCGGCACGAGCCGCGGCTCGACGTCCCAGTAGCGGCAGAACTTCTCCCAGCAGACCTGGGCGTTGGCGCCCATGACGAGGTTCGGCCGATCCTCCGCCAGGCCCGCGGCACGGCGCCGCTGGGCCCAGCGGCGCTTGAGCGCCATGCCGCCGAGCATCGCGGCCTCGCTGGAGCCGGTCGTCGAGCAGCCCACCGCGGGCGCATCCTGCGACGCGCCCCAGAGTCGCGCGAGCATCGCCACGCAGCGCCGCTCGAGCTCGGCGGTCTGGGGGTAATCGTCCTTGTCGATCATGTTCTTACCCAGGCATTCCGCCATCAGCTTCCCGGCGGCCGGCTCCATCCACGTCGTCACGAACGTCGCGAGGTTCAGCCGCGCGTTGCCGTCGAGCATCAGCTCGTCGTGGACGATCTGGTAGGCCGAGTCGGCCGGCATCTCGTGCCGCGGAAGCTCGAGCCGCGGGATGTCGTGTAGATCGCCGCCCTGCGTGAACTGCGGTCGCACGGCAACCGTGCGTGCGTCATCGGAACGTGGCTCGTGGATCGGCATGCCACCACTGTGGCGCACGGAGGCCCGCAAGGCCCTACGCCGTTTGCGGCCAGGTCCAGTCGCGGACCTCGGGCATGTCCTCCAGATGCTCGCGGATGTACGCGTGGTGGCGCACGAGCATGGCCTCGCAGTGGCGTTCCAGCGCCGCCGCTCCGGGCGCGATCCGGCGGGCGCGGCGCAGCGCGTCGAGGACGAGGTGATAGCGGCTCATCTCGTTGATGACGACCATGTCGAACGGCGTGGTGGTCGTGCCCTGCTCGCTGTAGCCGTGGACGTGGAAGCGGCCCGCGTTCGGGCGCCCGTGCAGCAGCTGGTGCAGCGCGCGGGCATACCCGTGAAACGCGCAGACGACGTTCGTCGCGTCGCCGAACAGGTCCTCGAAGCGGTCGCGCGACATGCCGTGCGGATGGACGTCCGCCGGCGCGATCGCCATGAGGTCGACGACGTTGACGACGCGAAAGCGCAACTCGGGCACGTGCTCGCGCAGCAGCGCGGCCGCCGCGATCGTCTCCTGCGTCGGCACGTCGCCGATGCAGGCCAGGACGATGTCGGCGTCGTCGCTGCCGGCCGAGCTTCCGGCCCACGCCCACTCGCCGGCGCCGCGGGCGCAGTGCTCGCGCGCCGCGTCGATGTCGAGGTACTGCAGCTCGGGCTGCTTGTCGATGACGACGAGGTTGACGTAGTCGCGGCTTCGCAGGCAGTGATCGGCGGTCCACAGCAGGCAGTTTGCGTCCGGCGGCAGGTACACGCGCACGACGCCGCCGTTCATCGAGATCATCGTGTCGATCAAGCCCGGGCCCTGGTGGCTGAAGCCGTTGTTGTCGTTGCGCCAGCAGGTCGACGTCAGCAGCACGTTCAGCGACGCGACCGGTGCGCGCCAGGCGAGCTCGCGACCGTGCTGCAGCCACTTCGCGTGCTGGATGGTCATCGACGCCGACACCATCGCGAACGCCTCGTAGGTCGCGAACAGGCCGTGGCGGCCGGTCAGCAGGTAGCCCTCCAGCCAGCCCTGGCAGTTGTGCTCGGAGAGCACCTCCATGACGCGCCCGTGCGGCGAGACGTGCTCGTCGGCCGGGCGCGCGTCGCGCAGCATGCGATCTTCGCCCGCGAAGACGGCGCCCAGCCTGTTGGAGTTCGTCTCGTCCGGACAGAACAGGCGGAAGTTGCGCGTGTTGCCGGCGTAGACGCCTTGAAGCAGCGCGCCGAGCTGGCGGGTGGACTCCGCGCGCGTCGCGGCCGGCCGGTCGACGGGCAGCGCGTACGCCGCGGGATCGGGCAGGTGCAGCGGCTCGAGCACGCGGCCGCCGTTGGCGTGCGGCAGCGCGCCCATCCGCAGGTCGCCGTCGGGCGCGAGCGCGGCGAGGTCCGCGACGAGGGCGCCGCGCTCGTCGAAGAGGTCCTCGGGCCGGTAGCTGCGCATCCAGCGCTCGAGCCGTGCGAGATGCTCGGGGCTCTCGCGCACCCCCGCGAGCGGCACCTGATGCGAGCGCCACGTGCCCTCCACCCGGTTGCCGTCGACCCGGCCGGGGCCGGTCCAGCCCTTCGGCGTGCGCAGCACGATGGCCGGCCAGCGCGGCGTCCCCGCGTCGTCCGCGCCGCGGGCGCGCGCGACGGCCTGGATCGCGCGGATCTCCGCATAGGCGGCGTCGAGCGCGGCCGCGAAGTCGCCGTGCACCTGCCGGGGCTCGTCGCCGGCGACGACCACGGGCGCGTAGCCGTGGCCGCGCAGGAGCGCGAGCAGGTCCTCCTCCGGTACGCGCCCCAGCACGGTCGGGCCGGCGATCTTGTGCTCGTTGAGATGCAGGATCGGGAGCACCGCGCCTTCACGCGCCGGGTCCAGGAAGCGGATGCCCTTCCACGAGCCCTCGAGCGGCGCGGTCTCGGCCTCGCCGTCGCCGACGACGCAGGCGACGATCAGCTCGGGGTTGTCGAACGCGGCGCCGAAGGCGTGCAGGAGCGCGTAGCCGAGCTCGCCGCCCTCGTGGATCGAGCCGGGTGTCGGCACGCCCACGTGGCTCGGGATCCCGCCCGGCGTCGAGAACTGGCGCACGAGCTCCAGCAGCCCCGCCTCGTCGGCGGAGACGCGCGGATAGATCTCGGAGTAGGTCCCCTCGAGGTAGACGTTCGCCACGACCGCCGGGCCGCCGTGGCCGGGGCCGGCCACGAAGAGCACCTGTGCGCCGGTCCTGCGGATCAGCCGGTTGAGGTGCGCGTAGACGAGGTTCAGGCCCGGCGACGTGCCCCAGTGCCCGAGCAGCCGCGGCTTGATGTGCTCGGCGCGCAGCGGCTCGCGCAGCAACGGGTTCTCGCGCAGGTAGATCTGCGCGACCGTGAGGTAGTTCGCCGCGTCCCACCAGGCCAGCAGCCGGTCGAGCTCGGCGCCATCGAGCGGGGGCGCGGTGTCTTCGGCGAGGCTCGACGTGGTCGAGAGCAGGGGAGCGAACGGCGTGTGTGACGTCATGGTCATAGCCAATCAGCGCCCCGACGCCTTGCCATCCGCTCGTCCTGCTGACGCGTTGTGCGGACAACCACGGACGCGCGAGGGTGACCGATCTGTCCGCATTCGCGCTTGGAAGACGGTGTAGCGTGAAGGCATCAACTGGATGGGCGCGGGGATCTTCGAGACCCTCGTCCAGCCGAATCGGAGGCCCGTCGTGGCCGACCTACCATCACGCGATCGTCCCGAGCAGTCCACCAACGGGGCGACCGACCACGGCGCGCTCACGCAGCGCGTCGATCCGGGAGAGCGCGGAGCCGGCCGCGACATCCGCCGCCGCACCGCGCATCAGCGCGAGCACACAGCAGCCGCGTGCCTTGCCAGCGGCCACGAGCGCGACGCGGCCGCGCACGCTCGCGATCTGGCGGGGGTCGCTCGCGACCGTGCTGCGAGCGCACGCGATCTCGAGATGGCGCAGTCCGATGCGGCCCAGTCCCACCCCTACTACATGCGAGATGGCCTGCGCGGGGTCACGGGCGCGGAGATCGTCATGCGCGCCGCCACGCAACGCAAGCGCGCGACGGCGGACCGCGCGCATGCGGCCGAGCATCGTGAGCAGGCCGCGCGCGACCGCGCGGCGGCGGCGACAGACCGCGAGGAGGCCGCTCGCGACCGGTTGCGGGCGCTCGCGGATCGCGAGGCGCTGATTCGCGAGCTCGCGGTCGCCTACGACCCGCTCGCAAGCCTCCGCGACTGACGCACGGGCGGCTCGCGCCGGTCGACCTCGCGGGGACCCGCGAGTCGTCCGGCGCCGGCTGTAGCTTCGGGCCGCGGATGACCCGCTTTTTGCTCGTGCTGGCCTGCTGTGCGGCGTTACTCCTGATTCCTGCCGCCGCGCAGGCGATCGCCCCTGGCGAAGCGCTGCGGCTGCTCAACGCCCAGCGCGCGGCGAACGGGATCCCCGGCGACCTCGTCGAGGCGCCCGGCCTCACCGACGGCTGCGCGAAGCACGGCAACTACCTCGCCCTCAACGGCGGCGCGCTGACCCAGGGCGAGGATCCCGCCAAGCCCGGCTACACGCCCGAGGGCGACCGCCAGACGCTCGCCTCCAGCGGGCCGCAGGCGCTCTCGAGCGACGCGCGCTGGTCGGACACCGCGAGCCCCTGGCTGCTGCAGCCGATCTCGCTCTACCGCCTGTTCGACCCCGAGATCGCCGCCGCCGGCTACAGCGACGCGAACGCGATCGCCTGCATGCGCGTCGCGGGCGGCCGCGCCCCGGCGACCGCGCCCGAGCTCTACAGCGTGCCGGCCAACGGGCGCATCGGCGTCCCGCACACCGAGCTCAACCGCGAGCCCCCGTACACGCCGCAGCAGCTCGTCGGCCTCCCGGCCGACCAGCCGACCGGGCCGAACATCCTGCTGTTCACGCGCGGGCTGCGCGGCAGCGCGCCGCTCGCCGCGAGCGCGTTCTCGCTCACCGGCCCCGCGGGACCCGTCGACGCGCGGCTCGTCACCGAGGCCACGAAGACCGACGCCGGCAGCGGCGCGTGGTTTCGCGGCGGCGGCGTGCTCGTGCCGGCTGCGCCGCTCGCGCCCTTTACGACCTATGTGGCACGGGTCGCCTGGCATCGCGACGCCGAGGGCGAGCTGCCGGCGGCGGACGTCGAGCAGGTCGTCGGGTTCGAGTCGGCCGGCCTGGCGAACACGATCGACGTGACGGTGACGACGACCGGCGCCGTCAACGTCATCCGCGTCAGCACGCCGGCGCCGAACCCGACGCTCACGCTCAACGGGCCCGGCAGCCTGACCGACATCGCCAAGCTCACGGACGGCGTCGCCCGCTACGACGACCTCGACCCCGGTCCGTGGCAGGCGTGCGCGAAGTCCGGCGGCAAGGCCGTCGGCTTCTTCCCCGCCTCGGTCTGCAAGCCGTTTCAGGCAGCCGGCAAGGTGCGCATCGCGCTGCCGCTGGACCGCGGCGTGTCGAGCGTCCCGGTGTCGGTCCCGCGGGTCGCCGCTGGCCGCCGCGCCCAGGTGACGATCTCGCGCTACCGGCGGCCGTGCCGCACGGTCGACGGGCGCAAGAAGTGCACGCGCCAGACGGTCGGTCGCGCGCAGCGCTCGCAGGTGACGCTCCGCTCGCCGGTGACCCGCTTGAAGCTGCCGGCGCGCAAGCCCGGCGTCAAGGTCACGGCGCGCATCGTCCTGCCGGCGTTCAGGGTCGGCGACGCCCCCTACCTCCGAGCCGAGGTCCGCCGCACCTGGGAGTGACCGGCGCCTACGCCGGCGGCGCGGCGCTACAGCCGCGGCGGACGGCCGCGGCCGTGACCCACGCGCGGAAGCGGTAGCCGTCCTCGTCGGGGTGCACGCCGTCGCGCAGCGAGACGGTCCCCTTGCGGACCATGCGGTCCCAGTCGATGACGGTCAGCCGGGGATCGACGCGCGCCGCCTTGCGCAGCTCCTTGTTGAGTCCCTCGTACGCGCCCTTGCGCTTCGGGCGGATGATCGCGGGCCACACGACGCACGCGTATGGCGGCAGCCCCCGCAGCGTCCGGCGGACCCTGTCGCCGAAGATGCGGTGGTCCGAGCCGTCGTTGGTCCCGAGGCTGATCACGACGGTCTGCGGCGCGTACTGCGTGAGGTCGAGCCGCAGCGCCTCCATGCCCTGTGGCGTCGTCCAGCCGGCGCGCGCGTCGAACGTCACCTGGCGGTCGGTGATCATCTCCCCGAGAAACGGCCGCATGCCGACCGCGAGCGAGTCGCCGACGATCAGCACCTGGGCGGGATCGGCGTGCGCCACGCCCGGCCCGGACGGCGGCGCGCCCGCGAGCAGGCAGGCCGTGAGAGCCACGCCCAGACCGGCGACCGCCGTGCAGAATCCCCGCCCCACGGGTGCATCACACCACGCTCGGGCGTCTCGCGCCAGAGCCGATCGTCCAGTCGTGGCGCGCGGCTCGGAAGCCGGCGCTGAAGCGCGCGCCGAATCCGGCAGTAGAACGAACGTCTAGCACATCGAGTTCGTGCAGTCGGCGCATGGACGGTGTCCGCGGCGGACGCGTCTGCTTATGCTCGGAGGCTGTACGGGCGTACCTCCCTCGGGCGCGCCCGCACGGACGGTTGTCGTCAGCCGCCGGCCGGAAGCCGGCGGCTGATGGCCGTAGGCTCGCCGGCCGCGGCGGTCGCGACGATCTGCAGCGTCACCACGAGCCCGCGGCGGCGCTTCATCGCCTTGCGCAGGCGCGCGACCTGGGCGCGGGAGAGCGTCAGCCGCACGATCTTCGTCTCGCCCGCGGGCACCTTCGTCGTCGCCGGGCGCAGCGTCGCCGACACCGCCCGCTTGCGCTTGGCCGGCTTCTTGCGCTCGGTCACGGTCCCGGTCGCGCTCAGCGTGCAGACGGTGTCGCAGCCGACGCGCAGCGGCAGCACGCGCGACGTGAACAGGCCCGTCGAGCGCAGCGCGCGCACGGTGACCTGCGGCCCGAGCGGCAGCGGCAGCGTCGGGAGCTTCGGTGGCGGCGGGTTGCCGAGCGGCCCGAGCACCGCGCACGGCACCGCCGGCGGAGCGGCGAGCGCGAACTGCTGGACGCGGTTGTTCTGCGTGTCGGTGACGGTCAGCGTGCCGCGGCAGTCGACGCTGACGCCCGTCGGGTTGATGAACTGGCCCGGCCCGACGCCGCGGAGGCCGAACGTCCCGAGCCGCTCGCCGTTGGGGCCGAACTGCTGCACGCGGTTGTTGCCGCGGTCGGCGACCCAGAGGTTGCCCGCGCCGTCGAGCGCGATCTGCGCGGGTGCGGCGAGCTTGCCCAGCTTGTTGCCGAGGCCGCCGAACTCCGTGATCGCCTCGCCGTTTGCGTCGAGCACGCGGATGTAGCGCTTGTCGTTGATGTAGGTGCGCGAGCCGTCCGGCGTGACGGCGATCCCGGCGACCGGGCCGACGTCGGTGCGCGCGCCGAGATAGTCGCCGCCGGTCGTGAAGCGCGCGACGCGCTCGTTGCCGGTATCGGCGACGAAGATCGTGCCGCCGGGGGTGATCGCGAGCGCGGATGGATCGAGCAGCTTGCCGGGACCCGAGCCCTGCGAGGCGATCGTGCGGACGAGCAGCCCGGTGGTGCGGCTGAAGACGAGGATCCGCGCCCGGCGCTTGTCGAGGACGTAGCCGTTGCCGGCGGCGTCGAAGGCAACGGCGACCGGGTTGCGCAGGATCGTCGGCCCGGGCGCGACGGATCCCCACACCGTGGCGATCGACCCGTCGGGATTCAGCAGCTGGACGCGGCCGTTGACGGAGTCGGCCACGGCGCGGATCCCTGAGGCGTCGGCGCCGACGCCGAGCGGCGTGTTGAACTGGCCGTTGGAGCGACCGGACGCGCCGAAGGACCGCAGCAGCCCGCCGCTGCGGTCGAAGACGTCGATCCGGTCGTTGCCGGTGTTCGTCACGTACAGCGTGCCGGCGCCGTCGACCGCGATCGCACGCGGGTACGCGAGCCCGCCGGGCCCGCTGCCGTAGTGCCCCCAGCGCGCCCGGTAGGGATAGGCCGACTTCGGGCCGAACCGCACGACTCGGTGGTTGAGGTCGTCGGCGACGAACACGCGGCCGGACGGGTCGACCGCGACGCCGAAGGGGAAGTTGAACTGGCCCGGCCCGGCGCCGGGGCCGCTGCCGAACGTCGTCAGGGGCCGGCCGCCGATGTCGAACACGGCGATCCGGTGGTGCTTGTCGTCGGCGACGAGCAGCCGCTGGCCGTCGACGGTCAGGCCGCGCGGGTAGGCGAGCGTCCCCGGCGCGACGATCTCGGCGCCCCCACTGCCGTCGAGGTTGAAGCGCTGGATGCGGTCGTTGAAGCTGTCCGAGACGAACAGCAGGTTGCCGGAGGTCGCGAGGCCGCCGCCGGCCGGCGCGTCGTTGCCGCCGCCCGCGCCGAAGTGAAACTCGCCGACGGCGTTTCCGCCCTTGCCGAAAGACTGGACGAGGTTCCCGGCGGCGTCGAAGCGGTCGATCCGGTTGGTGCCCTCGGCGACGAACAGCGTGTTGTCGCCGGCGACGGCGATCGCTCCGACGGCGCCCAGCTCGCCGGGCCTGACGCCCGCGCGGCCGACCTCGCGCACGAACGTCCCGCGCTGATCGAAGACCTGGATGACGCTCGAGGACTGGTCGGAGACGTAGACCAAGCCGTCGGGCCCGATCGCGACGGACTGCGGGAAGCGCAGCACGCCGCCGCCGCGCTGGCCGACCTGCGAGCTTGTGACGTACGGGCAGGCGGGCTGTGCGCCGGGACAGTCGAGCGCGAGCGCGGTGGGCGCGCCGGCGGCGAGCGCCGTGGCCGCGGCCGCGAGCGAGGCCGCCGCGGCGGCGGCCATGCGAAACCGGGCCGAGCGCGGGGCCATAGTCGTCACAAACACGCGGCGCGACGATAGTCGCGGAGACCTCCCCGACGTGCATGAACGCGTGCGCGTGAAGCGCCGATGGTTGGCGGCGGATATGGGCTCAACGTTTTTCCGACTCCGGTCGATGGACCCTGGCCGGGCAGTCTGGTTTGCTTACCTCGACGGACTGCGCGGACGAGGGCGCCGCCGATACCAAGGAACGGGGACGGTCGTGGACGACGATCAAGACGTACTACTGACGAGACGGCGGCTGCTCGCGACCGGCGCCGTTGTCGCCGTGGGCGTCGCGCTTCCCGGCAGCAGCGCGTCCGCGAAGAGCTACGTCGCCGGAGCGAAGAAGGTCAAGCCGCTGCCGCGCTACGCCCGCACGGGCTATCGCCGGGCGCGCTTCGCGCCGCACGTCGGCGCGCCGGTCAAGCTGCGCCCGCGCGGTGGAGTCGCGGTCCGCGGGACGCTCGCCGGCATCGAGGACGTGCCGTACGTCAAGGGCCTCGTCGGCGATCAGGACGCCTACACGCTGCGCCTCCGCGCCCCGGCCGCGCAGCCGCTGCCCGAGGGTATGGTCGGCATCCGCAACATCCATTTCGGCGTCGTCGAGCTCTACGTCACGCCGCTTCCGCCCGTCGGGCCCGTGCAGGACTACCTCGCAGTGATCAACCGCCGCATCCCGCGCAGCGCCCGAAGCGCGCCGCGCCGCCGTCGCGCGTAGATCGCCGCCGAGCCGGGCCGCGGCGGCCAGCCGTCGTCAGTTCGTTCACACATTCGCGCGCGTTTTGTTGCAAACGCGTGCTGACACGGCACACCTTTCCCGCGATCCTCCCGATCCATGGAGGGGTCTGGCGCAAAACGCGAACATACGTCCCGTTTTGAACCACACCCCCCGCTGGAGTCGCTCATCGCGCAGTTCGCGTTCGCCCAGCACGGCGTCATCGCGTTGTGGCAGCTCCTCGAGCTCGGCTTGACCGAGTCAGCGGTTCGCAAGCGAATCGCGTCCGGCCGCCTGCATCGCCTACACGCCGGCGTCTATGCCGTCGGGCATGCGGCGCTGGACTTGGACGGCCGCTTCATGGCGGCGGTGCTTGCCTGCGGCCTCGACGCGGCGCTCTCGCACCGTTCCGCAGCCCACAAGCGCGGCATGCGGCAGAGCAGCCGAGCGGGCATCGACGTGATCTCGCCGCGGCGCGCGGGACGCAGGCGCAACGGCATCGATGCCCACACGAGCTCGACGCTGCTGCCGCGCGACAGCGAGATCGTCGACGGGATCCCCTGCACGACCGTCGCGCGCACCCTGCTGGACCTCGCGGCCATCCTCCCGCGCCGCCAGGTCGAGCGGGCATTCGACCAAGCCGATGTCCTGCAAGCGCTCGACGCCGACCAGATCGAGGACGTCCTGCGGCGCACGAACGGACACCGAGGCCATGCCACGCTGCGCTCCATCCTCGATGACCATGCGCGACGGCCCACCCTGACACGCAACGAGCTCGAGGCGGCGTTCCTCGCGATCTGCGACGAAGCCGGCCTGCCGCGACCCGAGGTCAACGCCTGGATCCCGGTCGAGCCGACCGGCTACGAGCCCGACTTCCTCTGGCGCGAGCAAGGCCTCATCGCCGAGACCGACGGCCGCGACGTCCACACCACCAAGCGCGCCTTCGAGCACGACCGCCGCCGCGACCAGCGGCTCATGCTCCTCGGCTACCGCGTCGTGCGCTTCCCGAGGCGGCAAGTAGAAGAGGATCCGGCGTCCGTGCGGGCCACCCTCGTCGCGCTGCTGCGTCAGGCCGCTTAGCTTCGGCGCCGCGACCGCCGGGCCTAGGTATCGGAGAGCGCCTCGTGCGGCGAGCGGTGGACGGGCTGCGGCGGGGTGGTCGTGAACGGGAGCAGCGCGAGGGTGTCGGTGAACACGAGCACCCGGCGCACGGCCGGGGGTCCCTGGATGAGCTGAAGGGCCCAGCCGTCGGCGCGCGCGGTGGCGTGGAGCTCGCACAGCAGCCGCACGCCGGAGAGGTCGAGGAAGGTGAGCTCGCGCAGGTCGACGACGACGCGCTCGAAGCCCGCGTCGCTCAGCTCGAGCACTTGGGCGCCGAGCCGGTCCACGGTGGCGATGTCGAGCTCGCCGGCTGGCATGACGTACACCGCGTCGCGCTCGGGGCGCACGCGGATGGCAAAGGACTCGATCGCTGGGTCGACGACAGCGCCAGCAGCGGATGTGGACGCGAAGCGCGAGGTCGAATCTGCGTCTGACATAAGCAACCGCCTCCCCTGAGGTGATCGTTATGCCGAGCGTCTCGCTTACGGCCCGCTTGGACCGGTGCGATACACATCGGTGAAGCTGTGCCGCCCGCGCTGCGATGGCGTCGCGGAGAGCGGGCGCAGCCTACCGCCTATGTGCTGTTCGGCTCAAGTGCCCCGGATCGGCCGCTTGCCCTCACCGTTCGCACCTGTGGCGGCGCGTACTCACGACGTCGTCGTTGAAGTACGTGCGCGCCTTGGTCGGGCCGCGGCCGGTGAGCCGGCTGAGCAGTCCGACCGTGAGGTTCGAGATCTCCGTCGACCGGGGCCTCCCGTCGGATCTCGGCGGCACTTGCGTAGCGGGCATACCGCTCCCAGCTCGTCCCCTCCGGAAGGGGTGACCGCGCGAACAGGGGGAGGAGACGAGCGAGGCTCGTCCGCGTCGGTCCGCGCTCCCCGGACGTCCGGTGCCCGCATCGGGCCGTCCATCGGAGAATTCGCGTGCAGCCGAGACTAACGCGCGTACCAAACTCGCTGTCGGCTCATTGTCCCGCGCGCGAGGCGTGGACTGCGGCTCCGTGCTTCCCGGAGCACGAGGCCGAGCTGCCGCGCCGGCTGGGCTAACCGGCCGCTTCGAGGCACAGCACGCCCGCGTCGCCGACCGACGCCGCGTGCTCGGTGCCGGGATCGACCTCGAGCCGGTCGCCCGGCTCGAGCGCGAAGTCCCCCTCGCACGTGTGGAAGACGATGCTGCCCGTCACGCAGTACAGGACCTTCGTGTGCCCGTGCGCGTGCCAGCCGTACGTGTCGCCCGGGCCGTTGCCCCACGCGTAGGGCCGCAGTCCCTCGTCGGCGTAGCGCTGCTCGATCCGCTCGCGGTCGGGCGGCTGGACGTCGGCTTTGACGATCCGTGTGGCCATCCTTGCCGGCAAACCTACCCGTCGCCGCGCACCGTCAGCGGCGCAGGCAGCGCACGAGCACGTCTGCGAGCCGCGGCGCGGCGGCCGCGTGAAACGGCAGGAAGAGCTCGGGATCGACGAGCTCGGCCTCAATGAGCAGCGGGCCGCGGGCGGTCGTCACGAGGTCGATCCGCGCGTAGGTCGCCGGGACCGGGATCGCGGCCAGCACCGCGTCGGCCACAGCTCGCTCCGCTTCGGTGGGGACGTGGGTCGCGACCGATCCTCCGTGCTCCGCGTGCACGCGGAAGTCGCCGCGCGCGGGCCGCTTGAGCACGGCATGGCTCAGCTCGCCGCCGAAGTACATCAGCGAGACCTCGCCGGCTTCGACCTCCGGGAGGTAGGGCTGCACGAGCGCGTCGCCGGCACCGGCCAGGCCGGCGAGGTGCTCGCGCGCCTCCGCCGACGTCGCGGAGGTGCGGATCGTCCCGAAGGCTCCGCCGGAGATCGCCGGCTTGACGACGATCTCGTCGCCGAAGCCCGCCAGCGCGGCCGCCTGCTCGGCGCCGGATGCGCCGCGCTCGACGACCGCCAGCGCCACCACCGGGACCCCGGCCCGCGCGAGCTCGGCGAGGTAGCCCTTGTGGAGGTTCCAGGCGACGAGGCCGGCGTCGTTGACGAGCGTCGTCGCAGCGGCGATCTCGCGGACGCGCGCGAGGAACGCCTCGTGGCGCCAGACGTAGTCCCACGGCGTGCGCACGACGACCAGCGGCGCCGCGGACCAGTCCATCGGCCCGTCCCACGGCACGATCTCCGCGTGCACGCCGCGCTCCGCGAGCGCCGCGACGAGCAGCCCGGACTCGGGATCTGGAACCGGCATCTCGTCGCCGCCCGTGAGGAGCAGCACGGCTGGCTCGCTGTGACGGCCCATGGCGGGCGCCGAGACTAGCGTCGCCTGCGCGCGAGGCGCGCCCCGCGCAGCGCGGCTTTCGCGGCAGCGTGGCCCGGCACGCCGTGCACGGCGGCGCCGGGAAAAGCCGATGCGCTGCCGAGGTACAGCCCGCGCACCGGCGTGGCGTACGGGTGCAGCGAGGGCATCGGCCGGAAGATGAGCTGGTCCATGGCGTAGCTCCCGCCGCCGACGTCGCCGCCGACGAGGTTGCGGTTGCGGCGCTCGAGATCCTCGGGGGCGAGGATGTGGCGCGCGAGGATGCGATCGCGAAAGCCCGGCGCGAAGCGCTCGATCTGGCGCTCGATCGTGTCGGCGAAGGGCTCGCGCTCGCGCTCCCAGCCGACGCCGGGCGGGGTGTGCGAGTAGGCCCACGCGGTGTGCTTGCCGGCCGGCGCGCGCGACGGGTCCGCGATCGACTGCTGGCCGCAGAGCATGAACGGCTGCTCGGGCAGGCGTCCGCGTGCGACGTCGTGCAGCGCGGCGCGCAGCTCGGCGACCGTGCCGCCGACGTGCACCGTGCCGGCGCGGCGCGTGTCCTCGCTGCTCCACGGGATCGGCCCTTCCAGCGCCCAGTCGACCTTGACCGTCTGCGGCCCGTAGCGAAAGCCCAGCGCGCGGCGAACGTACGCGTCGCCGAGCGCGTCGCCGGCGAGCCGCACGAGCTCGCGCGGCGTCGTCGTCGCGATCACGATCCGCGCGGCGACGGCCTCGCCGCCGGCGAGCGTCACGCCGCCGGCCCGGCCGCGACGGGCGACGACGCGCACGGCTGCCGCGTCCGCGCGCGCTTGCCCGCCGTGCTCGCGCAGGCAGGCGACGAGCGCGTCGGTCAGGCGCCCGGCGCCGCCCTCGGCGCTCGGCCAGCCGGCGGCGTGGCCCATGAGCGCCAGCCAGAAGCCGGAGATCGCGCTGCCGCCGGCGTCCAGCGGTGCGTCGGCGTGCAGCGAGGTCCCGTACAGCCACGCCGCGCCTTCGCCGTGGAAGATCTCGGCCGCGAGCGCGTCGGCGGGCATGAGCAGCAGCCGCGCGAACTCGAGCGTGCCGGAGAGCCGCAGCCCGGTGGCGAGCTTGGCGGCGCCGCGCACGGGGGGAAAGCCGCTCAGCATCGTCGCGCGCACGGCCTCCCAGCGGCGCAGGTACGGGGCGACGAGCGCCTGCCAGCGCGCGCCGTCGCCGGGGCTCAGCGCGTCGAGGCTCGCGCACGTGCGCGCGACGGACCGCGCCAGCACCGCGGCGCGACCGTCGGCGAACGGGTGTGCCATGGCGATCTCGGGGTGGACCCAGCGCAGGCCGTGGCGCTCCAGCTCGAGCGCCTCGATCACGGGCGACGCCACCGCCGCGGGGTGCACCGCCGAGAAGACGTCGTGGTGGAAGCCGGGCAGCGTGAGCTCGGCGGTCTGCAGCGCCCCGCCGAGCGCGGGCGCGGCCTCGACCACGAGCACCGAGCGCCCGGCGCGCGCGAGCGTGATCGCGGCTACGAGCCCGTTGGGCCCCGACCCGATGACGACCGCGTCGTAGCGCGAGCTCACGGCTGCATCCTCCCGCGTCGGGCCGCGGAGCGCAGCGGCCGCCACGCTTCAACGCTCGCGCCGCCGCGCCTCCGCGCTCCGCGCCGCGCGCCGCCGCGGCCCCGCGCTCCGCGCTCGCGCTGCCGCGCCTCGGCGCACCGCGCCGCGCGCCGCCGCGGCCCCGCGCTCCGCGCTCGCGCTGCCGCGCCTCGGCGCTCCGCGCCGCGCGCCTCCGCGCTCCCGCCGCGCGCCTCCGCGCCCCCCGGCGCCTCCCGGCCGCTGCGGCGCGTAGCGTTCGCCCGCGTGAAGCTCGTCGCGCTCGCACCGATCCTCGCCGCCGCCTTCGCGCTCGCCGCGCAGCCTGCGGCGGCCGGCCCGCTCGACGGCAAGGTCGTCGCGCTCGATCCGGGGCACAACGCCGGCAACGGCGGCGCGCCGTCGACGATCAACCGCAGGGTCCCGATCGGCGGCGGGCAGACGAAGGCCTGCGACACGGCCGGCACCCAAACCGGCAGCGGCTACTCCGAGGCCGCGTTCACGTGGGATGTCGCCGTGCGCGCGCGGCGCGTGCTGCGCAACCGCGGCGCGACCGTCGTGCTGACCCGCGACGACAACCGCTCGGTCGGCCCCTGCATCGACGAGCGCGCGCGGATCGCCAACCGCGCCGGCGCGGACGCCAAGGTCTCGATCCACGCCGACGGCGGCCCGGCGTCGGGCTTCGGCTTCCACGTCATCGAGCCGGCGCTCATCCGCGGCCTCACCGACGACGTCTTCGACAGATCGCACCGCCTGGCGCTCGACCTGCGCGGCGCCTTCCGCACGGCGACACACGAGCCGTACGCGACGTACATCGGCCGCAACGGCATCGATCGCCGATCCGACCTCGGCGGCCTGCGCCTCGCCAACCAGCCCGCGGTCTTCATCGAGACCGGGAACATGCGCAGCGCCCGCGACGCCCGCCGCCTCGAGCGCGCCACGTACCGCCTCAGCGTCGCGCGCGGCATCGCGAACGGCATCGAGCGCTTCCTCACAGGCTAAGACGACCAGCTACGGTCGCAGTCGTGATCCAGCACGTGGCGATCGAGGTGCGCGCGGGCGACGCCGACGCGTGCGTGCGCTTCTGGGCGCTGCTGGGCTTCGCGCGGGTCACGCCGCCCGAGGCGCTCGCCAAGCGCTCCGCTTGGGTGCAGGCCGGCGCGACCCAGGTCCACCTGCTGTTCGCCGACCAGCCGGTCGTCCCGTCCGAGGGCCACATCGCGGTCGTCGTCGACGACCACGACGCGACGATCCAGGCGCTACGCGACGCGGGCTTCGAGGTCGCGCCGCGCACGCGGTACTGGGGCTCACCGCGCGTGTTCGTCCGCTGCCCGGCCGGCCATCGCGTGGAGCTCATGGCCTTCGCGCCCGACAGCCCGCCCGCGCACCCGGGGTAGGCGATACTGCGGCGCATGCGTGTTCGCGCGAGCGTTGCGGGAGCGCTGCTGGCGCTGCTCGCGGGGAGCGGGATGGCGGTGGCCCAAGACGGGCCACCGAGCGTCGTCGTCGCGCGGGACGGCGACGTCGCGATGCTCGCCGGCGACGACGAGGAGCACCTCTGCGTCGGCATCCGGACGCCGTTCGGCGAGTCGCGGTCCTGCGAGACGAGCGAGCTCGGCGTCGTCGACGTCCGCGTGGAGGACGAGCCCTCAAGCTACGCCGCGGTCGGCGCGCCGGCCTCGGCGGCGACCGTCGAGGTGCGCCGGGCCGGCCGGCTGATCGCGTCCGGCCCGACCGTAGCGGGCGACGCGTACAAAGGCACGCGGGCCGGCAAGGTCCGCTTCGCGCTCCTGCGCCTGCCCGCGGGCGCGCCGCACGACGGGCTGCGCGTCCGCTCGCTTGACGCAGCGGGCGCGCTTGTCGCGGTCGTCTCCCCCGACGGCGACAGCGAGCTCGTGTCCGCCTCCCGGCGCGTCCTCTCCGGGCGAGCCGGCAGCGTGCGCTGGTCGATCGACGCGACCGAGTCGTCGGAGCTGGAGCCGAGCGTCGTAGATCTCGGTCACGAGCGCGTATCGCGGTGCGCGGTCGTGCGCGTCCGCCACGGCGGTGACAGCTCGCGGTCGCGGGAGTGCGTCGGCCCGACCCCGTTCGACGACATCGAGCTGTTCGCGAGCGAGCGCACGGCCACGACGGACGATCGCTGCACGCCGGAGTTCCGCCTGCTGCACGGCGTCGTCCGGGCGACCAGCGTGAGCGTCCTGCTCGGCGACGGGCGGCGGCGCGTGGCCCGCACGGCGGCGCTCGGCGACGGCCGGCGGGTCGTCTACGCGCTCCCGATCGGGCGCGACGTCGCGGTTCGCAGCATCGCGCTGGCCGGCGGCGACGCCGGCCCGCGGGTGCTCGCGCTGGGGCTCGCGCCCCTCCACGTGACCTGCCCGACGCCCGAGGCGGGCGCCGGCCTGCCGCCCGGCCCCGGTCTCGGCGAGCAGCTCGCAGCGCTGTTCGCAAACCCACCCGTCCTGACGCTGCCCGGCCCGATCACGACGCTGCCGGGCTCGGGCGCCCGCATCGCGGACGGGCCCGGCGACACGCTCTGCCTCGCGGTCGCCGACCGGCCGTTCACGGCCTTCAGCTGCGACGTCGTCGCGCCGGACTTCAACGAGGTGGCAGGGATCGTCGACGACCTCCTCAAGCCGCGCGCGTTCGCGCTCGCACTGCCCGCGCGCGTGGCGGCGATCCGCGTCGGCGCACCCGGCGGCAACGGCCTGCGCGAGATCCCGACGGTCGCCGCCGAGGGCTACGCGGGCGCCTACGCGGGCCGCGTGCGCTTCGCCGCGGGGACGGTCACCGCCAAGTCGGAGCTCGACAGCCTCGACCTGCTGGACGGCGCCGGCACCCTCCTTCATCGCGAGCGCTCGAGCCCCGACGACGAGCCGGCCAGCAGCCCGCGGGTCGTCGCCAGGCAGCGGATCGCGGGCCGGCCGGGCCGGCCGTCGCTGTGGCAGACGCGCTACGGCGGCAGCGATTCGTCGTGCCTCGCGCTCACGAACGGGCCGCGCCCGGCCCGCGACGCGGTCTGCGAGGACGTCCGCGCGCGGTCGACCGTGCTGCTCGCCGCGTCGTGCGTCACGCATCGGCTGACGGTCGCGGTGACGCCGGGCGCCGGTACGCGCGTGCTCGCCGGCACCGGCGGGTCGCGCATGCGGGCGATCCCGCTGCGCCGGGGCGCCGGCCTGCTGACGCTGCCCGCCACTCGCCCGCTGACGTCGCTCGTCTACGTGCGCCGCGGGCGGTCGACGCGGGTTCGCATGGGCGCGCCGGCGGGCGCACGGCAGTGCGGGTGGAGCGCCGCTCCGCAGATCAAGCTCAGATAGCGAGCGCGACCGCGCGTCGAACCTGACGCGCGGTCGAGCCACGGCGGTCGATTCTTGTACGAGCCGAGTGTCACATCCGTCACAGATCGTCCGAAACTCGTCGATACCTCCTCTATCTCACAAGAGGAAGTTCCCACCACCCCGCCGAGGACGATCACGATGACCTACTACTGCAACGAGTGCGTCATGAACTGGCACCCGTACCAGTGCGCGCAGGGCTGCTGCCCCGAGTGCGGCAAGGGCACGACACGCAGCTACGAGCAGGCAAGCGACGACGCGGACAGCCGTCATCGCGCGGCGCTCGCCGCCGCGATCAAGCGCGACCGCTACGAGCGCTTCGAGGCGTACTACGCCGAGCGCGAGCTGCAGCGTTTCGCCGCCTGACCATCGCTCTACGCGGGCTGCACCGCGGCGCGCGCGTCGTCCACGCGCTGCAGCACCGCGCCGGGGCTCATGCCACCGTCGACGCGCACGCGCGACAGCGCGAACCGATCGCCCGCCGGGCTCGCCCAGCCGAGCCGGGTCGTCGTCGCGGCGAGATACCCCGCCGCCTTCACCGCGGCGATGACGGTCGCGTCGTAGCGCCCGCTCGGATAGCAGAAGAAGCTCACCGGGACGCCGAGCAGACGCCGTAGCCGCGTACGCGCGCCGGCGACCTCCTCGCGCAGGCGCGCGGGGCCCAGCGTCGTGAGGTCCGGGTGCGAGATCGTGTGCGCGTCGACCTCCCAGCCGGCGGCGACGAGCCGCTTGACGGCCTTCGTGCCGCCGAGGTCGGCGAGGTTGTCGACCTTGAGGTTCAGCACGCCGGGCCAGCCGGCGGCCGCGAGCGTGGGTAGCGCGTCGCGGACGTGCCCGCGGTAGCCGTCGTCGAAGGACAGCACGACCGGCCGGCGAGGGAGCTTGCCGCGGCGGTGCCACGCGTCCCAGACGTCCTGCAGCGTGACCGCGTGATAGCCGGCGTGGCGCAGCGCCTGGACCTGCGCGGCGAGGTCGGCGGCCGAGACCCACAGGCCGGGGTTGGTCGTGAGCGACCCCCGCGCGCCGATCACGTGGTACATGAGGATCGGCACGGCCTCGTGCGGCGCGCGGTGCGCGCCGGGCGTCGCTGCGGCCCGCGGGGGCGCGGGAGTCGGCGCCGGCGCCGGCCGCACGACAGGCGTGGTGTCGCCGTCGCCGCCGCGACCGGCGTCCGCGCCGGGTCGCCACCCGCGAGCGCCAGCCCCGCGCCGACCCCGAGCAGCGCGACAACCGCGCCGCCGAGGCCGATGCGCCGCCGGCGACGCACCTGACGATCGCGCGCGGCGCGCCGCTCGCGGAGGACGGCCTGATCCATGCGCGCCAAATCTACGGGGTGCGGGGGACCGAGCCCGGGCGCCGGTGGCCGCCAAACGCCCCCTGGACGATTGTTCTATCCAGCTTGGCGGGTCGATTGGCCGATGGGGTGGACAACGTCCGGAACAAGGGAGCCTTGGTGGCGAGTACGCGAGTAGCCGGTCCGGCCCCGTCCGCCGCCGAGCAACAAGTCATCCACGTCCTGTGGATCTCGGCGGGACTGTCTTGCGACGGCGACTCCGTCGCGATGACGGCCGCGACGAACCCGAGCATCGAGGACCTCCTCACGGGCGTCATCCCCGGCAGCCCGCAGCTCGTGCTGCACATCCCGGTGCTCGCGTACGAGAACGGCGACGAGTTCATGCAAGCCTTCTACGACGCCGAGAACGACGAGCTCGACCCGTTCATCCTCGTCCTCGAGGGCTCGATGGCCGACGAGCGGCTCAGCGGCGAGGGGCACTGGACGGGCTTCGGCGTCAACGAGTTCGACGGCCAGCCGATCACCGTCAACGAGTGGATCGACCGCCTCGCGCCGAAGGCCGCGGCCGTGATGGCCGTCGGGACGTGCGCGACCTACGGCGGCATCCCCGCGATGCGCAACAACCCGACCGGCGCGATGGGCCTGCCGGACTACCTCGGCTGGGGTTGGCGGACGCGCACCGACCAGCCGATCGTCTGCGTCCCGGGCTGCCCGGCGCAGCCCGACAACATCACCTCCACGCTGTTTGAGATCGCGCTGCACCTCACCGGGCTCGGGCCGCCGCTGGAGCTCGACGAGCGGCTGCGGCCGAGGCGGCTATTCGAGCGCACGGCGCGCGAGGGCTGCAGCCGGGCGGGGTTCACCGAGCAGGGCCTGTTCGCGAAGACCTACGGCAACGACTCGCGCTGCCTCGTCAAGCTCGGCTGCAAGGGCCCGATCGCCAAGTGCAACGTCCCTCAGCGCGGCTGGATCAACGGCGTCGGCGGCTGCCCGAACGTCGGCGGCATCTGCATCGGCTGCACGATGCCCGGCTTCCCCGACAAGTTCATGCCGTTCATGGACCCCGACCCGTGGGGCAACGCGGCGGCGAACTTCCAGCGCTTCACGTACGGACCCCTGTTCCGGCATTTCCGCAGCCGCAACCTCCTGCTGAAGTTCGAGCGCGAGCCGGCCTGGCGCGGCCCGTCGGACAGCGGCGACGCGAAGCGCTGGTGAGCGGTGGTCACCGTCGGTGAGATCCTGAGGTGGATCGTCTACCACTGCAGGATCGCGTACTTCCGGTTCATCCGGCGCGTCATGCGCGGCGACCGGCTGCTCGGCGGCTCTGAGCGCAAGTTCCGCGCGTTGCTCGAGTCCGCGCCGGACGCGATGGTCATCGTCAACGGCCACGGTCACATCGCGCTGGTGAATGCGCAGGCGGAGCGGCTGTTCGGCTTCCGCCGCGGTGAGATCGTCGGCCAGGGGATCTCGGAGCTCATACCGAAGCGCTTTCGCTCGCAGCATCGCCAGCACATGAAGAACTACCTGCGCGACGCGACGACCCGCCCGATGGGCACCGGCCTCGAGCTCTTCGGCCGCCACAAGGACGGCACCGAGTTCCCGATCGAGATCAGCCTCAGCCCGCTGGAGACCGACGAGGGGCTGCTCGTCTCGGCCGCGATCCGCGACGTCAGCGCGCGCAAGCAGGCCGTCGCCGACCTCGCGGCCGCCGAGGCGCTGTTTCGCAGCGCGTTCGACGGCTCGCCGATCGGGATGGCGCTCACGGACGACGGCGGCTCGGTGGTCCGCGTCAACGGCGCGCTGTGCGACCTCACCGGCCGCGCCGCCGGCGACCTGCAGGGCTCGCTCTTCGACTCGCTCGTGCATCCCGAGGAGATCGGCTACGACCGCAAGGCGATCTCGCGGCTCATCGCCGGCGATCGCAGCCAGTACAAGGTCGAGACGCGCTTCGTCCACGTCACCGGCGCGCCGATCTGGGTGGCCGTGCAGGCGACGATGATCAACGACGAGTCGGCCGACGCCCGGCGCTTCCTCGTGCAGGTGCAGGACGTCACGCATCGCCGCCGCTACGAGGAGAACCTCCAGTACCTCGCCTCGCATGATCCCCTCACCGGGCTGCACAACCGCTCGAGCTTCGCCGGCCAGCTCGAGACGCACGCCGACCTCGTGCGCCGCTACGGCGACGGCGGCGCGCTGCTGCTGCTCGACCTCGACCACTTCAAGTACGTCAACGACACGCTCGGCCACCAGGCCGGCGACCACGTCATCGCGCGCGTCGCGAAGGTCCTCGCCGAGCGGCTGCGCGAGTCCGACGTGCTCGCCCGCCTCGGTGGCGACGAGTTCGCCGTGCTGCTGCCCAAGGCGGATGTCGCCGCCGCCAAGCGCGTGGCGTCCGACCTGCTCGCCGCGTTGCGCTCCGAGCGGATCGCGGTGCCCGGCACGAGCGACCGCACGATCACGGCGAGCATCGGCGTGGCGATGTTCGAGCGTGGGGAGGGGGTCAGCGGCGAGGACGTCCTCGTCTCCGCCGATCTCGCGATGTACGACGCGAAGGAGGCCGGGCGCAACCAGATCGTCGTGCACTCCGCGGACGAGCACGCGCAGGTACGCATGCAGGGCCGCATCACCTGGGCTCAGCGCATCCGCGTCGCGATCGACGAGGGGCGCTTCACGCTCGTCGCGCAGCCGATCCTCGACCTCGACACGGGGATCGTCACGCAGTTCGAGGTGCTCCTGCGGATGCTCGACGACGACGGCGACATGATCCCGCCGAGCGCGTTCCTGTCGACGGCGGAGCGGCTCGGGATGATCCAGGAGATCGACGCGATCGTCGTCACCCGGGCGATCCGCGCGGTCGCGGCGGCGGGCGATGCCATCGGTGAGACGCGCGTCGAGATCAACCTGTCGGGCGGCTCGATGGGCGATCCGGAGATCCTGCGCGTCATCGAGCGCGAGCTGACCGAGACGGGGCTTGACCCGGCGCGCGTGATCTTCGAGATCACCGAGACGGCCGCGATCGCGAACATCGCCAAGGCGCGCGACTTCGCCAACGAGCTCGCGAAGCTCGGCTGCCGCTTCGCGCTCGACGACTTCGGCGCGGGGTTCGGCTCGTTCTACTACCTCAAGCACGTCCACTTCGACATCCTCAAGATCGACGGGGAGTTCGTGCGCGACGCGTGCGGCACGCGCACGGACCGGCTCGTCATCCAGGCCGTGGTCGCGATCGCGCGCGGCTTGGGCAAGCAGACGGTCGCCGAGCACGTCGGCGATACGCCCACGGTCGAGCTGCTGCGCGAGCTCGGCGTCGACTACGGCCAGGGCTACCACCTCGGCAAGCCCGAGCCGATGGCGAGCTTCCTCGCCGAGCTCGCGCTCGCGCACGACGCGCACGCGCCCGCCTGACGGCTACGCCGCCGCCGCGTAGATCGCCCAGCTCAGCTCCGCGATCGTCTGCGCGCCGCGCTCGAAGACGTCTCCCCAGGTGAACGCGAGGTGCTTCGAGCGCCGCCGCCGCGCGACGTCGGCTTCGAACGCGCGGCGCGACGCGTGGAAGCGGTAGCTCAGCAGCTCCACGGGTTGACCCAGGACACAGGGGTGAATGCGCCAGTCGCTGTGCTTGACGGCGGGGTGGCGCCCGTGGAAGATCGACGTGAGTCCGATGAGCTACCTCGCTGCGCTGCGGCTGCACTTCTCCGGGACCTTCCAGGCCGCCGTCTCGACGATCAACAACGACTCCGCGCACTTCGACAACGACACCTTCTCGAAGAGCGCGCAGCAGCCGGGACCTGGTGGCTGGAACCCCCGCGGCAACGCCGACTGGCGGCTCATCGGCTGCGCGGTGACCGCCGCGTTTCACGCCGACGGCAGCCCCGCCGCCACGGACGACCCGCTGCTGGCCATGCTCGTCGCGGACTCCGACACGCGCGCGCCCGCGAAGCTCGTCGACCTCGATCCCGAGCAGCAGCTCGTCTCGATGGTCTTCGGCCTCGAGGTCCGCATCTGCGACCGCGCCGGCGTGACGCTCGTGCGCGGCGAGTTCGACCCGGCGCCCTTCGTCGACCTCTGCGCGCGCGCGACGGCGGGCTCGGCGACGGACTTCGGGATGAGCGCGGCGTACCAGTCGGTCCTGACCGACCTGCGGTGGGGCGACGTATCGGCCTCGCCGCTGCTGACCGAGTTGCGCGCCGCTGCGACCGACGGCCTGCTCTCGATCCGCTTCAACGTCGACGGCTACAACCACACCCTCGGCCAGCCGGACTTCTCGCTCGGGCGCATCGCGGGGACGATCGGCGTCGCGAGCGCGACGGAGCCGAGGCACTTCGTCGCCGGCCGCCAGCTCATCGCCGACAGCGGGCAGTTCGTCGGCGGGGGCGCGATCAACTACTGCACGGCGGTCGTGGACGAAGGCCGGATCCTGCTCGACCTCGGCAACGCTCTGGCCACGACGGGCCCCGGCGGCCCGCAGGCCGACATCGGCGCCGTCACGCTCGGCTATCTCCCGGCCGGCGCGACCGACCCGACGGCGCTGGGCGCGATCGACTACCTCGCCGCGGGCTGGTATGACCGCTACGCAGGCGTGTGCGAGGTGGCGATCGACGCCACCGCCACGGCGGCCATCGCCGGCGCGCCGCTCGTGCTCACAGCGCAGGGCAAGGGCGGCGTCGCGGGCTCGCGCGTCGCCGAGTCCGCCGACGGGCTCTACGCGCGCGCGGATCTCGCCGTCTACCGCCTGAACCCCGGCGACACCGCCGACGTCACGGTCTTCGCGACGCGCTACGGCAAGCCGTACGAGGGGGCGGTCGTCACGGCCGCGATCGACATGTCGCAGCTACAGGTGACCAACCCCGGCCCGGACAGCGCGATCTCCTTTCCGGACTCCCTGCCGCCGGCCGGCCCCGACGGCCGCGCGACGCTGCCGATCGCGGCTTCGTCTCCCGGCAACCCGCGCGGCTGGCTGGACGGTCAGCTCTACGGCGTGCGCCCGAGCCTCGCGGACGCCGATCCGAGCGCCACGGTCGACCCGTGGACCTACATCAGCCTCCATCTGTACGACGCGTTCGAGCCCGCCCAGCCGGTCGCGTGGTGGGGCGGCCTCGAGCCGATCTTCCGTCAGTACGCGAACCTCTATCCGGTCATGGACCTGTTCCTCGACCTGTCGCAGTACGAGTCGGTGTGCGCGAACGTGGCTCTGCTGAAGCTCGCGTTCGGGCTCGCGGAGACCGACTCGAACTCGATGCCCGTCACCCGCGACCTGTCGGCTGCCAAGCGCGCCGCGATCCTCGCGTGGCTGAACGCGCCGGGGCCCGACGGCAAGCCGCTGCTCGGCACGCCACCCGCCGCTCCGCCGTCGCCCGAGCCCGACGAGGGGCTTGAGCTCGGTGCCCCGCCGCCGGACGCGTCGGCCGAGGTCGGCGGCAAGACCGCGGCGCTCGCGCGCCGGCGCGGGACGACGACATGATCGCGCTCAGGGCGGAGCTCGCGCAGGGCCTCGACGATCCGGTCGCGCTGCGCGATGCGCTCCAGACCGCGATCCGGCTCGAGCACGCGACGATCCCGACGTACCTCTACGCGCTGTACTCGCTGACGCCGGGCACCAACGGCGAGATCGCGACGCTGCTGCGCTCGGTCGTCGTCGAGGAGATGACGCACATGGGCCTCGCGTGCAACATGCTCAACGCGATCGGCGGGGCACCGAAGCTCGACGCCCCGGGGTTCCTGCCCACTTACCCCGGCCCGCTGCCGGGCTCCGTCGAGAGCGGCCTCACCGTCCCGCTCGCGCCGTTCTCCACGGATCTCGTGCACGACGTCTTCATGACGATCGAGGAGCCGGAGGACCCGCTCGAGTTCCCGGTCGACGAGCTCATGGCGGCGCAGGAGCCGCTCACGATCGGGCAGTTCTACGCGGCGATCGCCGACCAGCTGAAGGCCGCCGGCGAGGACATCTTCACCGGCGACCCTGCGCGGCAGGTCACGCACGACCTCGGCATCGAGGAGCTCGTCGCGATCACGGACCTGGAGAGCGCGCTCGCCGCGATCGAGGTCATCGTCGAGCAGGGGGAGGGGACGACGCAGACGCCGACCGACGACCAGGGCGAGCTCGCGCACTACTACCGCTTCGCGGAGATCTACAACGGTCGTCTGCTCGTGCCGAACCCCGCCGCGCCGCCGGACGCGCCTCCCGACGAGCGCTACCACTACGCCGGCGCCGAGATCCCGCTCGACGCCGGCGGCGTGCGGCCGCTGGTCGTCAACCCCGGCCCGGACTCCTACGCCGCCGGCTCCGCGGCGGCGCGCGCCGACACGTCGTTCAACTACACGTACACGAGCCTGCTGAGGAGCCTGCACGCGACGTTCAACGGCTCGCCGGGCTCGCTCATGGCGGGGGTCGGCTTGATGGAGTCCTGCAAGCAGCAGGCGCTCGCGATGGGGACGATCGCGGTCCAGGGAGCCGACGGCATCGTCCAGCGCGCCGGCCCGAGCTTCCGCTACCAGGCGACGAACACGTGAGCGTGGTGCCGGCCGGCCGGCGGCGAGGGTTCGCGGAGGCGAGCCCTCGCCGAGGTTCGCGGAGGCGAGCCGCGTTCAGGCGATGACGCGCCTGCGCCGGACGCGCTCGGCGAGCCACAGCGCGGCGGCCAGCGCGAGCACGCCGGCGAGGACGACCAGGCCCGCGTCGAAGCGCTCCGCATAGGCGCCGGCCAGCGCATAGGCGATTGCCGGCGGCAGCGATCCGATCGCGGCCGCCACGGCGAACCTGCCCAGCGGCATCCCGGTCGCCCCCGCGAGGATCGCGGCAGTCTCGGCGACGACCGGGATGGGCCGCGTCACGACGATCGCCAGCGCGCCGCGCTCGCGCACCATGCGCTCGGCTCGCTCGCGCGCCGCCGGTGAGACGAAGCGCTCGAGCGCCGGGCCGCCGCGGCGCCCGATCGCGAAGCCGAGCAGCGCCGCGGCCTCGCTGCCGGCGAACGACAGCAGCGCGCCGCCGACGGCCCCGAACAGCGAGCCGTTGAGGATCATCAGCGCGCTCGACGGCACCGGCAGGAGGACGTCGCCGGCGAGCAGCGCGAGGCTCGCCGCGGCGGCGCCGGGACCCGCGCCGCCGAGGTCCGGCGACTCGTCGCTGAGCAGCGGGATCGCGAGCAGCTGCGCGAGCCCGAACAGCGCGAGCAGCAGCGCGCAGACGAAGAGCGCGGCGAGCAGGTAGGGCCTCACGCGCGCATCATCCTCCGGACGTGTCCCGCCTGGGGCAGGCCGATGCTTAAGTCAGCGGGCGAACTGTCCTCGCGGCCGATGCGCTCGGCCCGTCGTCCCGGCGATCATCCCCGCATGACGGCCGCCCGCTCCGCGCTGCTCGCCGCCCTTGGCGTCGGGACGCTGGGGACGCTGGTGGCGTGGGCCGCGCTCGACCCACGGCCCGACGCCCCCGTCGGCGCCGTGATCCTCGGCGTCGCGGCGCTCGCCGTCCTGGCGTCTGCGTCGCGGTGGGCGGCCGTGCTGGCGGCTGTCGCGGCGTTGCTCGTGCTCACCCGCCTGCTCGGCGACGATGCCGCGGGCCAGCTGCTCGGCGACGAAGGTGTCGTGGTCGCGATCGGGAGGGCGCTTCAGGGCGCCGGCACGCTGGGCGCCGTGGTGGCGGGCACGTGGATCGGCTTCCGCCGGCCCGCGCCGGCGACGTCAGCCAGCTCCGCGTCCTCCGCCGCGCCCGCGTCCTCCGCAGCGCCCGCGTCCTCCGCAGCGGCCGCGTCCTCCGCAGCGCCCGCGACCTCCGCCAGCTCCGCGACCTCCGCCGCGCCCGCGACCTCCGCAGCGTCCTCCGCCGCGCCCGCGTCCTCCGCGACCTCCGCCGCGTCCTCCGCCTCCCGGAAGCTTCGCCGCGACCGCTTCGTCGCCATCGCCGCGCTCGTCGTGCTCAGCGCGATCGGCGCCGAGCTGCTCGCCGCCTACAACGACACCACCGGCCGCCCGGCCGAGCTCCTGTTCAACGTCGTGTTCTTCGCGATGCTCTACGGCTGCCCGGCGCTGATCATCCGCGAGGTCGCGCGCCGGACGGGCCGCGGCTGGCCCATGATGCTGCTGCTTGCAGCGGCCGCCGGCCTGCTGCAAGCCGGTGTCATCGACCAAGCGCTCTTCAGCGACGACTACGGCGACGTCCGCGGCTGGGAGGAGTCGCTGCGCGCGACCTACGTCGCGCCGCCCGGGCTCGGCGCCTACATGCTCCAGAACTTCGTGCTCGGGCACGTCATCTACAGCTTCTGCGCGCCGCTCGCGCTCGCCGAGGCGATGCGTCCCGGCATCGCCCACCGGTCGTGGCTCGGCTGGCGGGCCATCGCGGTGGCCACGGCGTTGTGGCTGTCGGTCGCGGCGCTGATCTTCGCCGACGTGGGCAGCGAGGCGCAGGCGACGCTGCCCGAGATCGCGGTAACGCTTCCGGTCGTCGCGGCGCTGGTCGCGGCAGCCTTCCGCGTCGGGCGCGCGCGCACGCGCCCGCCAAGGGAACGGACACCGCGCGTCCGCACCGTGCTCGCCGTGAGCTTCCTCGCGGCATCCGCGCTTGCCGTGGTGCCGGAGACCTGGCTCGGCGTGGCCATGGCCGCGGTCGTCGTCGTGGTAAGCGGCTGGGCGCTCGCGCGCGCGGCTCGCGGCCGCGCCTGGGGCCTCGCGCACACCGCCGCCGTCGCCACCGGCGCGCTCGCGAGCCGCGGCGCACTGGCCTTCCTCTACTACCCCCTCGTCGGCGAGACGTCCGCCGCGCAGAAGTACGGCCACAACGTCGTGATGCTGCTCGTCGTCGCGGCGGCCGGCGCGTGCGCGATCCGCAGATCGGCGCCGCGGCTACTACGTGAGGAGATTCGGGCCGCGTAGGCAGTGGTGCAGGTCGTCCGCCGGGCGAGCCTTGCTCTTGGCGCTCGTGTGCGCGCCGGCAGGGGCTCAGCGCTTCTTGCGGAGCGCCCCGACACGGTTGGCCACCGACCTGGCTCCCTGCCTGACCGCCTCTCCGAGGGACCTCGCCGTCGAGATCGCCGCGTTGCCAGCGACCTCCGCCGACTGCTTGGCATCAGCGCCGCTCTTCTCCGCCGCCTTGCGCTGCCTCGTGGCTGCGCCCTTCTTTGCTGCCGCTTGCCGATCGGCCTTCGTTCGCTCCGCCATGTCGTTGCTCCTTCGGTCGCCGCCGGGTCCCCACGATCTTCCCAGCCCGGCCGCCAGTCACAGCTCGCGCCATGCATTTGCCATCGTCGAAGTCCGGACGCAGCTCCCCCCGCTCGAGGATGCGCTCACCGAACAGCCGCTGAAGATCGGAAACATAATACCCGCAATAGCAGGGCTTTTGCGATGCCGGAGGAGGGACTCGAACCCCCGACACGCGGATTATGATTCCGCTGCTCTAACCGACTGAGCTACTCCGGCGGGGGCGCGAAGTGTAGCCCTTGGCGGGCGCGCGTCGGGTAGGAGATGGCGCGCATCGCCGCGCGGTAGGAGAATGCCGGGCCGCCGCTGTCGCAGCTCAACGGAAGGAACCGCGTGAAGAAGGTCCTCAAGCCGATCAAGAACGTGTTCAAGCAGGCCAAGGAGAATCCGGTTATCGCGATTCCGGTAGCGGCTGTACTGCTCCTGATCGTCGGTGGGCTGCTCGTGTTCGCCGTCGTGGGCGGCGGCGGGGACGGCGATGGCGACGACGACGGCGCGACGAAGCCCGAGGAAGGCAACAAGGTCGAGGACGACGAGGCGATCAAGCGGGCCAGGAAGCGCAAGGCCAAGCCCGCGCCCGTCGTGAGCGGCGCCGGCACCCTCGACACCGCGCGCAGCGTCGGGACCTTCGCCGTCGCGCAGGGTCGCGGCCGGATCAAGAACCCGTCGACCATCTCGGTGCGCGTCAGCGCCGCGCCCAAGCAGGAGGTGACCGTCGACTACCAGCTCTCGTGTTACAAGGAGGGCGTCGGGGCGAAGATCGGCCAGGACCGCTACCGCACGCGCCCGCCGGAGACGCGCAGCCTGCCGCTGCCGATCTCGGGTGCGAAGGAGTGCACCGTGACGGTCGGCGCGCAGCTGACGAGCCAGCGACCAGGGCGTATCAAGGTCGCGATCATCTCGGGCTGAGCCCGGGGCGCAGGACATGGAAGACCTCGATCGAGCGGTCCGGACCGTCGTCGAGCGCTGCCTGGGCGTGAGCGCGGGGGAGACGGTGCTGATCGTCGCCGACCCCGGCAACGCCGCGCTCGGCGACGCGCTCATGGACGCGGCGCGGGCCGCCGGCGGCGACGCGGTGCTGACGATCCTCCCGCCCAACCCGGGGCGCGGCACCGAGCCGCCCGCGCCGGTGGCGGCCGCGTTCGGCGCCGCGGACGTCTTCATCGCGCCGTGCATGCCGTCGCTGTCGCACACGAGCGCGCGCAAGCGCGCGAGCGAGGGCGGCGCACGCGGCGCGACGATGCCCGGCGTCACGGCCGACCTGCTGGCACGGCTCATGAGCGCCGACTTCGACGCGATGAGCGCGCGCTGCCACGCGGTCGCAGACCTGCTGCGCGACGCGGACGAGGCGCACCTGACGTGCGCCCGCGGGACGGACATGCGCTTCGACCTGTCCGGGCGGTCGGCCATCGCCGACGACGGCGACCTCACGGCGCCGCGGCGCGTTCGGCAACCTGCCGTGCGGCGAGGGCTTCGCGTCGCCGGCAGGCGGCGAGGGCACGATCGCCGCCTCGTCGCTGCTCGGCGCGCTCGCCGACCCGCCCGTGCTGCTGACCGTCCGCGACGGCCGGCTCGACGCGGCCGAGGGCGAGGGCGGCGCGGCGTTCCTCGAGCACCTCGACGTCCACGGCCCGCTCGGCCGCAACCTCGCCGAGCTCGGCGTCGGCACGAACGACCGCGCGACGCTGACCGGCAACACGCTCGAGGACGAGAAGATCCTCGGCACCGCGCACGTCGCGTTCGGCGCGAGCGCGGGGATCGGCGGCACCGTGACGGTCCCGGTCCACCAGGACGTCGTCGTCCTCGAGCCCAGCCTCCGGATCGGCGCGACACAGGTTCTGGACAGGGGCCGCTGGCTGCTGAGCTAAGGTCCCTCCTATGAACGTCACCGGCGTCGATTTCATCGCAGTACCCACGCAGGACTTCGACAGGGCCAGCGCTTTCTACGGCGAGGTGCTCGGCCTCGAGCCCTCGATTCGCTGGGGCAAGATGCCCGCGGGCGAGTTCGAGACCGGCTCGCTGACGATCGCGATCATGCAGTCCGACGCGTTCGGCATGGCGTTCGCGCCGCATTCGCATCCGATCGCGCTGCACGTTGACGACGTCGCAGCCGCGCGCGCGGAGCTCGAGGAGAAGGGCGTCACGTTCGCCGCCGAGACGATGGACAGCGGCGTCTGCCACATGGCGCACTTCCGCGACCCCGACGGCAACGCGCTCATGCTGCACAGCCGGTACAAGCCGCGCGAGAGCTGACCGGCACGCTGCTGACGATCCCGAACGTCTCCGAAGGCCGCGACAGCGCGGCGGTCGAGGCGATCGGCGCGGCGTTCGCCTCGTCTGGCGCCCGCCTGCTCGACGTCCACGCCGACCCCGACCACCATCGCAGCGTCTACACGCTCGCGGCCGGAGTCGGCGAGATCGCGCCGGCGCTCGTCGCGGGCGCGCGCGAGTGCCTGCGCCGCATCGACCTTCGCGACGACCGCGGATGCCACCCGCACGTCGGCGTGCTCGACGTCGCGCCGGTCGTCTACCTCGAACGCGCGCAGCGCGGGGCCGCGTGCGCCGAGGCGCTCGTCGCAGCCGAAGAGCTTGGCCGCGAGGGGCTCGCGGTCTTCCTCTACGGCGAGCTCGCAGGTGGGCGCACGCGGGCGGAGCTACGGCGGGGCGGGCTGGCCGGCCTCGCCGTGCGCGTGGCGGCGGGCGAGGTCGCGCCGGACTTCGGCCCGGCCGCAGGCGCCGATTTCGCGCGCGCCGGCGCCGGCAGCAAAGGCGCGAGTGACCGGCGCGCAGGCGCCGGCGGCCCGGCGGCCGCGATCGACCCGCGCGCCGGCGCGGTGCTCGTCGGCGCGCGCCCGCCGCTCGTCGCGTTCAACGTCGAGCTCGAGGCGCCCGCGACGATCGACGACGCCCGCGCGATCGCGGCCGCGATCCGCGAGGGCGGGCCCGAGGGCCTGCCCGGCGTCCGCGCGCTCGGCCTCGAGCTGCCCGCGCGCGGCGGGCGTCGCACAGGTCTCGACGAACGTCGAAGACCACCTCGCCGTCCCGCTGGCCAAGCTCGTGGAGGCCGTCGCGCGGCACGCCGGCGTCGCCGGCTGCGAGCTCGTCGGCCTCGCGCCGGCGGCCGCGTTCGCGGGCTTTCCGGACGGCGTCGAGGTGCGCAACCGGCGCACGCTCGAGGATGCCCTCACCGCCTGACGATCCGGCCGCCCCGGCCGCGAGCGCGAGAAGAACTAACCTCCGTTGCACTCATGGCGCAGACGAAGAAGAAGCGGCGCAGCAAGCATCGTGGCAACGCGGCGGGCGTCATCGAGGCGCGCGGCCGTACGGGGCGAAAGCCGACGGCGGAGGAGATCAAGAAGACCGAGAAGGAGGCCGCCGCCCAGGCGCGCCGCGATCGCTTGATGCGCCCCCCGACGTGGCGCTCGGCCGCCCAGCGCGCCGGCCTCGCCGCGGTCGTCTTCGGCGTCATGCTCGTCCTGCTGTTCGACACCAAGCCCGCCGCGGCGGTCCCGCTGACGGCGTTCGTGTTCGTCTTCTACGTCCCGCTCGGCTACTACACCGACCAGTTCGTCTACAACCGCAAGCAGAAGATGGCGGCCAAGAAGAAGGACGCATGATGGACGTGCAGATGTACACCGTCGGGCCCGTGCAGGAGAACTGCTTCCTCGCGCGACTCGACGGCTCGTCGCACGCGGTCATCGTCGACCCGGGGGAGGAGGCCCCGCGCCTGCTGAAGGCGATCGAGGATCAGGGCCTCACCCTCGACGCGATCCTCCTCACGCACACGCACTTCGACCACGTCGGCGCGGTCGCCCCGCTGGCGAGAGCCACCGGCGCGCCGGTCTACTGCCCGCAGCTCGAGGTGCCGGTCCTGCAGGACATCATGGCCTTCGTGCCGTGGCCCGGCTTCGGCCCGTTCGAGTCGTGGGACCCCGAGCACACGGTCGCCGGCGGCGAGACGCTCGAGCTCGCCGGCATGACGTTCGACGTGCGCTTCACGCCCGGCCACAGCCCCGGCCACGTCACCTACGCCGTGCGCGGCGAGCAAGCGCTGTTCTCCGGCGACGTCCTCTTCCAGGGGTCCGTCGGCCGCGTCGACCTGCCCGGCGGCGACTGGCCGACGCTGCTGCGCTCGATCGGATCGCTCATCGAGGAGTTCGACGACGACACGGCCGTCTACCCCGGCCACATGGGCATCACGACGCTCGGCGCCGAGCGCGCGACGAACCCGTTCCTCCGCGAGCTGTCGCAGCGGTGAGCCAGAAGATCCAGGCACCGCGCGGCACGTCCGACGTGCTGGCGGAGGCCGCGGACGCGCGCGCGGCGCTCGAGGCCACGGCGCGGCGCGTGCTCGAGGGGTCGGGCTACCGGCGCATCGAGACGCCGACGTTCGAGTACACCGAGCTCTTCGCGCGCGGCGTCGGCGAGTCGACGGACATCGTCCAGAAGGAGATGTACACCTTCGACGACGGCGGCGGGCGCTCGGTCACGCTGCGCCCCGAGGGCACGGCCCCGATCTGCCGCGCGTACGTCGAGCACGGCATGCACAAGCTGCCGCAGCCCGTGAAGCTCTGGTACCTGTCGAGCTTCTTTCGCAAGGAGAAGCCGCAGGCGGGGCGCTACCGCCAGTTCTGGCAGATCGGCGCGGAGGCGCTGGGCTCCGACGACCCGGCGGTCGACGCCGAGACGATCATGCTGCTCGCGACCCTGCTCTCGGAGCTCGGGGTCAAGGGCGTGCGGCTGCGGCTCGGCAGCCTCGGCACGCTCGCCGCGCGAACGGCCTACCGCGAGGAGCTGCAGGCCTACCTGCGCTCGCGCTCGGACGAGCTGTCTGACGAGGTGCGCGCGCGGATCGACCTCAACCCGCTGCGCGCCTTCGACTCCGACCACCCCGGCACCCGGTCGGTCATGGCCGGAGCGCCGCGCTTGCTCGACAGCCTCGACGCCGCCGACGCCGAGCACTTCGCGACCGTGCGCGAGCTGCTCGACCGCGCCGACGTGCCCTACGAGGTCGACCCGACGCTCGTGCGCGGGATGGACTACTACACGCGGACGGTCTTCGAGTTCGAATCCGACGCGGCTCGGCTGCGCAGAGCGGCGTCGCCGGAGGCGGGCGCTACGACGGCCTCGTCGAGCAGCTCGGCGGGCCGGCGACGCCGGGCTGCGGATGGGCCGCCGGGGTCGAGCGGATCCTGCTCGCCGGTCCGGACCGTCCGGCGGCGCCGCCGCCCGTGGATCTCTACGTCGCGTTCGACGGGGCGCCGCAGCGGGCGGCCGCGTTCGCGGTGACCGCCGAGGCGCGCGACGCGCGGATGAACGCGCAGATGGAGCTCGCCGGCCGCTCGCGCAAGGGCCAGCTCAAGCAGGGCGACCGGCTTGGCGCCCGTTACGTTGCGATCGTGCAAGACGGGGGAACCGTGTTGAAGGACATGCTGTCGGGTGAGCAGAGGGACGTGCAAGCGGGCGAGGTCGTCACGCGGATCCTGCGCGAGCGGGGGATGTCGTGAAGCGCGCGCCGCGAGCCAACCCCTACCGCGACGCGTGGTGCGGCGACCTGACGGCCGCGAGCGCCGGCGCGCCGGCGCGGGTCGCCGGCTGGGTGCACCGCCGCCGCGACCACGGCGGGCTGATCTTCATCGACCTGCGCGACCGCTCCGGGATCCTGCAGCTCGTCTTCCACCCGGAGAACGGCGCGGAGATGTTCGCCCTGGCGGAGAAGCTGCGTGGCGAGTACGTCGTCAGCGTGGCCGGCGACGTCGTGCTGCGCGAGGCGCGCAACATCAACCCCGAGCTGGCGACGGGCGAGATCGAGCTGGCCGCGTCGGACATGCAGCTGCTCGCCGAGTCGCTCACGCCGCCGTTTCCGCTGGACGAGGAGATCGAGCTCGACGAGACGCTGCGGCTGCGCAACCGCACGCTCGACTTGCGCCGGCGGTTCATGGTCGAGGCGCTCGTGCTGCGATCGGACGTCGTGCAGACGATCCGCCGCGGCCTGGACGCCGAGGACTTCCTCGAGATCGAGACGCCGATCCTCACGCGCTCGACGCCCGAGGGCGCGCGCGACTTCCTCGTCCCGCGCGCAACGCGCCCGGCAACTTCTACGCGCTGCCGCAGTCCCCGCAGCTCTTCAAGCAGCTCTTGATGATCGGCGGCTACGAGCGCTACTTCCAGATCGCGCGCTGCTTCCGCGACGAGGACCTGCGCGCCGACCGCCAGCCGGAGTTCACGCAGCTCGACCTCGAGATGTCGTTCGTCGACGAGGACGACGTCATCGACGTCAACGAGCGGCTGATGGCGAAGGTCTTCGAGGTCGGCGGGCTCGACGTGCCGCCGCCGCCGTATCTGCGGATGCCCTACGACGAGGCGATGCTGCGCTTCGGCTCGGACCGCCCCGACACGCGCTTCGGCCTGGAGATCGCCGACGTGTCCGGCGCGCTGCGCACCTCGGAGTTCAAGGTGTTCGCGAACGTGCTCGGTGGCGGTGGCGTCGTGCGCGCGATCAACGCCGGGCAGCGCGAGGTCCCGCGCTCGGAGCTCGATGCGCTGACGGACGTCGCCAAGCGCTACGGCGCGGGCGGCCTCGTGTGGGCGTTCGTGCAGGACGACGGCACGTGGCGCTCGCCGATCGCGAAGTTCCTGTCGGCCGAGGAGATCGCCGCGGTGACCGCGGCGCTGGACGCCTCGCCGGGCGACCTGCTGCTCGCGGTGGCCGACAAGGCCGACACCGTCGCGGCCGCGCTGGGAGCGCTGCGGCTGGAGCTCGCCGACCGCTGGGACCTCGTGCCCGCCGGCCGCCACGACGTGCTGTGGGTCGTCGACTTCCCGATGTTCGGCTACGACGAGGGCGAAGGCCGCTGGGACGCGCTGCACCATCCCTTCACCGCGCCGACCGGCGACCTCTCGGACCCCGGCTCGCTGCGCTCGCGCGCCTACGACCTCGTCGTCGACGGCTGGGAGCTCGGCGGCGGCTCGATCCGCATCAACGACCCGGCGGTTCAGAGCCGGGTCTTCGAGATCATCGGGATGGACGCCGACGAGGCGCAGCGGCGCTTCGGCTTCCTGCTCGAGGCGCTGCGCTACGGCGCGCCGCCGCACGGCGGGATCGCGTTCGGCATCGACCGCATCGTCGCGCTGCTGGCCGGCCGCGAGTCGATCCGCGACGTCATCGCGTTCCCGAAGACCGCCAGCGGCTCGGATCCCCTGACCGGCGCGCCCGCGGCTGTCGACGACGCGCAGCTGCGCGAGCTGGGCCTGCGCCCGCTCGCGACCCCCGCGAAGACCGCCTAGCGACAAGGGGTGGTTCGTCCTAGTCGGTCTAGAGCCGAGTAGGACGAACCACTCCTGCGGCGGACGGCTGTTCGACGCCCGCGGAATGGGCTCGCCGGGCGCGCCGCGGCTGCCGACACCCGGGGCATGGCACAGGTATCTCGCCCGCTGCTCATCGCGCTCGGCTTGACCGTGGCGCTCATGGCGCTCTGGCTCGTCGCGCTGCGGCCCAAGCCGGTCGCCGTCGAGGACACGCCGCTCGCCGCGACGAAGGCGATCCCGCAGGCCAACCAGGCGGCGGCGGTCTCCGAAGCGGCCAACGCGAAGGCGCTGGCCGCCGCCGGCCAGCAGGCGCCCGCCGCCCCCGCCGGCCAGGCCCCGCCTGCCGCGCCCGCGCAGGCCCCCACCGCCACCCCGCCCGCCGCGGCGCCCAAGGCCACTCCTCCGGCGAGCTCCTCCAAGCGCTCGGCCGGCGAGCGCCGCGACGCCGCCGTCATGCGCCACGTCAAGGCCGGCAAGGTCGTCGTCCTGCTCTTCTGGAACGCGAAGGCCGCCGACGACGTCGCGACGCGCGGCGCCCTGCGCGGCCTCGATCGCCGCGGCGGGAAGGTCGTGGTCCGCATCGTGCCGATCGCCGACGTCGCCCGCTACCCGAGCGTGACCATGGGCGTGAAGATCGCGGGCTCGCCGACCACCGTCATCATCGGCCGCAACGGCCAGGCGCGGGTGATCGCGGGGCTCTCCGAGCCGCGCGAGCTCGAGCAGGCCGTCGGCGACGCGCTCGCCGGGCGCTGACCGGCGCTCTCAGCCGGCGAGGCTGCGCGGCGGGGGCTGGTTGCGCGGTGGCGGATCGTCGCGCAGGAGGTGCGGCAAGCTGACCAAGCGGTAGCCCTTGCGCCGGAGCGCAGGGACGATCTTGCGCACGGCCTTGAGCGTCATCGGGCGCGCGCCGGGGCCGTCGTGCATGAGCACGATCGAGCCCGCTCGCGAGCCGCTGAGCGCCGTGTACACGATCGGCTTGGTCGACCGCGCGGAGTAGTCGCGCGTGTCGATGCTCCACAGCACCATGAGCATCCGCTCGGCGTGCAGGATGCCGAGCGTGTTGGCGTCGAACGAGCCGTACGGCGGGCGAAAGAGCTTGACCGCGTGCCCCGTGATCTGCGTGATGCGGTCGGCCGTCGAGAGGATCTCCTGTGTCTGGTCAGCCACGGTCTTGGACGCGAGTCGCGCGTGGCTCTCCGTGTGCGAGCCGAGCGTGAAGCCGGCCTCGCTCTGCTTGCGCACGACGGCCGGGCGCTCCCCGATCGCCTTGCCGACGAGGAAGAAGGTCGCCGGGACGCCGTTGGCGATGAGGTAGCGCAGCAGCGCGGGGGTCGTCGGGCCCGGCCCGTCGTCGAAGGTCAGCGCGACCTCCTTGCTGTGACGGCTGCCGCGGGTGATGTACGGCGTGTACGCGAGGACGTCGTCGATGACCTTGTCGTCGAGCGCCGCGCGGGCGATCTCGGGATCGCTGGGCGTCGCGGCCTTCGTCGTCGAGGTCGTGGGCGCGGCCGGTCCGGGGGGCGTGCCGGCGGGCGCGCTGCGGTTCAGGCTCATGACGACCAGCGCGGCGATCGCGAGCAGCGCGCCCACGCCCACGATGCGCCTGCGCCGGTGCAGGCGATCCAGCGCCGCGCGCCTGGCTCGGCGCTCGTCGTCCGAGCTGGCTTGAGCCACGTCGTCAGCTCCTTCGAACGGTCGGCCGTCGCATCGTGCGCCGTTCACGATAGGCGTGCGACCGCGCGACCGCAACGCATGCCAGGCTGCGTGCGAAGCGGACGCCGCCCGGCCGGGGCGTTCGTGCGATCTAGACTCGATGCGATGCCCGACGAGCGCTTCGAGGACCACCTGCGCCACCCCCGCGGCCGCGGCCGCTCGGTCGCGGACGCCTTCGACGGCGCGGCCGGCGGCGCGGCGTGCGGCGACCTCGTGCGCGTCTCGGTCGCGGTCGAGGGCGAGCGGGTGCGGGAGGCCGGCTTCGAGGCCTCCGGCTGCGGCGCGACGATCGCGGCCGCGAGCGCCGCGGTCGAGCTCGTCGAGGGCGCCGGGCTCATCGAGGCGGCGCGCATCGGCTCGCCGGCGATCGCCGCCGAGCTGGGCGGGCTGAGCGCCGGCAAGCTCCACGCGGCGGACCTCGCGTCCGACGCGCTGCATCGTGCGCTCGGCGCCGCGGTGCGCGCGCACGGCCAGCTCGAGGCGCGCGAAGGCCGCACGCTCGTCGCGATGTCCGGAGGGGTCGACAGCGCGGTCGCGGCGCTGCTCGCCGCCGCGCCCCCTTTCGGCGGGGGGCCGCGCGAAGGCTCCTTCTCGCCGGGCGGCGTCGCCGGGCCGGAGGGGCTCGTTTCGCGGGGCGGGCCGGCCGACGACGTGGTCGCCGTCACGCTCGAGCTGTGGGCCGACCCGGAGAACGACGGCGAGCGGTCGTGCTGCTCGGCCGCGGCCGTGCGCGGCGCGCGGCGGGTCGCCCACGGGCTGGGGCTCGCGCACTTCACGCTCGACCTGCGCGACGAGTTCCGGGCGGGGGTCGTCGAGCCGTGGCTCGTCGAGCACGCGCAGGGCCTGACGCCCAATCCCTGCGTGCGCTGCAACGGCCACGTCCGCCTCGACGCGATGATCGAGTTCGCCGACCGCCTCGGCGCGGCCACCCTGACGACGGGCCACTACGCCCGCCGCACGCCCGACGGGCTGCTGCGCCTCGCGGCCGACCCGGCAAAGGACCAGACCTACATGCTCGCGGCGCTGTCGCGCACCGCGCTCGCACGGCTGCGCTTCCCGCTCGGCGACTTGACCAAGCCCGAGGTCCGCGCCCTCGCGGCGCAGGCCGGCCTCGACGTCGCCCGCAAGCCCGACTCCCAGGACCTCTGCTTCCTCGCGGGCACCGGGCGCGCCAACTTCCTCGCCCGCCACGGCGGCATGCGCTCACGGCCCGGCGACATCGTCGACGGCGCGGGCGAGGTCATCGGCCGCCACGACGGCCACCACGGCTTCACGGTCGGCCAGCGCCGCGGCCTCGGCGGCGGCTCGCTCGAGCCGCTCTACGTGCTGGCGACCGACGCCGACGCGAACACCGTCACCGTTGGCCCGCGCGAGGCGCTCGGCACCCGGACCGTCCGCGTCCGCGGCCTGCGGATGCACGGCACGCAGCCCGACGCCGTCCGCCTGCGCTACCGCTCACCCGCGCTGCGCTGCCGTCTGGACGGCGAGGAGATCCACCTCGACGAGCCCTTCGACGGCGCCGCGCCCGGGCAGACGGCGGTCTTCCTGTCGGGGGACGCGATCGTCGGATGCGCCACGATCGCCAGGTGAGGGTCCTCGGGTTCCCCCGCCAAGCCGGTCGGTACCCTCGCCAGGTATGACCGGGGGAACCGACGACATCAGAGAGACGTTCCTGCGCTTCTTCGAGGCTCGCGACCACAAGCGGCTGCCCTCGGCGTCGCTCGTGCCGTCGGCCTACGACCCCTCCGTGCTGCTGACGACGGCGGGGATGCACCCGCTCGTGCCGTACTTCCGCGGCGAGGAGCAGCCGCCGCACCCGCGGCTGACGACCGTCCAGAAGTGCTTCCGCACGACGGACATCGACAACGTCGGCAACACCGCCCGGCACCTGACGTTCTTCGAGATGCTCGGCAACTTCTCGATCGGCGACTACTTCAAGCAGGAGGCCGTCGAGTACGCGTGGGAGCTGTCGCTGAACGGGTTCGGGTTCAAGCCCGAGGACATCTGGATCACCGTGTTCGAAGGCGACGAGGAGCTCGGGATCGGCCCCGACGAGGAGGCCATCGCGGCGTGGCTGTCGGTCGGCGTGCCGCGCGAGCGGATCGTCGAGTGCCCGCGCTCGGAGAACTTCTGGCAGGGCGGGCCGACGGGGCCGTGCGGGCCGTGCAGCGAGCTCTACCTCGACCGCGGCCTGGACTGGGGCGCCGAGGACGACCTGCCGGGCGGCGAGAACGAGCGCTTCCTGGAGTACTGGAACCTTGTCTTCACGCAGTACGACATGGGCATCGACGCCGACGGCAAGACGACGCTCGCGCCGCTGCCGGCGAACAACATCGACACGGGCCTGGGCCTCGAGCGGATGGCGGTCATCCAGCAGGGCGTGGAGACCGTCTTCGAGACCGACACGTTCGCGCCGCTGATGGCGCTCGGCCGCGAGCTCGCGGCGGTGGATCCCGACGAGCGCGCGCTGCGCATCCTCGCCGACCACTCGCGCGCGACGACGTTCCTCGTCGCCGACGGCGTCGTGCCGTCCAACGAGGGGCGCGGCTACATCCTGCGGCGGATCATGCGCCGCGCGATCTTGCAGGGCAACCGCGCCGGGATGGCGTCGGGCTTCATGGCGGTCTTCGCCGGCAAGGTCATCGAGATCATGGGCGCGGCGTACCCCGAGCTGCATCGCGAGCGCGACGGGATCCTGCTGTGGGCGCGCGCCGAGGAGGAGGGCTTCGGGCGCACGCTCGAGCAGGGAACGAAGCTGCTCGACGAGGTCATCGCGCGCAGCGAAGACACGATCTCCGGCAAGGATGCGTTCCTCCTGCACGACACCTTCGGCTTTCCTGTCGACCTCACGCGCGAGCTTGCCGAGGAGCGGGGCCTCGAGGTCGACACCGAGGGGTTCGCGGCGCTGATGGACGCGCAGCGCACCCGCTCGCGCGGCGGCTTCGCGGCCCCGGGCGCGGACGAGGCCGAGGCGGGCGAGGACGGCGCGGCGGCGGAGATCGCTCCGGCGGGCGACCTGCGCGAGCAGGCGCGGGCGCTTGCGCGCGAGGCGGGCTTCGTCACGGACTTCACGGGCTACGAGACGCTCGAGCAGCACACGACCGTCGGCGCGCTCGCCGCATCCGCGGGCGACCGCGTGCTCGTCCACCTCGCCGAGTCGCCGTTCTACGCGACGGGCGGCGGCCAGGTCGCCGACGCCGGCGTGCTCGAGTCCGAGACCGGCGACGCCCGCGGGCACGTGACCGACGTCGTGCGCGTCGGCGACGACCAAGCCGTCGTCGTCCAGGTCGACGAAGGATCGCTGCAGCCCGGGGAGCGGGTCGTCGCGCGGGTCGACCGCGCTGCGCGGACCGCGACGCAGGCCAACCACACCGCGACGCACCTCCTGCACGCCGCGCTGCGCGAGACGCTCGGCACGCACGTGCGCCAGGCCGGCTCCTACGTCGGCCCCGACAAGCTGCGCTTCGACTTCAACCACGGCGAGCGGATCGCGCCCGAGGACC
Organism: uncultured Actinomycetes bacterium; assembly: GCA_963766525.1. Lineage (GTDB taxonomy): Bacteria > Actinomycetota > Thermoleophilia > Solirubrobacterales > Solirubrobacteraceae > CADCVQ01. The sequence goes on from CAVYAX010000011.1 coordinate 284,646, forward strand.
TGCGGAAGATCGAGGATCGCGTCAACGAGTGGGTCCTGCGCAACGATCCCGTCCGCCCGATCACCACGACGCTCGACGAGGCGCGCGCGCTCGGCGCGATGGCGCTGTTCGGCGAGAAGTACGGCGACGTCGTGCGGATGGTGCAGATCGGCGAGGGCGACTACTCGCGGGAGCTGTGCGGCGGCACGCATGTGCGATCGACCGCCGAGATCGGCGTCTTCAAGCTCGTCAGCGAGAGCTCGAGCGCGGCCAACGTCCGCCGCATCGAAGCGATTACGGGGCCCGTCGCCGTTGCCGAGCTACGCGCGTCGGATGCGAAGGCGCACGAGGCCGCGACGCTCCTGAAGACCGGCGTGGCGCAGCTCCCGGACGCCGTCACCGCGCTGCGCAAGCAGGTCAAGGACGCAGCCAAGGCCGCGGCGTCCTCCAACGGCGCGGGAGCCATCGACGCCGACACGCTCGCGGCGGCCGCGACGCAGGTCGGCGGGGCCGACGTTGTCGCGGCGGTCTTGGAGGGTGTCGCGAGCGCGAAGGAGCTGCCGGACATCGCCGACCGCGTCAAGGGCAAGCTGGGCGAGCAGTCCGCGACGGTGCTCGGGACGGTCGTCGACGGCCGCGTGCACCTCGTCGCGGCGGTGACGCCGGCGCTCGTCGCGCGCGGCGTGAAGGCCGGCGCGATCGTCAAGGCGGCGGCGCAGGTCGCGGGCGGCGGCGGGGGCGGCCGCGACACGATGGCGCAGGCCGGAGGCAAGGACCCCGCCGCGCTGCCGGACGCGATCGCCGCCGCACGCGCGGCGATCGTCGCAGCGCTCGCGGAGTGAGGATGGCGCGCGGCGCGACAGCCGCCCCGCGGCCCCGCCGGCCGCGCGCCGAGGTGGCGCGCTGATGCGGGTGCTCGCGCTCGACTACGGCAGCGCGCGTTGCGGCGCCGCCGTGAGCGACCCGACCGGGATCCTCGCGACGCCGATCGAGCCCGTGCTGCGGCCGGCCACGCGCAAGGGGTTCGCGCGCGTCTGCGACCTCGTGCGCGAGCGCGAGGCGAAGCTCGTCGTCGTCGGCCTGCCGCTCTCGCTGAGCGGCGGCGACTCCGCCCAGACGCAGGAGGCGCGCGCCTTCGCACAGCGCCTGTCCGAGCGCGTGCATGTGCCCGTCGAGCTCTACGACGAGCGCTTCACGACGCTCCTCGCCAGCCGCGATCCGGGCGACCCGCGCACCTCCGAGGACTCGCGGGCGGCGGCGCACCTGCTCGAAGGCTGGCTCGCGGCGCAGCACACGCGACAGGACGGGTAGCGTTGACGACGAATCCCAGAGCTGCATGAGCCCCAAGCGCAACGACCAGGGTCCCGGCGGGGGTCGCAGCGCCGAGCAACGCGAGCGCGACCGCCTCGAGCGCGAGGCCCGGCGTGCGGCGAGCCAGCGTCCGGCGCCAACCTCACGCGAACCATCTTCCGACCCCTATGACCTCCATTCGATCGACGAGCCGCCGGCTCGCACGCGACGGCCGGCCGGCGCCGGCGCCGGCGCCGACCCGCTCGACGACGTCGTGCTTCACCGCGGGCCCCCGGGCGACGACGCAGACCTCGACGACATCGTGCTGCACCGCGGAGGCGGCCCGGACTCCGGCGACGCCCCCGACGACCGGCCGCCTCGCCGCGGGCGCCGGCTGGCCACGGGCGAGGCGCCCGCCGGGCCTGCTCGCCGGCCCCTGCGCCGCGCGCCGGCGCCGGACGATCCCGATCGCCGCTCCGAGCGCCGCCCGCCGCCCGCCCAGCGCGAGCCCGGCGGCCTGCTGCGCATCCAGCCCGAGCCGCCGGCGCCTCCCGCCGCGCCCGCCGGCGCGCTGGACGACGAGCTCGATCGCCCGATCGGCATCCGGCGCGTGCGGCGCGCGGTCTCGCCCCGCAACCCGCGCACGATCGTGACGCCGCCCGGCGACGTGCCTGCAGGCCCCGCGCGCGCCCGCCGATCGGTGGGCGCGAGGATCGGCGTGCTCATCGCGCTGCTGCTGCTCGCGGCCGCGATCGTCATCGTGCTCATGGTCTTCCAGCCGTTCGGCAGCGCGCAGGGCGACGCGGTCAAGGTCACGATCAAGCAGGGTCAGAGCGCGCGGGAGATCGGCGACCAGCTCGCCGAGGCCGGCGTCGTGAGCTCCGGCGCCCTGTTCTCGTTGCGCGCGACGCTCGCCGGCAAGCGCGCCGACCTGCGCTCGGGGCCGCACACCCTGCACAAGGACATGACCTATGGCGCCGCGATCGACGCGCTCAGCAAGCGCCCCACGATCGACGGCTCGGCCACGATCGACGTCACGATCCCCGAGGGCCCGTCGCGCTCGGAGATCGCGAAGGTCGTCGCGAAGAAGGACCTCAGCGGCAGCTACCTGACGGCCTCCAAGCGCTTCAGCGGTCGCCTGAACCCGTTCCGCTACGGCGCGCCGAAGGGCACCCGCTCGACCGAGGGCTTCCTCTTCCCGGCGACCTACGAGCTCAAGACCGGCGCTCCCGCGAAGGATCTCGTCGACCGCCAGTTCGACGCGTTCAAGGACAACTTCGCGCGCGTCAACCTCCGCCGCGCGAAGCGCAAGAACCTCACCGCCTACGACGTGCTGATCATCGCCTCGATGGTCGAGCGCGAGGCGCAGATCGCCAGCGAGCGCAAGCTCATCGCCGCGGTCATCTACAACCGCCTCAAGGACGGGACCCCGCTGCAGATCGACGCGACGAGCCGCTACGCGCTGAACAACTGGACGCGCCCGCTCAAGCGCTCCGAGCTCAACAGCGACTCGGCCTACAACACGCGCAAGCGCAGCGGCCTGCCGCCGACGCCGATCGGCAACCCCGGCCTCGCCTCGATCCGCGCGGCCGCGGCGCCGGCCAGCGTGAGCTACCGCTACTACGTCGTCAAGCCGGGCGCGTGCGGCAAGCACTCGTTCTCCTCGACGTTCGCGAAGTTCACGGCCGACAGCCAGCGCTACAACCAGGCGCGCAACGCGGCCGGCGGCAAGTCGCCGACCACGTGCTGACGGACCGCTACGGCGTCCTCGGCTGGCCGGTCGGCCACAGCCGCTCGCCGGCGATGATGCGCGCCGCCGGCCTCGAGCGCTACCAGCGCCTGCCGGTCGCGCCCGGCGCCTTCGACGACACCGTCCGTGCGCTCGGCGCCTCGGGCTTCAAGGGCGCGAACGTGACGATCCCCCACAAGGAGGCCGCGCTCGCGCTCGCGACCACCGCCTCCGACGCCGCCCGCGCCATCGGCGCCGCGAACACGCTGACGTTCGGCGACGACGGCGAGATCGCCGCCGAGAACACGGACGCGCCCGGGCTCATGGCCGCGCTCGGCGACACGCCGCCGGCGTCCGCCTGCGTGCTCGGCGCCGGCGGCAGCGCGCGGGCCGTCGTCTGGGCGCTGCAGCAAGCCGGCACCGACGTGTCGGTCTACAACCGCACGCCCGAGCGCGCGCGGAAGCTGGGCGCCCGGGTGGTCGACGCGCCTGTCGCCGCCGAGGTCCTGGTCAATTGCACGAGCGTCGGGCTCGGCGATTCGTCCAGCCCATTCAAGGAACTGCCCCTACATGCCGATGCGCTCGGCGAGTACGCGACCGTAGTGGACCTCGTCTACAAGGCAGGCGGAACGGTGCTGATTCGAGAGGCGCAGAAGCGGGGCGTGAGCGTCGTAGACGGTCTCGAGATCCTGGTACGCCAGGGCGCGTTGAGCTACACCCTGTGGACTGGCCAAGCGGCGCCGCTGCACAAGATGCGCGCCGCGGTGCGCGCCTAACCCGAGGCCAGCTTGCCCGATCCCACTCCCCTGAAAGCCGTTCCCAACGAGCCGAGCCCGAACGGCATCACCAAGCCGCGGCGCGCCGGCGGCACGGCGCGCTTTCTCACGGACGTCATCGTCGACCTCGGCCTCGCCAACCGCGACCGCGTGCAGCACGCGATCGAGGACGCCCGGCGGACCGGCAAGACGCCCGAGGACGTGCTCATCGAGTCCGGCGACCTGACGTCCGACGGGCTTGCCCGCGCCGTCGCCGAGCGCCACGGCCTCGAGCACCTCGACCTCTCGCTCTTCCAGCCCGACATGCAGGCGGCGAACCTCATCTCGATCGCGGCCGCCAAGCGCTACGAGGCGGTCCCCGTCCGCTTCGTCGACGACCGCACGCTGCTCGTCGCGATGGCCGACCCGGCGAACGTCCTGGCCGTCGACGACATCGCGCTGCTGACCGGCAAGGAGATCCGCCCCGCGGTGACGAGCCGCGAGGACATCGGCGGCCTCATCTCGCGGCTGTCGCGGCTGGACGACGTCGTCTCCGCCGACCTCTACGACGAGGAGGAGGACGCGCCCGCCGAGATCGTCGACCTGCGCGAGTCGGCGGACGACGCGCCCGTCATCCGGCTGGTCAACCAGATCATCGCCCAGGCCGTCGAGCAGGGCGCGTCGGACATCCACCTCGAGCCCAACGGCGCGGATCTGCGCGTGCGCTTCCGCATCGACGGCGTGCTCGTCGAGGCCGCGCAGGTGCAGCGGCGGATGGTGCTCGGCGTCATCAGCCGCGTGAAGATCATGAGCGACCTCGACATCTCCGAGCGGCGCGTGCCGCAGGACGGTCGCGTCGGCCTGACGATCGACGGCCATCACATCGACCTGCGCGTCGTGACGCTGCCCAGCGTCCACGGCGAGTCCGCGGTCATGCGGATCCTCGACAAGGACAACGTCGTGATGTCGCTCGAGAAGCTCGGCATGGCGCCCGCAGAGAAGGACCGCTTCGAGCGCGCGTTCCACCAGGCCTACGGCGCGGTGCTCGTCACCGGCCCGACGGGCTCGGGCAAGTCGACGACGCTCTACGCCGCGCTCGGCGCGCTCAACACGATCGAGAAGAACATCATCACGATCGAGGACCCGGTCGAGTACCAGCTCGACGGCGTCACGCAGGTGCAGGTCAACTCGAAGGCGGGGCTGCACTTCTCCACGGGCCTGCGCTCGATGATGCGCGCCGACCCGGACATCATCATGGTCGGGGAGATCCGCGACCGCGAGACGGCGCAGATCGCGATCGAGTCCGCGCTGACCGGCCACCTCGTGCTGTCGACGCTGCACACCAACGACGCCGCGAGCGCCGTCACGCGCCTGATCGAGATGGGCATCGAGCCGTTCCTCGTCGCGTCGGCGATCGACTGCGTGGTCGCCCAGCGGCTCGCCCGCAAGCTCTGCCAGTTCTGCAAGGAGCGCCAGATCATCAGCTCCGACGTCCTGCGCGCGAACGGCATCCGCAGCCAGTTCGACATGGAGGCCTACAACGCCCAGGGCTGCCCGCGCTGCGCGTACTCCGGCTACAAGGGCCGGATCGGGCTCTACGAGGTGCTGTCGGTGACCGAGGAGATCCGCAAGCTCGCGCTGGCGCGAGCGCCCGCCCCGGAGATCGCGGAGGTCGCGGTCCGCCAGGGCATGCGCCTGCTGCGCGACGACGGCCTCGAGAAGGTCCGGCTCGGCATGACCTCGATCGCCGAGGTCACGCGCGTTACGGGCACGGGCGCCGCGATCGCCGATTAGCCGGACCGGCGGGGCGCCACCGCTGCCGGCCCGTAGGGCGCCCGGCCGCGACGCTATGCCGGCGAGTTCGCCGGCAGCCACTGCTTGGCGGCCGCGACGACCTCGTCGCTCGGGGCCTCGCCCGCGCTCAGCTGGGGCAGGGCGTGCAGGATGATCGCGCCGCTCGTCGCGAGCTTCCGCGTGCGGTCGACGGCGGCCGCGTTGCCGCCCCAGTCCTCGGTGACCTTCTCGACGAGGTCCCACACGCCGTCCGCCTTGAAGGCGGTGCGCAGCTCGAGGTCCGACAGCACGCCGCCGATCTCGGCCAGCGTCTTGTGCAGCTCGACCGCGGCCTTCGTCGTCGCCTCGTCGGTGTGCTCGGCGAGGTTCGCGTGCAGCTCGGCGGCGGCCGGTGCGATGTCCTCGCCCTCCGCGATCGCCGTCACCAGCGCCTCGAAGAGCTCCGCGAACTCCGCGTTGGCCTCGACGTCGCCCGTCGCGCCGGGCGTGCCGAGCGTGCGTGCGTAGACCGCGAGGCGCCGCGGCGCGGGCATCCGCTTGTAGCTCGCGTCCCAGAAGACGTGCAGGAGGTTGGACGCCTCGCCGGCGCCGATCGACAGCATCTTGTTCTGGTTGAGCTCGTTGAGCCGCTCCACGAGCTCGATGAGCTTGAGCTCCTCGAGGGTCGCGGCCGCGTACAGCACGCCGGCGGCGCGGACGTCGTCCGCGCGGATCTCGTCGTCGGTCCAGCCGCTGAGCGCTGTCAGCCCGTCGTCTTCGGAGGTCATCACGATGATCCTATGCGTGCGCCCGGGATGACCGGATGCCGCCGACGCGCCACCTGGCGGGTTGGCGCTCTACGGCGCGTCGCCCGCGGCGCCGGCGTCGGCGGTGCCCGCGTCGAGCAGGGCGGGCGGCTCGGGTCGGGTCGCCGACGTCGCCGACGTCGATCGGGTCGCGGTCGAAGCCGGCGGCGCGATAGGCGTCGTCCTCGTCGAGCGTCTCGTGCTCGAGCAGCGCCTTCGTCAGCGACTCGAGCTTGTCGCGGTTGGCGGCCAGCATCCGCCGGGCGCGCTCGTAGCAGGCCTCGACGATCCGCCGGACCTCGCGGTCGACGAGCTCGAGCGTCTCGGCTGAGACCTGCACGGGCCCGCCGGGGCCGTAGAACTGCTCCTCGCCCGGGGCGGGCAGCACGGACACGAGGCCGATGACGTCCGACATGCCCCAGCGGCCGACCATCTGCCGCGCGATGCTCGTGACCTGCTCGAGGTCGGACTCCGCGCCGGTGGTGACGTTCCCGTAGATGAGCTCCTCGGCCGCGCGTCCGCCCAGCGCGCCGACGATCCGGCCCTCGAGGTAGCGCGCGTCGTAGCCGTAGCGATCCGTCGAGGGCGACTGGAACGTCACGCCGAGCGCGCGGCCGCGCGGCACGATCGACACCTTGCGCACGGGGTCGGCGCCGGGCTCGAGCATGCCGAGCACCGCGTGGCCGGACTCGTGGTAGGCCGTGCGCTCGCGCTCGTCCACCGATAAGGTAATTCGTCGCTCGGCGCCGAGGATGATGCGCTCGAGCGCGTCGGCGAGGTCGGCGGCGTGGACCGCGGTGTGGTCGCGCCGCGCGGCGATCAGCGCCGCCTCGTTGATGAGGTTGCGCAGGTCGGCACCGACCATGCCGGGGGTCGAGGCGGCGACCCGGTCGAGGTCGACGTCCTTGTCGAGCGGCACCGAGCGCGTGTGGATCTCGAGGATCTCGCGGCGCCCGTCCTTGTCGGGCGGGTTGACCGACAGGCGGCGGTCGAAGCGGCCGGGGCGCAGGAGCGCGGCGTCGAGGACCTCCGGGCGGTTGGTCGCCGCGAGCACGATGACGCCCTCCGAGCCCGTGAAGCCGTCCATCTCCGTCAGGATCTGGTTGAGCGTCTGCTCGCGCTCGTCGTGGCCGCCGAAGCCGCCGCCGCCCCCGCGGGCGCGGCCGATCGCGTCGAGCTCGTCGATGAAGATGATCGCCGGCGCCTCCTTCTTGGCCTGCTCGAACAGGTCGCGCACCCGCGAAGCGCCGACGCCGACGACCATCTCGACGAACTCCGACGCGCTGAGGCTGAAGAAGGGCACGTCGGCCTCGCCGGCCACGGCGCGCGCGAGCAGCGTCTTGCCCGTGCCGGGCGAGCCGGACAGCAGCACGCCCTTCGGGATCGCGGCGCCGAGCTTGCGATAGCGGTCCGGGTTCTTGAGGAAGTCGACGATCTCCTTGAGCTCGTCCTCGACCTCGTCGATCCCGGCGACGTCCTCGAAGGAGACGCGGGTGCTCGACGCGTCGTAGCGCTTGGCCTTCGAGCGCCCGAGCGAGAGCGCGCCGCCGCCGGCCATGCTGGCGCTGCGCCGCAGGAAGTAGATGAGCAGGCCGACGATGAGCAGCGTCGGGCCGAAGGAGATCAGCAGGGTCGCGAGGAAGGAGCGGCCCTCGTCGATCGGGCGCGCGTTGACCTCGACCTTGTTGTCGAGCAGCAGCTTCAGCAGCTCGTCGTCCTGCGCGAACGTCGGGCGGACGGTCTCGAAGTCCTCGGACGGCCCCTGCTTCTCGAACTTCGCCTCCTTCTTGAACTTGCCCTGGATGACGTCGTTGCGGGCGTTGACCTCCTTGACGTTGCTCGCCTGGACCTGCGCGCGGAAGAACGTGTAGGGGACGTCGAGGCGCTTGTCCTCCGCCGACGGGATGAGCTGGCCCAGCGCGATGTTCAGGACGAGCAGGCCGAGGAGGAAGTACCAGAAGCGCCGGCTGCCGGGCGGCTTGGGCATGCGCCCGCGCTCGGTCGTGGAGCCCTCGGGCTCGCGGCCGCCCTCGACGCGCCAGGGCTGCCTTCCGGCCTTGTCGTCGGGTTTTGAGCGCTTGGTCGAGTCGGCCACCGGTCGCCTGATCATACGGTCGTCCACTTGGGGTGGCATAAGCCGTGAGGTCCGCCGCCCCAGGCCGATGACCGCGGCAATGAACCTTGACTTCGCAGATCTGCTCATGGAGGTCATCGAGCGCAACGCCTCCGACCTGCACCTCACGGCCGGCGCACGCCCGACGGTCCGGGTGCGCGGACGGCTCACGCCGCTCGAGGACTATCCGGTCATGACGACCGAGATGACGCGGGAGATCATCTACTCGATCCTCTCCAACGACCAGCGTCAGCGCCTGGAGACCGATTGGCAGCTCGACTTCGCCTACTCGATCCCGGGCCGCGCCCGCTTCCGCGTCAACGCCTACTACCAGCGCTCTGCGATCGGCGCGGCGTTCCGCCTGATCCCGGCGATCATCAAGTCGCTGGACGAGCTGAACATGCCGGCCGCGCTGCACGACATGACGAAGAAGCCGCGCGGCTTCGTGCTCGTCACGGGCCCGACCGGCTCGGGCAAGTCGACGACGCTCGCCGCGGTCATCGACCAGATCAACGCGACGCGCGAAGAGCACATCATGACCATCGAGGACCCGATCGAGTTCCTCCACGCGCACAAGAAGTGCATCGTCAACCAGCGCGAGATCGGCTCGGACGCGCAGTCCTTCGCGATGGGCCTGAAGGCCGCGCTGCGCCAGGACCCGGACGTGATCCTCGTCGGCGAGATGCGCGACCTGGAGACGATCCACACCGCGCTGACGGCCGCCGAGACCGGCCATCTCGTCTTCGCCACCTTGCACACGCAGGACACGCCGCAGACGATCGACCGCATCATCGACGTGTTCCCGGCCTCGCAGCAGCAGCAGGTGCGGGTCCAGCTCTCGGTGGCGCTCCAGGGCGTCGTGACGCAGCAGCTCATCCCGACGGCCGACGGCGCCGGGCGCATCGCGGCCTGCGAGGTGCTGCTCGCCACCCCGGCGATCCGCAACCTCATCCGCGAAGGCAAAACCCACCAGATCTACAGCTCATTGCAGACCGGAGGCAATATCGGCATGCAGACGATGGACGCCGCGCTCGCGACGCTCGTGCGCTCGGGCAAGATCACGCAGAAGATCGCCGAAGCTCGATCCTCGACCCCGGAGGAGCTCCGCCGCCTGCTTGGCGCCGGCTCCTTCGCGATGTGATGAGCACGTACGTCTTCAAGGCGATCGACCTCGTCGGCCACCAGGCCAAGGGCGAGGTCGACGCGGAATCCAAGCAGTCGGTCGCCGACCAGCTCAAGGCCAAGGGCCTGATCGTCCTCGACATCGCCGAGAAGGGGCGCGCGTCGAAGGACATCGAGATCCCGGGCATGAACCGGATCAAGATCGGCGACCTGGCGATCCTGTCGCGCCAGCTGGCGACGATGGTGTCATCCGGCATGACGATCCTCCGCGCGCTGTACGTGCTCGAGGCGCAGACGGAGAACAAGAAGCTCTGCGAGCAGCTCGTCGACGTGCGCAAGGACGTCGAGGCGGGCCTGCCGCTGTCAGATGCGCTCGAGCGCCATCCGAAGACCTTCAACCCGCTGTTCGTCGCGATGACGCGCGCGGGGGAGACGGGCGGCGTGCTCGAGGACTCCCTCTTGCGGATCGCGCATCAGCTCGAGAAGGAGGAGTCGCTGCGCCGCCAGGTGAAGTCGGCGATGGCCTACCCGATCGTCATCTTCACGTTCGCGACCGTGGTCATGCTCGCGATGGTCGCGTTCATCGTCCCGGTCTTCGCCGGCGTGTTCGAGGAGCTCGGCGGCGCGAAGCTGCCCGCCATGACGCAGTTCACGATGAGCATCTCGAACGTCGTGACCGGCTACTGGTACCTCTTGATCCTGGGCACGGTCGGCTTCGTGTTCGCCTTCATGAAGTGGAAGAAGACGCCGAAGGGGAGAGGCATCTGGCAGCGCTGCTTGCTGCGGGTCCCGTTCAAGATCGGCGAGATCTTCCAGAAGGTCGCGCTGGCGCGCTGGTCGCGCACGTTCTCGGCCCTGATGGGCGCCGGCGTGCCGCTGCTGCAGGCGATCGACATCACGTCGCAGACGGCGGGCAACATCGTCGTCGAGGAGGCGATGGCGAACGTCACCACGTCGGTCAAGGCCGGCGGCACGATCGCCCAGCCGCTGATGGACTCCCCGGTGTTCCCGTCGATGGTCGGCCACATGGTCAAGGTCGGCGAGGAGACGGGCGCCCTGACGACGATGCTGTCGAAGATCGGCGACTTCTACGAGGACCAGGTCGAGGCGTCGGTCAAGGCCCTGACCTCGATCCTCGAGCCGGTCATGATCGTCTTCGTCGGCGGGATCGTCGGCTTCATCGTCATCTCGATGTACCTGCCGCTCTTCAGCGTCTACGACCAGATCAAGTAGCCGCGAATGGCGAATAGTGAGCGCTATTCGGCCACTTTTCGCCATTGAGGCGGCGGCACGGCGGCCTATAGCGGCGTCGTGTACGCCGCGCTCAGGCCGCCGTCGACGAGGAACGTCGTGGCGTTGACGTAGGACGCGTCGTCGCTGGCCAAGAAGAGCGCGCCGTGGGCGATCTCGCGGGCGTCCGGCGAAGCGGCCCATCGGCAGGTGCACGAGGCGCCGCCGGGCCTGCTCGGCGTCGCTGGCGTACAGCTCGCGCAGCAGCGGCGTGTCGACCGGCCCGGGGCAGAGCGCGTTGACGCGGATGTGCTGCTTGGCGAACTGGACGCCGAGCTCGCGGCTCAGCGCCAGCACGCCGCCCTTGGAGGCCGTGTAGGCGATCTGCGAGGTCGCCGCGCCCATCACCGCGACGAAGCTCGCGGTGTTGATCACCGAGCCGCCGCCGGCGGTGAGCAGGTGCGGGATCCCGTGCTTGCAGCACAGGTACACCGAGCGCAGGTTGACGGCCTGCACGCGCTCCCACACGTCGAGGCCGGTGTCGACGACGGAGCCGTCGTCGGTCGGCGAGATCCCGGCGTTGTTGAACAGCACGTCGACGCGCCCGAAGGCCTCGCTCGTCGTCGCGTAGATCGAAGCGACCTGCTCCTCGTCGGCGACGTCGGCCGACAGCGCGAGGTGCACGCCATGGACGTCGCGCAGGTCGACGCCCACCACGGTGGCGCCCTCCTCGGCGAACAGCGCGCACGCCGCCGCCCCGATGCCGCCCGCCGCGCCCGTGATCACGCACACCTTGCCTTCGAGCCTGCCGCCCATCACTCCCCCGTCGCGTAGTAGATCGACTTCAGCTCGGAATACGCATCCAACGCGTGAGGACCGAGCTCGCGCCCGACACCGGACTGCTTGAAGCCGCCGAACGGCGTCGCCACCCGGACCGAGGTGTTCGTGTTGATCGAGAGGACGCCGGTCTCCATCGCGCGGGCGACGCGCAGCGCCCGTGCGCCGTTCTCGGTCCAGACCGAGCCAGACAGCCCGTAGATCGTGTCGTTGGCGATCGCGACCGCCTCAGCCTCGTCCTCGAACGCGATCACCACGGCCACGGGGCCGAAGATCTCCTCGCTCACGGCGCGCGCACCGCGATCGACCGGGAACAGCACGGTCGGCGCGAACCAGTAGCCGGGCCCGCGCGGAGCGGAGCCCTGGATCGCGACCGGCGCGTCCGCGGGCACGTAGCTCGCCACCGTCTCGCGCTGCCCGGCGCTGATCAGCGGGCCCATCTGCGTGTCCTCGCTCAGCGGGTCGCCGACCACGATCGCCCGCACGTGCGGCTCGAGCAGCTCCATGAACCGCTCGACGGCCGAGCGCTGCACGAGGATGCGCGACCGCGCGCAGCAGTCCTGGCCGGCGTTGCCGAACACCGCCATCGGCGCCGCCGCCGCGGCTCGCTCGAGGTCTGCGTCGGCGAAGATCACGTTGGCGGACTTGCCGCCGAGCTCGAGCGTCACCCGCTTGATCGTGTCCGCCGCGCTCGCGGCGATCGCGCGCCCGACCTCCGTCGAGCCCGTGAAGGCGACCTTCGCGACGTCCGGGTGTGAGACGAGGCGCGACCCGACGGTCCGGCCCGGGCCTGCGACCACGTTCACCACACCCGAAGGCAGGACCTCAGACGCCAGCCGCTCGAAGCGCAGCGCCGTCAGCGGTGTGAGCTCGGCCGGCTTCAGAACGATCGTGTTGCCGGCTGCGAGCGCCGGCGCCATCTTCCAGGCGGCGATCGTCAGCGGGAAGTTCCACGGCGTGATCAGCGCCACGACGCCGAGCGGCTCGCGCACCGTGAACGCCTGCCCGCCGCCGACGGGGATCGTGTCGCCGAGCATCCGCTCCGGCGCGCCCGCGTAGTAGCGAAACGTGTCGAGCACCATGCCCATCTCGCCGCGAGCGTCGGAGATCGGCTTGCCCGCGTTGCGCGCCTCGAGCAGCGCGAGCTCGTCGAGCGCGGACTCGACGAGGTCGGCCAGCCGTAGCAGGAGCTTCGCCCGGTCGGCGGGCGCGATCGCGCGCCAGCCCGGATAGGCGGCCTTCGCCCGCGCGACGGCCGCGTCGGCCTCCTCGATCCCCGCGCGCGGGATCTCCTCGAGCACCGCCTCCGTCGCGGGCTCGATCACCTGAAGCGTCGCGCGGGTCACAGCCGCTCGAACCCGCGGAAGCGCTCCCAGTCGGTGACGGCCGCGTGGAAGGCTTCGAGCTCGACGTCGGCCATGTTGAGGTAGTGGTCTACCACCTCGGCGCCGAACGCCTCGCGCGCGACCGCGCTGCCCGCGAACAGCTCGCGCGCCGCCTGCAGCGTCTTCGGTACGTGCGGCTTGTCGGCCACGTAGGCGTTGCCCTCGACGGGCGGCTCGAGCTCGAGCGCGGCGTCGATGCCGTGCAGCCCGGCGGCGATCATCGCCGCGATAGCCAGGTAGGGATTGACGTCGGCCCCCGGCAGGCGGTTCTCGAAGCGCAGGCCGCCGCCGTGGCCGACGACGCGGATCGAGCACGTCCGGTTGTCCTTGCCCCAGGCGACCGCGGTGGGCGCGAACGAGCCCGCCGCGAAGCGCTTGTAGGAGTTGATGTTCGGGGCGAAGAAGAGCGTCAGCTCGCGCAGGCACGCGAGCTGGCCGGCGACGAAGCGCTCGAACAACGCCTGATCGCGCCGCGAAGACCGGCGACCCGTCCTCGGCTGACAGCAGCGAGAAGTGGATGTGGCACGAGGAGCCCTCGCGCGCGTCGAACTTCGCCATGTAGGTGATCGCGCAGCCCTGCTGGGAGGCGATCTCCTTGGCGGCGTTCTTGTAGATCGAGTGCTCGTCGGCCTTGCGCAGCGCCGGGCCGTAGCGGAAGTTGATCTCGTGCTGGCCGAGGTTGCACTCGCCCTTGGAGTCCTCCACCTGCATGCCCGCGGCCTCCATGTGGTTGCGGATCGCGCGCAGCAGCGGCTCCACCCGCGAGGTGCCCAGCACGGAGTAGTCGACGTTGTAGAGGTTGGCCGGCTCGAGGTCGCGGTAGGCCTTGTGCCACGCCTCCTCGTAGGTGTCGCGGAACACGATGAACTCGAGCTCGGTGCCCGCCACGGCGTCCCAGCCGCGCTCGGCGAGGCGGGCGAGCTGACGGCGCAGGATCTGCCGCGGCGACGCCACGACGTCCGACCCGTCCTCCCACGCGATGTCGGCCATCAGCATCACGGTGCCCGGCAGCCAGGGGAGGGGGCGCAGCGTGTCCAGGTCGGGCTTGAGCACGAAGTCGCCGTAGCCGCGCGACCACGACGCCATCTCGTAGCCCTCGACGGTGTTCATGTCGACGTCGACCGCCAGCAGGTAGTTGCAGCCCTCGGCGCCGTGCTCGGCGACCTCGTCGAGGAAGTGGCGGGCCGTGAGGCGCTTGCCCATCAGCCGCCCCTGCATGTCGCAGATCGCGAGGACGACGGTGTCGACGTCGCCCTGCTCCGCGAGGGCCTTGAGCTCGTCGAGGGTCACGACCCCGCCAGCTCCGACTCCGCCTGCGCGAGCGCGGCGAACTCCTCCTCGGGCGCCTGCGCGACGAGGTGGTGGCGGGAGTACAGCCCGAAGTACAGCGCTGCCGCGAGGTACACGCCGAGCGTGATGAACGCGGCCTTCTCGTCGACGGTGAACACCGCGATCACGGCGGCGATCGCCAGCACGAGCCCGACGCCCGAGGTCACGGTGCCGCCGGGCGTCGTGTACGGCCGCTCCAGGCCGGGCTCCTTGCGGCGCAGGACGATGTGGCTGAGCAGCATCAGCACGTAGGAGACCGTCGCGCCGAACACCGCGATCTGGATCATGCGCGCGCCGTCCTCGGTGATCGCGGCGAGCAGGAAGCCGATGACGCCCGGCACGATGCAGCGCGACGTGCGGCACCCGGCGGCCCGACGTCACCGACAGCGCGCGCGGGAAGTAGCCGGCCCGCGAGAGGGCGAACAGCTGGCGCGAGTAGGCGTAGATGATCGAGAAGAAGCTCGCGATGAGCCCAGCGAGGCCGGCGTAGTTGACGAACTCGCCGATGAACGAGCCGTCGCCGAGGGCGGTGTCGGCCGCCAGCGGGAGCGGGTTGTCGGAGCTTAAGATCGTCTGCGACCCGGCGCCGCCCGGCCCCAGCGTGAGGATCAGCGCGGCGAACACGAGCAGGATCCCCATCGCCACGATGATCCCCTTGGGCATGTCCTTCTTCGGGTCGCGCGCCTCCTCGGCCGCGAGCGGCACCCCTTCGACGGCGAGGAAGAACCAGATCCCGTAGACGAGCGCGCTGAGCGCTCCGGCGTAGCCGAACGGCAGGAAGTCGCTCGATCCGGCCTTGCTCGGGTCGGGCTTGATGTCCGTGAGGTTCGACGCGCTGAACTCCGGGATCATCCCGAGGACGAAGACGATCAGCGCGACGACCGCAAGGGCCGTGATCGCGAACATGACCTTCAGCGCCTCGCCGACGCCGATGAGGTGCACGCCGATGAACAGCGCGTAGAAGAAGAGATACAGCGGCCAGCCCGTCGTGATGCCGAGGATGTCCAGCGACTCGACGTAGCCGCCGATGAACACCACGATCGCCGCCGGCGCGATCGCGTACTCGATGAGGATCGCGGTGCCGGTGAGAAAGCCGCCCCACGGCCCCATGGCTCGGCGCGCGAACGTGTAGCCGCCGCCGGAGGTCGGCATCGCCGACGACATCTCGGCGAGCGCGAAGACCATGCACGTGTACATCAGGCCCATGAGGACCGTGGCGATGAGCAGCCCGCCCCAGCCGCCCTGCTCGAGGCCGAAGTTCCAGCCGGCGAAATCGCCGGAGATCACGTAGGCGACGCCCAGGCCCGCCAGCAGGACCCACCCCGCCGCGCCCGACTTCAGCTGCCGCTGGTCCAGATAGCCCTCGTCGACGTTCTCGTAACGCGGCACGCGGATGCACCTCCATGGCGGGCGGGCGATGTAGCGCGACGCTACGTACCCCGCGGCAGTGAAGTCAAGCCTCTTTCGAACGGTGCCGTTCGCGCGCGGCGCTGCACGCCGCTCGGCGTGCGTGCGCCGGTACCGTGCGTCATGTGCGCATCGCGACCTGGAACGTCAACTCGGCCAAGCAGCGGATGCCGAGGTTGCTGGGGTGGCTGGACGAGCGCCGGCCGGACGTCGTGTGCCTCCAGGAGACCAAGCTCGCCGACGACGCCTTCGCGGAGTTGCTCGGCGAGGAGCTGGCGGGTCGTGGCTACGAGGTGGCGGCGCACGGGGAGGCGGCGTGGAACGGCGTGGCGATCCTCTCGCGCGCCGGGCTGGAGGACGTCGTCGCCGGGCATCCCCGGCGGGCCGGGCTTTCCGCACCAGGAGGCGCGCGCGGTGTCGGCCACCTGCGACGGGATCCGCGTGACCTCGGTCTACGTGCCCAACGGCCGGGAGCCGGGCTCCGAGCACTACCACTACAAGCTCGCGTGGCTCGCGTCGCTGCGGGAGATGGTCGCGGCCTCGGGCCCCGAGGCGGCCGTCGTCTGCGGCGACGTGAACATCGCGCCGACCGACGACGACGTCTTCGACCCGGACGCCTACGTCGGCCAGACCCACGTCACGGCACCCGAGCGCGCCGCGCTCGCCGAGCTGCAGGCGATCGGCCTGCGCGACGTCGTCCGCGACCGGTGGCCGGACCACAAGCGGCTGTTCACCTACTGGGACTACCGCGCCGGCATGTTCCACCAGGACCTCGGGATGCGGATCGACCTCGTCCTGGCGGGCGCGCCGATCGCCGACCGCGTGAAGGCGGCGTGGGTCGACCGGCACGCTCGCAAGGGCAAGGGGCCCAGCGATCACGCGCCGGTGATCGTCGACCTCGACGAGGCCCCGGACGGGGACATCGGCCCGGTCGTGCCACCGCCGTCCGCGCCGCGGGCCAGGCGCGGCGGCAAGAAGCTGCCGCAGGCTCCGTAGCTGGTTCGTCCTACTCGGTCCAGGACCGAGCAGGACGAACCACCCCGACGCGCGGGTCGCGTGCCTGGCAGCCTAGGTGTTGCGATCGCGATCGCGCGACGGCTGCACGCGCTTGGGCTCGCCCGGCATCTTCGGATAGTCGGGCGGATAGGGCATGTCGCCGCTGCCCTCCGCCTCGTCGCGGTCGTAGAGGTCCAGCAGCGGCTGCAGCGAGTGCGCGACGTCGTCGATCGCGGCGTGGCGGTCGCCGACCTCCGCGAAGCGCGCGGGCATCGTCGCGACGGTGAAGTCCTCGGGGGCGACGCCGGCGAGCTCGTCCCACGTCACGGGCGCCGACACGGGCGCGCCGGGCTTGGGCCGGATGCTGTACGCGGAGGCGATCGTGCGGTCGCGGGCGTTCTGGTTGTAGTCGATGAAGATCCGCTCGCCGCGCTCCTCCTTCCACCACTTCGTCGTCACCTCGCCGGGCAGGCGCCGCTCGAGCTCGCGGCCGAAGGCGATGGCCGCGTGGCGGACGTCCGTGAACGACCAGCGCGGCTCGATCCGGACGTAGATGTGGATCCCCCGGCCGCCGGAGGTCTTCGGGAAACCGACGTAGCCCAGGTCGGCGAGCAGCACGCGCGCCTCGGCGGCGACGCGCTGGGCGTCGGCGAAGTCCGTGCCGGGCTGCGGGTCGAGGTCGAGGCGCAGCTCGTCGGGATGGTCGACGTCGTCGCTGCGAACCGGCCACGGGTGGAAGGTGATCGTGCCCATCTGCGCCGCCCACGCGACGACGGCGAGCTCGGTCGGGCAGATCTCGTCCGCGGTGCGGCCCGAGGGGAACTCGATCCGCGCGGTCTCCACGTACTCCGGCGCGCCGCGCGGGACCCGCTTCTGAAAGAACGCGTCGCCGCCGCCCTTCTCGCGCGTCGACAGCACGATGCCCGGGTGCACGCCCTTCGGCCAGCGCTCGAGCGTCGTCGGCCGCCGCGCGAGCGCGCGCATGATGCCGTCGTCGACCGCGAGGTAGTACTTGACGACGTCGAGCTTGGTGATCTCGGGCGTGCGCTCCGTGCTCGGGAAGATGACGCGGTCGGGACTCGACACGCGGACTTCCCGGTCACCGGCTTGCACAGCGGTCGCGTCGGTGGCAGCCACGACACGGAGTTCTACCTGTGGCCCGCCCCGCGCGCGACCGGCCGGAACGCCATCGACACGGCCCGGATGTCGAACAGTGACCGATATCCGGTCACTCATCGACATTGACGGGTCAGGAGGCCGCGCGCTCGCGGCGGCGCAGGTGGTTGACGCCGTAGGTCGCGAGCACGCCGGCGACGACGCAGGCGATCGTTCGCGCGTCGCGCTCCCACGGCGATGCGCCGGTGAGGATGTAGACGACCGTCGCGGCGGCGAGCAGCAGCGCGACGAGACCCAGCGCGACCGAGGCGGCGCCGTCCAGCGCGAGCTTGCGGCGCACGACGCGCACGCTCTTGCCGAGCTTCGCCAGCTTGATCGCCTTCGCGAGCTTCAGCGTCTTGAACGCCTTCGCGACGATCAGCAGGCGCAGCGCCGGCGCCGCCGCGAGCGCGAGCGGCACGAGCGGAGAGGACACCGCCACGACGAGCAGCTCGAGCCGGTGGCCGGCGATCCACGCCCGGCGGTCGCGCACGATCGAGAGCATCACCACGACCTCGACGAAGAAGGTCAGCCACACGACCCAGTGCCCGACGACCTCGACGGCCGCCCAGATCCCGTGCGGATGGGTCAGCGACAGCGCGAGCAGCGGCAGGACCGCGAGCGCGGCGACGATGATCGGGATCCGGAAGCGCGCCTCGACCGCGGCGGCGCGGGGATCGTCTGAAGGAGGCGCCACGGCGCGACCCTATGCGCAGCGGCGGGCGAAGGTCACGCGGGGCAAGCGCGGGCCTGCGCGCGGAGGCCGCGCTCGGGGGCGGAGGCTGCGCTCGAGGGCGCGCGCTCGGGGGCGGAGGCCGCGCGGTCGGGCGAAGGCCTGCTGCGGCCGGCGCCGCGACCGGCGTGTAGCGTGCCCGCCATGAAGCAGCGCGCCGGCTCGGACCGCAACACCGCGTTGGTCGTCGTCGTCGGGATGATCGTGTTCATGTGGGCGCTGGAGGCGATCGACTACGTCGCGCCGGGTCAGCCGCTGGACGACTACGGCATCCACCCGCGCGATCCGGGGGGGCTGCTCGAGGTCCTCTCGGCGCCGTTCTTGCACATCGGCTTCGGCCACCTCATCTCCAACACCGTGCCGTTCGCCGTGATGGGCGCCGCGATCGCCCTCGGCGGCCTCGCCCGCGTCGTGCTCGTGACGCTCATCGTCGGCGTCGTCAGCGGCATCGGCGTGTGGCTCATCGCCCCCGCCGACTCCGTCCACCTCGGCGCCAGCGGGCTCGTCTTCGGCTACGCCTCCTACCTCGTCGTGCGTGGCGTCCTCAGCCGGCGCCTGCTCGAGCTCGCGGTCGGCATTGCGGTCCTGGGCGTGTGGGGCATCGGCCTCCTGCAAGGGCTGCTGCCGCAGGAGGGGATCTCCTGGCAGGCGCACCTCTTCGGCGCCGTCGGCGGCGTGGTCGCGGCGTACTACCTCGCCGGCCGCCGCGAGCCGGCGGCGAAGACCCCGCTCACGGTCTAAGTGCGCCCGGGGGGCGCGGAAGTCACGAGGTTGCGAGGAGCGGCTACGCGGCGACCGCGCCGCTGCCGACCGGGGCCCAGCCGGGCCCCCGCCGGACGGCGGCCGGCGGCGAGCAGAGCTGGCCGGTGTCGGGCGCGCGCTCGACGACGCCCGGCAGGCGCAGGACGGCGAGCCCGCCGAGCAGCGCAGGCAGCCCGAGCTGGAAGGCGCGGTACGCGAGCACGGCGGCAGCCGCGCCGCTCAGCGGCGTGCCGTACAGGACGAGCGCCGCGATCAGGCCGCCGTCGGCGCCGCCGACCCCGCCGGGCAGCGGGATGAGGTTGCCGAGCTGGCCGACGACGTAGGCGAGCAGCAGCACGCCGACGGGCGGCACCGCGCCGATCGCGGCGAACGTGGCGGCGAGGGCGGCGACGTCGAAGGCCATGTAGCCGATCGCCCCGCCGATGATCTGCGGGTTGCCGGAGCGCACGAGCAGGGTCGCGTCCTGCACCCCGCCCGTGAGCGCGCCGCGCAGCCACGTCAGCGCGCGCCCGACCCGGCCGTTGCGCTCCCGCAAGCCGCTGTTGGACGACAGCAGCCGCGGGAGCGCAAGGACGAAGGCGATCCCGAGCGCCGCGCCTGCGGCCGGGCCCGCGGTGAAGGCGAGCGAGCCGCCGCCGGCGAGGATCCCGAGCGCGAGCAGCCCGCCCGCGAGGGCGGCGGTGGCGAAGTTCACGCCGCTGGTCAAGAGGTAGAAGGCGACCGTGCGCCGGCCGATGCGCTCCGCGGGCATGCCGGTGCGCTTCAGGGCCCACGCGGCGACCGCGAGCCCGCCGGCGCCGCCGGACGGCAGCAGGACGTTCGTGCCCTGCGCGGCGATCGCGACCTCGTAGCTCAGGCGCCACGGCAGGCGGCGGCAGAAGACCCCGCGAAACGCGACGACGCAGGCCAGGCACGACGCGATCTGAAGCGCCATCGCGGCCACGAGCCAGCCGGGGGAGGCGTCGGCGAGGCGGGCGCGGACGTCGCCGAGGCCAGGCAGCGAGGTCACCGCGAACGCGGCCAGGGCGACGACGCCGGCAGCGAGTGCGATGCGCAGCGCGAGCCGGCGGCGGTCGGGGAGGGAGTCGACCGCCGCCGGGTCGTCATGCGAGCGCGAGGCAGCGGAGAGAGGGGAGGCTCCGCGGGCGCCTTGCGGCATATCGATGTCGGCACATCGCATGCTTCGCAGGCTCTCAGCGCAAGGGCATGGGCGCGATGGGGCTGTCCGGCGTGTGGGGGTACGGTTGTCCACACCCCTCAGACCGCTGGCCCCCCGCAAACTCATCGCGGGCCGCGAACCGGGTTTGCGGAAGCTCAGTTTCCGTCGAGGTACGTCAGCACGGCGAGCACGCGGCGATGGCCGTCCTCGGCCGCCGACAGCCCGAGCTTCGAGAAGATGCTCGTCACGTGCTTCTCGATCGCGCGCTCGGTCACGACGAGCTCGCGGGCGATCGCGGCGTTGGACCGGCCCTGCGCCATCTGCCCGAGCACCTCGCGCTCGCGCGGCGTCAGGCGGTCCAGCGGGTCGTCGCCGCGGCGCCGCCCGAGGAGCTGCGCCACGACCTCGGGGTCGAGCACCGAGCCGCCGTCGCCGACGCGCCGCAGGGCGTCCGTGAACGCGTCGATGTCCGCGACGCGGTCCTTGAGGAGGTAGCCGACGCCGGCCGCGGAGCCCTGCAAGAGCTCGACCGCGTACCCCTCGTCGATGTACTGCGAGAGGACCATCACGCCGACCTCGGGCATCTCGCGGCGGATCTGCTGGGCGGCGCGCAGCCCCTCGTCGGTCTGCGTCGGAGGCATGCGGATGTCGGTCACCGCGACGGCGGGCTTGTGCGCGCGCACCTTGCGCAAGAGATCCTCGGCATCGGACGCCTGGGCGCAGACGTCGAAGCCCGCGTCCTCGAGCAGCCGCGCGAGACCGGCTCGCAGCAGGACCGAGTCGTCGGCGAGCACGATCTTCATGCGGTGAAGGTTCTCACGTTGCGCCGGTCAGGCGGAGAGGATTCGATCGAGGGCGGCGCCGCAGACGTCGTGCTTGGCGACGAAGCCCCGCGCGCCGGACCGCGCCGCGCGCGCGGGATACAGCGGATCGTCGGAGCTCGACGTCACGATGACGGCCGGCCCGGCGCCGTTCTCGGCGAGCGACAAGGCGACCGCGAAGCCGTCCATGTCCGGCAGCCGCACGTCGAGCAGGACGACGTCCGGCTTCAACGCCAAGGCCGCGCTCAGCCCCGCTCGGCCGTCGGGCGCCTCACCGACCACGTCGTAGCCGTCGGCCTCCAGCACCTCGCGCACGATCGTGCGAAACGCGGTGTGGTCGTCGACGATCAGGATTCTGCGGGACACACTGTGATTCTCGACACACCACGCCTGGACCTCAATAGGGCAGGCCGTACCCCTGTGGCGGACAACCGAACCACCGTCACCCGGGGCCGCGGGCCGCCGCTACAGTTGCCGGAGAGCCCCGAGGGACGGGATCGACCGACGTGCTGCGACGGAGCCTCAGGACACGGATCACGACACGGGTGCTGGTGCTCAGTGCCACGGTCGCCGTGCTGCTCGGCGCGACCATCGTCGTCCTGATCGTGGCCGCGACCGGCCAGCGCGACGCGGGTCGCATCGCCTTCAGATCGCAGCAGGCGCTGACGCTGACCAGCCGCCTGCAGACGTCGCTCGTCACGCTCGAGCGTGCCATCCGGGAGTACGTCGAGTCGGATGCGCTGGGCTCGCCCGACCCGGTCATCGCGCAGCTCCGCGCGTATCCGCGGCAGATCAGCGAGCTGGCGGAGCTCGTCTCCGACGACGACCGTCAGCTCGCGCGCGTGAGCGAGATCGAGCGCAAGATCGGCAGCTACTCGGTGGCGGCCTTCACGCTCATCGAGCTCGCGCAGGACGACGACGAGACGGCCCGCAGCCTGCTCTTCTACCGCCGCGAACGCGTGCGATCGCTGGGCCGGGACCTGCGCGCCCTCGCGACGCAGGTGACGCGCCGGGCGCGGGTCCTCGTCCGCGAGCGCCAGGAAGACGCCGAGCAGCAGTCCGCGCTCGCGATCGGGTTCGGGATCGGCGGGCTCGTGCTCGTCATCGTGGTCGTCGCCGGCGGCACGTGGTACCTGCGCCGCGGCGTCGTGCGGCCGATCGTCAAGGTTGCGCAGGCGACGGGGCAGCTCGCGGCGGGCGATCTCTCGACGCGCGTGCCCGAGCATCGCGAGGACGAGATCGGCGACCTCGCGCGCGGCTTCAACTCGATGGCCGACTCGCTCGAGCGCGGGCAGGCCGAGCTCGAGCGATCCAACGCGGAGCTCAAGCGCTCCAACGCCGAGCTCGAGCAGTTCGCCTCGGTCACGAGCCACGACCTCCAAGCGCCGCTGACCACGATCTCGATGTACGCCGAGCTGCTCGAGCGCCGGCCGGAGATGGCCGACGAGCTGATCGACGGCATCCGCGGAGCGACCACCCAGGCGCGCACGCTGATCCGCGACCTCCTCGAGTACTCGCGCGCCGGCCGCGGCGAGCTGCATGTGGAGCCGCTCGCGGTCGAGCTCGTCGTCACCCAGGCGCTCGAGGCGCTCGCGGGGTCGATAACGGCCACGGGCGCCCGCGTGCGGGTAGGCTCGCTGCCAGTGGTGCTCGCCGATCGCTCCAACCTGTGCCGCGTCTTCCAGAACCTGATCGGCAACGCCGTCAAGTTCACGCGCGGCGACGACCCCAGCGTGAACGTCGAGGCCGAGCCGGAGGGCTCGATGTGGCGCATCTCCGTGCGCGACAACGGCATCGGCATGGACGCGGAGAGCTCGCAGCGGATCTTCGAGCCGTTCCGCCGCCTGCACGGCGAGGAGGACTACCCCGGGACGGGCATCGGCTTGGCCGTCTGCGAGCGCATCGTCGAGCAGCATGGCGGCCGGATCTGGGTCTCCAGCACGCCGGGCGAGGGCAGCGTCTTCTCGTTCACGATGCCGGCCGCGGAGGTCGACGAGGAGGTCGTCGACCGCAGCCCGCCGGCGCCGGTCCCCGCGGGGACGTGAGCCGATGCGCCTGATCGCACGCGCCGTCGTGCTGCTGGCGCTGCTCGCGCTGGCGGGGTGCGGAGACTCCGGCGACAAGCAGGCCGACCGCCCCTCGACGCCGATCCGCATCGGCACGACGAACTTCGCCGAGAACGAGATCCTCGGCGAGCTCTACAAGCAGGCGCTCGAAGCCAAGGGCCTCAAGGTCGAGCTGCAGGCGTCGATCGGCCCGCGCGAGCTGACGATCCGGGCGCTGCGGGGCGGCCTCATCGACATGTATCCGGAGTACGTCGGCGTGCTGCTGTCGGAGATCCACAAGATCGTCGACCGTCCCGAGAGCCCGCAGGCCGCCTACGAGCTGGCGAAGACGCTCGAGCGGCGCGAGGGATTCACCCTGCTGGCGCAGACGAAGCTCTCGAACGACAACGCGCTCGCGGTCCTGAAGTCCGTCGGCGCGCGCCGGAGCATCGACAGCATCGACGACCTCAAGCGACTGAGGCGCGACGAGCGGGTGGGCGTCGCGCCCGAGTTCCTCACGCGCTTCGAGGGGCTCATCGGGCTGCGGCGGGAGTACGGCCTGAAGCCGCGGACGAAGATCGTCGACGTCCCCGACGGCGACCAGTACCCGGAGCTCGACCGGCGCCGGGTCATCGCCGCCTCCGTCTTCACGACCGACAGGCAGCTCGCCGCGGGGCGCTACACGCTGCTGGACGATCCCCGGGGCGTCTTCGCGACGAACCACGTCGCGCCGCTGATCAGCCGCAAGGTCCTGGACTCGCACGGTCCCGAGCTGGGCACCACGCTCGATGCCGTCAGCGCGCTGCTGACGACCCCGGTGATGCAGGAGCTCAACGCGAAGGCCGCGACGCAGACGCCGATGGCCGTCGCGGACGGGTTCCTGCGATCCAAGGGCTTGAAGAAGTAGCCTCCCGCAGGCTCATGGGCGAGACGATCCGGGTTGCGGTCTGCGACGACGCGAGGGCCGTCAAGTTCTTCCTGCGCACCGTGCTCGAGGAGGACGGCGACATGCAGGTCGTCTCGACCTCCAGCGGCGGCCAGGAGGCGCTCGTCGCGCTCGACGAGCACCCGGCCGACATCCTGCTGCTCGACCTGCTGCTGCCCGACGTGCCCGAGCCCGCCGACCTCGTGCGCGAGATCCGCGAGCGCTGGCCGCAGACGGCGATCCTGCTGATGTCCAACATGCCGCCGTCCCGGCTCGAGCAGGAGGCGCAGCGGCTGGGCACCGACGGCTGGACCGTGAAGGCGCACAAGCCCGAGCGGCTGCGCCAGTCCGTGCGCGAGATCATCGCCGCGCGGGCGTAGCGCCGGACGGGACGGCGCTCGCGGCGTACTGGATCGCCAGCAGCGCGCGGTCGTCGCCCTCGCGGTCGCCCTGGAACGCCGCGATCTCGCGGTCGATGCGCGCGACGAGCGCATCGGGGTCGCCGCCCCGGGCGGCCGCGCGCTCGAGATGCTCGTCGCCGAAGCGGCCGCTCTCGCCGGGCGAGTCCGTCGCGCCGTCCGTGTAGAACAGCAGCGTCTCGCCGGGGCCGAGCACGAAGCGGTGGTCCGACCAGCGGCCGTTGTCGATCGCGCCGAGCACGAGCCCCTCGCGCCCGACGCTGCGCACGGCGCCCTCGCGGTCGACGAGCAGCGGCAGCGGGTGGCCGCCGGACGCGAGCTCGACGCTCGCGCCGGCTTCGGCCGTTTCGCGCCCCGCGTTCAGGCGCGCGCAGACGAGCGTCACGGGCGACCACGGCTCCTGTTCGCGCAGGACCTCGTCGACGACCCGCAGCACCTCGCACGGGCGGCTGTCGAAGCGCGCCGCGGTCTTCGCGGTGTGGCGTACGAGCGCGGTCAGCGCGGCGGCGTCGACCCCCTTGCCGGTGACGTCGCCGAGCAGCACCATGACGCTGCCGTC
>CAVYAX010000012.1:0-20232 GCA_963766525.1 uncultured Actinomycetes bacterium
GGGCTGGCCCACGCCGGCGAGCCGGAGCTCGCCCTCGGCACCCTCGATGAGGCGCTGCGCCCCGACGCGGGCGGCGAGCGCTGGTATGAGCCCGAGCTTCACCGTCTGCGCGCGGAGCTGCTGCTGAAGCTCGGCGACCTGGCCGGCGCGCACCGCAGCGCCGGCATCGCCGTGTCGCTGGCGCGGCGCATGCGGGCCGGCGCCTGGGAGCGCCGCGCCGGGGCGACGCTCGCGCGGCTGAGCAGCGGCGCGCCGGTCGCCTGACGGCGGCGCGCCCGCGCAAGACCGAGCCAACTGCCCGCCGGCTGCGCGCACGAGCCCGTGCAGGGCTGTGGGCCCGACCGGGCGCTGGCTAGGTTGAGCGAAGCCGCCGCATGGACCGCCGCCGCATCCGCCCTCTCGCCTTCCTTCTCGCCGTCGCCGCACTGGCGCTCGTCGCGGTGCCCGCGGGCGGGCAGCAGAGCGAGCGCGGCCTGCGCGACAGGATCGACTCCCAGCGCGATCGCGAGCAATCGCTGGCCGGCAGCGTCGCGCGGCTCGCGCGCCTGGAGCGCGCGACGGCGCGCGAGGTGGCGATCCTCGAGCGCCGCGTCGGCGCCGTGCAGGCCGAGCTCGCCGCCGCCGAGAAGGTGCTCGCGTCGACGGTGCTGCGGCGCAACCGCCAGCGCGAGCGCGCCCTGCGCCTGCGTGCGCGGCTGACGCAGTCGCGCGCCAAGCTCGCCGAGTTGCTGCGCCGGCGCTACGCCGGGGGCGAGCCGGACATCGTCACGGTGGTGCTGCGAGCCGACGGCTTCGCTCAGCTGCTGGAGACCGTCGACTTCCTCAAGCGCGTGCAGGCCCAGGACGAGCGCATCCTCGGCACCGTCAAGTCCGCGCGCCGCGACGCGCTCGGCCAGCGGCGGCTGCTGACGCGCCTCTCCGCGGAGCGCCGGGTCGCGGCCGACGCCGTTCGCAAGCGCCACGACGCGCTGACGACGATGGCCGCGGGCCTGCGCGAGCGCCGCAGCCGCCTCGCCGAGGCGCGCGCGGCGCGGGCCGCCCTGCTGCGCGGCACGCGGGCAAGCCGGCGCCGCGCCCAGCGCTCGCTGAACCGGCTGCTGGCACAGCGCGCGCAGGCGCTGCGCGCCGTCGGACCCGGCGGGCCGTGGTCAATCCCGTGGCCGATCGTGCAGTGCGAGTCCGGCGGCCAGAACCTGCCGCCGAACTTCGCGGGAGCGTCGGGCTTCTATCAGTTCATGCCCGACACCTGGCGCGGCCTGGGCGGCTCGACGCCGCACGCCTACCTCGCGCCGAAGGCCGAGCAGGACCGGCTGGCGGCGCGGCTGTGGGCGGGCGGCGACGGCGCGCGCAACTGGGTCTGCGCGGCGCTCGTCGGGATCATCTGACAACAGCGGCGCGGCGGGCCCGGGCGGCCGCCATACTGGCTCATATGAACTGCTGCGTTCGTCTGATTGCCGCCTTCGTCCTCGTCGTCGCCGCGACGTTCGCGACCGCGCTGAGCGCGAGCGCGGCGCAGGCCGCGGATCTGAGCCCCTACGTCGCGCTCGGCGACTCCTACACCGCGGCGCCGTTGGTCCCCTTCATGTACGGCATGCCCAGCGGCTGCTTCCGTTCGGACCACAACTACCCCTCGGTCGTGCGCGCCGCGCTCGGCGCCTCGGTCTTCCGCGACACGAGCTGCTCGTCGGCGACGACGCGCCACATGAGCGAACCCCAGAGCGTGCCCGGCGGCACGAACACGCCGCAGTTCGACGCGCTGTCGGCCGACGCCGGGCTCGTGACGGTCGGCATCGGCGGCAACGACGTCGGGCTCGTCGGCGCGGCCGTCGACTGCATCCAGCTCGGCCTGCTCGCCCCGACCGGCACCGCCTGTCGCTCGAACTTCGCCAAGCCCGACGGCGGCGACCGCCTCGTCGACCAGATCGCCGCCTCGGCGCCGAAGATCGCCGCGACGCTGCAGGGCATCCACGCCCGCTCACCGCAGGCGCGCGTGCTGATCGTCGGCTACCCCGCGGTCGCGCCGACCGACGGCCGCAGCTGCTACCCGCTCGTCCCGCTCTCCGCCGACGACCTGGCGTACTTCGACGAGTTGCTGCGCCGCACGAACACGATGATCGCCGAGCAGGCCGCCGCCAACGACGCCGAGTTCGTCGACACGTACGCCGAGAGCGTCGGCCACGACGTGTGCAAGCTGCCGCCGACGCGCTGGTTCGAGGGCCTCGTGCCGACGATGCCGGCCTACCCCATCCACCCCAACGTCTCGGGCGAGGCGAGCATGGCCCGCTCGGTCCTACGCGTCCTCGGCCAGTCGCGGCCGGCGGCCTCGCTGGCCACGCTCAAGCGCCTCCAGCGCACGGTCCGCGTGGGGCGCGCGGCGCGCTTCACCTACACGCTGAGCCGTGCGGCGAGCTTGACGTTCACGCTGCGGCGCGCCTTGGGCGGCGGGCGCTACGCGGCGGCGCGCGCGGTCGTGACGGTCGCCGCCGCGGCGGGCGAGAACACGCTCAAGCTCACGACAAAGCAGCTCGGCCGCCGCGCCGGCCTGTACCGCCTCACCGCGACGCTCGCCGACGGCGGCGCGCAGACCGTGCAGTTCCGCATCAAGCGCCGCTAGCGCGTCGAGCGCAGGACGATCCGCGAACGGTCGCCCGGCCGGACCGTGACATTCGCGCGGCGTTGGGCCGCGGCGGACAGCGCGCGGCGGCCGCTCTTCGTCGCGCGCAGCGACCGCCAGATGCGCGCGGCGTTGACCTCGCCGCGCAGCGTCACGCTCGTGCGCTGCCAGCTGCGCGAGGCGGCGCCGCGCGCGCCGGCGTCCTTGCGCGCCAGACAGCGCAGCGCGGCGCGCAGCGCCGTCAGGCCGATCTCGGTGAGTGAGCGCCCGACGCCCGAGCAGCCGGTCCGTGCGCCGACGCGCTCGGCCGCGTGGGCGGCGACGGCGCGGTCGGCGAAGGAGCCGACCGCCGCGGCGTACTGCGCGCGGCCTGTCTCGGAGACCGTGCCGTGCACGAAGCTCGTCGACGGATCGCTGCGGCTGCCGGGCTCGAGGCCGACGAACTGCGTCGTCGGGCGGGCGGCGCGGAAGCGCGCGTCGTGCTCGGGCGAGATCATGTCGTCGTCGCCCTCGCGGACGAGCAGCACGTCGGCGCGGATCTTCGGCGCCAGCGTGACGGGGTTCCAGGGTGCCAGCGCGTCGACCGTGGCGCCCAGCAGGCGCGTGATCTGGCTGGCGACGAGCTTCAGCCGGGCGTCCAGGCTCGTGGCCGCCTCCTGCGTGTAGAGCGGCAGGTCGGTCGGCGTGCCGAGTCCGATGACGCAGTCGATCGCGCGCAGCCGCTCGGCGGCGACGAGGGCGAGGTGAGCGCCCGCCGACTCGCCGTAGATGCAGACGGGCCCGCCGTCGCCGATTCGCGCCAGCTCGCTGCCGGCGGCGTCGAGCACGTCCTGCAGCCCCGCGGTGCCCTCCTCGTAGTCGACCGAGACGACGCGCCAGCCCCGCTCGAGCAGCAGCGCGCCCGGGCGGTCCATCAGCAGCCGCTGGGCGTGGGCGTCGTGGCCGGCCCAGCCGCCGGCGTGAACCATGAGCATCGTCCCGCGCGCCGCGACGCCGGTCGGATCGGCGGTGATCGGCGCGGCGACCGGCGCGACCGCCGGCGCGGGCTTGGGCTTGAGCAGCGGAAGGTTGATCGGCGCCGCGGCGGCCTGCGCGGCGTGGCCGCCGAACAGACCCGCCAGCGCGAGCAGCGCGAGGAACGCGAGGCGGACGATGCGCGCGAGCGGCTTGGCCATGCCTGTCAAGTCGGTCGTGGGGCACCGCGCCATGAGCGTTTTCGGACCGCCCCGCCTTTTCGTCCAGTCCGCCTACAGGAATTTGCTACGGGCGTCGAAAGAACGGACCCCCGGAGGCGAGGAACATGGGCGCATGAAACGCGGCCGCCCGGAACCCAGGACTCGCATGAGCGCACGGCGCGGCCGGCTGCGCCCGCCGCCGCGACCCGTGCGCCACCTGACCCGCCCCACCCCCATCGCTCCCCCCGCGCCGGGACGGCAGCGAAGCTCAGGCTGACCCGCTGCGTCAGTCGCCGTCGCCGCCGCGCCCGCGGCCCGAGCTCTCACCGCGGCCGCGACCGCGCCCCGAGCCCGAGTCGTCGTCCGCCTCCTCGCCCTGCTCGCCGCCCTCGCCCGCTTCGCCCTCGTCCTCGCTGCCCGCGGCGGCCGCCACGAACGCGGCGAGATCGGCGACCTGCGCGTCGCTCAGCCGGTCGCCGTAGTCGTCGGGCATGAGCTTCTCGGGAAAGCCGTCGACGGTGTCCTCGCGCGGCTCGACGATCGCCTCGGCGATGTCGCCGGCGTCGTCGTCGATGACGTCCAGGCGCGGGCCGAGCTTGCCCTCCGCGCCGGTCGCGGCGATCGAATGACAGCGGTCACAGCCCTCGTCAGCGAACAGCGCGCGGCCGCGCGCCACGCCGGCGCCGCCGGCGGCGATCCGCTCCTTGGCGGCCGTGACGGCGGCCGCGGCGGGCGCGGCACGGCGCTCCGCCGGGGCCTCGCCCATGCCGATGCCGGCGATCGCGATGCCCATGACGAGCACGGTGAGCGCGGCGAGGACGAGCTTCATGCGGGGTCGCCTCGCAGCGTCGTGGCCGCCTTGCCCGCGCCGGCCAGCGCGAGCAGCACCGCGGCGACCTCCGCCACGACGATGACGAGCGCGTCGCCGTCGTAGCCGCCCTCGCGGAAGCCGAGGAAGCCCGAGGAGTGCGAGATCGCGATCGAGACGAGCGACGGCACGCAGATCGACAGCGCGCCGAGCACGAACATCCAGACACGCTCGAAGATCAGCGTGAGCACGACGACCGTCGAGCCGAGCGCGTTCATGAAGAACAGCAGCCCGATGATCTCCACCTCGGCGTAGCCGCGGTGAAAGAGGCGCGCGTGCTGAAAGCCGGCGACGAGCACGCAGAGCGCGGCCAGCGCGAGCAGCGCCAGGGCGACCGGGTCCGGGCGAGAGGGTGCGAGCAGGCGGCGCATCTGCACGCAGGATCCTCCCCGGCGGCGCCGCGATCAACGCGACATGTCGCATCGCGGGTCCGCCGTTTCGGCGGTTCGGCGGCCTGGTGGGCTAGAGGCCGGTGGGGTGGCGCACGACGAAGCCCTTGCCCGAGCGCGCGCCGGTGTGCCAGCGCGGGCCTTTGCCGCCGGTGCCCGACGTGTCGAGGCGCAGGCCGGCGATCACCGCGTACGTGTGCTCGGCGTTGGCATAGACGGTCATCCATACGCCGGGGCCGGCCTCGCCGAAGCGCTTCAGGCCGGTCGAGTCCAGCGGCCCGCGCAGCAGCCCGGCGGCCATCAGCGGGTAGGAGACGGCGCCCGAGCAGTCGTAGGCGTCGTCCTCGACGCGCGCGTGCCCGCCGCCCCAGCGGTAGGGCTTGCCGACGATCCGGTTGGCGGCGGCGATCGCGTCGCGCACCTGCGGGGGCGCGGCGGCCGGGACCATCGCGGTGAGCCCGTCGGGCGCGATCACGGCGTTCGCCGTCGGGGTGATCAGCGGCGCGGGTGCCGGCAGCGCGGCGGCTGCGGCGGGCGCGGTGGCGTGCGCGCCGCGCGCGGCGTAGGCGCGGGTGCGCAGGCCTTGCGCCTGCTCGCGCGAGACCCAGCCGTCGACGCGCTGGCCGTTGGCGCGCTCGTAGCGGCGCACCGCGACGCGCGTGCGGCGACCGAAGTGGCCGTCGACGTTCGTCGGAAAGCCGGTCAGCGTCAGCCAGCGCTGCAGGACCTTGACCTCGCGGCCGCGGTCGCCCGTGCGCAGGATGTGATCGCCGAAGGCCGCGTCGGCCGCCGCCGGGGCCGTGGCCGCGACCGCGGCCACGGCGATGCTCACCGCGCTCGCGCGAAGCCGGACTCGGTATCCCACCGCCGTTCCTCCATCCTTGCCGAGGCTTCCGGGGTGAGCTGACGGGCTCGCGCGGCAATCGCGCTACGCCGGACAGCCCGGCGATTCGCCCCGTGCGCCGTGCCGGCGCATGTGGTTCCCCCAGCCGCCGCCGCGCTGATGCGGAAGCGGTTCAGCCTTGATTTCGGGTACCGAGACACGAGCTCTGGCCGGAAGTTTCGGCGCGCACGATCTGTCCCCTCCACATGGGTCGTGGCTGCCGCGGCGGGTACTCCGGCGGACTTGACCGCTCCGTCCTGTTTTTGGACGACAGCCCGGCGCGCCACAACCGATCCGGGCCGCGTGCCTATGACGCGCCGGGTGCGATATCCGCACCCGGCGCGTCACGAGTGCGCCGGTCTACGCCCGCATGTCGACCGCGACCTCGTAGAACTCGACCGGCCCCCGCGTGCCCATGCCCGCGCCGGGAGGGTTCATGGCCTGCAGCGTCGCGTCGCCCTCGCGCATGTCCTCCTCGGTGGCGAACAGCGAGATCCCGACGGCGCGGCCGCCCTCGGGATCCACGAGCAGCGTGAAGCCGACCGCCGGAACGCCCTCCGGGGGGCCGCTCGCCGCGCGGCTCGCGATGTCCGTTGCCGTATCGCGAATCGCCGCGGTGTCGCCGCCCTGCCACTGCACTACGCGCGCAAACATGCCGTCGCCTCCTGAATGTCGGTTTGTGCCGACACTACGCTCGAGACGCCGACCGGTCCAGAAGCTAGGGTTTCGCCCACTCCTTCTTGTGGAGGCGCTTGGCCGCCTGGTAGTCGGCGAGCGCCTGCGGGGAGTCGACGTCGCCGAGCGTCGGGTGCCACGGCACGAGACCCTCGGCCGCCTGCACGCCGAAGCGCTTGGCCAGCACGCCGCCGAGCGCCTTGATCTTCATATCGCCGAAGCCGGGCAGCGCCTTGAGGTTCGCGCGCAGCGCGTCGGTCGTGGCCGCGTCGGTCCATACGCGCGCCGCGTCGCCGTCGTAGGCGTCGCGGATGTGGACGGCGAGATCGTGCACGCGCTGGGCCATGGAGCCCGGGAAGCGGTGGATCGCCGGGCGCTCGCGAAAGACGGTCTCCAGGTCGGCACCGGCGAGCGTGGCCGCGTCGAGCGAGCCCAGCCGCTCCTGCAGCGCGAGCGGCCCGGAGAACGCCTTCTGGACGGTGACCTGCTGGTCGAGGACGAACCCGACGAGCAGCGCCATCGGGTCGGTCGCGATGAGCGCGTTGGCCTCCTCGGAGGGGGTGAAATGCAGTTGCTCGGGCATCGCGGCGATCGTACCGCGCTGCCGCGCTCGCGCGCCCGCATGCGCCCGCCGGCGGGCCAGGCCGGGCCCGCCCGCTCAGCGCACGGACGTGCGCAGGCCCAGCTCGCGGCTGGCGGCGCGGCTGTTGAGCGCGTTGCGCACGGCGACGCTCGCCAGCCACGCGATTGCCGCGCCCTCCAGGCCGGCGAGCGGGATGAGCGCCGCGAGCAGCACCGCGTTGACCACGATCGCGACCGTGGCGCCGCGGGCGGCGGCGCCGGCGTGGCCCGTGGCCGTCAGGACGGTGCCGTTGAACGCCCACGTGGCGTTGACGACGTGTCCGACGGCGAGCAGGATCAGCACATCGGCGGCTTCGGTGAAG
The DNA here is from genome assembly GCA_963766525.1 of uncultured Actinomycetes bacterium. Lineage (GTDB taxonomy): Bacteria > Actinomycetota > Thermoleophilia > Solirubrobacterales > Solirubrobacteraceae > CADCVQ01. The sequence goes on from CAVYAX010000012.1 coordinate 7,549, forward strand.
GCGGCGCCGAAGAGCGACAGGAGCGGGCCCGCGAGCAGGACGACGACGAGCGCGCCGGCGGCCGTCGCCGCCGCCACCCAGCGCGTCGCACGTGTCAGCTCGCTCTGCAGGCGCGCGTGGCCGCCGGTCTCGTGCAGCCTGGCGACGAGCGGCATGAGCGGGCGGCCGGCGGCGTTGCGCACGAGCACGAACCCGACCGTGGCCTGCGTCGCGGCGGCGAACAGGCCGGCCTCGCGCGGTCCTTCGAGCAGTCCGAGCATCACGAGACCGAGCTGTGCGTCGACCATCGCCACCGAGCTCACGACCGCCATCGGACGGCCGGCCCGCGCCCAACCCGCGGGCACGGCCGCAGGCGCTCCGGGCGGGACGATCCGGCGCAGCGTGTGCGCACACAGGGCATAGGCGACCAGGCCGCCGCCGAGCGCGAGCAACACCGCGCCGGCGGGCTCCAGGCCGCCGACGAGCGCGGCCACGCCGGCGCCCGCGAGCAGGGTCAGCTGGCGCGCGAGCGACCATGCGGCCAATCCCGCGACGGGTCGGTGCAGGCCACTGCGCGACGGCCTGCTGCAGCGCGCCGGTCGCGAACAGCGGCACCGCCGGCAGCGCGACGAGCAGCGGCACCACCAGCCCTTCCGGCAGGTGGTGGCCGAGCGCGAGCGCCGCGACCGCGACCGCGACCGCGATCGCGAGCCCGATGAGCGCCGCCACGGCGCGGGCGCGGCCCCACATCGCGCGCAGGACCGCCCAGTCGCGGCGGGCGCCTCGCACCGCCGCTTCGCGCACGAGCAGCAGGTCGAGGCCCGCCGCGGCAGGGACGGCCAAGCCGGCTGCGACCGCCATGGCCCACGAGTACGCCCCGTAGCCGGCGGCGCCCAGGAGCCGCGCGAGGACGAGGCCGGCGCCGACGGCGAGCGCCATCCCGGCCACGCTCACGGCCAGCGTCGCCAGTGCCCGCGAGCCGAGCGTCGGGGGCTCGGCGGGCCGCAGTGGCTCAGATAGGGTCCGCATCATGCGGAGCATCACCGTTGCCACGGATGTCCGCACCGGTGGCCCACGGCTGGCCCTGCTGCTGCCGGCGCTCGAGATCGGCGGCGCCGAGCGCGCGGTCAGCGTGCTGGCCGGCGCCCTCGCCGCCAGGGGCGAGAGCGTGGACCTCGTGGTGGGGCGGGTCGTCGAACCCGGCGACGTCGCGCTCGTGCCGGCGGGCGTGCGCCTCGTCGAGCTCGGGACGCGACGTGTGGCCACGAGCTTTCTCGCGCTGCATCGCTATCTCCTGCGCGAACAGCCCGAGGCGCTGTTGACCAACCTCACCCATGCCAACGCCATGGCGCTCATCACGCGCTGGCTGGGTGCCCATCCCGTGCGGAGCGTCGTCGTCGAGCACAGCACACTGCGAGGGTTCGCCCGCCACTCCGGGCCCGCCCGCCACCGGCTGCTCCCGCTCGTGGCGAGGCTGACCTACGGGCGCGCCGACGCCGTCGTCGCCGTCTCGCGGCCTGCCCACGCCGAGCTGGCGCAGATCACGCGGCTGCCGGAGGACCGCATCGAGCAGATCTGCAACGCGATCCCGGCGGACGAGCTGCTCCGGCGCGCGGCCGAGGCCTCGCCACATCCCTGGCTGGCACCGCAGGCCGCTCCGGTGCTGGTCGCCGTAGGGGCGCTGCGGCCGGTGAAGGGCCTGCCCATCCTCTGCGGGCATTCGGTCAGTTGCGCGCAGACCACGACGCGCGGCTCGTGATCCTCGGGGAGGGGCCGGAGCGCGCACGGCTGGAACGGCTCGTCGACAAGCTGGGCCTGCGCGACGTCGTCCTGCTCCCCGGCCGGGTACGCAACCCCTACTCGTGGATCGGGCGGCCCGCCGGGATGGTGATGACCTCGCGCTCGGAGGGCCTGCCGACCGTGCTGCTCGAAGCGATGGTGCTCCAGCGTCCGGTCGTCGCCCTGGACTGCCCCGGCGGCCCCCGCGAGGCGCTCGCCGGCGGGCGCCGCGGCCGCCTCGTCCGCGAGGGCGACGAGCCCGCACTCGTCGACGCCATGGCCTGGGCGCTTGCCACCGGGACCGCTCCGGTGCACGAGGAGCTGCTCGCCGCGCACAGCCCCGACCATGTCGGCGCCTGCTACCTCGAGCTGCTGCGCCCGCGGCTCGCAGAGCGGGAGAAGCTGGCCGCGTGAGGGTTCTCGTGGTGGGCCGCGGGCCCCGCGGAGCAGCCTGGGAGGCCGTGATCGGCCGGCGGCGCGACATGCGCTGCGCCGGCACCATCGATCCCGACCCGGACGCCGGCGCCACGTGGCCGCGGCTCAGCCACGAGGCCCTCGCGGCCGCCGACGCCGCCGTCATCGCGTCACCGCCGGAGCTGCACGCGGCGCAGGCGCTGGCCTGCCTCGGCGCCGGTCGTGCGGTGCTCGTGGAGAAGCCGCTCGCGCTCACCGTGAGCGACGCGCAGGCTGTCGCCGGCGCGGCCCGCGCGGCCGGGCGGGCGGTCGTCGTGGGCCAGAACTTCGCCTACCGGCCGCTCGAGCGTGCGGTCGGCGACACGCTGCACGCCCTCGGGCCGCTGCGCTCGGGGGCGATGATCTCCGCGCGGTCGGCGGCGGCGACGCCCGCGCACGCCGCCGGATTCGAGCAGCCGCTGCTGTGGGACTTCGCGATCCACCACTTCGACCTCATCCGGCGGCGCGCCGGTGGCGCGCCGTCGCACGTCGAGGCCAGCCGGCGCGGTGACGGCTACGCGGTCTCGTTCCTCTGGCCCTCGGGCCTGGAGGTCGGCTGGCGTCACGACGACGGCGGCGCGCTGTTTCACCGCAGCGAGTGGTGGCGCGCCGATCACGGCGCCGTCGAGGTGCGCGGCGCCGACGCGTGGCGCATCATGGAGGGAGTCCGGCCGCGGCGTCTGCGGCTGCCGCGCGGGTCCGCGGAGGACCGTCTGCTCGATGCGCTGGTGCGCGGCGAGGCGGATGTCGAGGAGAACATCGCGACGGTCGCGATGGTCGCCGCCACCGTGGCCGCCCTCGATGCCGCCGGACCCGTGGAGCTGCCGTCCGGCGCGGGGGCGGTCTGACCGTGCGCGTCTTCTGCCTCGACTGGGACAGCCCGGACCCCGCCGCGCTGCAGCGCGGCGTCGACGATGGCTCGCTGCCCAACCTGGCGGGCCTGCTGGCCCGCGGCGCGGCGGCGACGATCGACGACACCCAGGAGATCCTGACGCCCGCGTCCTGGCCGACGCTCAACCGCGGCGTCGTTCCCGCGCGACACGGCCAGCTGGCCGATCGCGAGCTCATGCCGGGGACCTACCGCCAGGTGCCGGTGGCGGCGGACCGCTCAACCGTGCCGCCGTTCTGGCGCTACCTCGCAGAGGCCGGGCTGCGCAGCACGATCGTGAGCATCTACAACGCGCCGCTTCTGCAGGGACTACCCGTCACGACCGCGAACTGGCCGACCTCAGTGAGCTTCGAGAGGTCTTAGATGAAGCAGCGCCGTGACCTACATCGTGACGGATCGGCTGGCGTAAGAGCTGCGAATGCGCGCACCGGATCTAGGCGCATCGATTGCGCCGTCGCCTGTCCGTCGGTACATTTGCGCGCAGTTGCGCAGGAAGAACTGCGCGCGCGTCCGCCAGGTATGGAGAGGGTCGCATGATGTGTGTTACGCGCCAGGCTTCTGCACGTCGTTTGTCGTTGATCCTGGCGGGACCCCGTGTCATGCAGGGAATGACGCAGCGGACGGTCGCTCGGCGACTGCGCCAGGGGGTATTGGGCACGGTGGCGATGTGCATCGCTCTCGGCGGCGGCGCGTCGACCGCGTGGGCCGGGGCGGCGTTTCAGACGTCGGTGACGGTCCCGCTGAACGTGACGGTCGGTGAGACCGTGTCCCAGCGGCTTCATCTCACGAACGTCTCGTTCGATGGTTCAGGCGAGTCCGGCTACGTGATCGATAGCTATCAGATCGACGACATCACGTTCGTCCCGACCTGCGGCTCGCCGATCTTCAGCGCCGACTGCCCGAACGGATCCTGGGACCCGGGCGTCATCGTGCCCAATCCGCTCGTCGGCACCGGCCGCGTCGGGACGGCGTGTGGCGGCCGGAGGTTCACGATCGCGTTGATCGACTTGCAGGGCAAGTACCGCTTCACGCCCCATGTACCGTTCGCCCTCGGCCCGTCGAGCAGCACGCTCGCCGAGCGGCGGTGCGACATCGACTTCATATCCACCGTCCAGCGCGCGCCGGCCAGCGACTCAGATCCCGCCGCGCCGGGACTTCAGACTGACCAGAAGGCGTTCATGTCGGCCACCGACATCGGTCCCACCCACATCGGATTGCTGGGCAGCGCCATCGGCACCGCGCGAACGACGATCGCAGCAGGGGCGACGGCGGCGGCGATCAACACGGTGGCTTCGCCGACCGTCCAGCTGGGGCAGGGCACGTTGACCGACACCGCAACGGTGAGCGGTCTGGTCAACCCGGTGACGGGTGCCGGGGCGGGCACGGTGACCTTCGTGCTCTACGGCCCGAACGACGCGACGTGCGCGACGCCGATTTTCACGAGTTCGAACCGTCCGTTGGTGCTCAACGAACCGGCGACAGCGGGTACGGCGACGTCGTCGCCACCGTTCACGCCGACTGCGCCAGGGACGTACCAGTGGATCGCCACCTACACGGGTGATGCCAACAACTTGCCGGTGGCGGGTGTCTGTGGTGACCCCCTCGAGCAGACGGTGGTGACGCGGGCGCGGTCGCTGCCGGCGGTGGTCAATGCGAGCACGAACTTCCAGTTGCGCGACTCCCTCGCCGGGACGCCGACGGTTGTCCTTTAGCTACGGCGTGCGTCCGAACGTGCCGATCATGGGCGACTGGGACGGTGACGGGACGCGAACGCCCGGGGAGTACAAGAGCGGGACGTTCTTCCTCAACAACCAAAACGACGGCAGCGCGCCGGACATCACGTTCGCGTTCGGCGATCCGCGTGGCTTCCCGGTGGTCGGCGACTACGACGGCGACGGCACCGAGGACGTCGCGGTGTATCGCAACGTGCTGTGGCAGGTGCGGCCGAGCACGGATGCCGCGTACACGACCACGTTCGGCACGGGCGTCTGGCCCGCCACGGTTCCGGTCGCAGGTGACTGGGACAACGACGGCACCGACGGGATTGGTACCTACACCTACGCCACGGCGACGTGGTCGCTGCGCAACAGCCCTGTCGACAGCGGCGCTGCGGATTCGACGTTCGTGTTCGGCACGCGGAACGCAAGCTATCCGGTGCCGGGCGATTGGGACGCCGACGGCGACGACACGGTCGGGGTGAAGATCGGGACGACCTGGACGCTGCGCGACTCCAACACGCCCGGACCGTCCGACATCACGTTTGACTTCGGCGGGGCGAACGACCTGCCGCTGACTTGGAAGCAAGGCCCCGCAGTCCGATGATCGTCCGCAGCTAGGGTTCCTAATCAGCCGCGAGTTGCTCAGCCTTGGCGCGCAGCTCGCGGCAGGCGTCGACGGTGAGGAAGCCGGTGTCGGCGTGCGTCTTGAGGACGTGGGTCTTGCCGATGCGCGCCTTGGGGATCGGCCTTGGTCGAGCGGGACGCAAGCTAGGAGTTCACGATCGATGTCGCTCTCGGTGACGGGGTCGTGCTGCGCGCGCCAAGCCTTCCGATTCTGCCGACCGCCGTCATGGCTTGCTCGGCATCGACGAGCGCAGCACGCGCTTCGAGGACGCTCTCAACGGCGGCGAGAAACGTGATGTACCAGTTGTAGGTGCGTGTCAGCGCCGCGCGCGCGGCGTCGTGCGCGTACTGCTCGTGATCCTCCGCGTCGCGTCGGCGCAGCTCCTCGTCGACATGATCGAGTGCTTCGGGTTCCTCACGCGCCGCCGCAAGTACGACCCGCGCGGCGTCAGCGTCGGTGGCATCGATCTGAGCCATCCCGGCTTTGACGGAGACTTCTGAAACAGGACTGTGGTCCTGAGAAGGGAAGTCGCTGGCATATGGCTCGAGGACGGCAGTACTCAACGGAGGTCAAGGCGCGGGCGGTCCGCACGGTCTTAGAGAGCGGCCGGCCGATCGCGCAGGTCGCCAAGGATCTGGACGTCGGTTCGGAGTCGCTGCGCACATGGGTGCGTCAGGCACGAACGGACGCCGGTGCGCCCGGGGCGCCGACGAGCGAGCAGCTTGAAGAGTTGCGCCGGTTGCGCAGCGAGAACCGCGAGCTGCGTAAGACGGTCGACACGCTGAAGGCCGCGAGCGTGTTTTTCGCGCGCGAGCTCGACGGGACCCCGCGGAGGTGAGCGCCTTCATCGATCAGCAGCGGGCGGCCGGCTTTGCTGTCGAGCTCACGTGTCGCAGCATCGGGACCTCACCGTCGGCGTACTACCAGCGCGCCACCGGCGCGCTGTCGACACGGGCCGTCGAGGACGAGCGGCTGCTCGTGGCGATTCGTCGCGTGTACCGCGCCAACTACGAGGCGTACGGATCGCTACGCGTCTGGAAGGCCCTTCGGCGCGAGGGCATCATGGTCGGCCGCGGCCGTGTGGAGCGCCTCATGCGCTCTGACGGCCTGGTCGGCGCCAAGCGCCGCGGCCGGGCCTGGAAGACGACGGTCGCCGACCCCGCGGGCTGCGAGCGTCCCGATCTCGTCAACCGCGACTTCACCGCGACGCGGCCAGATGCCCTGTGGATCGCCGACTTCACGTATCTGCGCAGCTGGGAGGGCGTTGGGTTCTTCAGCTTCGTCCTAGACGTCTACAGCCGCCGCTGCGTGGGCTGGCAGCTCGCAGGCAACATGCGCACCGACCTCGTCCTGGACGCCCTGAAGATGGCGCTCGGCACCAGGCGTCACGGCGCCGACCTGCAGCTCATCCATCACAGCGACAGGGGATCGCAATATACGAGTTATGACTTCACCCAAGCCCTCCACGACCACGACGTCCTCGGGTCCTTGGGGTCGACCGGCGACGCCTACGACAACGCAATGGCCGAGAGCTTCGTCGACAGCTTCAAGACCGAGCTGATCCGCGACCGCGTCTGGAAGACCCGCACCCAACTCGAGCTCGCCGTCGTCGAATGGGTCGGCTGGTACAACCACGACAGGCTGCACTCAGCCCTCGACCATGTTCCCCCAACAGAATTCGAAGCCCTCTACGCTCGACAGAACGACATCATCTCCCCCTCTCATCATGAGCGGGGATTCCAAATAGAAAAGTCTCCGTAGAACCGGGACGGCTCACTCGCCTCGCGACTGATTCTCCGCCTCGGCATCTGGCTCTCGCCAGCCGCATACGCGCGCCTTCCATGGCTCGTTCCCTACGCGAGACGCGATCCAAGGTGCCGAGGAAACAAGAAGCTTGGGCTGGCAGATGCGTGGGGCTCCCCCGACGACCAAGGCTTTATGCGCGATGACAACAGCCTCCTCAAGGGCGTGCCTCGAAGCATGACGGTTCAGAGCACGCTGGGGGCCTACGCCGGTCGTCGGGTCGACACCGGCTTCGTCGCGGCGCACGTCTGGCGCCGGATGGACGACGAACTCCTCGCGGCAAGGCATCCACTCACCTACTCGTTCGTGCCCAATGTCATCTGGCTGCCGGCGGACGTCGCGAAGCTCACCGATCGCGAGGGCTCGTTCGCGCAGCAGTTCGTGCAGGCCCTTGCCGTGAAGATCTATCGGGCCGTTGCGGTGCCCGCGAGCCTCGAGGAACTCGTCGAGGAAGCGTGGGAGATGCTCCCTGTGCCTGCGTCGATACCTCCGCAGGCGCTTCCCGAGGTCAGCGAGCTCAACTTCTTCGCGCCGTCGCCAGAGTTCTATCTTCGGCGCCGCAAGACGTTCTTGACCGTCGCGTCCGCTCTGCACCAAGGCGGCGCGAATTCCAAGGTGGTTGCCGCGCGCTACGCGCCAGGATTACACGCTGTCGATCCGAGCGTGCGGGCCGCGCTGGCGCAACGCCTGGAAGGCCTGAGCGAAAGCCTCATCGTCTAGCAAATCGTTGCCCTCCAAGGCGCTTCTAGGAAACGAATGCCTTCCGAACAGATGCAGCTGTCCATCTGTTCGTGCCGTGAATCGTTGGAACCTTCTCCACGTTCAGCTTCTCGGCGATCTCCTCCAGCGACATCCGCTTCCCCAGCATCGCGTTGATCTTCATCCGCCATCCGTAGTCACGTTGGTTGCAGAGCCGATGAGCAAGCCGGACGTTGCCGGGGGTGAGGTGACCTCCGTGCATCTTGAGTCTCGGATAGTGGTCGGCCGTCGGCTGCCAATCGGAACGCGGCGATCTCGGCTCGAAGTATCTACGACCCCGGAAGCAGTAGCACTGGGGCATCTCGCAACGCACGTCGATGATCTGGCCATCCCGGGCAAGTTGCCAAAGGATTCCGCGAACTCCCAGGGCCTCCATCTTCTCAACTGGAGTTTCTCCAGCGTCCGCCGGTGCCGCCGGGGTTCTTGCTTGAGGGACCTGCTCTTCGTCGTTCATGCTCGGCCTCTCAGTCTTCGAAAATGGCAACAATCGGGTTATGGTCGCTGACGGCGTACCACTCAGTCAGAACGAACGCCACTGCGCCGTTCGGCGGTCGCGACAACGACTACGGGGTCGACCTCGACAACCCGATCGAGCCCGACTGCGTCTTGGATAGCGCCGCAGGCGACTCGGTCCGGACGCCGAGCGCGACCGTCATCCAGGTCCTCGAGCGACACATCCGCTCTGCGGGTCACCCGCGAGAAGATTGCTGCGCAGATCGCGCTCGAGCCTGCTTGTCAGATTGGCGGACGGCCACGCTCTCGCTCGACGAGAACCCGGCGTAGCGCATCGTCAACGTCGTACTGCTCGGATCCGCGATCGCGCGGTGTGTGCCCAGCGGCACGTCTTGGAAGAGACCAGAGCATGACGCCGGCGACCGACGATCGTCAAGACCACGACGCCTGCCGAAATCCTCTTCTGTCACCACAGAGAATCGGGGCTGGAGGGCCGGAATCGCCCGTGTTTGCTGGGCGTTGTGCCCATCGGTCGTTGCCGAAACCCTCTTCGTACTTGGGTGGGTTTCGGCAACGAAATCGGCGATTTGAGGGGGTTTCGGCAATGAAATCGGGGGTTTCGGCAACATTCGGCGAGTTTCTGCATGGCGCCCAGAGCGGTGTTGGGTCAGCCACCGCTGACACCGGCGACTGATCGACGCTCTCGCACTGATGGACGACGACGTTTCCGGCACGGACCGATCGGGTGCGCGAGCACCTCCGCAGTGAGTCGGCCGGGGGTCGGCGCTGCCGACCCACCGACAGCTCGAGGCCAACCCCGCGCGATCGGAGCTCCTCTTGCATCGTCAGCTCGAACTCGACCCAGGCTCGCCACGTCCGACCCTGAACGAGCCGCTGCTCACCCCGCACGAGGCGGCGGCACTCCTCGCCGTCCGCGTCTCGTGGATCTACGACGCGGTGCGCGGCGACCGCCTCCCCTGCGTTCGTATCGGCCGGCACGTGCGCTTCCTGCGCTCGGACCTCGAGCGCTGGATCGCCGACCAGCGCGGTTAGCGCCGTCCGGCCGCGACGCCTCTCCGGCCTCGACCGGCAAGCCGCCGCGATCCGCGCACGCCCACTGCGCGAACGCGGCGCCATGCGTCGGGTCGGGGGCGTAGTGGACGTAGATCTCGGTCGTGCTGGCGTCGGCGTGACCCGGCATGACGCGATGCTCGTGTTTGTCCACGACGAGCCGCCCGGAGCTTCCACCATGCTGCCCGGACGCACCGACCTGGCCGCCGATCTGCAGAAGCTCACGGACTTCGAGAAAGAGACTCGCCGTTCGTGAGCGGAGCGCCTACGTCGCGTCGAGGAGGTGGAGGTTGCGCGCCTGTGCTTCGTCGGGTACGACGAGCGCATTGGTGCGCGTGAGCTGCTCGAGGACGCGGTTGCGGTCGGTCCAGTCGACCGAGTGCGCCCAGCGCTGCGCTCGGTCGATCATGCGCCAGAGCGCGGTCGGGTTGTCGTTGAGGCTCAGCGCCCGGAGCGCGGCCAGGTATTCGTCGCGGTAGCTCAGCGGGATCATCACCCGGCACGCATCGACCGCCGACAGCTCGGCGTTCATGAGCAGGCGGGCAACCCGGCCGTTGCCGTCGGCGAATGGGTGCACCTCGGCGGCGACGAACATCGCGAATGTCGCGCGGGCAAGCCCTGGGGGCAGGGTCTCGCGGAGGGGGAACGCTGCGCGCAGCGTGCCGCGGACGAGCTCGGGATGCACGAAGTACGTCATCCCCGCTCGGTTGGCACGTTCCTTGTATTCACCCGTCGCGGCCTCCGGGCGACCACCCATGACCCGGCGGTGAGCGTCGCGCAGGAAGTCCTCGAGGTCGTCGGCGTCGCGCGGCGCTGTCGCACGCAGCCGCGAGTCGTTGATCGCGTCGAACGTCCCTTGGATGTCGTGGGCGTCGGCCGGCCGCTGCGGCGGGATGCGGCCTTCGAACACAATCTCCTCGGCCTCCTCGACCTCGAACACCGTGCCCTCGATCCAGTTCGAAAAGTACGCCTCGTAGAACGCGAACAGCCGCCCGGGGTCGTCGGGAGCTGGGCGCTCGGGCAGCGGTTGAGCAGCCAGCTCGGCGCGCAGAATCTCAAAGCGCGCGAGGCGGTCCGGGTCATATCCCAGCCCTGCGCCGCGAGCACGACCCGCTGCTGTCTTGAGCGGGGCATCGCGCGTGCCCAAGAGCGCGCCGATGAGTGCGTCCAGGCGCTCGAACTCCGTCTCGGCCCCAAGCGCCGCAGCGATCGCACGCGCTTCGTCGCGAAGCTCATTGAGCGCCTGCTCGCCACGCACCCGCGCCAGCCGCTCGAGTCGCTGCTCGACCTCAGCGCCGCCGAGCGTGCGCCGGACTGCGCCGCGCGAGCGTGACGGCCGGAGGTTCTCGAGCATCGCTCGCGCCGGGCTGGACATCCGTAACCCCATGAACGACGCGTCACCGTCCACCGCACCCGCTCCGTTTCGCGGACGCAGGGTCAGGCCCGGAAGCTCTACTGGGCGCGGGTTGACCGGGCGGTCGCCCACGTCGAGAAACAGCGAGCCGTCGCTCGCGGGCCCAGTGAGCGCGGCACTGCGATCCACCACGACTGCGTCTGGGAAATACAGCGCCGCAGCGTCGTACCATCGACGCCTGACCAATTGCTCAGCCGGCTCGTCGAGGTTTGGCGTGTAGAGGCCGCGCGCGAGCCGACGGATCTCCCCGCGAGCCGCGGCCCGACTCGCCCAGCGTGCGTCGTCGGGGAAGAACAGCTCGGGGAAGTTCTGCGGATTATCGGCGGCCATGATCTGATCCAGATGGAAGAACCGCTATTTAACTCCATCCGCCGGTGGAATAACTCGTAGTTAGCGCTGCTGACCCTCTCGGCGCCGCTCTCCCTTCAGAGCCCGGGCAGTCGCGGGGCGTCGTTGACCTCGGCCGACAAGCCGCCGCCCACGCTGCCGTCCCCGAACGCCCGTTGTGCAAACGCGGCCCCGTGCGTCGGGTCAGGCGCGTAGTGCGAGTAGATCTCGGTCGTGCTGGCGTCGGCGTGGCCCATCCATTCCTGGATCGCGCGCAGCGGCGCGCCGGCGGCGGCCATCTGGGTGCCGAAGGTGTGGCGCAGCTCGTGGAACGTGAGGTGGTGCAGCTCGGCGCGGTCCAGCGCCTCGTAGAAGCGCTTTCGCAGCTTCGACGCGTCCAGCACATGGCCGGTCACCGGGTGCGCGAACACGAGGTCGCCGTCGGCCTGATAGCGCGAGCGCTGGAAGTGCAGCTCGAGCTCGCCCGCGAGCCGGTCGGCCATCGGCACCGATCGGCCGCGGTGGGACTTCGGGCTGTCGAACGCGCCGCGCGTGTAGCTCTCGGCGACGCGCACACGCGATGCCGTCCAGTCGACGTCGGTCCAGCGCAGCCCGATCAGCTCGCCCTGGCGCAGGCCGGTCATCGCCGCGCACAGGTACAGCGGCCGCTCGACGGCGCCGAGCACGTCGTCGGGCACCGCCCGCAACAATGCGTCGAGCTCCTCGCGCTGCAGGAAGCGGATCCGGCGATGGGAGTGGCGCGGCTTGCGCGGCCGGTCGACGAGCGCGACCGGGTTGCTCGTCGCCCAGCCGCGCTTGATCGCGAACGCGAAGATGCCGTGCAGGAAGTTCAGCTGGTTGCAGACGGTCTTCGACGACAGGCCGGACGTGCGCTTGGCGCGCAGGAAGGCCTCGACGCGCGCGGCGTCGATGCGGTCCAGCGGGCGCTCGCCGAAGAACGGCGATAGGTGCCGCCTCAGATACCCGCGGTAGTCCGCGACGGTCGTGCGCTTGCGCTCCATGACGAACTCGAGGTGCTCGATGTACGCCTCGCCCGCCTCCCCCACCGTCCGCCGCTGTGGGCCGGCGATCACGACGTCGGTCTCGATCCGCCGGCGCAGCTCGCGCTCGGCCTGCACGCGCGTCAGCCCGTCCGCCGACCCGGCCGAGCGCTTGCGCCCGATCCGGCGCTTGACGCGCACGCCGCCGGCCCACCACGTGCCATACCAGCTCTCGCGCCCGCCGCTGTCGCGACGCGCGAAGAGCCGCCCGGAGCCATAGGAACGCCTGCCCATACGAGCACTATGTCGCGCCTGACAGCAACCTGACCCCGGCCCAATTGGAACCACATTGGAACCACGGAGCCCGCCGAACCACCGCCCTCAGAACCACGAAAAGCCCCGCATAGCAGGGC
>CAVYAX010000013.1:0-63044 GCA_963766525.1 uncultured Actinomycetes bacterium
TCGCCGCCTGACAGCGGCGCGGCGAGCCGCAGTCCCGCCTGTTGGATGTCGAAAAGTGACCGGATACCGGCCACTTTTCGACATTGACGTGCGCGTCGCGGTGGAGAAATCGCACGGCTCACCTCGCGACGGCGGGCGGACGGGTACCGTCGCGGGCATGGCCGTCTCGATCCACGAAGCCCGTGCCGCCGTGCTCGAGCACGTCAGGGTGCTCGGCGCCGAGGAGGTCGGCCTCGACGACGCGCTGGGTCGCGCGCTCGCCGACGACGCCGTCGCGCCGAACCACGTGCCGCCGTTCGACGCCTCGGCGATGGACGGCTACGCGATCGTCGCCGCCGACACGGCGGACGGCTCCGCGCGGCTGAAGCTCATCGGGGAGGCGAAGGCCGGCACGGGCGCAGGGGTCGTCGTCGAGCTCGGCACGGCCGTGCGCATCTCGACGGGGGCGCCCGTCCCCGACGGCGCGGACGCGATCGTCCCGCAGGAGGTGACGACCGTCGACGGCTCGGGCGCGATCGTCGTCGACGGCGCGATCCGCAAGGGCCTGCACTTGCGCCCCGCGGGCGAGGACATCGAGGCCGGCCAGCTCGTCATCCACGCCGGCTCGGTGCTCGGGCCGGCCGAGCTCGGCGTGCTCGCCTCGCTGAACATCCCGCGCCCGTGCGTCGTGCGCCGGCCGCGGGTCTCGCTCATGGGCACCGGTGACGAGCTGACGGACCCCGGCAAGCCGCTGCCGCCCGGCGGCATCCGCGACTCCAACGGCCCCGCCCTCGGCGGCGCCGTGCACCGCGCGGGCGGCGAGCTCGTCGCGCGGGTGCGCGTCGGCGACGACCTCGAAGCGACCGTCGCCGTGTTGCGCGCCGCGCTGCGCGACGTCGACATCCTCATCACGACCGGCGGCGTGTCGGTCGGCCCGCACGACCACGTCCGGCCGGCCCTTCAGCGGCTCGGGTTCAGGGAGGTCTTCGCGGGCGTCAAGCTCAAGCCCGGCCGCCCGACGACGTTCGCCGTCAACGACGAGGGCACGCTCGTCTTCGCGCTGCCCGGCAACCCCGTCTCGGCGCTCATGGCGTTCCGGCTGTTCGTCGTTCCTGCGCTCGACGCGATGCTCGGCCGCCAGCGCGAGCTGCACCCGACCATGGCGACCGCCGACGAGGAGCTCCCCGGCGCGCGCGGGCGCACGACGATCGTGCGCTGCCGTTCGTCGCTGCAGGACGACGGCTGGCACGTGCGCCCGACGCGCTCGCAGGACTCGCACATCCTCACGTCGATGCTCGGGATCGACGCGCTCGCGCTCGTCCCCGGCGACCGCGACGCGATCGCGGCCGGCGAGCCGGTCGAGATCGAGTTCGTGGCCTAGAAGTCCCGCCGGCCCGCGAGCCCGGCGCCGCGCTCCGGGCGCGTGCGCTCGTAGATGGCGATGCGCTGAGGTCCCGGGTTGACCACCTCGACGCCCTCGCCGAACGGGATCTCGAAGCGCTCTCCGACCGCCACGCCGCGCGCTTCGAGCTCGGCGATCGCTGCCTCGAGATCGGCGACGCGGTGCACGAGGATCGGCTGGTCGCCCTCCAGGTGCTGGGCGAGCAGCAGGAACGGATGGTCCGGGCTCAGGCGCACCATCGCCACGCGCGTCTCGAAGCGCTCGATCGCGAACACGAGCTCCGCGCCGAGGCGCTCTGTGTAGTGCGCGACGTCCGCCGCGACATCGCGGCTCGGGAGGTAGACGAAGTCGAGCGCGTCGAACATCGGCTAATCCGGCGCCGGCCGCGCTTCGATCGCGAGCCCCACCGCCACGAGCAGCGCCAGCCCGCCAACGAGCGCGGCGCCGGCGACCTCGGTCCCCAGCCACAACAGCGGCCACGCCAGCAGCGCGATCGTGAGGCGCCGGCGCGGCGAGGCGTCCGTCAGGGCTTGAGCTTCTTGAGGCCCTTGCGCGCCTTGTGGGCGGCCTTGACGAGGTCCGTAAACGTAGGCGCGTTGTTCTCGTCGTACTTGGGTCCCGGATCCTCGTTGGGATCTTCCTCGGCGGGCCGGTACTGCGGCGGCGCCGGCTTCACATTCTTCGGGTCATACGGCATGACGTGTCCACAGTACACGCTGTGGCGACGCTCAGGCGTAAATTTGCGTGGCTAGCCGAGTACGACATCGCCGACGTGCGGCCCTTGCTCGGAGAAGACAGAATGTAAGGCATGGCGAGCAGGCCCTCGGAACGGTTTGTGTGGGCGGTGGACACCCTGGCGCTAGACCCGGGCGATCGCGTGCTGGAGGTTGGCTGCGGTCATGGCGTGGCCGTATCGCTGGTCTGCGACGCTCGCCACACACAGCCCGGCCGAGCTCGCGACCTGGCGGACCGGCTGAGCGAGAGGATCCGGCTGGCCGAGTTCTCCGTGAACCAAGTGCTGGTCAAGGATCTGCGCCCGGTTCCCGCTGTGTGTGTGATTGGGCGGCCCTAGATCGGACGAGATCGCGTCGCGGCAATACCCAGGGCCTGCTGCTCACCCAGTCCTCGGGCACGTGGGCGACGGGCGTCAAGCTGTCGCTGCCGGCGAACGCGTTTGACGACCCGGAGGCCGGCCTGCCGTCGGTCTCGTGCGCGGCGGCGGGCGAGTGCACCGCCGTCGGCCAGTACAACGGCGAGCTTGGGGTGCGGGTCACGCAGACCTCGGGCAGCTGGGGGGCCGGGGTGGAGGTGGCTCCACCGACAGCTGGCAGCGAGGTGCTGATCACCTCGGTGTCGTGCCCGACGGTGGGCGGCTGCAGCGCGGTCGGGCGCTACCAAGAAGCCCCCTTGCAGGTTGTGCCGCTCCTGCTGGCACAGACCTCGGGGACGTGGGCCGCGCCCGTCAAGGGCACGATCCCGGACGCCCAGCTCAATCCCAGCGTGGCGATGTCGAGCGTGTCGTGCGCGTCGGCCGGCAACTGCAGCGCGGTCGGCACCTACCTGCACCGATCGAACGCGCCCCAGGGCGTGGTGTTCACCCAGACGGCTGGGACGTGGGCGGCCGGGGCCCCCACGACGCCGCCTGCGGACGCGGCCGTCGAGCCGATCCAGTCGCTGCCCGCGATCTCGTGCGCGGCGGCGGGGAGTTGCAGCGCCGTCGGGACCTACGTGTTCAGGACCCAGGCGGTGACGCGCAGATGGCGGGCGTGCTGGCGCCCGCCATCGCACTGCAGGAGCCGGCGGACGTCTTCACCCCGGCGGTGAGCGCTCCGGCCAGCGTGTCGTGCCCCGCGATCGGCGAGTGCAGCGCCGCCGGCTCATACCAGGACAGCCTCGGCCAGGGCCAGGCGATGGTGGTCGATGCCACGCGCGTCGCGGCGACGCTGTCGCTGACCGCGCCCGCGGCCGGGACCGCCGGCTCCGCGGACCCGGCGTCCTCGGTTGCGGCGGCGCTTGCCGGTGGAGCTGCCCCAAGCGGCTTCATCACCTTCACGGTGTTTTGGGCCGCAGGCGTCACCGCCGGGCGCCTGCGCTGCCGGTGGGACCACGGTCGGCGACGCGAGCGTGTCCGGTGCCGGGTCCTACAGCCCGCCAGCCGCGTTCACGCCGCCCAGCCCGGGTGACTATTGGTGGTATGCCAGTTACGCGGGCGACGCGGGCAGCATCCCGGCCGCGTCGAGCTGCGGGGCGGCGATGGCGAAGACGACGGTTGGCGCGGCGCCGCCGCCCGCACCGCCACCACCACCCCCGCCCCCGGCGCCACCGGCCGCGCCACCTCCGCCAGGTGGCGGAGCGCCGTTGGACGTGGCGGACCTCAAGCGCCGCTTGCTGCGTGCGCTCGCCCCGACCGGCAACGCGGCCAAGCTGAAGACGCTGCGCCAGCGCGGGGGCTTCACGTCGTCGTTCAAGGCGCCGGTCGCGGGCAAGCTGACGATCACGTGGAAGTCCGCGGCGAAGAAGAAGCCCGTCGGGCTCGCGAGCGCCAGCGCGACGCTCGTCGCGGGCAAGGAGGTGAAGCCGAAGGTTCGTCTGACGGCCAAGGGCAAGAAGGCGCTGCGCGCAGCCAAGCGGGAACTCTCGGTCGCCGCGTCGGCGTCGTTCACGCCGAAGGGCGGAAAGCCCGTGAGCGTCTCGAAGAAGCTCACGCTGCGTCGCTGAGCGCCGGCAGTGCGCGCGCCGCGCGGCACGAACCGCCACCACCGCTAGATTCAGGAGCCATGGAGAAAGAGGCGCGGCCTGACCGGCGCAGCCGCCTGGATCCCGCCGTCTTCAACCTGCCGGTCGGGCGAATCCGCGCGGGCTACTACAGCGACGCCTACTTCACCTCGACGAAGGAGCTGCTCGAGGCGGAGGATCGCCACCCGCACGTGCTCGTGCAGGTCTTCCAGAAGCAGGCGTCGCTGCTTGGCGGCATCGACGAGGCGATCGCGGTGCTCAAGGTCGGCGCCGGCCATCGAGGGGCGGACGGCATCTGGGTGCCGGGCTTCGACGCGCTCAAGGTCAAGGCGCTCTACGAGGGCGACGCGATCGAGCCGCACGAGACCGTCCTCACGATCGAAGGCGACTACTCGCAGTTCGCGCACCTCGAGACGGTGTTCCTCGGCTGCATGGCGCGCCGCTCGCTGGTCATGCGCAACGTGCGCGACGTCGTGCAGGCCGCGCAAGGCAAGCCGATCCTGTTCTTCCCCGCCCGCCACGATCACTGGCTCGTGCAGACCGGCGACGGCTGGGCGGCGCACGTCGCGGGCGCGATCGGCGTGTCGACCGACGCGCAGGCGTCGTGGTGGGGCGGGCGCGGGATCGGCACCGTCCCACACGGCCTGATCGCCTCGTACGGCGGCGACACGGTGGCCGCGGCAATCGCATTCGCCAAGCGTTACGCCCGCGACATGAACGTCACCGTGCTCGTGGACTTCGACAACGCATCGCTTGATACCGCGGTCGCGGTCGCCGACGCGATTGGCAAGGACCTGTGGGGCGTGCGGCTGGACACGTCCGAGAAGCTCGTCGACGAGACGCTCGCCGACCTCGGCGACGACGCCGAACGCGGCGTCAGCGTCGAGCTCGCGCGCCGCGTTCGAGAAGGCCTCGACGCCGCCGGCCACCCGCACGTGCGGATCGTCGTGTCCGGCGGCTTCGACGCGCGGCGGATCGCGGAGTTCGAGGCCGCGGACGCGCCCGTCGACGCGTACGGCGTCGGCTCGTCGCTGCTGCGCGGGCAGAACGACTTCACGGCCGACATCGTGCGCGTCGACGGCAAGCCGTGCGCGAAGGTCGGTCGCGAGGAGCGGCCCAACCCGCGCCTCGAGCTCGTGCGCTGACCGCGCGACGGGCCGCCGCGCGCGGCCCAGCTCGGCGCGCGACAGGCTCCGCGCGTCGGGGGGGCCGACGGTAGACGCTCGGTTTGCGCCGTAACACGCACGACTTCGTGTCAATTCAGTGCAGGTCGAAGTCGTTGCCGTGTTCGTCCTTCAGCATGAGCAGCACCGGCTATCACTGGTGATAGCGCCCACTGCTCATGCTCGAACGAGAACACCTTGACCTCGGCGCCGACCCGCTCGCCGCCGACCACACCGACCTCGCCGCCGACCCACTCGACGTCGAAGACGACCCACTCGACGTCGAAGACGACCTGTTTCACGTCGACGACGACCCCGTCGGCCGAGATGCCGCGGGCGCCGGCCGCATGTCGGTGGACAACCTCGAGCTCGAGAAGATCCCGCGCCACCTATGGCCGCAGGTGCTCGCTCCGTTTCATAGATCGCAGCGTGGCTACGCGGCTCACAGAATCCCGGACCCACATCTGCAAGCGCTCGCCTTCGAGGTTGTCACCGAGCTCGATTTTGCCGACGGGCGCCAGCGCCACGAACGCGACGTGGCACACCATCGCGCTCGCCGAACCGCAGCCCCACTGCCTCTACCAGACGGCAGTCACGCCGCGGCGGAGTCGACCGTGCAAGTCAACATCCGGCTGCGTCGCGACGACTACGAGCGGCTCAAGAAGGCCGCCTCGTCGGTCGGGCTCAGACCGACGACGCTCGCGCGAGCCTTCGTGCTCAACGGCGCCACGAAGGTCCTGCAGGAGCGCGGCGCGCCTTGACCTTCCACTGAAGGGAAATACGTTGGTGCCGCTACGCGACTGCCTCCTGCAGGGTGACGGTGTGTCCGAGGCGCTGGAGTTGGGCGACGAGGCGTCGGGTCGCGCGCTGGGGGTCGCGGCGTGCGAAGTAGTCGCCGCCGAGGTCGCGGTAGGTCTCGCCGGTCGACAGCATGTGCCAGATGGCTTGCAGGATGGCGTGTTTGACGGCGCCGATCGCGCGGCCGTGCCCGATCCGTGGTCGCAGGCGCTGATAGAGCGCCTGCAGGTAGCTGTTCTTCGTGCGGGTCGCGGCCAGCGCGGCTTCCTTGAGCGCTTCGTTGAGCCACTTGGAGCCCTTGCGCGTGCGGCCCGAGCGCTGCTTGCCTGCCGACTGGTGGTTGCCCGGGCACTGTCCGGCCCAGGACGCCAGGTGCTTGTCGGTCGGGAAGACCGACATGTCGGTGCCGATCTCAGCCAGGATGTTCTGCGCGCCGCGTTCAGCGATGCCGGGGATCGTGACCAGCAGCGCGACGGCGCCCATGCCGAAAGGGACGAGCTGTTCCTCGATCGCGTCCGAGAGCCCGTCGATCTGCTCGTCGAGGAAGTCCAGGTGCGCGAGGATCGAGCCGATCAGCAGCGCGTGCAGGCGATCAAAGCGCCCCTCCAGGCTCTCTCGCAGAGCCGGCAGCTTCTTGCGCAGCCGGCCCTTCGCCAGATCGGCGAGGATCTCTGGGTCCGTCGTGCCCGCGACGAGCGCGTCGAGCATCAAGCGGCCCGAGACGCCGAGGATGTCCGACGCGACGCAATCCAGCTTGATGTTCGTGTCTTCCAGCGCCTTGTGCAGCCGGTTGGCCTCGCGTTGGCGCTCAGCGATCTGCGTCTTGCGATACCTGGTCAGCAGGCGCAGCGCGCGGACCGGCTTGGGCGGCACGAAGCTGCCCTTCAGCAACCCGGCCTCGGCGAGCTGGCACAGCCACGCCGCGTCGCTCATGTCGGTCTTGCGGCC
This sequence comes from uncultured Actinomycetes bacterium, assembly GCA_963766525.1. Taxonomy (GTDB): domain Bacteria; phylum Actinomycetota; class Thermoleophilia; order Solirubrobacterales; family Solirubrobacteraceae; genus CADCVQ01. Next base: position 7,027 of record CAVYAX010000013.1, read on the forward strand.
CGGGACCTGCTTGACGTGACGCGCGTTGACGAGCAGCAACTCAAAGTCGTCTTCGAGGATGTGCCAGTAGGGTCGGGCCGGGGCGCGCCACCGCCCTTTCGGGTCGGTGCGTTTCCCCGGCCCGCCCTCCGAACCCGGCGTGCGGGTTCCCCCGCACCGGGCTCTCCACAGGCATGCCGGTGGTCATCGGGCGATCAGGTTCTCCAGGCGTTCGGGCCCGCAGACCGGATCGCGCCTGGCGACCCAGCCGTCTTGCCACGGCGTGGCGATCTTCGCTCCCCGGTATCGGTAGCGCGTGGTGCTCACGCGCGCCGGCCGAAACAGCGTCACCTCACCGTCGGTCGGCCGCCACCCCGGAAGGTGACGGCGCATCAGCCAACGCCAGTTGCGCTTGGGGTACTTACATCGCAGCCAGCGCACGACCCGCCGCCAACTGAAGGCGTCGAGATAGGCGAAGGTCTGCGAGGAGACCCCGCAGCGAAAGTAGGCGCACCAGCCCCGCAGCACCGCGTTGAGGCGGTGCAGCAGCACAGCGAGCGTCTGGTTATGACCGGACCGCGTGACCTGCCTGACCTTCGCCTTGACGCTCGCGAGCGAGCGTTTGGACGGGTAGGTATAGACAAACCAGCGGCCGTCGCTTCCCCGTCGTTGGCGCTTGATGCGCCAGCCGAGGAAGTCGATGCCCTCGTCGATGTGGACCACGCGGGTCTTCTCCGGCGCAAGCGACAGGCCGAGCGGCGCGATCACCGCTTCGGTCTGCGCGATCAGCGCCTCGGCGTGGCGCCGCTCGCCGGCCACGCAGATGACGAAGTCATCTGCGTACCTGACGAGTCGATAGGTCGCCCCGCCGCGACGGCGGATCGCGTCGCGCTGATACCACTTCTGACCCATCGCTTCCCACGCCCGAGCGTAATGCTCGTCGAGCGCGGACAACGCGACGTTGGCCATCAGCGGCGAGAGAATCCCGCCCTGAGGGGTACCGCTGAGCGTCCGTTCGAGGCTGCCCTGCTCGGTCAGGATCCCGGCCTTGAGGAACGCTTTGATGAGCCCGAGGACGCGTTTGTCTTCGACGCGCCGTCGCACGCGGCCGAGAATGGCCGCGTGATCAAGCTCGTCAAAACACGCCTTGATGTCGGCTTCAACGATCCACTCATACGAGCGGGAGCTGAAGTGGCGCACCTCGGCGATCGCGTCCCACGCTCGGCGTCCGGGCCGAAACCCATACGAGCAGGGCTCGAAGTCGACCTCGAAGATCGGCTCGAGCACGAGCTTCAGCGCGGCCTGAACGACACGGTCGCGCACCGTCGGGATCCCCAGGTAGCGCAGCTTGCCGCCACGCTTGGGGATCGCGCGCTGCTTGACCGCGGCCGGCCGAAAGCTCCCGGACCGTAACTCCTCACGGAGCCCGGCCAGGAACTTCTGCACGCCCAGCACCTGCTCGACGTAGTAGGCGCTCTCGCCGTCTACGCCCGCTGAGCGTGACCCTCGGTTGGCCCTCACCCGCTGCCAGGCCACAAGCAGCGTGGCCGGGTCGCAGACGAGGTTATGGAGGTCTGAGAACCTCCGATCCTGATCATCCTGCGTCCACTTGTGCAGCTTGCGCTGGATCCCGAGTACCCGCTGCTGGGCCACCTTCGGCTCGGGCAGCGGCGCGTCGCTATTCAACGACGACCTCCTCGCCTTCCAGACGGATGCCGCAAACCTGCTGCCTTCCTTCGCCATGTAGACGGCTCTCCCGCCCGCGGACTACTACGAAGGCTCCGCCCCATCGCGGTGCCGTCAGCCGACGACGGGCCTGCCCACCCGCCCGAAGGCGGGGAGGGCGACACCGAATGGTTCCCACGTTCACTGTCGATCGGTCGGCAGGGTCGGCGACCAGCTTTTCCCCTGACAGCCTCGCCACGAGTACGCCGCAGACCTTCCTCGTGGCCTCCCGGCCGACCCCGTTAGCCGACCGTCGAAGTCGCTCGCCCGCACCGCGGGCTTGCGTGCGCTGCCTGCTCGGCCCGCATCCGCCAGGTTGGAGCCGAGAACTGGACTTGAGGGGGTTCCACCACTGGTTCACTGCGCGTTTCGCCTTTCTGCCTCGCTTGCCGAGCCCGGACCGTCTGGCAGTACCGATCCGTCTCGTCGTTGTCGGGGCTGCTCCCGCCCTCACCCGCGCCTCCAGGATCAGGCTGCCCCCAGCTTCAAACGGCCCGCTGCGACGGACCATCCGGTGGGCTCTCTCATCCCACCCGATCAAACAGCGCCTCGTGGCGCACAACCGGCTTCCAGTACACCCCGGTGGCCTCCATCACGACCTGCGACACGCGATGCGCTGCCAGCCAGTCACGCAGCGCCAGCAGGCCACGCACCGTCGTCTGAAACTCCGTCAGATGCGGCACGCGCACCCCATGCTCGTCGGGCACGCGCACACACGCCGTGACCGTCGCCTTATGCACATCCAGCGCCGCCGGACGCTCCACGATCACCTCCACCGCGAACACCTCCTCGTCGTCTTGGACATCACGCGCCGCCGGGAGGGGCCCCGAAGATCAACGAGTCTGAAGATCGTGCTCAACGGCAACAGTCCGGAATTCCGGGCGGGACCCCCGCGCCAAACTAGCCACGGGCTCAACAGGCGCCATAGTGAAGCGGCGTCCCCAAGCGGCCAGCGCATCATCGCTCATTTTCACCCGACCGGAACCGACAACAGCGCCGAGAGGAACTACTAGCCCCGATCCTGGACCTTTGGAGCTTGCCGGTCCGAAAATCCCCGGCTAGCGTCGCCCGGAGAGCATGAGCCCGCAACCGCGACGAGGGCAGGCCGAGCAGCCGATCGTGAGCTTCGCGGTCCAGCGCGCCCGCGACCTGCTCGTGCTCGACGTCCAAGCGCGCGGCATGCGCCTCGAGACGGGCGGGGAAGCCGGGCCGCGGCTCGTCGTCGCCGACGGCCAGGGCGACAAGGCGCGCCTCGTCGTCGGCTTCCCGCCGCAGCACATCGGCGAGCAGGCGTGGGTCGATCCGAACCCCGACCCGACGCAGCCCCCGCCCGAGCCGCCGATCGACACCGTCCCGCACGACGTCCTCGCGGCCGCGCGCTTCGCCCGCTTCAGCCGGCTCGTCTTCGCCGTCCCGGCCGGCGAGGAGATCGCGTTCAGCAGCGAGGGCGTGCTCGCCGCCATGCGCCGCCTGCAACTCGTCGTCGTGCCCGTCGCGACGCCGAGGCCGGCGGACAAGCCGAACCTCGGCGACCTCTTCGGCCACCTCCACCTGCCCGGCGACCTCGTCCTGGCGCAGAGCGCCGCCGGGCTCGTGCTCAGCAGGGCGACGCGCGACGCACCGGCGCCCGCCACCCGCGGCGGCGTCGACGACCTCCTGCGCGACTCGTCCGCGCTGCGCACGCTCCGCGTCCGCCTCGCCACCGACGCCGCGATCGACATCCGCCCCGCCGCCGTGCGCGCCGACTCGCTGTTCGGCGCCGGCGGGCTCGCCGTCGTCAACCCCTTCCCGCGCCCGCCACGGCGTCCCGTCCCCGCGCGCGCGCCGCGCGACGACGAGACCGCGATCGAGGCGCCGTGGCGGCTGATCCTCAGCCCGAGCGACCTCGAGGGCTTCACGCACGCCGACACCCCCGTCGGCCCGACCGACCCGATCGACGTGCTCGAGCCGCAGACCGGGCGCGAGCGCATCGAGCTCTGGCACAGCCGGCTCGGGATGCGCCGCTTCGACACGCTGCCCGACGGCACGCAGCAGCTCCGGATCGACGAGCGCGCCGACCGCCAGAAGATCGTCCGCGCGATCTGGGCGCGCGAGCGCGAGCTCTTCGCGCAGGACCCCCACCCCGACGACGACGGGCCGTTCACCACCTCGCTGAGCCCGCACGACCGCTGGGAGCTCGTGCTCCAGAGCTCCGAGACGCTCGTGCACGAGCGGGGCAACGTCCCGCCGAAGCCCGTCGACGTCAAGGGCCTCGCGCTCTCCTCGCTCGGCGCCTGGCTCGACGTGCACGGCGACTGGGACGCGCTGAAGTACGGCGCGCGCAAGGTCAAGAAGCCGATCGTGTCGTGGGACCACCTCGCGCCGATGGGCCGCGACCAGTTCGTGCAGGTCGTCTACGTCGGCTACCTGTTCCCGCTCGGCCACCAGACGGTCGTCATCAAGATCACCGAGCGCAAGATCCGCGAGGCGACGGACCCGGTCGCGCGGCTGTACCAGCGCTGGAAGATCATCGTGGCCGAGCCCGAGCGCACCCACGCCGTCAACGACCTGCACTGGACGCGCGTGCGGTTCGTGACGCTCGAGACGCCGCCGCTGCAGAAGCCGGCCGACTCGCTGCGCTTCTGGCCGAAGCTCCTCAACGGCCAGGACGTGATCTTCACGGTCGAGACCGTCGACCACGACGGGCGCCATGCCCGCGTGCGCATGCCGATGCTGTTCCTCGACGTCTCGGAGGTCCTGTCGGCGAGCGACGCCCGCGCGACCGACACCCGCAAGCTCTATCGCGAGGACGCGCGCGCGCAGGTCCCCGTCGAGGGCCAGCGGATCGCGTTCGCGCCCAGCCTGCGGCCCGGCGACACGAGCGCCGAGGTGCGCAGCCTGCGCCTCGACGCGACGTTCGAGGGACCGCCCGGCGACAACCGGCGCTTGCAGCCGCGCCTGCACGCGGCGGAGATCGTCCCCGCGACGAGCAAGCTCCTGACGCCGGCGCCGCAGACCTTCCACGCCAACTACCACCCGACGTTCAAGGCGAGCGGCTTCGCGGAGGGCGCCAACGCCGCCGGCCTGTTCCTGCAGGTCGTCGACGCGGCGCAGCTCACGAAGCCCACGATCCCGCTGCCGCCGACGCTGCCGAAGGTGAGCTTCGGCAGCACCGAGCGCTCCGGCGGCTTCGTCGACCCGGCGCAGCAGATCGCGGGGCTGACGCGGCAACTCGGCACGGTCGGCAACCTCGACGGCGCGCTGTCGGGCGCGTTCGATCCGAAGAAGCTGCTCGACTCGCTGCCCAAGCTCTTCGGGCTCTTCAAGCTCACGGACATCCTGCCCGACGACCTCGCGCTCCCCGAGGCGCCGAAGTTCGTCACCGAGGCGCTCGGGCCGGTGCAGGGGCTGCTCGCCGACCTCGCCGCGCTCCAGGCCGCACTGGATCGCGCGAAGGCGCAGGCGGCCGAGCTGCAGGCGCACGCCGGCGACGTCGCGACCGCCGTCGGCGACCTCACCGACGCGCTCGCCGTCTTGCTCGACCCGACCCAGCCGCACGACCTCGACGCCGCGAAGGTCCAGATCCACGGCCTGCTCGACGCGTTCACGACGACGATCGACGAGCTCGCCGCGCTCGTCCCCGCGCTGCCGCTCTCGCCGCTCGCCAAGAGCGACCTCGAGAAGCTCCTGCGCGGCGTGCAGCCCTACATCGCCGGCATCGACGACGCGGTCGACCAGGTCATCGCTTTCGTCCAGGGCCTCGATCCCGAGAACCTCGAGGTGCGCGCGAAGCTCGAGTGGACGACGGAGCTCGGCAAGTGGCCGGCGGACGCCGACGAGCCGATCTTCCTCGCGAGCAACCCGCTGCGGATCGCGGTCGAGGCCCGCGCGGGCGTGAAGACCGGCGCGAGCTTCGACGCCGTCGCCGAGCTCGAGGACTTCTCGCTGACGCTGATCGCGCCCGCGTCGCTCATGAAGATGCGCTTCGACCGGCTCGCGTTCCGCGCCGGGTCCTCCGGCAAGCCCGACGTCGACGTCGTCTTCGGCGGGATCGAGTTCTGCGGGCCGCTGTCGTTCGTCGAGACGCTCAAGGAGATCATCCCGCTGGACGGCTTCAGCGACCCGCCGTTCCTCGAGGTCGCGCCGTCCGGCGTGCGCGCGGGCTTCACGCTCGGGCTTGCCGAACGTCGCGGTCGGGGTCTTCGCGCTGCAGAACATCAGCCTCGGCGCGGACTGCCACGTCCCGTTCCTCGGCGAGTCGCTGAGCGTCGGCTTCAACTTCTGCACGCGCGAGCGGCCGTTCGCGCTGACGGTCGCGTTCATCGGCGGCGGCGGCTTCCTCGGCCTGCGCATCAGCCCGTCGGGCCTCGAGCTGCTCGAGCTCTCGCTCGAGGCGGGCGCGCGGCTGGCCGTCGACCTCGGCGTCGCGTCCGGCTCGATCGAGGCGATGCTCGGGATCTACATGCGCCTGGAGGGCGAGAAGGGCTCGCTGACGGGCTACTTCCGCCTGCGCGGCGAGGTCGACGTGCTCGGCCTGATCAGCGCGTCGATCGAGCTGTCGCTCGAGCTCACCTACGAGCCCCCGACGGGCAAGATGACCGGCCGCGCGACGATCAAGATCGAGGTCGAGGTCTTCATGTTCTCGTTCAGCGTGTCGGTGTCCGCCGAGCGGCGCTTCGCGGGCTCCAACGGCGACCCGAGCTTCGCGCAGGTCATGGCGGTGTCCGAGTCCGACGGCAGCTCGCAGCCGTGGGACGACTACTGCGAGGCGTTCGCCTAGCCATGGCCGTTCAGTACACCGTCGTCGCCCTGCCCCGCTCGGTCGCGCCGGGCGCGGACGTGCACGTCTCGCTCTTCATCTCGCCGCGGCTGTCGCCCGACGGCACGCTCGCGGACTTCGAGCCCGTCACGCAGTGGGCGAAGGCGATCGCCGACCCCGCCACGACGATCGCGCTCACGGACCACACGAACGTGCCCTACGCGCTGCGGGCCGCGCTGCCCGACGACCCGCGCTACTGGGACGCGGTCTTCCCGCCCGAGACGCCGGTGAAGGCGTGGGACTCGAAGTCCCTCGACGGCCGCACGCTGCAGAGCTACCCCGCCGCGAGCGGGCCGCAGATCGCGAAGGCCCTGCACGCGGTGTCCTTCGGCGCCTCGCCGATCGACCCGCCCGCGCCGAAGCTCAGCCCGGTCGCGCCGCTCATGGACGGCCTCGCCCGCCAGATCGGCGCCTTTCGCGAGACGCGCGACGGCATGGTCTACGACGAGTCGCTGGCGACGCAGTTCTTCGACCGCGTGACGAAGGGCGGCCTTGCGGGGATCGGGCGCCAGCAAGGCATCCGGGCGGGGGAGGGCCTCATGGGCGCGCTCGGCGACCTGCACCAGGCGCGCCGCTTCTTCGAGCGCCCGGAGTCCGAGCAGGAGCACAAGGACAAGCCCGACCCCGGCGCGGTCAGCCCGCGCCTGCCCGTCCCGGAGCGCGACTTCCACGAGCGCCTGACGCTGCTCGGCGACCAGCCCGCGCTGCTGCGCCGCCTCGGCTTGGTCGTGGACCTCACCGTCGACGACCTCGCGCGGCTGCGCAACGCGCAGTGGCTCACCGCGTCGCTCGACCTCGCCGGCGCCGGCGACCTGACCCTGCCGACCCGCGTCCTGTGCAAGGCGGTCGGCGACAACCTCGTCACGGTCGGCCTCCAAGGCGGCGACTGGCGCGACGGGCGGCTGCGCGTCGGCGACACGCAGCGCTTCGCCGTCCAGGACCTCGATCCCGACGCGAGCGCGCTGAAGCTCGACCGCTTCCTCTGGACGACCCCGCGGCTGCTGTCGCTCGAGGCGAAGGGCGAGCCCGGCCACGCCGCGCCGCCGACGCTCAAGGGCCACGGCTTCGGCGTCACGCGGACGGCGCGCTCGCAGGACCTCGCGCAGCGCCAGGCGACCGCCGCGACCACGACCGAGCCGCAGCTCGCCGGCGCGGACGCCCCGAAGCTCCACACCGAGGACGTCGCGCGCGGCATGCGGATCGAGGTCTGGGACGACACGGCCAAGGGCTGGTTCAGCCTGCACGCGCGCGTGAGCACGGTCGAGGTCGACGGGCTCGAGCCGTTTCGAGGTGCGCGAGGAGGGGTGGATCCAGGGCGGCACCGTGCAGGAGACGCACGGCGTCGACGACGGCAAGGTCTACGTCCACGAGCAGCTCTTCGGCTGGTCGGGCTGGAGCCTGTCGGCGCCGCATCCCGCGCTCGCGCTCGAGCACACCTACGAGGGCTCGCAGGACCCGGACGACCCGGAGCGCAACGAGCGCCTGGCGGCGGCGCCGCCGCGGCCCGCCGACCCGCCGCTGCACGTCGTGACGGTCTCGCGGGTCGCGAAGGGCACGCTGCCGCGGCTGCGCTACGGGCGCTCCTACGCGCTGCGCGCGTGGGCGGTCGACCTCGCCGGCGGCAGCCCGGCGCACGCCGTGAGCACGACGCCGGAAGGCCCGGGAGGTCCCGGGGACCCGCCGCGGGCGCTGCTCGACGCGGCTGCCACGCGGCTCGCCGCACCGCGCCCGCCGGCCCCGGCGACGACCTTCGACGCGCTCGTCAAGGAGGTGCGCGCGAGCGCGCTGTCCGCGGCCGCCCTCGATGCCCGCCCGCTGGCCGCCGCCGCTCTGGACACGGCGGCGCTGGCGCTGCCGCCGGCGTTCGACAAGGCGCTCGCGCCCGGCGACGCGGACCTGCGCGCCCTGCTGCTCGCGCGCGCCGACCAGCGCATCCGGGCGCTCGCGCCGCTCGCGCTCGCGCCGACGCGCCGCGTGGCCGTGCAGCGGGCGGTCGCGCCGCTGCTGTCGGCGAACGTCCCGCTGGTCGCCGACACCGCCGGCTGGAGCGCGCAGTCGCTCGCCGCCGCGATCGCCGCCGGCCCGCGGATCCGCGACCTGCTGGCGGGCATCGACCTGCTGCTCGACACCGTCACGCCGCTGCGCCCGCTGCTGCGCTGGCATCCCGCGGACCCGCCGGTGCTCGTCCCGCGCGCGCCGTACACCGAGGGCGAGTCGCTGCGCCACCTCGTCGTGCGCAGCGGCGTCACGACGGTCCGCGACCCCGAGCTCGGCGACACGATCGCGCTGACCGACGTCGCGACGTGGGAGGCGGAGGCGAGCGCCGCGCACCCCGAGCTCGCGCCCGGATACCCGAGCGCCTGCGAGCGCCACGTCGCGCCGCCGAAGGTCAGCCAGCTCGAGGCCGAGCTGCAAGGCCGCTTCGACGCCGCGATGAGCCCGGACGCCGACCCGGCCGAGCGCCGGCGCGCGGTGCTCGTCGCGCGGCGCGAGGCCGGCACGTTCCTCGACCGCGACGCTCCCGAGCATCGACCCCGACGACCCGGCCGGCGAGGTCCCCGTGCCGGGCGTGCGGCTCGTCGACCCGACCGGCTCGCCGGGCCCGTTTCAGGCGCTCGACGACCTCGAGCCCGGCGAGGCGCTGGACCCCGGCCAGTACGTCGTCCACGAGGCCGAGGACGCGCTCGTGCCCTACCTGCCCGACCCGATGGTGCGCGGCCTGTCGATGGTCTTCCCCGACGCCGGCCGCGATCGCCCGCTGCGCCCGCCGATCTCGATCGAGGGCACGACGGCGGACTACCTCGCGCCGGAGCGCTGGCCCGAGGTCGCGCCGTACCGGATCGTCTTCGAGCCGGGCCGCCCGCTCGGCGCCGATCTCGACGGCCGCACGATCAACGTCTCGCTGCCGCCCGCCGACATGCTGCGCGTGCGCCTGTCGAGCAGCCTGCAGCGCGACAAGGTCGACCAGTTCGGCTTCTGGCGCGGGCTGCCCGAGGAGATCCGCAACGACCCGGTCCTGCGCGAGGCCGCCGCCGACGGCTGGCTGTGGGCGCTGACCCCGAGCGAGGAGCTCGTCTTCGTCCACGCCGTGCCCAAGCCGCTCGCGGCCGCGCGCTTCCTGACGCTCGGCCCGCGCCGCGGCGACGCCGACACCGGCGCGACGCTGTGGGCGGCGCTCGACGTCCACGGGCCGAGCACCGAGCGCATCGAGGTCGAGGCGACGTGGGCCCAGCAGGAGGACGACGTCGCGCAGCCGGGCCCGGACGATGTCGACCCGCCCGAGCGCCACGCGGTCGCGTGCACGGTGCCGATCGAGGCGTTTGAGGACATCGCGCTGCTCGGCGACAAGGACGAGCTGCTGAAGGGCGGCCCGATCGGCGACATCCGCAAGCACCTCGCGCGCCACGAGTTCGGCGACACGCGCCACCGCGTCGTCGACTACCGCTGCCGCGCGACGACGCGCTTCCGCGAGTACTTCCACCCGGCGCTGCTGGCGAGCCCCGACGACCGCAGCGTCGTCGGCCCGGTCAAGCGCGTCTCGATCCCGAGCTCGGCACGGCCCGCGAAGCCCGTGGTTCGGCAGGTGCTGCCGATGTTCCGCTGGGAGGAGGAGACCGAGCCCGAGCAGCCGTTCGGCCTGCGCCGCCGGCGCCGCGCGGGCGTGCGAATCTACCTCGACCGCCCGTGGTACTCCTCGGGCGACGGCGAGCTGCTCGGCGTCGTCGTCGGCGAGCTCGGCGACACGCCGCCGGCCGGCGAGTCGGCGAGCCAATGGGGCGCCGACCCGGTCTGGCACGGCGGCGGCCCGCCGCGGCGCGCGATCTCCGTCGAGCTCGACCAGCTCTTCGCGATCCTCGGGCGCGAGCTGCCCGCGCGGCCCGTGCGACCCGTCGCGCAGCTGCCGCTCGTCGACCTGCCGCGCGCGCCCGTCGCGGGCGTGCTCGGCTACCGCCCCGAGTACGACCCCGCGCGCAGGCTGTGGTTCGCGGACATCGCGATCGATCCCGGCGACGCGATCTGGCCGTTCGTGCGGCTCGTCGTCGCGCGCTACCAGCCGGAGTCCGACCCCGGCAAGCACCTGTCGCCGGTCGTGCGCTGCGACTACGTCCAGATCCCGCTCGAGCGCACGGCGACGCTGACGCGCCCCGACGACGGCCTCGCGCGCGTGGTGCTGAGCGGGCCTGTCGGTTACCGCGGCGCTGCCGACGCGCTCGCCAACGTCGACACGACGACGGCCGGCGGGCTGCAGGCGATTCGCGCGATCGTCGGCGCGAACCGCCGCGTCGAGGCGCGGTTGCAGCGCCGCATCGCGGCGATCGCGACGGATCTGGGCTGGGAGACCGTCGCCGAGGTCCCGCTCGCGATCGAGGGCTTCGACACGCCGTCGCTGACCGCGGCCTGGGTCGGGCAGCTCGAGCTGCCCGAGGTCGTCGCGGCGCGCCGGCCGGGCGAGGGGCCGGACTGGCGGGTGACGATCGAGGAGACCGAGTGGCTGGACGCCGACCCCGGCAGCACCGACATCGCGATCGTCGGGCGGCTGCCGAAGCTGCCGCGGGTGGTCTACCTCGACCACCTCGAGCTCTAGCCTCAAGAAGTTGGCGCACGACCATTGCTCTTCGCGCGCGTCAGGAGTACCGTCGCGCCGACGGGGCGGCGGGAGCCGAGTCCTGGGTCCGCTGGGAGGACCGCCGCGATCGTCGACACGTACCGTTCAGGTCGACATCGGCTCAAGGGGGCCCCATGGTGTTTCGCAGCGTTCTCGTTCCAACCGTCTACTTCTCGCCGGTCACGGCGATGGGCAAGGTCCAGCTGAGCTCCGGCGCGCCGCCGTCGGCTCCGGCGCCGGGTCCGGCCGCCACGGGCGGCGTCGTCGCACACAGCGGCCCGGTCGGCCACGGCTCGATCAAGCTCCACGCGCGCCCGCCGGCGTATTCGGCGGCGTTCAAGCCGGGGGCGCCGCCCCCGACCCGCGAGACGGCGGGAGCGGGCAGGGCGGGCCACGGAGCGATCAAGCTGCGGGGGTAGTCGCTCGCGGGAGGGCCGGCGCGCCCGGCCCTCCCGTCCATTCATAGCCGCAGGGCAGCCTCGTGGCCGGGTGACATAAACCCGCTGCTAAGCTCGAACATGCGTGCCGGGCGATGCCCGCAACGTGCGCATTTTGTTCCCCGAGACCCCGTCCCAGCGGGGTCTTCTTGTCCGCCCTCCGGCTTAGGATGCATAAATGGAGATTGAGATCGGTCGCGGGAAGAAGGCTCGCCGCGCCTATGGATTCGACGACATCGCGATCGTGCCCTCGCGGCGCACACGCGACCCCGACGACGTGGACATCTCGTGGAAGCTCGGCGACTACCGCTTCGATCTGCCGCTGCTGGCGTCCGCGATGGACGGCGTCGTCTCGCCGAAGACGGCGGGCATCATCGGCAAGCTCGGCGGCCTGGCTGTCCTGAACCTCGAGGGCATCTTCACGCGCTATGAGGACGCCGACGAGCAGCTCGAGCGCATCGCGCACCTGCCGAAGGACACGGCTACGCGCGAGATGCAGGAGATCTACCAGCGGGCGATCGACCCTGCCCTGATCACGCAGCGCATCCGCGAGATCAAGGACATGGGCGTCGTCGTCGCCGCCTCGCTCACGCCGCAGCGCGTGCGCAAGTACTACGAGCTCGCGCTCGAGGCCGGCCTCGACATCCTCGTCATCCAGGGCACCGTCGTCTCGGCCGAGCATGTCTCGAACGACGAGGAACGCCCGCCGCTGAACCTCAAGGAGTTCGCCCGCGAGGTCCCGCTGCCGGTCGTCGTCGGCGGCTGCGCGAGCTACCACACCGCCCTGCACCTCATGCGCACGGGGGCGGCCGGCGTGCTCGTCGGCGTCGGCCCCGGCGCGGCGTGCACGACGCGCGGCGTGCTCGGCATCGGCGTCCCGCAGGCGACGGCGATCGCCGACGTCGCGGGCGCCCGCTCGCAGCACATGCTCGAGACCGGGGAGTACGTCCAGGTCATCGCCGACGGCGGCATGCGCAACGGCGGCGACGTCTCGAAGGCGATCGCCTGCGGCGCGGACGCCGTGATGGTCGGCTCGCCGCTCGCCCGCGCCTACGAGGCTCCGGGTCGCGGCTACCACTGGGGCATGGCGACGTTCCACCCGACGCTCCCTCGCGGCGCGCGCGTGCGGACCGTCCAGAACGGCACGCTGGAGGAGATCGTCACCGGCCCCGCCCATCAGAACGACGGCACGTTCAACCTCATGGGCGGGTTGCGCACCTCGATGGCCACCTGTGGCTACAAGGACATCGCGGAGTTCAACCGCGCCGAGCTGATGATCGCGCCGGCGCTGCAGACCGAGGGCAAGCAGCTGCAGACCGCGCAGGGCGTCGGGATGGGCTCCCGCGGCGCGGCGGCGCCAGCGCCGGAGCCGAGCAACGGCAACGGCGTCCACAAGGAACCGGCCCTCACCGACGCATGAGCCATCCGGCGCTCCGCTCCCCCGCCATGCCGCGCGCGGAAGCGGTGCGCCGATGAGCGACGGCCTCGTCACGTCGGCGAACGCCGCGGCAGAGCTCGTCGAGGAGGACGTCCTCGACATCCACGCGCCGCGGCGGGTCGACGAGGTCGTCGTGCTCGACTACGGCGGGCAGTACTCGCAGCTCATCGCGCGCCGCGTGCGCGAGCTCGGCGTGTTCAGCGAGCTGCTGCCCCACCACGTCGGGGTCGAGGAGGTCCGCAAGCGCAAGCCCAAGGGCCTGATCCTGTCCGGCGGGCCGGCGTCCGTGTACGCGCCGGGCGCGCCGCGGCTGGACAAGGAGCTGCTCGAGCTCGGCATCCCGGTGCTGGGGATCTGCTACGGGATGCAGCTCATCGCGCTCGGGCTCGGGGCGAAGGTCGAGGGCGCCGAGATCGGCGAGTTCGGCCGCTCGGAGCTCACGGTGCGCGAGCCGGGTCGCCTGTTCGCGGGCCTGCCCGTGGAGCAGACGTGCTGGATGTCGCACCGCGACACCGTCTACACGGCGCCCGCGGGCTTCACCGCGCTGGCGTCGTCGACCGCGTCGCCGGTCGCCGCGATCGAGAACCTCGAGCGCGACATCTACGGGATCCAGTTTCATCCCGAGGTCGCCCACACGCCGTACGGCCAGACGATCCTCGAGCGCTTCCTGCTCGAGATCTGCGGCGCCGACGGGTCGTGGAGCCCGGAGAGCATCGTGTCCGCGCAGATCGCGGCGATCCGCGCCCAGGTGGGCGGCGGGAAGGTCATCTGCGGGCTGTCCGGTGGCGTCGACTCCAGCGTCGCCGCGCTGCTCGTGCACCGCGCGATCGGCGATCAGCTGACGTGCGTCTTCGTCGACCACGGCCTCATGCGCAAGAACGAGGGCGAGCAGGTCGTCGCCGCGTTTCGCGACTACTTCAAGGTCCCGCTGATCGCGGTCGACGCGGAGGATCGCTTCCTCGCGCGGCTGAAGGGCATGAGCGACCCCGAGCTCAAGCGCAAGGCGATCGGCGCCGAGTTCATCCGCGTCTTCGAGGAGGAGGCCGCGAAGCTCGGCGACGCGAAGTACCTCGTCCAGGGCACGCTGTACTCCGACGTCATCGAGTCCGGCGGCGGCACGGGCGCGGCGACGATCAAGTCCCACCACAACGTCGGCGGCCTCCCGGAGGATCTGCAGTTCGAGCTCGTCGAGCCGCTGCGCGCGCTGTTCAAGGACGAGGTGCGCGCGGTCGGCGCCGAGCTCGGCCTGCCCGAGCGGCTCGTCTGGCGCCAGCCGTTCCCGGGGCCCGGCCTCGCGATCCGGATCGTCGGCGGCGAGGCGACGAAGGAGCGCCTGGACCTCCTGCGCGAGTGCGACTACATCCTCCAGGACGAGATCCGCAACGCCGGGCTGTACCGCGACCTGTGGCAGTCCTTCTGCGTCCTGCCGGACATCCGCACGGTCGGCGTCCAGGGCGACGAGCGCACGTACGGCTCGGTCGTCGTGATCCGCGCTGTCACCTCCGACGACGCGATGACGGCCGACTGGGCGCGCCTGCCCTACGACCTCCTCGAGCAGATCGCGTCGCGCATGATCAACGAGCTGCGCGACGTCAACCGGGTCGTCCTGGACATCACGTCCAAGCCGCCCGGCACGATCGAGTGGGAGTAACCCGACCCGGACCCCATGGCGAAGCGCAAGCCGCGTCGCCGAGGTAGTCCAGCCGAGCCCGCCGTGATCGCGCGCGGGCCGGCCGGTGTCGAGGACATCGCACGACTTCGTCGCACCGGCCACTCGGTGCAGATCGTCCCCGGACCCGTCGACGACGACGACCTCCGCCGAGCAGCCCGGGAGGACGAAGCTCGCTGGCTGCAGCGCCTCCCGAGCCACGTACGGAGGCTTCGCGCGCTGTTCGCCGGACACGACGCGTTCGACGTGATGGGCGCCATGATGCGGGCTTACGGGGCCAATCAGGATCTGCCGCTCGCCGATCAGGACTTCTTCCTCGACTCGGTTGCGGCGCTGGAGTACGCGGCGATGATCCTGCTCGAACGGCCTTCGCGCAGCCCCGAAGCCCGGATGCCGAAGTTCGAGCTCGGGGAGACCGTCGCCGAAGCGCTGCCGCATCTGCGCGCGGTGGCGGAGCGCGCAAACACCGCCCTCTCCGGCTACTGGGATCGCTCGGCCCTGGACGCGCTCAGCGAACTCCACTCGCGCTTCGTACTCCGGTACATCTTCGTGCCGATCAACGAATCCGACGAGCAAGCTCGGTTGCTCCTGCGAGCGATGTTCACCGACGCGGAGATCACGAGCTGGATGCGCCGCACGCTCCAGTTCGATGTGGATGACGCCGAGCGCCTCGTGGCCGCGATCGCCCGGATGACCTTGGAGGCCTGCCTCGATTGGGAGGTTGCCCGTTCGCCCGAGAAGCGCGCGACGGGAATCGGAGATCGCTTGGCGTTCTCGGCGGCGTCGCTGGCTGCGTGCGCGGAGGTCGCCGTGCCAGCCGCCGCGTCGTTCTGCGATCTCATCGCCAATCCGTTCGGTCAGCCCGTGCGAACGTGGCCTGCGCTGCCAACCGCGATCCGTCATCGGCCCCTCCTCAGCGACGGATCCGGTTCATATCTCGCGCCGGCTCCCGCGATGGTGCTCCGCGGCCTGCGGCATACGCTCGCGGCGGTTCTCAATCCGCGGCTCCCGATCGGACGCGGCGACAAGGCCGTGCACCAGCGCTTCCTCAGGATCCGCGGCGCGCTGATCGAGGCCCGAGCGACAACGCCGATGCGCGAGTTGCTGCGGCCCGATCACGTCGCGACCGATCTGCACTTCGCGATTTCCCGGCCGGACGGCAAGGCGCTGCATGGCGAGATCGATGGGCTCGTCGTCATCGACCGGACGGCCATCGTGATCCAGGCAAGAGCGCCCCGACGAGGATCGACGTGCTCGCCGAGGATGCGAACGGGTTCGCCGGCGCGCTCGGCGACATCGTTACCGAATCGATGCGCCAGCACGACGATGCGCGTACCGGGCTGCGCGCGCAGCGCGACCGCGTGCGGTTCTGGTCTGGTCCGGGTGGGCCTCGGGCGAACCCCGTGGAGATCCCGGACGTGTCCGCCGCTGAGATCCTGCCGATCACGGCGACGCTCGACGATCTCTCGGGCTGCGCGCCGGCGTCGTGGGCGCTTCGCGATGCAGGGTTGGCGACGCCCGGCCCGCTCCCGTGGATCGTCGGAGTCGCACAACTGGAGACCATGCGCTCCCTGCTGCCGTTCGCCGCTCAGCTCGCGCAGTTCCTGCGGCGCCGTTCGGTGCTCAACGAGGCACAGAATCTCGACGGCTCGGACGAGATCGACATCTTCCTCGAGTACCTGCATGACCAGCTCGAAGTCGTCTACGCCGGCCGCGATCTCGACGGCCGACGGATTCGCGTGCTGCCGCCCGAGCGATTCCACGAGCTGGATGACTGGATCGATGCCCGGGCCAACGGCGACACCCGCATCAAGCCGCCGCGTCAGAAGCTGCACCGCGGTATCCACATGCTGCTCGAACGATTGGAACGCGATCGCGCTTCGGGCTGGCTCGACGCGTCCGTAGCCATCCTCGACGTGCCGCGGCGCGTGCAGCAGCGCGTCGGCTCGATGGCGACCAAGGCCGCGTGGTCGCCGCTGCCGTCCGAGGACGGACTGACGTACCATCGCTGACGGGCGAACGACGCGCCCTGTTCGTTCTCGCTGAGGTGCCGGGCCGGCGCGGGGACGACCGCGCGTCCAGAGACGCGTGCGTCGAGCGCGCGCGCAGGGTGGGAGCCGCGTCGCTGACCGCGCTCGTGGTGCCCACCGACCCTGGTCGCGCGCTCCGGCTGCTGTGCGTGGAGCATGCCGTGGACTGACACCGCATCGGGAGGTCGACCGCGCGATCACCCCGGTCGATGGGCCCCCGCGTGGTCGAGCTCGCGGAGGCAGTCAGGGCGTCGGCCGTCGCGCTCGCCCAGCCGGTGCCGTCCGCACGGCCCGACAGCGGTCGCGATTACCGCGCGGCGCCGCTACGGCCGCACGACCATCGCGCTGCCGCCGCCGCGGCGCACCGGCTCGGCCGCCGCGGTGACGCGGCCGTCGGGCTTGAACTCGATCCCGTTGGCCGCGCCGATCTCGGCCGGGTTGGCGAACGTGTGGCCGCGCGCCCGCAGGAGCGCCGCCTCCGGCGTCTGCAGGAACGCCGCCTCGGCGTCCGCGTTGACGTTGTTGCGCTGACCCGAGCGCGGCGCTGCGATCGCTTGCGGCAGCGTCATCCGCGTGTCGATGCGGTCGGTGAGCAGCTGCAGCACCGTCGTGATGATCGTCGACCCGCCCGGCGTGCCGACGGTGAACCAGGGCTTGTCGTCGCGCACCACGATCGTCGGGCTGATCGAGCTGCGCGGGCGCTTGCCCGGCTGCACGCGGTTGGGGTGCGTCGTCGAGTCGAAGTTGAAGTCCGTCAGCTCGTTGTTGAGCAAGAAGCCGTAGCCGGGAACGACCAGCCCAGCGCCGCCCGTCGACTCGATCGTGAACGTGTACGAGACGACGTTGCCCTCGCGGTCGGTGACCGACAGGTGCGTCGTGGAGCCCGCCCGCGTCTCGCTGACCGACGCGGCCCGCGCGCCGCTGCCGGCCCCGTTGAACGGAAGCGGGTCGCCGGCCTTGACGGGGCTCGTCGCCGCGCGGGGGCCGATCAGGGCACGGCGCGTCTCGGCGAACCCGTCCGAGAGCAGCCCGCGCAGCGGCACGACGAAGTACATCGGATCGGCGAGATAGGCGCCGCGGTCCGCGAACGCCAGGCGCGACGCCTCGAGCCGGCGGTGGATCTGCTCGTCGCGCGGCAGCGCGCCCAGCGGGAAGCCCTCGAGGATGTTCAGCGCCTCGCCGACGGTCGTGCCGCCGCTGGAGACCGGCGCCTGGCCGTAGACCTCGAGGCCGCGGTAGCGCACGAGCGTGGGGGCGCGCCGCACATGGTCGTAGTCGCGCAGATCCTGCTTGACCATGACCCCCGGCCGCCATGCGTGGTTCGCGCCCGGGGCGATCGGCGGCCGGCGCACGGTGCTCACGATCGCGTTGGCGAGCGGCCCGCGGTAGAAGCCCCGCGTGCCCTTCCGGGCGATCAGCTCGTACGTCCGCGCGAGATCGGGATTGCGCAGGGTCGTCCCGACGTCGCGCGGGGTGCCGTCGGGGTCGAGGTACAGCGCCGCGCTCGCCGGCACGTCGTCGAAGTAGTCGGCGTTCCCCTTGACCTGGTCGAAGAACGTCTGGTCGACGACGAAGCCGTCGCGGGCGACCTTGATCGCGGGCTTCAGCGCGTCGGCGAGCGAGATCGTCCCGTCGCGGCGCAGCGCCGCCGCCCAGCCGCGGACCGTGCCCGGCACGCCGACCGACAGGCCGCTGTAGCGCGCGTCGTTGAACGGCAGCGCCTTGCCGTTCTCCATGAACGACTCCGGCCCCATCGCGGCCGGCGCCGTCTCGCGGTGATCGAGCGTCGTGACCCGGCGACCGGCCCGGTCGTAGGACAGCATGAACCCGCCGCCGCCGATCCCGCACGAGAACGGCTCGGTCACGCCGAGGACGGCCGCCGCGGTGACCGCGGCATCGGTGGCGTTGCCGCCGCGGCGCAGCGTCGCGATCGCGGCTTGCGTCGCGAGCCGGTCGACGGTGGCGACGGCGCCGCCGCGACCCGTCGAGGTCGCGGGGCCGGACGACGGAGCGGCCGCCGAGGCCGCGGGGGCGGCGGCGAGCGTGAGGGCGACAGCGAGCAGCGAGCAGCGAGCGCGAGAAGACATGCCTCGTACATCCCCACAAGACGCCGCCGTCAAGCGGGCGCGTGCGTCAAACGCTCAGGACTGCAGCGTCGCGTCGACCGTGATCTCGATGTTGCCCTTCAGCGCGCCCGAGATCGGGCAGCCCTCGCCCGCCGCGGCGGCGGCAGCCGCGAACGTGTCCTGGTCGATGCCCTCGACCGTGCCGGTGACGACGATGTGCGAGGACTTCACGCCCTCGCCGGGCACGAAGTCGACGGTCGCCGTCGCTTCGAGCTGCTCGGGCGGCGTGCCCGCCTCGCCCAGCTCGTGCGACAGCGCCATGCAATAGCACGACGCATGCGCGGCGGCGAGCAGCTCCTCGGGGCTCGTCTTGCCCGCCGAGCGCGCCGTCCGCGACGCCCACGTGACGTCGACCGGGCCGAACGCCCCGCTCTCCACGGACGTCGTGCCCTCTCCGTGTGCCAGCCCGCCCTTCCAGACAGTCGTCGCAGCGCTCTGAGCAGCCATGGTTCCCCCTTTGCCGGTCGTCGGTGGCTCGACAGTAGGCTCGATTGGGTGAAGGTGCAAGCGACGTTCGAGGAGCGCTACTGGTACCCCGACGACGGGTCGATCGTCTGGCTGAGCGGCTACGGGCTCGTCGACGAGGACGGCCGCTACCTGGCGCGCGACGCGCCCGAGCTCGCCGCGCGCGGGCTCGTCGTCGCCGGCGTCGCGGGAGCGGCGCGCCATCACGACGCGGCGCTGCAGTCAGACGACGCCGCGCCCGGCCGCCCGCTCGACCTGCGCCGCGACCCCGCCAACGAGCACGACCCGAACGCGATCGCCGTCCACCTCGCCGGCGGCCTCGAGCAGCTCGGCTGGGTCCCGCGCGAGATCGCCGCCGAGCTGGCGCCCGAGCTCGACGCCGGCACGACCTGGTCGGCGCTCGCGCTGCGCGAGTCGCGCGCGTCGCCGCGAGACCCGCGCAAGGGCCTCACGATCCTGCTCGCGCCGCGCCGCGGAGGTCGAGCTACAGGCGCGCTAGGACCGGGCTTCGGCGGGCGGCGCCGCAGGCGCTCGCACGCCGCGCACGAGCAGCCACGACAGCCACAGGCACAGCGCGAACAGCGGGATCCCCATCGCCGTGCGAGCCACGCCGAGCGCCACGACCGCGCTCGCGAGATACAGCGGCAGCTGCACGACCAAGCGGGCCAGGAACATCCCGGCCCACAGCAGCGTCGCGCGCCGGAACGCCCGCATGCGCACCGGGTCGTCGCGCCACTCGTTGCCTTCGCCGTCGAGCTTCGTCACGACGACCCCGACGAGCGGCCAGCGCGCCGCGATCGAGATGATGAACGCGGACGCGTAGGCCGCGTTGAGCAGCAGCCCGGGAAGGAAGAAGTTCTCGGCCTTGCCGCTCTTGGCCGCGATGAACGCCGCCAGCGCGATGCCGAACAGCCCGGACAGCGCGTGGCGCGGCGACTCGCGCTTGACGAGCCGCGCGACGGTCAGGGCCAGCGCGAGCCCGACGGCGACCGCCGCCGAGACGTTCGTGTTCGAGCCCGACGCCGTGTACGTCACGACGAAGGCGACCGCGGGCAGCGCCGTCTCGGCCATGCCGAGCGGCCCACCGGTAGCTTCGGCGAGCGTCGTGGGCGGCGGTTTCAGTGCGTCGGCCATCCCACGATGATGGCGTACCGGGCTCACCGCCTGCGGCGCCGCAGCGCCGCGGGGCCCAGCAGCCCGGCGCCGACGGCGAGAAACGGGATGAGGTTCAGCAGGTGCAGGACGAGCGCATAGGACAGCGCCTCGGCTTGGTCGACGCCGAAGGCCTTCAGCGCGATGACCGTCGCCGCCTCGAACACGCCGAGCGCCGCCGGCGACGACGGCAGGATCAGCCCCATGTTGATGGTCACGGTCACGAGCAGCCCCGCCGAGAACGGCAGGTCGAGTGAGAACCCCTGCATGAGGATCCAGTACGAGAAGCTCAGCACGACCCACGACGCGACCGTCAGCGCGAGCGCCCCGAGCGCGACGCGCGGATCGCGAATCGCGCGCATGCCGCGCGTCGCGTTGATCGCCGCGAGCTCGACGCGCTCGGCGAAGCCGTCGCGGCGGATGCGCCGCAAGGGGGAGAGCAGCCAGTGGATCGCCCGGTCCTCCCAGCGCACGAGCACGAAGACGAGCACGGCGACCGCCGCGATCACGACCCCCGCGAAGATCACCGCGGCGCGGATCCACGACAGCTCGGGCAGCCACGGGTAGGCGACGAAGAGGATCGCCAGCAGCGCGAGCAGGTCGAAGACGCGCTCCGCGACGACCGTGCCGAGCGTCTCCGCGCGCGACGTCTGCGTGCGGCCGTGCAGCGAGATCACGCGCGCGGCCTCGCCGGCGCGCATCGGCAATATGTTGTTGAAGAAGTAGCCGACGAGCAGCGCGCGCGTGACCTCGACCAGCGGCGGGCGCTTGTCGGGGTGAAAGAGCGCCCACCAGCGCAGCCCGCGCAGCCCGACCCCGGCGACGAACACCGCGAACGACGGGATCAGCCACCAGAGGTTGCTCTCCGCCAGGGCGTCGGCCGAGTCCGACAGCGCCACGCCGTCGAGCGCGAGCGCCATGCCGGCGAGCGTCACGACGAGCCCCGCGAGGAGCAGGAGCGGCCGGGCGTTGCGCTTCGCGGTCACCGCCGCCGCAGCCGGACCTGGAACAGGACGCGCACGGCCTTGAAGCCGTCGCGCCACGTGATGTTCTTCCCTTCCGCGTAGGTCCGGCCGTAGTAGGCGATCGGCATCTCGTAGATGCGCAGGCCGCGGCGGCAGACCTCGCCGGTGATCTCCGGCTCGATCGCGAAGTCGTCCTGCGTCAGGCGCAACGAGCGCAGCACGTCGGAGCGAAACGCCTTGTAGCCGGTCTCCATGTCGCTGAGCGTCGTGTTGAACAGCAGCCCGGCGAGCAGCGAGAGGAAGCGGTTGCCCATGAGATGCCAGAACATGTAGGCGCGCTGCGGCGCGCCGCCGCTCAGCCGCGAGCCGTACACGACGTCGGCTACGCCGCGCTGGATCGGCTCGATGAGCTTGACGACGTCCGCCGGGTCGTACTCCATATCGGCGTCCTGGATGACCGCGATCTCCTTGGTCATGCGCGTCGCCGCCAGGCGCACGGCCGAGCCCTTGCCCTTGTTGGGCTGGCGGATGAGCACGACCTGGTCGTGGCCGGCCGCGAACGCCTCGACGAGCGCGGCGGTGTCGTCCGCCGACCCGTCGTCGACGACGATGATCTCGGCGTCGAGGTCCAGGGCCGTGATGCGCTCGAGCACCTCGATGATCGTGGCCGCCTCGTTGTAGGCGGGGATGAGAAAGGAAACGCCGATCGCGCCATTCAACTGCACTCGGCTCCAAGCCATCGCGCCGGCAAGGCGTCAAGTACATTCGGCCGCCATGGCATCGACGCGCGAGGACCGCACGCTCGCGCTGAGACTTGGCGCCGCGGCGACGCTGTTCCTGCTGCTCGTCGGCCAGGCGCAGGTCACCGTCCTCGACGGCAGCTCGATGCTCGCGGTGGCCCAGTCGCTCGTCCATCACGGCTCGCTGGACGTCCCGCCGGCGCTCGGCGTGCCCGGCGACGACGGCCGGTTCTACTCGAAGTACGGCCTTCTGCTGCCGCTGCTGTCCGTCGTCCCCGTCGCGCTCGTGCAGCCGATCGGCGCGGTCACGGGGCGGGTCGATCTGCTCGAAGCCGCGGTCGCCGCCTCGCTCATGCCGCTCGTCGCGGGCGCGCTGACCGCGGCGCTCTATCTGCTCGGGCGGCGGCTCGGCGCGCCGCGCGCGGCGGCAGCCCTCGTGGCCGCCGGCACGGTGCTCGGCACGTACCTGCTGCCCTACGGCCGCGACTTCTTCACCGAGCCGCTCGTCGCGCTCGGCCTCGTGGTGATGATCGAGCGCGCGCTCGCGGGACGCGAGCGCCAAGCCGCGCTCGCGCTCGCGCTCGCGGTGCTCGCGCGCCCGCAGTCCGCGGTCTTCGTGCCGCTGCTGTGGGCGTTCCTCGCCGCGAGGGCGAAGGGAGCGCCCGCGCCGGCGGGCCACGCCCCCGCGGGCGCCGTCGCGGCGCTGCGCGCGATCCTTCCCACGCTCGCACCGCTGGCGATCGCGGCCGCGATCACCGTCGCCTACAACCTCGCCCGCTTCGGCGACCCGCTCGAGTTCGGCTACAACCCGCCCGTCGACCCCGGCTTCACGACCCCGCTGCTCGAAGGCGCCGGCGGCCTGCTGCTCTCGCCCGAGAAGTCGCTGCTGCTGTTCGCGCCGGCGCTCGTGCTCGTCCCGCTCGCCCTCGTCGGCCTGTGGCGCACGCGCCGCGCGATCGCGATCCTGCTCGTCGCGCTGTTCGCCGCGAGCTTCGTCCTCGCCGCGACGTGGCACTCGTGGATGGGCGGCTGGAGCTGGGGGCCGCGGCTCGTGATCCCCGGCGTCGCCGTCCTGCTCGTCGCGCTCGGGCCGTGGATCGGCGACCACGCCACGCGGATGCGCGCAGCCGGCGGCCTATTCGCGCTCGGGTTCCTGCTGTCTCTGCCCGCGGTGATCGCGCCGGCGGGCGCGCAGCTCCTCGACCGCGACCCCCGAGCCGACGGTCCGCAGATCGTCCGCCAGGTCCGCGAGCTGCCGCACCTGACGCGAAACTCCGTCGACGCGGCGGGCGATCCGGCGGCTCGCGACGACGACTACCGCCGCTACCTCGCTCCCTGGCAGGCGGGCATCGTGCGCCAGCTTGGTGGCGTCGGGATCCCACTCGCGCTGCTCGGCTCGATCGCCTTGCTCGGAGCGCTGTGGTGGGTGGCGCGGCCGCTGCCGGCTGCGCTTCGGCGAAGCTGAGCGGACCCGCATGCCGCCTTTGCCGAGCGGGCGGTATCTTTCCCGCCTCGGCCGCGACTCAGATAGGGAGAGGAATACATGGCGCGCCCCATCATCCTCGGCGTCGTCGGCGACTCGGCGACCGGGAAGACGACCATCACGAAGGGCCTTGTCGAGATCCTCGGCCGGGAGAACGTCACCCACATCGGGATGGACGACTACCACAAGTACGACCGGACGCAGCGGGCGGAAGTGGGCCTCACGCCCCTCAACCCCGACTGCAACTACATGGACATCATCGCGCAGCACCTCATGCACCTGCGCAACGGTGAGCCGATCCTGAAGCCGGTCTACAAGCACGCGGACGGGACGTTCGGGCCGCCGCAATACGTCATGCCCAAGCGCTTCGCGGTGATCGAGGGGCTGCTCGGCTACCACACGCAGGAGCTCGCCGCGACCTACGACGTGCGCGTCTACCTCGCGCCGCCGGAGGAGCTGCGCCGCGAGTGGAAGATCAAGCGCGACACGAGCAAGCGCGGCTACACGCGCCAAGGCGTGCTCGACGACCTCGAGAAGCGCGAGCCGGACTCCGAGGCGTTCATCCGCCCGCAGCAGGGCCGCGGCGACATCGTCATCTCCTTCCGCGAGAACGTGGCCGGCGACTACGACCACCTCGACGCGGTGCTCATGCTGCGCAAGGGCCTGGCGCACCCGGACTTCTCGGGCATCGTCGACGAGGACCGCGAGGACGGCATCACGCTCGAGGAGAAGGCCAACGAGACGTGCCTGTTCATCCCGGGCAACGTCGATCGCGAGCGCGGCGAGGCGATCGAAGAGGCCATCTGGGAGAAGATGCACTTCGCGAGCCACCTGCGCACCGATCGCCTGGGGGAGTTCACGGTCGGCGAGGAGGTCCACCGCTCCGAGTCGCTGGCGATCGTGCAGGTCCTGATCCTCTATCACCTCGTGACGGCCAAGGCCGCCGTCGCCGTCGGCGGCGACGACACGAGCTCACGCTCGGCGGGCCCCCGCACGGGAAAGCAGGACGCGCCCGACCACGACCCGGACGCGGTGCCCGCGCGCTGACGCGCCCGGCGCTCGTCGCCGTCCCGCACCCCGCGGCGGCTGGGCGCCTAAATGAGAATGGTTCCTGTTAGGCTGGGTCTCCGTGATCCTCTCCTGCAGGCCGCTCGCCGTCCTCGCGGCCGCGCTAGCGGTCGCGGCCCTCGCCTCCTGCGGGGGTGACGACGCCGCGCCGGGCGCGATCACCGTCGCCGCGACGACCACCCAGCTCGGCGACCTCGCACGCGCGGTCGCCGGCTCGCGCGCCGGCGTCCGCCAGATCCTCGAGCCGAGCTCCGACCCGCATGCCTACGAGCCGCGGCCGAGCGACGTCAAGGCCGTGACGGGGGCCGAGGTCGTGCTGCGCTCGGGCGGCGACCTCGACGCGTGGCTCGGCGACGTCCTGGCCAACGCCGGCTCGGACGCCCGGACGATCACGATCCTCGACGACCTGCCCGCGCCGCGCCGCGACGCCGGCGGCATCGACCCGCACTGGTGGCAGGACCCGCGCAACGCCGTCGCCGCGGTGCAGCGCATCCGCGACGCGCTGAGCGCGGCCGACCCCGCCGGCCGTGCGACCTACGACGCCAACGCCACGCGCACCCTCGCGCGGCTACGCGCGCTGGACAGCGCGATCGCCGGCTGCATGCGGCGCATCCCCGCAAGCGAGCGCAAGCTCGTCACCGACCACGACGCGCTCGGCTACTACGCGGACCGCTACGGCATCGAGGTCATCGGCACGGTCATCCCGGCGAACTCGACGCAGGCACAGGCGTCGGCGGGGGAGGTGGCGCGGCTCGTCCGGACGATCCGCTCCGCGGGCGTCGCGACGATCTTCCCCGAGAGCTCGGTGAACCCGAAGCTCACGCGCGCGATCGCCCGCGACGCCGGTGCGCGCGTCGGGCCGGCGTTGTACGCCGACACGCTCGGAGCGGAGGGCTCGCCGGGCGCGACCTACATCGGCTCGCTGCGCGCGAACACGCAAGCGCTCGTCGCCGGCTTCAGCGGCGGCCGCGAGCAGTGCGCGCTGCCGCGTCAGCTGTAGACGTCCCAGGCCTTCAGGAACGGCAGCGGGTCCATCGGCGCGCCGCCCGTGTACCAGCCGGGCGCGCCCCACATCTCGAAATGCAGGTGGCAGCCGACGGCGTCGCCCGTGTCGCCGACCTGGCCGATGACCTGGCCGGTCAGCACCGTGGCGCCCTTCTTCAACGGCGAGCGCGCGACCATGTGCATGTACGCGTAGTCGATGTCCGTGCCGGCGCCGTCGATGACGAGGTAGTTGCCGGCGTTGGCCTCGTTCTGGTTGAGCTTGACGACCCCGCCGCGCGCCGCGACGAGCGGCGTGCCGCAGGCGGCGAAGACGTCGTGGCCCTGATGGGTGTGACCGTTGCGGCCGGCGCCGAACGCGGCCATGCCCTCGCCGTAGTTGTGCTTGCCCCGAACCGGGAACTTGTGGTCGACGAGGTCGAACGACCCGGTCGCCAGCGCGGCGGGCGTCTGCGCGGCCTGCGCGCCCGCGGCCTGGTTGAAGACGCGGAACTCGTAGCGGCCGATGGGCTGCGACACGCCGCCGATCGTCCCGTCCCAGGTGACGGTCTTCACGACGCCCGGCGCCAGCAGGCCCAGCGGCCAGCCCTGCACGACGACGCCGTCGCTGAGGCGCACGAGCGCGACGGCCACGGCCATCGACTGGCGCGCGAGCAGGTCGACGCGCGCGAGCCGCGCGGCGCCGACGAAGACCTGCTTGCCGACGACGCGCACGTCGAGCCCGGCGGCGCCGGCCTTCGCGCGCTGGACGGACACCGCGGCGCGGCTCGGGACGGACTGCCCGCCGTCGCCGTTGACCGCCATCAGCGGCCCGCTCAACGCGGTCTCGGGCACGAGCACATCGACGCTCTTGACACGCGAGCGCAGGGCCGGCGCGACGACGTCGTCCGCCCCGCCGCGCGCGCCCAGGAAGACGATCTTGCGGACCTCGCGCATCGCGGTGCCGCGCACCCGCAGCAGGCTGCCCGGTGCGACGGCGTCCAGCGAGTCGCAGCGCGCCGCGCAGGAGATCTCGGTCACGAGCGGGAGCGGCTTCGGGTCGCTGGCCATCGCGCCGCCGGTGGTCGCGGCCGCGGGCACGCTCATGCCGGCGAAGACGCCGAGCACGCCAAGCACTGCCAGAGCCACCCGTTTCAGCTGGACCAATCCCCCTTGTGTGCTGCCTACGGGGTTAGCTGACGGGCTCGCGCGGGCAAGGTCCGCGCTACCAGGCATCCTTTGGCTGGATTCGCCCCACAGCGCGCACGCAAGACGTGAACGCCGATGGTTCCCCCGTTCCATCGCTAGGACACGATGGATTCGGCAATCTGCTGGGCGGAACCGTATCGGATCTCGCGGCGACGCGGTTGACATATTCCCGGGGATTCCGCGGCCGCGCGCGATGTCCTATGCTTGCTCCGAGCCGCGCGGCAGAACGCGTGGCCTTTTTCACGCCATGAAGACCTACGTCGCCAACGCAAACGACCGCGAGCGCAACTGGCTCGTCGTCGACGCCACCGGGCAAACGCTCGGGCGTTTGGCGACCCAGATCGCCGACGCGCTGCGCGGCAAGCGCAAGCCGACCTACACGCCCCACGTCGATACCGGCGACTTCGTCGTCGTCATCAACGCGGAGAAGATCGCGGTCACCGGCAACAAGCGCGCGGACAAGAAGTACTACCGCCACTCCGGATATCCCGGCGGCCTGAAGACGCGCACGCTCGGGGACATGCTCGAGCGCCGGCCCGAAGAGGTCCTGCGCCTCGCCGTCAAGGGGATGCTGCCCCGCAACCGCCTCGCCCGCAAGCAGATCACGAAGCTCAAGATCTACGCCGGGCCGGAGCATCCGCACGTGGCTCAGAAACCGCAACCGATGGAGCTTCACCCCTCGTGATCGAAGAGAACGCCGAGCCGCCCGAGGACTCGCCGGCCGACGCCCCGCAGGAGCCCACCGCCGAAGAGGCCGCGCCCGCCGCCGCGGAGCCCGTCGCCGCCGCCGAGCCCGAGGTCGAGCTGGACGAGGAGGACGACGAGCCTGTCGCGCCGCGCGTCAAGCCCGCGATTCCCGGCGCCGACCTCGAGGTCGACATCGTCGCCGAGGGCGCCGACCCGCTCGCCGGCCCCGACGAGGAGGAGCAGGCCGCGATCGACGCCGCCCTCGAGCAGGACCGCGCCGACGAGCAGCCCGTCGCCGCGACGATCGACCTTGCCGCGGGTGCGCGCTACCGCGCGACCGGCAAGCGCAAGACGGCCGTCGCCCGCGTGATCCTGCGCCCCGGCACGGGCGCCTACAAGATCAACGGCAAGACGCTCGACACGTACTTCCCGCGTCCCGCCCTGGGCCGCATCATTCGCCAGCCGCTCGAGGTCGTCGGCTACGAGGACCGCATGGACGTCGTCGCTCGCATCCACGGCGGCGGGGTCAGCTCGCAGTCCGGCGCGCTGCGCCACGGCATCTCGCGCGCGCTGCTCGAGGCGGACCCGAGCCTTCGTGGCGAGCTCAAGCGCCGCGGCTTCCTCACGCGTGACTCGCGCGTCAAGGAGCGCAAGAAGGCCGGCCTGAAGAAGGCCCGCAAGAAGCCGCAGTTCAGCAAGCGCTAGTCCCAGCGCTGCCATGACGGCGGAGGAGACGGCGAAGGGCGCGGCGTCGCCCTCGGACGCCGACCCGGCCGTGCGAAAGCACTTCGGGACAGATGGCGTGCGCGGCGTCGCGGGGGAGGTCCTGACCGCGGAGCTCGCCCTGTCGATCGGCGCCGCGGCGACGCTCGAGGTCGGCGGCTCGCGGCCGCGCGTGCTCGTGATCCGCGACACGCGCGAGTCCGGCGCGATGCTCGAGGCGGCGCTCGCGGCGGGGATCGCCTCGGCCGGCGGCGACGTCCTGCTCGGCGGCGTGCTCCCGACGCCGGCGGCGCCGCTGCTGATCGCGCGGTACGGCCTGGACCTCGCCGCGGTCATCTCGGCCTCGCACAACTCCTACGAGGACAACGGGATCAAGTTCTTCGGCGCGGACTCGTTCAAGCTCTCCGACGCGACCGAGCTCGCGATCGAGGCGCGGATGGACGCGCCCGCCGGCGCCGGCGCGCCGCCAGGCCGGATCGGGAGCATCCGCGAGCTGCACGGCACCCGCGAGGACTACCTGCGCGGGCTGCACGAGCGCTTCTCGGAGCTCGACCTCGGCGGCGTCGTCGTCGCGCTGGACTGCGCGCACGGCGCGACCTACCGCGCCGCCCCCGAGATCTTCCGCCGGCTCGGCGCGACCGTGACCGTCCTCGCCGACGCGCCCGACGGGCGCAACATCAACGACGGCTGCGGCTCGACGCACACCGAGGCGCTGTGCGACGCAATGCGCACGGGCAGCCACGACGTCGGCTTCGCGTTCGACGGCGACGGCGACCGGCTGCTGGCCGTCGACCGCCACGGCGCGCTCGTCGACGGCGACGAGCTGATCGCGCTCGCCGCGCTGCATCTGCGCAAGCACGACCGCCTGCCGGGCGGCGGCGTCGTCGTCACCGTGATGACGAACTACGGCTTCCACACGGCGATGCGCGCGGCCGGCGTCGAGGTCGCGACGACGCAGGTCGGCGACCGCTACGTCCTCGAGGAGCTGCGCGAGCGCGGCTGGGGCCTCGGCGGCGAGCAGTCCGGCCACATCATCGACATGGGCTTCGTCGCGTCGGGCGACGGGATCGCGAGCGCGCTGCTGACGCTCGAGGCGCTTGCGGGCGGCGACCTCGCCGAGCGCGACGCGATGGACAAGCTGCCGCAGCGGCTCGTCAACGTCCGCGTGCCCGATCGCGACGCCGCGATGGCGAACCCCGAGCTCACCGCGGCGACCGAGCGCGAGAGCGCGGCGCTGGAGGGCCGGGGCCGCGTCCTCGTGCGCCCGTCGGGGACCGAGCAGCTCGTGCGCGTGATGGTCGAGGCGCCGTCAGACGAGGAGACCGACGCCGTCTGCGCGCGCCTCGTGGCGATCGTCGAGGCCGCCGCCGCACCGTAAGCTCCCGTACTGACGATCTCCTCGACAGGAAGCACACAGCGAGGCGCGGATCGTCATGCGCTCGATGGCAAGGCGGCTCGCGCGCGGGCGGCCTGGCGGATCAGGTGGTCGCGCTCGGCGACGTTCGTGGCCCGGCGGGCGGCCTCGGCGTATGCCGTGGCGGCGGTGGGCAGGTCGCCGTCGAGCTCGTGCAGATGCCCGCGCACGGCGTGCCAGCGGTGGCGCTCGCCGATCACCTCACGCAGCCGGTC
The DNA here is from genome assembly GCA_963766525.1 of uncultured Actinomycetes bacterium. Lineage (GTDB taxonomy): Bacteria > Actinomycetota > Thermoleophilia > Solirubrobacterales > Solirubrobacteraceae > CADCVQ01. The sequence continues at coordinate 36,937 of CAVYAX010000013.1, forward strand.
GGTCTCGCGCAGCCCGGCGGCGGCGCCGAGGACGTGGCCGACCGCAACCGCGCGCCCGAGCACCGCGGCGGGGTCCTGGCGCACGGGGTTCTCCGTCAGCGCGACGAGATCGTCGTACCAGGCGAGGATCTGCGGCCAGTCGGTCTCCTCGGCGCTCGCGGCGTCGTCGTGCAGGGCGGCGATCGCGGCCTCGATCTGGTAGCGGCCCGGGCGCTGAACGGCCAGCGCCGACTGCAGGACGCGCACGCCCTCCGCGATCTCGCGCGTGTCCCACAGGCCGCGGTCCTGGCGGTCGAGCGTGACGATCCGGCCCTCTGCGTCGAGCCGCGCCTTACGGCGGGCGTGGTTGAGGAGCATCAGCGCGAGCAGCCCGCGCGCCTCCGGCTCCTCGGTGGCGAGGGTGAGCTGGCGCGCGAGCCGGATCGCCTCGCCGGCCAGGTCCACACGGCCGGCGTGGCCGGCCGTGTAGACGAGGTAGAGCACGCGCAGCACGACGGCGAGGTCGCCGGGCTGGTCCAGGCGGCGGCCGCGCAGCGTGCGCTTGGCGCGGCTGATCCGCTGCGCCATCGTCGCCTCGGGGACGTAGAAGGCGTCGGCGATCTGGAGGGTGGTGAGGCCACCGACGGCGCGCAGGGTCAGCGCCACCTGGGACGCTGGCGCGAGGTCGGGGTGACAGCAGCAAAAGAGCAAAAAGAGGGTGTCGTCGCCCTCCTCGGTGACAGCGGGCGGCGGCGGCTCGGGCCATCCGGCGCCCGTCTCCTCGCGCCGGCGACGAGCGGCTTCGCTGCGGCGGGCGTCGACGAGCCGCCGCGTCGCGACCGTGGCCAGCCACGCCTGCGGGTCGCGCGGGGCGGCTTTGGGCCACACCCGGAGCGCCTCCAGCAGCGCCTCCTGCAGGGCGTCCTCCGCGGCATCGAAGTCCTCGCCCCGCCGCACCAGGGCCGCGAGCACCCGCGGGACGAGCGCGCGCAGCGCGCCCTCGTCCAGCGGTGGCGTCGGCTCGCCGATCATGCCGGTCAGTCGTCCGAGGGCGCCCCGGACATGATCTCCCGGACGTCGATCCACTCGCACAGCGGCTCGCCGCCCGGACCGGGCTCGGAGGAGATGTACGCCGCGAGCTCGACCGCACGCTCGTGCGACTCGACATCGACCATGTACCAGCCCGCGACCAGGTCGCTGGTCTCGGGCAGCGGGCCGTCGGTGGTGACGGGCGCCGCGTCCTGGCCGCCGTAGCGCACCCAGGTCTGCGCGGGCGTGAGCCCCTGCATGTCGACGTACTCGCCGCTGGCCTCGAGCGTCTCGCTGACGTTCCTCAGGAAGGCGAAGTGCGCCTCCACGTCCTCGGGCGCCCACTGGTCCATCGGGGGGAAGGGATGGTGCGGCTCCGGCCCGCCGCGGTAGTGCTTGAGGAGCAGGTACTTGGGCATGGTGGTCTCCTGGTGTCGTGGGCCTCGCCTGTCGTGGCCCTTCACCTGGTGAGCGGAGCCGGTCAGCGCTTCTCGACATGCAATCACTCATCTCGCTCCGAGACCGTCGCCCGGGGAGGAGAAGGCCGTCGCACGAGAGGCCCTGCGGGCGCGATCGTTCGCCACCGCGCGAACGTCAGCACGACCATGACGACGGCCAGTCCCCCGAACGTGAATGGGTCGCTGGCCGAGCCGCCGATCGAACGGTCGGCGACATGCCCGACGAAATGCGTGGCGGCCCCGAGAGCGTTGCCTATCAGCACGACAAGCAACGCGTCGGACAGCGCGAGCGCTGCGACGAGGCAACTGCCCAGGCCGATCTGAAACGCGCCGATGTCATGGATGAAGTGGCGGTTGTAGGGCGGGTACGTGGCGGCTTGCTCGTAAAACGAGTGCGGCGCGACCATCGCCCACAGCCCGGCAGCGATGCTGACGAATCCGAGCACGGCGACGGCCAAGCGGATGCTCCGAGTCCCACGACTCATCGTCCGGAGACTACGGCGCGCGTTCGCGCCCCGGCAGGGATCTTCCGCTCACCGCCTAATCTTTGACGCATGTGCGGCATCGTCGGCTACGTAGGGCAGCGCGCCGTGCAGGAGGTTCTCCTGGCCGGCCTGGAGAAGCTCGAGTACCGCGGCTATGACTCGGCGGGCGTGTCGGTGCTCGCCGACGGCGAGATCGCATCGGTGCGCGCGGTCGGCAACCTCAGCAAGCTCCGCGCCGCGGTGCTGCACTCCAACGGCGGCCCGCCGGACGCCGACTCGCCGCCCGTGGCGACCATCGCACGCCCCGCGACCAGCGGCATCGGCCACACCCGCTGGGCGACCCACGGCCGCGTCACGGAGTCAAACGCCCACCCGCACTTCGACACCGCCGACCGCGTCCACGTCGTCGTCAACGGGATCGTCGAGAACTACCTCGCGCTCAAGCGGCGCCTCGCGGACACGGGCGCCGACTTCACGTCGGAGACCGACGCCGAGGTCATCGCCCACCTCATCTCCCACCACATGGCGCTCGGCAGCCTCGTCGAGGCCGTGCGTGCCGCCTACAACGAGCTCGAGGGCCACTACGCGTTCGTCGCGATCTCAGCCGACGAGCCCGACACGCTCGTGGGCGCTCGCAAGGAGTGCCCGCTGATCGTCGGCCGCGGCGACGGCGAGCAGTTCCTCGCCTCCGCGATCCCCGCCTTCCTCGCACACACGCGCGACGTGCAGTACATCGAGAACGAGGAGATCGTCGTCGTGCGGCCCGGCGGCGTCGACTTCCTCATGCCCGACGGCACGCCGATCGAGCGCGAGATCACGACCGTCGACTGGGACGAGGACACCGCCGTCAAGGGCGGCTACGAGACGTTCATGCTCAAGGAGATCCACGAGCAGGCGGACGCGGTCGCCGAGACGATCGCCGACCGCACGCTGCGCGCCGACGGCGTCGACCTCGCCGAGGCGGCGCTCGACGAGTCGCTATTTCAAGACGTCGACCGGATCCTCATCCTCGCCGCCGGCACGTCGTTTCACGCCGGGCTCATCGGGCGCTACGCGATCGAGGAGTGGGCGCGGATCCCGGTCGAGATGGACATCGCGTCGGAGTGGCGCTACCGCAACCCGATCGTGACGCCGCGCGAGCTCATCATCGGCATCACGCAGTCCGGCGAGACGGCAGACACGCTGGCCGCGATGCGCCTGGCGCGCGAGCGCGGCGCGAAGGTGCTGGCGGTGACGAACGTCGTCGGCTCGCAGGCGACCCGTGACGCGGACGGCGTGCTCTACACGCGCGCCGGCCTCGAGGTCTCCGTCGCGGCGACGAAGACGTTCGTCTGCCAGGTCGCCGCGATGTACCTCCTCGCGCTGCGCCTTGCCGAGCTGCGCGGGACGCTGCCGCGCGAGCGGATCGTCGAGCTCGTCGCGGAGATCAAGCAGCTACCGAAGCGGATCGCGGAGCTCATCGAGCGCCTGGACACGACGATCCAGGCCGCCGCCGAGCGCCACGCCGACTCGGACTTCTACCTCTACCTCGGGCGCCACGTGGGCCGGCCGGTCGCGCTCGAGGGGGCGCTGAAGCTCAAGGAGATCTCCTACATCGCGACCGACGCGTACGCCGGCGGCGAGATGAAGCACGGCCCGATCGCGCTGCTCGACGAGTCGACGCCCGTCGTCTGCGTCGCGACCGACATGCCGATCCTCGACAAGATGATCTCCAACATCCAGGAGGTCCGCGCGCGCGGCGCGCACGTCATCGCGATCGCGACCGAAGGCGACGACCGCCTCGAGGACGTCTCCGAGGAGATCATCTTCATCCCGCGCACGGACTGGATGCTCCAAGCCCTGCTGGCGGTCATCCCGCTGCAGCTGTTCGCGTACTACGTCGCGCGCAAGCGCGGCCTGAACGTCGACCAGCCGCGCAACCTCGCCAAGACCGTCACGGTCGAATAGCGCCGGCGCGGCCGAGCGGCGCGTCTACGATCAGCGCATGCCCGTCGGGATCGACCTGCTGGAGATCGAGCGCATGGAGCAGGCGCTCGATCGCCGGCCTTCGCTGGCGCTGCGGCTGTTCACCGACGGCGAGCGGGCGTACGCGGCGGCCCGGGCCCGGCCCGGCCAGCACCTCGCGGCGCGCTTCTGCGCGAAGGAGGCGGTGGCGAAGGCGCTGCGCCTGGAGTCGTGGAACCCGCTCGAGATCGAGGTCGTGGGGGAGGGGTCGGCGACGCGGATCGCCCTGCACGGCCGGCTGGCGGAGCTCGGCGTCGAGCTCGACGTCTCGCTGACGCACTCGAAGATCACGGCGGGCGCGGTCGCGCTCGTGCGGTGAGCTAGTGGTCCCTCCGGTAAGTCCTCGCACGCTTGGATCGGTCGCTGATCACCGACCAACGGCGATCCGTCGGCAAGCCGCCGGCTCGCCGTCGGTGCCCGCGGCGTCCTCGCTCGGTCATGGCCCTGGAGGGCCACTCCCTCACTGCGTCCTTGCCAGCCGGCGCCAGCAACCGCCCAAGCGCACAAGGACCTACCGGAGGAACCACTAGTGCTGCCGGACTGGCTCGACCCCCTGTACGGCGCCGAGCAGATGCGCGCGATCGACCGCTGGGCGATCGAGGAGCGCGCCATCCCGTCGCTGGACCTCATGGAGCGCGCGGGCGCGGGGCTCGCGCTGACCGTCGACCGGCTCGTGCCGCGCGGGCCGATCGCGATCGTCTGCGGCAAGGGCAACAACGGCGGCGACGGGTTCGTCGCGGCGCGCCTGCTCGACGAGCTGGGACGCAGCGTCCGCGTGCTGCGCCTCGCCGAGCAGCCGGAGTACCGCGGCGACACGGCCGAGAACCTCCGCCGCCTCGAGGGCGCGCACGAGCCGTTCTCGGCTGATGCGCTCGACGGCGCGGCCGTGATCGTCGATGCGATCCTCGGGACGGGCTTCGACGGCGAGCCGCACGGGGCGGCGAAGGACGCGATCGAGGCGATCGCCGTGCTCGAGACCGTCGTCGTGTCCGCGGACATCGCCAGCGGGGTCGACGCGTCGACCGGCGAGGCGGCGCACGTGTCCGTGCGGGCGACGCAGACGGCCACGTTCGCTTCGAGCAAGCCCGGCCACTGGATCGCGCCCGGCAAGCAGCACACGGGCGAGCTGCGGGTCATCGACATCGGCATCCCGTCCGGCGCGCCGGTTCAGGCCGAGATCGGCCTGCTCACGGCGCGCGTCCACGCGCTGGTGCCTGGCCGCGCGGGGCCGGGGACGAAGTTCACCTCCGGCCACGTCGTCGTGGCGGGCGGGTCGCGCGGGCTGACCGGCGCGCCGTGCCTGGCGTCCGAGGCGGCGATGCGCGCCGGGGCCGGCTACGTGACGGCGCTCGTCCCCGGCTCGCTCGAGCTCGTGTTCGAGACCCGGCTGCTCGAGGTCATGACGCGCGCGCTCCCCGAAGCGGACGGCGCGCTGACGCTGGACGGCGTGGAGGCCGCGCTCGAAGCCGCCGAGCGTGCGGGCGCGCTCGTGCTCGGGCCGGGCCTCGGCCGCAGCGACGGCGCGTTCGCGTTCGCCCGCGAGCTCGCCGCCCGCGCCGGGATGGCGCTGCTGCTGGACGCCGACGGCCTGAACGCTCATGCCGGAGCGCTCGACGACCTGGCCGCCCGCGGCGCGCCGACCGTGCTGACGCCGCACGCGGGGGAGCTTGGGCGCCTGCTTGGCCGCTCGAGCCGCGAGATCGACGCGCACCGGCTGGAGAGCGCGCGCGAGGCGGCACGGCGCTCCGGAGCGGTCGTCGTGCTCAAGGGCGACGACACGATCGTCGCCGCGCCCGGCGGGACCGCTGCCGTCAACGACCTGAGCGCGCCCGCGCTGGCGACCGCCGGCACGGGCGACGTCCTGAGCGGCGTCATCGGCGCGTTCCTCGCGAAGGGCCTCGAGCCGTTCGCCGCGGCGTGCGCCGGCGTGCGCCGCCACGCCGCCGCCGGTCGCGTGGCCGCCGCGGAGCACGGCGCCGGCGGCGTCATCGCGAGCGACGTCATCGCGGCGCTGCCGCGCGCGCTGGAAGGCGAGGGTGAGCGCGCCGGCCCGCCCGGCGTCCCCCCGCCGGCCCAAGAACAGAGGCCTTTGCCATGACTCGACACGGCGTAACGCGGAGGATGTCGCCTATGCAGCTCTATGCGCTGCATAGTCGACAGGATCGGGGGCTGTTGCCATGACCGTGCGGGCCGTCGCGCGCGTGAACCTCGCCGCGATCGAGCGCAACGTCGCGCGGCTGCGGCGCGAGCTCGCGCCGGGCACGGAGCTGTGCGCGGTCGTCAAGGCGGACGCGTATGGGCACGGTGCGCTGCCGGCCGCGCGCGCGGCGCTCGCGGGCGGCGCGAGCTGGCTGGCGGTCGTCGCGGGGCAGGAGGCGGCCGCGGTGCGCGCGGCGGGCATCGACGGCGTCCGGATCCTCGTCATGGGCGCCCTCTCGCCGCACGAGCTGGACATCGCGCTCGCGGCGGATGCCGATGTCGTCGCGTGGGACGAGCGCTTCGTCGGGGACGTGGCGGCGCGCGGCGGCGGCGCGGTCCACGTCAAGCTCGACACGGGCATGGGGCGGCTGGGCACCCGCGACCCCGCGGAGGCGACGCGCGTCGCCGAGGCCGCGGCCGGCGCCGATGGGGTCCGCCTCGCCGGCGCGATGACGCACTTCGCGACCGCCGACGATCGCGACGACCCGTTCATGCACGAGCAGCTCGCGCGCTTCGCCGAGTGGGTGACGCCGCTGCGCGACGCGCACCCCGGCCTCGTGGTGCACGCCGCCAACAGCGCCGGCACGCTGCGCGACCCGGCGACACACTTCGACCTCGTGCGCACGGGCATCGCGATCTACGGGCTGGACCCGTTCGGCGAGGACCCGGTCGCGCGCGACCTGGAGCCCGCGCTCGAGCTGCGCTCGCGGGTCGGCGCGGTCAAGCCCGTTGCGGCGGGGGAGAGCGTCGGCTACGGGCGGCGCTTCGTCGCGCGCGAGCCGACGCACGTCGCGACGCTGCCGATCGGGTACGGGGACGGCGTGCGCCGCGCCCTGACGAACAACGCCGAGGTGCTCGTGGGCGGCGTGCGCTACCCGCTCGTCGGGACGGTGAGCATGGACAACGTGACGATCGACGTCGGCACGCCGCCGCGGGTCGCGGTCGGCGACGAGGCCGTGCTCGTCGGCGCGCAGGGCGACGAGCGCATCCGCGCCGAGGAGGTCGCGTGGCGGCTCGACACGATCAACTACGAGATCACGTGCGGGCTCCTCCCGAGGGTCCCGCGCGAGTACCACCGCGACGGCGAGCCGGCGGGCGAGGAGGCGCCTGCGCGCGCGGCGGGCGGGGAGGCGACTTCGGGCGCGGCGGGCCAGGACGCGCCTGCGCGCGCGGCGGGCGGGGAGGCGCGCGCGGTGGCCGGCGACGGCGCGCCGGCGGGCGAGCCGTGAGCGATCCTGTCGCCACGACGCGCGAGGCGCTCGCCGGCGTCCCGGCGTGGCTCGTCGGCGGCGCCGTGCGCGACCGCCTGCTCGAGCGCCCGACCGCGGACCTCGATCTCGTCGTCGAAGGCGACGTCGGCGCGGCGGCCAAGCGCCTCTCGCGCGCCGCGCGCGGGCCCGCATTCGAGCTCTCCGACGAGTTCGGCGCGTGGCGCGTCATGGCCGGCGACCGCACCTGGCACGCCGACCTCAGCCCGCTGCGCGGCGGCTCGCTGCACGCGGACCTCGCGCTGCGCGACTTCACCGTCAACGCGATGGCGCAGCCCCTCGACGGCGGCGACCGCGTCGACCCCCACGGCGGTGCCGCCGATCTCGCCGCGCGGCGCCTGCGCGCCGTCGGGCCGCGCACCTTCGCCGACGACCCGCTGCGCGCGATGCGCCTCGTCCGGCTCGCGGCCGAGCTGGGGCTCGATCCCGAGCCCGCGACCGAAGCCCTCGCCCGCGACGAGTCCCCGCGCGTCGCGCAGGTCGCGCAGGAGCGCGTCTTCGCCGAGCTCAAGCGGATCCTCGCCGGCGGCGACGTCGTCCGCTCGCTGCGGCGTATGGACGGCCTCGGCCTGACAGCGGCGATCCTGCCCGAGCTCGCGGCGCTGCGCGGCGTCGAGCAGAACCGCTACCACCACGCCGACGTCCACGACCACACGATCGAGGTCCTCGAGCAGACCCTCGCCATCCAGGCCGACCCGGGGGCGGTCTTCGGCGACGAGCACGCGAGCGCGCTCCGAGCGCTGCTCGCCGAGCCCCTCGCCGACGACCTCGACCGCGGCCTCGCGCTCAGACTCGGCGCGCTGCTGCACGACGCCGCCAAGCCCGCGACGCTCGCCCACCGCGACGACGGCACGCCGACGTTCCTCGGCCACGACCTCCACGGCGCGCAGCTCGCGCGCGACGTCCTCACGCGCCTGCGCGTCAGCGAGCGGCTGAAGACCCACGTCGCGGCGCTCGTGCGCCACCACCTGCGGCTGGGCTTCCTCGTCCACGAGCAGCCGCTGTCACGGCGGGCGCTCTATCGCTACCTGACGACGACCGAGCCCGTCGAGGTCGACGTCACGCTCCTGTCGGTGGCCGACCGCCTCGCGACCCGCGGGCGCAAGGCGGGAGAGTCGATCGCCAAGCACGTCGGCCTTGCGCGCGAGGTGCTGCCCGCCGCGCTCGAGTGGCGAGCCGCGGGCCGGCGTGCGCCGCTCGTGCGCGGCAACGACCTCGCCAAGGCGCTCGATCTCGCCGACGGCCCGCGGCTCGGGCGGCTGCTCAAGGAGATCGACGAGGCGCGCTTCGCCGGCGAGGTCGGGACCCGCGACGAGGCGATCGCGCTGGCCGCCCGCCTGCTCGAAGCCGATCCCGTGCGCGCCCGGGACTAAGGGCCCGGCCTGCCCGGGACTAACCTTCGCGCCATGGCCGATCCCGACTGCATCTTCTGCAAGATCGTCGCCGGCGAGCTGCCCGCGACCATCGTCGCCGAGGGCGAGCGGACGATCGCGTTCATGGACATCCGGCCCGCCAGCCGCGGGCACGCGCTCGTCATCCCGCGCGCGCACTGCACGGACGTCCACGACATCGATCCCGACGACCTGCAGGCCGTCGCCGTCATGGCGCAGGATCTGGCGACGAGGGCGCGCGATGTGCTCGGAGCCGACGGCGTGAACCTCCTGAACTCGAGCGGCGCGGCCGCCTGGCAAACGGTCTTTCACTTCCACATGCACGTCATCCCGCGCTACGAAGGCGATCCGCTGCGGCTGCCGTGGGTCCCGGCGGCGGGCGACATGGACGCGATCGCAGCGGCCGGCGCCGAGCTCGCGGGCGCGTAGGCGAACGCGCGCTTGCACCCGCGCGGCGTCGCGTGCGTCATGCTTGCCGCGTGCGAGCACGTCCGGGTCAGCGGCTACGAGCACGAAGCGCTCCGCGCGGTCGCGCGCTCGCGGCCGGCGCGCTCACGTGCGCCGCGGCCGCGCTGACGGCCACGCTCGCCGTCGCGGCTGCGTCGAAGACCGTCACGATCGCCGACCCCAAGGCCGACGTCACCGGCGCCGTCGACCTCCAGCGCGCGTCGCTGAGCCTCGCCTCCGACGGGCGCCTGCGCGCGGTCATCACGCTCGTCGACAAGCTCGATCCCGAGGCGATGCTCGCGGCCTCGGGCCCGCCCGGCTCGATCTGCGTGAAGGTCTGGACGGCGAAGGACGCCGACCCGACGGCCACCCGTGCCGACCGCCTCGTCTGCGTTACTGCGGAGGACGAGGACAAGCTGCGCGCGAGCGTCTTCTCACAGGCCGCGACCGGGCTGCCCACGCGCACCGGGCCGGCGCCGGTGAAGCTCACCAAGAGCGGGCGCAGCCTCGTCGTGCGCATCGCGCAGAGCTCGCTCGGGCGTCCCGAGCTCATCCGCTTCGCCTTCGAGTCCACGCGCCCGGGCTGCGAGCGCGTGAGCTGCGTCGACCAGTCGCCCGACAAGGGCGCCGTGCGGCGCTTCCGCATCCGCGGCGAAGCGGGGAGCTAGACCCGCTCGAGCGTCAGCAGGCGGTAGGTGTGGGCGCCGGCCTGCACGACGAGCGGCATGAGGTACGCGGCGACGGCGTTCATCAGCAGCGCGTCGGACACGACGAGCCGGGCCACGCGCGCCAGCCGCGGCCGGGACACGAAGCGCTCCGCGAGCGCGGCGAGCCGCGCGAGGTTCGGCGCGATCTGCGGCGTCAGGTCGACGTCCTCGATCACGCGCAGCCCCTGCTCCGCCGCGAGGCGCTTCCAACCGGGCAGCGACTGACCGGCCGAGACGGCCATCGCCCGCTCGACCGCGAGCGTCGCCTCCCGCACGACGAGCGGCAGGCCGTCGAACTCCGCGGTCCGCCACCCGTCGACGACGACCAGGCGACCGCCCGGGCGCAGCACGCGCGCGATCTCGCTCAGAGCCCGCGGCAGGTCCGTCGCGTGGCACAGGCTCTCGACGACGTAGGCGCAGTCCTGCGAGCCGTCGCCGATCGCCAGCGCCTGGAAGTCGCCGACGCGCGCGTCGGCGAGCGGCAGGTCGGCGAGCGCCGCGCGCGCCCGGCTGACCTGCGACGAGATGAGGTCGACGCCGACGAAGCGCACGCTCGGGTTGCGCTCCGCGAGCATCACGAGGTTGTAGCCGTTGCCGCACGCGAGCTCGAGCACGTCGCGCGCGCCCGCCGGCAGGCGCTCGTCGACGAGCTCGGCCTGGCCCGCGTAGCCCGCCGGGTCGAACGTCCCGTCTGGGTTGAGCGCCATGTGCATCGCTCCGAGCTCGGAGTGCACGAAGCGGTAGCCGACGCGCGATCGCTCGTAGTAGCGGCGGATCGCCGCCGGCGTCCGTCCCTGGTCCTCCAGGCGCGAGAGGTCGAAGATCCGGCCCAGGCGCTCAAGCCGTCGCTCGAGCTCGTCCAGCGTCTCCTCCAAGGGCACTACAGGCCCTGCCGGCGCATGCCGCGCACGGCCAGGGCGCCGAAGACGAGCACGAGCCCCGTGATCGACACGAGCGCCGGCCAGGTGCCGGCCCACGTCACGTCGCCGACGAAGCCCTGGCGCGCGCCTTCGAGCACGTGCGTCACGGGGTTCAGGTCGGCGATCGTGCCAAGCCAGCCCGACAGCAGCTCGCGCGGGGCGTACGCCGTCGTGAACAGCACGGCGATGAACGAGCCCATCTGCATGAGCGGCGCGGCCTGCTGGGTGCGGAAGCGCAGCGCGAGGAGCGTCGCGTAGCACGCCATCGCCGCCGCGAGCCCCATCACGAGCACCGCCGCGAGCCCGAGCTCGAGCAGCCCCGGCCAGCCGACGCCGAGCGCCAGCGCGACGATCAGCAGAAACGTCGCGGGCAGCAGCGCGCGCAGGCACGCCGACGCCACGACGCCCGCCAGCAGCACGGGCCGCGGGACCGGCGCGAGCAGCATGCGGTCGAACCAGCCGCGCTCGATGTCGCGGGCGAGGTTGACGCCGGTCGCCGCGCCCGTGAAGCCCGCGCCCTGGAGCATCCCGACCGGCACGATGAACGCGAGGAAGCTCACGCCCTCGTACTCCTCGAGCGACGCGGCCTTGCCGAAGACCGCGGCCAGCCCGAGCATGAAGATCGTCGGGGCGAGCACGCCCGGCAGCGACGCGATCGGCACGCGCAGGATCTCGTTGAGGCCGCGGCGCATGAGCGCCGCGATCGTGCGCAGGTCGGCGGTCATGCGTCGCGCAGCTTCCCGCGCAGGGCCACGATCGAGAGGCCGATCGCCGCGGCGGAGACGGCGGCCGCGGCCGCCAGGCCCTCGAGCATCGGGCCGAGCTCGTTCGAGAAGGCGATCGGCTGGCGCATGCCCTCCGCGATGAACGACAGCGGGTTGTACTGCGCGATGACGTCCGCCGGCGAGGACAGCAGCTCGAGCGGGAAGAACGCCGACGAGATGAACAGCACGACGAAGACGAGCGGGAAGATGCCCTGCACGGTCGACGCGCTGCGCGAGCGCAAGGCGATGAGCACCCCGATCGCGCCGAAGCCCGTCCCCGCGACGATCCCGATCGCCAGGACGCAGAGCATGCCGACGATCCCGCCCTGGACCGTCGCCCCGAACGCGTAGCCCAGGATGAAGAAGTAGAGGACCTGGAACGCCGCGATGACGCTCGCCGCGAGCACGCGGCCCAGCACGAGCGCCGCGCGCGGCGTGGGGGATGCCACGAGCCGGTCGAAGAAGCCGCCCTCGATGTCCAGCGCCGTCGCGATGCCGGCGCTGACGCCGCCGAGCAGCAGCGACTGCAGGATCGCCGCGGCGAGCTGGTAGTCGAGGAAGCCGTCGACCTGCGGGAAGCCCTGCAGCGTGCGCGTGGCGCCGAGGCCGCCGACGTTGATCGCGAGAAACAGCGTCGGGAAGATCACGAGCGGTGCGAGGAACTGCGGCCGGCGCAAGGAGTTGACGAGCGCGCGCCGCGCGAGCGCCACCACGACCGGCCTCATACGGGCTCCGGCACCGCCGGCTCAGTCTCGGACGGGGCTTCCGCGGCACCTTCGAGATGCTCGCCGGTCTTCTCGAGGAAGACGTCGTCGAGGGTCGGCTGCTTGAGCTCGAGCTCGGCGACCTCGAAGCCGGCGTCGTCGAGCGCGCGCAGGATCGGCGCGATGTCCGCCGCGCCGCGCTCGAGCGCGATCGAGAGGTGGCAGCCCTCGCTCGCGGGGCGGTGATCGCCGAAGCGCGTGACGACCGCCCGCGCGCCGTCCAGGTCCGAGCCGTCGGCGAGCACGAGGTCGAGGTGCGGCCGGCCGACCTCCGCCTTCAGCGCCGCGGGCGTGCCCTCGGCGACGATCTTGCCGGCGGCGATGATCCCGAGCCGGTCGCAGAGCCGGTCGGCCTCCTCGAGGTACTGCGTGGTGAGGAACACGGTCGTGCCATCGTCGCGCAGCCGCCGGACCTCGTCCCACAGCGTCAGGCGCGAGGTCGGGTCCAGGCCGGTCGTCGGCTCGTCGAGAAACAGCACCTCGGGCTCGTGGATGAGCGCCATCGCGAGGTCGAGCCGGCGGCGCATCCCGCCGGAGTACGTCGCGACGCGGCGGTCGGCGGCGCCGGTCAGCCCCACCCTGGAGATGAGCTCCCGGGCGCGGGCTCGCACCGAGCGCGGCGCGATGCCGTGCAGCGTGGCCTGCAGCTCGACGAGCTCGGACCCCGTCATGAGGCCGTCGAGCGCCGCCTCCTGGAGCGCGACGCCGATCCGGCGCCGGACCAGCGCGGGCTGCGTCGCGACGTCGTAGCCGGCGACGCACGCGTGCCCGCCCGTGGGGCGCAGCAGCGTGACGAGCATCCGCACGGTCGTCGTCTTGCCGGCGCCGTTGGGCCCCAGGAAGCCGTAGACCTCGCCCGGAGCGACCGTGAGGTCGATGCCGTCGACGGCCTTCAGACCGCCCTTGAACTGCCGCTCCAGCCCGATGACCTCGATCGCCGCGATCCGGCCATGCTATTGCACGCGCAACTTCTTTCCGGGTCCCCGAACGCAACAACGACGGCGCCGTCGTGTTGAATGCGTGCATGCACCACCACTCCGGATTCAGAAGTCTCGTCACCGCCGCGCTCGCCGTATCCGCCCTGCTCCCGGCGGCCGCGTCGGCGAAGATCACGGAGATGGGCGCGATGCCGGAGTCCGTTCGCGGGAGCTGTCCCGGCGTCCCGACCGACGACAAGAGCTGCCAGGCGCTGACCAAGTCGACGGCCTATCAGGCCAAGGTCGGCCCGGACCGAGAGCTCTACCAGGCGCCGGCCGACGGGCGCATCGTCGCCTGGACGGCCGCGCTGGGCAACCCCTCGAAGAGCCAGGTCGCGTTCTTCGAGAAGAACTACGGCGGCGCGACCCAGGCCGCGATCGTCGTGCTCGACTCCGGCAAGAAGCTCAGCCGGACCGTCGTCGCCAAGGGGCCGGTGACGACCCTCACGCCCTACATCGGGCAGACCGTGCAGTTCCCGCTGACGACGACGCTGCCGATCAAGAAGGGCCAGTACGTCGCGCTGACCGTCCCGACGTGGGCGCCGTTGATGGCGCTCGGGCTCGCCGCGGACACGTCGTGGCGCTCCAGCCGGGCGGCGACCGGCTGCGGCGACATCACCGTCCAGTTCGCGCTGCTCGGCACCCGCACGAACGCCTTCTTCCGCTGCCTCTACAAGGGCGTGCGCCTGACCTACAGCGCGACCTTCATCAGCAACGCGACGGCGACGCCTGCGTCGAAGTAGCCTGACGGCGTCACGTCGTATCAACGGGGAACGTCATGTCATGCGGGGGATGAGCCACCAGGCCGTCATCACGAGCGTCGTCGCGAGCGTCGCGCTGCTCTTCGCCGTGCTGCCGGCGGTCGCCTCGGCCAAGCTCTCGGAGCTGGGCGCGATCTCCGACGGCGTCCGCGGTAGCTGCCCGGACGACTGTCAGGCGCTCACGCGCAGCACCGGCTATCAAGCGAAGGTCGGCACGAGCCGCGACCTCTACCAGGCGCCCGCCAACGGCAGGATCGTGGCGTGGACGCTCGCGCTCGGCAAGCCGGGCCCCAAGCAGACGGCGTTCTTCGAGGAGCGCTACGGCGGGACGGCGCAGGCCGCGATCGTCGTGCTCGATCCCGGCGCGAAGCTGCGCCGCACGGTCAGGGCGAAGGCGCGCCTGCGCAAGCTCACCGACTACTTCGGCCAGACGGTCCAGTTCCCGCTCGTGCAGTCGCTGCGGATCCGCAAGGGTCAGTTCATCGCGCTGACCGTGCCGACCTGGGCGCCGGTCCTGCAGATCGGCCTGCCGTCGGACACGTCGTGGCGCTCGAGCCGCGCGGAGGCCGGCTGCCTCGACGTCACGACGCAGTTCGCGCTGCTCGGAAGCCGCACGAGCGCGCTGTTTCGCTGCCTGTACCGCACGGCGCGCCTGACCTACAGCGCGACGTTCATCCCGGACCCGAAGAGCAACGCAGAGGCTACGCGCCGCGGCGCGCGCGGCGGCTGCGGCCGAGCGCGTCAGCAGGGGGGACCGGCGCCGGGGTTGTCCCGGCAGAAGTTCTGGAAGTCCGGGTCGTTCGGGGAGGCGCCGCCGGTCGTGGACTGACCCCCGGAGGGGCCTGCGCCCGCGCCGCCGGTGGTCGAGGCGGGCGGCGGTGCCTGCGGCGGCCACGGCCGCGGGCGGCTGGACGGCGGCCGGCGGCGCGGCGGCGCCCGACTGCGGCACCGTCGAGGTCGCGGCGGTCGACGTCGTCGACGTCGTCTCTGTCTCGGGGATCTCGGTCGTCGCCGTCGGGATCGTCAGGTCGGGCGACGTGCGCGGGATGTCGCTGGACAGCTCGTCGTCGGCTCCGCACGCGCTCAGGCCACCCGCCAGCGCGAGGGCGGCGAGCACGGCTGCGCAGCGCGAGACCATCCGCCGGACGCCGATCAGGCGACCGGGTCCATGCGCCGGCCGCAGTGCGGGCAGTCGTTGAGATCGCGCTGGCAAAGCTGGTCGCACCAGTTGCAGAAGCGCAGGCACTCGACCGCCCACGGGAGCTTCGACTCCGACGGAGCGAGCGGCAGGACCTTGCCGACGATGTCGAGCGTCTCGCCGCTCTCGCGGTCGACGTAGACGCGACCCGGCTCGGCCTCGCGGATGATCTCGCGCTTGGATGTCGGGGTCCTCATGCGGTAGCGCTGGGCGGCAGACACGGCGCGAACCCTACCAAGCTGCCCCGCCGTCACGGCCGTTTGCGCGCGGCGAGCGATCCGCCCGAGCGGCCCGGCGCCGCGGGGCGCAGGGATGAGGCACCCCGCCCGTCGGCTCGGATAGAGTCCCGCGCGCCCATGGGGAGAACACCGATCTCAAAGACGCTCATCACGCTGGCAGCAGGCGCCTCGCTGGCGACCGCCCTCAGTGCGTGCGGGACCGACGCGGTCCCCCGGAACGCCGATCTCATCGCGGGGAAGCAGGCCTTCGTCAAGTCCTGCGGCTCGTGCCACGTGCTCAATCGCGCGGGCAGCAAGGGCGCCCAGGGCCCGAACCTCGACGAGGCCTTCCGGATGGCCCTGTCGGAGGGCTTCGGCCGCGACACGGTGCGCGGCGTCGTCTACCAGCAGATCGTGCACCCGGCTCGCCTGCCGAAGGACAGCCCGGCGTACATGCCGCCCAAGCTCGTCGAGGGCAAGGCTGCTCATGACGTCGCGGCCTACGTCGCGAGCGTCGCCTCGCTGCCCGGCAAGGACACGGGCCGGCTCGGTGCCGCGGTCGCCGCCGCGGGCGCCGGCAAGCCGGTCGCCGCGAAGAACGGCAAGCTCGAGATGCCCGCCGATCCGAGCGGCCAGCTCGCGTACATCACGAAGGTCGCGACGGCCCCGGCCGGCGCGCTTGAGATCGACTCCAAGAACGAGTCCTCGACGCCGCACGACATCGCGCTCGAAGGCAACGGCGTCGACGAGAAGGGCGAGACCGTGCAGGGCGGCGGCATCTCGAAGGTCTCGGCGACGCTGAAGCCCGGCAAGTACACGTACTACTGCACCCTGCCCGGCCACCGCGAAGGCGGCATGCTGGGCGAGCTCACCGTCAAGTAGCGCGCCGTATAGAGGCTCCTCGGAGCCTGCCGCCCGGCCTACGCGACGAGCTTGACGAGGAGCGCCACCGCCACGACGGCGAGGCACACCGCCAAGACGCGCAGGAGGAACGCGAAGGCGGCCTCCTCGGTCTCCCAGGGGCGGGCGCGCTTCTTCTCGGCCACGGCTGCGCCCTGCTAGAGGATGTAGATCGTCGTGTACACGACGATCCACATGACGTCGACGAAGTGCCAGTAGATGCCGGGCACCTCGACGCCGTGGTGCTTCTCGGGGCTGAAGTGCCCTCTGAAGCGCCCGCACGGTGACCATGAGCAGCAGCGTGAGGCCGACGAAGACGTGCGCCCCGTGCAGGCCCGTGAGGCCGTAGAAGATCGTGCCCTGCGCGTGGTCGGCGGGCGAGAAGCCGATGTGCACGTACTCGTTGATCTGGATCATCAAGAACGTGGCGCCCAGCAGCGACGTGAGCATCATCCCGGCCTTCAAGCCGAAGTAGTTGCCGTTCTTGACCGACGTCTGCGCCCAGTGCATCGTCAGCGAGGAGCTCAGCAGGATCGCGGTGTTGATGCCGGCGATGCCGACGGGCAGCTTGAAGTCCTCGAACGGGAACCACTGGTGCCCCTCGGCCACGAACCGGATGAAGAAGTAGGCCGTGAAGAAGGCCCCGAAGACCATGATCTCCGAGATGATGAACAGCATCATCCCGAGGATCTCGTGGTGGACTCGCGAGCTGCGGTTGGCGACCGGCGGCCCGTGGTGGTCGTCGTCGTGGTGCTCGAGCGCGACGGCCGCGTTGATGCCTGCCGCTTCCATCAGTGCGACGCCTGCTCGGCCGGCTCGGGCTCGGCGACGATGTGCTCGACCTCGACGTTCGACGCCTTGCGCACGCGCCCGATGAGATCGGCCCGCATCCAGCCCGACCTCGTGACCGGCAGCGTCGAGATGATGATCCGCTCCACCTTGTAGAACTGGAGCGCGTTCATCGTCGCGGTGAACGGATCGGGATCGCCGATCATCCCGGCGACGAGCAGCCCTTCGCGGCGCATGCGGTCAAGGGTGTTGCCGAGGCGCGCGCGAGCGACGGCGGCGGCGCGCCCGCCGGCGTGCGCTCCCAGCGGGACGACGACGACGAAGTGCATGTCCTCGGACTCGGCGGCGATCTCCTTCATGCGGGCGCGCAGGGTGCCGCGCCCGGCCGTGACGTTGGCGACGACGAGCGTGACGTCGAACGGCAGCCCTTCGGCCTCCATGTCGGAGATGACGTGCGTCACCGGGGCGTCGGCCGCCTCCTCGATGCGCTCGATGAGGTCGCGCCGCAGCCAGCCCGAGGAGGAGTGGGGAAGCGTCGAGATGATGATCTCGTCGGGGTGGTACTCGTGGATCGCGTCGAGCGTCGCGGTGTACGGGTCCTCGTCGCCGAGGTCGCCGCTTGCGACCACGTCCTCGCTGCGCAGGTAGGACAAGGTGAGGTCGAGGCGCACCTGGGCGGAGTCGCGCACGGCGTCGTCGTAGATGACGTAGCCGGAGCGCGGCTTCGTCATCGGGACGACGAGCGTGAAGCTCGTGTCGGGCGTCTTGGCGCGCTCCTTGACGGTGTCGATCAGCTTGGCGCCACCGATCGTCTGGTTCGCGACGACGAGGATGTGCGGCATCAGTGGCCCTCTTGCTTGGTCGCGGTCGCACTGTCACTGCCGCCGCCACCGTGGGCCGTCGCGCCCGCGGGTTGCGGGACCTCGGCGCCGCCCTTCAGGACGCCGTGGACGGCTCCGGGCACCCCGTACTCATAGGGGCCGCCGACGACGGTCGGCACCGCGTCGAAGTTGAAGATCGGCGGCGGGGAGGTGACCTGCCACTCGAGCGTGAGCGCGCGCCACGGGTTGGAGTCCGCGCGCGGCCCGCCGCGCCACGAGGCGATCATGTTGTACGCGAAGATCAGCGCGCTGAGGCCGAGGAAGAAGCTCGCGATCGTGATCAGCAGGTTCCACGTCGCCCACTCCTCGGCGTAG
The DNA here is from genome assembly GCA_963766525.1 of uncultured Actinomycetes bacterium. Classification (GTDB taxonomy): domain Bacteria; phylum Actinomycetota; class Thermoleophilia; order Solirubrobacterales; family Solirubrobacteraceae; genus CADCVQ01. Next base: position 55,391 of record CAVYAX010000013.1, read on the forward strand.
TCGGCGACCCGTCGCGGCATGCCCTGGATGCCGATGACGTGCATGGGCGCGAACGTCAGGTTGAAGAACACGAACGTCGACCAGAAGTGGAGCTTGCCGAGCCGCTCGTCGTACATCCGGCCCGTCATCTTCGGGAACCAGTAGTAGACGCCCGCGAAGATCGTGAACAGCGACCCGCCGAACAGCACGTAGTGGATGTGGGCCACGATGAAGTACGTGTCCGAGACGTGGATCGTCACGGGGATGACCGCGAGCACCACGCCGGAGATCCCTCCGCACGTGAACATCGTCAAGAAGCCGAGCGCGAACAGCATCGGCGTGTCGAGGTGCAGCACGCCGCGCCACAGCGTCGCCAGCCAGGAGAAGATCTTGATGCCCGTGGGCACGGCGATGATCGCGGTCGTGACCATCATCGGCACGCGGATCCACTCCTGCATGCCCGAGACGAACATGTGGTGCGCCCAGACCGTGAAGCCGAGCACGACGATCGCCAGCAGCGAGAACGCCATCATCCGGTAGCCGAAGATCGGCTTTCGGGACTTCACGGCGAGGATCTCCGAGACGATCCCGAACCCTGGCAGCATCATGATGTAGACCGCCGGGTGCGAGTAGAACCAGAAGATGTGCTGGTACATCAGCACGTCGCCGCTGCCCGTGGGATCGAAGAAGTTGAAGCCCAGCGCCCGGTCGAAGAGGACCATGAACTGCGACACGGCGATGAACGGCGTGGCGATGACGACGAGCAGCGACGTCGAGAAGTTCGCCCATACGAGCAGCGGCAGTCGGAAGAAGCTCATCCCGGGCGCACGCATGGTGATGATCGTCACCAGGAAGTTCAGGGCCGTCGCGATCGACGACGCGCCCGCGAACTGCACCCCGATCGTGAAGAACACCTGCCCCTCCGGCGCTGTGACCGAGAGTGGGGCGTACGCCGTCCAGCCGCTGGCGAAGGATCCGCCCGGCGCGCCGAAGGACATCAGCATCATGATCCCGGCGAGCGGCAGCATCCAGAACGACAGGGCGTTCAGGCGCGGGAACGCCATGTCCGGCGCGCCGATCATCAGCGGCAGCACGTAGTTCGCGAGGCCGGCGAAGACCGGGATGATGAAGAGGAAGATCAGCAGCGACGCGTGGACGCTGAAGAGCCCGTTGAACGTGCTCGAGTCGACGAACTGGCGCCCGGGCTGCGCGAGCTCGGCGCGCATGAGCATCGCGAACAGGCCGCCGACGAAGAAGAAGAAGAACGAGGTCACGACGTACTGGATGCCGATGACCTTGTGGTCGGTGTTGACCTTGAAGTAGTCGTGCCAGGAGTGCGCGCCATGGCCGGAGTGGTCCTCGGGCAGCGTCTTCTTGCCGCTCGCCCAGTAGAACCAGTAGCTGAACGCGCCCAGTCCGACGAGGAAGCCGAGCGGCGCCGTGAAGAGCGCGAGCTCGAGCACCGGCTCGCCCTTGAGGCGCGGGTCGAGGTCGTACCACGACCGCATGATGAACATGATCACGTAGGCGAGCGCGACGCCGTACGCCGTGTACAAGAACGCGCGGTACATGCCCGGTGCGCGGAACTTGGCGATCATCTAGCGCAGCCTCCTCATCGTCATGCTCACTTCGCAGCCACCGTCTCGAGGTACTTGACCAAGGCGTCGAGATCCTCGGGCGACAGGCTATCGCCGTAGTCCTTGGGCATGATGTCCTGGAAGCCGTCGGCGATCTCCGCGCTCGGATCGGTGATCGACTCGCGGATGAAGTCGGCGTCCTTGCCCTTGAGGACCTCGTCGAGGACGGGCCCGGTCTCCGAGCTCGTGCCCGCGTCGGCCAGGGTGTGGCAACCGCCGCAGCCGTTGGACTCGAAGATCGGCCTTGCCGTCCGCGCCCGCGGCCTCGTCGACGTCGTCCTCGCCGGACGTCTCGCCGCGCTCGCCTCCGCCCTCGCCGGCGGGCGCCTCGGGTGCCGCTGCCTCGCCGCCGCTGGCGCCCGCGGGCGCCTTCTGGTCGGCGAGCCACTTGTCGAACGCGGCGGGCGTGACGACCTTCGTCGTCGAGCGCATGATCGAGTGCCCGAGCCCGCAGAGCTCGGCGCAGACGACCGGATAGGTGCCGAGACGGCTCGGCGTGATGCGGAAGTGGGTCGTGAGGCCGGGCACCGCGTCGATCTTCATGCGGAACGCCGGGACCCAGAAGTCGTGGAGGACGTCGAGCGCCTTGACGTTGAAGCGCACGGGGCGGTCCTTCGGCAGGTACAGGACGGTCGACTTCACGGGCTTGCCGCCGGCCTGCGGGTACTCGTAGGTCCAGGCGAACTGCTGGCCGGTGACGTTGATCGCCATCTCGTTGGCCTTCGCCTCCTCGATGTCGACCAGCACGACGTAGCTGTAGGTGCACAGCGCGACGAGCAGGATCGCGGGGACCGCGGTCCAGATGACCTCGAGGCGCGTGTTGCCATGGATCGGCGGGCCGTCGAGCTCCTCCTCGCCGGGCCGCATGCGGAAGTTGACGACGCTGAAGAGCACGATGATCATCACCGTCACGAAGACCGGGACGGACACCCAGATGAGGACGTCGTAGAGGTGATCGATCGGCCCGGCCTGCGTCGAGGCCTCCTCCGGGAACCAGTCGATAGCGAGGCCCGCGGCGATGCCGACCGCCGACGCGATCAGGCCGTGAACGACCATCCAACCCACTGGTGTGCGCTCGTCGCGCCGGATGCCCTTGCTCATGCGGCTCGGGATCCTATGGGGTGCGCGCGACGAACGACAATCCGGTGGCGTCGCGCCCGGCGCGGCGCCGCTCGGGCGCGGGTCGGGGTTCGCAACGGGTGTCGCAAAGTGCCGTGCCGAGCGGGGAGGCGATGGTCGGCATGCGGCTGGCGCGCCGGTGGGCGCGCCCCTCGCCTTCAATCCAGCGAGGGGTCTCGATGCAGGGATTTCTCAGGCGGCCAGCGGCGTGTCCACGCGGAAGCGGCGCGTGTCGCGATATGCCGACGGGGCGAGCCCGTGATGGCGTCGGAACGCTTTCGCGAACTGGGCGGGCTGGCGGTAGCCGACGCGGTGGGCGACTTCGCGGACGGTCAGGTCGCGGGCGGTGAGCAGCTCGGCGGCGCGGTCCATCCGCACGGCGGTGAGATGCTCGCGGAACGTCGTGTTCCCGATCTCGGCGTAGGAGCGCTGCAGCTGGCGTCGTGAGGACGCCACCCGGCGCGCGATGTCGTCGAGCGTCAGGTCCGAGCCGTACTCGGCGTCGACGATGGCCACCGCGTCACGAAAGAGGCTCGTGCGATGGCGGATCGTGGCTGGTCGTTGAACGGTGATCTCCATGAAGCTGATTACGACGCGCTACGGGCTTAGGATGAGCGAGACCGGCCTGTCTCGACCAAGTTGGCGCGTTCGCGCTCACGTTCGAGCGCGCGCATGGAGCGCGACCGGGCTAGTGGGCGTCGTGGTCTTCGGGCAGCGCGTTGATGTCGCGCCGCGTGTCCGCGACCCAGCGGACGATCACCCACACGCTGAGCACGAGCCCGCTCACGAGCAAGAACCGGCCCATCGTGATGCCCAGCAGCGCCAGCGTGATCCCGAGCGCCAGCAGCACCGGCTGCAGGCTCGCCCCGGGGAGATGGATCTCCTCGCCGACGGGCGGGACAGGCGGATCGAGCGGGCTCATGAGACGTAGATCGCGGCTGCGATGAACGTCATGCCGAACATGAAGAAGCACACGACGGCGGCGAAGAGGCCGGAGCGGACGTTCTTGCGGGCGAGCTTCTGGTCCATGTGCGCGGAAGCTTAGAGCTTGGCGTCGATGACCATCGCGCCGAACAGCAGCGCGAGGTACGCGAGCGAGAAGAGGTACAGGCGCAGCGCGCTGCGGCGGTCCGCGCGCCGGTACAGCACGACCGCGCCGCGCGATGAACAGCCCGCCGAGCACGAGCGAGGAGAGCCATGTAGAAGAAGCCGAGCCCGCCGGCGCAGAACGGCAGCTGCGTGACCGCCCACAGCAGCACCGAGTAGAGCAGGATCTGCTTGCGCGTCTCGTGCTCGCCCTTGACGACGGGCAGCATCGGCACGCCTACGCGCGCGTACTCGTCCTTCATGAGCAGCGACAGCGCCCAGAAGTGCGGCGGCGTCCAGAAGAAGACGATCGCGAAGAGGTAGATCGGCATGCCCGGCGAGCTCGCCGGTCACGGCGGCCCAGCCGACGAGCGGCGGATCGCGCCCGCGGCGCCGCCGATGACGATGTTCTGCGGCGTGCGGCGCTTGAGCCAGATCGTGTAGACGAAGACGTAGCCGAGGAAGCCCGAGAACGCGAGCGACGCCGCGAGGAGGTTCACCGTCGTCGTCAGCAGCAGGAAGGACAGCGCCGCGAGCACGATCCCGAAGACGAGCGCGGCCCGCGGCGCGACGCGGCCGCTCGGCACCGGCCTGTTGGCCGTGCGCGGCATCTGCGCGTCGATGTCGCGGTCGAAGTAGTGGTTGACGGCGCCCGCGCCGCCCGCCGACAGGTAGCCGCCCACGACGGTGAGCGCGATGAGCCCGACCGACGGGTCGCCGGCGACCTCCATCGTGCAGACGGTCGTCAGCAGCAGCAGCGACTGGACCTTCGGCTTCGTCAGCTCGACGTAGTCCGCGACGACCTGGCGCACGCCGCCGGCGGCGGCTGCGGGCGGGGGCAGCGCGACGGTCGTGGAATCGGCCATCTAGAGGTTGCCCGGCTCGGTCTGGCGCGCGACCTGGCGGCGGATGTCCTTCATCGGCTCGACCGAGCGCACGCGCGGGATGACGTCGAAGTTGTTGACGGGCGGCGGCGACTCGGTGAACCACTCGAGCGTGTTGGCCTTCCACGGGTCGGGCCCTGCCTTGACGCCGACCTTCAGCGAGCGCACGACGTTGACGACGGTCAGCCCGATGCCGAGCGCGAGGATGAACGAGCCGATCGACGAGATGAGGTTGTAGAGCGCGAGGTTGCCGACGTCGGGGTACTCGTAGACGCGCCGCGGCATGCCGTCCAGGCCGATCGAGTGCTGGATGAGGAACGTGACGTTGAAGCCGATGTACATCAGCGCGAACGACCACTTGCCCATGCTCTCGCCGCAGCATCCGGCCGGTCACCTTCGGGAACCAGTAGTAGATCCCGGCGAAGATCGCGAAGACGGATCCGCCGACGAGCACGTAGTGCAGGTGGGCGACGACGAAGTACGTGTCCGTGAGCTGCCAGTCGACCGGGAAGACGGCGAGGAACACACCCGTGATGCCGCCGATGAGGAACACCGAGATGAAGCCGACCGAGAAGATCAGCGGCGTCTTGAACTCGATCGTGCCGCGCCACAGCGTCGCGACCCAGTTGAAGATCTTCACGCCCGTCGGGATCGCGATCAAGAACGAGCTGATCATGAAGAAGACCAGCACGATCGTCGCGCTCGGCGTCGAGAACATGTGGTGCGCCCACACGAGCAGCGCGAGGAACGCGATGACGACCGTCGCCGCCGCGATCGCCTTGTAGCCGAAGATCGGCTTGCGGGCGAACACCGGCAGGATCTCCGAGATCATCCCGAAGCCGGGCAAGATCATGATGTAGACCTCGGGGTGCCCGAAGAACCAGAACAGGTGCTGCCACAGCAGCGGGTCGCCGCCCTGGCTCTGGTCGAAGAAGCCGGTCCCGAAGTGCCTGTCGGTCAGCAGCAGCGTCACGGCGCCCGCGATCACCGGCAGCGCCAGGATCAGCAGGATCGCGTAGACGAGGATCGACCAGACGAACAGCGGCAGGCGGCCCCAGCCCATGCCGGGCGCGCGCATGTTCGCGATCGTCGCGTAGAAGTTGATCGCGCCGAGCAGCGACGAGATGCCCGTGAGGTGGATGAGGAAGATCCACGCGTCGATGCCGCCGGTCGGCGCGTAGGCGCTCCCGGACAGCGGCGCGTAGGACGTCCAGCCGGCCTCCGGCGGGTGGAAGAGCAGCGCGCCGTAGAAGACGATCCCGCCCGCCAGCAGCAGCCAGTACGACAGGGCGTTGAGCTTCGGGAACGCCATGTCGCGCGCGCCGATCATCAGCGGCAGGAAGTAGTTCGCGAACCCGGCCATGATCGGGACGACGAACAGGAAGATCATCGTCGTGCCGTGCAGCGTGAAGAGCGCGTTGTACGTCGACGGCGTGAGGAAGGTGTTGTCGGGCGCGCCGAGCTGCACCCGCATGAGCAGGGCCTCGACGCCGCCGATCAGAAAGAAGACGAACGTCGTGACGAGGTAGAGGATCCCGATCCGCTTGTGGTCGGTCGTCGTGACCCACGAGACCCAGCCCTTGGGCTCGGGCTCGACCGTGTGAGCGATGATCTCCGGGATCCGGACGGCCGCGTCTGTCGTCGTCGCCATGCTCATGCTCTCCTAGGGAGCCTCGGTCGCGTCCGCGGCAAGCTCTTCGCCCGCGGCCTCGGTCGCTTCGGCGTTCCGGCGCTTCAGCGCGTTGGCGTTGTTCTCGTCGATCTCGCGCTTCTTGGACGCGAGCCAGGCCTTGAAGTCGTCGGGTCGACAGCGCGCGCACCTGGGCGACCATGTCGGCGTGGTTGCGGCCGCACAGCTCGGCGCACTGGCCGCGGTAGAGGCCGGGCTCCGGGACCTTGAACCACGTGAAGTTCGTGTGGCCGGGGACGGCGTCGAACTTGCCGCCGAGCGCCGGGATCCACCACGAGTGCGCGACGTCCTGCGCGTCGATGTTCAGGAGGATCGTCGTCTTCGTCGGCACGACCATCTCGACGTAGGCGGCGACCTTCTGGTTCTCGGGCGAGTCGGCCTTGGGGCACGGATAGGCGTAGCGCCAGACGTAGCGCTGGCCGTTGACCTTGATCCTCAGCGCATGGCCGTTGGGCGGCCGCGGCTGGAAGGCGGAGGCGTTCTTGATGTTCTCGACGACGGGTGCCGCGTAGCCGTCGGCGTCGGAGTTCGGCGGGGTGCGGATGGAGCCGAGCATCGCGAAGGTCACGACGGCGAGCACGACGAGGATGACGGAGGCGCCGAGCGTCCAGCCGATCTCGAGCGTCGTGTTGCCGCGGATCTGGGCCGGCACCGCGTCCTTGCGCGCGCGGAACTTCACGATCGAGTACAGCAGCGCGCCCTCGACGCCGACGAAGACCACGACGGCGACGGCCAGGATGATCTTGTAGAGCGTGTCGATGTCGTCGGCGTTCGGCGAGCCGCCGGACTCCGGCGTGAGAAGGTCGGCTGACGCGACGCCGGTCAGCGCGAGCAGCCCCGCGAGGGACGCCGCGAAGGCGATCGTGAAGACGCGGCGACGGGTGCGGGAATGGGTCGGAGCCAAGGCGGGCGGCATTCTATTCATGCGGCGGACATGTGCTCCGCCCCCTCGCCCGTGCCCCCCCGCGGGGATCATGCGCCGCGAAGTCGGCGTCGCGCTTCTCGAGGAAGGCGGCCGCGCCCTCGGCGAAGTCGGTGGAGGCGGCGAGCTCCTGCTGGACTCGGGCCTCGAGCTCGAGCTGGTCGCTCCAATCCGGCGTACAGCCAGGCGTTGAGCTGGCGCTTGGAGCCGGCGTAGGACCTCGTGGGGCCGGCCGCCAGCCGCCCCAGCAGCGCGCCGACGCCGGCCTCGAAGCTTCGTCGGCAAGGACCTCGTTGACGAGCCCCCAGGGCAGCGCGGACGGCGGCGCCGACGCGGT
>CAVYAX010000014.1:0-341789 GCA_963766525.1 uncultured Actinomycetes bacterium
CGCGCAACGGCCGCGCACACAGTCGTCGCGCTGAACCGTGAGCGCGGCGAACTGCGCTGCTTCGGGGAGGGGTCGGTTTCGGTCTGCACCAACTGGCTCTGCGTGCCGTCCGGACTGAGGTCACGATCGTCCGGTCGATCGCCGACCGAACGCGAAGCGGCCTGCGACTGCGAGGACGGCGATGTAGAGCAGCGCGTTGATCGGGTTGGTCAATACGGACTCGATCAGGTCCAAGATGCCGTAGATGATCGCCTCGACGATCGCTGGACCGAGGTCTGCGGTGCTCCCGCCGCGCAGTAGGTAGGTGACGATCGACCAGAGGACCGGTGCGATGAGAACGATCGCTACTCCGGCTCGAGCCGCGTTGATCCGCGACGTCGTTCGCGTGTAGGCGTCCGTGCCACCGGCGCGACGTGTCACGCGAACCTGGTTTGGCCTGACGCGGACCGTTACCGAGCCGAACAGGCCGGTGTCGAGGTTGGCCTCGAGCGTGTTCCAGCCGAGGCTGCGGGTGATGACGCCGCGTGTTCCTGGCTTGATTCCGCCGTCGTCTCCCATCAGGTAGTCGGTGAAGGTCACCTTGATCAGCTCGGTCGTCTTGATCCAGTCGCCCGGCTCTGGACCTCTGAAGAACCAGCTCATGGGATCCGGACCTTGAGCCTGAGATTGGGCTCGGGAGGACGGTGCTCGCCGGGGATGAGGGCGCGGCTAGTTTCGGCCTCGCCGTGCAGCTTGCCGTCTTCACGCATACGTCGATGCTCGTTCTCCTGAGCGTCGCCGAGGTCCTGAATGTTCTGCTGTGTCCGCTGCCTCTCGCGCTCGCGAGCGTCGTTCGACGGCGGTTGGAGGTAGGTGATAGCACCGATCGCCAAGACCGCCGACGTCAGCCCGATCGCAACCTTTTCCCGGCCGCTGGACGGCATGCTCAGCGCACCGCCTCGCCCGCCCCGCGCCCTGGCGCTGCACGCCGCGACGTCGGCGTGCTCGGAGACGGTGTGCCCCATATCTTGATGAGTGCAGCGCGGTCGACGGGCTGTAGCAGAGCTAACTGCGCACCGCAGCCGTCGCGGGTCCGGGACTGATTGGTCGCCATCGTCGAGCAGCGCGAGTGATCGTCGGGCCCGAGCCCGAATGCCACGGCCAGCTGACGGGTCATCGAGAGGGTGAGGTCTGTTCCCGCCGGCGGCGACGGATCAAGCGTGACCGTCGCGACCATGGGCACGAGCCCGGGCTTCAGGCAGCCGCGGGTCTGTGCGATCCAGTTGCGGGCCAGATCGCGGTCAGCAGTTACGACGACATCGGGCTCGCTGTCCGGCTGAACCACCTTTACCTCGAGCGCCGAGCCGGCAACGCTGAGGGCTGCGGCGGCGGACTTGACCTCAGCAACGTGTGGGCCAGGAGTGACGGTGCGCACCCATCGGTCGTTGTGCTGTGGGAGCTGCGCGGCCCTGGCAGCAGGACAGCCCCCGACGCTTGCAGCTGCCGCAGGGTCCTCGTCGGTTGCGCTCACGATCAGGGCGGCGCATGCCGCAAACACGCAGGCGGCCGCGGCGACGCCGCGCCGCTTCGCGTCGTTCATGACGAGCCGTCCTTCGGGCAGCTCGCGGGGAGGTCGGGCGATGAGGAGGCCGCGAACAGGACGCCCGCCTGGTTGTAGGTCCGCTTGAGCATCGCGCTGGCGGCCCGAATGCGTTCAGCAGGCAGCTTCGAGCCGATCGCCTCTCCGATGATCATCACGCAGCTCGGCCCGCCCTTGAGCAGCGGCACGAACTCGCGCAGCGCCGCCGCCGACACCGTGGCGCCGCGCATGTCGATCAGGCGCCCGGATGGCGCGTTCTCGACGGCCACCGTATCCCCGACGATGATGAGCTTGGAGCCCGTGATGCCGCGCACCTTCGACTCGCGGGCGACCTTCGCGCCTACGCCGAGAAACGGCGATGTCGGCGTGCCGGTCTTGATGCGTGCGAGCGGCACTAGCAGGTGCTCACGAACGAACTTCTTGGCCTCCGCAGTCATGTCGGCGCGAAGCACCTTGGGGTTGTAAGCCTCCGGCTGCGCGGGGTCGAGCTTGATGGAGTGCAGCACGAGCGTCTCGGGGTGCGCGTTGGCGATCCCGACCTGCAGCGTCCCGCACGTCCTGACGGCCTCGGCGATCAGCTGGTCGCTAATCGGCCCGGCTAAGGCCTTGGCCGTCTCGATGTCAGACGTGGAGGTCATCGCGACCTCCTGGAGCGTCGCGGGAGTGCCCTCGCACACGGCGACCTGCTTGCCTCCGCACGCGGCGAGCGCCAGCGAGACGAAGACGGCGACCGGCCATGCCGCGAGGACCGCGACAGTGGAGCGAGTGATGGAGTTCACGTTGTCTCCCTTGACCTAGTGGGACTCGCCGGGATCCGCATCGGCCGCGCGGTAGCGCGGCACCATCCGCGAGGGCATCTCGCTCCACTTCGGGTCATCGACGTTGATCAGGCCGCCGATCTGATCCGACGGAGCTGTGTCCGTGACCGTCATCGGTGCTACGTCGCCGCCCGTCGTCGAGCGACGGCGCAGGAGCAGCGGCAGGACCAGCGCCACCGCGGCGACTGCCGCACCCACGACGAAGGCGACGGGCCCGAGCAGCAGCCCGAGCACCCCGCCCGCCAACAGCGAGCCGATCGCGACCTTCACCGAGGTGAGCTCCGCAGCGGACGGCTCGTCGTGGTCGGCCGGCGTCCCCGTCTGCACCTGCTGTGGCTGCCCAGCCGGCTGTTCCGGATCGAGCTTCTCCCTGCGCGTGATCCAGTACCACAGCCAGGCGGCGTTGACGGCGTGCTTGACCGAAGCGTCCTCCTGATCGTGCTGGGTCGTGAGGATCTCTTGGCGCACGGTGCCGCGCACCCTGGCGCTTCCGGCCTCGCCCTCGCGGCCCGCTACCCGCGCCTCGACACGTGCGTGAGAGTCGTGCAGCGCCTCGACCTTGGCGTAGAGGCCTTCGAGCTCGGTTTCAAGCGCGTCGCGCGTGGCGGTAGCCTTGGCGAGCTTGTCCTCGGCGAGGTCGAGTTCGTCGCATGCGTCTTGCAGCGGCGAGCCTGCACGCTCAAGCAGCTGGAGGCCGCGGTTCTCGACGTCGTCCTGCTGGGCGGTGATCTTCCGCGCGTCGTCGGAGTCACGGTAGACGCCGTGCGCGTAGGCGACTGCGAATGCAACGTAGGCCGCGAGCGCGGTGGCGGTCGTCAGGCTCGTGAGGCCCTCGGGCTTGCCCTCGCGCATGAGCTCGAGGCCGGGCAGGAACTGCGTCATCACGGCCAGGAACAGCGCGACGAGCCCGAAGGCCGCTAGACGCGCGGGCACGCGCGAGGCGGCCAGCATGACGCCTGCCACCGCAGCGGCCATCAGCACGCCGATCGACACCCCGCCGGCTAGCGCATACGCAAGCGAGGGATCGATGTTGAGGCCGTTGGCGATCGCCGGCTGCAGGTTCAAGGTCGTGCAGACGGCGTCGACGACCATGACACCTCCAACGAGCATGGCCGGCGGCGCGGCCTTGGCGAGCGCCGGGACGAGCTTGTGCCGCTTCAGCCTCCGTGCGGCCTTGCGATCGGTGCGCTTGGCGTGCTCGGCATCGTCCTCCAGCGCGCGCGTTCGAGCCTCCTCCTGTTCGCGAACCTTCGCGCGGTGTTCAACGCCGCGTCGCGCTCGCTCTGCGCGACGGCGCGGTCCTCGACGGCCGCCTGCAGCTTGTCGACGGCGCGCGGGATGGACTCCGTCACCCGCTCCGCCTGCTGTGCGTCCGCTTGCCCGTTGACGCGCAGCGCTGCGACATCGTGCGTCGTGCGCTCGATCAGTTCGAGGTCGGACTGTCCCTCGCGCTTGGATTGCACGACGTAGGCGCCCTTGCGAACGTTGGCCACCGCCTGGGCGAGTGGCTCGATGCCCTTCTCCTTCCCAAATGCTTTGGCCTCGGCGAGCAGCCAAACCGCCTTGCCGAGCATCGCGGTGATGACGTTCTTGGCGATCGGGTCACCGATCTCCTCCGCAGCGAGCTTCGGCACATCGGGCGGAAGAACCGTGTACGGAGTCTCAGGGTGCCGCGGCATGATCCCGTCCTCGGGCGAGGACGTGTCGTGCGGCACATTCCCGTCGTACGCGCTTGCGGCATCTATGTCCGACTTGGCCTGCTCGGCGCGCTCGCGACGGCCGCCGTCGCTTGGGTCCTGAGCGCCGTTCCCGTTTCCGTTCGGGGAGGGGTTCTCATGAGTGTTGTCGTCGTGTGTGTCGTTATGGCCGGATCGTCCACAGGACGCCCTCCAAGCATCGTCGTACGTGGTCTGGTCAGCTTCCGAACTGCGTTCGGCTGAATGGGTGCGGGCTGCCGGCAGAGGCTTCTGTGGGCATCGCCCGTCGTAGCCGATGCCTGGTCGGCGGCTCAGCGATCGAGTGGGGATAGGCGTCGAGGAGTCGCCGACGGACCGGAACCACCGGTTGGAGCAGCTGCCCGCCATGCTTAGCGGCGGCACGCTCGGTGCGCAGGTCTGCCTCAGCACGGCCATGGTGCCGTTGCTCGTATCGCGTTCCGGGCGAGCAGCATTGAGTCTGTGAGAACCGACATGAGCTACGTGCCTCCTTGTGCCGCTTGTGTGGGGTTAGGTGGTTGTGCCGCGGCTGTGCAGGAAGCGTTGCTCGTCCTCAACGTTCACGATGGCTGAGGTCACGTGGAGTGAGGCAGGCTTGGCGCGAAGGCAGGTTCCTTTGCGCGACGTATCTGGCGGCGCCGCGACGCGGCGCACCTCGGGCATTTCTGCCTGCGCAGGATGGTTCGCTTGCCGAGCTCGAGCTCAGCGCGTCGCGGCCGCCACGCAGCCGCGCGACATCGAGGTCTCAGTTGTTGGCGTCGTGCAGTTCGCGCGCCCGGACGGCCGCCCGCGCGACGTCTTCGAGGCTCGCCGTCCAGGTCCGCTCGCCGGCGACGCAGTAGACCCGGTGGCCGCGCCGGCGCTTGGCGGTGATCGCGGCGATCGCGAGCTCCTGCGGTGTGTCGTAGCCGGCGATCGCTACGGGCCGACGCGATCACGGCTCAAAGAAGCCCCGAACCGCCGCATTCGTGCCCGAGCGCGGCCCGTTCCCCGTTCACCCCCATCGAGGCCGGTTACGCGGGGCAAGTTGCTACTAGCGCTTGCCTCTGGCGGGCTGCGATGCCTAGGTTCTGAGCGACTCGACGAACGCGTTGTCGATCAAAAGCGGCTCGTAGCGCCAGGCCGAGCCCTGCCGCGAGGTCTGGCCGGACTGCGCACCTGCGGGCGCTGCGTCCCAGCCTTCCCAGTGCTCGGCAAGCGCAGATCCGTCCCTCATCTCCGCCGAGTACGTCACGCGGTCGAAGAGGCCACGGAAGAGCGCGCCGCGCAGGACCGCGAGGGCCGCCCCTCGCAGACCGACGAGCAAGGTGTCCGGCTGCTCGTAGAGCACGGCGCGCGGCGCAACGTTGGTTTTCACGAACTGCTCGTTCATCCCTTGAGCGACGTCCTTCGAGGCAAGTGACCCGACCAAGGTGACGCTTACAGGGTCGGTCGCCGCGATGGCGCCAGCCAGAACGCCGGCTACGACACGTCCGACATCGCGAAGCGCCAACCGCACCAGTGGATCGTGCGCCGCATCGGCGCGCAATTCGCGTAACCGCTCGAAGAGCGAATCCCCAGACTCGTAGCGGTGCAGCCGGTCGAGCACCGCCTCTGCTCCGACGACAGCTTCTAAATGGCCGCGCGCCTCAGGGTCGCAGTCGCATGGCCGGGTTGATCCAGCGGGGCCAAACGGCCGAAATGCGCGCGACGGTCCTCGCTCGCTGCATTCAACCCATCGAGAAACCAACGATCTGGCACACAGTGACCGAGCTCGCCCGCCCTGCCGTCGCGGCCACCGACCAGATGCGCATCCACGAAGGCCAGACGATAGGGCTTGGGGATCGCCTGGTGCACAGTCCCGAGGCCGATCCCGGCCGACACGTGGACACACATGACCGCGCCCGCCCGCGGGCTCGGCTGCTCGAACGCCAGAGTGAGGGCACCCGCGTTGGCGTCGTTCATTGCGTGGCATCGTTCGAGCGGCAGGCTCAGCGCTCGGTGCAGGTGTTCGCGAAATGAGCACTCCCGCCAGCGCGCGTCCAGCGGTCCGCCCAGCGGCGTTGAGTCATGCCGCATGGGTGCTGGCCACGACGCCGTCGCCCCGATGAGCCGCAACGCCTCGCCACCTTGGGCCGTCGAGCAGACCAGGCCTGCGTCCTCGTGCAGCCCGCGCTCCAGCACCTCTGTGCTGACCGCGGCCATACGATCCAGGAGGTTCTCGGGCGCTTCCGTCATCTGACGCGGATGTGGTCGAGCACGGACTACGCAGTGCGCGCGTCCACCGGCGTCGACGAGTGCGCCGACGAGGTGTTCGCCGCCTACGCTTAGTGCCAAGACGAGCCCGAGACCAGGACCGAGGTGGTACTGCTCCTCGCGGACGTCGATGAGTCGTGCGATGCGCATCGGGCCCGGCGCCTTGTCCGGCTGGCCAACGTAGCTTTTCCAGGAGTCAACCGACGCGTTGGTTTGCTTCACGAGTTGACCGAAGGTTCGGCTGTCGCTACTAGCTAGGACGCCGTGCAAGATCTCGCGAGGGGCTGACGGCGGTCGTCCAGTGCGGCGCGCAGTTCCCGGCATGGCCCGAAAAAGTACCCCTTTTCCGCAGCGCGCCGCCGACAAACTTGAGACATTCGTCCAGCCAGCGAGATAAAAACGAGAGTTGCTCCCGGCTCGCCTGACTTGACGTAGCTCCCAGCCTACCGTTGAGAATCACTCGCGGCAGACATCCGCGACCATCCTTCACAACACCCGACTCCGCCGCATGCCGAACCTAGCGTGCGCCAGCAAGGGGGCTTCAGATGTACTCCTCCCTAAGGCAAAGTCCGTTCCGTTCGTCATCGCTCGCCACGCGAAGCGTTCGAGTCACCACTCTCGGCACCGATCTGCCACCTCGCCCACGCTGCTTCGAGCACGCGCTCGTTGATGGCTGGGAACGTGTCGTTTGTCACGGCGCCGGACCGTGCGTCGAGCTGGTTGGTTCGTTCGCGCCACGCGACCGGGCTGACGGACGCCCTGCTGCCGCCTGGGTCGGTATCTCCGCTTGATCGATCGGTCCGGCTGCTGCACTGGACGCGTTGCTCTTGGTCGCAGCGAAACGCCCAACCGCGATTTGAGCGTCCCGATGACTGCAAGGCGGTCAGCGTGGAGGCCGCCGTCCGAGAAGCGCGTCGGTGGGGCGGGCACGATCGCTGGGTGCTTCAGGAAACGCTGGACTACGTCGACTTGCTGCTGACCTATGTCAGGGAACGGATCGCGCATGAGGGCCGGCTGACGAGCGAGGTTTCGGCGGCGCTTGCCGATCCCGCACTCGATCTGCTCGGCGAGTTGCGTGATGTCGGTGCCGATGAGCAGCACCCCGACTACGCCACCATGATCGACTGCGAGCTCGCAGAGCTGCTCAGCCCGGCGTCGCCCAAGGCGCCGCAGGTCGTCACGGCCGCCGGTAGAGGTTCAAACGGTTTGCTGCCGCGACTCGCGTGGCGCGATATCGCCGCCATCCTGCGCGCCGTTGCTGACGCGCGCGGCGATGAACGATGATCCTCGACGTCACGGCTGACACCTCTGGTTGATGCACGGCCGGGCTGTGCTTCGACCGTGGTGCTGGTCGGGAGCATGAACCTGGCTTTGTCCTCCGCGCGTCTGACTTGACGTCGCGCTCGCCGCGGTTGCGACGCGATCGCCATAGCTTGCGCGGCCGCAGGGCCGAACCTGGTCATATCCCGACCAGGAGGCTCAAATGCCGCGTCATCACCGACATCACCGTCACGGGCCGCACGCACACCCTGGCCCGCCGCCGGGTCCGCACGCACCCCACGTCGGCCCGCTCGGTTACCCAGGATCGCACGGCACGCGACCCCGCCCCGCACTGGCCGCCGCCGCCGCACCACGGGCCGGCACGGCGCGCACTGGCCGCCGCCGCCGCACCACGGGACGGACGGCGCGCACTGGCCGCCGCCGCCGCACCACGGGCCGGACGGCGCGCACTGGCCGCCGCCGCCGCACCACGGGCCGGACGGCGCGCACTGGCCGCACCCGTCGCATCCGGTCCCGCACCAGCCCCATGGGCCGCACGCTCACACGTGGTTCTATAACGACGAGCGGCGTATGTCGTTGGCGGACATCGCGGCGCGCCAGCAGACGATCGCGGCTCAGCTCATCGCCGGTGACACGATCGATCTCGACGGTCTGATCGTCGAGCTCCCCGAGCAGGTTCAGGCGACCCTTCGCCATGAGCACCACGGTGACTTGGTGCTGAAGTTCGACCTGAAGTGGTTTGACCGACCCACGGCGCTGTATCCGCCGCACCATCCGCCGCACCATCACTGGGTCTTCAGCTACGAGGGCGAGCTGACGCTCGGCCAGGCCGGCGAGCTTCTCGACCGCGTCGGCAACCAGCTCGCCGAACAAGGGGCCGTCACGTTCGACGAGCACACCGTCGACGTGCCGGCCGAAGCGCTGATGGTCGTGCGCTACGAGCGGGCCCGCTGGGAGACCTCGTGTTCAAGAGCGAGGTCATCTGGCGCGAGCAGGAGACCGCTCGCGTCCAGCGGTCGATCGTCGAACTCGTCCCGTAATCGCATGCGCGCGCGCTTCGGCTGCGGGGGTCGTGCAGCCGAGCCCGCGAAAGCCCACCTTGCCCGATTCTGTGACGTCACCTGTGAGCATCACCCCAGAGAGCGACTGGCCCACGCGCGAGGACAATCCCCGCGGATCTGGAGCGCTGCGCTACTCGCCTGCGCACGCTCACCGAAAACGAGGGGCTGACAGCGGAAAACGTTCGCCAGCTGCTCAGGCCCTCGTCGCCGGACGAACGCGAGGCGCTGGACTTCCTGTTCGACGAGCGTTCGACGCGTCGCGACGTGCTATTCGCCAGGTTCTCGAGCGGCTCGAGGACCGGCTTGGCGTGGCGCTCGGCGCTAACGAGCTGACTTCCACGCTCACCCGCGTCGGGCGTCGGGTCGCCGACCTCGTCGGTGTCGTGGTCGGTCTGACGTGCGGCTACATCGTCGTGGGCGGTCTGATCGAGGGCGACAGTCTCCTGCTCGGCGACTCGGCGGGCCCATTCGGGCTGCTGCTGTTCGTCAGCGTGCTCGCGCTACTCGGGCTGTTCGAGGCGCTCCACACGTCAGCGACGCAGCTAAAGCTCGCGGATCTCGGCGCACTGGCTGAATCGTTCCCGCGGGCAGCGGCACTGCATCGCAACTTCCGCACAGATCACGGCTTGGCTCGGTTTCTTGCCGGCCGGCAAATGGTTGTCGTATGCACCGTGTTCATTTGCTCGCCGCTTTCGAGCTTCCCGGATCTGGCGTACTGGCCATTCACCGATCAGCCGCTGCCGGCGGCGCTTCATCCAGCGGTCGCTATCGGGCTTCCCGGCGCGCTGTTCGTGCTGTGGTTCGGGCAGCTCGTCCCGCAGTTCCTCGCGACGCGCCACGCGGTGCGCCTGACGAATGCTCGGCTGGTTGCGTTCGCATTTCGCGCCGCGTACGCGCTGGAAGCGGCGGGGCTGGCAAGACCCGGATTCTGGATGACGTCGTGGGATCACGGCACCGAGAAGATCCCCTCATCATCTGCTCGGCGGTGGGAGGAAAGCGCTGCGAGCTCGTCGGCTACGGCTCGGTCGGAGTCCTGCGTGAATGGACGATCCTCACGGCCTGCACGGAGCTATCAGCAGCGACCACGATCCGGCTATTTCGCGACGGCGCAACCTCGGTCACAGACGGCTCGCTGCTTGTGCCGGGAGCCCCCATGCGCATGACGCTCGACGCGCACGCAATCCGTCCGGACAGCGGCCGCATCGCGCTCGTGCCCAGCAAACATCGTGAGGAAGCCCTCCCGACCGGCGATCGACGCTTCCACAAGCCGCTGCTCAGCGCAGTCGGATGCTTCCGAACCGGCGACACGCTGCACGTCACGATGGATGCCGATTACGCGTCGGACCCCGCACGCGACCTGGTGCATATCGACCGGCCGGTCCGCTACGTGCTGTTTCGGGTCGTGCCTGAGCATCGGCCCGCCGTGATGGGACCCGCGACACTGCGCACCTACTCGGTCGGCGACGGTCTCGGTGATCTCACCGAATCGCGGGCGGCAATCCGCATCGAGCCGCGGCTCGGCGACGGTCTGCCCGTGCTAGAGCACCTCATTGAGTTCCCGCCTCCCGACACGCTGTACGTCCTGGAATGGCAGATCGATCTCGGATGACCCAAGCTCCATCGGGCCAGCGCGGTTGTGGCGCATCCTCTGGGGACAGCTATCCCGCGGCGATCGCCGACGTCTGCTCGCTGCCGCGGCAGCCATGCTCGCAGCGAGCGCGATGACCGCCGTGCTGCCGCTTCTTGTCGGCAGCCTCATCGACCACATCCTCGGCATCGACGATGTGCGGCTATCCGACGCAGCCGGACCGCTCGGTGAGATCGCCATGCTGGTCATCGTCACGCAGCTGCTGCAGGTCATCCGACGGCAGCTCGTCGAGAGCGTCGCCACGAGCTTTGAACGCGACAGCCGTGAGCGAGCCTACGGGCATCTCATTCGCCTGGATCTCGAGCGACTGCGCCAGGGCCAGCTCGGCGGCATCTACGGGCGCGCGAACCGCAGCATCGAGGGGGCTGTACGCCTCATCAAGCTTGGTGCGATGGACCTCCTGCCCGCCGTCACCTTGGCGATCTCCGCGGTCGTCGTCGCGGTCACGCGCGACCCCGTTGTCGCTCTTGCGATGGCGATGGTGATCCCCACCGGCTTCGCGCTCGTGCTCTGGCAGGTCAACAACCAGGCGGGCGTGCGGCTGCGCATCCGCGATCACAAAGAGGCCATCGACGGGATGGTCGTCGAACTGCTCCCGGCGCTCGAGGTAGTCCGTGCCGCCGGCGCTGACAAGCACTTTCTGTCGCGAATCCGAGAGGCGACTGGTCGTCTGCGCGCAACCGAGCTGCGCCACCACATCGCGATGTCGCTCTTCGACGCCGGCAAGGCGATCAACGAGACCCTGTGGCTGCTCGTCACGCTCGGAGTCGCCGTACAGCTCGCGTCCGGCGGGCAAACCACAGCAGGGCACCTGACCGCGTACTTCCTGCTGTACCTCGGTGTCACGGCACCGATGCGCGAGCTGCACCGCATCGTCGACGAAGCCGCCGAAAGCGCGCAGCAGACGACCGACCTTCTCGATCTGCTCAGCGAGGAAGAGGACGAGTCCTACCGACCGTCGAAGCGGGCGCACCTCGCCAGGCTGGGCGAGCGGACGCCAACCCGCGCTTGCGATGAGTTCGGTTCGATTCACGCACGCTGGCAAAACCGACCCCGTGCTCGACGGCGTGACACTTGAAATCCAGCGCGGCGAACGGGTCGGAATCGTCGGACGATCTGGCTGCGGGAAATCAACGCTGCTCAAGCTCGTAGCACGTCTGCATCACGGCGCCGAGGGAGCGATCCGCCTAGGCGGCCACGACGTGCGCGACATCCAGCGCGACGAGATGGTCGACCTGATCGGGTTCGTCGGGCAAGAAGCAAAGCTGTTTCGCGGCAGCATCCTCGACAACATCACGCTGGGCCGGCCTGACGCGACGCCTGAGGAAGCCGTCAGGGCAGCTCGGCGCGCGAACATCCATCACGAGATCATCGCGATGAACGGGGGTTACGACGCGCTCGTCGGAGAGCGCGGCGAAACGCTATCGGGCGGCCAGCGCCAGCGCCTGTGCCTTGCGCGCGCCCTTCTGAAAACACCGCCCGTCCTCCTCCTGGATGAGCCGACATCAGCGCTGGACGGACCGTCCCAGGCAGCGGTCCAGAACGCGATCGACACGCTTGAGAACGTCACGCTCGTCGTCGTTGCGCATCGGCTGAGCACCCTGCGCACCATGGACCGCATCGTCGTGCTCGACGGCGGAACGATCGTGCAGGAAGGCAGCTTCGCGCAGCTCGCACTCGCCGGCGGCCTGTTCGCAGAGATGCTGGCCAGCCAGGGCGAGGTCCCGAGGTCCGTGATCGCCGAGCACAACTCCATCCCGGTTCTCGTTGTGACGGCTGGCGGCATGCCTTGATGGCGGCGGTCGCGGCGCCGGCGGCGGTCGCCACTTCGGCTACGGCATTGCGCTAATCCGGCCTTGCCTGGCGTCGATCGCGCCTCGCCTTTCCAGACACCTGCGTCTTCCTATGCTTCATGAATACGTCTTCTTGGGCTCCTGCAGCCCACCCTTGTCGGGCGGAGCGACATGATGTCGCCGCTCGAGATCTTCACGAAGATCATCAAGTACGTCATCGCCGTGGCGGCGATCCTCGCGACGGTATCGGGATGCGCGCGCGCCGTCGAACTCGCCGTCGACGCCTTCGGGATCGGCCCGGTGGCTCTCGCCGGCGCGTTCATCCTCGGCTGCATCATGACGGCAGCGGTCCTGCTCAGCCGAAGCGCGTAGCCGAGCAGCGCGGGTCACCGTGCAGCGACCCGCCTGCCCACCTCCCCGCCACCCGCTCGCATCCGGCTACCCGCTCGCATCCGGCTCAGACCGGAAGCTGAAATGCCGCGAACCCGATCGACGCAGTCGCGCGGTCCTTGTCGAGCACCTCGAGGGTGCGTGCCTCGCCGGCGAACACGCGCGCCGCTTCGCGCGCCTTCAGGTACTTCGCGATCCGCGGGTGTGTGTCGGTCGCCGAGACCGTCGCGACCGCGATGTCGATCGCGACGGCGGGGTCCTCGACACCGAGGACGCACACGAGCACCGGCTGCATCGGATCGATGACATCGGCCTTCATGTCGCGCGCGATGCGCACGATGCGCGCCTCGAACGAGAAGGAGTGCTTCCCCGGCACGGGCCGCACTCGCAGCGGGTTGGTGACCGTGACGATGACTGGCCGCGTGAAGAGATTGCCGTCCTGGTCTCCGTCCTCGACGATCGTCTTGCGCGCCATCGGCCACTCGCCGTTGCGGCCAGCGCGAAGCCCGCGTAGATCGCGGGCCGCGTGGCCGTGGATCTCGACGTTCTTCGTGTCGGGGTTGATAGGCAGGATCATCGCCAGTGGTCCGAGCGGCGCGCCGCGCTGCTCCAGCAGCCCTGGGGAGACGCAATGTGAACGGCATCCGGTGGTCGCCGAGCAGATTCCCGACGTCGTGATCGAAATCGTCGAGATCAACGCCGATAATCTGCGCGTCCGGATCGGCCTCGCGGATGTCGGCCAGCACCTGCAGCACCGCGTTGTCGGGACGGTTGTGGGTCGGGATCACAGCGGTGGGTCCGGGGACGATGACGTTGTCCATCATGGTCTTCGAGGAGATGATGAACAGGCGCGTCTTGCGGTGACGGTCGGCGCCGCGCTGCAGCGGCATGTCCACGCTCTGCCACAGCTGCTCGGTGGAGTCGGCCTGCTTTTCGCGCTCGATAACGCCGATGCGAAGTGCCAGGGGTCCGTCGCTGAGTTCGCGCAACGCGCGCAGCAGCGCGACGTAGATCTCCCGCGCGTTGGCGTTGACCAACGCCTTCCTGATCCGCTCGCGCTCGGCACGATCGGGGTGCAGCGTGCTCTCGCTGCGGCGGTCCCGTAGCGTGCGTGGCGCCTGCATCCACTCGAGGTTGCGGATCGCGCGAAGCAGGATCGCCTCGTGCTGCTTGCCGTCCAACACAGCGCCGAGGGTGTTCAGGTACTCCATCCCTGTTGCATGTACGTGCGGCATCTCGGCTCCTCTCGGACCGTCAGCCCGTTGACGAATTGCAACTGTACGCCGCAGGCCGGGACTTGCGGTCAACCTTGCCTTAGTTGACGCGCGGTTCGATTACAGAGCCGAGCAAAGTCAGATACGCAGCGCTTGGCGAGCGTAGGTTGCCACCCGGCGGGGAGCATTCGATGGCCGGCTCCCGGCCGACGGGATCGGCAACACGCACCGCGGAGCTATCAAGACCGATGGGTGCGTCGGCTGGCACGGCGCGTGCTATCGCACGCGCACCACCCGGATACGTGAGACGCCGCTGACGTAGCGCAGCCCGGGCTGTGCTGCCACGCGGACGCGGACGGCAGGCCGCAGGCGCGCGGAGCTGGAGCGCGGCCAGCGGTCCGAGGCCCGCGGCTGGCGACATGAATCGAAGTTGGCGGATCGGGCGCCATTGCCCCTGACGCCCCGTTCAGCATGGCGAGCACACTGGCCCGGATCGGATCCGTTCGTGGAAGAGGTCGCTCATCGAGTTGACGAAGATCGACCACTGGCGCTTCCAACACAGCGGTTGCTCCAGCCGGGTCGGCCAGACGTGAAGGTCGAACCCCTGCACGTAAGGATGGCCGGGGATCACGCGCCAGCGCTCAGCGAACGTCTCGGCGTAGCAAACAGCGCAGCCGGGCCACACCTTGTTGCACCCCGGCGGGGTTCCAGGTGGACTGCGTCGACTCGATCGCGCTGCGGTCAGGCACACGTTCGCACCCCATTCGCCGTGTCCATCGAACAGATGTCCGCCGCGGGGTGGATACTGCCATCGCGACAAGAGCTCTCCTCGATGCCGTCGAGATCGGTGGATGGCGCCAATATGTTCGCCAGCGCGGCTCATCGGCGCTCCTTGCCGGCCTCTTCAGCGTCGTCAGTGAGGCTCGGCAGCTCAACGCTGGGTCCGCCCGCTCCATTGAGCAGCGCGTCGAACGCTTCGCCGTGCTGGCCGCGCTCGCGGCCGCGCAGCGACTCGGTGTAGATCCGCAGCGACGTCGACGGGTCGGCGTGTCCGCCCTGGTCTGCGACCCAGCGCGGCGGGGCGCCGGCCTCGTGCAGGAACGTGAAGTACGTCTTGCGCAGGGCGTGCGCGCTGACGCCGTCACGCAGCGCTGGCTGGTTGCGTTCGGCGAGCACGACGTTGGTCTCCGCGACGAGCGGCTTGATGATGGTCGAGCCCGCGCTCGTGCGGTTGTAGCGCGTCCCGTTGCTCGTCGGCAGCAGCGGGCCCGTGAGCGGGCCGGTCGGACGTCATCGCAGGTAGCGCTCGATGTCCGCGACGGTGTCCGGTGTCAGCTGCACGGCCCGCACGCCGGCGGCGGTCTTGGCGTGTCCGACGCGCAGGCGCTTGGCGATCACGTCGACGTCGCAGCGGCGGGTTCGGCAGGCCTCGTCGATGCGCAGGCCCGCGGCGCACAGCAGCCGCACCCAGACGCGAAAGAACGGGATCGGCTCGCCTGCCTGCTCGTAGCGCGACTGGCGGTAGTGCGCGGTCGACATCGAGATCGACAGGCGCTTGGCGATCTTCTGGTAGCTGAGGCCCTTCGCGCGCAGTTCGGCGACCTGAAGGACCTTGTCGGTGAGGCCGGCCGCGCGTCGGTCCAGGCGGTCGGCGGCCTCGAACATCGCTCGGACCTCGTGCGGCTCGAGGATCGGGCGCCGCGGGGCGCCGGTGGCGTAGGCGGCGCACCCTGCGCGGCGGGGTTGTCGCGCAGGTAGCCGCGCTCGACGGCGTCGTCGAGGATGCGGCTCAGCAGCGCGAGGCACTTGTTGATCGACTCGTTCGAGAGCGGGCGCAGCGGCATGTTGTGCGCGTCGCGCTCGATGACGCCGTCGTCGATGTTGTTGGCGATCCGCCGGCTCTCCTTGAGCAGCGCGGTCTTCACGGCGGTGACGCGCGGGATGTCGAATCGTCGACAGGCGGTCCTCGCCGATGTGCGGCAGCAGGTGGCTGCTCAGCCGCCATTTGACGTCCCTGATCGTGCTCGTGCGCCACTCGAGCATGTTGTCCTCAAGCCAGCTCGATGCGTACGCGCGGAACGTCGGATCGTCTCGTCGCCGCCGCGGGCGCAGGTCGGGCGGCGTCCATGTGCCCGCCCGGACAGCGTCGCTGTGCTCCTCGAGCTCGACCTGCGCGCGCGCGGGCGTCCACCCGTCGCGGTCGGTGCCCAGGCGCACGCGGTGGCGGCGGCCGTCGACGGTGATGCGAAGCCAGAAGGTGCGCAGCCCGTCCTTGTGCTTGACGATCTCAACGCTTCCGCGTGCCGGGCGAGGCATGCGTGTCCTCCTTGTCGTCGTTTGCTCGGCGCCGCGGGCGGTCGGCGAGCGTCTGCTTGGCGGGCGGGTAGGCGAGGCGGCGCGGCTCGACGGGGCGTCCGTTGCTGGCGGCGTCGGCAGCGTCGGCCGCGGCCGCGTCGTGCAGACCGAAGACGCCGTTCGCGACGCCCTGCGGCGAGAAGCGCCACTCGTCGCTTCCGGGCAGCCGGAAGCCTCCGAGCCGGGCTGGCGTTGCGGTGCACCCAGTCGCGGCGGCGACCGAGGATCCGCGCGACTTGCGCGGTCCTCAGCAGGCCGATCTCGCCGCCCGGGGTGCGGGCGGCGGCTTGGAGCAGGTCGACGAGGTGCTCGGGGAGCCGGCGACGGCCATCGGTGTGCATGCTGTCGGCCCAGCGCGAGTCGCGACCCCCCGAGGCCGGCCGCGCGGGGCGCCCGTGGCACGCGACGCCGGGCGGCCGGCGGACCGAGGCAGCCGTCCACGCGAGCGCGCGCGGCGCCCGGGGTTTAGGCCATCCGATGGGCGAAACCCCCGTGCAGAATCGCGCAGATACCGGCAGAATCGCGTACGCCAGCGCTGCTCTAGATTCTGGTTTCTCCCTGCAAATCGGCCACTATTTTCGCGCGCTCGTCCGCGCTTCACACGCGAGAGGTCGCAGGTTCGAAACCCGCCGCGCCCATGACGAGGAAATAGCTGCATAGAGGCACTTTCCGATGCTTCGATGCAGCGTGTGATCGCGCTTTCTACTCGCTGTTTGGGACATCTCGTTGTCCCAAACCCATCCCGACTCTCGCCTCGCGATGGGTCGGGCGGGGCACGCGGCGCTCCAGGCTTGCAGCGAGAATCCGAGATGCCGGCCGGCGACTAATGTGGCGCCGAGATGGCCGCGCCGATGAGCATGCTTCGAAGGATCGAGTTGCAGGTCTTGGAGGAGCCGATGCGGCTGGATCGTGCCCGAGCGCGACTCGCCGAGCTTTTGACGAGGCGTTTCGCTCGCACTACGAGCTTGGACGTCTGCCACGCGGACCGGAGAACCGCGCGGCCGCGATCCACATGGCGTTGTCGATGTTCGACGAGCGATCCGTGGCCGCCCAGTTGGCCGCGCGCGTCCCCAAGCTCGGCGGGCACATCGCTGAGATGGCGCTCACGCCGGGCCTCGGGATCTGCGTCGCTCGCACCGGCGGACCAGCACACTGGTCCGTATGGGGCCGACCATCTCAACTCATCCAGTGCGTGGCCGATCTGAAGTAGCGATCTCATGACGCGTACCCTAGGTATCAGCCCATGACCTATTCCATCTTCGACAGCACCGACAACCTGGTCGAGGCATTCACCGAGCGCGGACCGGCGCTGGACTACCTCGCCGGTGTCGCCCAGGCCGAGCCGGCCGCGGCCGACGAGGTCTATCTCGTCGCACAGGACGACAAGGGCAACTTCGTCGGCGAACCGGTCTACGCATCGTCCGTGTCGCTGCCGGCGTAGTCGCGGACCGCGTCACAACCGGACGGTCGCGTCCGGATATCCGCCGAGCGGAGCGACTCCTCCGTGAGCACAGCCGAGGCGTGGCTCGGCGCTTCTGCTACTCGCGAGTACGAGCACTCGCGCCGCGCGACCTGCTGCCTGTCGTCCGAGGCGGTAGCGGGTTGCGCTTCGGCGCGGACGCGTGCCTTCACGCGAAGGGAGTAGCGGGTCCCTAGCGATGAATTCATCGAGTTCCTCGGGTCTACTGTCACCTAGGCAACCCGACCACCGCTGTCGGGTCAACACGACAACACAGGAGACGCTTCATGAATTGGATGCTCGAAGTGGTCGTCGTCCCGGTTTCGGATGTGGACCGCGCCAAGGCCTTCTACGCCGAGCAACTCGGCTTCAACGTCGACCACGACGTCGAGATCATCGAGGGGAGCCGCGTCGTTCAGCTCACGCCTCCCGGGTCAGGATGTTCGGTCGTGGTGCGTGAGGCGTCTGTCGCGGACATGCACCCGGGCTCCCTCAGGGGTCTGCAGCTGGTCGTTCCAGATATCCAGGCGGCGCGTGCTCAGCTTGCGGAGCGAGGAGTGGGGGTCACCGAGATCCAGGTCTTGGGCGAAAACCCCGCCCCAGAGGCAGATCCGCTCGACAACGTCGGGTTCGTCTTCTTCAGCGACCCCGACGGAAACGGGTGGGCCGTGCAACAAATATCTGCCCGGGGGAAGTAGTCAGCGGCGCACCCGATAGCGCAGGTGAAGTACCCGCTTGCTCGGGATCACCACCACGGGATCTTCGAGCAGGTGCTGGGCGGCGACCGATCCGAAGAAGCGCTTGCCTGTCCCGAGGACCACGGGCGCGACGTCCATGGCGACCTCGTCTACGAGCCCGGCGGCCAGCATCTGGCCGCCGACGTCGCCAGCGGCGACCTCGACCGTGCGGTCGCCCGCGAGCTCATGTGCCTTGGCCACGGCCGCCTCGACGCCGTCGACGAAGTGAAACGGGGCCTCGGGATCCCAGCCCTCAGGCGCCGGCCGGTGCGACACGACGACGGCGTGGTCGATCCCGCTGGGTGGCGTGCCGCCCCAGCCGTCGGTCAGGTCGAAGACGTGGCGGCCGAAGACCGTCACGCCGACCTCGTCCCAGTACGCACGGGTGTGCTCGTAGGACGCCTGCGACACCTTCAGTTGCCCGGACTCGTCCAACGGCACGTCACCGCTGCTCAGCCAGTCGAACAGCGGGCCCGGCTGGTCGTCGTCGTCCGCGATGAACCCGTCGACCGACACCGTGCTGTACAGAACCACCTTGCCCATGGAACTCCTTTGATCGGGAGGTGCCCATGCTGGCGTCTGCGACGACGCAAGTCTTGGAGAAATTCACGCGACCGGCAGCAGCGGGCCGACATCGAGCACATGATCTGGATGCTCGCGCAGGAACCGCCGGCGGAGCTCGAGGTATCGCGTCGGCGTCAGACCCGTGAACGCCCGGAACTCGTTGATGAAGTGCGCTTGGTCGTAGTAACCGGCGCTGGCGGCGAGGTCCAGCCAGTCGACCGGCCCGGCGGGGTCGATCGACAGCACGGCGGCGGTGAGGCGGTATGTGCGGGCGAACCGCTTGGGCGTGGTGCCGACGACCTCCTTGAACCGCTGAGCCAGATGGGTGCTGCTGACGCCGGCCGCCGCGCTGAGGTCGCCGATCGCCACGGCTCCTGTAGCCGCCGCGATGACGCTGCTCGTGTGGCGGACCAGTCCCAGGCCGGCGATCTCGCAGACCCGTTGCATCAGCTGCTCCTCGAGCAGCGTCAGCATCTCGCACGGCCCGGGGGCCGCGGCCAGCCGCTGTCGCAGCTCCTCGGCGGCAGGGCGACCCCAGACCTCCTCCACCGTCACGGGCCGGTCGCGCAGCTCGACCGCCGGAATCGCCAAGAACGGCGCCAAGCCCCACGGCTTGAAATGCACGCCGACGGACCGCGTCCCTGCCGGGTAGCCGAACTGCACCGCTTGGGCGAGCGCGCCGATGACGACCCCGTCGGCGTAGTCGGCGGGCTCGAGATCACTGCGAGCGCGAATGCGAAACGGCGCTCCGAGGTTGACTATCAACACCGCCGCCGGTGCCGGCGGCAGCGTCAGCCAGGGATACGGCGGCGTGCCGCCCAGGTAGTAGAGATCCTCGATCAGCTCGTCCAGCGGCGGTCGCGGGACTCTGGACACGTATTCCACGCCTCACAGCATCGCTGAGACACCGCAGATGCGGGCTCGAGACTTCTTCCGATCAACGTCTCCATGCGAGACGACTCACTCCCGCTTTCCATGCGACTGAGCAGTCCGGCCGCGGAGTCGCGGTGTTCCGGTTTCGCGAGAGGACAGAAGCGCCGGCTGAGCCGCACGGCTCACGACCTCTTCGGTCATCAAGCGTCGCGTATCGCGATGGGACCGCTTGACGAGATGAGGAAGTCCGGCCAGGCCTCAGCCAGTCTCGCCCCGGCCGTTCTGCCGCGTTCCGTTCAGCAGCGCATCGAACGCCGCGCCGTGCTGGCGGCGCTCGCGGTCGCGCAGCGATTCGGTGTAGATGCGAAGCGACGTCGAGGGGTCGCTGTGGCCGCCCTGGTCGGCGATCCACCGTGGCGGTGCACCGGCTTCGCGGAGGAACGTGACGTAGGTCTTGCGCAGGGCGTGCGCAGTGATGCCCTCGTGCAGCTTGGGCTGGCCGCGCTGCTCAAGGACGATGTTGGTTTCGGCGACGAGCGGGGCGACGACGCGCGTGGCGGCGTTGTTGCGGTTGTGAACGTGCCGCGGCGGGTCGGTAGCAGCGGCCCGCCGGCGGGACGATGCGCCCGCCGAGGTCTAACGGGCGGGCGCGCCAAGCGCCGGCAGCGCGTCGAATACCTTGATCGAGAACGTGCCGACCACATCGCCCATGACGAGCTTCGCGGAACTGTCGCTGCGGCCCGAGTTGCTGCGGGCCCTCTCGGACCTCGGCTACGAGGAGCCCACGCCGATCCAGCGCGAGGCGATCCCGCTGCTGCTCGAGGGCCGCGACGTCCTCGGCTAGGCGGCCACCGGGACGGGCAAGACCGCCGCGTTCGCGCTGCCGATCCTCCAGCGCCTTGCCGCCGAAGATCGCGGCATCGAGCCCGTCGCGCTCGTCCTCGTGCCGACCCGCGAGCTCGCGATGCAGGTCTCCGAAGCGATCCATCGCTACGGCCGCGAGCTCGGCGTGCGCGTCCTGCCGATCTACGGCGGCCAGCCGATCGGCCGCCAGCTCAAGGCCCTCGGCCGCGGCGTCGACGTCGTCGTCGCCACGCCCGGCCGCGCCACGGACCACATCGGCCGGCGCACGCTCGCGCTCGGCTCCGTCGAGCTGCTCGTCCTCGACGAGGCCGACGAGATGCTCGACATGGGCTTCGCCGAGGACATCGAGACCATTCTCCAAGCGATCCCCGACACGCGCCAGACCGTGCTCTTCTCGGCGACGCTGCCGTCGCGGATCGACGGCATGGCCCGCCGCCACATGCGCGACCCCGTCCGGCTGCGGATGGAGCGCGAGCAGGCCGCGATGGGCGAGGCGCCGCTGGTCCGCCAGAGCGCGTTCGTCGTCCCGAAGGCGCACAAGGCCGCCGCCCTCGGCCGCGTGCTCGACCTCGAAGCGCCGGCCGCGGCGCTCGTCTTCTGCCGGACGCGCGCCGAGGTCGACCAGCTCACGGAGTCGCTGAACGGGCGCGGCTACCGCGCCGAGGCGCTGCACGGCGGGATGGAGCAGCCCCAGCGCGACCGCGTCATGGCACGGCTGCGGGCCGGGACCTCGGACCTGCTCGTCGCGACGGATGTCGCCGCGCGCGGCCTGGACGTCGACCAGCTCACCCACGTCGTCAACTACGACGTGCCGGCGTCCCCCGAGGCCTACGTGCATCGGATCGGGCGCGTCGGCCGGGCCGGCCGCGAGGGCGTGGCGATCACGCTCGCGCAGCCGCGCGAGCACCGCATGCTCAAGGCGATCGAGCGCGTGACCGGCACCCGCATCGCGATCGAGAAGCTGCCCACGGTCGCGGACCTGCGCGCGCACCGGCTCGAGCTCACCCGCGCCGCGCTGCACGAGGCAATCGTCGAGGACGACCTCGAGCACTTCCGCGTGGTCGTCGAGACGCTCGCGGAGGAGTTCGACGTCATGGACGTCGCCGCCGCCGCGGTAAAGCTCGCTCACGAGGCAAGCGCGGCGTCCGCCGGGGACGAGGAGATCCCGGACGAGTCGCCGGGCTTCGAGCGCGAGGTTCGCCGGGGACCCGATCGCCCGCCGCGGCGCAACGGCTACGACAAGGCCGGCAAGGGCGCCGCGCGCGGCGGCGCGATGACCAAGCTCTTCATCGGCGCGGGGCGCATGGCGGGCATCCGGCCCCAGGACATCGTCGGGGCGATCGCCAACGAGTCGCCGGTCAGCGGCCGCGACATCGGGGCCATCGAGATCGCCGACCGCTTCTCGCTCGTGGAGGTCCCCCGGCCCGCCGCCGACGACGTCATCCGCGCGCTGCGCACCAGCACGATCAAGGGCAAGCGCGTGACGGTCCGCCTCGAGCGGTAGTCCCTCGTCAGCGAGGGTCGCGCGCCTTATCTTCCCCGGCGTGGCGCGTTCTTCCAAAAGCCGGTCGATCAAGATCGTCCTCGCCGACGATCATCCCGTCGTGCGGCGCGGGCTCCAGTTGCTGCTCGACGCGCAGGACGGCTTCGAGGTCGTCGCGGCGGTCGGGGATGTCGAGGCCGCGGTGCGCACCGCCGGCGGCCACAAGCCCGACGTCGTGGTGCTCGACCTCAACATGCCGGGCGGGCCGAGCCTCGAGGCGATCCCGAAGATCCTTGCGGCGTCGCCGACGACGCAGATCGCCGTCCTGACGATGGAGGACTCGCCCGCGGTCGCGCGTAGGGCGCTTGCCGCCGGCGCCCTCGCGTACGTGCTCAAGGACGCCGCCCACGACGAGCTCGTCGAGGCGGTGCGCCGCGTCGCGGCGGACGAGCCCTACCTCAACCCGCTGTTCGGCGCCCGCGTGGCCGCCGCGCCCGCGGACCCGCCCGACGAGCTCTCCGAGCGCCAGGTCGAGGTGCTGCGGATGATCGCCCTCGGGCACACCAACGCCGAGATGGCCGAGCGGCTGTGCCTCTCGATCCGCACCGTCGAGAGCCACCGCGCCCACATCCAGCAGAAGCTGCAGCTCTCTTCGCGCGCGGATCTCGTCCGCTACGCCCTCGACCACGGCCTCCTCGAGCGTTGACGGTAGGGCGCTTCATGTTCGGCGTTCGCGACACGGCCGAAGGGGGAACGGTGCGGCGCATGCGCGTCATCACCGTTCCCGGCGTCTTCGTGATCGTGCTCGCGAGGAGGAGCCCATGAGCGTCATCGACCGGTCCCTCACGGGGTCGCGATCGTCGGCGATCTCGAACCTGACGATCCGCCTGCTGAGCCAGTACACGGGCCGCGGACCAGACAAGGTGCGGACGTACTTCAACGACGACATGGTCACGATCGTCCTGCGCGACATCCTCACCAAGCCGGAGACGACGCTGCTCGCCAACGGCCGAAGCGACCTCGTGCTGACGACGCGCCACACGTTCCAGGAGCTGATGGCCGACGAGCTCGTCGCCGGCGTCGAGGAGATCCTCCAGCGCAAGGTCGTCGCGTTCCTGAGCGCCAACCACGCCGATCCGGACATCTCGGTCGAGACCTTCATCCTCGAGCCCTCGAGCGCCGGCGACCCGGACGCCTGACATCCGAGGGCTACGCGCCGCCTCGCGCGGGTACGGCTCTACCAGGTCGAAAGCGGCAGTGACCGCGGACGATCGGCTGTCGGATCGATGGAGTGCGCGCTGCTGGATCTCCCGGTGGCTCGCGGCCCTCGTGTTAAGCGTCAAACGCGCTACTTCCCGAGGAAGGCCCGATGCTCCAGCTCGCCGACACCCGCACCGATGCACGCTGCTCCGACCCCGCGCAACGCACGCGCATCGACCGCCAGCTCTTCGCCCGCCGCGACCGCGGCGACCTCCGCGCCCGCGACGAGCTGATCGAGCGCTTCCTGCCGCTCGCGCGCTCGATCGCCCGCCGCTACGAGCAGAGCGGCGAGCCGCTCGAGGACCTCATCCAGGTCGCCTCGATGGCGCTCGTCAAGGCCGTCGATCGGTACGACCCGCACCGCGGCGCGGCCTTCTCGAGCTTCGCCGTGCCGACGATCGCCGGCGAGCTCAAGCGCCACTTCCGCGACCGCGCCTGGGCGATCCGCCCGCCGCGCGACGTGCAGGAGCTCGCGCTGCGCGTCGACCGCGTCGTGGACCGCCTCGACACGCAGCTCAACCGCGCCCCGACCGTCGGCGAGATCGCAGCGGCGGTGAACGAGAGCGGCGAGCGCGTCCTGGAGGCCATGCAGGCACGCGGCGCGTACTCGACGCTGTCGTTCCAGGCGCCGCAGGGGCGCGGGGACGACCGCCCGATCCTGCAAGACACGCTCGGCGTCGCCGAGGACGGCTACGAGGACGCGGAGTCGCGCGCGGTCATCGAGCGGCTGATGCGCGGCGTCACGGAGCGCGAGCGCCTCGTGGTGCGGCTGCGCTTCGAGGAGGATCTCACGCAGGCGGAGATCGGAGCGCTGCTCGGCGTCAGCCAGATGCAGATCTCGCGCATCCTGCGACGCGCGCTCGAGCGGCTGCGCGAGGTCGCGGAGCACGAGCCCCGGGCCGCGTGAGCGAGGCGCGGTCGGCTCAGGCCGCGAGGAAGTCCACGACGTCGCTCAGGTCGGCTGCGAGCTCCGCGCGCATCGCCTCGCGGGCGTCGCGGTTGCGGACGCGCAGGATCGCCGAAGGGTGCGCGGTCGCCGTGACGAGCTCGGCGAGGTCGGAGTCGATCGGCGCGCCGCGCGCCTCCCCGAGCTTGAAGGACGGCCCGATCAGCGCCTGGCCGGCGGTCGCGCCGAGGATGACCAGCGCGCGCGGGCGGACGAGGTCGAGCTCCGCGCGCAGCCACGGGTTGCAGGCGCGGACCTCCCAGCGGCTCGGCTTCTGGTGGATGCGGCGCTTGCCGCGCTCCTGAAACTTGAAGTGCTTGACGGCGTTCGTGATGTAGACCTCGTCGCGGGCGATGCCGGCCGCCTCGAGCGCGCGGTCGAGCTCGCGGCCCGCGGGCCCGACGAAGACGTGGCCGGCCCGGTCCTCCTGGTCGCCGGGAACCTCCCCGACGAGCATGAGCTCCGCGTTCGCCGGGCCCTCTCCGAACACGGTCTGCGTCGCGGGCGCGTGCAGCGGACAGCCGCGGCACTCGGCCGCGGCGGCGCGCAGCGCTTTCAGCGAGCGCGTGTCGGGGACGTACGGGGAGGCGTCCATGACGTCGGTCGTCATGCCCGCGCGATACCCGCTTCGTGGCGCAGCGACCCGGGTACGGCCGGGTGACATCCGCGAGAAAGGACGACCAGCCATGAGCAGCGCAGAGATGCTCGGCACCCACCCATCCGGCAGCAGCGCCGACCGCGAGACGCTCGCCCGCGCGATCGACGCCATGCTCGCCTGCTCGCAGACCTGCACCGCCTGCGCGGACGCCTGCCTCGCCGAGCCGGACGTCGCCGAGATGCGGCGCTGCATCCGCGACGACCTGGACTGCGCCGACATCTGCGCCGCGACGAGCCGGATCCTGTCGCGGCAGACGGCCGGCGACCCCGCGCTCACCCGCGCCGTGCTCGAAGCGTGCATCCAGGCGTGCGACACCTGCGCCGCGTCCTGCGGCGAGCACCGCGACCATCACGAGCACTGCCGCATCTGCGCCGACGCGTGCGAGGCGTGCGGCCAGGCGTGCCGGGCCGCGCTGCACGCGCTCTGAGATCAGAACCTCGACCGGGCGGCGGGCTCGACCTCCGCGCGCATGTTGCGCTGCATCATCGCCAGCGCCGCTTCGGCCAGGCCCGGGTCGATGTGGGCCACGCCGTCGCTCGGGACCGCGACCTCGAAGTGGCGGACGTAGGCGTCGAGCGCGCTGTAGAGGATGCACTGCTCGGTGACCTGGCCGCAGAGCACGATCCGCGTCACGCCGAGCTGGCGCAACAGGTACTCGAGCGGGGTCTCGTAGAAGATCGAGTGGCGCGCCTTGATGACGAAGCTCGCGTCCTCCGGCGGGCGCAGCGGCTCGACGAGCTCGGGGTGGCGGCCGTCCAGCGCGGTTTCGAGCAGCTCGCCGGAGGAGGAGTTCCAGTGGCCGTAGTTGTCGTTGACGTAGATGACCGGCACGTCCTCCTCGCGCGCGCGCCGCACGAGCCCGGCGATCGGCTCGACGGCGTCGCGCATGCTCTCGACGAGCGTGTCGGCATCCTCGTGCTCGTACGGGTTCAGGACGTCGACGACGACGAGCGCTGTAGGGGAGCGTTCCTGCGACACCCCTCAGCTGCTCTTCTTGCCGCCCTTGCGGCCGGCCGCGGCCTTCTGCGCCTTCGTCCCGCCTTGGCTCTTGGTGTCGCGCTTCTTGCCGCTGCCCGACGCCTTGCCGCCCTTGCTCGACGAGTCGGGGTCGTTGGCGATCGCCGCCGCGCGCGACTTGCTCATGCCCTTCTTGCGCAGGCCCTCGTACTGCTTGTCGTTCTTGATGCTCGACCCGTGGTCCTTGGCCATGGTGATCCTCCCGACCGTTGTCTGTGAGACGGCACACCGCTTACCCGCTCCTTCGCTCATCCATCAGCCGGTGTGATCGCTGTCCCCACGAACGTGACTTCGACTTCTGGATCGCCACATGCGAGGCTTGTGGGCATGGAGCTTCGACACCTCAGAACGGTCGTCGCGATCGCGCGCCACGGGTCCTTCACGAAAGCCGGCGAGGAGCTGCACCTCGCGCAATCGGCGGTCTCCCAGCAGCTCAGCCGGCTTGAGGCCGAGCTCGGGATCACGCTCTTCACGAGGTCGAGCCGCAGCGTCGAGCTGACCGCGGAGGGGGCGCTCGTCCTCGACTACGCGCGCAGGGTCCTGTCCGAGGTCGACGGCTTGCGCGACGAGCTCGACGAGATGGCCGGCCTGCTGCGCGGCGACCTGCGGCTCGGCGGCATGTGGCCGACCGGCCTGTACGACCTCTACGCCGTCATCGCCGACTTCCACAAGCAGCACCCGGGCGTCGCGATCCACTTCGTCGAGGGAACGCAGGAGGAGCTGCTCGCGCAGATCCGCGCCGACGAGCTGGACGCGATCTTCACCGCCGTCGATCCGGATGCGCTGGGCGACGAGTTCGCGGCGACGCTGCTGTCCGAGGAGGAGTTCGTCTGCGCGCTGCCCGTCGGGCACGCGCTCGCCGCGCAGGGCCACGTGACGTTCCCGCAGCTCGCGGGGATGGATCTCGTGACCTACCGCGAGAACTCCGCGCTACGCCACCGCCTCGAGCAGACGCTGGACGACCACGGGCTCAAGCCGCGCAACGCGTTCATCTGCACGGAGATGGGCGCGGTCCGCGCCCTCGTGAGCAAGGGCATGGGCATCGCGGTCATCCCGCGCTCGGCGGCCGAGGAAGCCGGCCCGCCGATCGAGCTGAGGCCGATCGGGCCGGAGCCCTTCACGTGGCCGGTCGCGCTCGTGTGGCGCGGCCGCCGGCGCCAGCCGCCGGCCGCGAAGGCCTTCCTCGCGCTCGCGATCGCGCGCGCCGAGCAGGCCCCGCCGGTCCGCCTCGCCGCCTGACCGCGCGCGCATCCCGCTCGCGGGGTATGAGGCGGACGCATGGAGGAGCTTCCGCACGGCTTGAGGCGCGATCGCCACGTGGATCTCACGGGGCGCCGTGGCGAGCCGTGGGTGCGCCGGCTCGTCATCGCGCTGCTGGCGGTCGTCGTCGTCGTGGCGCTGCTCGGCGCCGCCGGGCAGAACCACACCACGGGGCGCGCGCAGGCCGCCGAGGCCACGCTCACGGTCACGGCGCCCGAGCGCGTCCGCGGGGGGCTCTTCTTCCAGGGGCGCCTGGACATCCTCGCCCGCGCTCGCATCGGCACCCCGCGCATCGTGCTCGGCAACGGCTGGACGGAGGAGATGCAGCTCAACACGCTCGAGCCCGCGCCGAAGGCGGAGACCTCGGACGCCGGCGAGCTCGAGCTCGAGTACGACCCGCTGCACACCGGCGATCACCTCACGATCTGGATGCAGTTCGAGGTCAACCCGCTCGGGCCGGGCCGCCGCGACCGCACGGTCACGCTCTTCGACGGCGAGCGCCAAGTCGCCCGCGTCCCCGCCGAGATCACGGTGCTGCCCTGATGGACATCGCGCTGCGAGCGATCGTCGTCTTCGGGCTGCTGCTCGTCGTGACGCGCGCCGTCGGCCGCCGCGAGCTCAGCTCGATGGAGCCCTTCGACCTGATCCTGCTCGTCGTGCTCGGCGACCTCATCCAGCAGGGCGTCACGCAGAGCGACTACTCGCTGACCGGCACGCTCATCGTCGTCGCGGTCATCGCCGTCATGACCGTCGGGACCTCCTACGAGCTTCAAGGTCCGCGCCTGCGCGGCGTGCTCGAGGGCGAGCCGATCGTGCTCGTCGAGCATGGAAGGTCTCGAGCGCAACCTGCGCCGCGAGCGCATGACGCACGACGAGCTCGCGGCACGCCTGCAGTCGCGGACATCGACGAGTGCGCCTCGCGGTGCTCGAGACGAACGGCAGCGTGAGCTCATCCTCGAGGACAAGCGCTAGCGCGAGAGGTGCCCGAGGATGTCCGTCCGGTAGTCGGTGAAGCCGAGGTAGCGGCCTTGCATCCAGACGACGTCGCGCTCGTTGGCGCTGCCGCGCGGTGCGATCGGGCGCAGGGCGTCGCCGCCGTGCGACCCGGTGTCGATCCTGCGGTGATGCCAGGTCGCGCCGCGGTCGGCCGTGCGCCAGCGCTCGACGACGCAGTGGTCGCCGACCTTGCGCGACAGGTAGACGACGTTCGGGTTCTCGTGGTCCAGCGAGATCCCCGGCGCGTAGTGGCCGAGGCGCGCGCCGCCGTTGACGATCTCGTGGCGCTCCCACGCGCCGCTCGTCCACTCGGCGTACATGTACGTGCAGTCGTCGCTGCCGTCGGGCAGCAGCGCGTAGACGATCACCGGCCGCCCGTCGCGGCGCGCGGCGACGTCCCACACCCAGGCCCGCACGCCGCTGGGGCGCGCGTCGTAGACGCGGTGGCCGGCCGTCGGCGAGAGCGGCAGCCCGCGGATCCCCGCGACGCGCTCGCCGTCGGCGCGATACACCGCGTCGCCTTCGAAGCGCAGGTAGTAGACGCTGTTGACGAAGCTGCCGGGGTTGCCCTCGGTGAAGGCGATGTGGATGCTGCGCACGCCGTCGGAGTGCAGCTTGAGGTAGGGGCGCTGGCCGGGGATGCGCAGCAGCGTGCGAGCGGGCGTCCACGTCCCGCCCTCCGCGCGGCGTGAGAACGCCGGCCACCACTGCCCGCCGCGCCAGAACAGGTAGGTCCGGCGCTCTGCGCTGAGGTGGATCGGGTTCGGATACGTGTAGCCCTTGGTGCCGCGCGTGTTCGTCGGCAGCGCGCGCTCCGGGCCCCAGCTCCTCACGTCCTCGGGGGCGCTGGCCCGCCGGTAGAACATGTGCGCCCGGCCGGGGCCCATGTAGTAGACGGTCAGGTGGCCGTCGTCGCCCATGAGCAGCCCGGGGCTGTTGTGGTCGTCGACGCTCAGCCCGGCGCGGAGCACGAAGCGCTCGAGGTGGCGCGTCGCGTGGTCGAAGCTCGCGACGGTCACGTCGCCGTCGCGCGAGACCCAGCCGACGTACGTGCGCCGGTGACGGCCCGCGTGGAAGACGGCGCGCGGGTCGCCGAACCACGACCAGCCTCCGTCTCCCAGCGTCCGCGCCACGAGCTGCCGACGCTAGTGCGTCGGCCCCGGCCCCGTCAACATCGTGGCCGTGACCCGCGCCGTCGAGGAGTCCAACCGCCGCATGCTGCGCGCCCGCGACGCGATGGACCGCGCCTACGCCCAGCCACTCGACGTCGCGGCGCTCGCACGCATCGCGCACGTGTCCGAGGCGCACTTCATCCGCACGTTCCGCGCGACGTTCGGCGAGACGCCGCACCGCTACCTGCAGCGCCGGCGCGTCGAGCGGGCGATGTTCCTGCTGCGCGAGACCGACCGAAGCGTCACGGACATCTGCTTCGACGTCGGCTTCAACAGCCTGGGCACGTTCAGCCGCACGTTCCGCGCGATCGTGGGTGAGCCGCCGAGCGCGTACCGCCGCAACGCCGGCCCGCCGGTCGGCGCGCCGGCGTGCATCACGATGTCGTGGATGCGACCGAGCAGTTTCGGAGAAGCGCAACCGCCCGACGTCGATTAGCGTCGCCGCCATGCTCAACGCGATCACCCACTCACCGATGTTCGTCCTCGACCAGGACGAAGCGCTGGAGTTCTACGTCGGCAAGCTCGGCCTCGAGGTCGCCACCGACGCGGACCTCGGCTTCATGCGCTGGCTCACCGTCGTCGTGCCGGGCGAGCCCGGCCGCGAGCTCTTGCTCGCGAAGCCCGGCCCGCCTGCCCACGACGACGCAACCGCCGAGCAGCTCCGCGAGCTCGTGACGAAGGGCGCGGGGCCGTGGGTCATCTTCACGACGCCCGACTGCCAGAAGACCTACGAGGAGCTGCTGGCGAAGGGCGTCGAGTTCACCGAGGAGCCCGTCGAGCGCTTCTACGGCACCGACTGCGCGCTGCGCGACCCGTTCGGCAACAGCATCCGGATCACCCAGCCGGCGACCGAGCCGTTCGAGGTCCCGTCGAACCCAGCCAGCCCGCACTAGCGGTAAGGCGAGGAACCACTTAGGGCAGGACGCGCGGCTCGGGCTGGACGTTCGGGCGCCGTCCGGCGGCCTTGACCGTGCGGCGGTAGGACGCGCGCAGCGTCGCGGCGTCGGCGAGCTTGCGGCGCAGCGCCACGCCGATCGGCAGGACGGTGTAGTCCGAGCGGCGCACCCAGGTCGGCACGTAGCGGATGCCCCGCACGCGCGACGTCGCGCCGTCGACCTCGATGTCGAGCAGCGCGATGAGCCCGTCCTGGCTGCCCGCCGGCGAGGACTGGTTGGACAGCAGGTTGCCCTCCCCGAAGACGACGAGCTTGCCGTGGACGCTGCGGATCGGCTGCACGACGTGGACGTGCTGGCCGACGATCGCCGTGATGTCCTTGGACGCTGTGAGCTGGTGTGCGAGGCGCTTCTGAAACGCGCTCGGGATGACCTGGTACTCGTTGCCCCAGTGCAGGTTGACGATCACGACCTGCGCTCCTCGCTTTCGCGCCAGGCGGGCGTCGGCGAGGATCCTGCCGGCGCGCGCGAGGTTCACCGACCAGGCGAACGGCAGCGGGATCCCGTTCGTCATCTCGGTGTAGGACATGAACGCGACGCGCACGCCCTTGACCGTCATGAGCAGCGTGCGCCCGCGGGCGGCTTGCGAGGCGAACACGCCCGTGTGGCGGACGCGCGCGCCGTTCAGCGTCCGGATGGTCGAGTTGATCGCCGTCTGGCCGCCGTCGACGGAGTGGTTGGACGCCGTGCTGCAGGCATCCCAGCCCGTCGCCTTCACGCTCGGCGCAAGCCCCTTCGGCGTGTTGAAGCGCGGATAGCCGTGCGGCGGGCCGGGGCCCATCGGCGTCTCGAGGTGACACAGCGCGAGGTCGGCGGCGCTCACGATCGGCCGGACGTAGCGCAGCATCGGCCGGAAGTCGTAGCGCCGCCCGCCGCCGAGCGCCTTCGCGCGGTTGTAGATCGGCGAGTGGATGAGCAGGTCGCCGCTGGCCGCGACCGTCATGCGGACGGGCTTTGCGGGACCGTCCTCGGCCAGCGTGCTCGGCGAGCCCTGCGACGCGGCGGCGCCCGGCCCGAGGGCCAAGGCGATCGCGGCGGCGGCGAGGGTCGCCCTCATCGCGTCAGCTCGTCTCGGCCTGGTGGCGCGCCTCGGCGAGGATCGCGCGCTTGATCGTCCGGCCCATGAGCAGCGCGCCGCGCGAGTTGCAGTGAATCGAGTCGTACGTGACGCCGCGCCTGTTCGAGGCCGCCGTCCAGTTCGCCAGCACGACGTCGCGGCGCGCGCGGGCGATGCGCTTCAGCCGCGCGTTGACATACGGGAAGTACCACGAGTACTGGCTCAGCTCGCCGCGCGCGCCCGGCGGCACCGTGCGCGCGTTGGGCTCGCGGAGCTTGACCCACACGATCTGCTTCGCGCCGAGGCGCTTGAGCGTCGCGATGAGCCTCTTCGCCTCGGCGTCGAAACGCGCCGACCAGCGGCCGTAGTTGCGCCGGTTGCGCTCCCACAGCGAGTTGTAGCCCAGGCCCACCACGACGACCGGCGACACGCGCCTGCCCGACGCGCGCAGCTCGCTCTCGGCGATCCGGATCATGAGCGCGGGGCGGCCGCGCTTGGCCGTGTGCCAGCACGGCATGGCCTTCCGGATCCCGGGATAGGCGCTGAGCAGCACGGAGTCGACGAGCAGCGTCGCGCGGCGCGGGCGCGCCCAGGCGGCCTGCTCGCCGTCGCGCTTGGCGTCGTAGCCGCGGCACTTCACGCCCTTGGCGGCGGCGTCGTCTGCGGCCGGCGCGCCGAGCAGCGCGAACGCCAAGGCGGCGAGTCCGATCACGACGAGTGCCCGCATTGGTAGTCAGGGGCGCAGTGCCCGCGCTAGGCGGGTCTGGTTCCCCGTTCCCCTTTCAATTCCGTGCGTGCGGTTTTCCCGCACACGGCTTACCGATGATCTTCTTCGCATGGCCTACGCGGCCCCGGGGTAGCGGATCGTGCCCCTGAGCCGGTGAAGGCCGAGGCCGACAAACCAGTCTTCAGTCCAGGCGGCGAACTCGCCGGCACGCAGGTTGCGACCCTTGCGCTTGACGAGCAAGCGCTTGAGCCGCCACGCGACGTAGCGGTCGATCGTCCGGAACTCATCGGCGGCGTTGCCGGTCCGAAAGTAGTTGCCCCACCCGCGCAGGATCGGGTTGAGTTCCGCGATCAGCTCGCGGACATCACCGATCCCAACACGGTTGCGGCCGGTCTTGGCCTTGACCTTGGCTCGCAGGCGCTTCAGCGAGCGCTGCGAGGGCCATCGGTGCAGGTAGTAGCGGCGAACGCCGCGCTCCAGCAACCGGCCCGACACACGCGCCCGGAAGTGCCAGCCGAGAAAGTCAAAGCCCTCGCGTCCGTCTCTGAGGTCCACCACCTTCGTCTTGTCCGGATGCAGCTCGAGCCCGAGGCCACCGAGGATCTCCCCGGCAGCTCTCAGGGCCGCGTTCGCGTCGCGCTCAGACCGGCACAGCACGACGAAGTCATCCGCATAACGGACAAGCTCACCGATGCCCCGCTCGGTCATCGCGCGGTCAAAGGCGTGCAGGTAGACGTTGGACAACAGCGGCGAAATCACGCCGCCCTGAGGTGTCCCGGAGACCGTCTGCGAGTACACCCCGTCCTCCATCACCCCCGCTTCAAGCCACTGTCGCAGGAGCTTGAGCACCCGCCGATCCGAAACGCGTTCAGCCACGAGCGCCAGCAACTTGTGCTGATCGATCGAGCCGAAGTAGTCGCGGATGTCGGCCTCAACGATCCATGCGCTTCCGCGCGGAAACGAGACCCGGATGCGTTCCGCGGCGTCCGTTGCCGACCGCTTGGGACGAAACCCGTACGACACCGACAAGAAGTCGGCCTCGAAGATCGGCTCCAGCACCAACCGGGTCGCCTGCTGAACGACACGATCACGCACCGTCGGAATGCCCAACGGCCTGCGGCCACCATCTGACTTTGCGATCGTCACACGCCGCACCGGCGCGGGACGATATGACCCAGCTCGAAGCGCACCCTGCAACTCGCCGAGCATCCGCTCGACGCCATACGCCTCGACCTCAGCCAACGTCTGCCTATCGACGCCGGCCGCCCCACGGTTCCCCCTCACCCGTCGCCACGCCTCCCGCAGAACGTCACTTCTGCGGACACGGTCAAACAGCGCGTGGAAACGACGTTCCGGGGACCGCTTTGCACATGCGCATAGCGTGCGCTGGAGTTCTCGCACGTCCCCGCCA
Organism: uncultured Actinomycetes bacterium; assembly: GCA_963766525.1. Lineage (GTDB taxonomy): Bacteria > Actinomycetota > Thermoleophilia > Solirubrobacterales > Solirubrobacteraceae > CADCVQ01. Next base: position 33,527 of record CAVYAX010000014.1, read on the forward strand.
CCAGCAGCCAGAACGGCACCGGCACACGGGTCAGCAAGCGAAAGCTCGCCGAGGTCGTTGGATCGCACCATGGCGACCATGCCCTAACGCTTACCTCCGCCGCACGCGTGATCAAAGCAGGGGTCCTTCGCTCCCGGCGCGGTGTTCTGCACGCCGATCTCGGCTACTACGACCCCCTCGGACTCCCGCTGCGCTCCGCTCGCTTTCGCCATCGGCTTATACAAGCGGTCTTCGCTGACAAGGCTGCGCAGACGGGCCTCTCCTGTTCCGCGATCAGACCTTGCGCGCGTGCAAGTCTCCCTACCCCGCAGGGACCCGCCGCACCCAATCCGGAACCAGGACTGGCGGACATGGCCTTCGCCGTGACATGAGCGGCTCGGCTCCCCGATCGTGAGTTTGACGAGGCTGCAATCCCAGCCCACGCGCTTGCTCCCTCCAAAGAGGCTCTCGACACCCCGCTCAGCCACGAGGATCTCTCCCCATGACCGGGGCCTGCTACCCGGCGCTCCGGCGCCTACCGGGACGGGACTCCCACCCGCCGGCCTGATCCAGCTTGCAGGACGCAACACGGCGCGCACTCTACGGGCACGGTCGCGCTCCGTGTGCGGAGGATGCGGGACCGCGCCGCGCCGCCGCGAACGACGCGCCGCGGCGCGCGTTAACTTCAAGGTCATGCAGCGCGCGCTCACCGATCTCGCCACGATCTTCGCCGACCCCGGTGCTCCCGCCGCGGCGGCGACGCTCGCGCGGCTGCGCGAGCGCTGGACGGAGCTCGCGCCCGCCGAGCGCGACGCGCTCACGCCGATCGCGAAGCTCGCGGCCCAGCGGGTGGAGGAGGCGGCGAAGCAGCCGGCAGCGAGCTCCGACGACGAGGCGTACCTCGCCTACCTCGCGTCGATGGAGGCCACGATCGACGCGGAGGCGACCGGCGGCTCGCCCGACGCGCCCTTCGTCGCGCCGCGCGGCGCTCGCGCGGAGGATCCCTTTGGCGCGCCGCGCGGCGCTCGCGCGGAGGATCCCCTTGGCGCGCCGCCCGGCGGCCGCGCGGAGGATCGATCGGGCGCGCCGCGGCGCGGCGGCACCACCGAGGATCCCTTCGGCGGCCCGCCCGAGGCGCCGACCCTTTTCGCGGTCGCCACGCCCGCTCCCCCGCCGGCCCGCGCGCCCGCTCGCGAGCGCGCGCCGCTCGGCGACGTCACGCCGGAGAAGCTGCTCGGCCTGCTTGGCCTCGAGACCTTCCGGCCCGGCCAGCGCGAGGCCGTGCAGTCCGCGCTGGACGGCCGCGACTCGCTCGTCGTCATGCCGACCGGCGGCGGCAAGAGCCTCTGCTACCAGCTGCCCGCGCTCGCCGGCCGCGACCTCACGGTCGTCGTCTCGCCGCTCATCGCGCTCATGCGCGACCAGTGCGCGCGCCTCACCGACCTCGGCCACCCCGCCGTCATGCTCGCCTCCGGCGGCGACGGCGAGTCCAACCGCCAGGCGCTCGAAGCCGTCCGCGACGGCAGCGCCGCCGTCTGCTTCGCCGCGCCCGAGCGCTTCGCGTCCCAAGCGTTCAGAAACGCCATCAGCCGCCGCGCGATCGCGCTGTTCGTCGTCGACGAGGCGCATTGCGTCAGCGAGTGGGGGCACGACTTCCGGCCCGACTACCTGCGCCTCGTCTCGGTCATCCAAGAGCTCGGCCACCCGCCCGTCATGGCCTGCACCGCGACCGCCACGCCGAAGGTCGCCGAGGAGATCGTCGCGCGGCTCGGCCTCCGCGATCCCGTCCGCGTGCGCTCCGGCTTCGACCGCCCCAACCTCTCCTTCGACGTCCTCCCCTTCGACGGCGAAGGCTCGGTGGCGCGCAAGCGCGCGACGCTGCTCGCGGGCGTGAACATGCCCGAGAACCGGCCGGCGGTCGTCTACTGCGGCACCCGCAAGAGCACCGAGGAGGTCGCGGACCTGCTCACCGGCGAAGGGCTCGAGGTCGTCGCCTACCACGCGGGCATGAACGCGGAGACCCGCTCGCGCCGCCAGGACGCGTTCATGACCGGCGCCGCCGACGTCGTCGTCGCGACGAACGCCTTCGGCATGGGCGTCGACAAGGCCGACGTCCGGTCGGTCTGGCACTGGGCGCTGCCGTCGAGCCTCGAGGCCTACTACCAGGAGGCCGGCCGCGCCGGCCGCGACGGCGAGCCCGCCCGCGCGGTGCTCCTGGCAAGCCGCTCGGATCTCGGGCGGCTCGTGCGGTTCATCCGCGAGGCGGAGGTCACGGTCGAGCAGGTCGGCGCGATCGTCGGCCGGCTGCGCGCGCGCAGCGGCGGCGAGGGCGCGATCGAGCTGAGCCCCGACGACGACCGCGACCGGATCGCTCTCGCCGTCGCCGAGCGCGCGGGAGCGCTGACGCTCGCGCCCGGCGCGGGCGGGCGCGTGCGCGTACAGCTCTCCCGCAACGACCTCGACCACGGCAAGGCACGCCAGCTCTGCAAAGAGGCGACGAACCGCCGCTGGGAGTCCTACCGCTCGATCGAGCGCTACGCGGCCGGCGACGAGAAGTGCCGGCGTCGCCAGCTGCTCGATCACTTCGGCGACGCCACGCCCGCCGCGCCGACCGGCCGCTGCTGCGACGTCCACGACCCGCCGGACTGGCTGCCCGCGATCAAGGTCACCGCGAAAGCGCGCGGCCAGGTCGCGCTGATCGAGGACGGCCCACCGGTCTCGGACGCCGAGCTCGCGCCGCTCAAGGCGTGGCGCCGCGACCGCGCCGAGGGCAAGCCCGCCTACACGGTCGCGACCGACGCGACGCTGCGCGAGGTCGTGCGCCGCAAGCCGCAGAGCGCCGACGAGCTGCTGGCGATCAAGGGCATCGGGCCCTCGTTCGTCACGAAGCACGCCGACTCGCTGCTGGAGCTGCTCGCCGCGTCGTAGCGGGTTCTCGCCCGGGCCGCCAGGCCGGTGTTAGTGTCGGCAGATGACCCTCCCCCGTGGATGGCGAGCGCGCAAAACGGCCATCGCGACCGCGATCGTCGCCGCGCTCATGGTTTCCTCCGCCGATGCCGCGACGTTCACGGTCGGCAATGCGACGGACGACCCCGGCGACTGCTCGGCGCCGGCGACATGCTCGCTGCGCCAGGCGATCGTGGATGCCAACGCGGCGGCCGGCGACGACGTCATCGAGTTCGCTCTGCCCGCGCCATCGGTCATCTCGCTGGCGAACGGGCCCCTCGAACCGGACAGCACCGACGAGCTGGCGATCAGCGGCCCCGGCGCCGAGTCCCTGACCGTCCGCGCTACGCCGGCGAGCCCGACGCCGGTCTTCGTGATCGATGGGCCGACCAGCTTGTCCGGGTTCACGATCCGCGACGGCGTGGGCGCCCCCTTCCTGGGGGGCGGGATCCAGGCGCCAGCGGACGTCGCGCTCGACCGCATGGTCCTTGCCGCCAACACCGTGGATGCCGGCGGCGGCGGCTCTGGCGCGGCGATCGTGTCGTATGGCGTTCTGGAGATCCGCAACTCGCTGCTTCACGGCAACCGCGTCACGAACGCCAACACCGCTGAAAGCGCCGGCGCGATCGTCAACCTCGGGTTCGCGTCGATCGTAAACTCGACCTTGACCGACAACCACGTCGAGGGCAGCGAAACCGACGTCGCCGGCGCGATCATCAACCTCGGGCTGGCGATCGTGAACAACACCACGATCACCGGCAACTCCGGGCAGAACGGCACCGGCGGGATCTTCGGGGTCGAGCCCGACGTACCTCGCGAACACGATCCTCGCGGCGAACACGGGCGGCGCGTCGGCCGACTGCGGCGCCGGCGTCGCCTCGCAGGGCTACAACCTCATCGGTACGCCGGTCGGCTGCTTCTTCTCGCTGTCGACGGGCGATCAGGTCGCGCTCCCCGCGACGATCAACCCGCTGCTGCTCGGCCTCGCGAGCAACGGCGGGCCGACGCAGACGCTCGCCCTGACGCTCGCCAGCCCGGCGCGCGACGCCGGCAATCCCGCCGCGCCAAGCGACGCGACGCCGCCCGGCCCGCCGGACCTGGTCCCCTGCGCGACGACCGACCAGCGCGGCACGGCGCGACCGGCCGGCGCCGCCTGCGACATCGGCGCCTTCGAGCTCATCCCGCCACCGCCGCCGCCGCCCCCGCCCCCGCCACCGCCACCGGCGGCACCACCGCCCCCGCCTGTGCCTCCCGCGCCGCTGCCGCCCCCGCCACCGCCAACCTTCGTGGCCCCGGCGATCGACCACTTCAAGTGCTACGACGCGACGGGTGAGTTCCGGACGCGCACCGTCCGGCTACGCGATCAGTTCTCCAGCGGCGCGAGGACGGTACGGGTGCGGCGCACGGCGAGCCTCTGCAACCCGGTCTCGAAGGACGGCAGCGCAGTGCGCGAGCCCAAAGCGCATCTGACGTGCTACGCGACGAAGGACCGAACCACCCCGGCTCGCCGCCGCGTCATCGTCTCCAACCAGTTCGGCGTGCGGCGGCTCACGGTGCTCGGCCCCGTCGCGCTGTGCGTCCCGTCGCTCAAGCGCAGAGGGACGGAGGCGCCCCCGACCTCGCCCGACCCCGAGAAGCGCCTGGACCACTTCCGCTGCTACGACGTCGCGCCACTCAAGACACCGAAGACCGTGACGCTGAGTGACCAGTTCGGCACAGGCCGATCCGCGGTCGTCAGCGTCACGCGGCTGTGCAACCCGGTGTCCAAGAACGGGGCGCCCGTCCGCCGCCCGGAGGCGCACCTCGTCTGCTACACGATCCGCGACCGGACGCCGTCCGGCGGGCGCTCGGTGACCGTGCGCAACCAGTTCGGCGTCGCGCGGTTGCGTGCGCGAACCGCGCACCGGCTGTGCCTGCCCTCGCTCAAGCAGGACATCCGCACCGCGAACGCCCGCGGGTACGCGGCGGCCGCGCGCCGGTACGCCGCTACCGCGCGCGGGTCCGCCCAGCGCTGAGCCGCGCGCGCCGCGGGATCAGTCCTTGCGGAGCAGGTGCTTGACCTTGTCGGCGGCGCCGCCGACGGCGTCCTTGAGCTTGCCCGACGCGCGGTCCACCTTGCCCTCGTCCTTCAGCTCCTGGTCGCCGGTCAGGTCTCCGGCGGCTTCCTTCACACGGCCCTTGGCCTCGTCGATCGATCCATCGGACATCTCAACACTCCTCGCTGTTGGCGAACGTGAGGATCGGGTTACCCGTGCGCCGACCGCGCAACCACGACCCGGCGCGGTCGACCGAACGTCCAGGCGCGCGCGCCGACGGGCCAACCTCTCTCGCCGGGGAACGACACGGCCCCCGCCGCGAAAGTCGCAGCGCGGCGGGGGTCGCGGTCCTCCGGGGGCCTGGATGCGGTCTATCGTTGCCCGAGGCGAACCAGCCGAACCCACCGCCCCGGGAGTCCCACATGAAGAAGAGCCAGCTCGCCCTCATCGCCGTTGCCGTCGTGGCGGTGGCGCTGATCGCCCTCATCTCGGGGGGCGGCGGAGGCAACGACGAGGGCGGCAGCGGCTCGACCGCGACCACGGCGCCCGCCGGCGCGGTCAAGGTCACGTTCGCCTACTCGCCCGAGAAGGAGGAGCTGCTCAAGCCGCTCATCGCGTCGTTCAACGCGTCGGGTGCGGAGGCGGGCGGGAAGCCGGTGTTCGTCCTCGGCGAGAACGTCTCCTCGGGCGACGCCCAGCTGAAGATCGCCAAGCAGACCTACAAGCCGACCGCCTGGACGCCGTCGAGCTCGATGTGGGGACGCCTGCTGAACTTCGAGGCCGACCAGCCGTACGTCGCGGAGGAGAACCCGTCGATCGTGCGCACGCCGCTCGTCATCGCGATGTGGGAGCCGATGGCCAAGGCCCTCGGCTATCCGAAGAAGAAGCTCGGCTTCGGCGACATCCTCAAGCTCGCGCGCTCGAACCAGGGCTGGGCGGCCTACGGGCACCCGGAGTTCGGCGCGTTCAAGCTCGTCCACACCAACCCGGACTTCTCGACGTCCGGGCTGTCCGCGGTCGTCGCGGAGTACTACTACGCGACCGGCAAGAAGGAGGGCCTTCAGGAGCAGGACATCGCCAAGGCCCGCCCCACGGTCAAGGACATCGAGCGCTCGATCGTGCACTACGGCGACACGACGCTGTTCATCGCCGAGCAGCTGCGCAAGAGCGGCCCCGGCTACGCCTCGGCCGTCGCGATGGAGGAGGCGACGCTCGTCGCCTTCAACCAGGACCGCGGCAGCCAGCCGCGCCTCGTCGCGATCTACCCGGAAGAGGGCACGTTCTTCTCCGACAACCCGTACATCGCGCTGAACGCGCCATGGGTCACCGCCGACCAGAAGGCCGGCGCGGCGAGCTTCGGCGAGTACCTCGCCGACAACATCGACGGCTCGAAGGCCGCGAAGTACGGCTTCCGGGCCTCCGACCTCAAGGCGAAGCCCGAGCCGCCGCTGACCGCCGCCAACGGCGTCGATCCCGAGCAGCCCGAGCGCGTGCTCGGCCTGCCCGAGCCGCGCGTCCTCGCCAAGCTGAAGGAGACGTGGCGCCTGGACCGCAAGCCGGCGAACGTCCTGCTCGTGCTCGACACGTCGGGCTCGATGACGCAGGAGAACCGCCTCGAGAACGCCAAGCAGGGCCTGCGCGCGTTCATCTCCCAGGTCCAGCCGCAGGACAACGTCGGGCTCACGATCTTCTCCGACCGCATCCAGCCGCTCGTGCCGATCGCGCCCGTGAGGGGCAACCGCGCGGAGCTGCGGCGGCTCGTCTCGAACCTCGTCGCCGACGGCGGCACGGCGATCTACGACGCGACCGCGGCCGGGGTCGAGCAGGTCGGCAAGCTCGCCGACACGAGCCGCATCAACGCCGTCGTGCTCCTGACCGACGGCGAGGACACCGACTCCACGCGCAGCGCCGACCAGGTCGTCCGCGAGCTCGAGGCGCAGGGCGACTCGGCCAAGCGCGTGCGCGTCTTCACGATCGCCTACTCGGCGGGCGCGGCCGGCGCCGCGGAGAACCTCGCGCGGATCGCGGGCGCGTCAGGCGGCAAGGCGTACGTCGGCAAGACCTCCGACATCGAGTCCGTGTACCGGAGCATCAGCTCCTTCTTCTAGGAACGCATGGCCGAGGTCGACAAGCCCTACAGCCGCGAGGACTACGCCGGAGCGCTCGCCGCGAACGCCGCCGCGAAGCCGTTCAACCTCGCGCTCGCGGTCGCGACGATCGGCGCGGCGATGGTCGTCGGCGCGCACTTTGGGATCGCGCTGATCGTGGGCCTGATCATCTACGCGATCGCCGCGACCCGGACGTTCTTCGACGAGGACGAGGCGACCGCGGTGCTCGCGCGCGAGCGCGGCCAGCGCAAGCAGGCGCTCGCGAGCGGCAGGACGCGCCTGAACCCCGCGGTGCTGGCCCCGCCCGTGCGCGAGCCGCTGCTTGCGGCGCGCGCCACCGAGGTCCGCATCCGCGACGCGATCGAGCGCGCGGAGCTCCCGTACACCGAGGTCTCGACCGAGGTCGACGCGCTCGTCACGCTCATGGACCAGTCGGCGAGCCGCGCGCAGCTGCTCTTCGAGGCGCTCGCCGAGAGCCCGTCGCATCGCGTCGAGGCGCGCCTGCGCGAGCTTCAGGGCTCGGGCAAGACCGAGCTCATCGACGCGCTCTCACAGCAGCTCGCGGTGCAGCGCAAGATGGGGGCGCAACTCGGGCGCTTCTACGACGAGATGGAGCGCCTGGTCGTCGAGCTCGAGACGATCCGTGGCAGCCTCGTCAGCGTCTCGGCGTCGACGGACGCCGGCAACCAGCAGCGCATCGCCGGCGACGTGCGCTCGCTGCGCGACGAGCTGGGAGCGCTGGCCTCGGGCATGAGCGAGGCCTTCGAGGAGACGGCCGAGCCCGCGTGAGCGTTACCGTGCCCACTCGATGCCGTTCCCGGTGAGAGGTCTGAGATGACGCGCAAGCTCGCAGGTACCACCGCTACGCTGCTGGCGGTCGCCGGCCTGGCTGTCGCGGGCTGCGGCGGGGATGACGACGACAACGCCTCGCAGACGACCACCTCCGGCGCAGCCGAGCTCACGAAGGCGCAGTACATCACGTCCGCCGACCAGATCTGCGGGGCGACGAAGGCCAAGATCGAGGTCGCGGCCGCGAAGCTCCGCGAGTCCGGGAGGCAGACCGGCACGCTGCCGATCCCGAAGGTCACGAGGTTCCTGACGCAGACCTCGCTGCCCGAGTACGAGGCGATGCTCGGGAAGCTGCGCGCCCTGACACCGCCCAAGCAGGACGAGAAGACGGTCGACGGCCTCATCGCGGCGCTCGCCGGGGCCATCGACACCGCGAAGTCCGATCCCGCCAAGGTGGCCCGCAACGAGGTCGATCCCTTCGACGACGCGAACGAGCGCGCCCTCGACTACGGCATGAAGGTCTGCGGATCGTAAGGAGGCTGTGGGCGGGGCTCACGCCCGACCTGAGCGCGCTGCGCGCGTCGCGCGAGCTGCGCCTGCTGCTCCTGGGCAACTTCGTCTCGGGGCTCGGCACCCAGGCGGCGCTCGTCGCGCTGCCGTTTCAGGTCTACACGCAGACCCGCTCGCCGCTGCTGACCGGGTTGCTCGGCGCGGCCGAGCTCGGCCCGCTCGTCGTCATGGCGCTGCTGGGCGGCGCGCTCGCCGACCGCATGGACCGCCGCCGGCTGCTGCTGCTCGACCAGATCGCGCTCGTGCTCGTCGCGACCGCGCTGTGCGTCGCGGCGCTGCTCGGCGAGCCGCCGATCCTGCTGCTCTACGTCCTCGGCGGCCTGCTCGCCGGCTTCGGCGCGCTGCAGAACGTCGTGCGGACGGCGATCGTGCCGAACCTCGTCTCACGCGAGGACATGCCGGCGGCGCTCGCGCTCACCTTCGGGCTGTTCGCGCTGACGGCGGTGATCGGCCCCGGCCTGGGCGGGCTGCTGATCGCGGTTGGCGGCGTCGAGAGCGCGTACGCGGTCGACGCGCTGAGCTGCCTGGCGATGGTCGCGGCGCTGCGGGGCCTGGGGCCGCAGCTGCCGGACGGCGTGGCGGTGGCAAGGGAGCGCATCGGGCGCTCGATCGGGGACGGCCTGCGCTTCGTGAGGCGCAGCCCGGCGCTGATGGGGTCCTTCGTGATCGACCTCTCGGCGATGACGTTCGGCATGCCGCGCGCGCTGTTTCCGGTGCTGGCGGTCAGCGTCTACGGCGCCGGCGCCGCGGGAACGGGGCTGCTGTTCGCCTCCGTCGCGGCGGGCGCGGCCATCGCGGCCTTGACCACGGGCTGGCTGAGCTCCGCGCGGCGGCTCGGGCTCATCACGATCGCCGCCGTCTGCGCATGGGGGCTTGCGATCGCCGCTGCCGGCCTCGTCGGCTCGCTGTGGCCGGCGGCGGCGCTGCTCGCTCTGGCCGGCGCCGCCGACAGCGTCAGCGCCGTCTGCCGCTCGGTCATCAACCAGACCGTGACACCGGACGCGATGCGCGGCCGGATGTCGTCGGTCTTCTCCCTGGTGGTGACGAGCGGGCCGCGCCTGGGTGACGTCGAGGCCGGCGTCGTCGCATCGCTCACGAGCGTGCGCACGTCGGTGGTATCCGGCGGGGTGGCGTGCGTCGGCGCGGCGCTCCTGGTGGCCGCCGCATTCCCGTCGCTTGTCGCCTATGACAAGCAGCAGGCGCTCGCATCGGAGTGAGTGTCCAACGCGTGTTTGCGCGCGCCGGGGAGCCTCGGTAGCGTGGCGCGCTCTGAAGCGCGAGCCAACGAGACCTCGTCGTCGTTGCAGCCAGGCGGTGGTCGCCGTCGCCGCCGCGACGCTGGCGTGCCTGCTGGCGCTGCCCGCGTTCGCGCTCGCGGCACCCGGCGAGCTGACCTTCCTGGAGTTCGACAAGGACGGCGTCGGGCTCATCGACGGCCTCGACGCTGCCCGCGCGGTGACCGTGTCGCCAGACGGCAAGAACACGTACGTGACCAGCGACAACGACAACGCCGTGGTGACGTTCGCGCGCACCGCGACGACCGGGGCGCTGACGTTCGCCGAGCTCGACCGCGACAACGAAAACGGCGTCGACGGCCTTGGCTCCGCCAACTCGGTCGTGGTGTCGCCCGACGGCAGGAACGCCTACGTGACCGGGTACACGAAGAGCGCGGTGGCGACGTTCACGCGTGACCCGACGACCGGTGCGCTGACGTTCCTCGAGGTCCACAAGAACGGCGTCGACGGCGTCAACGGCATCGCGGGCGCGAGCTTCGTGACGGTGTCGCCGGACGGCAAGAACGCCTACGCCACCGGCGCCGGCGGCGACGCCGTGGCGACGTTCACGCGCAACACCGCGACCGGGGCGCTGACGTTCCTCGAGGCCCACAAGGACGGCGTCGACGGCGTCGACGGCCTCGACTTCGCCATCTCGGTGGCGGTGTCGCCCGACGGCAAGAACGCCTACGTCGCCGGCTACGATGACAACGCCGCGGCGACGTTCACGCGTGACACGACGACCGGTGCGCTGACGTTCCTCGACGTCGACAAGGACGGCGACGACGGCGACGACGGGCTCGCACGCGCCTTCTCGGTCACGGTGTCGCCCGACGGCAAGAACGCCTACGTCGCCGGCAGCGGAGACAACGCCGCGGCGACGTTCACGCGTGACACGACGACCGGTGCGCTGACGTTCCTCGAGGTCGACAAGGACGGGGTCGACGGGGTCGACGGGGTCGCAAGCGCCTCCTCGGTGACGGTGTCGCCCGACGGCAAGAACGCCTACGTCGCCGGTAGCGGCGACGACGCCGTCGCGACGTTCACGCGTGACACGACGACCGGTGCGCTGACGTTCCTCGACGTCGAGAAGGACGGCGTCGACGGCCTCGACGGCGCCATCTCGGTGGCGGTGTCGCCGGACGGCAGGAACGTCTACGCCGCAGCCTACAATGAGGACGCCGTGGCGACGTTCGCGCGCGAGCCGGTCTCGCAGACGTTGACGGTCAGCACGTCGGGGCCGGGGTCGGGCACGGTCACCGCCGCCGGGATCTCCTGCGGGCCCAACAACGCGGGTGACTGCGCGCAAACCGCCGACTGGGGCACCGCCTTCACGCTGATCGCGACGCCGGCCGCCAACTCGACGTTCGGCGCGTTCACCGGCGCCGGCTGCGCCAACAGCCCGTGCGCCGTCACGCTCGACGCCGACAAGTCCGTGGATGCGAGGTTCGCGCTCGCTCCCGCGCCCGCGCCCGGACCGGGCGCAGCCCCCAATGCCGCGCCGACCTGCGGTGCCGTCTTGGCATCGACGACCAGCGAGCGGGCGGTGCGCGTCGCGCTGACCTGCAAGGACGCCGACGGGCAGGGCTTGACCTACACGATCGTCAGGGCGCCGCCGGCACGGCACGGAACCCTCGGCCGCCTCGTCGCCGGCAGTACCACCTTCACGCCCAACCCGGACTTCGCGGGACCCGCGACGTTCACCTTCAAGGCACGCGACACGAGCTCCGACTCGAACACCGCGACGACGACCGTCACCGTGAGACGCACCTGCGGCGGCCGGACGCCGACGATCGTCGGCAGCCCGCGCGCCGACCGCCTCGACGGAACCCCCAAGCGCGACGTGATCATGGGCCTGGGCGGTCGCGACACCGTCCATGGAGGCGGCGGCAACGACCTCGTGTGCGCCGGCTCGGGCAACGACCGCGCCGACGGCGACACCGGCGCGGATCGTCTGCGCGGCGGATCGGGGCGCGACGTCCTCCGAGGCGGGCCCGACAACGACACGCTCACCGGCGGTCGCGGCAACGACTCCTGCAACGGCGGACCGGGCAAGGACACCGAGACCACCTGCGAGACCTGAGCCTGGCGGGCCGGCAGGCCACGGCCTTTGAGAGCGCCGTGACCCATTGGCCTGACTCGTTGCAGTCGCTAGACGATGCCGACGGCGTCCTCGCCCTCGGTCGTGCCCGAGGCGGGTCCGGCTTCGCCCTCGGCGACGCCTTCGCTGCCCGTTCCTGCGCCCTTCCCCTCGATGCCGCTGTCCGGCAGGTCGCCGCTGGCGCCCGTCCCGCTCGTGATGTCGTCGTCCTGGGAGAGCGCGTCGGGCTCGGGGTTGTCCTCCGGTGCGGCGTCGGGCGCCGGGCTGCGCGCGTTGTCGACCCCCACGGCCTCGCTGCCCTCGGCAGCTGGATCCTCGTCGAACATGCCGTCCTCCTCTGGTTGTGGTGGCGATGTGCCCGCGGGTCACGGAATCGGGGCCCGGAGCTGTAGTTCTGCCGACCGGCGACGGCGCGTTTACCCGAGCGCCGATGCGCCGAAACCGGTCGAAGAACAGCTACTTTCAGCGCCGGAAGACCGCCACCGGCTCGACGTTCGCGGCTGGGGCGAACGGGTAACCCGGCTGGTGGGTTATCAACCGAGGAGGACACACATGACTGACGAGGCCAAGGGCGCGCTGGACGCCGATACACCGACCGCTCCCGACGGTGCTGCCGTCGACGATCAGGGCGTTCGCGCCGATGCGGAGGTCGACGATCCCAAGAGCGGTGGCACCCCCGTGATGCCCTCTCCGACGGCGGACAGCCAGTCGGGTGACGACGGCACGGCCGGCGACGACGATCAGGCGGCCGACGAGGACTGAGCCTCACCGGCAGAACTTGCTCTCCGGCCCCGGCATCTGCCGGGGCCGTGGTGTTCAAGGACCTGCGTCGGCGGGCGCGACATCGGCCGTCGCGCCGGGGTGCGCGATCGCTTCGCGCTCGAGCGCGACCTGCGGCAGTGCCTTCTCCAGGCCGCTCGGCAGCCACCACGCACGCTCCCCCGCCAGCTCCATCAGCGCCGGGACGAGCAGGATGCGGATGACGAACGCGTCGAGGAAGACGGCCGCGGCGAGGCCGATCCCGAACTCCTTGATGATGCGGTCGTCGCCGAGCGCGAACGACAGGAAGACGGCGACCATGATCGTCGCGGCGGCGGTGATGACCCGGCCCGTGGTCGCCAGGCCGTTGCGCACCGCGCGCGACGCGTCGCCGGTCTTCAGCCACTCCTCGTGCATGCGCGAGACGAGGAAGACCTCGTAGTCCATGCTCAGCCCGAAGACGATCGCGAACACCATCACGGGCACGAAGGACTCAACCGGCCCCTTGCCGCTCGACAGGACCTCCGACAAGAAGCCGTCCTGGAACACGAGCGTGACGAAGCCGAGCGCCGCGCCGATCGACAGGAGGTTCAGCAGCGCCGCCTTGATCGGGATGAAGATGCTGCGGAACATCAGCATGAGCAGCAACGCGCTGAGCAGCACGATCGCGCCGACGAACAGCGGCAGCTTGCCGGCGATGACGTCGGCGAAGTCCTCCTGCGAGGCGACCTGCCCGCCGACGTAGACCGTCGCGCCGCTCTCGCGCTCGACCGGCGGCAGGATGTCGGCGCGCAGGCGCTCGAGGAGCTTCGTCGTCTCCTCGGCCTGCGGCCCGGTCTTCGGGAACAGCACGATCGTCGCGACCTCGCCGTCCGGCGAGAGCGCCGGCGGCACGACGATCGCCACGTCGGGATCGCGCTTGACGGCATCGGCGATCCGCTGCGCCGCGGCGGCGTCGCCCTTGCGCGGCAGGTCGGTCGCGAGCAGGAAGGAGCCGTTGACGCCCGGCCCGAAGCCCTTCGCGATGAGGTCGTAGGCGTTCTTCGTCGTCGTGCCCTCGGGATCGAGGCCCGCGTCGGACGTGCCCAGGCGCATGCTCAGCGCCGGCGCGGCGAGCGCGAGCAGGACGAGCACCGCGACGACGACCGCCGGCCACGGCCGGCGCTGGATGAACTGCGACCAGCGGCCCCAGGCGGCGCTCTCGCCCGCGGCGGCGGCCTCGGCGCGCCGCCGGCGGCCGGGCAGCGGCAGGCGCAGCCGGTCGATCCGGTCGCCGGACTTGCTCAGCACCGCGGGCAGCACCGTCAGCGCGCCGAGCATCGTCAGCGCGACGGCGAGCGCGGAGGCCACCGCGGCGCCGTGCATGAAGGACAGGCCCAGCAGCAACAGGCCGAGCAGGGCGATGATGACCGTGCAGCCCGCGAAGAACACCGTGCGCCCGGCCGTGTCCATGGCCATGAGCAGCGCGGCATCGCGATCCATGCCGCGGCCATGCTCGGCGCGATAGCGGGTGACGACGATCAGCGCGTAGTCGATCCCCACCGCCAAGCCGATGAGGGCCGCGAGCTGCGAGGCGAACTCGGGCGTGTCGACGACATGCGAGATGACCGGCACGAGGCCGAGCGTCGTGCCGAGCGCGAGCAACGCCGTCAGCAGCGGCACGCCGGCGGCGATCGCCGAGCCGAAGAAGAACAGCAGGATGAGCGTCGCGGCCAGCACGCTGATCAACTCGCTCGAGCCCTGCGACTCCGTGAAGCGCACGGTCTCCGCGCCGAGCCCGCCGTGCTCGATCTGCAGCTCCGGGCCGCGAGCGCCGAACGCCTTCTGCTGGACGCGCTTGAAGTCCGGCGGCCTGAAGGCCTGGAACTCGTCCTTGTAGGTGATCGTCGCGACGCCGATGCGCCCGTCCGGCGTGATCTGCCCGCCGGGCTTCAGCGGGTCCGTCACGTCGGCGACGATCGCGTCGCCGCGGACGGCCTGGATCGACTGCGCCATCTTCTCGCGCGCCGGGCCCGTCGCGCAGGCTGCCCTCGCGAGCGACGTAGACGAGCTGGTCCGTCCCGCCGTTCGCCTCCGGCGCGTGTGCCGCGAGCAGGTCGTACGCCGCTTGGGACTCCGTGTCGGGCAGCCGGAAGCTCGCGATGTCGCGCGTTCCGACCGCTTGGCCGATGAGGATCGCGGCGACGAACGCGACGACCCACGCCACGAACGTCTGCCAGCGGTGCGCCATGCACCACTGCGCGAGGCGCACGAAGACGGACGGTTTGGACGGAGGCTCGGTTGTCATGCGCTGGGTGGCGCTGGCACACTGGGATGTGCCACGTGGGGTATCCGCATGATGACGAATCCGGCAGGCGGAAAAAGGTGGAATCAGGTCCATGGCCGACGGAATCGAGATCGAGCGCAAGTTCTTGCTGGACGGGCTTCCACCCGCGCTGGCCTTCGCGCGCCGCCGCGCGATCCTGCAGGGGTACCTCGCGATCGACGGCGACACCGAGGTGCGCATCCGGCGCACGCCCGCCGGGGCGACGCTGACGATCAAGCACGGGGCGGGCGAGGTGCGCGTCGAGGAGGAGCTCGAGCTCGGCGAGCGCCAGGCGGACGCGCTGTGGGAGCTGACCGAGGGCCGGCGCCTGCAGAAGGCGCGCCGCCAGATGCGGATCGACGGCCACGACGTGGACGTCGACGAGTACGCCGGCGCGCTCGACGGGCTCGTCGTGGCGGAGGTCGAGTTCGTCGACGAGGAGTCCGCGCAGGCGTTCGAGCCGCCGCCGCTGTTCGTCCGCGAGCTCACCGGCGACCCGGCCTACGCGAACCGCAACCTCGCGATGTTCGGGCTGCCCGCGGACAAGCCCGCCTGACCCTTCGCAGCCTGGCGCGCAGCCGCTCAGCCGACCGCCGCGACGACAGACCGCCGCGGCTTGGCGCACTCGTAACGACAAGCACGAGCGAAATGGCTAGGCTTGGGGTCTCGCGATGGCTGACGCAGTGTCAACCCACGCCGCCGCACCCGCAGGGCACCGGACGTCGCGCACGAAATTCGAGCGCGGGGCAGTCTTGGGGCCGCGGGCGCTCAACCGTGCGCTCCTCGAACGCCAGCTCCTGCTGCGGCGTCAGTCCCTGCCGGTTCGCGACGCGCTCGAGCACCTCGTCGGGCTGCAGGCGCAGAACCCCAACGGGCCCTACTACGGGCTGTGGTCGCGCCTCGAGGACTTCCATCCCGACGACCTCGCGGGCCTCATCGAGCGCCGGCTGGTCGTGCGGATCGCGCTCATGCGCTGGACGCTGCACGTCGTCACGGCGCGCGACTGCCTCGGGCTGCGCCCCGTCGTGCAGTCCGTCATGGACCAGCGGATGCGCGCGCTGTTCGGCCGCCATCTCGAGGGCGTCGACCTCGAGCGGCTCGCGCTGCGCGGGCGCGCGCTCGTCGAGCAGCAGCCCCGCTCGCTCGGCGACGTCGGCCGGGAGCTCGCCGACGAGTGCCCGGGCCACGAGCCGAGCGTCCTCGGCAACGCGCTGGCGGCGCTCGTGCCGCTCGTGCAGGTGCCACCGCGCGGGCTGTGGGGCCGCAACGGTCGCGCGGTGCAGACGTCCGCGGAGCGCTGGATCGGCCGCCCGCTCGAGTCCACCGCCCCGCCGGACCATCTGCTCACGCGCTACCTCGCCGCGTTCGGGCCGGCGACCATCGAGGACATGGCCAAGTGGTCGGGCCTGCGCGGCGTGCGCTGCGCGGTCGACCGCCTGCGCCCGCGGCTGCGCAGCTTCATCGACGAGCAGGGCCACGAGCTCCTCGACGTGCTCGACGGCCCGCTGCCCGATCCGGACACGCCCGCGCCCGTGCGCTTTTTGCCCGAGGGCGACAACGCGGTGCTCGCGCACGCCGATCGCGCGCGGATCGTCAGCGAGGAGCACAAGCGCCTCGTCACCGCGCACAAGACGTTCCTCGTCGACGGCTTCGTCGGCGGCTCGTGGAAGGTCATCCACAGCGCGCGCACGGACACGCTCGTCATCTCGCCGATCGCGCCGATCTCGCGCGAGAACCGCCTCGCGCTGGCCGAGGAGGGCGCGCAGCTGCTCGCGTTCGCGGCCGGCAGCGACGACGTGAAGATCAGCGTTCGCTTCCACGAGTGATCGCGAAACGGCTGCGTCCGTTCGGGACGACGATCTTCACCGAGATGTCCGCGCTGGCGCAGCGCACCGGGGCCTTGAACCTCGGCCAGGGCGCGCCGGACACCGACGGTCCCGCCGAGCTCATGGACGCCGTCACCGCGGCGATGGCCTCGGGCCGCGCCAACCAGTACGCGCCGCTCGCCGGCGTGCCGGAGCTATGCGCCGCGATCGCCGGGCACCAGCTGCGCCACTACGGCCTCGCGCTGGATCCCGAAGACGGCATCCAGGTGACCTTCGGCGCGACCGAGGGGATCGCCGCGGCGATGCTCGGGCTGCTCGAGCCCGGCGACGCGGTCGTGGTGCTGGAGCCGTTCTACGACTGCTACGCGCCGACGATCGCGATGGCCGGCGGCGAGCGGCGCCTCGTCACGCTGCGCCCGCCGGACTTCGCGCTCGACCTCGACGAGCTCGCCGCCGCCGCGCGGGCGCGCGGATGCTGCTGCTGAACTCGCCGCACAACCCGACCGGCCGCGTGTTCACGCGGACCGAGCTCGAAGCGATCGCGCGCGCCTGCGTCGAGCACGACCTCATCGCGGTCACCGACGAGGTCTACGAGCACCTCGTCTACGACGGCGAGCACATCCCGCTCGCCACGCTGCCGGGGATGGCCGAGACGGACGCTGACGATCTCCAGCGCGGGCAAGTCGTTCTCGCTCACGGGCTGGAAGATCGGCTGGTGCAGCGGCCCGCCCGAGCTCATCGCCGGCGTGCGCGCGGCGAAGCAGTTCCTCTCGTTCGCCGGCGGGACGCCGATGCAGGTCGCCGTCGCCGCCGCGCTCACCGGTGCCGAGCGCCACGTCGCGCCGCTGCGCGCGTCGCTGCACGCCGCGCGCGACCTGCTGTGCGAGGGGCTCACCGGCGCGGGCTTCGCCGTGAGCGTGCCCGAGGGCGGCTACTTCGTCCAGGGCGACGTCGCGCCGTTCGGCGTGACCGACGCGGCCGCGTGGTGTCGCGAGCTGCCCGCCCGTGCCGGCGTCGTCGCGATCCCTACGAGCCCGTTCTACGACGACCCCGACGCCGGCCGCACGCTCGTGCGCTTCGCCTTCTGCAAGCGGCCGGAGGTCATCGCCGAGGCGGTGCGCCGGCTGAGCACGCTGCACTGAGATACGGTCCCGCGCCATGGGCGCGTTGAGCGGCAGCGCGAGCACGGAGATCGACGCCCCGCGCGAGGCGGTGTGGGCGATCGTGCAGGACGTCGAGTCCGCGGCGAAGTGGCAGCGCGGGATCGACAGCATGCAGGCGCGCGAGCACGACGGCGAGGGCCGCGCCACGAGCTGCGACACGGTGACCGACATGAAGGTCAAGGTCTTCGACGCGCGCGTGAGCTTCCACTACGAGCCGCCGGCGCGGTTGAGCTGGAAGCAGGAGCGCGGCGACCTCAAGTCGATGACCGGGTCGTGGGAGCTCGAGGATCTCGGCGACGGGCGCACGCGCGCCACGTACACGCTGCACGCCGATCCGGGCGCCCTGCTCTCGCGCTTCCTCAAGGGCGCGCTCGAGGAGAAGCTGCGCGCGCGGCTCATCGACGGCCGGCCGGCGGAGCTCAAGGCGCGCGCCGAGCAGCGCGCGTCCGCGTCCGCGCCCGGCTGAGGCTCGCGGGCGCGCGGGCGCGCGGCGCTCGATCGTGAGAGGTCGATGAGGACGCGGCCCGCGCGGGATTGGCGCCCGGACCCCCGGGCAGCAGGAAGGCGACGCGCAAACCGCACCTTTCTAGGGAGATCACGTTGCTCAGCACCTCTCGTCGGATCAAGATCGGGATCGCCATGGTCCTGGCACTGTCGCTCGCGCCGCCGAGCGTCGCCCTCGGCGCCGGCAAGGCGGTCGTCACGACCGGCGGCGTCGCGAACGTCACGCCGTCGACCGCGACGCTGCAGGGCAAGGTCAACCCCAACGGCGCTGCAACGACCTACTTCTTTCAGATCGGCCCGACGGTCCTCTACGGCGCTCAGACCGCCGCGACGCCGGCTGGAGCCGGCACGACGGCCGTCAGCGTAGCCGCCCCCGTCGGGGCCCTGGCGCCCGCGACGACCTACCACTACCGGCTCGTCGCCTCGAACCGCTTCGGCATCACCCGCGGCGCGCACCGCACGTTCAAGACCAAGCCGCAGCCGCTCGGGCTGTCGCTCGCCGCGGCGCCCAACCCCGTGCCGTTCGGCCAGCCGACCACGCTCGGCGGCACGCTGAGCGGCACCGGCAACTCCGGGCGCCAGGTCGTGCTCCAGGCGAACCCGTTCCCGTACACGCAGGGGTTCGCGAACGTCTCCAACCCGCAGGTCGTCAACGCACAGGGCGGCTTCGCGTTCACGCTGCTGTCGGTGCCGCTGAACACGCAGTACCGGGTTCTCATTCCCACCAGGACGAACATCGCGAGCCCGATCGTGTTCGTCGGCGTCGCGCCCAGGGTCGGCACGCTGGTCACCGACACGCGGGTTCGCCGCGGCCAGCGCGTGCGCTTCACCGGCACCATGAAGCCGGGCCAGGGCGGCGAGCGGCTCGCGATCCAGAAGCTCAAGCCCAAGGGCTGGGTCACGGTTGCCGGAGCGACCACGCGCCGCTCGACCAGCACCTCGTCGCGCTACTCAAAGCGCATCCGCATCGCGAGCGGTGGCAGCTACCGCGTCTTCGTGGCGAGCGCCAACGGCGCCTACACGTCGGGCATCGGTCGCACCGTGAAGATCCGCATCGGCTAGGACGAGCGCACCACGACCGGCAGCGGCGGTCCCGCAGAGGGGCCGCCGCGTACGGCTTACACGCCGACGGGGTCGCGGTCGCGGTCGCGCGCCCAGCCCGCACGCGCGGCGTCGAAGTCGCTCCAGTCGACCTCCGGCCCGTCCGGCCCGCCGAGCGGCTCGGGCGGCGCCGGCGGGATCGGCTTGCGCGGCCGCCCGCCGCCGCCGTCCGAGCCGTCCTCGCCGTCGTCGCGCTCCGAGGAGGACTGCGACAGCGCGACCCACAGGCACACGACGACGACGACCAGCGCGAAGCAGCCGACGACCGCCGACTCGACCCACAGGCCGACGAACGTCAGCGTGATCGCGCCCGCGATCGCCGCCCCGCCGCCGCAGGCCAAGGCCATACGGGCCACCCGCACGCGCCGCGAGGCGCCTTCGGGCACCGGCGTCACGACGCATAGCGACAGGCTGAGGGCCGCGAGGTACAGCACGGCGTTGAGCGCGAGAAGCATCCGGCCATCATGGTTCCCGCGCCGTCCGCACTCAAACGGAATGGACGCACGTACCGCCCGCGGGATCGAAGCGCGCCTGCCCCGGCTATGGTCACGCAATGGCACGCGCCGGCGAGGCTCGGACCGAACGGGGCATCGAGCACGCGGCCACCTCCGAGACATGGCTGCGCCACACGCTCGAGGAGATCCTGTCGCAGATCCGCGTGCTGCTCGACGTCGACGGCTGCGCGTTTCAGACGATCGACTTCGAGCGAAGCCACATCACGCCGGCCGCGTCGTGGTTCGAGACGGCCGACCTGCGGACCGCCATGCAGCCGGTGTTCGACCGCCCCTACGACCCCGTGCACGGTGGCGTCACCGAGGCGGCGGTCGAGCGCGGCGAGACCGTGCTCATCGACGACATGGAGCGCTGGAAGGGCGCGGGAGCGCTGCGGGCGCGGCTGCGGGCGCAGCTCGACGAGGCGGCCGCGCAGGCGGCGTGGGAGTGGTACCGGACGTCGTCGTTCATCTCCTGCCCCGTCCGCACCGCCGGTGGGCGCGTCCTCGGCGTGCTCGCCCTGAGCGCCAGCCCGCCGCGACCGCCGCTGAGCCGCGAGCACCTGCGCGTCACCGAGGTCTTCGCGAGCCTCGCCGCGCTCGCGCTCGAGCGCTCCGAGCTGCTCGAGCGCGAGGCGAGCCGGGCGCGCGCCGAGCAGCTCCTGCACGGGGCTGCGCAGACGATGACCGCGTCGCTGGACCTCGACGCCGTCTACGCGTCGATCGTCGAGCAGGCGACGATCGTCACCGGCGCGCCGATGGCCGTGCTCGCGCGCTTGGACGTCGGGACGCAGATGCTGCGCCCGGTCGCCAGCGTCGGCGCGCCCGAGCCGCTCGCGACGCAGCGCTTCGCCCTCGGCGAGGGCATGGTCGGGACCGTCGCCGAGCGCGGGACGTCGTACGTCAGCCGCGCCGGCGACGGCGAGCGCTGGATCCCGGTCGACGGGGTGCGCTCGTTCGTCCACGTGCCGATCGGCCTCGGGCCGCGGCACTTCGGCGTGCTGTCGGTCGGCCACCCCGGCGAGGACGCGTTCGGCGAGCGCGAGGTCGCGCTGCTCGAGTCGTTCGCGCGGCCCGCCGCGGGCGCGATCGCCAACGCGCTCGAGTTCCAGCACGAGCGGCGGATCGCCCGCGCGCTCACGCGTGGCTACATCCCCGACGACCCGCCCGAGCTCGACGGCTACGCGCTCGGGCTCGTCTACGAGCCAGCAGGCCACGAGGTCTCCGGCGGCGACATCTTCGGCGTCTGGCGCCTGCCCGGCGGCGCGCTCGCGGTGCTCGTCGGCGACGTCAGCGGCAAGGGCCTCGAGGTCGCGGCGGTCAGCGCGATGGTGCGCTTCTTCATCGAGGCGCGCACGTGGGACTCCGACTGCCCGGCGACCGTGCTCACCCAGACCAACGCGATCCTGCGCAGCCGCCTCGCCGAGCAGATCGCGCTCGTGACGGCGTTCCTCGCGATCGTCGACGGCGACGTCCTGCGATACGCGAACGCCGGCCACGTCCCGCCGCTCGTCGCCGGCGCCGACGGCCGGCCGCGCGAGCTGCCGGGGACCGGCCTGCCGCTCGGCATCGAGGACGGCGTCCTCTACGAGCACCGCGAGCGGGCATGGGGGCCGCAGGACCTGCTGTTCGCGAGCACCGACGGGCTGTTCGAGGGCCGCCGCGACGGCGAGCAGTTCGGCCAGGAGCGCGTCAGCGCGCTCGTCGCCGAGCATGCGGCGCGGCTCAGCCCGCAGGAGCTCGTCGAGCTCGCCTACGCGCGCGCGCTCGCGTGGACGCCGCAGCTCGGCGACGACGTCGCGATCATCGCGCTGCGCCCGCGGTGAGCGCGCTCGAGCTGCGCGCCGAGTCGCCGGGCAGCCCGGCGTCGAGGGCGCTGCTCGACGCGTACGTCGCGTTCGTGCGCTCGCGGCTCGCCGAGCGCGCCGCCGTGGAGCCGGGGCCGCGGTTTCACTTGCCCGAGGACGCCTTCGACGGGCCGGGCGCCGCGTGGCTCGTCGCCTATGCGGACGGGCGAGCAGTCGGCTGCGGCGGCCTGTGCTCGCCGGAGCCCGGCGTCGGCGAGGTCAAGCGGCTGTTCGTCGCGGGCGACGCGCGCGGCCGCGGCTACGGGCGTGCGCTGCTGCACGAGCTCGAGCGCCGCGCCGTCGCCGCCGGGCATCGCAGCATGCGGCTGCTGACGGCCGAGCCGCTCGGCGAGGCGAGCGCGCTGTACGCGGCGGAGGGGTACGTCGTCGTCGAGCGTGTCGTGGTGCCCGGCGGGCCCGTCGAGCTCGAGCTCGAGAAGGCGCTTCACTCGTAGACGACGAGGTCCGGCGCGGGGCGCAGCGCGAGCACGTCCTTGTGCGTCATGAGGTCCGTGTCCTCCTCGAAGAAGAGCTTGAAGCCGTTGTGGAACCCGGCGGACTCGGAGGACGTGAAGCCCTTGTACTTCGAGATCTTGTTCGCGGGGTTGCCGAAGCCGTCGACGTTCATCGTCACGGCCAGGCCGCGCGGGCGCTGCACGCGCTCCTTGTTGACGATCATCCCGTCGGTGAACTGGTGGATGACGAAGAGCTTCTCGGGCAGGTCGTGCTTGACGACGAGGTTCGACACGTAGGCCGACACCTCGTTGACCTGCTCGGCGGTGACCGAGCCGATCGACTGCCCGGGGACCTCGCCGTCGCCGACGTGCCACTCGGGGTCCAGCGCGAGGCCGACGTCGGGCTCGAGCAGCCAGCGCTGCAGGCGCTGCGCCTCGCTGACGAAGTCGCCGCGGCCCGGCTGGACGTCGAGCAGCAGCAGCGCCTTGACCTTGCGTGCCGCCAGGAGGTAGCGCTCGATGGTCGCATCGGACTGGTGGGTGCGGTACATCCCGTCGTCGCCGGGGTGGGCGTTGGCGATCGTCGAGATGAGCTCGAACGCGGGCAGCACCGGCTTGGCCGGGGTCGCGTAGGCGCGCGCGACGCGCTTGAGGCGGGCCGCCGCGCGCGCGGGCGGCCCGATGCCGAGGACGCCGAGGCGCTCGCTCTGGGGCGCGCCGTAGAACGCGACGACGCGCGTGCGCGGGAAGATCGTCCGGCCGCCGCCCGGCAGCTGCGGGACGAGCGGCTTCGGCGCGGTGACGGCGCCCGCACTGCCATCCTCGCCGCTACAGGAGCGCAGGGCGAGCACGACCAGCAGCAGGAAGGCGGCGAGCACGCCGGCGGCGGCGAGTCGACGCCGCCGGTAGATGTGCTCCGGCTGGCTCACACGCCCAGTCTGAACCGTTCGCGGATTCGCGGGCGGGAGGGCTTCAGGTCTGCGCCCGAGCTGCCGAAGAGCGACGCGTGCAACATCGATATGAGCGCATCTCCATCGACACGCCGCGCCACCGGATCGTCGGTGTCGCGACGCTCGCGGCCGACGGCTACCGCAGCCGGCTCTCGGACCTGCTGAACGCCCCCGAGCGCGAGTTCATCGCGCTGACGGATGCCACCGTGGAGCTGCTTGACAGCGACACCGAAGCGATCCACCACGAGTTCATCGCGGTGCATCGTTCGCACGTGGTCTTCGCGGTGTCGCTCGGCGAGGTCGAGCAGCCGGCCGGCGCGCCGGTGCTCGCCCACAGCTGAGCGACGCGGGCCCATCGTCCGGCGGGCCCGTCGTGCCGGGTCCGCTGGCCGCTGCGCGCTCACCCGCTCACCGGCTCACCCGCTCGCCGCACCGGGATCTCGCCCGTCGAGGACGAACGGCGGCACGAGCGCGATGCGGTCGCCGCTCCAGAAGCGGCCGGGGTCGTACCAGCTGGCCGGGCGCTCGCTCGGCAGCACGCCCATGTGCTGGTAGGTCTGGGCGACGAGCTCGGCGCAGTAGACGGTCTCCATGCGACGTGCTGCGGCGGAAGCGCCCGGTCATCCAGCCGCGCGCGAGGCCGAGCATCGTCGGGAAGGCGCGCCCGTCGAAGCGGTCGATGATCTCGATCAGGCGGTCTTCGTGCTTGCGCTCGATCGTGCCTTGCAGCTGGCGGACCCAGGCGCGCTGGCCGTAGCGCTCCTCCCATTGCGTGACGGCCTCGCCGAGGTGGTGCAGCTGCACGCCGCGCTGGCGCTCGCCTGTCCACACGTCGGTCAGCGAGCGGCCGAGCTCGGCGTGCCACAGCAGCGGTGGCAGGTCGTCGAGCGCGACGACCATGCCGACGTGGTTGACGGGGCTGTTGGTGACCGTCTGGATCGCGCGGTCGGCAAACGAGCGGCCGCGAAACAGCCAGATGTCGCCCGTGGATGCCGCCGCGATCGCGTCCTCGAGCGAGAGCGACGTGTCGTCCATTCGCCGTAACCTACGCAAACCGATGGGCTCGACTCGAACCACGGCGCTCGCGCGCCGCAAGCGCAAGCGCGCGAAGGTGTCGCTGCCGGCCCTGTCGGGACGGGTCAAGCGGCCGTCGTGGAAGGTCCTCGGGCTCGCCGGGATCGCGGGCGTCGCCGCGACGGGCGTGGTCGTCGCGCGCAACCGCCGGGCGCAGCGCGACCTGCCGCCCGACGAGCTTCGCGAGCGCCTGCACGAGCGCCTCGCCGAGGTCGGGGCGGACCCCTCGCCGCACGCCTCCTAGGCGCCGGCGAGGCGTGAGCCTACCCGCCTGCTGGCCACTGCAAGCGCACCGCGAAACACGTCCAGATCGCCTGGACGGCGGGCTTCAGTTGTCTGTGCGACGGCCGATCACAGGATCGTGCTGACCGCGACCGCCCCCCCGTCCACGCAGGCCGCCGCGCGCTCGCTCGCGCCCGCGCCGGGTGTGACGGCGCCGCCGACCGAGGGCGCCTCGTATCGCTTCTTGTCGGACGTCATCATCGCCCGCGGGCTCGTCGAGCCGAGCGCGATGAAGGCGGCGCTGCAGGCGTCGCTGGCGGGGCGCAGCCTGACCGAGCTGCTCGTCGACCACGGGCATCTCGGCGAGGACGACCTCGCACGCACGCTCGCGGAGCACCACCGCCTCGACCACGTCGATCTCGATGACTTCTACGTCGACCCTGACGTGGCGGGGTCGATCGAGCCCGACGTCGCGCGCCGCTTCGGCGCCGTGCCGATCGCGATGCTGCCGTCCGGCGCGATCGTCGTCGCCCTGCACGACCCCAACGGCTCGACCGCGGCGCTCGAGTTCGCGCGGCAGACGGGGCGGCCGATCCAGCCGGCGGTGGCGTCGCGGACGCAGATCGAGGCGCTGATCGATGAGCTGCGGCGCGGCCGGACCTCGGTCGAGGACATGCCGCGGCTCGTCACGGCGACGCCCGTGCGGCCGGCGGCGTCGGAGGTCGTCGTGTGTCCGAGCATCGCGGCTTCGCCCGCCGCTGCGCCCGCGGTGCCGGGGCCGATCGCGCCGCCGCAGCCGCAGGGCGGGGTCGATCTCGACTTCGTGCGCAGGCGCGCGGAGATTGCGGAGCAGCGCTTGCTCGAGGCCGAGCAGCGCGCACGAGCGGCGGAGGAGCTCACACGACTTGCGGAGGCCCGCGCGCGGGCCTCCGAGGAGCGCGCGCAGGCGGCCGGGGAGCGTGCCGGCGCCGCGGAGGTCCGCGGCGCTGAGCTGTCCCCGGTCGCCGGTGCCGCGAACGACGCGCTCGCGCGCCTCGTGCGCGCGTGCGAGGTGCTCGAGCGCGAGGCGCAGGCGCGCGGCCCGGAGGCCGACGTGCTGCGCACGCTGCTCGAGACCGAGCGCGCACAGCGGATGGCGCTCGAGGCGCAGGTGCGCTCCCCGCCGGACACCCTGCAGGCGCTGCTCGCGCGCGTCGCCGAGCTCGAGCGGGTCATGGCGGCCCCGCCGGCCCAGCCTTCGCCGCCCGAGGCCACCTTCGCCGAGCCGCCGCCGCCCGAGGCCACCTTCGCCGAGCCGCCCCCCGAGGAGCCTGCCGCCGAGGCACCCCCCGAGATCACCTTCCCCGAACCGCCGCCCGAGGCCACCTTCGCCGAGCCGCCGCCCGAGGAGCCTTCGCCGCCCGAGCTCGCGACGGAGCGCCACCCCGTCAAGGCTCGCCGCCGGCGTGGCCTGTTCGGCCCCCGCCGGCGCTGAGCGACCGCGCGATCGCCTGCAGCACGAGCAGCATCGCCAGGCCAAGCCCGGCCGCGGCGACGAGGTACCACGGCCACGGGCCCATCGCGTCGAGGATCGACCCGTTCGCGGGCTTGTGGCGCAGGTACATGTAGTTGCCGCCCGTCGCGAGGCAGCCGATCGCCGCGACTCCCGCGAACGCCGCGGTCAGCCCGAACGCCCGCCACGCCGCACGCGGGCGCGGGAACAGTCGCATCCCGATCACGAGCAGGCACGCGCCGGCGATCGCGCCGGAGTGCGTGGCGAAGTACGTGAGGTACAGGACGTCCGGGAAGGTCTCGTACAGATCGGGCGTCAGCACCGCCTGCAGCGACGCGGTCAACGCCAGGAACCAGACAAGCTCGCTCAGCAGGCCCGCCCGCGCTCGCCACAGCGCCGTGATCGCCACGAACGTGACCGCGTCGGAGAGCTGCAGCGGGAGATTGACGCGCGCGCTCCACTCGCCGCGCGCGAGGTACGTCGCCTGCTCGACGACGAACCCGCAGGCGATGACGACGGCCAGCCCCCGACTGAGCGTCTCCGGCGAGGGGGTGTGGCGAATAAGTCGGGATATGAGCGACTTATTCGTCACACCCCCCTCGCGCGCGCGGCCGCGAGCACGAGCAGCACCGCGACGAGCACAGTCGCGGCGATCGCGGCGAGGTGCTCGGGCGAGAAGAGCCGCATCGCGCGCGATCGTGGCAGCCCGCCCGGCCGCAACGCGCCACCGACCCCCTAGGCTTCCAAGCATGTGCCGAAACATCCGCCCGCTGTACAACTTCGATCCGCCGGCCACGCCCGAAGAGGTGCATGGCGCGGCCGTCCAGTTCGTCCGCAAGATCAGCGGCTTCACGAAGCCGTCCGCGGCCAACGCCGAAGCGTTCGAGCGCGCCGTCGCCGCCGTCGAGCAGGCGTCCGCGCAGCTGCTGAGCGAGCTTGTGACGAACGCGCCGCACAAGAACCGCGAGGTCGAGGCCGCGAAGGCGCGCGCCCGGCGGGAGGCGCGCGACGCCGCGTAACCGGCCCGCCCGGAGCCCGGGCCTGGACCGGCGGGCCATAGACACGCGCGAGTAGGCTGCGATGGTCCGCGCGATGAGCACCCAAGCCACGACAGAGGACGCGCTCACGCTCGCGGTCGGATGCACGTTCGAGCTCGAGGCCGCCTTCCCGATCGCCGCGATCATGCAGGTCGCGCCCGGCCAGAGCCCCGGCATCCGGATGCAGCGCGAGGTCTGGGACACCGGCGTCGGCCACCACGGCTACGTCGACCTCTACGGCAACCGCTGCGAGCGCCTCACGATCGCGGCCGGCTCGAGCCGGATCGCGTACGAGGCCCAGCTCGAGCTGACCCATCCGGCGGACGTCATCGACCACGACGCGGTCGAGACCCCGGTGCAGGAACTGCCCGACGAGACGATCGCCTTCACGATGCCCAGCCGCTTCTGCCTGCCCGACGAGCTCGGCCACGAGGCCTGGCAGCGCTTCGGCTCGCTCGATCCCGGCTGGGCGCGCGTGCAGGCCATCTGCGACTTCGTCCACAACCACCTCGAGTGGCGCTCGGACGCCTCGAACCCCTGGACGACGGCGGCCGACGTCTTCGTGTCCGGCCAGGGCGTCTGCCGCGACTTCGCCCACCTCGCGATCACGTTCTGCCGCGCGCTGAACATCCCCGCGCGCTACGTCTTCGGCTACATCCCGGAGATCGACTGCCCGCCGCTGCTCGAGCCGATGGACTTCGCCGCGTGGTTCGAGGCCTACATCGGCGGGCGCTGGCACACCTTCGACGCGCGCAACAACATCCCGCGCACGGGCCGCGTCGTCGTCGGCCGCGGGCGCGACGCCGTCGACGTCGCGCTGATCACGTCCTTCGGCCCGCTCACGCTGACGGGCTTCGAGGTCCGCGCCGAGGAGCTCCCGGAGGGCTGACCCGGCGAACCGCGAGGTCGCGGCGCCAGCGGCGCGCGCGTCGCGGATAGGTTGGCACATGCGCTTGGGCATTGCCGATCATCTCGGCTGGGCTGTCGCCGTGACCGCATCGGCCGACCACGAGGTCGTCGATCGTCGGCGGATCGCACTGATCGAGCCCGGCCTCTCGGCGGCACCGATCCACTGGCAGAGCCGGCGTCTCGATGTCGCCGCGACGGCCGCGCTGGTCGAGGAGGTGCGAGCCTCGGTCGTTCGTGCGACGACGTCCGCGCTCGACGAGATCGCGACTGCGGTGCCCGGGCCGATCGTCGCGATCTCGCTTCGGAGCTGGCCGCCGGACTTCCCCGGCGACATCGCCGTCCAGCGCCGCGCCCCATGGGAGGCGCGGGCCGACGCCATCATGTATCGCCGGGTGCTCGCCGAGGTCGCGCTGAAGCGCGGCTGGGAGGTCTGCTTCTACGCGGCGAAGGACGTCGTGGGTCAAGCGGTCAGCATGCTCGCTGCGCGCGCCGACCAGGTGCTTCAGGGGCCTCGCGCGACCTTGGGCCCGCCGTGGACGAAGGATCATCGGATGGCGCTCGCCGCGACGATCGTCGGCGGCTGACCCTTCAGCGGATCATGTCCGGGGGCAGCCGCGCGGCGGCGGCGTCGAGCGCTTTCGTCGCGGCGGCGACCAGGTCGTCCTTCGTCTCGCCGTCGGAGAGCAGCGTCGCGAGCCTGAGGGTCGCCATCGTCGCGAGCACGTCGCGCACCTCCGGCCGCGCCCTCCGCGGATCGGCGAGCGCGGCCCACAGGCTCGTCCGCAGCGGCCCCCACGGATCGATCGGAACGGGCTTGCCCGCGACGGTGACGACGCCGCCCCCGTCCTGGATCACGCCGAACAGGACCGACGCCACGGCCCCCCAGCTCGAGACGTCGAGCGGATCGCGCGGGCAGTGCAACGGGTCGTACGGGGCGAGGGTCTCCCGGATGACGCGCTGGCACACGGCGCAGAACGGCTCGCCCAGCTTGCGCATCTTGCAGATGTACTGCGGGCGGTAGAGCCCGCAGTGATAGGTGCCCGCCCCTTCGAAGGTCCCGACGACGTCGGCGCCGACCGGGTTGGGCTGCGGATCGCACTTCGAGCAATCGGGGCTCGACGTCGTGGGCAGCTTGCTGGTCGTCAGCAGATCGCTCCACTTGCCCGCGGCTCGCGGCGACCGCGTGATGTTCTCCTCCGCCGGCTCGCCGCCGGGCGCGCGATCCTGCGTTCGCTCGCCGGTGTCGCAGCCCTGGCGGTACTCGTACTCGTCGGCGAGGTGGAAGATCGAATGCCCCATCTCGTGCAGCGGCGTCTCCTGCCAGACGACCGGCGTCCCGTCGTCCTTGCGCGTCGCGTGCGAGGACACGCCGATGGCGCCGCCGGTACCGCCGTAGATCGGTGTGTTCACGATCACCTGTGCGGAGTGAAACGCCGGCACCTGCTGCTCGACGACGTCCAGCACGAGGTTGGTGTTGACCGTGAGGGCGCGGCGGACGCCGCCCGTGCAGAGCGTCGCGTCGAAGTACGTCCGCGGGTCGGCGCCGGTGCCGCCGCAGGCGACCGGGTCGCGCGCGCCGCTCTCCAGCGAGGCGACGTCGATGCGGAAGATGTTGAACGCGCAGCGAAACTCGTCGAAGGGCTTCGTGGCGAACAGCGACTCGACGAAGTCCTCGCAGTCCGTCGCGAACACGCCGAGCTCGCTCTCCGTGTAGCCCTCGCCGACGAGCACGAGGTTGAAGCGCTCGGCGGTGCTGCCGTTGTCGTAGATGCGCGTCGTGCCCTTCACGACGCCGTCGCGAACGCCCATCTCAGTCGCCCTCCTTGACGATCTCGAAGCGCGCCAGCTCCCGCGTCTGCGCGCCCCCCTCCTGCAGGAGGGCGGCGGGCGCGACGAACGACACGGCCTGCGCCGCGGAGAGGTCGGGCACGACGACGGAGAACCGCCCGACGACGTTCTCGCGCGGCACGCGCGCGAGCGAGACGCCGTCGTCGGCGACGACCTCGAGGTCCTCGGAGATCGGCTCGTGCAGCGTCTGGCGGTACAGCGGCTCGTCGCGCTCGTCGCGCAGCTCCACCCAGAACCCGCGCTCCTCGGGTCCGGGCGTGAGCCGCCGCGGCGCCGGCGCCAGCATCGCGACCCGCCGCTGCGAGACGAGCGTCAGCCGCGACCCCTCGTACTCGACGGTCAGGCGGATGGACTGCGCTTCCTCTCGACTCATACGCGTCTCCTGTCGGACACTGATCAGCAGCCCAGCGCGTCGCGCAGGGCCCGGCATGCATGAGTCATGCGACGGCCGGTGAGGGCGGTGAAGCGTCGTCGAAACGCAGAGCGCGGAACCGTGTGGACGTTGTCGAAGTTCACGACGCACTCACTCGGGACCCCGTCGTCTGCCGGCGTGAGCACAAGCTCGGAGACGAGACCCCGTTGCGTTCGCGTCAGCCCGGCGACGACGACGGATCCGATGCGATCGGCAACGGGATCGCGCGTCAGCACGAGCACCGGCCGATCGCCGCCGGGCGTCGCCGCGAACCAGATCTCACCCCGCTGCATCGTCCCAGTCCGCCCAATCCTCCGCGGGGCCCCAGTCAGCGATCTCGGCGAGCGAGGCTTCTGCCTCGGTCGACGGCGTTCGCGCCCATTTCGCGGCGTCATCTTCTCCGCGCAACTGGACGAGATGACGGTGCACGGCGTCCCGGAGGATCTCGGAGCGATCCACGCCGAGCGCCTGCGCCCAACGCTGGATCTCGGCAGCCTCGCTCTCAGCGACGCGAAAGCTGAGCATCGTCATACAACAGAGGCTAGCACGTATGACGGTCGCGACGGGGTCACGGGGCGGCGGGGACGTCATGCGAACCCCGCGCGTAGCCTCGACAGGCTGATCCAGTGTCTCATGGATCCGGCTGGGCGCGAAGCACGACGCCGGGCAGTGTAGTCTGGAGCGTGAGGCGCGCGGGAGTAGGCTGCCGCGCATGAGCTACGCGCCCGGTCAGCGGACAACTCCGAAACTGCTTGCGGACTGGGCGGCGATCATGCGGGAGCTCCGGGACCGCGGCATCATCCGGACTAACAACAACCCCGTCGGCGACATCGCCGAGGCGATCGTGGCCGAGCACTACGCCGGCGAGCGAGCACCGTTCAACCAGAAGAACTGGGACGTTCGCACCGAGGCCGGCGAGCGAATCGAGGTCAAGGGAATCCGCCAGCTGAAAGGCGGGAGCAGACGAAGCAACGTCAGCCCGATTCGCGGCGCCGGATACGACACCGCGGTCGTCGTCTTGTTAGACGACGACTTCAAGGTCACCGAGGGCCTGCGCATCCCCCGCGCAACCGTTGAGGAACTCTTCGGTCATAACGATCACGTCAACGGCGTCGTCATCAAGGTCTCGAAGGCTCTACGGGAGCATCCGGATGTCGCGTCTCTCGATCTGGCCGCTGCCGCGTCACGGCTGCACGCGCAGTAGATCGCGCCACCGGATTGCCGCGGGTCAGTCGTCGTCGTGGGCCGCGGCCTCTTGTAGGCGTTGCATGGTGGCCGTTAGTCGAGGAACCTTGTTCGACGACGGCGGATCGACGAGACGTGCGGATTGCGACGCCGCGAGCGTCTCATTGCGGCCCGACTGCGGATCAGCGGCGGCCTTATCTGGCTCGCTCATGTGCGTGACCGGGGGTCGTCGTCGCTGCCGTTGAAGCTGTCCATGATCGCGGGAAGCCGGGGTACCTTGTTCTCCGAGGGTGCAGTGTCCTGCTTGCCGTCTGGCGGCACGGAAGGGGGCGGCGGCGGAGGAGCGGGCTTGTTGTCGCGATCAGGCATGCAAGGCAAGTGTAAACAGCCCGGGGGCGGCAAACACAAGCTCTGCGACGAGGACCCGGTAGGACCATTCGAGGGCCTGCGCCTTCCGCGCGTTCACGTCGCGCCGCGAGATGATCGCCTTGACCGACGCATCGAGCACCTGGTACCGAGCGGCGCCCTCAGCGTCCGCCATGCCGTCGTCTGTGAGCCATCGCTGGAGCGCGTCGCTATGGATCAGATCACGGCCGACGGGCCGCAGAACCGCGAGGACAGAGATCAGGATCACGACCACAGTTGCCCCGATCGATAGGCCACCGCAGATCGTGAGCGCAACGTGGCCACAGGTTGAAATGTCTAGCTGTATAGCGGAGACGATCGGGCGCTGGAGAAGACTCATGAGCACAACAGCAGCCGCGGCCACCGCCACGCCTCGCGTGTTCAGGGACTGCTCACGGTCGCGCTCATCCGACAGCAGGCTTCCCGCTGCATCGACGCGAACCTCCAGCCCGTGGCCGTCATCGAAGGGGGCGTCGTCGGACATCCAGCGACCATACCCACCGCGATGTTGCGGCACGTTGTCTCAGACCTAGATCGGTGAGTAGCGCTCGGTTGTGCTGCGACGGTGCAGTTTTGGCTGCGTCGCGGTGTTCGGGTCGTGTGACGGCAGTTTTTCGGTGGGGTGCGGGACGAGCTGGCGGTCGCGTAGCGCTGTCGGGGCTGGTTGCGGGGTCGCCGAGACCGGCTGTCTGGCCGGGGTCGTCGTCAGGGGTGTCGCCGGGCGACGGTCAGGTCTCGGGCAGGCTCAGCGCGGCGTGGTAGGTGTCGCTGAGGATGCCCGCGTGGCGGTAGCCGGCGGGCAAGTGCAGGATCGTTTGGCGTGCGCTGCGGCTCACGCGCGCGGGAACCCGGAACAGCAGCCGACGCAGGGTCTTGGCGGTCCGCCTGAGCGGCGCGTCGGCCGGCGCTTTGCCCGACGCGCCGGCGGCCGGGCACAGGTCGCAGACGAGCGCGGTGAGGTTCAGCGCGAGCAGGCAGGCCGCGAGCCAGGTGCGGTTGGCGTTCTCATCGGCGCACGGCATCCGGCGCAGCGCTTGGCCGAGCTTTGCGTCCTTCAGGCGTTCTTCGATCTGCGCGCGATGACGATGAAAGTGCTCGACCTGGGCTGCGGGCGCGTGGTGGATGTCGGTGAGGATGAAGCTGTAGCCGTAGACGATGCCGGCGTGCCCGTCGAGCAGCATCGCGAGCTGGTCGGGATGGATCGTCTTGCGCCGCCGTGCGCGCGGGTTGGCCGAGATCTGGGCTGCGCTGTAGCGGGTGCGCCTGACGATCATCCGCAGCGGCTCGTGCTTCCAGCCGGCCGGGGTGTGCGCGATCTCGGCGACCTGCGCGCCCGCGAGATCGCGGGCATCGGCCCAGGCGTCCTCGTCGATCCGGGCGACGAGCTTCCACATCGCGACGGTCCTGGGGACCGACACGGTGAACCGCGCGCCGGCCTTCCGCAGCGCGGTCAGCAGCTCGACGGCGTAGTACGCCGAGTCGACACGAAACGTCACTGCCCCGCTGTGCCCGGCCGACCTGAGCATCCGCAGCGCGCGGCGCGCCAGCGTCGATGATGCGGCGGCGGTCAGCTTCTCCCGGTTGCCGCCAACCAGCTCCGCGGTCAGCGCGCGGCCGCGCTGCGCCCACACCGCGATGTGCGGCGCGTAGGCCACACAGCCGTGACGTGACCTGGCGGCGCCGCCCTGGCGGCCGTGAACTTCGATCTGCGTGGCGTCCAAGTCGATCGTCGCGTCCTCGCCCGCATCACGGCCAAGCGCGCGGTCCAGGCGACCGCCCAGGCGCGCGATCGCGCGCTCGACCGCCTGGATGTGACAGCGCCGAAAGCGCTTGGCGAGCTGACGCGCCGTCGATGCGGCAGGCACCCGCCGCGCGCCGCGCAGCCCGGCGCCGGCACCGTCGGCGCGCAGCTCCTCGATGTCGTCGAAGCACTCGCCGCCGATCAGCTGAGACTCCGCGAGCGCGAGCATGAGCTCGCCGCCCGACACGCCGCGCGCACGCACCTTGACCGGCGCCGCGCGACGCTCGCGCGCAAGCTCACCATCCAGCAGCGACACCAGCCCCAGCGACCGCACCAGCGCCCCGATCACCGCGAGCCCGGCGAACGCGGTCAAGCGCTCATCATCCGCCCTGAACACGATCCGTCCGACCCGTTTGGCACGGTGAGCGCGGTTCATCTTCAAGGTGAGCTCCAATCAGCATCGTGGACAGGCTTCGCAACCCCCACGATCCCGGCCCTGCCGGACGGAAAGCCCCGCATCCAGCGGGGTTTTCTACTTCAAGCCCTGCTCACCCCGCTCGCGACGCGTCCCGCGACCCCCCGCTACTCACGGATGTAGGTCAGACCACGCGACGGACAGCTCCCATCCTCCCGGCTTATCCCGTTTCCGTGATACCGAGATCCCCTTCCAGCGCGGCCCTGACGCGCACGGCGTACTCGTTGTCCGGGTAGTAGCGCAGTGGCCTCTTCAGCTCGTCCCACGCCTCGTCCTGGCGGCCCTTGCGACGCAGCGATGCTGCCAGCCCGATGTAGCCGTACGGGTTCCACTCGGCCGACTCTTGGAGTTCGATCGACTCGGTGAAGACCTCGATCGAGCGGTCGTACGAATGCTGGTCGCGGAGCGCTCCGCCAAGCAGGTTGAGTGTGCCGGGCGTCCGGATGCGCGTTACCGCCAGGTCGGCCGCTTCGCGGGCGATGTCAGCCCGGGTGGCCCGGCGAGCTTCCTCGCCAACCCAGATCAGCTCGCCAACCGACAGCGTGCCGAGCAGCGTACGCATCTCGGATTCGTCAGCGATGATGCGGTCGAGCACGTGCTGCGCGCTCACGCTGCGCTTGGCTTCCGAGGGCGGCTTTCGTACCGCGTTGGCCTCTGCGGGGGTGACGGGCGTGTAACACACGCACTTGAACCCGCGCTCGCGAAACACGCGCAGGCGCGTCTCGACAGCGTTGGCCGGCCCGAGCAGCGGGATCACCCGTGGCCGTAGGTATACGCACGCGAACAGGTCGGGGGCGAGACTGATCTCCAGCCGGTGCGCGCGGAAAATGCCGACCGGGATCCGTCGGTGCGGCGGAATGCCGCCGCCGCGTTCCGAGAGCTCCGTGTACGACCGACTCCCTAGGGTTCCCGATGCAAGCAACGCCACCTGATTCTCGAACCGGAGGCGGGCGCTCGACCACTCGCTGAGGTCGAGCGAGTCGAAGCGCCGTTTGCGATCAGCCGTCCAGCAGACGACGTACGAGACTCCTTCGAGGGGGATGGCCATGCCGCAATTCCAGCGCCACGACCGGACGGAACCGAGGTCCGAATCCGAGCCTCGCGACAACGCTTGGCCGAGCGCGACTGTGGCAGGTTGTCTGGCGTCCAGTCTAGGATCGCGGCGTGACGATCGAGCTACGCCGACCCGAGCGCGACGAAATCATCCTCGCCGACAACATGGACGTGCTTCCCGAGCTCGCGGCTGAGACGTTCCAGCTCATCTACATCGACCCGCCGTTCAACACCGGGAAAGCGCAGAGTCGGAAGACACTGCATACGGCAGAAGATAAAGACGGCGACCGCACCGGTTTCGGTGGACGGCGATATAAGACGACACTGCTGGGCGAGTCTTCCTACCTCGACACGTTCGACGACTATCTGTCTTTCTTGGAGCCTCGCCTCCGGCAGGCCCGCCGGCTCCTAACTCGGACTGGAACGTTCTACTTTCACATCGACTACCGCGAAGCGCATTACTGCAAGCTACTACTTGATGAGATCTTTGGTCGCGAGTGTTTTCTCAATGAGCTGATCTGGTCGTATGACTATGGCGCACGGTCGAAACGGTGGAGGGACCCCGTTCTTCGGTCCACTGACTGTGAGAGTCGAGTGGTCGTAGCAAGAGGCACGCTAGGTGCTTGGCCGGACGGATCGCCCGTCGCGAGGCGAGCCCGAGGGCGAGCCGAGCGATGGGCGATCCGTCCGCGCGTGTCACGCGGGAGGGGTCGCGGAGCGGTCGGCGGCGAACGCGGCCGGCGTGCGCATCCCAAGCGACGAATGGGGGCGGCGCTGGTTGTAGTCCTCGCGCCAATCGTCGACGAGCACCCTGGCTTCGGCGATGCACGCGAACTGCTCGCCGTTGAGCAACTCGTCTCTGACGCGGGCGTGGAAGGACTCCACGAACGGGTTCTGCCACGGACAGCCGGGCTCGATGAAGACGCTGCCGGCGGTACTGAAGCGACACCAGTCACGCAGCGCGTGCGACGTCAGCTCCGGTCCGTTGTCCATGCGCACGAACCGCGGCGCGCGCCCGCGCCGGGCCACGAGCGCGTCGAGGCGAGCGACGAGCGCGTCGGCGTCGATCGACCGGGCGGCGTGCATGATCAGCGCCTCGCGAGTGTGCTCATCGATGATGTTGACCAGCCGGATCGGCCGGCCATCTGAGGTCTGATCGGCCTGGAAGTCCAGCGCCCACACGTCGTCGGGCTGAGCCAGGCTGGGTTTGACGGAGGCCTCGAAACCAGGTTCTGTCCTGGCGAGAGGAGAAGGTCGCAGCGATGCCACGTCCGAAGAAGTACTCCGATGAGCTGCGCGAGCGCGCGGTGCGGCTCGTGTTCGAGTCGCAGCGCCCGATCGCGCATGTCGCGCGCGATCTCGGCGATCCACAAGGAAGCGCTGCGGATGTGGGTGCGTCAGGCCGAAGCCGACGCGGGCAGCGGCAACGACCGCCTGACCAGCGAGGAGCGCGAGCGAGCTGAAGGCGCTTGAGCGCGAGAGTGCGGGAGCTGCGCCGGGCCAACGAGATCCTCAGGGCCGCTCAGCGTGTATTTCGCGAAGGAGCTCGACGGGACCCCGCGGAGGTGAGCGCCTTCATCGATGACCGGAAGGCCGCTGGCTTCGCCGTCGAGCTCGATCGTGCCGCACGCTCGGGGTGTCGGCGTCGGCCTACTACCAGCGCGCCGCTCGGGCAGGCGGTCCGCGCGCGCCGTCGAGGACGAGCGGCTGCTCGAGCGCATCGCGCGAGGTGCACGAGGCCAACTACGAGGCCTACGGCTACCGGCGGATGTGGAAGGCGCTGCGCCGCGCCGGCGAGGAGGTCGGCCGCGACCATGTCAAGCGGCTGATGCGCGACAACGGCATCCAGGGCGCAAAGCGGCGCGGCAAGCCGTGGCGCACCACGATCGCCCGATCCCGCGGCCAGCCGGCCGCCGGACCTCGTCCAGCGCGACTTCAGCGCGACGCGGCCCGGACGCGCTGTGGGTGGCGGACTTCACGTACCTGCGCTGCTGGGAGGGCGTCGTGTTCTTCAGCTTCGTTATCGACGTCGTTCTCGCGCCGGATCGTCGGCTGGCAGTTCGCGTCGCACATGCGCACCGACCTCGTCCTCGACGCGCTGCGGATGGCGCTCGCGCGACGCGCCGCCGGCGCCGACGTCGAGCTCGTCCACCACTCCGACGCGCGGCATCGCAAGGCGGATTCAACCGGTCGTCGCAACACCTCGATCGAGAGGGGTTGCGATGGGCAGGCCAGCGGGGTGGATGAAGGAGTTGACGGGCCGGTCGCCGATGAAGTCGCCGGGCAAGCCGTCGCATCGGCGCGACGTCGAGCGGTGCGTTTTGGCGTGCAGATCGCGCGAGGGCCTGAGCAGCGAGGACGCGGCGCAGGCGGTCGGGGTGTCGCCGGCGGTTGGCGTCCGGTGGTTTCGTGAGCGTGGCGGCATGCCGACGTTCATGCTGGACCCGGTCTCGGGCCGGTATCTGTGCTTTGACGAGCGCGAGGAGATCGCGCTGCTGCGCGCGCAGGGTGCCGGCGTGCGCGAGATCGCCCGGCAGCTGGGTCGTTCGCCGTCGACGATCTCGCGGGAGTTGCGCCGCAACGCGGCCACGCGTGGCGGCAAGCTCGAGTACCGCGCGTCGGTCGCGCAGTGGAATGCCGAGCTGAGCGCGCGCCGGCCGAAGACGGCGAAGCTCGCCGTCAACGGCGAGCTGCGCGAGTACGTGCAGGAGCGGCTGGCCGGCGAGGTGCGCCGGCCCGACGGGATCGCGCATGGGCCCGCCGGTTCCGGCGTGGAAGGGCCGCGACAAGCCCCGGCGCCAGGATCGGCGGTGGGCGACGGCGTGGAGCCCGGAGCAGATCGCCCACCGGCTGCCGGTCGACTTCCCCGATGATGAGTCGATGCGCGTCTCGCACGAGGCGATCTACCAGGCGCTGTATGTCCAGGGCCGCGGCGCGCTCAAGCGCGAGCTGACGCGTGTCTGCGCACCGGCCGGGCGCTGCGCGTCCCGCGGGCCCGCTCCCGCGGCGCGGCAAGGGCTTCGTCACCGACGAGGTGATGATCAGCCAGCGGCCGGCCGAGGCCGACGACCGGGCCGTGCCCGGGCACTGGGAAGGCGATCTCATCGTCGGCCTGCGACCGCTCGGCGATCGGCACCCTGGTCGAGCGCACCAGCCGCTTCACGATGCTGCTGCACCTGCCGCCCGCCGGCGACGGCGCCGGCGCCCGAAGGTCAAGAATGGACCGCCGCTCACCGGGCACGGCGCCGAGGCGGTCCGCGACGCGATCGCCGCCGCGATCGCGAGCTGCCCGAGCAGCTGCGCCGCTCGCTGACCTGGGACCAGGCGCCGAGATGGCCGAGCACGCCCGGCTGCGGATCGACAGCGGCCTGCAGGTCTACTTCTGCGACCCGCACAGCCCCTGGCAGCGCGGCACGAACGAGAACACCAACGGGCTGCTCCGCCAGTACTTCCCCAAGGGCACCGACCTGGCCCGTCACAGCGCCGAGGACCTCGCGGCCGTCGCCGCCGCGCTCAACAGCCGGCCGCGCAAGACTCTCGGCTGGCGAACCCCCGCCGAGGCCCTCGACGAGCACCTCGCCGCAGCAGCCTGACCCCACCCCGACGACGACCACGACACCCCGGCCACGACGCTCGCGCGCGTGGCTATCGCCGCTCCGGCCCGCCCTCCGGGCGAGCCTCCGCGACGACAGCTACGCGGCGGCGCCTCCGGCTCGCCGGAGCTCTGGTTTCACCCGCTACGGTTCGCTGACCAACAACCCGGTGTTGCGACGACCGGTTGAGTTCGGGCAATACACCAGTCACGACTTCAGCGCAGGTCCTCGACGACCACTGACGTGCTCGCGTCGATCGGCTCGGTCGGGGACGCCTATGACAACGCGATGGCCGAGATCGTTCGTCGACAGCGTTCAAGACCGAGCTGATCTCAGACCGCGTCTGGCGAACGCGCTCGCAGCTGGAGCTGGCGATCGTCGAATGGGTCGGCTGGTTCAACGACGTCCGCCTGCACGAGTCCCTCGATGATGTTCCACCGGCCGAGTTCGAGACTCTGAGCCTGAGCGGTACGGTGGATCTCTTGATCTCTTGATTCTTCTTCTTGAAGATCAGAAAACCAATCAACCCGGCCTCCGCGTAACCCAGCCCGGCTCAGGCGCCGCGGCGTCGATCTCGCGGCCGTCTGGGCCGTCGCCGACCGGGCGCTTGCGCCGCCGCGTCCGTGGCACCCGCAGCCCTTCCTCGCGCCAGACGCGCTGCACGCGCTTGCGGTTGACCTCCCAGCCCTCCTGCAGCAGATGATGATGCGCGCGGCGGTAGCCCCCACCGCGGCCGCTTGACGGCGAACGCGCGCAACGCGGCACGCAACGCCTGATCGTCGTCGGCGAGCACCGGCTCGCGCCGCTGCGTCGAGCGGTGCTGGCCGACATACCGGCACGCCCGACGCTCGCTGACACCGAGACGGTCGCGCAACATCGCGACCGCCTGGCGCCTGCGGGCCGGGCTCACCAGTTTCCCCGCGCGACCTCCTTCAGCGCGTCGATGTTCAGCGCCTGATCGGCCACGATCCGCTTCAACCGCTGGTTCTCACGCTCAAGCTCCTTGAGGCGCTTGGCATCGTCGGCCTTCATCCCGCCGTACTGGTTGCGCCACCGGTGATAGGTGTTCTCCGAGATCTCCAGGTGCCGCGCGACCTCGACGGTCGACTTGCCCTCGGCCAACATCCGATCGGCCTCGCGCAGC
This sequence comes from uncultured Actinomycetes bacterium, assembly GCA_963766525.1. Taxonomy (GTDB): domain Bacteria; phylum Actinomycetota; class Thermoleophilia; order Solirubrobacterales; family Solirubrobacteraceae; genus CADCVQ01. The sequence continues at coordinate 73,321 of CAVYAX010000014.1, forward strand.
TTGCGGATGACCTGCTCCGGCGTATGCCTGCATCGCGTCAGACCGTTGCGTCCTCCTCGCCCACGATCGTAGGCGCATAGGACTCTCGCAAGCACCGGACCGAACCACCGGGGTCACGCCAACGGCGCTGGCCCGCCAAACACGACACAATTTTTGTCTATGTCAAGGACGACGCCGCCTACTTCTACGATGCGGAAGCTGTTGATCGTGGAGCCGTACATGGCGCTGGGGCTGGTTATGCCAGCGAAGGCGGAACGCGGGAAGCTTCCCACCGATGTCTGGTGGGCATACGATCGTGCCGACATACGGCCGCGAGAAAACTGGCTATCCGACGCAAAAGCCCGAGGGAATCGTGCGGAGGATGGTGCAGGCATCTACTCAGCCGGGCGATTGGTGTCCTGGATTTCTTCGCTGGAAGCGGCACGCTAGGAGCAGTCGCAGCCAAGCTCGGGCGTCGGTATGTTCTGATCGACGCGAACCCGGAGGCGACGCGAGTTATGCGCAATCGACTCGGACACCCTGCTCCAACTGGCCGCAATGCGAGCGATGACTGCTTGGAGTCAACTTCCGGCGTCGCCGCGAGCCTGTTCTAGCAGCGACGCTTGAGCAGCGGCTAGCGTCCCTCCAAAGGGCGCTAAGAACGATGGTGGTTGTGAGGGCCGGAAACGCAGCCAATGTGTCTCGGCGCCGTGCTGCTGGTTGGTTGCGCGCCACAGCACGTTGCGTGGCACCAGCCAGAGACTTACGAACTGAGGTTGGAGCCCCAGCAACGCGGCCACGTCGTATCCCTGCGGTCGAATTTGCTCGAAGACCAGGGTTCCGTTCGCCCATTGGAGTCCGAACTTGATGACGACCTCGAGGCCGTCCGCGATGCAGTCGCATGCACTTCCCGATGGCGCCGGACGGACCTCGAGTCCGACGGACTGCGCCCATCGCTTGAACATCTCTTTGCCGATCGCGCCCTTCCGCGGAGGAGGCTCGCTGCGCATCCACTCGAAGGGACTATCCGCCCAAGCGTTTGGCGTCGTTGTCCGGCGCTCCCGCTTAGAGTTCCGCGCTCAGCTTTGCGATGACAATGAGGTCCGACGCCATATCTGCGAAACTCTACTCTGCCCTTCACACCCAGGGTGGCCATCGAGTCAAGAAGCGTTGCAGCGACCGGGGCCGACTTTACGCCGAACCCTCGCACATGCCGGTATGAAGCGAGGCGTCGTCCTTGGACGCTAGCGCTCTCGGTGGCGACGCTATCTGGTGTGTCGCAACCGTCGGCTCGTGAGCCGTCCGAGCAGTCCTGCAAGCTGCGCCAAATGAACTGGGATGAAGCTCGGCCCGTACTTGAGGCCACCTACCGACTGATGGACGACGACGAGAAGGGCACGTCGGCGCAGGCGGTCCTCGCCGCCGTCGGCAAGCCGCCCGGAGATGCGCGAACCGAACGCATCCTCGCCCGGCTGTACGAGGCCGGTTACACGATGGTCAGACAATCGAACAGAGCCCCGCCCCTATCTTCATCAACCCCACGGAGAAGCGCCTGCAACAAGTCGCGGGCTGGCCCCCACCGAGCGGCGGGCACGGCGGGCCTCCTGGGATTGGGGAAGCCGGATCCGCGAGGTTGAGCGCCGCGCGTTCCCGGCTCGTCGCCCGAGACTGCCGATGGAGGAACGTCGTGAGTGGCCGGGCCGACCGCCGGACCACGGCATTGCCGCTGCTCTACGGCGATCTGCGCCGTTGGGGCCTGATCGCGGCCGACAGCCGCACGCTGCTGGCGGCGTTTCCCGACGCGAGCGTCGATGCGGTCGTGACCGATCCGCCTTACGGCCTCAACTTCAACCAGCAGGCGTGGGACGGCGGCGCGCTGGCCAGCGGCGACCGCTTCCAGGCATTCACGGCGGCCTGGGTGAGCGAGACGCGGCGCGTCCTGAAGCCCGGCGCCTACCTGGCGGCGTTCGGCGCCAGCCGCACCGCTCATCGGCTCGTCGCCGGGATCGAGGATGCCGGTCTGGAGGTGCGCGACCAATTACTTGTGGATGTACGGCAGCGGCGTGCCGACGAGTCGCGGCGGCTGCCGGGCGGGCTGGGCTCAGCCCTCAAACCCGCCTACGAACCGATCGTGCTCGCCCGGCGACCGCTTGACAGCGATACCCCGGCGACGCTCGCCAACGTCGCCCGCCACGGCACGGGCGCACTCAATATTTGATGCGGCACGGATCGAGCGACCGAGCCAACGAGGCGGCAGGCGAGGGCTTCCGGCCACCGAACCTGGCCCTCAGTCATGACGCGGGGTGCGGCGCGAAGCGTGTCGGCCAGCTTGCGTCACCCGGTTGATCGATGAGATCGCAACGCGTGAGCGCTCGTCCGGCGCGCCGCCGTTTTCGCGGCTGTTCTACGCCGCCAAGGCAGCTCGGGCCGAGCGCGAGGCCGGCTGCCAACAGCTCGAGGCGCGAATCAGCCCGATCTTCTCGCGCGGCACCGGGACCACGAAGCCGCGCGCCAACGCTCATCCGACAGTCAAGCCGATGGGGCTGCTGCGCTGGATCGTGCGCCTCGTCGTCCCGCCCGGCGGCGTCGTGCTCGACCCGTTCGCCGGCAGCGGCAGCACCGGCATCGCCGCCGTGCTGGAGGGCCGCCCGTTCGTTGGCATCGAGCGCGAGCACGAGATCCGACATGCCGTCCGTACCACCATCGACAAGCGAGCGCTGGTCGCCCGGACCGAGAGCGAATGCCACGCCCGCCGCCTATGCGAGCTGACCACCCAGCAACAGAAGCTCGTCCAGCTCTACTACCGCAACGCCGTCTCCGAAGACGTGCTCCGCGCCGAACAAGCCCGCATCAAGGAAGAGCAATCGCAAGTCGCACAGCTGGGCGCACGCCGCCCAGCACCAGGTCAACGGCGTCATGGCCGCGCTCGACGAAGCACTGCGACTGGTGGACGCACCACCAACGGGCGTACGACACAGCGACGCGAGTCCCAACGCCGCCTGCTCAACCTCGCCATGTTCGAGCACTTCACGATCCGTCGATGAAGCCGACGACGTGCTGATCGAGCCCCAGCTCGAAGCCTTCTACGACCAGCTCATGGACTACGCCGACGCCTTACGGGCGGCCGGCAGCAGCGCGGACGCCGGCCAAGCCGGCGAACCGCAGGCCCAGCCAGCCGCCCTGGCAGCCGCGACGGGCGCCAGGGACCGGCCGGGCCGCGACGCGAACCCCAAGCCCCATGTCCGGGGGTCGGTGTTCGCATATCGAACAATTGACGGAGAGGGAGGGATTCGAACCCTCGGTGGACCGTAAAGCCCACACACGATTTCCAGTCGTGCCCGTTCAGCCGCTCCGGCACCTCTCCGAGGTCGCTCAGGGTAGCGGCCGAGCGCGCCGCCGACGCGCCCGCGACACGCTCAGATCTGCCAGGCGCCGCCGCGCAGCACCGGCACGCGGTCGCCGCCGGCGGTGATGCCCGGTCACGTCGACCTCCGCCGAGCCGATCATGAAGTCGACGTGGATCCCCGAGCGGTTGAGGCGCTCGTGGTCCTCCTCGCCGGCGGCGAACTCGTACGCCGCGCCCAGCGCGACGTGCGACGCCGCGTTCTCGTCGATGAGCGTGTCGTAGAAGACCGTGTCGAGCGGGCCGATGCGGCCCTCCCCGTCGACCAGCGCGACCTCGCCCAGCCGGCACGCGCCCGCGTCGCGGCTCGCGTACTGCTCCAGCAGCTCGGCGCCCGAGTCGGCCTCGAACGAGACCGCGCGGCCCTCCGAGAAGCGCACGCGCAGCCCGCGCACGATCGTGCCGTCGACGACCAGCGGCTTCGTCGAGCGCACCTCGCCGGAGACGCGCGCCGGGTCGGGCGACGTGAAGACCTCCTCGGACGGGAGGTTGGGCATGTGGTCGATGCCGTCGATCGTCTGAAAGCGCGCCGACAGCCAGCGCGAGCTCGGCAGGAGCCCCACCCGCAGGTCGGTCCCCGGCCCCTCGAAGTGCAGCGCGTCGAAGCGCAGCTCCTTGAGCCGCTCGCTCACGCCGACCAGCACGTCCTGGCGCGCGCGCCACGCGGCCACCGGATCGGGCTCGTCGAGCCGGCACACGTGCAGGACCTGCTCCCACAGGCGCTCCAGCGCCGCCTGCGGAGACGAGGTCGGGATAGACGAGCGACGCCCACGCCTGGGTCGGGCACGGCACCGCCGTCCAGTTCGTCGTGCGCGCGTTGACGACCTCCGAGGCCTCGCGCAGGAACGGCAGCTGGTCGCGGCCCGCGCGCGCGGGGTCGAGGTCGCTGAGCAGTCCCGGCGCCACCGGCCCGGTCAGCCCGATCCGCGCGGCGCGGTGCTCGCCCAGCGCGAGGATCCGCTCGCCGAGCCACGGCGGCACGTAGTCGAGCGTCTCGTCCTCGGCGTGCAGGAGCCGAGCGCGCTTGATGTGCAGGTCGAACTGCGTCACGTCGACGTACTTCGCGCCCGCGCGGTACGCGGCGGCGGCGACGGCGCGCGTCAGCTCGAGCTTGCCGGGCTCGGTGCCGATCGCCACGATCTGGCCGCGCTGCACGTTCGCCGCGAAGCGCACGATGAGATCCGCGAAGCGGCGCAGGGTCTCGCCATCCACGGCCTTCACCCCCTCGATCCCGGGCTCCGTGGTCGCGTCGTGCGCAGTGAGGGACGGGTCGCCCAACATCAGAGCCGCAGAGTACAGGCGGGCCGCGATCGTTCCCGCAGACAACTGCGCCGAAAGTCCAGGGTCCGGCGGTCGGCGGTACATTCGTCGCAAGCAATGGCCGTCCACGCGCCACCGAGCACGCTGACCGAGCGCTCAGCCACCGACCTCGCCCGCGCGATCCGCAGCGGCGAGACGAGCTCGCGCGAGGTCGTCGAAGCCCACATCGAGCGCCTCGAGCGCACGCACGCGCGCCTGAACGCGGTCGTCGTCGACCGCTACGACGCCGCCCGCCAGGACGCCGACGACGCCGACGAGCTCGTCCGCACGACGTCCGACCCCGACACGCTGCCGCCCTTCCACGGCGTCCCCTGCACGATCAAGGAATCGATCGCGATGAAGGGGATGCCCAACTGCGCGGGCCTCGTCTCGCGCGCGGCGTGGCGCGCGCCCGAGAACGCGCCGACCGTGCAGCGCATGATCGACGCGGGCGCGATCCCGCTCGGCGTCACGAACACGCCCGAGCTGTGCCTCTGGATCGAGACCGAGAACCGCCAGTACGGGCGCACCCACAACGCCTACGACATGACGCGCACGGCCGGCGGCTCGTCGGGCGGCGAAGGCGCGGTCGTGGGCACGGGCGGCTCGCCGCTGGGGCTCGGCGCCGACATCGGCGGGTCGATCCGCATCCCGGCGTTCTTCAACGGCGTGTTCGGGCTCAAGCCCTCCCCCGGCCTCGTGCCGAGCACCGGCCAGTTCCCGGTCACCGAGACCGAGACGGCCGCGCTGATGCTCACGATCGGGCCGATCACCCGCCGCGCCGAGGACCTCATGCCGATGCTGCGCGTCATCGCCGGCCCCGACGGCATCGATCCGTACGTCCGCGAGATGCCGATCGGCGACCCGGCCGACGCGCCGATCGCCGGCATGAAGGTCCTGCTCAGCGAGCACACCTCGTACATCAGGGCCAGCCGCGAGCTGCGCGTCGCGCGGCTGCAGCGCCGCCGAGGCGCTGGAGGCCGCCGGCGCGACGGTCGAGGTCACGTCGCTGAAGACGGTCAAGCGCGCGCTGGAGCTCTACCTCGCCGTGCTGAAGCTCGAGGCGGGCGTCAGCGTCAAGGACCTCATCGTCGCCGAGGGCTCGGCGCACGTCACCGTGCGCGGGGGCCTGAAGCGCAAGGGCCCGCACACCCGCGCGCTGCGGCTGCTGCTCATGAGCGAGTGGATGACCGGCAAGATGCCGCAGGGGCGGATGACGAAGCAGATCGCCGCGCGCGAGGCGTTCGCCCGCGAGATCACCGACGCGATCGGCGACGGCGTGCTGCTGCACCCGACGCACCCGCGGGTCGCGCCGAAGCACGGCCAGACGATCGGCAAGCCGTGGCTGCTGACGACGACCGCGGTCTTCAACCTCGCCGGCGTGCCCGTCGCGCAGATCCCGCTCGGCCTCAACGCCCACGGGCTGCCGCTCGGCGTGCAGGCCGCCGCCGGGCCGGGTCGCGACCACGTCGCCGTCGCCGTCGCGCTGGAGCTCGAGCGTGCGTTCGGCGGCTGGGTCCCCCCACCCGGACTCGACTGATGGCCGAGCCCGTCGTCCACCAGGTCCTCTTCTACGACTACGTCGAGAACGTCGTCGAGCGCCGGGCGCCGTACCGCGAAGGCCACCTCGCGCTCGTCGGGCAGTGGAAGGCGGAGGGCAAGGTCACGAGCGGCGGCGCGCTCGGCCAGCCGCCGACGGGCGCGATGATCGTCTTCCTCGTTGACGGCGCGGCGGAGGTCGAAACGTTCGTCGCCGAGGATCCGTACGCGCAGAACGGCATCGTCACAGGTCACCGCGTGGTGCCCTGGACGGTCGTCGTCTAGGAGCCTGTCGAAAAAGTCCTCGGGGCCGGATGCGGCTCATCCGCGGCTGTGGATCGCCACACAATTCTTCGCCGATGCAACCAGCATCGCCTTCAGAATTGCGCGGCGCCCACAACCGCGGCTGAACCACCCCGACCTCCGACGACTTTCCCGACAGACTCCTAGAGATCCGTCGGGAACTCGTAGGTCGCGGGGACGGGGTCTGGCATCTGCTCCTGCGTGCCGTAGGCGACCACGATCTGCTGGCGCTCGGCGAGCACGATGCGGGTCGGATCGCCATCGACCGGCTCCCCGTTGACCCATGAACGCAGCTGCTTCGCGTGGCCGGCGCACTCGCCGCCGATGCACTTGGCGTCCAGCCGCACGCCCCAGACGCCGAAGAACTGGCCCAGGCTGAAGCGCTCTTCGGTCGGCGACTCGACGTGCAGGACGCCGTCGCCGTCCTGGTGGGTGTGCAGCGGCGAGATGAACCCGCCGTTGGGGTCGATGCCGATGTTGTCCGGGACCGCCACCTCCTCGCCGTCGACGAACAGGTCGAGGTGCTGGTGGATGTGGGTCACCTGGCCCTCCTGCGACAGCGCGGGCAGTCCAATCGCTCGCAGGCGCTGCTGGAGCTTGCCCGCGTTCGCGTCCCACGGCGGCGGGGTCTTCAGCACGCCCGGCAGGTCGTCCATCGACCCGAACGGCGGCCCGAGCTCCGGGCCGCTCGCGGTGGTCGTCGCCGGCGTCGACGTCGTGCCGGCCTTGTCCTTCGAGCCCCCGCAGCCCGCCAGCACGAGGAGCGCGACGGCAACCGGCAGCAGGACGCGGCGGTGCGCGCGAGGGCTCATGGCCAGATCACATCACACCCGGCGGGCGGCACGCGGCGAGCGCGGCTACTGTCCTGTCCGGATGCCCGACGCCGACGACCTCGACCGGCTCTCCTCCGAGGAGCTGCACGACCTCGCGGTTCGCTATGCGCTGCGCCACCTCGACGTCGGGTTCTTCATCCGCCTGATGAAGACGCTGCCGGTGGCCGAGGCCGCGACGGGCGACATCGGGGAGGCCGAGGCCGACGTCATGACGCTGCGCGCGCACGTCGACGACCTCACGGACTCCGGCCGCGGAGAGGTGGCCGAGCTCATGCGCCCCATCTATCTCGAGTACCTCCGCGAGCACGGCGTCACGCACGCCTGACCCCCTTCCGCGGGCGGCCGCCAATCCGTCCAACGTTCGTCCATTGGGGTTCAAGAAGGCGCTAGGACGGTCGACACGGGTCGGGATCGTCCCTCCCGAAAGGACCCGCACACTCATGCAGCCGCTGTCTCGTCGTGGCGTCGCGCTTCTCGCGACGACCGCGGCTCTCGGAGCAGGATCGCTATCCACCGTGGCGCAGGCCTCGAGCGCCGCCACCTTCAGCAACACGGCCGTCAGGACCGACCGCAGCATCCTCGATCCGCTGGTCGTGACCGCGCTCAACTTGCTCGGCACCTTGGGCGTGCCGCTGGCGACGCTGCCGCTCAACACGCCGGATCTCCTCGGCCAGTTGCTCGGCGCGGCCAACCCCACCCAGCTGAACACGCTGCTCACGGGTCTCACCGACCTGCAGCTCTCCAACGCCATCGCCGGCCTCACGGCCGCGGGCACGCTGGACGACCGCCTCGGGACGATGACCGCGGCGCAGCGGGGCGACCTGCTCGACCGGCTGACCGGCGACGCGCTCGCCTCGACGCTCGCCACCCTGACCGGCGCCCAGCTGGCCGGTGCCCTCCCCGAGCTCACCCCCGCCAACCTGCCCGGCATCGTCGGCGCCCTTGACCCGGCGCAGACCGGCGCGCTGATCGGCGCGCTCAGCTCCGGCAGCCCCGCTCAGCTCACCACCGTGCTCGGCGCACTCCAGACCGGGCAGCTCGCCGGCGGGCTGAGCGTGCTGAGCCTCGAAGCGCTCGGCGACGTCATCGCCCCGCTGTCGGGTGGCAACCTCACCGCGGTGCTCGCGCCGCTGTCAGACAACCGGCTCAACGGCGCCCTCGCGACCCTGAGCACCCTCGAGGCGACCGCCGTCCTCGGCCAGCTGACGAACGGGAAGATCACGAGCCTCCTCGGCGCCGCGACTCCGACCCAGCTGACCGGCCTGCTCGGCGTGCTGTCGCAGAACCCGGCCCAGCTCAGCACCCTGCTCGGCCTCCTCACCAACGTCACGCAGCTGACGTCCGTCGTCGGCGCGCTGACCCCGGCCCAGATCACGTCGCTGCTCGGCCAGGCCGGTGCCCCGACGATCCTCGTCAGCGGCCTCACCAACCGCGCGTACGGCGTCGGCGCCGCGCCGAACGCCACGGACGTCAACGCGCTGCTCGCCCAGGTCCAGGCGCTGCTCGGTGCCGGGCTGCCGGCGCTGCCCGGAGTGGACGGCCTGCTGAACGCGTTGAAGCCGCTGCTCGGCGTCGCCGGGCGTCGACACGTCGCTGCTGACCGGCCTGCTGGCCACGCTCAACGCGACGGCCGGAGCCACGCTGCCCGAGCCTCGTCGCGTCGACGGTGCAAGGCGTCATCGGCGCTGGGCAGACGGCCCTCGCCGCGGCCGGCGTCGTCACGCCCGGCACGACGACACCCGGCACGACGACCCCGCAAGCCCGCCACGAAGCCCGGCACGGGTGCGACCGCCGGTCCCGCCGTCTTCCGCGCCTACCGCGCGACGGTCGGCACGATCAAGGTCGCCAAGAACCGCAAGAGCGCCAAGGTCACGCGTGTCCTGCCCGGCCTCGGCCCCGAAGGGCTGCCTCGTGGTGCTCGACGGCGTCGTCGCCGGCAAGAAGGCGTTCGCCCAGAAGGCCGTCGTCGTCCTGCGCAACGTCAAGCAGACGATCACGGTGAAGCTCACGAGCGTCGCGGCCAACCGCCTGAAGAAGAAGGGCGGCTCCATGAAGGTGTCCGCGCGCACGGTGAACGGCTCGCTCGCGTCGATCAGCAAGTCCGTGAAGGTCGCGAAGCCGCTGAAGAAGGCGGCGCGCAAGCGCTGATCGCCTCACAGAAGCATCGATCCCTCCCGACCCCCGAGGTCCATGGCGTGCGGCCATGGACCTCGCGGTCGTTCGGTAACGAAGCGCGAGGAACGAGCGCAGAAGGACGAGCGGGCGAGCTCGGGCGAGCCCGAAGGCCCGCCCGGCTCCGCCCGGTCATGGATCACCGCTGAACTACTACGTCCCCGGAGTGTGTGTCACCGGGGTTGGCGTGACACTCCCGACCACCGGGACTGGCTGCGAGCACGAGGCCCGCACGTTGCCCGGCTGAGCGCCGAAGCGCTCCGGCCGAGTAGGCGATCCGCCGGACGCAAGAGGTTACCGGCGATTAGACTCGGCGCGATGGAAGACGAGGACGAGGGCTCGCCGGTCGAGCCGGAGGCGATGGATCCGCCGCCGGCGCCGCCGGGGGCCGCCGCCGACCCGCCGCCGCGCCCGCCGCCCGACGAGCTTGTCGCCGCCGCGCCCCCGGGCGGCCTTTCCGCGGAGCCGTCGCCGGCACTCGTCGCCGCCACCGGCGATCCCGTGCCGCCCTGGCTGCGATCCGGCGCGGACATCGCCTGGCGGTTGCTCGCGATCATCGTCGCGATCGCCGCCACGGTCTACGCGCTCGCGTACCTGCGCGTGGTCGTGCTGCCGGTGATCGTCGCGCTGCTGCTGAGCACGGCGCTGCGACCGCCGACGCGCTGGCTCACGCGCCATCGCTTCTCCGACGGCGCCGCGGCCGCCACCGTGATGCTCGGCGGCATCGCGCTGCTGGCCGGCGCGGTCACGCTCGCCGGAGCGGCGATCGGGCGGCAGTTCTCCGACCTCGCCGCCAGCGTCGAGGACGGGGTCCGCGAGGCCGGCGACGCGCTTGCCGAGCCGCCCTTCAACCTCAGCGAAGCGGACATCCAGGAGAAGATCGACCAGGGCATCGAGCGGCTGTCGGATTCGAGCAGCGAGCTGACCGGCGGCGCGCTGCACGGCGCGATCCTCGTCGGCGAGGTCGTGACCGGGCTGATCATCACGCTGCTGCTCTTGTTCTTCTTCCTCAAGGACGGCCCCGCCATCTGGCGCTGGATGGTCGACACGTTCGGCGGGCGCCAGCGCACGCGCATGGACGAGCTCGCGCACCGCTGCTACACGGCGCTGTCGGGTTACGTGCGCGGCCTTGCGCTCGTGGGCGCCGCCGACGCCACGCTCATCGGCACGGGTCTCGTGATCCTCGGCGTGCCGCTCGTCGGGCCGCTGATGCTGCTGACGTTCCTCGCCGCGTTCGTGCCGCTCATCGGCGCGTTCAGCGCCGGCTTGGCGGCGGTCCTCATCGCGCTCGTCAGCGGCGGGGTCGGCAAGGCGCTGATCGTGCTCGGGCTCGTGATCGCCGTCCAGCAGATCGAAGGGCATCTGCTGTATCCGATCATCATGGGCCGCACGGTCAACGTGCACCCGATCGCGGTCATCCTCGCGCTCGCGACCGGTGGCATCCTCGCCGGGATCATCGGCATCTTCATCTCGGTCCCGATCGTCACAGTCGCCGCGACGGCGCTCTCCTACCTGCGCGAATCGCGCGAGCGAGCGGCGCTCGAGCCAGCGCCGACCGCCGCCTGACCGGCTTCGCGCCAGCCTGAGCGCGCGAGCAGCGGCCCGGCGAGGAGCGTCGTCACGACGCCGGCCAGCGTGAGCAAGGCGTGCGTGCGCGTCGTGACGATCCCGGCGTGCAGGACGTCGAGCGAGATCGCGATCGTCATGACGCCGCCGCACTGCAGGAGCGCGGCGATCGCACGGGCCTCGCGCGGGTCGAAGCCCGCCGCGCGGGCGCTCGCGACCCCCGCCACGAGCTTCACGACGACCACCGCCGCGACGATCCCGAGCACCTGCGCGAGCGCGTCGGCATGCGCGAGCTCGCGCAGGTTCGCGTGCAGCGCGGCGACCCCGAGGAAGACCGGCAGCAGCACCCCGCGCACGAGCGCGCCGAGCCGGGCCTCGAGGAAGATCGCCGAGAAGCCGGCGTTGCGCACGGCGATGCCCACGATCAGCGGCCCGATGAGCACCGTGCCGAGCAGCGCCTTGCCGCCGGCGCCCGCGCCGAGCGCGATCGCGAGCAGCGCGGCGACCGCGATCCGCGGCGAGAGGCGCATCCAGCGCGAGCGCGCGAGCGGCGCGGCGACCGCCACGATCGCCGCGCCCACGGCGACGACCAGCGCGAGCTCCGCGAACGCGGCCCGGTCGCCGCCGCGGATCGCCGCGCCCGACGCGACGAGCGCGAGCGTCGTCACGCAGGCGCCCGTCGCGATCACGACGCCGCCGAGCTCGCTGCGCAGCATCCTCCGCTCCTCGAGGATCCGCGCGACGATCGGCACGCCCTGCGCGGCGAGCGCAGCCGCCAGCGCGAGGCCGAACGCGAGGCTCGTCCCCTCGTCGCCGCGCCAGCCGCCGCCGTCCGACAGCCACGCCGCGGCAACGACGGCGACGCCCGCCATCGAGGCCAGGATGGAGAACGCCAGCAGGAGGATCGTCCCCGCCCGCCGGCCCATCGGCGCCGGGTCGATCGTCATCCCGACGAGCAGCATGTAGAGGATCAGCCCGACGGCTCCGACGGTGGTGAGCGCGTCGACGGAGACGGCCGGGAACAGCGCTCCGGCGAGCCCCTCGGCGGGCGCGCCGTCGACCGCCCCCTCGATCTGGCCGCCGAGCACGGTCGGCCCGACGAGGATCGCGCCGATCATCTCGCCGGCGATCCGCGGCTCGCCGAAGCGCACCGCGAGCGCGCCGCCGCACCGGGCGACGACCACGACGAGCACGAGGTCCAGCGCGACGAGCAGCGCGTCAGGCACCGAAGCGGCTCGCTGAGCGGCGGTCTTGCATGAGACCGAGCAGTATCGCGGCTGGCCTCCGACGTAGGGGCGAACGACCGCCGGTGAACTTTCGCCAGCCGTCCATGGTGGCTGCCATCGAGCTCGTCCAATCTGACAGGCGACACCATGCGACTGGACTCCATGACAGCTCGGCCTATGTGTGAGCGTCGACGCACATCGTCGAGCACGCACGTGCCAACCTGTTCCTCGTTGGCCGAAAAGCCGATACGGGGTAAGAGGACTTCGCCTCAGTGCTGTTACAGGAGCCCGACATGAAGCCAGTAGAAGTCGACAGACGCACCGGCAAGCTCACGGTCGAGCAGTACCTCGGCTTGGCAGACGGCATGAGCTTCAAGGTCGCCGGCCGCATGCTCACCCTCGCCGGCGATTACACGAACGACGTCATCGGCCTGCATGAGGACGCGTTCGATCCCCGGCTCGATCGCGGCTCCCTCACGAGCCTGGCGCGGGCCGCGACACGCGCAGAGACCCACCTCGCGACGCTGCTCGTGCTCGCGGCGGAGCACTGTCGCGACGACGAGCTGGCCGACGTGCCGCTGGCGATCCGCTCGATCATGAAGACGGTCAGCCGCTGTCGCAGCGCCGTCTGCCGGCTCGCGATGACGGCCGAGCAGCAGGGCCACGGCGAGCAGCTCGCCGCGTAGCCGCACGTCGCTTGCGCTCCGGCCGCATCCCGGCGCCCCGGCGCGCTACGCCCGCTTGGGCAGAGGCATATGATCGGTCGTGCTCTCGCTGGAGACAGACCGACCTCTCTAGGCCACGTGGACACCACCTCGCGCCAGACCCTCGATTCTCCGATCCCCGCGACCTGCCTCGCGGCGGGTGCGATGCTCGCCGAGCGCGCCGGCCATACGATCGCGGCGCACTACGGCTCCGTCCACGGCGAGATCGCGGTCTGCATGAAGAGCGTCGGCCTCGCGGACCGCTCGGACCTCGGCACGCTCGAGCTGCGCGCGGCGTCCTCGCTGCTCGATCGCACGCTCGCGGCCCGCCTCGGCGACCCCCCGGTCGCGCCGGGCGCCGCGCGGCGCATGCGCGACGTGTGGTTCTTGCGGATCGACGCGCGCCGCACGCTGCTCGTCGGCCCGCACTCGGCGCTCGCGTCCGGTCCGATGCTCGGCAAGGGCGCCGACCGCGCCGACCTCGCGTGCAAGGACATCGGCGCCAGCCTGGCGATCGTCAGCGTCATCGGCCCGCGGGCCGGTCGCCTGCTGGCCGCTGCCGGCCTGCCCGGCGACCTCGCGATCGGAGCGGTCGGCCGGGACCCCGGGGACGCGTCGATCGTGGCGATCCTGCGCGAGAGCCAGCGCCGCTTCCTCATGCTCGTGAAGCGGGCCGCGGCCGATGACGCGTGGTCGCGACTGCTCACGGCGGGCGAGCCGCTCGGCGCCGCGTTCGTGGGCTGCCAGGCCCTCACGCTGCTCGGCGCGGCCCCCGCCGACTCCGCCTGATCGCGCGGGCGCCGCTGATACCGTCAGGGCCATGACCGAACTGGGCCCCGACTACTTCACCAAGCACGTCTCGGACGTCGATCCCGAGATCGCCGACCTCCTCGTGGCGGAGGCGCGCCGCCAGGAGACGACGCTCGAGATGATCGCGTCGGAGAACTTCGTGCCGCAGGCGGTCATGGACTGCCAGGGCTCGACGCTGACGAACAAGTACGCCGAGGGGCTCCCCGGCAAGCGCTACTACGGCGGCTGCGAGCACGTCGACGTCGTCGAGACGCTCGCGATCGAGCGGGCGAAGGCGCTGTTTGGCGCGGAGGCCGTCAACGTCCAGCCCAACGCCGGCGCGGGCGCCAACGCCGCGGCGATGATGGCCCTGATCGACCCCGGCGACAAGGTCCTCGGCATGCGCCTGGACCACGGCGGCCACCTGACGCACGGGATGAAGCTCAACTTCTCCGGCAAGCTCTACGACGTCGTCGCGTACGGCGTCTCCGACGAGGACTCGCGCGTCGACATGGACGCGCTCGCGCGGATCGCCGAGGACGAGCGCCCGAAGCTCATCATCGCCGGCTGGTCGGCCTATCCGCGGCAGCTGGACTTCGCGCGCTTCCGCGAGATCGCCGACTCGGTCGGGGCGAAGCTCATGGTCGACATGGCGCACTTCGCGGGGCTGGTCGCCGCGGGCGAGCACCCGTCGCCTGTGCCCTACGCCGACGTCGTGACGACGACGATTCACAAGACGATCGGCGGCGCGCGCGGCGGGATGATCCTCTGCAAGGAGGAGTGGGCGAAGCGGATCAACACCGCGGTCTTCCCGGGTCAGCAGGGCGGGCCGTTGATGCACGTCATCGCCGGCAAGGCCGTGTCGCTGAAGATCGCTCAGACGGAGGTGTTCCGCGACCGCCAGCGCCGCACGCGCGCGGGCGCGGCGGCGCTCGCCGACGAGCTGCTCGACGTCGGCGTGAACGTCCTGACGGGCGGGACCGACGTGCACCTCGTGCTCGCCGACCTGCGTGAGTCGGCGCTGTCGGGCCAGGACGCGGAGGATCGCCTGGACGACATCGGCATCACGGTGAACCGCAACGCGGTGCCGAACGACCCGCGGCCCGCGATGGTGACGTCCGGCCTGCGCATCGGCACGCCCGCGCTGGCCACGCGCGGCATGGGCGTCGCGGAGTTCCGCGAGATCGGCCAGGTCATCGGCGCCGCACTTACCGGCGGATTCGGCGACGCCGAGCGCGCCGAGCTGTCCGAGCGCACGCGCGCGCTCGCGGAGCAGTTCCCGCTGTACCCGCACCTCACCCCCGCGACAGTGTAAGCGCCTGTCACACGCTCGCCCGGGGCCGGGTTTGTCGAAACCCGACCCCGGGCCGGTGTACCGCGCGGCGCGTGTTGCTGTCTGTCGGGCCGGTCGAGCTGGCCGCGATCCGTCGCGCACGAGCGATCGCACGCGAACGCGCATGGCAGGCCGGCGCCGCGCCAGACGAGCGTGATCTTGGACTTCGACGCCTTCCCGATCGGCGCTCACTCAGAGAAGGAGGGTGCGGCCGGCCACTACAAGGGCGGCTTCGGTCATCACCCGCTGGCGGTGTCCTGCGGGCGCGAAGTGCTCGCCGCGATCCTGCGCCCCGGCAACGCAGGCGCCAACGACGCCGACGATCACGTGCACGTCCTCGAGCTCGCGCTGGAGCAGTTGCCGCGCGGCCGCGTTGGACGGCGCGATCCTTGCGCGCGCGGATTCCGCCGGTGCCAGCCACGCGTTCGCCGATGCGTGCCGCGAGACCCGCATCCGCTTCTCGCTGGGCTACGGCCTGACGGAGGCGGTCCGCGCCGCGATCGTCGCGCTGGCCGAGACCGCGTGGTCGCCGGCGGTCAACGGTGATGGCGAGCCGCGCGACGGCGCGTGGGTCGCCGAGCTCACCGACACCGTCGACCTCACTGCCTGGCCGGTGAGCACGCGGTTGATCTGTCGGCGTGAGCGTCCGCACCCCGGTGCGCAGCTGAGCTTCAGCGATCACGACGGACATCGCTTTCAGTGCTTCATCACCGACCAAGCCGACACAGACCTCGCCTGCCTGGAGGCCCGCCATCGCCAGCACGCCGTCGTCGAGGACCGCATCCGCTGCCTCAAAGCGATGGGCCTCTCCAACCTGCCCTTCAGCGACTGGCGAGCCCAACGCCGCGTGGCTTGAGGTCGCGCTGATCGCGCACGACCTGACCGTGTGGACCCAACAGACCTGCCTCACCGGCGAGCACGCCATCGCCGAGCCCAAGCGGCTGCGCTACCGCGTCCTGCACGTCGCCGCGCGCCTGACGCGCCACGCCCGGCGCACCACGCTGCATCTCCAAGACGACTGGCCGTGGGCCGGCGCGCTGCTCGCCGCGTTCAAGCGCCTCGACACGCTGCCTGCCTACGGCTGAGCAAGCCGCCAGCGCGCACGACCGACCCCGGCGCACACATCCGCTACTCCGGCGGCGCTCGCCCCTGCCCGCAAACCGCCGCCACGACGCCCAACTGCCGATCGCAACGGGGTTGCATTGACCGCAAATCGGCTGCCAACACCGGCCACCGCCGCCCATCACCCACCAAAACGCGCGACACCCGGCCACGAACGGCCTTGATGACGAATCGAGGCTAAGCGCCGGCGGTAGCCGGCTTGGCCTTCGGCTTCCAGCCGCGGCCGTCCTTGACGACGTGCCCGTCCTCGGCGAGACCGGGAAGCACGCGATAGAGGTAGTTCTGCTTGATGCCCATCTTGTCTGCGAGCTCCGGGATCGTGATGCCGGGATTTGACGTGACGAGGGCGAGCGCCTCGGCGCCTCGCGTGCCACTGCCCTTCGGACGTCCTCGTCGCGGAGCGCCGCGAGCCGTGCCGCGCTTACGCGTCGCGCGTGCCTTGGGCTTGGCCTGCTCACTGCGCCCGGCGCGGCGTGCGGCGCCGTTGGACGACGATGGTGCAATTCCGTCCAGTGCCGCGGCCGCGGCCTCCAAGCGCCGGTACTCGTCGACGAGCGGTTTGAGCTCAGTGAGCCGCGCGCCGATCTCATGTCGCTTCTCATCCAAGAAATCTGCAGGTGCCATTGCGTTCCCCCGTGGCATGGTTGGCGTAGTTACCGTCACCACCCTAGTACGTCTGCGGCCCGGGGCAAGGGCTGGTGCTCTGCGTGCGCCGCGCAAATTGCGCGTCGTAAACGGTGAGGCTACGCGGCGAAGGCGATCTGCTCGTCCGCCAGGACGGCGCCGCTCCAGTCGAAGCGCTCGAGCTCGACAGCGTGTCCGGAGCGTCGCGCTTCGACGATGAGCCCCCAAGGCTTGTGGTGAACCAGCACCTCGGCGCGCGGGTGGCGCCGGCGCAGGCGCACGATCTCGCGCATCTGATCGAGGGTGAGCTCCTGCGCGTCGGCCCGGGTGTCCATAACCCTGGTATCGGCGGCGCTTCGCCGCGACTTGAGCGCATCCGGGCGCCGGGCCCCGGTGCCGTGCTGCGAAGCTCAGCCCGCCGTGGCGAGCGACTGCAGCTCGAGGTTCTCGAAGACGGCGCTGACGCCGCGCGCCTTGTTCAGCGAGTAGAAGTGAAAGCCGGGGACGCCGTAGGCGAGCAGCGCCTCGCACTGCTCGGTGGTGTAGTCGATGCCGAGCTGCAGGGCGTCGTCGCTGTTGTCCTCGACCTTCGCGAGCCGGCGCTCCAGCTCGGGCGGGATCCGCGAGCCGCACATCGTCGCGATCCGGCGGCATTGTGCGGAGGACTGGATAAGCATCAGCCCCGGCACGATCGGCACCTCGACGCCGATGGCGCGCACGTCTTCGACGTAGCGGAAGTAGTCGTCGTTGTCGTAAAAGAGCTGCGTCACGACGACGTCCGCGCCGGCGTCGACCTTCTCCTTGAGGTACTTCAGGTCCGACTCGCGGTCGACCGCTCGCGGGTGGACCTCGGGAAAGCCGGCGACCGCGACGGAGAACCAGCCCTCCTCGAACGCGAGCGCGTCCTCGACGAGCTCGCGCGAGTGGTGATAGCCCTCGGGGTGCGCCGCCCAGTCGGTTTCGGCCTGCCCCCTGGGCGGGTCGCCCGCGAGCGCGATGAGGTTCTCGATCTCCTTGGACCGCAGGAACTCGAGCACCGCGCGGACGTTGCTCTTCGGCTGGTTGACGACGGTGAGGTGGCACATGACCTCGAGCTGGGACTCGTGGTGGATGCGGCGCACGACCTCGAGCGTCGTGTCCTGCGTCGATCCGCCCGCGCCGTAGGTCACCGAGCAGAACGCGAGGTTGAGCTTCTTGAGCTGCTCGATCTCCGTGAACAGCCGCTCGACGCCGGCGGCGTCCTTGGGCGGATAGAACTCGACGGAGAAGGTCTTGCCCGGCCGGGCGTAGATGTCGCGGAGCTTCATATGGGTCGTCAGGCTACGCAACCGGGCACTCGCGTGGCGTGGTACTGCGATCGATCTGCTGCTTCGACCACCCGCACGCGGCCCGCTAACGCTGTGCCGCGGGGGGCTGCTCCGAGACGGCAGGGGGCTCGGGGTGCGCGGCTGCGATGTGTGCAGTCAGGGGCGACACCACATGCTGGCGCGCCAGGCACCGCGGGCAGTTGCGCATGCCCAGATACGCGGCCTGGATCTTGATATCCAAGCCGCAGCGCCCGCAGCTGAGAATTGTCGGTGGTCGTCTGGGCATCTTCTATCCGTGGGAAAATCGCCTTGCGCTCCTGAACAGAAACTCAGAGAAAACCGCGGGGCGATCCACGCCGCCGGCGGCGCTTGCCTTCGCGCTGCAGCGAGTCGCCGATGAGCCAGAGCGTGGGCGGCCAGAGGCCGACGAACAGCGCGCGGCGCTCGGCGTTCCCGCGCTCGTCCTGGTCGACGGTCTTCGCGCGGATCCAGAGCGTGATGCACAGCCCGACCGTGCCCATCGACAGGACCTGCATGTGCTCGCTGCGAAGGCCGGCGGCGTGGAGCGTGGAGGTGATCATGATCGCCGAGGCTTTGTTCCCCGGTGTGGACGGCGCCATGCGGCGGGTATGCGGCTTGCCCATGAGCCGCCTACCTGCATCGCGCCGCGTCGCCACGGCCGCCCGCTGGCCGCTCGGCGTGCTCAAGACCGGCTGGGACTACCTCTGGCGGACGACGCCGATGCATCGCGTGGAGCTGGCCGGCTCATGCCCGAGGACGAGCCGCCTCCGCTGCCGCCCGGCTTCGCGAGCGACGACGACGTGCAGGGCATCGACGACGGCTACGGCCCGCTCATGCACCGCTGCTACGTCGCTCGCGTGCGGGCGGCCGAGCTGACCGCGCGCGAGCTCATCCGGGTCTTCGGCGAGAAGCCCAACCGCGCCGCGCCGAAGGCGCTCGGGAGCTTCGAGAAGCTGCGCGGCGAGGAGGGCGAGCTGCGCGAGGGCGACGAGTTCACCGTCCGCATCCCCGGACCGTGGGACGGCCCGGTGCGTGCCGTCGACGTCGGCGAGACGAGCTTCACCCTCGCGACGCTCGACGGCCACTTGGAGGCGGGGCGCATCCGCTTCTCCGCGCGCGACCTCGCGCCCGGGCGCCTGGAGATCCGCATCGAGGCCTGGGCGCGCGGCGGCGACCGCGTCTCGAACCTCCTGTTCGACCGCGTGCCGGTCAACAAGGAGGTCCAGCTGCACATGTGGACGTCGGTGCTCGAGCGCCTCATGGAGATCTCCGGTGGCCGGCGCGACGGGCGGCTGGACATCACGACCCGGCGCGTCGCCGAGTCCGAGCTTGCCCGTGCGGGATGAGCGCCTGGCCGCGACGCCACGCGTGCGGCGCGCGCTCGACTCGCTGGCCGGGCGGTCGCTGAACTTCGATCCATCCGAGATCGCGGGCGCCGATCCGCAGGCGGGGTGGCACGTCGACGACTACCGGCAGGTGCTGCCGGCCGAGCCGCCCGGCGAGCCGGTCGCGGGCGGCAGCTTCGAGATCGCCCGGAGGCTGATGTGCGACTACGCCTTCGCCGACCCGTCGATCGTGCGCGCGGTATTCGACCCGGCCGGGGAGCTGGCCGGGCGCAACATGCTGCTCGAGGCGCGCTTCGGGCCGCTGCGGTTCCTGCTCGGCTGCCGCGTCGGCACGATCACCGACGAGGCGATCACGGTCGACGGGCGGCCCGTGCGGGTGTGGGGCTGGAGCTACGGCACGCTCGAGGGCCACTTCGAGCGCGGGCAGATGGACTTCGCGATCTGGAAGCGGCTGGACGACGGGGCGGTCGAGTTCCGGATCCACGCGGTGTCGCGCCGCGCCCGCGCCGGCAACCCGGTCGTCCGGCTCGGCTTGCGGCTCGTCGGCCGGCGCGAGCAGGTGCGCTTCGCGCGGCGCGCGTGCGAGCGGATGGGCGAGCTCGTCGAGCGCGAGCTGGCACGGATCGACTGATGGCGAAAAGTGACCGCATATCGGTCACTGTTCGACATCGGTGACGCCGGAGGGTGGGTCAGTCGTCGTCGCCGCCGCGGCCTCTGCCGCGTCCGCGCCCCTTGCCGCTGCTGTCGCTGTTGTCGTCGCCGCTCTCTCCACCTGAGGGGGGCGGGGGCGGCGGCGCGGGCTGCGCGGCCGGCGGCGGCGGGGGCGGCGGTGGCGGAGGTTGCGTTCGTGCCGGGGCCGGCACGGCGAGCTCCTCGCCCGCGCTCACCGGCTCGTCGGAGATCCCGACGGACTGGCTGCTGAGCTTCGAGGCGGCCATCGTCACGCCGACGGCCACGGCGAGGCCTGCCAGTGCAAGCGCTGCGATCGCGAGGACGCGTTTCATCGAGTCGCTCACGCTACGCCACACCGGTCGCGTCGGAGGCCGGCTTAGCCGGAGCTTTGCCGACGTTTTCCCGGCCGTTGGCGCCCGCGTGCTCAGGCAGCGCGAGCCGGGCGATCGCGCCGCCTCCGGGCCGCGGCCTGAGCGTGACGTCGCCGCCCCAGCGGCGCGCGAGCTCGCGCGCGATCGGCAGGCCCAGGCCGCTGCCGGGCACGCCCCGGCGCCCGGCGCTGCCGCGATGGAAGCGCTCGAAGACCTCCTCGGCCTCGTCCGGCGTCAGCCCCGCGCCGCGGTCGCGCACCTCGAGCGTCGTGCCGCTGCGCCGCGATCTCGACCTCCGCCCCGGCCGGCGAGTAGAGCAGGGCGTTCTCGACGAGCGCGTCGGCGATCCGGTCGGCGTCGGCGCGGGCGATCCATGCGGCGTCGCCCCCGGGTTCGCCCGCGACCACGCGCTGCCCGCGATCGGCGGCCGCCGCCTGCCAGCGCGCGGCGGCGCGCCGCGCGATGTCGGTCAGGGCGAGCAGCTCGCCCGCGGCGTCGCGCTCCCCCGCGCGGCTGAGCTCGAGCAGCTCGGTGATCATCTGCGACAGGCGGTCGAGCTCGCTCAGCGCGCGGTCGACGTCGACCGCCGCCTCCGGCTCGAGACGGCTGCCTTGGACCGCCTCCATCCGCAGCCGCACCCCGGTCAGCGGCGTGCGCAGCTGGTGTGAGGCATCGGCGACGAACAGCCGCTGCGAGCGCACGAGCCGCTCGAGGCGCTCGGTCATGAGGTTGAAC
The DNA here is from genome assembly GCA_963766525.1 of uncultured Actinomycetes bacterium. Classification (GTDB taxonomy): domain Bacteria; phylum Actinomycetota; class Thermoleophilia; order Solirubrobacterales; family Solirubrobacteraceae; genus CADCVQ01. The sequence goes on from CAVYAX010000014.1 coordinate 94,665, forward strand.
GTCCGGCTGAGCGAGCGCTGCTCGGAGCTGCCCTCGACGTCCACGCGCGCCGTGAGGTCGCCCTCGGCGACGCGCCGTGCGGCCTGGTCGAGGCGGCGCAGCGGCCGGGTGATGCCGCCGGCGATGAGCGACCCCGCCAAGAGCCCGATGCCGAGCACGACGAGGCCGATCAGCGCGAGGCCGAGCCACGCGCGCCGCACGGCGCGATCGACGGCCTCGACGCTCTGCGTCACGCGCACCGCGCCGACGGGCCGGCCGTCGCCGAGGACCGGCACCGACGTCGCGAGCAGCGCGCGGCCGAGCGTCTGCGAGCTGCGCACGCGCTGGTCGCTGCGACCCGCGAGCGCCGCCTCGATCTCGGGGCGCGCGCTGTAGTCGCTGCCGAGCGGCGTGTCCTCCGAGTCGGCGAGCAGGCGGCCCCGGCGGTTGACGACGATCACCCGGCCGCGCGCGGCCTTGGCGCCGGCCTGCACGACGCGCTCGCGCTGGTCGCGGCGGCGCGCGCCGAGCATGTCGGCGACGGTCGCGGCCACGAGATCGGCCTGCCCGCGCGCCTGCGAGCGCACCTCGGCGTCGACGCGGTCGGCGACGCTCGTCGCGAGCGGCACCTCGAGCGCGACGATCGCCAGCACGAGCACGTAGGCCAGCGCCAGCAGCAGCCGGGTCCGCTGGCTTACGGGGACTCCTCGGCCGGGCTCGCGAAGCGAAAGCCGACGCCGCGGACGGTCTCGACGTACGACGGGTCGCCGAGCTTGCGCCGCAGCCAGCCCATGTGCACGTCGAGGGTCTTCGTCGAGCCGAACCAGTTGACGTCCCAGACGCGGCTCATGAGGTCCTCGCGCCGGACGACCTCGCCGGCGTGGGCGACGAGCTCGGCGAGCAGGTCGAACTCCTTGCGGCTGAGCTCGAGCTCCGTGCCGTGCATGGTGGCGCGGCGGGCGCGCAGGTCGACCTCGAGCGCCCGGATGCGGATCGGGACGTTGCCGGCGGCGCGCGGGGCCGCGCTCGCCGTGCGCCGCAGGACCGCGCGGATGCGGGCGATGACCTCGGCGGCAGAGAACGGCTTGACGACGTAGTCGTCGGCGCCGAGCTCGAGGCCGACGACGCGATCGGTTTCGGTGCCGCGGGCGGTGAGCATGATGACCGGCACGCCGGACTCCCCGCGCAGCGTTCGGCAGACGTCGCGGCCGTCGCCGTCGGGCAGGACGAGGTCGAGCAGGACGAGGTCGGGCGGCTCGCTGCGAGCCGATTCGAGCGCCGCGGCGGCCGTGCCGGCGACCGTCGTCTCGAAGCCCTCGCGCTCGAGCAGGCGGGCAAACGGCTCGGCGATCGAGGCTTCGTCCTCGACGATGAGGATGCGCGTGGCCACGATTCGAGGCTACCCGCGTGCGTTTCGGTCAGCGCCGGGTTTTGCCAAGGCTTGTCTTGCGCTTGGAGGGCGGTTGGGTGGCGGGTCGCAACCCTGCTCGCCATGGGACTCAACCGCACAAGCATCGCTACCGGCGGCACGCTGGCCGCGCTCGGCGTGCTCACGGCCGTGGCGCTGAGCGCCGGCGCGGCCGGCGAGCCCGCCGCGCAGCCCGCCGCCGCCCCGACCACCGAGGTGCGGACGCAGACCGTGCAGCGCACGATCCGCGTCCGGCGCTCGGGTTCCGGCTCCGCCGCCGGCGCCGGCGCGGGCGCGGCGGCCCCGCCCGCGTCGCGCAACGTCCTCGCGAGCGCCCCCGCGGCTGCGGCGCCGCCGCCGGCCGCTCCCGCTCCAGCTTCGTCGGGATCGAGCGATCGCTCCAGCGACGATTCGCACAGCCGCGGGCGCGGCCGGGGCCGGGGCGGCGACTCCGGCGGCCGTGGGCGCGGTCGTGGCCGTGGCGGCGACGACGCGCACGTGGAGGATTCGAGCGGCGGCGACGATCGCTCCGGCTCCGACGGCTCGGGCGGCCGCGGGCGCGGCGGCGACGATCGCTCCGGCTCCGGCTCCGGCGGCGACGGCAGCGAGCGCGGCGGCGCCGATCGCTCCGGCTCCGGCTCCGACGGCTCGGGCGGCCACGGCCGCGGGCGCGGCGGCGACGATGACTGATCGCTCGCGCGGCATCCCGGTCGCGGCCATCGCGGGCGCGCTGTTCTGCGTCGTGCTGATCTACCTCGCCTTGCAGGTCCGCGCCGGCGCGGACCCCGCGATCGGGGCCGGTCAGCAGGCTGCCGCGGCGCAGCCTCCGGCCCGCAAGGTGATCGTGAAGCGCATCGTCATCCGCCGGATCGTCGAGGAGGCGGCGCCCGCCGCGGGCGGCGGCGGCACGGCGCCCGTGGCCGGCCAGCCCTCCGCGGGCGGCGGCGGCGCGGCGTCCTCGTCGTCGCAGCCCGCCGCGAGCGGTCCCGCGCCGGCCGCGAGCGCGCCGGCCCCAGCCGCGGCTCCGGCGCCCGTCGTGAGCGGTGGGTCATGACGACGCCCGCCTTCACGATCGCGCTGCGCGGCGCCCGCCGGGTCGCGGTCCGGCTTCCAGCGCACGACGAGACGTTTCGCGCGCTCGGGACCGGCGTGCGGCTCATCGCCGAGGGCCCGGGAGCACGCGCCGCGGTCGCGCGAGCGCGCGCCGAGATCCTCGACTACCACACCCGCCTCACGCGCTTCGACCCCACATCCGAGCTCTGCGCGCTGAACGCCGACCCGCGGCCGGTCGTGCCGGCGTCGGCGCTGCTGCGCTCCGCGGTCCGCGCGGGGCTGTGGGCGGCGCGGCGCAGCGGCGGCCTCGTCGACCCCTGCCTGCTCGACGCGCTCGGGGCCGCCGGCTACGACCGCTCGTTCGAAGCCGGTGCCACGCCGCCCCCGCCGCCCGGCGGCCCGATCCGGGCCGCGTCGCCCGATCCGGCCCGGCGCTGGCACGCGATCCGCGTCGACGACGAGGCGGGCACCATCGAGCGCCCGCCCGGCCTGCGCCTGGACCTCGGAGGCTCGGGGAAAGGGCACGTCGCGGACCGCGTCGCGCGCCGGTTCGAAGGCCTTGGCGCGTGGGTCGTCGACTGCGGCGGCGACATCCGCGTGGGCGGCACCCGCGAGGTGGAGATCGCGCACCCAACGCCACGGATCTCGCCCGCGATCCTCCCGTATCTCCGCTCCCACGGAGGGGTGTGGCGAAAAACGGCGCCTGGACCGCCGTTATTCGCCAGACCCCCGGCTCGCGGGCCGCCCCGAGCCGGCCGCGCGTCTGCAAATCACCGACGGCGCGATCGCGACGTCGAGCGTCGTGTCGCGCGCGTGGGCCGGGCGCGGCGGCCGGCGCGTCCACCACCTGCTCGACCCGAGCACCGGCGAGCCCGTCTGGACCGGCCTGCTGAGCGCGACCGCGCTCGCCCCGACGACCCTCCACGCCGAGACGCTCGCGAAGATCGCGCTGCTGCGCGGCGCCGACGTCGCGCGGGTGGTGCTCGCGCGCCGCGGCGGCGTGATCGTGCACGCCGGCGGCGATGTCGAGCCGATCGGCCCGGTCCGATGACCGGCCCCGATCCCGGCGAGTTCGGCTGGTGGCTGGCGTCGCGCGCGGCGGGCGTCGTCGCGCTGCTGTGCATCGCGGTCTCGGTCGGCGTCGGGCTGGCGATGGCCGGCCGCCTGCGCCCTCGCTCGCGCGCGCGCTCCTGTCCGTGCACCGGCAGACCGCGCTCGTGGGGCTCGTCGCGATCGCCGTGCACGGGATCACGCTGCTCGGCGACAGGTTCCTCAAGCCGTCGATCGGCGACATCGATAGTGCCGTTCACGAGCGCGCACGAGCCGCTGTGGACGGGGCTCGGCGTGACCGGCGGCTGGCTCGCGGCGATCCTCGGGCTGAGCTACTGGATTCGCGACCGGATCGGGCCGGGGCTGTGGCGCAAGCTGCACCGCGCGACGGTGCTCGTCTACGTCCTCGCGGTCGCGCACACGCTCGGCGCCGGCACGGACGCGTCGGAGCCATGGATGCGGATCCTGCTCGTCGCGACCGGCGCGCCGATCCTGTTCCTCTTCATCATGCGGGTCCTCACGCCGCGCCCAGCCCCCGCGTTCCGGCGATTTCGCGTCGCCGCGATGCGCCCGGAGAGCGCGACCGTGACGTCGTTCGAGCTCGTCCCGGCGGACGGCAAGCCCGTCGCGGCGCACGAGCCCGGGCAGTTCGTGACCGTCCGCGCGGACCTCCCCGGTGGCCGCCAGCTGCGCAGCTACTCGCTGTCGTGCGGCCCGCGCCCCGGGGGCTACCGGATCAGCGTCAAGCGCGAGCCGGGCGGCGCGGTGAGCGAGCACCTCCACACGAGGATCGCGCTGGGCGACACGCTCGAGCTCGGCGCGCCGAACGGCCGCTTCGTGCTGGGCCCCGAAGGCCCGCGCGCGCTCGTCCTGATCAGCGCCGGGATCGGCGTGACGCCCGTGCTCGCGATGCTCGGCGCGCTCGCCGAGGCGCGCAGCGAGCGCGAGGTGTGGTGGATCCACGGCGCGCGCAACGGCGACGAGCACCCGTTCCGAGGCGAGGCGCAGGCGCACGTCGCGCGCCTTCCGCGAGGCCGCAGCCACGTGCGCTACAGCCGCCCCCGCGAGCGCGACCTGCTCGTCCGCGACTACGACGCGCCGGGCCGCCTGACCGCCGAGGCGATCCTCGACCTCGGCGTGCCGCTCGACGCGGACTTCCGCCTCTGCGGCCCGACGCGGTTCGTCGCCGGTCTCACCGAAAACCTCCTCGCCCGCAGTGTCGCGCCCGACCGGATCCAGAGCGAGAGCTTCGGCGGACCACCGGCCGTCGCGGCACGTCCTCCGACGGCGGTCGCTCCGCTCGCCGGCACCGGCCCCACCGTCGCCTTCTCCCGCTCCGGCGTCACGACCGCCTGGGACCCCAGCTTCACGAGCCTGCTCGCGCTGGCCGAGGCACACGCGGTCCCGGCAGCCTCCGGCTGTCGCATCGGCGCCTGCCACGGCTGCCGCGCGGACCTCATCTCCGGCAGGGTCCGCTACGACCCGCAGCCGCTCGAGCCCGCCCCGGCGGGCAGCGCGCTGCTCTGCTGCGCCGTCCCCGACGGCGACGTCGTGCTCGACGCGTAAGACGCTACGTTCGGAGATCTTCGACGCTGCACGGCGAGTTCGGCAGATCGAGAATCTCCGGATCCCCGGTCAGCAGTGTCAGGCCGTGCGCGGCAGCAGTCACGATGGCGAAGCAATCGCCAAGCGCGATCGGCGCGCGTGCTTTGAGCCGCGCCGCATCGACCATCCTCGCGGTTCCCGGAAGATCGGGCGCGAGTTCCGCCCTCAGCGACGCGAGGGTGTCATCCGCCGCGGCTCGACCGTGGTCGCGCTCGACCCGATAGTAGACCTCGACCAGGTTGACCCAACTCACCACGGGACGCGACGGGAGCAGCGCCTCCACGCGCGCAAGCGCCGGCTCCTCTCCGTCCAGCCAAGCCAGGATCGCCCAGGAGTCCAGGCACACCGTCACCTCGGTTCGCTCGCGCGGTCCTCGAGTAGGCGAGCTGCCATGCCGCTGTTCGCGAACCGTCCGCCGAGGGTCACCACGTGACGCCGCGCGACGAGCACCACCTCGTCGCCGCGCAACTCGAAGTCGACGTCGTCACCCGGGTGCAGGTTCGCGCGATCCCGGATCTGCTTGGGGATCACGACCTGGCCCTTGGCTCCGATCCGTCCGGTCATACTTGGCGAGTATAACCAGGCCCTCGACGGTTCTGTAACGGAGGGGGTGGGATTCGAACCCACGGTAGGGGGGTTGCCCCTACAACGGTGTTCGAGCGCGTGACGACTTCGCCAATCCGCCCAGCGTTCATCGGCACCTGTGGCGCCCTCCCTCCGTTGCGCGTCAACCTGCGCGGCAACAGGCCCCCGGCGAAGTCCTCTCCGAGGGCGCGCTCGGACGGGTTCAGGCTGTAGTAGGGCTCTTCACGTCCGTTGGGTGTCGAACACCTGTCATCTCTCAGTTGACAGTGCGGCTGGCCTTTCGCTGGCGGACGGCCTTGAACCGGCCACGCCGGGCGGGTTCGAGTTGCCAGATCTCGATCTGGGCGGAGCTCGCGCTCTTGTCTGCGCGTGCCGTGATCGCCGGGCTGGAGTTCTCCGGCGTGGATGAGCACCCCACACCAGCCATCGTCTCGTGGGCGAGATCTCTCAAGCTCGTCGAGATAGCGTTCCAGTTGGGCGATGTCCTTCGGAACGATCCGCCGCTTGACCTCGCCCACGACGCCCGGCGAGAGGAGATCGGGACGATCCCGTGGGCTGATTCGGACTTGAGCGATCGGTGCAGAAGGGAAGCCGATCTTGCGCCACAACCTGCGACTTGCGAGCACGGCTAGCTCGAAGACACTCTCGGGGTCGATGTCCATGGCACCGAACCAGCGGTCTGTCGGCGCGTTCGTGGGATCGCCGCTCGGAGTCCGCTGCGGCGGAAGGGCTCCGGCCAGTTTCTCGATCGCCTCAGCTATGTCTACAGGCAGTCGTTTGGCCCTCCCTTGCAGCCAATGCCGCCCGCCGCCAAAGAAGCGTTCCGCGAGCACCGGATCGGTCCTCAACTTATCGTGGCCAACGGGCTTCGCCAGCCTCGTCGTGACGCCCCACGCGTAGTAGATCCCGGCCACGCACACGACCGGCGCTGCGAAGTCCACGACGGCGATGATCCCGCGCTCGGAGCCACCCTCCCATACGAGTTGTCGATCGCCGGGCTGGGTGTCCTTGAGCGCGTAGAGGAACTGTCCCTCGCCTGAGTCTCCGGGCAAGACGTGGTAATGCATCCAGCTACAGATCTGAGTCGGCACGGCTCCACGGGTCGTCATCGCGCCAGTCAATCACGCCCATTGCGACCCGTAGCCAAGTTCCGCAACACGGGGTCACCGATCGCGAGTTTTTCGATGTGACCGCACCACTGGCCACACTGGCTGCACGGTGCCCTCCGACAGCACCATCATCATTGCTTCGCTCCTCCCCGCTAGCGTGGGTGCCTGCGCCTTGCTGCTGGCCCACGGGCAACGACTTCGCCATGAGCGCAAGCTGACCGACATCGCGGCATTGCGCGCGGTGCTCGACGCCGGAGCCGAGCTGCTCGTGAGAGCCGAGCAGACCGCGCAGGCCATGTACCGCATCGAGATCGGACCCAAGCGGCTGGAGATCTCCGTCGAGCCCGCGCTACTCGCCTACGAGAAGCGGCTCCTGCTGTGGGTGGAGCCGAAGGACGCTGTGTCGACAGCGTGGGTCGCCATCGTCGGTGCCTACCGGTCGGTCGCGGCAGGGAGCATGGACGAGACCAGCGTCGCCTTCACGATCGACCGCTACGGGCATCTCTTGCCCGACTCCCACGCCGAGCGCGGAGCCCAGCTCGACGCCTTCCTAGACCGCGCCGACACGAGCGCCCGTCTGGCCCAGCTCGATGCCGCAAGCGCAGACTCATGAGCACCCGGAGGACGATCAAGCTCAAGAATCTGCCTGTAGCCAATCCTGCCTACAGCCCGACTCCGCAGTGGGTCTACGTCCTCTCGGCTGTGCTGGTCACGCTCGCAATGCTCGAAATCATCTAGCCGTGGCCTGCGCGTCTACGTGCGCGGCAACGCGCGTCTACCTCGTGCGGTCTTGAGCGGATGACGCGCCCTCGGCTCGCCGCGGTGTCAATGGCCATCGGTTTCTCCCCAGCTACGGCCATCGGAACTCCCCGGTGGCGGACACGTTGTCTCCCCACTGGTGGCCATCGGTTCTCCCCAGCGCACTGTCGTCGCGAAGCCGAGCCCGTAGGGCGAGGTGAGCGGCGATAGCGCGCTGCGCGCGTCAGGTCAGGGGCCTCACCCCCTTGCCGGCGGTCGCTTGGGCGAGGCGGTAGCTGTCGGTGCCGTCGGTCAGCAGGACGTGCGCGTGGTGCAGCAACCGGTCGACGGTCGCGGCGGCGAGCGTCTTGGGCATCAGCTCGTCGAAGCCCGCGGGATGGATGTTCGATGTCAGCGCGATCGAGCGCTTCTCGTAGGCGGCGTCAACGACGCGAAACAGCGCCTCGGCGGCGTCCGCGGCGACGGGAAGCATGCCGACGTCATCGATCACGATCAGATCGGCGCGGATCAACCGCCCGATCGCCTTGCTCACGCTGTCGTCGGCGCGGTGGCGACGCATCAGCGTCGCCAGCGATTCGAGGGTGTGCCAGGCGACCGTCTTGCCCTGGTCGATCGCGGCGTGACCCAAGGCTTCGGCGAGGTGGCTCTTGCCCGTGCCGCTGGGTCCGCAGATGCAGAGGTTCTCCGCCCGCGCGATCCATTCCAGTGTCCTGAGTGCCTGCTGTGTCGCCTGCGGGATCGGTGACGCAGCTTCGTTCCACGCGTCGAAGGTCTTGCCGGCCGGCAGCCCGCTTGAGCGCCGCCGCATCCGGATCGTCGCGCGGTCACGGCCGGCTGCCTCCTCGGCGAGCAGGACGCGGAGGACTTCGGCGGGATCCCAGCGCTGCGACTTCGCCGTCGCGAGGACCTCGGGAGCGGCGTGGCGAACGTAGGGCATCCGCAGGCGTCTGAGCAGCCGGTCGACCTCGTCGGGCAGCGGCGGTGCCATCGGGGTCTTGACGCTCATCGGATGGTCCTCATGCGGTCGGCGTGTTCGGCGACCTCGAGCAACTCGAAGGCCAGCGCCCTGGCTTGACAGACCAACAGTGCGACCGCCGCCGGGCGCAACGCCCGGTCGCCGCGCGAAGCGTCGGTGAGGATCACGCTGACGTCTTGGCGGCGGCCCCCGTCGGGCAACGGATCGGACTGCTCGGGATCGATCAGCGCACGGATGCTGGTGTAGTAGTCGGTCATCGCCCGTAGCCCTCCCACGCCGCCGTGGAGCGCTGCAGCGACTGCTGCTCGCTGGCCTTGGCAGGAAACGCGATCACCTTCGCGCTGTCGTGGTGAGCGAGGATCGCGGCGAGGTCGCCGTCAGCGAAGCGCCCGGCATCGGCCGCGGCCCTGAGCGCCTCGTCGACCTGAATCGAGCCGTGGAGCTTGGCGAGGTCGACAGCCTCGGCGAGCTTGCGCCGCACCCGGCTCGCGCCGGCCGCGGCGGCGGCGATCAGCCACGCTTCAGCCCCGGCGCCGATCTGAAGGAACGCCTCCTCGTCGGCGCTGGCCGCGCGCGGCTTGCGCTCCAGAGCGCCCGCCGGCCGCGGCGGGTAATGCGCGTCGTCGATGCTCGGGCGCCCCGGCGTCGTCAACGCGTGCCGCGCGACCTCGCGCGGCCCATCGCCGCTGTCGGCGTGCACGACGACGAGCTCGCCGCCGTCCGCGCGCGCCCACACCCGCTCGTCGACGAGCGTCGACGGGACCGAGTACAGCGCGCCGCCGACACTGATCGTCGACTGCCACGACACCCTCCTGGTCTCACCGAAGCAGACGGTGTGCGCCATCTGCGGCAGCCGGTGCAACCGTGCGCGTTCCTCGGCGAGCATCACCGCCGGCGCGCGCCTGGTGATCCGATGCTCGCGCGTGTTGACGCGCTCGCAGAAGATGGCGCACGCCTGCTCGAGCTCGTGAAACGAGGCGTAGGCATCGCGCAGGTTGTGGTCCGTCGGCACCAGGTCGGCCTTGGCGATCCGAACGGTCGCCTCCGAGCCGCCCTTGCTCTGCGGGTCCGCCGGCACGCAGTCGCGATCGTCAGGCCGTAGTGGCGGCCGACCGCCACGATCGTCGGGTTGCGGACCGCGATCTCGCAGACATGATCGACCGACACCGTCTTCTCGTTGTCGGTCAGCGCGTAGGTCGGCGCCCCGCCGAACGCGCGCAACGCACGGTCCAGCGCCAACACGACCGACGCCATCGTGCGGTCGCGCAGCGCCAGCACGACGCGGTAGCGCGACCACGCAAGCCACGCGCAGAACAACACCGTCGACCGGCCCGCCACCAAGGGCCCGTCGCCGTAGTCCCACTGCATCCACAGGCCGGGCTCAACGACCCACGGCCTCGTCCGCCGGCCGTGCTCGGCGCGCCACCGGCGCTTGGCATCGGCGACCGCCCGCCTGGTCGTGCGCTCCGAACCCATGTAGCCCATCGCGACCAGCCGCTGATGCGCCGCATCCGCGCGGATCTTCCCGCGCGAACGGTCGACCCACTCCTCGATCTTCACCGCGAACGCATCCACCCGCGGCCTCGGCCTCACCGACACCGGCAGCCCGCCGCCGGCCTCGTCACGCGCACGCACCCACTGCGCGACGGTCTTGTGATCACAGCCCGCCAGCTGCGCCGCACCACGCAGCGTGCCAGTCAGGTCAAACGCTTCCAGGATCTCCATCACTTCCTCCGAGCTCTTCAAGCCGGACCCCTCCGCACACGCGTCGACAACAGGACGCGCCGGTGAGTACCGGCCGATCAGGACAGAATCGCGGGGAGAACCGATGGCCACGGGCGGGGAGATCCGACGACCGCCAGCGGGGAGAACCGATGGCCGCCTACGGGGAGATTCCCATGGCCGCCGTCACCGCAGTCTTTCTGCCTACAGAACCCCCACAAACCCTGGCTCTGTAGGCACAAGCGGAGGGGGTGGGATTCGAACCCACGGTAGGGGGGTTGCCCCTACAACGGTTTTCGAGACCGCCCGATTCAGCCACTCTCGCACCCCTCCGAGGCGCGCTGGCGCAGCGTCGGAGGATAGGAGATCGCGCTTTAGAACTGCTTTGCGGCGGCGTGCGAGGGTCGCAGGCAACCGGACCCCACTCGAACAGGAGCACGCGCATGCCCGAGCGGACCAGCTACGCCCACGGCGTCCCGTCGTGGGTCGACCTTGCGGCAGCCGATGTCGACAAGGCGATCGCCTGCTAGAGCGGCCTGTCCGGCTGGGAGCACGCCTCCGCCGGGTTGCCTGAGGAGACCGGCGGCTAGGCCGGCAGGATGAGCGTCGTGACCGACTCCAACGGCACCCACTTCTCGATCATCGAGCTCGAGAACGCGCCGGACTGACGCGCCAACCCTGCTAGCGGCGCGAGCCGAAGAACGCCGTCAGCAGCAGCGCGCACTCCGGCGCGAGCAGGCCGCCCGCCACCACGGGCCGGTGGTTCAAGCGCGGCTCCGCGAGGATGTCCAGCACCGAGCCTGCGGCGCCCGCCTTCGGGTCCGTCGTCCCGTAGACGACCCGCGGCACCCGCGCCAGCACGATCGCGCCGGCGCACATCGCGCACGGCTCGAGCGTCACGTACAGGACCGAGTCGAGCACCCGCCACGACCCCAGCACGCGGCTCGCCTCGCGCAGCGCGAGCAGCTCGGCGTGCGCCGTCGGGTCCTGGCGCAGCTCGCGCTCGTTGTGCGCCGCCGCGATGACCTCGCCCTCGTGCACGACGACCGCCCCGATCGGCACGTCGTCGTGGCCGAGGGCCGCCTCGGCTTCGCGCAGCGCGAGGCGCATGAAGTACTCGTCGCGGGGAAAAAAGGTCGTCGCCATGCCTGGGGAGAGCCGAACTATCGCAGCGCCGTCGCCAACATCGGCGCCCCCGCTTCCGACGCTGCGTATCGTGTCGTGCAAGTAACACACGGACCGACGGCGGCGCCCCCGGGGCACCGCGCGGCCCGGCTGCCGTTCACCAGCACTCCTCCGTTGCGTCTTCTCCCCCGACTGCAGGACCTGTGCCTCGCATGCGCGGCCACGTGCGCCGCCGCGCTTGGCCCCGTGCCCGCGGCGCAAGCGGCGACCGGCGCCCCCGGCCGGCTCGTCGTGCGCTTCAAGCACGACGTCACCGCGGCCGAGCGCGCGGCGACCCTGAAGGGCGCCCGCGTGACGCGCGTCGACGGCGTCGGCGGCGCTGACGTCGTCTCACCGCTCGCGGGCACCTCCCCGGCGCAAGCGCTGACACACCTGCTGCGCCGCAACAACGTCGCCTGGGCGGAGCGCTCGCTCCTGGCGCGCGCGGCGTACGTCCCCAACGACTCGGGCGTCGCGAGCGCGGCCGGCCCGCCCGCCGGCTGGGCCGCGGTGCAATGGGAGCTCAACGGCCCGTTCGGGATCAACGCGCCCACAGCGTGGTCGCAGGCGTCCCGGCTCGGCGGCAGCGGCGGGCGCGGCATCACCGTCGCGATCCTCGACAGCGGCGTCGCGTACCGGACGAGCCCGCCGTACGTCCGCTCGCCCGACCTCGCGCCGACGCAGTTCGTCCGCGGCTTCGACTTCATCGACGACGACCCGTTCCCGAGCGACGAGTTCGGACACGGCACGTTCGTGGCGAGCATCATCGCCGCGACCGCGAACAACGGCTACGGCACGGTCGGCGTCGCCTACCGCTCGCGGGTCATGCCCGTGCGCGTGCTCGATTTCGAGGGCAAGAGCGACGCGGCCACGATCGCGCGCGGCGTTCGCTACGCCGTCGAGCACGGCGCCGACGTCGTCAACCTCTCGCTCGAGCTGTTCGACGCGCCGCCGCTGCCGGCGACGCCGCGCAGCATCATGACCTCGAAGACCGTCCGCAACGCGCTGCGCGAGGCACGGAGCGCCGGCGTCATCGTCGTATCCGCCTCAGGCAACAGCTACGACTTCCGCGTGCCGAGCAAGCTCTACGACACGCTGGCGATCAACGTCGGCGGCACGACCGAGCACGGCTGCCTGGGCAGCTACTCCAACCACGGCCCGGGCATGGACGTCGTCGCGCCGGGCGGCGGCTTCGACGCGTCGCTGCGCAACGACGCCGGCTGCCATCCCGACGAGCTTCCCGGCCGCGACATCTCCGGCGTGAGCTTCAAGACGAACGCCCCCGGCCAGTTCGAGATGCTGCCGGGGTTCCGCGGGACGTCGTCGGCGGCGCCGCACGTCACCGGCATCGTCGCGCTCGTGCTCGCGTCAGGCGTGCTCGGGCGCAAGCCGACGCCGCGCGACGTCGAGCGCCACATCGAGCGCACGGCGCGCGACCTCGGCCGGCCGGGTCACGACCGCTACTACGGCCACGGGCTCGTGGATGCGAGCGCAGCTACGGCGAGGCTCATACCGTCCGGATGATCAGCACCGAGCAGGGGGCGTGGTGCGAGACCTTGTTCGGCACCGAGCCGAGCAGGAAGCGCTTGGCGCCGGTCATCCCCTTGTTGCCGACGACGATGAGGTCCGAGCCGCGCTCCTCGGCGACGTCGAGGATCGCGTCCGCCGGGTCGCCCTGACGCGCGAACACCTCGACGTCGACCCCGGCCGCGCGGATCTCGGCGGCGGCCGACTCGAGCGTCTCCTCGACGGCCTCGCGCGGGTTGATGATCCAGTGCAGGTCCTGCGGGACGGCGATCGCCTCGCGCAGGCGGGCGTCGGTGACGGGCTCGTACGCGCTGACGAGCTCGATCCGCGCGCCGACCGAGCGGGCGAGCACCGTCGCCTGGCGCACCGCCTCGCGCGCGGTGTCCGATCCGTCGATGCCCACGACGATCGACGAGAACATCGCTTACGCGAGCTTCACGATCGCGATGATGCAGCCCGCGAGCACGAAGAAGACGATCGCGCCCTGCACCCAGATCCACATCGGGTTCATGAGGCCAGCTTCGCGTCGATGTTCGTGCCGGCCTGGCGCAGCGACTGGTTGAACGTCTGGTTGGCGACCGCGATCTGGCGCTGCGCGCGCTGGACGCCCTTGCGCGTCGGCGTGGCGATCGCCTTCGTGAAGCGCTCGACGTCGTCGTGCCATGCGACGAACACGTCGACGAAGGCCTTGTGCTCGGCACCGACCTCCTCCGGCGGATCGATCTTGCGCAGGGCCGCGATGGTCTCGCTGATCGCCACGGAGAAGCGCCCGAGCGTGCGGCGGTCCTGGCTGGGCGAGCTCGTCGGCGTGGCGGCCTCCTCGATCTTCTTGGCCTTGATCTGGTACTGCTCCTGAGCGGCCGTGAGCTCACGGATGTAGGCGTTCTTCTCTGTGTTGTCGCCTCCGCACGCCGCCAGCGCCAGAGCGGCGACGAGGAGCGTGGCGAGGAACGCGATCCGCGCGAGCCGGGCCATTGCGGGCAGACTAGCGAGGCCGCTACGCCCGGGCCGCAGCGGGGACGGAGTGCGCGTCGGGAGGCACGCCGGAGCCGCCGGGGCTGTCGCCGCCCGCGACGACCTTGCGCTTGCGCTCGAGGAACGGCCGCTCGACATGCCTGTAGGAGAGCGCGGCGATCGCGGTTGTGACGGGGAGCGCGACGGCGACCATGATCAGGACGCGCGTCGAGACGCTCTCGCCGTCGCCGAGCGCGTGGTCGAGCTCGTACAGCACCCAGATGTGCGCGAGGTAGAACGAGTACGACCGCTCGCCCATCCACAGCATCAGGCGGTTGGTGAACAGGCGCGGCCCGCCGCCGGTGCCGAGCTGCAGGACGAGCAGCCCGGCGATCAGCAGGCCGCAGCAGAGCACGGCGACCAGCGCGCGCTGGCCCAGCGCGTGGTGGATCGGCGTCTGGCGCGGGTCGTAGTCGGTGGCCGCGTAGACCACCGCGAGCAGCGCCGCGAGCGCGAACGCGCCGTAGGCGATCCGGCGGGCGGGCTTCGCGCGGTCGCGCAGGCGGGCGGCCAGGAGCGGCTCGACGAGCGCGAGCGCGACGCCCGGCATGAAGACGTACATGATCGCCGGGGGGCTCGTGAGCCAGGCGAAGCGGTACTGGTCGTAGTTGCGCAGCGCGATGCTGACGAGCATGACCGCGCCCACGGCCGCGACGCCGAGCGCCGCGCGCTTCTCGGGCCCGTCGAGGCGCGCCGCCACGCGCATCCCGATCCACGCCGCGACCGGGATCAGGAGGTAGAAGCCGACCTCGGCGCCGATCGACCACGCCGGCCCGATCGGGACTACGGCCGGCCCCCCGGTCTGGCCCTGCACGAAGAGGAACTGGCCGGCGATCTGCAGGACGTTGCTCGTGTTCTCGTGGCCGGGCTCCAGCGTGCCGTCGAACCCGAAGCGCAGGAGCACGAGCACCGTGAAGAGGTAGAACGCCGGGACGACGCGCAGCACGCGGTTGCGCGCGTACGAGCGCAGGCCGGGCTTGCGCGTGCCGATGACGTAGTGGCGCGCGAACGGCCGCGCGATGAGGTAGCCCGAGAGCGCGAAGAACGCGGCGAGGCCGAGGTCGATGTGGCCGAGGATCGGCGCCGCCCAGCCGTAGGAGCGCATGTTGTTGTCCGGCTCGGTGTCGGCGAGCAGGAACAGGTGCGTGAAGAAGACGAGCAGCATGCCCACGCCGCGCACGCCGTTGCCGGCCAGGAGCGTGCCGATCCCGGCGTCCGGCTTGCCTTCGGGACGTTCTCCGGCGGCGGCGTCCATGCTGCCCGCGACGGTACTAACCCGGCGCGTTTGACGTGATCGCCCCGTAAGCACTGCTCGCTACCGTTGACGTCACCTACTTGACGACTTCGAAGGGCACCGAATGCTCAACTTCCTCTCCAAGCACAAGACCGCCATGCCCGATCCCGACAAAGCCCTGCCCGGCCGCTCGCAGCCGATGCCGGTGCCCGAGCGCCACTTCGTCCTCGACACTCCGCTGCGGGGGCCGTTTCCCGAGGACACCGAGCAGGCGATCTTCGGCGCGGGCTGCTTCTGGGGCGTCGAGAAGAGCTTCTGGCAGGCGCCGGGCGTCTACACCACCGCGGTCGGCTACGCCGCGGGGATGACGCCGAACCCGACCTACGAGGAGGTCTGCAGCGCGCAGACCGGCCACAACGAGGTCGTGCTCGTCGTCTACCGCCCGTCGGAGATCTCCTACGAGGACCTGCTCAAGCGCTTCTGGGAGAGCCACGACCCGACGCAGGGCATGCGCCAGGGCAACGACGTCGGCACGCAGTACCGCTCGGGGATCTACACGACGTCCGACGCCCAGCAGGCCGCGGCCGAGGCCTCGCTTGCGCGCTACCAGGAGGCGCTGACCGCCGCCGGACGCGGCGAGATCTCGACCGAGATCCTGCCGGCGCCCGAGTTCTTCTACGCCGAGGACTACCACCAGCAGTACCTCGCGAAGAACCCGCGCGGCTACTGCGGCGCCGGCGGCACCGGCGTGAGCTGCCCGATCGGCACGGGCACGGCTGCCGGCTGAGCAGGGCGGTTCGCTGCGTCGATGACCTCGGCCGTCGAGCTCGTCGACGCGGCGGCGATTGCCCGGGACCTGAGCCGGCTCGTCCGGATCCCGAGCGTCACGGGGACCGAGCGGGCGGTCGCGACCGAGCTCGTCGCGCTCGCGCGCGGCTACGGGCTCGAGGCCGAGCTCGTCGAGCACGACCTCGAGGCGCTGCGCGCGGATCCCGGCTATCCGGGCGAGGAGGCGCCGCGGACCGAGCTCGTCGGCGCCGAGATCGTCTTGCGCGGCGCGGATCCGGCCGCGCCCAGGCTGTGCCTCAACGGCCACCTCGACGTCGTCGGCCCGGGCACCGAGCCCTGGCAGCGCGACCCGTGGTCCGGCGAGATCGTCGACGGCGCGGTCCATGGGCGCGGGTCGGTCGACATGAAGGGCGGCGTCGTGGCGATCCTCCACGCGCTCGTCGCGCTGCGCGGCGCCGGCGAGCCGCTGCCCGGCGACGTGGTCCTGCACGCGGTGGCGTCCGAGGAGGACGGCGGGCTCGGGGCGTTCGCGGCGCTGCAGCGCGACCACGACTTCGCCGCGTGCTTGATCCCCGAGCCGACCGAGCTGCAGATCGTCTGCGCGTCGGGCGGAGCCCTGACGTTCAGCGGGATCGTTCGCGGCCGCGCGGCGCATGCCGCCCTGCGCTTGCAGGGCGTCTCGGCGATCGATCGCTACGTCCCGATCCACGCCGCGCTGCACGCGCACGAGGCGGCGGTCAACGCCCTCCCGCGCCACCCGCTGTTCGAAGGGCACCCACTCCCGTTCACGCTGCTCGTCGGCCAGGTGCACGCCGGCACGTGGTCCAGCCAGGTGCCCGACGAGCTGCGCTTCGAAGGGCGCCTCGGCGTGCCCGTCGGGATGACGATCGCGCAGGCCCGCGCGGGCTTCGAGGAGGCCGTCGCCGCCGCGACCGACGACCACGGGCCGCCCGTCGCGATCTCCTGGGACGGTGGCCAGTTCGGATCCGCCGAGACGGCACTCGACGCGCCATGGGTGCGCGCCGTGCAGGACGCCGCGGCGGCGGAGCTCGGCACGCCGCCGCCGCTGATCGGCGTCGGCTACGGCAGCGACATGCGGCTGTATTGCGAGCGCGGCATCCCGTGCGTGCTGTTCGGCCCGAGCGGCCTGCGCCTTGCGCACGCCGTCGACGAGCGCGTGTCGGTCGCGGAGCTCGTCACGGTGGCGCGCGTCATCGCGCGCAGCGCCGCCGGCTTCTTCGAAGGTCAGTAGCGCGACGCGCCCGACGTCCGACGGACGTCGGCGCGGAAGAGGTAGTGCGCCGGCTGGCCGGCAGCGTCGCGGAGTATCGAGACCGTTCCCTCGATCGGGACGAGCAGGCCGCCCGAGTGCATGTAGATCGTCTCGATGTCGGCGCTCTGGATCTCGCCGGCGCGCAGGGCGCGGGCGATCTCGCGGTGGGCCTTGAGGTTGTCGCGATCGATGATCGAGGGCCAGCGCGCGGAGCGCAGCTCGTCCTCGCCGCAGCCGAGCAGCGAGCAGAACGCGTCGTCGAGGCGCTTGAACGTGCCGTCGAGGCCGATGAGCGCGGCCGCCATCCCGGGCTCGCACGGCGGCAGCTCGGGCGCGGAGCCGTTGGCCTGCGCGGCGGCCGGCAGCGACGGCGCATCCGGAAGCGGCTTGGGGAACGGGGTGCGCGGCGTGAAGGACCCGGGCGCGTCCGGCGTCCGCGGCGCGAAGGCTCCCGCGGAGTCCGGCGTCCACGGCGCCGAGGGCCCGGCCGGGCCCGGCGCAGGCGAGCCCGCCGTCCTCGGCGCGAACGACCCCGACGAATCCAGCCTCGGCCCCGCTGAGGGAGCCTCCGCCGGGTCTTCGAAGGCGAACTCCGCGCGGATCGCCGCGGCGGCGGCGCGGGCGCTCTCGGCCTCGTCGAGCAGCTGGCTCGCGCGCTGGCGCGCCTGCTCGCGCTCGGCGCGGATGCGCTCGGCGTCGGCGCGCTCGTTCTCGAGCTCGTGGCTCATGACCTCGAGCGCATGCTGCGCGGCGTCGCGCTCGGCGCGCAGCCTCGTGGCCTCGTCGCGGACCGCCGCGAGCTGACCGGCCTGCCCCGCGGCATCGGCGACCGCACCCGACAGCCGCGCGTCGCGTGCGCCGAGCTCGCCGCGCAGGGCCTGCACCTCGGCGGCCCGCTCGTCGAGCTGGCGCGCCGCGTCCGCGAGCTCGCTCGCGAGTCGCGCGGCCTCGCCGTCGCGGGCGTGAAGCTCGGAAGCCCGCGCTTGGAGGGCGTCGTTGAGCGCGCGCATGTCCTCGTCGCGCTGCGCGAGCGCGTCGCGCACGCCCGACAGCTCGTGGCTCCCCGCGCAGGCCGGCGAGCTCGGCGCCGACGGCGGCCAGCTCCTCCGCGCGAGCGCTCGTCTCGGCGTGGACGGCGGTGAGCTCCTCGCCGCGCGCGTCCGCGTCGGAGCGAACGCGGGCGAGCTCCTCGCCGCGCGCGTCAAGCTCGGAACGGACGGTGTGGACCTCGTCTCCGCGCGCGGTCGCCTCCGCGCGAGCGCGGGCCAGCTCTTCGGCGCGGCCGTCAAGCTCGGCACGGACGCCTTGCAGCTCGTCTCCGCGCGCGGTCGCCTCGGCGCGAGCGCGCGCCAGCTCCTCCGCGCGATCATCGAGCTCGGCGCGCGTCGCGGACAGCTCGCCGGCGCGGGCGTCGAGCTCCGCGCGCACGCGATCCAGCTCGCCGCCGACCGTATAGAGCTCCGTGCGCAACGCCGCCGTGTCGCCGCCGGTCGACCGCAGCTCCGCGCCGATCCGCTCGATCTCGGCGTCGCGCGCCTCGAGCTCGGCTCGCAGGCCCGACAGGTCGTCCGCCCCCGACGTGAGCTCCGACCGCGTGCGCGCGAGCTCGTGCGACCGCGTCTCGAGCTCCGAGCGGACGGCTTCAAGCTCCGCGTGCGCAGCCGCGAGCTCCGCGGGCGACACCGCCGGCTCGGCGCGCGCGGCCTCGAGCTCGCGCCGTGTGGCTTCGAGCGCCGACCGCGCGGCCTCGAGCTCGCCCCGCACAGCTGCCAGCTCGCCACGCGTCAGCGCGCTCTCGCCGTGGGCGGCCTGGGCGTCCTCGCGCGCGGCGCGCAACTCCTCCCGCGCGACCTCGACGTCGGCTTGGGCCTCCTCGAGCTCCGCGCGCAGCGCGTCCATCTCCGCGTCTGCCGTGACGCTCGACGCCCGCTCCGCGTGCATCGAGGTGCGCGTCGCCTGCAGCTCGTGGCGCAGGCGCTCGCCCTCGGCGCGCGCGGCGTCGGTCTCGGCGCGCGCGGCGTCCGCGGCGGCGGCCGCCGACTGCGCCTCGGCATGCGCGGCATGCGCCTCGGCCCGCGCCGCCTCGACCTCGCCATGCGCCGACTGCGCCTCCGCGCGCGCGGCCTCGGCAGCCGCCTCGGCGGACTGCGCATGGGCCTGTGCCGCCGCGGCCGCGGCGCGTGCGGCGACGACCTCGGCCTCGGCGGCGGCCGCGGCGGCAAGCGCCTCGTCGCGCTCGCCCGCGATCTGCTCGACGCGGCCGTCGCCGGTCTCGCGCGTCGACGCAGCGCGCGCCTCGGCTGCCGCTCGGCGCTGCGCCTCGCTGTCGCGCTCGCCCTCCACGGCAGCGAGCCGCGCGAGCGCCTGCACCCGCTCGGCCTGCTCGGCCTCGAGCGCCGCGAGCACCCGCTCGCGCTCCGCCTCCTCGGAGCGAAGCCGCGCGATCGCACGCTCGCGCTCGGCATGCGCCGTCTCGACCAGGGCGAGCGTGCGCTCGTGCTCGGCGACGTGCTCGGCTTGCACGCTCGCGAGCTGGGCCAGCGCCTGCTCGCGCGCGGACTCCGTCTCGGCGAGCCGGGCGAGCACGCGCTCGCGCTCGGCCTGCGCCTCGGCGACCTGCGACTGCACGCGCCGGCGCTCAGCCTGAAGCTCCGCCTCCGCCGTGGCGACGCGCGCCTGAGCGCGCTCGCGCTCGGCCTGCGCCTCGGCGACCTGCGACTGCACGCGCCGGCGCTCAGCCTGAAGCTCCGACTCGGCGGCGAGCACGCGCGTTTGCGCGCCGGCGTCGAGCTCCTGGCGCGCGGCCGCGAGCTGCGCGCGTTCGGCTTCGAGCTCCTCGCGGGCCGCGGCGACCCGCGCCTCCGCCTGCGCCTGCGCCTGGACCTCGAGCTCCTCGCGGGCCGCGGCGACCCGCGCCTCCGCCTGCGCCTGCTGGACCTCGAGCTCCTCGCGGGCCGCGGCGACCCGGGCTTCGGCCTGCTCGTGCTCGACCTCGAGCTGCGCCTCCGCGGCGGCCAGTCGCGCGAGCGCGCGCTGGCGCTCGAGCAGCGCCTCGGCGGCCTCGCGCTCGGCCTCCTCGACGCGCTCGCGCAGCTTGTGCGCGCGCTCGACGAGGTCCTCGAGCCCCGCGGGACCGTCCGGCCCGTCGGTGATGCGCCGCGCGCTGAGACCCAGCACCTGGCGCCGCGCCGCTTCGGCCGCGGCCCGCGCGGCCGCGCGCTGCTCGGACATCCGCTGCCCGACATCCTCGCGCGTGAGCGGCGGCGCATCGGCGTCGCGGACGATGACGAGGATCCCCGCGAGGCGGCCGCCCGGATCGGGTTGAGCCCCCGTCTGGACGACGCGCTCGACCGCTTCGAGGGCGCGCTCGTGGCGCAGGCGCAGCGCCTCGGGGTCCCAGGTGTCGGTATCGCGCGAGCCGAGCTCGCCGAGCAGCGAGGTGAACTCCCAGCCGAGCGCGAGCGGGACGCACACGACGACGAGCCGCAGCGAGCGGACGCCGTGGCCGGCGGTCGCGGTCGGGAAGGCGTGGTCCTCGCGCGCCCCGGTCAGGGCGCGATCGAACGCGGCGCGCTGCGCGGGGTCGGCGGACGAGGCGAGCACGTCGGCGACCCGCCGGCCGGCAAGCTGGTCGGCCGACTCGCCCAGCAGCGCGACGACGCCGACGCCGCACTCGGCGACGACGCCGTCCGGGGTGCTCAGCACATAGCGGCCGTCGGCGAGCGCCAGCAGCGCCTGCTCGACGTCAAGATCGGTGGGTACGGGCGTGGCGAGCTGCTCGCCCTGAAGGCTCATGGCGGCTGTATCGGTCCGCCGGGGCTCGGTGTTGAGCCCAATTCGCCCGGATGCCGAAAATGTCCAGGCGCCGCCTTCAGATCGCGTCGCCTCCGCCGATGACCTCACGTCGTCCGTGTGCTCAGTTCCCGCTCCGAGCGGGTAGAGGCAAGCCGACCAGCAACAAGGGAGAGGCACATGCTTGACGAGACGGAGGAGGCCCCGGATTCGGAGGCCAGCGACGACGCTGTCGACGTAGCGGACGTGTCCGACGCGGGAGGCGACGACGCGGGCGGCGACGACGCCGTCGATCTCGCGGATCTGGGCGGCGAGGTGCAGACGGCCGACGAGCCGGCTGTCACGGCCGAGGAGCTCATGGACATCCCGGACGCCCCGGAGGTGCCCGGCGCCGACCAGCTCACCGAGGCGCGCGCCAACGAGGCCATGGATCAAGGGGCGCAGGCAGCGCAAGAGGACTCCTCCGGCGGTGACCCCGCGCCCGCGGACGACGCGGCCGCGGACGACGACGCTTAGCAGGAAACCGGGTCGTCTCCGTCGCCTGTCAGCAGGCCGGCGGGGACGGCCTTCGTCGTTCTACGGCCCTCACCGCGCCCGGGCGCGCCGCCGCGATCAGGCGTCGCCGGTGACCCGCGCGGCGAGCACGATGTACTGCGTGCCGCGAGTCTCGAGGCGCACGGCGTGGCTCGTGTTGCCCTCGGCGGTGTCCAGCTTCCCGTTGCGCGGCTTGCCGCGCGCGATCGCGAGATGCGAGGCCTTCACGCCCTCGCGGAACTTGTAGAACACGATGTCGCCGCGCTGGATCTGGCCGATCGCGATCTTGCGCAGGCCCCGGCGCCCGGCCACCGCATCGCCGAAGGAGAGGTGCGGATCGATGAGCCTGCGGGAGAGCTGCACGCCCGCCTGGCGGAAGGCCTGGTGCACGAACGCCCCGCACCACACGCGACACGGCGGCACCTTGAGCCCCATCTCGCGCTCCCAGCGGTTGATCTGCGGCCCGCAGTTCGACGTGCCGATCTCATGCAGGCCGTTCTGGCCCACCGCCCACGCGGTCGCGCGATCGCGCACCTCGGCGCTGCCGCTCGCCCCGCCGGCCATCGAGCTCGTCAGCGCGAAGCTCGCGGCGAGCACGACGAGGACGGCTGAGATACGACCCGGCATGGTCGCCATGATGACGCGGCCCGGGCGCGATCGCCAGCGCGAACCGTCGCTCACGGGGCCGGCCCCGGCATCCGCCGCTCCGTCGTCGGCTCCGACGCGACCGCCTTGCGCAGCGACTCGTCGAAGCCGATCGGCGCGATGTCGAACAGCGCCGCGCCGGCCGGGTCGGTGACGACGGTCTCGGTCGACAGGCCCTCGATGAGCGGCCTGGCCACCTGCACGTCGACGGGCGTGACGAGCCCGATCCACAGCGACGACAGCCACGGCGTCAGCAGCGGCACGGGCAGCTTGGGCCGCGGGCGCTTGCCGAGCGCGATCGCCATGCGGTCGAGCATCGCGCCGTACGCGAGCACGTCGGGGCTGCCGATCTGGATCTCCCGGCCCGCCGAGGCCTCGACCTGCGGCGCGGCCGCGAGGTACGCCACGACGTCGTCGATGTCGATTGGCTGGGTCGGCGTCGACAGCCAGCGCGGCGCGATCATGAACGGCAGCCGCGCGACGAGGTGGCGCAGCGTGCGGTAGGACTCGCTCCCCGCGCCCACGACCATGCCCGCGCGGAAGTACGTCAGCGGCGGGCCGTGGCGTTCGAGCGCCACCGCCGTGCCCTGGCGGCTGCGCAGGTGCTTGGAGCCCGGCTCGTCGCCGAGGCCGCCGAGGTAGACGACGCGCTCGACGCCCTCGTCGGCGCACATGCGCGCGAACGCCTCGGCCGCGCGCAGCTCGCGCGCTTCGAAGTCGCCGGCGCCCGATCCGCGGCCCATCGAGTGCACGAGGTAGTACGCGACGTCGACGTCCTCGCCCGCGCCGGCGAGCGTCTCGGGCTTGAGCACGTCGCCCTCGTGCAGCTCGAGCGCGTCGACGGGCAGCCCGCGGGTGCGTCCGGCGTCGCGGACCAGCGCGCGAACGGCGACGCCGTCGCCGACGAGCCGCTCGCACAGGGCCTGTCCGATGAAGCCGGTGGCTCCTGCGACGAGTGCGCGCACGCGGTTAGGTATAGCGGGGCATGGGTGGCGGCTCGGCGTCTGGGCGGCGGTCAGCCGGCGAGCACGTCGAGCTCGGCGCGTTCGAGCCTGCCGTCGGGGAAGCGCAGGTGCGCGTCGTCGCCGAGGCAGACGACGCTGTCGGCGTCGCCGCCCAGGATCTTCGCCGCGAGCAGGGTGGCGGCGAGCCGGTGGACGTCGCGGACGAGCCCGAGCGCGAGCAGCGAGCGCGTCTCGTTGGCCACCTCGCCGTCGCCGACGCGCAGCACGGTGCGGATGTCGGCGTGGATCCCGCGAGCGGTCATGGCGACGGAGATGTTGTCGAGGTCGTCGGAGGTCACCGCGGCGACCGCGCGCGCCTTGTGCAGCGACAGCCGCCGCATGACCGAGGGATCGGCGCCACGGCCGATGACCACCGGCAGGCCGAGCTCCTTGGCGATGCCGACGCTCTCGCCCTCCTCGTCGGACTCCACCGCGACGAGCGGGATCTTGCAGGCGCGCAGGAGCAGGCACAGCCGCATCCCGACCTGGCCGAGGCCGACGACGACGACGTGATCGCGGCGCGGCACGGCACGGCGGCCGACGAGCCCCGTGAGGCTCCGCTGCACCACGCGGTTGACGAGGCCCGCCGTGAGCGCGGCCGCGAAGAACAGGGCGACGAGCATCGTCGCGGAGGTGAAGAGCTTGTACCAGCCGGGGCCGTCCTTCACCTCCGGGTTCGGATCGACGGTGACGAGCGTCTTCGCGGACCCGTAGATCGCGTCGACCGCGCTCTGGTCGAGCGTGAACACCGCCGTCACGGTCTCGATCGTGAAGATCGCGATCAACCCGATGGCGCCGTACAGCAGCATGCCCGCGCTGCGGTCATACGGCGTGAACAGCGCACGCGCGAGCGCCTCCGCGCGCCGCGGCCGCGGGGACTCGATGCGCTCCTCCACGACACCGCCGTCGCGCTCGATCAGGCCGACCGGCTTGCCGTCGTCATCGAAGGTGACGGTCACGAAGCGCTCTTCGATGCACGGGCCGGCCAGCGACGGCGCGACGATCTCCGCGAGCGACGTGACATGCGTGTTCGGCACCGCGTCGGCGACCTGCTCGGCCATCGTGGGATCGAAGATCGTCAGCAGCAGCGGGACGTCGGTCGAGACGGCGCGCACCATGAGCGCCATCCGCAGGACGATCGCGTCCGAGCCTGCGACGACCGCGACCGAGTCGATCGACTCGCCGGCGAGCGCGTCGCGGACCTCGCTCTCCTCGGGCTCGCGCAGCCGCACGACGCGCGCGCCGGATGCTTCGAGCGCGCGCGCCGTCTCGTCGCTGAGGTCGCCGTCGCCGATGACGAGGACCGCGCGCGGGCGGCCCGGCTCGGGCTCCTCCTCGTTCTCGGCATCCCGATCGGGCTCGTCCGGCGTCATGCGAGGACGTTCCCGCGCGGGGGCAGGATTCCTTCCGGAGCTCCAGCGGCCCGGCCGGGCGCGCAGGCCCCGGCCGGGCGCGCCGGCGAGCTACTGCTGGGCGATCGTGTGGCGCATCCAGCGCGGGCGCTCCTTGCCGCGCAGCGCGAGCGCGTCGGCGCTGAAGCGCCCGGCGCCGGCGATCGCCACGGTGGGGTTCGTGGTGATGGCTGCCCGCGCGCTGCCCCGGCTCGTCAGGGACCCCGCCTGCTCGACGTCTACGAGCCGATCGTGACCACCGGCGGCCGGCGCCTCATCGTGCAGTCGTGCCGGCGTCTGGAGTCCGTCTCGGCCGACAGCCGCGCCCTGATGAGCGCGTTCGCCCCGGTGCTCATCGGCGGCGTGCTGCTGCTCCAGCTCGTCAACCTGCCGCTCGCGCTGCGGTTGATGCGGCGCGTGCGGGCGGCGCGGCGCAAGGAGCAGGAGCTCCTGCAGCGCGCGGTCGCCGCCTCCGATCGCGAGCGTCGCCGCCTGGCGACGGACCTGCACAACGGCGTCGTGCAGGACCTCGCGGGGATGTCGATGTCGCTTGCCGCCGTCGCGCGCACCGCGGGCGGCCGCGGCGACGACGCGACCGCCGCGCGGCTGAACGAGGTCGCCGCCGAGAGCCGGCGCACGACGCGCGTGCTGCGCCACGTGCTCGTCGACATCTACCCGCCGAACCTCGAGCGCGCGGGGCTCGCGAGCGCGCTCGCGGACCTGCTCGAGACGGTCCGGCGGCGGGAGATCGCGGTCGACGCCTCGCTTCCCGATGACCTCGAGCTGGCGCCGGAGGATGCCGCGCTCGTGTTTCGCGTCGTGCAGGAGGCGCTGCGCAACGTCGTCACGCATGCCGCGGCGTCGCACGTGGAGCTGCGCATCGCGGAGGTGGGCCGCGACGAGCTCCTCGTCCATGTCGCCGACGACGGGCGCGGCTTCGACCCGCTCGGCGAGCCGCCGCCGGACGGCCATCTCGGCCTCGCGATGATGCGCGACCTCGTCGAGCAGGCGGGCGGCGAGCTCGCGGTCGCATCCGCGCCGGGCGCAGGCACCGTCGTCCGGGCGCGGCTTCCGCGGTGATCGAGGTCCTCGTCGTCGACGACCATCCCGCGCTGCGAGCGGGCCTCACCGGGCTGCTCGAAGCCGACGGCGACGTGCGGGTCGTGGCGGCGGCGGGGGCGGCGAGGAGGGCGTCGCGTTCGCGCGCGAGCTGCGGCCCGACGTCGTGCTGATCGACCTCGAGATGCCCGACCTCGACGGCGCGGCCGCGACGCGCCGGATCGTCGCCGAGAACCCGGCGGCCCGGATCGTCGTGCTGACCTCGTTCGGCGACCGCCCGCGGATCCTCGAGGCGCTGGAGGCCGGGGCGGTCGGCTACCTGCTGAAGGACACCGAGCCCGACGAGCTGCTGCGGGCGGTGCGCGCGGCGGCGGCGGGCGACGCGCCGCTGGACCCGCGTGCCGCGCGCGAGGTGCTCGCGGCCCGTCGCGACCGCGACGCGATCGTCGAGCTCACCGACCGCGAGCGCCAGATCCTCACGCTCGTCGCGGCCGGGCACGCGAACAAGGTCATCGCGCTGCGGCTGGGCATCAGCCACAAGACGGTCCGCAACACGCTGTCGGCGGCGTGTCGCAAGATCGGCGTCACCGACCGCACGCAGGCCGCGCTGTGGGCGATGCGCGCCGGCCTGACGACCAGCTGACACGGTGTAACCGGTGATAGCGCAGTCCTGACGACCGGCTGGGGCCTAATCGACGCGCAGGCACGCTGCCGCGGCACGCGCGATCTTCCGCGCGGAGGCTGCGTCCTCGCCGCGGGCGAGCGCCACGGCCATGCGGCGGTTGGGCCGCGCGTCGGGCTTGGCGAACACGCGAACCTCGACGCCGGGGTCGACCGCCATCGCGTCGGCGACACCGGAGATCTTCGGCGCGTCGCCCTGCGCCGTCGCGAGGCACACGGCCGACGCGCCCGCTGACAGCAGCGGCACCTCGCCGGCGGGGATCGGCAGGCCGAGGATCGCGCGGACGTGCAGCGCGAACTCGCTCAGCGCCTGGGTCGCCATCGTCGTCATGCCGGTGTCGTGCGGGCGCGGGGAGACCTCGCTGAAGATCACCTCGCCGCCTTGGACGAAGAGCTCGACGCCGAAGATCCCGGTCCCGCCCAGCGCGTCGGTCACCGCCCGCGCCAGCTCGCGCGCGGCGTCGAGCACCGCGGGCTCCATCGCGTGCGGCTGCCAGCTCTCGCGGTAGTCGCCGTCGACCTGGATGTGACCGATCGGCGCGCAGAACGAGGTGCCGCCCGCGTGGCGGATCGTCAGCAGCGTGATCTCGTAGTCGAAGTCGACGAACGCCTCGACGATCACGCGCCCGGCGCCGGTGCGGCCGGCGTCCTGCGCGTACTTCCACGTGGCCGCGACCTCGTCGTCGGAGCGGATGACGGACTGCCCCTTGCCCGACGACGACATCACCGGCTTGATGACGCACGGCACGCCGAGCGCGGCGACCGCGTCGCGAACCTCCTCCTCGGTGTCGCAGAAGCGGTACGCGGACGTCGCCAGCCCAAGCTCCTCGGCGACCAGCCGCCGGATCCCCTCACGGTCCATGGTCAGCCGCGCGGCGCGCGCCGTCGGCACGACGTGCAGCCCTTGCGCTTCGAGCTCCAGCAGCACCGGCGTCGCGATCGCCTCGAGCTCGGGCACGACGAGCAGCCGCGCGCACGGCCGCGCGCACTCGGCCTCGAGCACCTCCCGAAGCGCGACCGGGTCGGTCATGTCGATCACCGCGTGGCGCTGTGCGACCTGCTGCGCGGGCGCGCCCGCGTAGCGATCGACCGCCAGCACCTCGCAGCCAAGCCGCATCGCCTCGATCGCCACCTCCCGGCCAAGCTCGCCGCTGCCGAGCAGCACGACGCGCACGGCGGTGTCGGTCAGCGGCGGTCCGGGCGCGAAGCTCACGATTCGCGCGCCGCCCTGAGCCAGCCGGCGAGACCGCTCGGCAGATGGAGCAGCAGGTCCAGCGGGCGCCACAGATAGCTCGCGGCGAGGCCGCGGCGGCCCCGGCGAGCGAGCGGGTAGGCGGCACGCATGAATCCGGTCGAGGGAACGAGCTTCACCGCGACGAGGTTGGCGCGCGCGAGCACTCCGGGCGTGCTGAGAACAGCCTCGATGCCGGCCGCGGTGTGCGGGCGCGTCCCGCCGAGCAGCCGCAGGTGCCGCGGGAGGCGCACGTCCCCGAGCCCGAGCTCTCCGATCAAGTCGCGTCCGCCGGCGACGCGGCCCAGCCCGGCGACGAACGCGGGCTCGGCGTCCAGCTCCCGCGCCAGCGACGCGGCAGCGCGCCACGTCGCCGGGTCGACTCGCCGCAGCGCGCGCGCGAGGTCCTCTTGCGGCCTGGCAGCGGCCTGGTCATGCCAGGCGGCGTGCATCGCGACGAGCAGGGCAGAGGCGGCGGGACCCGGCGCCTCGACGGATCCGGACGCGGTCTCGAGCGTGCTCGCGCCAGCGCTGAAGCGGGCCCACAGCGCGGCAGGCGAGGCACCGGCGAGCGGCAGTGTGTGGTGCAGCTCCACGGCCATGGGCCGCGCCCCGCCGCGCAGCCAGCGCTCGTCATGGGTGCGCTCGTGCGCGTGCGTGCCCGCCGGCAGCGGCTCGAAGCCGAGCCCCGCAAGCGCCGAGCGGGCGGTGCCGACGTCATCGGGCGCGACGAGGAGGTCGAGGTCGCCGCAGGTGCGGTCGCTCGGATTGTCGTACAGCCAGCGGGCGAAGGCCGGGCCCTTGAGGACAAGCGATCGCACGCCGCGGGCCGTCAGCGCGGAGACGACTTCGACGAGGGTGTGCTCGAGCGCGAGGCGGCGCGCGGCTCGCACGTGCGCCGGCCGCGGCGTTGCATGGCGCCCGCCCGCACTGGCGCGGCTCGGAGTGGCAGGACCGATCGGCGCAGCGTAGCGCGAGGCCGACGAGCGGGCAGAGGCAGGTCTGGTATGTTCGGCCGACAGAGGGGAAGTCGACCCAGAGAGACAAGAAACGAAGGGACCTTGCAGGATGGCGACTCGGGTGGACGACTTGCTCATCGAACGGTGCGGAGCCGAGATGGTCGTCTTCGTCCCGTCTTGCAACGAGGCGCACGCCCTGAACCAGACGGCCTCGTTGATCTTCGACCTGTGCGATGGCGTGACCACCCGAGCGCAGATGGTCGCCGCGCTGCAGGACGTCGGGCTGCCGGCCGACACGGCGATCGTCAATCTCGCCCTGGCGGAGTTGGTCGAGGCGTCGCTGGTGATCGTCGACGACGAGCGTCCACAGGTGGGCGTCAGCCGCCGTGCCGTGATTCGGAGACTCGGCCTTTCGGCCACAGCTATCGCGCTGCTACCGGTGGTGGACACGATCCTCGTCCAGTCGGCTGCCGCCCAGGGATCCGGCACGACGACGACAACGACGTCGACGTCGACGTCGACGACGTCTACGACGACGTTTACGACGACCTAGACGGGCGTAACGCGAGCTCCCGCACGCCCCGAGCTGGCCGCCGCCCCTAGTCGTCGCATTTATTCTTGGGCCATGGAGAATGCTCGCAAGGTGCTCGAGCGCCTCGTCGGGCAACTCGCGAGCGCCGAGGACGCACGCCGCGCGATCCCGGGCCCGAGCGCGCCGGGCCCGCATAAGCGCCTGTGCGTCGGGATGGCGACGTACGACGATTTCGACGGCGTGTACTTCACCGTCCAGGCCATGCGTCTCGCCCACCCCGAGGTGCTCGCGGATATCTCGTTCATGGTGGTAGACAACCACCCTGAGGGCAAGACCGCCGCGGCGCTCCGCGCGCTTACAGACAAGATTCCCGACTTTCGGTATGTCCCGTTTCGCGGGTTCCGCGGCACGGCGGTGCGGGACCTCATCTTCCGCGAGGCCGCAGCCGACATCGTCATGTGCGTCGACCCGCACATCCTCGTCCGGCCGGGAGCGCTCCGTGCGCTGCTTGCGTACTTCGACGCAGATCCCGAGTCGCGCGACATCGTCCAGGGGCCGTTGCTCGACGACACCTTCGACGGCATCGTCGGAACCCACTTCAAGCCAGCCTGGGGCGGAGGGATGTACGGGCAGTGGGAGACCGACGAGCGCGTGCACGACGCGAGCGGCGAGCCGTTCGAGATCGCGATGCAGGGGCTGGGGCTGTTTGCGTGCCGGCGCGAGGCGTGGCCCGGGCTGAACGCGCGGTTTCGCGGCTTCGGCGGGGAAGAGGGCTACCTTCACGAGAAGTTCCGCCGTGGCGGCGGGCGCGCGATGTGCCTACCGGCCTTGGCGTGGGGGCATCGCTTCTCGCGCCCGGGGGGTGTCCCGTACCCGGCCGACTGGCAGGACCGCATCCGCAACTACCACCTCGGCTGGGCCGAGGTCGGTTGGGACACGCGCGAGATCGACGCGCATTTCCGCGGCCACCTCGGGGCGGGCCATGCCGAGGCGGCGATCAGCCGGACGAAGCACCAGGTGGACAACCCCTTCACGTTCTTCGACGCGATCTTCTGCCTGAACGCCGACGGCGACGTCGATCGCTGGGACGAGATGGACGAGCGCTTCGCGGTGCTCGACATCGCTTGGCGCGTGGAGCGGTTCCCCTTGCTCGACGGCGACGACGAGCGCCGAGCAGCCGTGCTGTCGTTTCGCTCGATGATCGCCACCGCTCTGCGCCGCGGCTACGCGAACGTCTTGGTGCTGCGCGACGGCGTGATGTTCATCGACCAGTCGCTGGCGATCCTCGCCGATGCCGTCCGGGATCTCGCCGGGCGACCGTGGGATCTGCTCTGCCTGGGCGGTGGCGACGGGTCGCGGTCGTACGAGTTCACGGACGGCAGCATCGTCCTCCAGGTCCCCCGGGGCCTGACGCGTGCACATGCGGTCGCGGTGGCCGGCAGCGCGTACGAGCGCGTCCTGCTCGAGCTGCCCGCCGAGGACGGCCCGGAGATGGACGCGTTTCTCGTCGAGCACGCGGACGTCGACCAGTACCTGGACCACCGCATCGCCGACCGCAGCTACCGAGCGCTCGATGACCTTCCCGCGGGTCGCGAGCGAGCAATCGCTGCTTGAGGAGGAGGACGCGGTATTAGCGGTCCGTTACGTGATCTAAAAGCCCCCACGCGGGGCGCGGCGCCATGACCGTCGTCACCGAATATCCCAATATTCCGAGGACGCCGGCTTGGATCCTGGACGGCGTGTATCGGACCCTGGACGTCACGGACACCCTGCTCGGCCGTCTGGGGATCCCGTATTCCATGGTCGCGGGGACCTTGCTCGGCGCCGTGCGACATCGCGGGATGATCCCGTGGGACAACGATGGCGATCTTGCCATTCGTCAGCAGGACGTCGCACTGCTGCAGGCCGAAGCGACGCCCTTCTTGCACGCGCGCGGCTTCGGCTTCTGCGAATACGAGAGCTCTGTCATGCGGGTGTTCCCCTTGGACGGCCGCAGGACGGGGTATCTGTTCCACTTCCCATTTGTGGATGTCTTCCCCATGAGCCTGATCGACGGAGCATGGGCATACAACCTCTTGCAGTACCGCAAGAACTGGCCGCCGGCGTACCTCGAAGCGGGCAGCTTCGACAGCCTCCGGCGTTGCGAGTTCGGAGCCCTGCGGTTGTCCTGTGTGTCAGAGCAAGCCGCGCTCGAATATGTCAGAAGGGTGTATGGCCCGGGCTGGTCGAAGCCCAAGCCGCGGCGATACCGCCGGGCTCAAGGCGCCCCCGGCCTGCCGCCCGTCTTGCTGGCGCCGCCACCGATCGCACCGGGTCAGGGTCGCGAGGTCGGGCCGTCGCAGGCCGTCACCGTCGACGTCGACGAGGTCGACGACGGCCTGGTGATCTTCCAGCCTCACCCCCCGCAGGTGCACTATCTCAACAACACCGCGGCCCTCGTGTACGTGATGTCCACGGGCGCGACGTCGGCGATCGAGATGGCGCTCGGCCTCGAGCAGGCGTTCGACCTGACCGCTACGCCGCTCGCGGAGACGACCGGCTGCATCGATCGGCTCGTCGATCTCGGGCTCCTGCGGATGCTCCCGGATCTCGCCGCCGAGCGGCCGGCAGCCGTTGGGCGCCGGCGTTCCTTTGTTCGCCGGCTCGTGGCGGCCGGCTTCACTGCGCCCAGGGTGCGGACCTTCTCCGGTGTGACCGCTCGCGCCAGCCGGTCGCGTGCCGCGCCGGTCAGGCCGGCGGACGCGGTGGATCCCCGCGAGGAGGTCGTGCTCGTCGTCAGCGGCTTCGGCGTCGGCATCTCCGTGAGCGACACGTCTTCGCTCGCCATCGCCGATCGCATCGCCGCGCTCATGCCCGCAGAGATGATCGGTGGTGTCGACGACGGCGTGCAGGTCGCGTTCGTCGTCGAGCCGGGTCAGCACGGCGGCGTGTCGGTCGGCGTCGAGGGAGAGCAGCGACGCACGTTCCTCACCGCGTCGGAGGCCGTTGCTTGGCTGCGCGCGCAGATCGACGTGGGCGTCGCGCGTCGAGCGACGGAGGAGATGTTCGTGCACGCCGGTGTGGTCGGCTGGCGCGGGAGGGCGATCCTCCTGCCGGGCCGATCGGGCACGGGGAAGACCTCGCTGGTCGCCGCGCTCGTGGACAGGGGCGCCGTCTACTACTCCGACGAGTACGCCCCGATCGCCGCCGACGGCCGCGTGCGCTCGTACGCTCGTGCGCCCTCGGTGCGACGCGAACCGAGCCTGACGAGGTGCATCGGGTCGCCGGCGGGGACGCAGGCGCAGCCGCCCTTGCGGATCGCGCTGGTCGTCGCGACATCGTTTCAGGCGGGTGCCGACTGGCGCCCGACGGTCGTGCGCGGAGCCGCCGCGATGCTCACCCTCCTCGACAGCGTGATCATGGCGCGAGAGCACCCGCGACGTGCCCTGGCGACGGTCAAGACCGTCGCCTCGAGCTGCGTCACGCTGACGGGCAGCCGGCCCGAGGCCAGCGAGATCGCCGGCGACCTGCTCGAGCGTCTGGACAGGGCTCTTGACGGCGACGCCGTGGGCGACGGTGCAAGGCCCGCGACGGTCAAGCGTCGCGCGCAGGCGAGCTCCGGCAAGCGCGACGACGTCGCACAGCGCATGCGACTCGACACATGGACGGCCGAGGTCGTCGCAGCATTCGCGGACGCCGGCGTGCGGCCGATCCTGTTGTCGGATCCGGCCCGCCGCTGGCTTCATCCGGACGAGCCCGACCGAGGATCGGGCTGCCACGCCGATCTCCTGGTCGGGCCGGCAGGTCACGCGGCAGCACCCCGGATCCTGGCCGCTCGCGGCCTCACGGCTCAGGCGCACGCGCGTCCGCATGCCGATGGTCCGCTGCGCTTCACGCGGGAGGCGGACGGGGCGACGGTCGACCTCCACAAGACCTTGCCTGGCATGCTCGACGTGCCGGCGGAGCGAGTCTGGGAGTTCGCGCAGCGAGACGGCGGGAGCATGATCGTCGGCGGGGCTGAAGTCGCGGTGCTTGGCTCGGCGATGCGGCTCCTCGACGTTGCCCTTCACGTCGGGGCAAGCGATGCGCCGGGCGACCGCGCCCGGACCGACCTGACGCGGGCGCTCGAGGTCGCCACCCCGGACGCCCGGGCGTCGGCGCTCGAGCTGGCCTCGGAGCTCGGCGTCGCGCACGCCATCCCCGAGCCCCTCCGGCGCGGGGCATGACGGACCTACAAGCGGTGATCCTCGCGGCGGGACGTGCGCGCCGGATGCGGCCCCTGTCCGACGACACGCACAAGGCGCTCCTGACGGTCGGCAACACGACGATCCTCGGGCGGATCGTCGAGGGGCTGCACAGCATCGGGGTGCGCCGGATCACCGTCGTCACCGGATACCGCGCCAGCGAGGTCCGTGCCTATCTGCTCGACAGGTTCCCCGACGGCGGGCTGCAATTCCTCGAGAACACCGACTACGCGACGACCAACAACGTCGTCTCGCTGGCGCTGGCGCTGGAGGCGATCGACGTCGCCGACGGAGATCTCGTGCTGGCCGAGTGCGACCTGCTGGTCGAGTCCGGCGTGTTCTCCCTGCTGCTGCGCCCGGGCAACGTGGCGCTCGTCGACACCTACCGGACGGGGATGGACGGGACGGTCGTCTCGGTCTCGGACGGCGTCGTGAGCGCGGTCCACCCGCCGCATACCCAGGGCCCGGGGTTCGTGTACGCGGACAAGCGCAAGACGCTGAACCTCTACCGGTTCGAGAGCGGGTTCGTCGAGGGCGCGCTGCGTCCGATGGTCCGCTGGTACGCCGAGGCGGTCGACGCCGGCTCCTATTACGAGCTGGTGCTGGCCAAGCTCGTCGACCTTCCACGGCAGCGGATCGCGGCCGTCGAGGTCCCCCCCGGGTCCTGGATCGAGGTGGACGATCCCAACGACCTGGAGGCGGCGCGTTTTCTGTTCGAGCCGGACCGGCGGTCGGAGATCCTCGACGACGCGTTGGGGGGGCACTGGAGCTTCGAGATCCTCGACTTCGGGTTCATGGCGAACCGCTACTTCCCAACGGACGGGATGCTCGCCGCGATGGGCCACGCGCTGCCCGAGCTCGTGGCCAGCTACGGGTCCAGGCAGGCCGTCGTGGACCGCAAGCTCGCGTGGGCGCTGCGCTGCCGGCCCGAACGGGTGCGGGCGCTGGCGGGAGCCTCGCAAGCGTTCCCATGGCTGGCCGAGATCCTTCCGGCCGGCCGCGTCGCCGTGCCCGACCCGACGTTCGGCGAGTACGAGCGCGCGTTCCCTCACGGCGAGCGCTACGACGACGCTCCGGGCATCGACCTGTCAGTCGTCGACCGGCTCGCGGCGCACAACGACACCGTCGTCGTGGTCAACCCGAACAACCCGACCGGCACCACGCTCGACACGGCGGACCTGCACGCTCTTGCCGCCAGGCACCCGGGGACGCGGTTTCTCGCCGACGAGTCGTTCGTGGCGTTCAGCGGCCAGCCCTCGCTGACCGAGCGCCTCGAGCGCGATCCACTTACGAACGTCGTCGTCCTCACGAGCTTGAGCAAGGTGCTCGGCGTTCCCGGGCTGCGCCTCGGGTTCCTGTACACGGCGGATCCGGAGGTGCGCGCCCGGATCGATGCGCACCTTCCGGTGTGGGGAATCGGCGCGATGTCGGAGTACTTGCTCGAGCTGCTGTTGAAGTTCCGGCCGCAGCTCGAAGCGTCGATCGCGCGCACTATCGCGGATCGGGATGAGCTGCAAGCCGGGTTGCGTGCGATCGACGGCGTGCAGGTCGTGCACTCGAGCGGCGCGAACTTCGTCCTCTTCACGCTCGGCAGCGCCGCGGCGGACGGAACGCGCCTGCGCGCGCGCCTGCTCGCGCGACACGCCATCGAGATCAAGGACGTCTCCGCCCGCATCGCCGACGGCCGAGCACATCTGCGCGTGGCCGTGCGCACGCCCGCGGACAACGCCCGTCTGCTCGAGGCGCTGAGGCGAACGCTTCCAGACCTCGACGGATTCGAGGACTGAGTGTGTGCGGCTGCCATCCCCGAGCCGAACCTCGGCGATGGCGTGGTGCTGCTGCGCCCATTGCGCCGCGAGGACGCGGCCATCAAGGCGACATGGGGTGCGGACGCGGACATCGTGCGATGGACGGGAGTGCCGGCCGGCGACACACCCGCAGGAGCGCTTGAGTACATCGCCGCAGCGGAGGAATCCCGGCGGGCCGGGCGGTCGATCGCGCTCGCGATCGTCGACGTGCGGTCCGCCGGCGTGGTCGGCTCCTGCGACATCCGCCGCCCCGAGCTACGGGATCCCGAGCTCGGCGAGGTCACGATCCTGCTCTCGCCGGAGGCCAGGGGGCGCGGTCTCGCGACCCGCACGCTTGCCCTGCTGATCGAGTGGGGCGTTCGCGACCTCGAGATGCAGCGGATCCAGGCGGTCGTGCATCCGGAGAATGCCCGGTCGATCGCGATGTTCGAGCGCCTCGGCTTCGAGCGCGAGGGGCTCCTGCGACGCCTGCGCCCGCGCGAGTCCGGCAGGGAGGACCGCATCTTGTACGCGGTCCTTGCCGGCGAGTGGCGCCCGCCGGCGAAGAGCTCCGGCAAGCCATCACGAAGATGACGCCGGCACGTGCCTCGCCTCGGCGGCGCGTGCCTGGTGGATCGCACCACCTCCGGGGTACGTCCTCGGGATGCCCGCGGGCCTCCGCGCGTGCCTCGCCTCCGTCGCGTTCGCGCTCGCGAGCGTCGCGCGGCGCGGGTCGAGGTCGTGTCGACCTTACGCCTGTCATGCCCTGCAAATAGGCGCTTTCGAGTCGCGCGGATTTGCCGCGCTCTTGGGCCCTACGCGGGAAGCTCACCCCAGCGTTGCACGAGCATCGCGTCGTTGGGATCGGGACGCTGGTCGGTCAGGCCGACCCGATCGCAGAGGGCGAGGCTGCGGACGTTGCGCTTGTCGACGCGGGCGAACGTCCGAGGATGGCGGCCGAGTGCGCGCATCTGCCTGAAGATCGTCAGCAGCATGAATGCCCCGAGCGATGTGCTGTCGCCGGTTGGAAGCTGCACGAGCGTCCCGCGGACGCCGAGCGAGACGCCGACCACCTCGGTGTAGCCGACGTCGGGAACGAGTGTCGGCTCGATGTGATGAGCACCGACGACGACGATCTCGCCGCGAACGTCGAAGCCGAGCAGCATGCGAGCGTCGAATGACGGCGGCGCGGAGAGGTACCGGCGCGGCAGCGGCCCCCGGATCTGGGTTTCAACATGATCCTCCCAGGCAGATCCGGAGCTGCAGCGAAACGCGGCGAGTTGCGCGAGGTCCCCCGCAGCGACCTGACGGACCGTCAGCTCGCCGGCATTCACCCCACGTGCGGGATGTCGTCGGGAATCTCGATCGTGGGCCGACCGCTGACCGTCAGCGCATCGGCATCGAGACCCTCGAGAACCCGGCCCCAGGCAGTGCCGTAGACGTCCACCGGCGTCGCGCCGGCGCGCGCACCGGTAACAAGGGCCAACGCCGCAGCCGCCTCGTCTTCTGTCATCTCCGCAACGACCTGCTGCAGGCGTTCCTTGATCGTCATCGCTTGATTCTACCGGCGGTCGGTCGGTCGCAAGCCGCGCCGGACACGGTCTGTGACGGCCCTCGCGTGCCGCTCAATGTCGCTGTCGGCGAGTGTGATCTGCTCCCGGGCGCCAGAAGCCGCTGTCAGCGCGCCGCAACCCGCAACGAGGCTCCGCTGTACACGTGCGCCGGGGTGTCCTTGACCGCCTTGACTGCGAGCCGCGGTGTCGCGCCTTGCGGCGTGATGTTGATCGCGAGCTCCGAACCGGTCACGGCCGCGATCTTGACCAGCGTGTCGGCGACGAGCAGCTCGTCGTGGGTCTTCGGCTTGGTCAGGTCGCGCTCGGCCATCGGACCATGATCGGTCGCGGCTTATCAGGTCAAGACCGGTACTGCGCGGCTCGCGCCTGTGCGCGGGCTACGAGCACGTCGAAGTTGTGGTGGCGATCGATCGCCACCGCGGCGAAGGTGTCACCCCGGCGGGCGGTCGGGCGGCGAGGCACTGGCTCGGCGGCGGGGCCGAGCACCCGGCGGGACAGACTGCCCTGATCGGACGGACCACCGTCGCGGCCCGGAACACGGACGCGTCGTCCGTAGCGTCGCGTAGCCGGTGCGCGCGCAGCATCGCGGCCGGCTCAGGCGTCACCGCGATCACCCGCGCAGCGTGCCGAGACTTCGGCGCGACGAGCACCCCGTGGCGATCGCGCGGTTGCAGATGCGGCGTCTCGCCCGCGAGCGCGAGATCGCTCCAGCGTAGCCCGATCGCCTCGAGATCGGTCACCGCTGTTGCCACCCCAAGGGGTTCGCCAAGACCCGGAAACTCGTATCACCGGGGATTCGGAAAGCGCGCCCGAGAGGATTCGAACCTCTGACCTTGGTTGTAGGTGGAGGGGGGGTGAGGTGTTGTGGAAATTGCGCTAGCGAGATTGCTAGCGAGCCGTAGAGTGTCTCGACAAGACAAATGACCCGCGCGGTTGCAGCGCGGGTGGCACGCGGACATGGAGCGACATGCACGACGATGGTACCCGAGGAACGCGCCCCTACGCGAGCCGCACCAAGATTACTTGGTCGTCCGTACCGGAAAGGATCGCGCGCTCTATCT
Source organism: uncultured Actinomycetes bacterium (assembly GCA_963766525.1). Taxonomy (GTDB): domain Bacteria; phylum Actinomycetota; class Thermoleophilia; order Solirubrobacterales; family Solirubrobacteraceae; genus CADCVQ01. The sequence goes on from CAVYAX010000014.1 coordinate 132,385, forward strand.
GGGACGCATTGTGGAGGGATTCTGAGCGCCGCTGAGTCATGCGCCGCATCGGCCGGCCTGGCTGGTACGCTGCGAGGCGCTCGCGAACCGTTCACGGACGGCGCCCGGGCAGGACGACGAGCACGAGCCCAAGGTGCAGAGAGCTGGCGCGAGGTGTGAGGAGCCGCGCGGCACGACGGAGGGGAAAGAAGACGATGCTCAACGCTGGCGAGTTAGATGAGCAGAGCAGGTAGACGGGGTAGAGCTTGTGTACGCGAGAGCTTGAGATACGCTGCTGCGCGTAGCGCGCGAGGAGCAGCTCGGCGGTAACGCAGAGTACTGCGCTGAAATGGAGGCGACGCGCAAGCTGATGACGACGTTCGCGATGGTAGCGCGGGCAGTGGTTCGACGAGACTTCGGTGACCGCGGGTTGGAAGCTAACTGTTGCTAGTGACTACGCTTCGATGCTAGCGAGCTAGTACGACGTTCGCGCATCAGGGTTAGCAGAAAGGCGACGATGATGCGGGCGCTCGGCACGCATGCTGTGTTAGGGATCGACACTACACAGGTACGCACGCTACTGACGAGCATCGCAGCGACACGTCGCACCGCACGGCAACAAATACGCACGGTGCTCTCATGATCTCGACTTCGCATCAGGGAGGACTACGCAGAGTCAACCGGTAACGGCGATAAGCTGTTAAGGTGGCGCAGGCGACGACTTGTAGTGTTGAGCACGAGCAAGTAGAGGCGTAGCTAGCGCGCGAGTCGCAGATGGGCGAGATGATCTGGCTCGCTGCGAACACCGGCTTCACAAGGTGAGGTCACGCGCTCTGTTGGGGCGATGTGCGTTGAGAGCACGCTCGATCTTCGTGCAGGTACGCTCGGGCGTTGAAGAAGTCGCGCGAAGTCGAACGCGGGCGACTAATCCGATGAGCGACTACTCGCTGATCTGGAGCGGCTCGCGAAGGACAGCACAGCACGGGGAAGCGTGACCTGATCTTCGCCCTCGCGTGGGAGCCACGTCAACGCGAGCGCGCTCCGGCGCGGTACATCGCGGCGAGAGACAAGGTGCGCGCTGCTGACTCCGACGTTAACCGCGGCGACGTGGCAGAGCTTCGCATACCTTCGGGACGAGCTGCGCTGCGGCTGGACTACGCTCTCAGCGTACAGCGGTGGATGGGCACGCTGACATCAACACACGATGCGTTACTGCACTACGTGGCGCAGCACGACGACGCGACGCGTGTCGAAGGCGCTCGCTCGCACAGCGGCGTGCGCTAGAGACAAGTCAACGCACACGCGCTGTCTGACAGCGAACAGGACGGACCAGGTCGTAGCGCATCGGCAAGCTGCGAGTGGAAGGCGATTCGAGGTCTACAAGCTTCGCGGCGCCGGAGGCGTGCGGTCCGCGCGTCGCGCCAACCGTCCGGGCCGGCTCGCTACCATACAGAGACTCGAGGAGCTGCTCAGCGACGGTCAGGGTGATCGTGCGTCGTCGCGAAGCTCGGCAGATGCGTGCGCAGCCGGTGAGGTCGGCGACGAGCACTGCCGGTCTGCGAGCGCAGCGGTGCGTCACGAGCTCGAGAGGTCGGCTTGAGGATGACAGCACGGCGACGCGGGATGCTGCGCGGCGTTGGTTTGTCGCTTCGAAGCGCAGGACTGATCTGTGCTTGCCCGTGGGGCGGAGCGGTCGTAGACGCGAAGGCGAATGCGGTGTCACCTCCGGGTAGACCGTCTGTATGAGGGCGACCCGGGGCTGGACGACGACAGCTTGTGCGCCGCTGGGGTCAACGCCGCGAGCGCACGTAGGACGTGCTGCGGTCGGTCGGGTCGCTGAACTCGATATCGGTCGCGTAGTCGACTGGTGCACAGGGGCGGGCTGTGGGTGATGCCGCGGTGCTGAGCACTCCACGCGATGTACTGGGCGAACACCATCGAGTCGAGGAACTCCAGCGGCTCGAAACGCCGAACCCCGGCGGTCGACCTGCGGGTTGAGCCGTGAGAGCGCACGCGAGTGCGGTGTCGCGCTCGACGATCAGACGCCGACTGGCGTGCGTCGCTCGGATCGACCGTGGTGCCTGGGTCGTGAAGGTGAACGAGAGATGACACACCACGGGCGCGACAGAAAATCTGTCGCATGCGAACTGTTAGGTAGTCGCGCGCCGGACAAGGCGCACGCACGTGGTCATTGCCGGCAGTCGGGTCAACATCTCGGTGGACATGCCGGCAGTCGGGTCAGTTTGAATCGAGCAGCGCGGCACGGTCCCTGATACGCGTAGTTGATTGGCGTCTCGATCCTCTGGAACAGCGCTACGGAAAGGCGATGGTGATGGACGCATGAACCGGGCGCAGCTGCGTCTGAAACGTTGCTCGCCACGAGACCGTTACGATCGACCTGGCCCTTCAGGCGGCAGATGGTTTCGACTACCGGCCGAGATCGGTGTCGTTGGAGAACGACAACCGCCACGTCGCACTGATCGAGGAGCACGGTCTCCACGATCGACGATCAGCGAGCTGCACGTCAACTCCCTTCTCCTGCGGCTGCGCGTAGGCGTCTTAAGGTTGTGCCGGAGAGGCCGAAGACGCGGACCACAACCTCTCGATCCTCGTTCATCCACGCAGCGACTGCTTCCGGTAGCGGCGTAGCCGACAGGATCGCGCTGGCTCGAATGGCGACCGCGATGGATCTCTACCGGACGAGTTCGCCAGCGCGACCGCGACGTTGCGCTGCGAGGATGCGGCGAGGTGAAGGGGCTGAACTGACCTCGTTCGTTGGGTAGCGCGTAGAAGACCGAACGCAGTCCGGGCAGACGTAGGCGTTCTGCAGTCAATGAAGACCGCTATGCGGGGCAAAATAGAGCCCGCAGTGCGGCCGAAGGCCGGACGGCGGGAGTAATGAACTCCTAGCACCAACTCCTCGGTCCGACGCAACACCCGTACGTTCTCGGCGCTCGGCGTGGCGGTACCAGACCGCAGAGCGAGCTAGTCCGCGATCAGGTTGCGCTCGTGGAGCGCGAGACACATCGCGAGCTGCCGGACCGCCGCACCGATGCTGAGGCCGTGCTCGCGCGCGAAGTCCTCGATCACGTCGTACTCGACGCTCGAAAGGTTGACGCGACCCTCAAGCGTCGCAGTCTCCCTCCGGGGGCATCGCGCGGGCGGCGGGGACGGTAGACGGCCATTCTCATAGGTTGACGGCCGGACAGGACACCCGATTGGAACGAATGTGGTACCGAGATCAATCCATCAAGTAGAACGTGCCGACGTACCACCTGCTGCCGACACGCCGAACGGTCGCGTGCCGATCTGGGTACGTGCTTGACCCGAGCGTCGATCTGGCGATGCAGTCGAACTCCGACGGCCCGATCTGGTCGCATCGCGAGATGGAGTGGGTGATGAGATTTCGATCCTTGAGCGCGCGATTAGCGGCGGCTCCGCCGATCTGCAGACGTTGGCTTGCTCGGCACGCCAGAAACCGCCGCGCATCGGGCTCGGCCTCGGCCGATGCTTGAAGGTCAGCGTCAGCGTGTCACGATCCGTACGTCCGTGGGCTCGTTGCGACGACCACGGTCGTGAGGCGCGCGGTACCCCTGCGACCATCGCCCGCGCGATTCGCTTCCGGAGCGCGGCGGCAGATTGGGATGAAGCGCGACGGACGTCTTGTTCGCCCTGAGCTGCGCTTTGGGCCATGCAGATCGAGTCCTTTGCGGCGCTTGCCTCTCGCGGTCACCTGGGTCGTAATCGTGGCCGTGCAGTCGAGCGAGCACCGCACCTTGACGTACGGCACCCGCTTCTCGACCGTGAACGTCCGCTCCGTGCCTTCGGAGAAGACAACCTTGATTGGGTCCGGGGGGCTCGGACGCCCGCCGAGCGGCGCGGCGCCATCCCGGTTGGCCCGATGCTCGGCTGCGCGAGCGTGAGCCCGTCCAAACGGGGCCGACGGGTCCACAGCCGGGATGGTGGGGTCGCTGCAAGATGGGCGCACTTGCGAGTACACGACCCCCGCCGACGAAGGACCCCAAGTACGCGGTCACCTTGCGGTCTGCGAGCTGGCTGCTCTACGACATAGGCGCTCCCGAAGTCTGTGCCGAGTTGCCGCTGCCATCCAGCGTCGCGCTCGACGTAGTTCACCCGCCAGGTCGGTCGTATCCCTGCGTCGCTCCGGCGTCGACTAGACGAGCCGACGCTCGTCGTCGACATCGTCGCCCCGTCCGGCGGAGAACCGGCACGGCGAGGCGCCCGCAGGCGACGCGGCCAGCAATGTCAGAGGGCCGCGCACGCACGAAGCGGAGCGGCGCTCTGCAGCGGCGACCTGCGATCGACATCGCACAAGACTAGGGCCAACTGGCCGCAGGCGCGAGCCGACCCACATGAAGGACGCGGGGTGCGCCCGGTCCGATCACGCGCGGTCGCCGCGAGATTCGGGCCGCGCGGCGGATGCCGGGTGACGCAGGCGAGATCGGCGCGGAGAACCGGGGCTCGCTCCGCACGGGACCGCGCGAGGGCGAAGAACGGGAGCCGGGCCACGACTGTGTGAGCTCGCCGGGAACGGCGTGAGCGTGCCGACCGCCGACGGCATCGAGAGCACGCGCCGACGCCGCTATGTGAACGCGTACGCGAGCGCGAGCGTCGGGCGACCGCGTAGCTGCGACGGCGAGAGTCGAAGGACAGGGGGGGCGCAGGGGCGTGATGAGACGTAGCAGTAGCGAGCGATGCGTGTGAGAGAGCGGAGAGTGGGGGGCGCGCCCGAGAGGATTCGAACCTCTGACCTTCGGTTCCGTAGACCGACGCTCTATCCAGCTGAGCTACGGGCGCAGTGGGTGGTGCAGTGTAGAGCGGAGAGGGCGGGATTCGAACCCGCGATGGGGGTTGAGCCCCATACTCGCTTAGCAGGCGAGTGCCTTCAGCCACTCGGCCACCTCTCCTGGAAGCTCTCTTCGGGCAGTGTAGAGCGCCCTGCCTTCGGGCGCACGAAGCCGGGCGAAGCGGCGCAACCCGGTGTTACACCCCGATCTCGGCAGCCTGATCGACGAGGGCGCACGCCCGCGACTGGAGCGACTGAGACACGCCTCGCCGTCGACTCTGGCGGCCCGCAGGCGGCTTGCGATCGCGTGCGCGCCAGATCCCTCGACCAGGAGACGGATGCCGCCGATCGCGTCAAGCGCCTCGGCCTCGGCGCGTAGCGCGGCGTGCTGCTCATCGACAACTCGGCGTGGGCGCGCCTGGATTCGCCCGCGCTGCCCGCCGCGCGCCGCGATGAGATCGCCGCGCTGATCGAATCCGGCGAGATCGCGGTCTGCGCGCCGTTTCTGCTCGAGGCGCGCTGGTCGGCGCGCAACGACGCGGATCACGACGCGTTGCTCACCGACCTGCTCCAGTTGCCCTACCTGGCCATCGACGCCACCGTCGAATCCGCAGTGGCTTGCCGAACCGGGCGCGCTGTAGCCCAGCGGGCGAACGGGACGCTCTGCGAACCCCGACCCGGTCAGCGTGGAGCCACGATCCTCAAGAGCAGCGCGGCGATCTGACGATGCGTCGCCGGATCGACGGTGCCCCAGCGCTCTTTCAGTCGCGAGCGGTCAAGCGCACGCACCTGGTCCACGAGTGCGAAGCTCGTCGTGCGAACACCGCCCTCGGGCGGGTCGATTCGGACATGAAGCGGAGAGCCTCGGTCCCGCGACGACAGCGGGACGCAGAGGCATAGTCGCCAACCGGCGGCGTTGAATGCGACGCGCGAGATCACGATGACCGGCCTGGCACTGGCCTGCTCGTGACCGGCGGTCGGATCCAGCCGCGCAAGCCAGACGTCGCACTGAGCAGGCGGAGTCACTCGCGGCACGTCGCAACGAGTGACTCCCGAGAGCTACACTTCAGGCATGCCGAGCAAGCACCCTCGAATCGCCGTGACCGCTGACGCAGAGCTCACGCACGCCATGCAGCGCGTGCGAGCGGCGACCGGCACAAAGGAGGCCGACGCGACGCTCCTGCGACGGCTCGCCGTCGAGGGAGCGGAGGTGGAACTCGCCGCCGGCCGGGAGCGGCGCGCCGCGGCCGAAGCCTTGTACATGCTCATGGACGACGGGCGCTTCGCCCTCGACGCGGCATCGATCGACCAGCTCAACGACGCGACCGCGATGTGACGCCCGATCTCTGGGATGGCCACGGGCCGGTGATCGCGGACACTTCGGCGTGGATCACCGCCCGCCGAATCCCCACCGCGCGCGAGGCGATGCTCGGCGCGATCGAGCGTGGCGACGTCGCGTGGTGCTGGCCCGTGCGCTACGAGCTGACAGTCGACGCCCGGGACGCGGAGGCGATCACGGCACTCGACCGTACGCTGGACGCCCTACGCGAGATCCGGGTGGACTGGGCGATGCAGCGCGACGTTCTCGCGGCGATGCGCGAGCTGGCAAGCCAGCAGGCGCACGGCGCCCACAGACTGCCGCTTACGGACCTCACGGTTGCCGTCGCCGCTCGCGCCTCGGGACTCGACGTGCTGCATTTCGATCGTCATTTCGAGCGGCTTGGGGCCCTGCTCGACATCCGCGTCTGGTGGCTCGCCGACCCCTCGAGCGCCTGACAGCTCCCACGGGGCGCAGTCGGTCCGGGACCGGGATCGCCAGGGGTAGAGACGGAGCGGGAGGGATTCGAACCCCCGGGCCGCTTGCACGGCCGGCTGCTTTCAAGGCAGCTGCGATCAACCGGACTCCGCCACCGCTCCGAGAATCGAAACGGTAGCGGCAGCCCGGCGAAGATCAGAACGAGAGCATCCCGCTGACCAGCGCGCGCCATGTGATCGGGCCGACGATGCCGTCGACCGCGATGTCGAGCGCGTCCTGGAAGCCGCGCACCGCCGCGTCGGTCACCGGGCCGAAGATCCCGTCGATCTGCGGGCCCTGGTCCGGGTCCCCGGAGAGGTTGCGGAACTGGAACTCCTCCTGGACGCCCCGCACCGCGTCGCCCTTCGAGCCCTTCTTCACCGTGATCACGATCGCCGCCCACGTCTTCGGGCCGACCTGACCGTCCACGGACAGCTTCTTGGACTTCTGAAACGCCTTGACGGCCGCCTCGGTCTTCGGGCCGAACTTCCCGTCGACCTCGACGCTCTGCTTCTGCGCGCGCAGCAGGTGCTGAAGGGTGCGAACGGGATGCTCGACGTCGCCCTTCTTCGTCAGGGGCCAGGGCTGGATCGGGTCTGCGGTCATGCCGTTGCCTCCAGGATCGGGTCCGAGCGACGGTAGAGCCCTCCGCCGAGCCCGTGTGTGCGCGCGCGCACATTCGGCGCGAACCGGCTGCGGCCACCCGGATGCGATCCCGATCGGATCCCGATCGACAGCCGCGCCGCGACCGGCACGCTCGCTGCACACCCGAACGGCGGCCGAGCCGGCCGCACGCTCACCGCCACCAGAGGAGAGATCATGCGCCGCCCCAGCTCATCCGGACACCATCACACGGCCGTACGCGGCGCTGCACTCGCGGCGCTCGCGATCGCCGCGCTGAATGGCGCAGTCGCGGCCCCCGCGTACGCAGCCACCCCCGCGCCGGCCTGCGCGCGTCCCGCTGGGCCCGTGCCTGCCCCGGGGGTCTACGCGCTCGGGACGTTCAACATGGCCGGCGGCGCCGCGGGGCATGGCGACAGCGACGCGACCGCGTGCGCGCTGAGCAAGAGCATCCGCTCCCGCGGGATGGACATCGTCTTCCTGCAGGAGACGTGCAGGCACATGATCGATCAGCTCAAGGCGTACCTTCCCCGCGGCTGGAGGGTGGCCTTTCACCCCACGCCGGGAGCGACGTGCAAGCCGAGACCGACGATCTTCGGCGCCGCCGCCGCGCCGACGGCGTTTGGCATCGGCATTGCGTACAACTCCTCGCGGCTCCCCGTGAAGCAGGTGCTGCGAGCCCATGATCTGCCATCCACGGGCCACGAGCAGCGTGCGTTGAAGTGCGTGGACATCGCCACGCCGCGTCCGCTCCTCGCGTGCACGACGCACCTGACCTCACAGCCGGGCACCGAGCGCGACAACCAGCGGCGCGAGCAGGTGAGCGCCATCGCCACGTTCTTCCGCCATCCGAGCTGGTGGCGTCACGCGATCGCCCTCGGCGGCGACATGAACACCACGCCGGGCACGCGGGTGCTGAACCCGCTCTGGGACAAGCGTTACGGCCTGGGCGCGGTCGGGTCGATGGTCGAGGTGGACTCCGGGCCCAACAGCGACTGCTCGCGTCTGACCGACAGCCGCTGCTACAACCGCCAGTCCGGTGAGCCGACCCACAGCGACGGCAAGTTCGACTACATCTTCGTCCGCGGCATGGGCGTGCTCGCGGGGCAGGTCGGCGAGACGATCGTCTCGGATCACCGACCGCTCTGGGGGTGGGCGAGGCTCGCGCCGTAGCCACCGCCACGTGATCCGCGGCGCGCGTCCACTACGTTTATGTCGTGGTCGCGCGTCATCCTGGCGCGCGTCGTGAAGGGCGAACACGGAGGATGTAGATGGCGGAAGTGTCGGAGGCCGAGGCGGCACTGGCGGTCGAGGCGGCGAAGGACGGGATCGAGCTGGAGCCGCAGCAGTTCGAATGGGCCTCCGAGCCCGGACATCTCGCGGTCGCGTACCTCGCCGACCAGTCCGGCGACATGGACGTCATGCAGCGGGCCGAGATCGCGGTCCCGCCGCTCGAGCAGATGTTCAGCCGGCTCAAGGGGCTCATGCCCGTCCTGCACTCCTGCCGCGTCAACATGCCGTACATGGCGGTGCTCGTGCACATGCCGTCCGCGACGCTCGTCGAGGTCGACGACGTCCTGCATTTCACGACCCAACGGCTGACGACGCTCGACCTGTACCCGGCCGAGGTGCCGCTCGGCTTCGACATCGACGAGTACAAGGAGCTCTGCCGCGAGCACGCGCCCTCCAGCGACAAGTGGCGCTACGGCATGGCCTCGAAGATGTTCGGCTTCCACGGCCAGCAGAACGAGCGCGCCTACCAGGACGCGGTCCGCGACCTCGGCACCTGGGTCATGGGCTTCCCGCCGCTGATCCGCGTCCCCGCGATCGACGGCGACGGCGCGGCGGCGTACGCCCGCGCGAAGGACGCCCTGATGAGCCGGGCCGGGGCGTAGCCTGACGCAGGTGGCGCGCCGCCCGGCAACGACCCCCGCCGACCGTTGCCCGCGCTGCGACGCGACGTTCGGCTGCGGCGTCATGACCGGCGGCTGCTGGTGCGCCGAGGTCACGCTCAGCCACGAGCTCCAGGCGCAGCTTGCCTCCGACTACGCCGGCTGCCTGTGCCCTGCCTGCCTGCGCGAGCTCGAGCAGGCGAGCTGACGCAGCCCACCGCGCCTGTCCTCTAGCCTCGAAACAGCATGGCGACCACCACCGACCAGGCACCCTTCTCGCTCGAGCTCAGCCAGGACCAGCGCGACATCCGCGACTGGGTCCACGGCTTCGCCGAGGGCGTCGTCCGTCCCGCGGCCGCCGAGTGGGACGAGCGCGAAGAGACGCCCTGGCCGATCATCGCGGAGGCCGCGAAGATCGGCCTCTACGGCTTCGAGGGCTTCGCTCAGTTCTGGGCGGACCCCACCGGGCTGACGCTGCCGATCGTCAACGAGGAGCTCTTCTGGGGCGACGCGGGGATCGGCATCTCGATCATGGGGACGGCGCTCGCGGTCGCGAGCATCTTCGGCGCCGGGACGCCCGAGCAGATGAGCGAGTGGCTCCCGGAGTGCTTCGGCACGCCCGACGACGTCAAGGTCGCCGCGTTCTGCGTCTCCGAGCCCGACGCCGGATCCGACGTCAGCGCGCTGCGCACGACCGCGCGCTACGACGCGAGCACAGACGAGTGGGTCCTCAACGGCCAGAAGGCGTGGGCGACCAACGGCGGCATCGCGAACGTCCACGTCGTCGTGGCGAGCGTCGACCGCGAGCTCGGGTCGCGCGGCCAGGCGGCGTTCATCGTCCCGCCCGGCACCAAGGGCCTCACGGAAGGCACGAAGGTCAAGAAGCACGGCCTGCGCGCATCGCACACCTCCGACGTCTTCCTCGACGACTGCCGCGTCCCCGGCCGCTGCCTGCTCGGCGGCAAGGACAAGCTCGACGCGAAGCTCGCCCACGCCCGCGAGGGCACGCGCTCGAAGTCGCAGGCCGCGATGCAGACCTTCGAGGCGACGCGCCCGGTCGTCGGCGCCCAGGCCATCGGCATCGCCCGCGCGGCGTACGAGTACGCGCTCGACTACGCGATCCAGCGCAAGCAGTTCGGCCGCGCGATCATCGAGAACCAGTCGATCGCGTTCACGCTCGCCGACATGAAGCTCGAGATCGACGCCGCGCGGCTGCTCGTCTGGCGCGCGTCGTGGATGGGCCGCACCGGCCAGACCTTCACCGCCGCCGAGGGCTCGATGAGCAAGCTCAAGGCCGGCGAGGTCGCGGTCTGGGCGACCGAGCGCGCGATGCAGATCCTCGGCGGCAACGGCTACACCCGCGAGTACCCCGTCGAGCGCTGGCACCGCGACGCGAAGATCTACACGATCTTCGAGGGCACCTCCGAGATCCAGCGCCTCGTCATCGCGCGCGCGATCTCGGGCCTGCAGATCCGCTAGCGCGCGAGCATGAGCGCGCCCGCCGAGATCCACCTTCACGGGCACAAGCTCAGCTACCGGACCTGCGGCGAGGGGCCGGCGCTTATGCTCGTGCACGGGATCGCGAACTCGTCCACGAGCTGGGAGCCCGTGCTCGCGAGCCTCGGCCGCCGCTTCACGGTGATCGCGCCCGACCTGCTGGGCCACGGCGACTCGGCCAAGCCGCGTGGCGACTACTCGCTCGGCGCCAGCGCGTCGCTGCTGCGCGACCTCATGCTCGCCCTCGGCCACGAGCGCGCGACGATCGTCGGGCACTCGCTGGGCGGCGGGATCGCGATGCAGATCGCCTACCAGTTTCCTGACCGCGTCGAGCGGCTCGTGCTCGTCTCCAGCGGCGGGCTCGGCCGCCAGGTGACGCCCGTGCTGCGTGCGGTCGCGCTGCCGGGAGCGGAGTACGTGCTGCCGCTGCTCGCGTCGCAGCCGGTGGTGAACGCGGGCGCCAAGGTCGGCGGCCTGATGAAGCGCATCGGCGTGCGCCTCGCGCCGGATGTCGGCGTGCTGGCGCGCGGCTTCGCGTCGCTGAACGACGTCGCCGCGCGACGCGCGTTCGTCCACACCGCCCGCTCCGTCATCGAGATCGGCGGCCAGCGCGTCAACGCGGAGGACAAGATGTACCTCACCGCGGCGATCCCGACGCTCATCGTGTGGGGCGATCGCGATCCCGTCATCCCCGCGCGCCACGGCATCCGCGCGCACGAGCGGATGCCCGGCAGCCGCCTCGCTGCTGTTCGAGGGCGCGCGCCACTACCCCCATCACGACGACCCGATCGCCTTCACCGCCGCGATCACGGACTTCGTCGACACCACGGAGGCGTCGCGACCCGACGAAGACTCGCTGCGCCGGCTGCTGCTCGAGCGCGCCGCGGCGACCGGGTGACCGCAGGCCCGCTCAGGCGAACGCCACCTCGCGGCCTTTCGCCTCGGGCTCTGCGAAGCACAGCAGGGCGTCCGCTTCGGCCTCGAGCTCCGACGCGGCCGCCCGCGAAAGCGCAGCGAACGGCGACAGCGTCAGCGTCGCGATCCTGCGCTTGACGGCGATCGCCCAGGTCCCGCTCACGACCCCGTCGACGAGGAACGTCGCCTTCACCCGCAGGTTCTTCGTCGTCACGAGCGGCCGATGCTCGTCGGCGATCACGCGCGAGCGGTCGTCGTGGGCGAGCACGAGGTTGTCGAACTCCGGCAGCAGGCGGGCCGGCGCGGGGACGCCGGCGTCCGGTCGCGGCGCGTCCGGCAGGTCGAACAGCTCGCGGCCGCGCTCGTCGGCGAACACCGCCAGGCGATCGCGCATGCCGTCGAGCACCGGCTTCATGCCGCCGACCGCCGACCAGCGCTCGACGTCCTTCGCCGTCGCCGGGCCGAACGCTCCCAGGTAGCGCGTGACGAGCGCCTCGACGGCGTCCTGCGCCAGCGGCGCGTCGAGCCACTCGTCGGCGAGCGTGAAGCGCGACACGCGCGCAAAGCCCCAGCGGTCGGCCTCGCTCGGGACCATCACGAGCGGCATGAGCGTGCGCACCGCGTAGCCGAGCGCCCGGTCGTTGACGTCCGGGAACCGCTCGACCAGCCGCGCGCGGATCTCGTCGAACGGCAGCGGCGTGCCCCGCAGGATCGCGCGCGCGGCCGGCAGCACCGCATCGAGATCCAGGCGCTCCGACCGCGCGCCCAGGACCCGCAACGCGACCGAGCGCGGCGGCTGAAGCGACATCCGCACCGCCGCGTAGTCCGCCGCGCTCATGAGGTGCAGCGTCGAGCGCATGAGCGTCGCGCGCACGACCTCCCGCGAGTGCAGCGCGCCCAACAGGTCCTCGAAGGCGAAGCCCTCGACGCGCGCCCACAGCCCGATGAACGGGTGCTTGGGCTCCTGCGCCTGCATTCCGGCGAGCCGCTCGATCGCCTCGACCGCGGTCACCGGCTCGCGGGCGAGCAGCAGCTGGCGGGCGAGCGTCGCGCGGTTCAGCCGGCCGGGGGCGAGGGTCTCCGGCACGCCTACGTCGTCGGCGTGGAAGGGCTGCCCGCCGCCTCGCCCTCCGCGCGCTCGAGCTCCTCGCGCTCCTTGGCGATCAGCTCGACCTGACGGCCGAACTCGCGCTCGGTCGCCTCGCCCATCGCGAGGCCGAAGATCGCGACGACCGACTCCGCCGCCAGCGGGTGCAGGCGCTCGAGCGCGTCGTGCACGTCCGGCCAGCGCTCGCCCGGCTGCCCGGCCTGGTCGAACGGCCGCCAGACCGCGTCGAGGAAGATCTCGACGTACGCCTCGGCGATCTTGTCGGCCTGCTCGCGCACCCGGCCGATGATCTCGAGCTGGCGCTCGAGGCCGATGCCGAGCTTCGCGAGCTCGCGCCCGTGCTGCACGAGCCGCGGGCTCGTCAGCTCGAAGATGCCGTCGTCGCGGCGGCGCACGAGCCCGACCTGCAGCGCGCGCTCGAGCAGCGTGAGGTCGGTCGTCCCCCACTCCTCGGCGAGCTCGAGCAGGTTGACCTCGCGCGGCTCCTCGTCGGCGCCGAACGGCCGCGCCAGCGCGTGCTTGAAGCGCAGCACCTCCCGGCTCGACCCGCCGGCGCCGTCCAGCAGGCGGCGGATGAGGTCGAGGTTGAAGCCGTCGGCCTGAAGCTCCTGGATGAGCTCCAGGCGCGCGACGTGGTCCGGGCCGTAGTAGCCCGTGCGACCGCGCACCTCGGGCGCCGGCAGCAAGCCGCGCGACTGGTGCGCGCGGATGTTGCGGACCGTCATCCCGATCCGGCGCGCGAGCTCGTCGATCGTCAGCTGCTCGTCCTCGGCCACGGGATGATCGTAGACGGGCGGGCGTACGCCGACCGGCGCATTGACAGCGCGGCCCGGGGAGAGTCTGATAGCTACGTGTCGCCCGTCGTCCCGCATTTCGACCTCAGCGAAGAGGACTCGGCCTCCGGCACGCACGTGATCAACGTCAGCGGCGAGATCCACGTGCAGACCGCGCCGCGCTTCTCCCAGCGCCTGTCCGAGGCGATCGACAAGGGCAACACGTCGATCGTCCTCGACCTCAGCGCGGTCGAGTTCATCGACTCGACCGGGCTGAGCGTGCTGCTGAGCGGCCTGCGCCGCGTGACGGCGGTCCACGGCCGGCTCGCGCTTGTCTGCGCGAACCCGACCGTGCTGCGGCTCTTCGAGATCACGAGCCTCGACGAGACGTTCGACATCTTCCCCGGCCGCCCGCAGGCGTTCGCGCACGTCGAGAAGAAGGGCTAGGCGGGCGGAAGCTCCTCCGGCGCGCCGAAGGGCACGAGCACCTTCGGGATCGCGACCGAGCCGTCCTCGCGCTGGCCGTTCTCGAGCAGCGCGATGATCGTGCGACCCACCGCGACGGCGGTGCCGTTGAGCGTGTGCAGGACCTCGGGCTTCGCCCGCTCACCCGGCGGCCGCACGCGGATCTCCAGGCGCCGCGCCTGGAAGTCCGTCGTGTTCGACGTCGACGTCAGCTCGCGGTAGCGCGCCTGGCCGGGCAGCCACGCCTCGATGTCGTACTTCTTCGCCGCGCTCGCCCCGAGGTCGTTCACGGCGATGTTCACGACCTGGTACGGGATCTCGAGCAGGCCCATGATCTCCTCCTCGATCGCCAGCAGCCGCTCGTGCTCGTCGGCACTGGCCGACGGCTCGACGAACGAGAACATCTCGACCTTGTCGAACTGGTGCACGCGGAAGATCCCGCGCGTGTCCTTGCCGGCGGCGCCGGCCTCGCGCCGGAAGCACGGCGAGAAGCCGGCGTAGCGCAGCGGCAGGTCGTCCGCGTCGAGGATCTCCCCGGCGTGCAGCGACGCGAGCGCGACCTCGCTCGTCCCCGCGAGGTAGAGGTCGTCCTCGGGCAGGTGGTAGATCTGCTGCTCGGTGTCGGGCAGCATGCCGGTGCCGTACAGGGCCTGCTCGCGCACGAGCACCGGCGGGATCACGGGCTCGAAGCCGTGCCCGCGCAGCCGCGCCATCGTCCACTGCACGAGCGCGAGCTCGAGCATCACGAGGTCGCCGCGCAGGTAGGCGAAGCGCGATCCCGACAGCCGCGCGCCGCGCTCCATGTCGATCATCGGGCCGGCGAGCTCGAGGTGGTCGCGACCCTCCACGAGGAGCCGCTCCGGAATCTCGCCCACCTTGCGCAGGACCTCGTCCTCCGGCTCGGCGGCCGCCGGGTCGGGGAGGTTCGGGAGCGTGACCAGCAGCTCCTGGAGCTCGGTCTCGGCGGACTTCGCGCGCTCGCCCAGGGCCTTGACCTCGGCCGACAGCGACTTCAGCCGGTCGAGCTGCTCGGACACGTCGCGCTGCTCGCGCTTGCCGCGCGCGACCTGCTCGGAGGCCGTCTTCTGCTCGGCCCGCAGCGCCTCGACCTCCTGCTGGGCAGTGCGCCAGACCGTGTCGAGCTCGACGAGCCGGTCGACGCGCTCGGCGAGCTCGGGCCCGCGCCGTGCCAGCGCCGCGCGAACCGCGTCGGGCTCGCGACGGATCAGCCGGAGGTCCAGCACAACGGCGCCGCGGTGCGGCTATCCGCCGCCTTCGGCGACGTCGTCGCTGCCGCCCTTGCCCGCGCCGCCGGCGGGCGTCTGGGACTCGACGTCGCTGCCGGCGTACTTCGCGAGGAACTCGGCGATCGCCTGCTTCTCGTCGCCGGTCGCGATGTTCTCGGGCATGATCGCGCCGGAGAAGCCGCCGTTCTCGATCGCGTAGGCGACGTCTTCGACCTCCTCCTTGCGCGTGTCGAAGTTCGGGCCGTCGACGTTCTCCTTGTCGGCCACGTTCTCAGCCGATCCCTGCGTTCCGGCGACCGAGAGCGTGTGGCACGAGCCGCAGCGCTCGGCGAAGAGCACGGCCCCGCGATGGTTCGGATCGTCCTCGGCGACCTGCACGCCCTGCGAGCCGCAGCCCGACGAAAGAAGCGCCGCGGCGGCGAGGCTGGCGGCGGTCAGAAAGCGGCGGGCCATGGGCGGCGCAGATCATACGGAACAATGGATCGGGCGAATGTCCCGCTCCCGTCTCGCAGCCCTCGGTCTTGCCGCAGCGCTCCTCGCCCCGGCCGGGTGCGGCGGCGGCGATACGTTCCGCACGGACCGGCCGCTCCTGGAGCTGTCGCTCGACGAGTACCGGATCGTCCCGCAGGACGTCGTCGCGCGGCCGCCGCGCGGGCGGATCAAGCTCATCGTGCGCAACACGGGTCGCCTGACGCACAACCTCGTCATCCAGGTTCCGCCGAAGGAGGTCGGCGACAAGCCCGAGGAGGTCCCCGGCGCGCGCGTGAAGTCGATGCAGCCGGGCGAGGCCGCCGAGCCGATCAAGGTCGCGCTCCCGCCGGGCGAGTACCGCCTCGTCTGCACGATCGCCAACCACGACGACCTCGGCCAGTACGGCAAGCTCATCGTCGAGGGGCCGTCGCGGTGAGCGACGCGGAGAGCGAGCCGCAGCGCATCTATCGCGACACGATCGGCCGCTTCGCCACCGGCGTCACGATCGTCACGACGACCGGGCCCGACGGCCCCGCCGGGATGACGACCAACGCCGTCACGTCGGTCTCGCTGCACCCGCTGCTGCTGCTCGTGTGCTTCAACCGCGATGCGCGGACGCTCGAGGTCGTGCGCACATCGCGCCGCTTCGCGGTCAACGTCCTGCGCGCCGGCGACCTCGACCTCGCGGCCGTGTTCGCCTCCAAGCGCATCGCGCGGGAGAAGTTCGAGAGCGTCACGCACTCCGAGACGCACGGCGTGCCGGTGCTCGACACGGCGCTGGCTTGGATCGCGTGCGAGCTGCGCGAGCTCGTGCCCGCCGGCGACCACGAGATCGGGATCGGCGAGGTCATCGGCATGGGCACCGGCGACGACAGCGACCCGCTCGTGTGGTTTCGCGGCGGCTACACGACGATCGCCGGGTGACGGATCTCACAGTTCTCTCACCCACAGGCGCCGCAGCGCACCTACGATGGGCCGCGCCCGGAATCCACCGCAGGGAGAGCTTCATGCCAGCACGCCGCCTTCTCGCCGTCGCAACCTCGGCCGCGACCGTCCTCACGCTCGCCGCCACAGCGAACGCGGCGACCATCGCCACGCTGCCCTGCGTCCGCACCGCGGACGGGCAGGGGACAGTGCCGATCCAGGGCACGGGCTTCACGCCCGGCTCGAACGTCACCCTTCGCTCCGTCCCCGAAGGCGTGTTCACCTCGGCGGTGGCGGACGCCGCGGGGAACTTCGCCACGACCACGGGCGCTCCGAGCTTCAACCCGTTCGCGCGGCAGCTTCAGACGTTCACGATCGGCGCGGTCGACGGCACCAACCCCGCGCTCGCCGCGACGACGACCTACAAGCAGGTCCGCATCGGCTACACGACCAACCCCGCGACGGGCAGGCCGACGCGCAAGGCGACGCACACGGTGCGCGGCTTCATCCCGGGCCGCAACATCTACCTGCACTTCCGCTTCGGCGGCGACACGAAGCGCAACGTCAAGATCGGCATGGCCGACTCGCCCTGCGGCGTCGCCTCCAAGCGCATGGCGCTGCTGCCGACACGGTCGCGCCCGGGCCGCTGGACGGTCTACGTCGACCAGGCCGCGACGTACTCGAAGACCACGCAGCCGCAGCTCAAGTACGGCTTCACGATCACCCGCACGTTCGGCTGAGGCTGAGGCCGACGCCGCGACCGGGCCGGCGCCGGCGCTGATCTACACGATCAGCGCCGCGCGCAGCGCGAGGAACGCGACGACGAGCGCCGCGAGCGCCATGACGCCGATCTCGCGGCGCACGACGGTCAAGACGATCGAGCGCTGCTCGGACTCGGGCAGCGCTGCGACGGCTTGCGCGTCGGGCAAGCCGCGGTTCTCGAGCACCTGCTCCGCCGACACGACGCGCAGCTGCTCGGCGACGAAGCCGATCGCGACGGGCAGCAGCGCGTAGAGCCAGTAGAGGTCGTCGGCCGGCCGAAATCCGGCGGCGAACAGGACTCCGGCGGCCGCCGCCTGGAGGCCCGCGACGACCTGTCCGGCGCGCAGCAGCGGCCACACGGCGCGCGACGTGCGCACCTGCCACCAGCGCAGGCCGGCGAACGCGCCCGCCGCGCCGTTGACCGCAAGCGTGGCCAGCGCCGCGATCTCGGCGATCGTGGCTTCAGGCACCGGCTGTTGGAGCGTGACGCATAGGTGATAGAAAGACCTGGTGCTGAACAGCTATCTGCCGGCCATCGTGTTCGTCGTGCTCGGCGGCGCCGTCGGTGCGGCCTTCGCCGTCCTGAACTACGCCTTCGGTCCCAAGCGCGAGGTCCCGCACAAGCAGGACCCCTACGAGTGCGGCCTGCCGTCGGAGATCCAGCAGGGCTTCCGCTTCGGCATCAGCTTCTACCTCATCGCGATGCTGTTCATCCTGTTCGACATCGAGGTCATCTTCCTCTATCCGGTGGCCATCCAGCTCAAGGCCTTCGGGACGTTCGCGCTCATCGAGATCACGGTCTTCATCGCGCTGCTCATGGCGGCGTTCGTCTACGTCTGGAGAAGGGGAGCGCTCGAATGGAGGTGAAGCGCCAGAAGCTGCCGGCACTCGGCACGGATCTCGGCGACCTGTCCGGCGAGGACTTCCGGATCCGCCAGCTGCGCGCCCGCGACATGCTGCGCGGCGACCTCGAGGGCCGCGAGCTCAACCAGTACGTCGAGGAGCGCGTGCTCACGACGACGATGGACAAGGCCGTCGCGTGGGCGCGCTCGAACGCGCTGTTTCCCGCGACCTTCGGGCTCGCCTGCTGCGCGATCGAGATGATGTCGATCGTCGCCGCCCGCGTCGACGTCGCGCGCTTCGGCTTCGAGGCCTTCCGCGCCTCGCCGCGCCAGGCCGACCTGCTGATCCTCTCCGGCCGCGTCTCGATCAAGATGGCGCCCGTCGTGCGCCGCATCTACGACCAGATGCTCGAGCCCAAGTGGGCCATCGCGATGGGCGCCTGCTCGTCCTCGATGGGCGTCTTCAACAACTACGCGATCGTGCCGGCCGACAAGTTCATGCCGGTCGACGTCCACGTCCCCGGCTGCCCGCCGCGGCCCGAGGCGCTCATGCACGGGATCCTCAAGCTGCGCAAGATGATCCAGGACGACCCCGACATGGGCTGGCGCGAGGGCTACGGCGCGCGCGGGACCGAAGAGGTCTTTCCCGAGGAGGGCTCCGGGCAGGAGACCGCGATCAACGTCTTCCGGCCGGGGAACACCGCCGGTGCCTGACGCGACGGGCCTTGAGCTCCTCGCTCAGGAGCTGACCGAGGCCGATGCCGGCTCGGTGCTCGGGACGCTGTACTTCCGCGACAAGGGGATGCTGATCGTCAACCCGGCCGCGATCGTCGACACGCTCGAGCGGCTGCGCGCGAAGGGGTTCGACTCGCTGATGAGCGTCCACGGCGTCGACTACTACCCGGAGGAGCCGCGCCTCGGCGTGCACTACGAGCTGCTGGACATGGACGCGCTCGACCGCCTGACGGTCAAGCTGCGCGTCCCGCTCGACGACCCGCGCGTGCCGTCGGTGACGCCCGAGTGGCCGACCGCCAACCACCAGGAGCGCGAGGTCTACGACATGTTCGGCGTGGTCTTCGAGGGCCACCCCGACATGCGCCGGATCCTCATGCCCGAGGACTACGAGGGCCACCCGCAGCGCCGCGACTTCCCGATCGGCGGCGAGCCGGTGCAGTTCACGATCGACGAGGCCGAGGGGAGGTCCTACACGCGATGAGCATCACGCCCGCGACAGGCAGCGACGCGGACTACCGCAAGCTCGAGGAGTCGATCACGATGGCGCCCGTCGAGCGCCTGGGCCCGGCCGGCGACCCCTCGCAGGAGCTGCTCACGCTCAACATGGGCCCGCACCACCCCGCCACGCACGGGGTGCTGCGCCTGCTCGTGACGCTCGAGGGCGAGGTCGTGCGCGACCTCAAGCCGATCATCGGCTACGTCCACACCGGCATCGAGAAGACCGCCGAGGACAAGTCGTACTGGAAGGCGATCCCGGTCGTCGAGCGGATGGACTACCTCGCCTACTACTTCAACGCCTACGCGTTCTGCGGCGCGACCGAGACGCTGCTCGAGGTCGAGGTGCCGCCGCGCGCCCAGTACCTGCGCGTCATCCACATGGAGCTCAACCGGATCATGAGCCACCTCGTGTGGCTCGGGACGAGCGCCCTGGACCTCGGCGCGATGTCGATGTTCTGGTACTGCTTCCGCGATCGCGAGCTCATCCTCGACCTGTTCGAGCAGTCCAGCGGCCAGCGCATGCACACGCGCTACTTCCAGGTCGGCGGCGTCATCGAGGACATCCCGCGCGGCTGGGCGGAGAAGTGCCGCGAGTTCACGAAGCAGATGCCCTCGCGCGCGGACCAGTACAACGACCTGCTCGCGCACAACGAGATCGTCTTGCAGCGCCTGCGCGGCGTCTGCCCGCTGGGCGAGCCGGAGCTGCGCGCGCTCGGCGTCACCGGCCCGCTGCTGCGCGCCGCCGGCAACCCGTGGGACCTGCGCAAGGCGATGCCGTACTGCTCCTACGAGGACTTCGACTTCAAGATCCCGGTCGGCGTCGACGGCGACAACTGGGATCGCTTCGCCGTGCGGGTCGCGGAGATCTACGAGTCCGTGAAGATCATCGACCAGGCGCTCGACGGGCTGCCCGAGGGGGCGTGGATCACGGACGACCGCAAGGTCGCGCTGCCGCCGCGCCACGAGCTCGCGACCTCGATGGAGGCGCTGATCCACCACTTCAAGCTCGTCACCGAGGGCTTCCGCGTCCCGCCGGGCGAGGTCTACTTCCCGGTCGAGTCGCCGCGCGGCGAGCTCGCGTGCTTCGTGCGCTCCGACGGATCGTCGAAGCCCGCGCGCGTGCACATGCGCGACCCCTCGTTCGTGAACCTCCAGGCGACGGCGCCGATGACCGAAGGCTCCTACATCGCCGACCTCATCGCGACGCTCGCGATGCTCGACCCCGTGCTCGGGGGCATCGACCGCTGATGCTGGGTCGCCGCAAGAAGGAGAGGCACTCGGGTCGCCGGAGGCCACGGCCGCGACCGTTGCGGCGGCAGCGAGGTCGCTGCGGACGACGGCGCCGTCGATCGCGCCGCAGCGGACGGTCACGCGCTTCGGCCACGGCTCGCGCGTGCCCGGCTGGGACGACGCCGCCGACCTCACGAAGGACCCCGCGGAGGTCCCCGACCCCGCGACGACGCCCGTCCCCGCGACGCTGCGCGCCGAGATCGAAGCGCACATGGCGAAGTACCCGGACTTCCGCAGCGCGGCGATCCCCGCCCTGGCGGCCGCCCAGCGCCACCACGGCTGGTGCTCGCCCGAGGCGATCGAGCAGGCCGCCTGCGTCATGCGCCTGACGCCCGGCTACCTCATCGCCGTCGCGTCGTTCTACGACATGCTCGAGACGCAGCCCGTCGGCCACCAGCGCATCTACGTCTGCACGAACATCTCCTGCTCGCTGTGCGGCGCCGACGAGCTGCTCGAGCGCATCCAGGACGAGGTCGGCGACGACCCCGAGTTCAACGTGCGCTCGTTCGAGTGCCTCGGGGCCTGCGACATCGCGCCGATGGCCTCGGTCAACGACGTCTACGTCGGGCCGATCGCGCTCGACGACGTGCCGACGCTCGTCGAGCAGATCCGCAACGGCACGCCGCCGCTGCCGGGCAAGCAGCTTCACTTGAGAAAGTGCACCGATCCGGGGGCGGCGTCATGAGCAACACCATCCTCTTCAAGGGCATCGACGAGCCCGGCCTGCACACGATGGACGGCTACCGCAAGCGCGGCGGCTACGACGCGCTGCGCAAGGTCCTCACGCAGATGCAGCCGGGCGAGGTCACCGACGAGCTCATGACCTCCGGCCTGCGCGGCCGCGGCGGCGCGGGCTTCCCGAGCGGCAAGAAGATCTCGTTCATCCCGAAGACCGACGTCGACAAGTACCTCGTCTGCAACGCCGACGAGTCCGAGCCGGGCACGTTCAAGGACCGCGAGCTCATGCAGAAGAGCCCGCACATGCTCATCGAGGGCATCGTCATCGCCGCCTATGCCGCCGGCGCGAACAAGTCGTTCATCTACATCCGCGGCGAGTACGTCGAGCAGGCGGACATCCTCGACGCCGCGATCCTCGAGGCGGCCGAGGCCGGCTTCATCGGCGAGAACATCCTCGGCTCGGGCTTCGACCTCTCGCTCGTCCTGCACCGGGGCGCCGGGGCCTACATCTGCGGCGAGGAGACCGGGCTGCTCGACTCGCTCGAGGGCAAGCGCGGCAACCCGCGCCTGAAGCCGCCGTTTCCCGCCAACCAGGGCCTGTACCAGGGCCCGACGGTGATCAACAACGTCGAGACGCTCATGACGATGCCGCCCATCATCACCATGGGCGGCGCGGAGTACGCGAAGATCGGCACCGAGACGAGCGCCGGGACGAAGGTCGTCAGCGTGTCGGGCAACGTGCAGCGCCCCGGCAACTACGAGGTCGCGCTCGGCACGCCCTCGCGGGAGATCATCTACGACCTCGCCGGCGGCCCGCCGGAAGGGCGCGAGGTGAAGTTCTGGTTCCCCGGCGGCTCGTCGTCGCCGGTGCTCGAGGCGAAGGACCTCGACCTCCCCTACGACTTCAACACGCTCCAGAAGGCGGGCTCGATGCTCGGCTCGGGCGCGATCATCGTCGTCGACGACTCCGTGCCGGTGGTCGACGTCGCGCTGAAGCTCGCGAAGTTCTACCGCCACGAGTCCTGCGGCAAGTGCACGCCGTGTCGCGAGGGCACCCGCTGGACGGTCTCGATGCTCGAGCGCGTCGACGCCGGCCTGGCGACCCCGATGGACCTCGACATCATGGCCTCCGTCCAGGAGCAGATCATCGGCAACTGCCTGTGCGTGCTCGGCGACGCGATGGCGATGCCGATCGGCTCGATGGTCGCGAAGTTCCGCGACGAGTTCGAGGCGCACATCGAGGCGGCGCGCGAGCGCAACCCGTACGGCACCGTCGAGCCATCGCCCGACCCCGTCCTCGTGCAGGGAGCCGCGAGTGCCTAGGCCCGTCCAGGAGACGATCGCGTTCTCCATCGACGGCCTCGAGGTCAACGCTCCCGCGGGCACGATGCTCGCCGACGCGGCGAAGTACGGCGACGTCGAGATCCCGGTCTTCTGCTACGAGCCCAAGCTCGGCCAGCCCGTCGGCGCGTGCCGCATGTGCCTCGTCGAGATCGAGGGCATCCCCAAGCTCCAGACCGCGTGCTCGACGCCGGTGAAGGACGGGATGGTCGTCTTCACGCAGACCGATCGCGTGAAGGAGGCGCAGCAGGCGATCGTCGAGTTCCTGCTCATCAACCACCCGCTGGACTGCCCCGTGTGCGACAAGGGCGGCGAGTGCCCGCTGCAGGACATCACGATGGGCTGGGGCCCCGGCCGCTCGCGCTTCATCGAGCCCAAGCGCCACTTCGTCAAGCCGCTCGCGCTGTCGCCGCTCATCGCGATCGACCGCGAGCGCTGCATCCTCTGCTACCGCTGCGTGCGCTTCAGCCAGGAGATCTCCGAGGACTACCAGCTCGTCCTCCAGGAGCGCAGCGCCGCCACGTACGTCTCGACGTTCGACGGCCACCCCTACGTGGCGCCGTTCAGCGGCAACATCATCGAGCTGTGCCCGGTGGGCGCGCTGACGTCCCAGCCCTATCGCTTCCGCGCCCGGCCGTGGGACATCGAGGGCTCGGGATCGGTCTGCACGCTGTGCCCGGCGCAGTGCAACGTCGAGTTCACGGTTCGCGACGAGCGGGTCCTGCGCGTGCTCTCACGCGACCACGACGAGGTCGACGACGGCTGGCTCTGCGACAAGGGCCGCTTCGCCTACCAGTCCGTGCACGTCGACTCGCGGGTGACCCATCCGCTGCTGCGCGTCGACGGCGAGCTCGTGCCCGTCGACTGGGATCGCGCGCTGGACGCGGCCGCGGAGGCGCTGCGCGCGGCGGGCGCCGACACCGGCGCGGTCGCCGGCGGCGAGACGACCAACGAAGAGGGCTTCCTGCTCGCGCACCTCATCCGCGCCGGGCTGGGCTCCTCGCACCTGGACTCGCGCTCCGGCGGGACCCTGCCGCTCGAGCTGCACGCGGCGCTGCACGCGCCGGCGCTCCAGGCCACCGTCTCGGACCTCGAGTTCGCACACGCGGTGCTCGTGCTCGACTGCGAGCCCGTCGACGACGCGCCGATCCTCGACCTGCGCATCCGCAAGGGCGTGCGCCGCAACGGCGTGCAGCTCGGCGTCGCGACGAGCCGGCCGTCGTCCCTGGACCCGAACGCCAAAGCGGTCGCGCGCTTCGCGCCCGGCGCGGGCGAGGCGTTCTGCGCGGCGCTGAACGCCGCGCTCGGCGGCAACGGCGTCGTGGAAGAGCTGGCCGAGGCCGCGGGCGGCGACGCCGGCGAGATCCGCGCGCTGGCCGCCCTGTTGTCCGGCGCCGGCGAGGACGTCGTCGTCGTCTACGGCGAGCGGCTCACGCACGGCGCGCGCGGCGAGCACGCGGCGCGCGCGCTGCTGAACGTCGCGGGTCGGGTCGTGACGGCGGGCCATGACGGCTGCGGGCTGCTCGAGCTGCCGGCCGGGTGCAACGGCCGCGGCCTGCGCGAGGTCGGCGTGCTGCCGAACGCCGGCCCTGGCCTGACGCCGGTCTCGTCGCCGGGCCTCGACAGCCAGAGCATCGCCGCGGCGATCGCCGCCAAGCAGCTTCAGGCGCTGTACCTGCTGCACGTCGATCCGCTGCGCGACCTGCCCAACCGCCGTCTGTGGGGGAAGGCGCTGGCGCGGGCGTCGACGGTCGTCGCGCACGCGGCGTTCCTCACCGAGGGGCTCTGGGAGCACGCCGACATCGTGTTCCCGGCGGAGTCCTACGCGGAGAAGGAGGGCACGGTCACGCACCCCGACGGCCGCGTGCAGCGCCTGCGCCCCGCGATCGCGCGGCCCGACGCCGTGCGCGGCGAGTGGTCCGTGCTCGCGGACCTCTGCAAGCGCCTGGGCCACGACCCCGGCGTGCTCACCGGGCCGATGACCTCCAGCACGCTGTTCGGCGCGATCGGATTCTACGAGGGCCTGACGCTCGACGAGATCGGCGGGCGCGGGGTCCGCTGGCCGGCGCGCCCGCAGGCGGCCGCCTGGCCCGAGGCCGATCTCGGCCCGTTCGGCCTCGAGGCGCCGCCGTACGCGGCGGTGCCGGTACCGCCCCGAGCCTCTGGCGAGGGGATGGTGGGCGCGCTGCGGCTCGGCACGTTCCGCTCGATCTGGGCGGCGCCGGAGGTCGAGCTGTCGCCGGCGCTGAAGTTCCTGCGCTCACACCAGCGCGCGGAGCTCAGCCCGATCGACGCGCAGCGCCTGGGCATCGACCACGGCGACCACGTCGTGGTGGCCTCCAACGGGACGCGCGTCGCAGCCGTGGCGACCGTGCGCGCGGCGGTTCCTGAGGGCACGGTCTTCCTCGAGTCCGGGCTCAGCGGCAAGGACTCCGCATCCGAGCTCGACGCGGGCCTCGTGGAGATCCTGCCGTCGTGACGCCCGACGTCAACCCGGCGGAGCCGTGGTGGGTGCAGATCCTCAAGTCCGTGATCCTGTTCGCGATCGCGGTGCAGATCGTGCCGATCGTGCTGCTCGCCGAGCGCAAGCTGCTCGGGCGATTCCAGCATCGATACGGCCCCAACCGGGTCGGCCCGATGGGCGCGGCGCAGCCCCTGGCGGACATCATCAAGCTCGCGACGAAGGAGGACTTCCGCCCCTCGACGAGCATCGGCTTCCTCTACGCGATCGCTCCCGTCATCTCACTCGTGACGGCGTTCGCGGCGTTCGCGATCCTGCCGTTCGGCAACCAGGCGGACATCTTCGGCCAGACCGTGGGCCTCTACGGCCTGGATGTCGGGATCGGCGTCCTGTACGTGTTCGCGTTCGGCGCGATCGCGTTCTACGGGCTGATGCTCGGCGGCTGGGCGAGCGGCTCGAAGTACTCGTTCCTCGGAGCGATGCGCGCGGCCGCGCAGCTCATCTCCTACGAGGTCGCCATGGGCCTGTCGCTGGTGGGCGTGCTCATGATGGCGGGGACGCTGTCGCTGCCGGCGATCGTCGAGGCGCAGTCGAACGTCTGGTACATCGTGCCGCAGTTCGTCGGCTTCCTGATCTTCCTCGTGTCGGCGTTCGCGGAGACCAACCGCGCGCCGTTCGACCTTCCCGAGGCCGACGCCGAGCTCGTCGCGGGCTACAACACCGAGTACGGCGGCGCGAAGTTCGCGTCGTACTTCTTCGCGGAGTACGTGAACATCCTCGTCGTCTCGGGGATCGCCGTGACGATGTTCCTCGGCGGCTGGCAGCTGCCGTTCGTCGACCCGCCCGGCTGGGTCGACCCGTTCGTCGTCTTCGGCAAGATCTTCCTGTTCGTGTTCCTCTTCGTCTGGATCCGCGCGACGCTGCCGCGCCTGCGCTATGACCAGCTCATGAGCTTCGGCTGGAAGGTGCTCTTGCCGCTTGCGACCCTGAACGCCCTTGTAACCGCGATCCTGGTGGTGGCATTCGCATGACCTGGAACCCCGGCGACGACATGCTCGTCGTGCAGCGCGCGCCCCAGCCGGGTGCGGCGGGCGGCACGTACCGCGCGTTCGGCGAGACGCTGCGCGGCATGAAGACGACGATGGCGCGGCTGTTCGAGGGCCCGAAGACGATCTCCTATCCCGAGGAGAAGGTGCCGGTCTACCCGCGCTTCCGTGGCCGCCACAAGCTGCACCGCTTCGAGGACACGGGCCTGGAGAAGTGCGTCGGCTGCTCGCTGTGCGCGGCGGCGTGCCCGGCGGACTGCATCCGCGTCGTGGCTGCCGAGAACACCCCCGAGAACCGGGTGTCCGCCGGCGAGCGCTATGCCGCGGTCTACGAGATCAACCTCGCGCGCTGCATCTTCTGCGGCTACTGCGAGGTCGCCTGCCCCTTCGACGCGATCACGATGGGCCAGGACTACGAGATGTCCGACTACAACCGCTCGGACCTCATCTTCACGAAGGAGATGCTCCTCGACGAGCCCCTCGAGCGCACCCCGCTGCGCAACGAGGGCGAGTAGCTTCTCGCCCTCGCCGGTTTCAGGACGACGGACCGGGAGCCGCCGGCATGATGCCCGTCGGACCGAAGTTCTCGCCTTTGAACAGCAGCGGCCGGCCCATCGTCTGCGCGAGCGCGTACGAGAAGCAGTCGCCGTAGTTCAGGCCCGCGCGCGAGCGCCCCTTGCCGAAGCGCGTGAACGCGGCGCGCGCGATCGATGCCTGAGCGGCGTCGAACGCCACCGTGCGCACCGCGAGCGCCGCAAGCACAGCGTCGAGGTCGCCGACGCCCTCGGCACCCCTCCTTGCTGCCACCGTGACCGCAGCCGTGAGGCTCTCGCCCGTCTCGGCAGCGAGCTCGCGCACCAGGCGATCGGCTCGGTCATCTTTGATGTTCAGCGCCATGGCGAGGAGGATTAGCACCGTCGTTCTTCCTCGAGACCATGGTCAGCAGCTCGCGGCCGCTGACGTCTGGCCCCACGAGGACCCGCCTCACGGTGAGCATCGGTGCGGCGGGGTCGAGCTCACCGGAGAGCTGAAAGGCAATCCGAAAGCCCGCGTCGCGCAGGTGCCCGGTGGCCGCCGCGTCCCACTCGCCAAACGGGTAGGCGAATACGTCGACGGGGTGACCAACGATCGCTTCGAGCTCTGCCTTGGGCTCGGTGATCTGCACCCGCCAGTCGTCTTCGGTGTAGCCCGGTACGGCGCGGTGATCCCAGGTGTGTGCCGCGATCTCCATGCCTTCGCGGTCCAGCGCCCGCACCTGGCCTCGAGTCAGCCAGCCCCGCTTGCCGAGCACCACGGTCATGATGAAGAACGTCGCCCGGAAGCCGTGGCGGCGCAAGATCGGTAGCGCCCGCGTGTACTGACCGGCGGATGCGTCGTCAAAGGTAATGAGCACGGGCTTCCGCGGCAGTGGCTTGCCCTCGGCCATGTGGGCGGCCACGTCGTCGGCGCTCACGGACGCGAAGCCGGCACGCTCCAGGGCGGCGAGCTGCGCGTCGAGCACCTTGGGCGGCACGATGTAGGTCCGGTCCTCGGCGGCGTCGGACCCGATGAGCGGTCGGATCTGGTGATAGCAGAGAACGGGGACGTGCGCCCGGCCGGCGATCGCGGCCAGGTCGGTGCGCGCTCGCGGCCGAACGCGTACCGGCCTTTCGGCGTCGACGGTGCGCGCCGAGCTCGAAGGCTTGCCGTCGCGGCTGAGCGCGACCCCCAGCGCGAAGATCCCGGCCGCGAGCACGAGCCCGGCGAGCACCCGGCGGCGCAGGAACGTTGCGCGGGTCGGTGCCGCCATGGCACGAGTGTGCCCGACGTGCTTCCACGTGCCTAGCCTGCGACGCCGTGCCCGATCGCTTGTCGATCGCTTCCCCGGAGGTTGCCCGTTCGGGTGGTTCAGGCGGCCTCCTGCGTGCGCACGTAAGGAAACCAGGGCAACAATCACCGTCTGGGGTACCTCGGCCCGCCCGGGTGAGACAACTGCGGTCGGCGGTGTCTGCCCGAAGCGCCCTGGTCTCAGTTGCCGCGGCTGGTTATGGTCGCAGCGTGTTTAGGGAGACACGACGCGGCGGGGGGCGTTCCAAGGTCCGAGCGATCGACAGGCTGACGACGCGTGACGCTCGCTGAGCACGACTTGGCGGCTCCCGAGGCGACGCGGGCGGATGCGTTCGCGCCCGTCGACGTCGAGTCGCCCACGCCCGGGAGCGCCGCCGGGATCCAGCGGCTGGCGGCGGCGGGCGTCGCGGGCGCCGCCATGCAGGACGGCCTCGCGGGCGCCCCGCCGGCCGGGTCGCCGCGGGCCGGCGGTGGGGCGCCACGCGCGATGAGCCCGGAGATGTTCCTGATGCTCCAGCGCCGCGCCGGCAACCAGAGCGTCGCGCGGATGCTCGCTCGCCAAGAGGAGGAGGAGGTCCCCAAGGAGAAGCGGCCGCCTTCGGAGCCGCCCTGGGGATTGCCTCCCAAAGCGGACAACCCTTTCGACCCCTTCCGCGGGACGCTCCCCCTCGCCCCGCCCCCGGCCGCCGCCGCGCCGCCGTCCGCAGCTCCCGCCTGGCACCCGCCCATGGCGCCGCCACCACAAAAACCCCCACCGCCTCCGCCCGTGCCGCCGTCACGGGCGCCCGCTGTCTCCCCACCGGATCCGATGGCCAAGCCCGCACCCGCGCCGGGGCAGCCTCCCGAGCATGTGGCGCCACCGCCACCTCCAGCGCCCCCGCCCGTCGCGCCGGGCGGAGGGCCCCAGTCCGGCCCGCGCCTCGTGCAAGATCCGCGCACCGGCATCGACTGGGACGCAATGTGGGACAACCCGACCAGTGCGCTAAGCGCCGTCCGCGTGCCGCTCGAGGTCCTTCGTGGCGTTCCCGGCTTTGGGTTGGTCACGGGCGTCACCTCCGATGCGATCGGCGTGTATCAGGACTTCGCCCAGATCTCCGGCGAGGAGGCGCCGTTCACGAAGACGGTGCTGGCCATCCGCTCCGCGGTGATGATCACCAATAGCGCCATCGGCCACATCTCCTACGTGAATCAGCTCGTCCAAGACGGGCTCGCGGTGTCAGTGCTGGGCGCCGAGTTCGTGCCGCTGACGGCTGCCACCAACACGGCACTCAAGTACACCAAGATCGTCCTCGACGGCGCCATGCTCCTGCTGGACGTGGGCCTCCAAACGGGCGCGTTGTATCGCGAGTCGATTGCGCCTCCGGGGTCTGACTCAGCGAAAAACTTCCAAGCGATGGCAAACAACTTCACCGCGTACCTGTACCTCGATCACGCCACCGCGGTCATCGACGTCCTCGACTTGTTCACCGGCGGCGCCAGCAACGCCGAGGTCGTCAAGACGGGGGGCTCAGCCATCAGGGCGATCCTGACGGGCGCCGAGAGCCTCCATCCGATGATTCAGACGACTCTGATGGGCTGGCTGGGGATCTTTGGCGGCTCGGGGGTCGCGGGGCGAAACCCCCCAAGGCCCGGGAAGCAGGGAGCCGTAGGCACCCCTCCTCGGAAGACGACGCCGGGCAGCAAGTCTGCGCCGATCGCGCGCTCGGTCGCGCGGCAGGCCGGCGGCGCCGGTCGTGGCGCAGCGTCCGGGGGAGCGGACATGAGCGAGCGCGTTGCGGCCGGGATCATCCTCACGGAGCTTCACAGCATCAAGAGCGTGTACGGCGTCGGCGACTTCCTGCTCGGCGAGGCTGGCGATCTTATGGAGGAGATGATCGCTCAGCTCTCGGAGGTCGCGACGCTCATCCTTGGCGGCAAAGACCCGTTCACCACGGCGCGGGACTCGGGCGAGGACGCGCTGAAGAACCTCAGCGAGTCGATCGGGGAACTCGAGCAGATGGAGGCGCTCTCGAAGAGCAGCGTGGAGTACGCGGCTGAGGTCACGATGGCGACGGACCTGTTGCTCGGACTCGTCGACAGCCTGAAGGTCCCGGACGTCGAGATCCCGCAGGCCGAGATCGGCGACAACGTGTTCGCCGATCTTGCCGAAGGCGTCATCAACACCGCCGGTGGCTTCGCGGAAGACGCGCTCCAGGCGCTCGTAGACGAGGTCGGCGTCCTCGTCGAGGAGCTCAAGCCGATGGTGCGCGAACCGGTCGAGGACCTCAAGGCCGAAGCGACCGAGGTCGGAGACTTCATGGAGATCTTCGGGACAGTCGCGCGCGAGCAGATCACATGGGCGGCGCAGAAGCTTGAGGACGTCGCAGAGAAGATCGGCAACTGCGAAACCATCGAGGACGTGATCGACCTCATGATCGCGGAGGTGATGGGGTTGCTTGGAATCGAAGGGACCTTCGAGGTCGACGACGTTCGCCAAGCATGGGTGGCCCTCGGCGCCGAGATCGACGAGGCGATCGTATGGGCGACAGGGGTCCTCGCCGGCGCTGACGAGGAGGACGACGAAAGCGAGGGCGGCGGCTGAGTCGAAGCGGCGCCGCGCGTCGTGGACCCACTTCGGTGAAGCTCGGCCACGGCGCAAGAGGCTGCCTCGAAGGTTGCCCGTGCGGCTCTAGCCAGCCGTCCGGCGCCGACCTACGCTCGGACCATGAGCCTTCGCGACGCCGACCTCCGCGGGCGGATCGAGGACGAGTCCGAGGCTGCGCGGGCACAGCCGGAGCCGGTGCCCTCGCCCGTCGAGACGGCCGAGAGCGTCGCGTCGAGCGTCGGCAACCGCGCGTTCGGGCAGCTCATCGGCCGGACGCCGGGCGACGGCATCACCGCCGGCGGCGTCGTGCATCCCGACGTGGCGTCGACGATCGCGGCATCCAACGGTTCCGGCCACACGCTCGACAACGCCACCCGCGACCGGCTGGCGCCACACGTCGGCGACCCCCTCGGCGACGTGCGCGTGCACACCGACGCAACCGCCGACACGCTCGCGCGGTCGGTCTCGGCCCGGGCCTTCACGACCGGCACGGACGTCTACTTCGCCAGCGGCGAGTACCGCCCCGGCACGACCGACGGCGACTCGCTGCTCGCGCATGAGCTGACGCACGTCACACAGCAGCGCGGCGCGTCGGTGGGCGGCGAGCTGGCGGTGTCGAAGCCGGGCGAGGCGATGGAGACCGAAGCGGACGCCGTCGCCGGTGGCCTCGACGGCTGACCCCCCGGCAGCGGACCCGATCACGTTCGGCTTCTTGGCCGGGCGCATCGGCGCTGCCGTCGAGCGTGTCGCGGCCAACGATCCGAACCCCGCCGACCCGTACCGCGGCCTCTACATCTCCGACGAGCTGGCGCTGTCGCTGGCCAAGGACGCGCCCGGCGCGACGTTCGACGAGCGCCTCGCCGACGCGACGCGGCGCCTGCGGCTGGACGGCATCGACGCCGCCGTCCTCGGCCTCTGCGCCGCGCCCGAGCTGAGCCCGCGCTACGGCCGGCTGTTCGGCTACCTCCAGGACGACATCACCCGCAAGCTGCCGACGCCACGGCTCGTCAGCGAGCTGCTCGAGGGGCCCGGCGTCGGGCCGGCCGACGTCCTGCGCTGCTTCGCCGCCGACGCGCCGCTGCGCTCGAGCGGCGCCCTGCGGCTGCTCGATCGCGACACGGCGATCCCGCTCGCCGAGCGCGCGGTCAAGCTCGGCGGCCGGCTGGCCGGCTTCTTGCTCGGCGCGCGTCTGGACGCCGGCGCGGGCGGGCGGCTGCGCCCCGTCCCCGAGCCCGCGCGCGATCCGGGGCGCGACGAGGTCGTCGCGAGCCTCGCGGCGCTGCTTGCCAGCGGCACGGCGCTGCCGATCGTCGTCGCCGGTCCCGACGCGGCCACACTCGTCGCGGCAGCAGGCGGCCAGCCACTGCTGCTCGCCGACGCGCGCGACGCCGGCGACGCCGAGCTGATGGCGGACGCGAGACTGACGTGCGCGCTCGAGGGCCGGCGCCTGTGCTTCGACGGCCTGGACCGGCTCGAGCCCTCCGACCGCGCGCGCCTGCTGCGCGCGCTCGATCAGCAACCCGGCGGGAGCGTGCTGATCGCCGCGTCGCGCGCCGACGCGCAAGCGCTCGGCGATCGCACGACGGTCGTCGTGGAGGCGCCGATGCCGACCCTCTCCGAGCGCGCCGACGCGTGGCGCCGTCGCAGCGGCTGCGACGACGTCGGCGACGTCGCGGCGAAGTTCCGGCTGTCGATCGGTCAGATCGACGAGGCGGCCGCCGTCGCAGCGCTGGCGGCCGGGGCGCGCGGCGCCGGCACCCCGACGGCGGGCGATCTCGACGAGGGCGCGCGGCGCGCGTCGAGCTCGCGTCTCGGCGAGCTGGCGGTACGGCTGGACCCGGTGCATCACTGGGAAGACCTCGTGCTGCCCGCCCGCCAGCTCTCGCTGCTGCACTCGATCTCGTCGTACCTGCGCCACCGCGATCTCGTGTTGCACGAGTGGGGCTACGAGCGGTCGGTGGCGCGCACGCAGGGCCTCAAGGCGATGTTCGCGGGCGACTCCGGCACCGGCAAGACGATGGCGGCGCAGGTGCTCGCCAACGACCTCGGCCTCGAGATCTACCGCGTCGACCTCGCGACGGTCGTGTCGAAGTACATCGGCGAGACCGAGAAGAACCTCGACCGCATCTTCGCCGCCGCCGAGGGGTCGAACGCGATCCTCTTCTTCGACGAGGCCGACGCGTTGTTCGGCAAGCGCTCGGGCGTGTCGGACGCCCACGACCGCTACGCGAACATCGAGGTCGCGTACCTGCTGCAGAAGATGGAGGGCTACGCCGGCGCCGTCATCCTCGCGACGAACTACCGCAGCAACATCGACGACGCCTTTCTGCGCCGGCTGGACTTCGTCGTCGACTTCCCGTTCCCCGAGGCCGACGACCGCCGCGCGATCTGGGAGCTGCTGCTGCCCGAACGGGCACCCGTCTGCGACGACGTCGACCTCGACTTCCTCGCGACGCGCTTCAAGCTGTCTGGCGGGGGGATCCGCAACTGCTCGCTCGCGGCGGCGTTCATCGCGGCGCAGGAGGGCGGGCCGATCGGCATGGAGCACCTCGTGCGGGCGGTCGCCGTCGAGTACGGCAAGCTCGGGCGGCTGACGCTCGAGGCAGACTTCGAGCGCTTTCACGTGCTGTTGCGACCCGCGACCGGGTGAGCGCCCGGCGTGACCCGCCTGCTCGGCGAACGACCGGAGCGCCAATCGGAGCGCGAGCCCGACCGCGCCGAGGGCGAGCGCGCCGCCACGCCGGACGCCCGCGCGCCGACAAGCCACCTGCCGATCCCCGAGCAGCTGCTCACGCTTCACAGGACCGCAGGCAATGCGGCGGTCGGCCGCTACCTCCAGGGGCTCAAGGACAACCACGACGACGCGGCGCCACCGCCGGGTCCCGGCGCACAGCCCGAGGCCGGTCGCCAAGAGGTGCCGCCGGCCGGCGAGTCCGCACCGGTCGCGCACGACGCCGACACCGTCCCGAGCACGGGTCAGCAGGTCGAAGCCAAGCCCCCGCAGATGGCCGGGGCACCTGCGGCGACGATGCCCTCGCCGGGGAGCGAGGCGCCGGAGGCACTGCGCGCCGCAAAGCAGGCACACAGCGCTGCGGATGCGGCGAAGCCGCCGTCCAAGCCGGGTCTCGACCCCCGGGCCGTGGCGGACGCTGTCTACGCGGCGGTCGCCGCAGGCAGGACGTCCGAGGACGCCTCCGTGGAAGTCGAGGACGTCGCGCCTGCCGCGCCCGACCTCGAGGCCGCGCTGCCCGGCCCGGTGGCAGGCGGCGCCGCTCCGGCGAGCGCGGGCGCGGGGGCGGGGGCGGTATCCGTGCCGCCGGCAGCCGCGGCGGCTGCGGGGGGCGCCGTGGCACGCGCGGCGCCGATGGCACCGCCGGTTGCGATCGAGCTCCCGGCTCCACAAGTGACACCAGCCGGTGCCGGCGCGGTCCCCATGGCAGCGCCGGCCGGAGACAGCGCCCGCGCGCAGACCGCCGTCGAGGACACCCACGATGTCGCCCACGGCGCAGAGCCGCACTCGGCCGACGAGATGGACCAGGCCGACGAGCGGGATGCGAGCGATGCCGGTGACGACACGGACGATCCGGAACGCCAGGCCGCGCTGGAGCGAGAACGTGAGCGGCAGCAGAGCATCGCCGAAGGCCGGGCACTGGTGCAGGCGTCGATCTCCGAGACGCTGGCGGCGGAGCTGGCAAGCCTGGAGGCGGCAGAGACCCGCAGCGTTGACGCCATCGACGAGAGCGACGCTCAGCAGCAGCAGGCGCTCACGACGGCGAGCGAGACGCATGAGGCCGGGCTGCTGGCGGCGTTCACAAACGCACGCTCGTTGCTGGGAAGCGCGGTCGCCAGCGCTCGCGGCGGCGTCGGGACCGCAGAGGCGTCCGGCCGCGCCCAGGTCGATGCCTGGCGGACACAGGCCGATGCAGAGGCGCGGACATCGGTGGCGTTCGCTGCGCAGAGCGCAACCTCAGCCGGGACGCAGGCCGCGACGAAGGGCCGGGCTTCGACGGCTGCGGCGGCGAGCAAGGTCGCCTCCGAGACCAGCACGGTTGCCGGGGAGGTGCAAGCCCAGGCGAGCGCGGGTGGCGGCTCCAACGAGGCCGCTGCCGAGGGCAACGCCAAGGTCGCATCGAAGGTGTCCGGCGAGACCGCCGGGAAGGTGCGTGCCCAGGGGGCGCAGGCGGCCGGCAGCGTGCGGCGAGAGGGCGCGAGCGTCGGCCAGACCCTGCAGGCCAAGGGAGACGAGGCGGCGGCCGCGATCCGGGCGCAGCTGCCGGGCGCGCTGTCGCAGATCGCGTCGCTCGCGGGCTCTGCGCTCGACGGCATCGGCAAGGCCGCCGCGGGCGGGATGGCCGCCATCGACCATGCATCGCTCACGGCCGAGCAGGCGCTGACGGCAGCGGAGGGCGGCGCCAAGCAGCAGATCGCATCCCTGATCGGCGCAGCCCGCGAGCAGATCACGGCCGACGCCGAGCAAGCCAAGGCAGCCGCCCGCTCGCAGGCGGCGGTCGCGCGTGCCGATCTCGGCGCGACCGCCATGGAGCTGCGCCGCGCCGCCCAGGGCGCGACCATCCTGCGCGACGAGGCCGCGGCGGTCGCCCAGAGCTTCGGGGATGGCCTGCGCGGGACGTCCTCGGCCGCCATCGTCGATGCGGCGGTCACAGCCAAGGCGGCTGCCGCCGCGAGCGCGCAGACCGCCGGCGACACCGACACGGCGAGCGGCCAGATCGCCTCGAGCGCGGGCACGGGTGCCAACACCACCGTGGCGGGAGCATCGGGTCAAGCCGCCGACGCCGCGTCCGGAGTCGCCGATCGGGTGCACGAGGCGACGGCGATGGTCGAAACGGACGGCGCGCAGCTGCTGTCGGCCCTGCGCGACCGGCTGAGCGACAGCGTCGCGCAAGCCGAGCAGGCGCTCGCAAAGGGCGTCGAGGACACCGAGACGAGGCTCGCGAAGCACACCGAGGAAGTTGGCGCCAAGGCCCGCGAGGCGCCCGCCAAGAGCGCGTCCAAGATCAGCGCCGGCAAGGCCAAGGTCGAAGCCGAGGCCAGCCGCAAGCCGGAGCAGCACGATGGCCCGCTCGGGGCCGTCGCCGACATCGCCAGCGCTGTTGCGGAGGCGGTCAAGGCAGCGTTCAAGTTCGTCTCCGCGCTTCTCAGCGACCCCGGCTTCTGGGTGGGGCTCGGCGTCTTCGTCGCGATCGTGGCCGCGGCCCCGTTCACCGGCGGCGCCAGCCTCGTCGGGCTTGTCGTCGTGGCCGGCGCGCTCTCGGGCGTGGCTGCCGGGGCCACGAACAACGCGATCGAGGGCAAGCCGCTGGGCAAGGGCCTCATCTCCGGAGCAGCCCTCGGCGCCATCACCGCGCCGCTGGCCCTGTTCGGGGGACCGGCAGCGGCGTCGGTTCTGCGGGGTGTCGCGAGTCAGATCTTCAAGAAGGGCGCCCCGAGGCTTCTCTCGAAGGCCGGCACGGGGATCGGGTCCCTGTTCGGTCGTGGCACCGACGCCGTCGTCGCCGGGCTGAAGGGCGTGGGCGGCTTCCTCGGCGACGTCGGGACGGGCATGAAGGCCGTCGGCAAGGGCATCGCGGGCTTCCTCGGAGACAGCTCGACAAAGCTCGCCGGCGTGGTCGGAACAGCGACGAAGAACATCGCCGGCTTCCTCGGACGCGGAGCGAGCAGCGCCGCAGGCATGATCGGAGAAGCAGGAACGAACGTCGCCGGCTTCCTCGGACGCGGAGCGACCGGCGCGGCTGGCCTGATCGGAGACGCAGGAACGAGCCTCGCCGGCTTCCTCGGACGCGGAGCGACCGGCGCGGCTGGCCTGATCGGAGACGCAGGAAAGAACCTCGCCGGCATCTTCGGGCGCGGAGCGACCAGCGCCGCCGGCATGATCGGAGAAGCGGGAACGAACGTCGCCGGCTTCCTCGGACGCGGAGCGACCACCGCCGCGCGCCTGGTCGGACAGGCGGGAACGAGCGTCGCCGGCGTCTTCGGGGACGCCGCGCAAGGGTTCGCCGGCGTGATCGGAGGGTTGGCCAGCAGCATCCCCGGCCTGCCCGGAGCCGGAGCGAGGCACGTCGCCGGCATGGTCGGAGCGCTGGCGAACGGCTTCTCCGGCCTGATCGGCAAGGGCGCGGACAAGGTCGCCGGCGCGCTCGGAGCCGCGGCGAGCGGCTTCTCCGGCCTGCTCGAAGCCGGTGCGAGCAAGTTCGCCGGCGGGCTCTCATCCGCAGCCAGCGGCTTCTCCAAGCTGATCGGCAAGGGCGCGGACAAGATGGCCGGTGGGCTCGCAGCCGCAGCGACCGGCGTGAAGAACCTGATGGGCAAGGGCGCGGACAAGATCGCCGGCTGGCTCGCATCCGCGGCGACCGGCTTCTCCGGCGCGATCGGCAAGGGCGCGGACAAGATCGCCGGCGGGCTCGCAGCCGCGGCGACCGGCTTCTCCAGCCTGATCGGAAAGACGGCGGACAAGATCGCCGGCGGGATCGCAGCCGCGGCGAACGGCTTCTCCAACCTGCTCGGAGTCGCACCGAAACGGGTCGCCAGCAGCGCCGAAGAAGCCCATCGCGCCGGACGCACCGGCGGCAGCGCCGGCGAGGCGGGGCCGGGACGCACCGGCGGCAGCGCCGGCGAGGCGGGGCCGGGGCGCACCGGCGGCAGCGCCGGCGAGGCGGGGCCGGGACGCACCGGCGGAAACGCGACCGAGGCGGGGCCGGGGCGCACCGGCGGCAGTGCCAGCGAGGTTGGCCCGGGACGCACGGGCGCCAGCGCGAGCGACGTCGTCCCCAAATCGCCCAAGCAGCTGCAGGCGAAGTTCAAGCATGCGAAGGACTTCGGCGTGCCCGGCGGCTACAGCAAGGCCAACGAGAAGAAGTTCAGCGAGGCCATCGACGAGCACATCAAAGGCTCGGGGGTCAAGGCGATCAAGGGCGCCTACCGCGGGCGGCCGGTGACGCATCACGTCGACCCGTCGACCGGGCTCAATGTCATAGTCGATCCGGCCGGCGACTTCGTCAGCGGGTGGAAGCTCAGCGCGGGCCAGCTCCGGAACGTCCTGAAACACGGAGGTCTCTAGCCATGTCCAGCACGGCGAACGTCACGATCGAGCTCAGCCACGACGAGGCGCTGGTCTTGCTCGACTGGCTCGCCCGTATGCACGAGCGAGACGAGCTCAGCTTCGCCGACCAGGCGGAGCGGCGTGTCCTGTGGGACCTCGAGGCGATGCTCGAGTCGGCGCTGGCCGAGCCCCTCAGCGCCGACTATGACGCCTTGCTCGCAGCGGCGCGCGCGCGGGTGCGCGACGCCGGCTCGCCTTGACGACGCGGCTACTCGAGCGGCTCGTCCTCGGACAGCTCGTCGAGCTGGCTCAGTGCCTGCGCCTCGTCGGGCGCGACGTCCTCGGGCGCGGCGACCTCGCCGGCCGGCGGCGCCGCCGAGGCGGTGCCGGCCTCGAGCTCCTCCTCTTCCTCGACAGGCTGGCGCGCGACGCCGCGGCGCGCGAGCCGTGCCACGGCGTGGTTGCCCAGCGTCGTGGCGAGCGTGCGCGACGGCGGCGCGGCGGCCGGCGCGGGGTCGGGCTCCCGCCGGGGGTCGCGCTCAGCGCGATCGCGCTCGTCGAGCAGCCGGTCCACACGCCGACCGTAGCCCCGCGGCCGAGCCCCGTCGAGCGGCCGGGCGAGGATTTCCTTTAAGGCTGCCCTCTCGGCCCGCGGCCTGATGGCACGATGGCCCTCCCACGTCCGGTGGCCCACGACCCATGCCAACTGCCCGACACCGCCGAGCCCTCCGATGAAGCACCGCGACCGGCGGCCGGCGGCGCTCGAGCACGACGACGAGGAGGAGCGCGAGAGCGAGGCCACGCAGGCCGCGCCGCCCGAGCCCGCGGCCCGCGACGACGCCGCGGACCAGCTCGTCGCGCGCGCGGCGCTCGGCCACGCCCTCCCCTCGGGGCGCGGAGGGGTCGTCGTCGCGCGCGCGCTGCGGCGCCTGAGCGGCGAGCGCAACGCCGCCGTCGCCCGCGCGGCCACCGCCGGCGCAGCCGAGGAGGCCGCCGAGGCGCCCGCCGGCGCGCCCGCGGCAGCGACCGCTGGCGAGCAGAACGAGAAGCCGGACGCGGCCGCACTCCAAGCCGCCCGGGAGGCCGTCGCATCGCACCTCGAGGCCATCGGCGAGCACGCCGCCGAGCGCGTCGTGGCCGGCGTCGCGGACGGTACGTACATCGCCGTCGCGGACCTCGAGAGCGACTTCCTCGTCCTGGAGATCGCGCAGACGCCGGGCTCCACCGCCTCGAGCGTCACCCGCTCGCGCCAAGCCGCCCGGGTCGACATCTGCGACCACACCGTCGACAGCTTCGGCATCGACTCGGATGCGCTGCCCGGCGGCGGCGAGGTCGCGACGGCCGCCGACGAGCTGCTGGCACACCCCATGGCCACGGCGACGATCGAGGGCTTCACCGACGACGCCGGCAAGCCCGCCGCCAACGAGCCGCTGTCCAAGCGCCGCGCCGAGCGCGCCCGCGATGCGATCATCGCCGCCGCGCCCGAGCTGACCGAGGCGAACTTCCACGTCGCCGGGCGGGGCGCGACCGAGTTCGTGGCGTCGAACGTCACCGAGCCCGACCGGCGCCGCAACAGGCGCGTGCGGATCCGCGTCGACGAGCCCGCGCCATGACCCGGGGCACGTGACGATGGCGCTCGTCCTCGACATCCCGCTCAACACGATGCTCGCCGACCTCGACGAGTCGCTGCGCGCGCTCGTGCAGGGCGAGCTCGCCCGGCACGGCTTCGACAGCGTCGACGTGACCTTCGACGCGCCGACGACCGAGTGGTCCAGCCAGCTTCAGGCGCCGACGATCGACATGTTCCTCTACGACCTGCGCGAGTCCTCCGAGCACCGCCATCGCACGATCGACGAGCGCCGCGCCAACGGCGGCGCGGTCGAGACGCGCCCGCCGTTCATGCTCGAGTGCTCCTACGCGATGACGGCCTGGACGCAGGAGGTCGAAGACGAGCACCGGCTGCTGTCGCAGCTGCTGACGATCCTCTACTCCTATCCGCGCCTGCCGGAGGAGGCGCTCTCCGGCCGCCTCGCGGCCGGCGCCCAGCGCTACCCGATCTTCGGCCGCGTCGGCCAGCCGAAGGCCGAGGGCAAGGCCGACTTCTGGAACGCCGTCGGTGGGCAGTACAAGGCCTCGCTGGACTACGTCGTGACGCTGTCCTGCGAGGCGGGCGCGATGCACGAGCGCGGTCCGGAGACGCGCGGCGTCACGGTGCGTGTCGCGGATTCAGGCGGGCCGCCCGGCTCCGTCACCGAGCTGCACAGCATCAGCGGCCGCGTCGCGGGCCCGGCCGGCGATCCACTCGCCGCGGCCTGGGTCACCCTGCCCGGCCTGGGGCGCTGGACCTCCAGCGACGAGCACGGCCGCTTCGCGATCACCCGCGTCCCGGCGGGCACGCATCAGGCGGTCGCACGCGCCCGCGACGGCGGCGAGACCGAGGCCACGCTCACGGTCCCCGGCGCGCCGGTCGAGCTGGTCGTCGAGCCGTCGCCCGATTGACCGAAAGGGCATCCGACCGGCCCGGGCGAGGGTGCCCGAACGGCTGGCCACCGCGCTCTGGTCGGCTCGCCGCCGACGCGCAACGCTGGGCCCGTGACCTCGACACCGCCCGCCGAAGGGCTGCGC
The DNA here is from genome assembly GCA_963766525.1 of uncultured Actinomycetes bacterium. GTDB lineage: Bacteria > Actinomycetota > Thermoleophilia > Solirubrobacterales > Solirubrobacteraceae > CADCVQ01. The sequence goes on from CAVYAX010000014.1 coordinate 172,625, forward strand.
GTCATGCTCGGCAACCTCGGCCCGATCGCCCGCGTGGGGATGCGTCGGCTGCTGAGCGAGGGCGGCGTGGAAGTACTCGGAGACCAGCCGGAGCGCGAGCCGCTGGACCCCGAGATCGCGCGGCTGCAGCCTGACGTCGTCGTCCTCGACCTCGACCAGAGCGAATCGCAGGAGCTGTCGCGGCTCGTCCAGCGACAGTGCCCGTCCGCGAAGGTCGTGCTGTGGGCGCCGAACGAGGACGTCATGGAGGTCATCGACCCCGGCACGACCCGGCCGCGCTGGGTCCTGTCCGGCGTACCACAGGACCTGCTGACCGAGATCCGCACCCAGCGAGCGAGGGAATGACATGCCGACCTACCTGACCCCCGGCGTCTACGTCGAAGAGGTCCCGTCCACGTCCAGGCCGATCGAGGGCGTGAGCACGTCGGTGGCGGCGTTCGTCGGCATCGCGCCCGGCGGCCCGGTCAACGTGCCGATGCGGATCTCCAACTGGACGCAGTTCGTCAAGCTCTACGGCGACCCGGTGGAGCCCGAGAACGGGCCGTTCATGGACGGCGCGTACCTCGCGCACTCCGTCTACGGCTTCTTTCAGAACGGCGGCAACCTCTGCTGGGTCGTCCGCGCGGGCGGCGCCGCCTCGGGGTCCGCGCCACAGGCGCTGGTGGGCCTGCCGGCAGCCGCGGACGGCGACGTCGAGGCGCTGCGCGTGATCGCCCGCGAGGGCGTCAGCGACGCGCTGACAATCGAGATCGCCGAGAACGCGGTCGTCAAGAGCGAGTCCGGCGGCGAGGGCGAGAAGGCCACGACCGAGCGCGAGCCGACCTACAAGGTCACGATCAGCGGCGGCTCCCAGCCCGAGGCCTTCGACGGCCTCACCCTGCGCAAGGGGCGCAACAACATCGCCACGAAGATCAACGCGACGTCCAAGCTCGTGTCGATCGAGGAAACCGGCGCGTCGCTGCCGGAGGCTCAGCGCGCGCCGGCGGCCGGCAAGTATCGCCTCTCCGCGCCGAGCGCCGCGGTCAAGCCCATCGGCGCCGGCGACCTCGCCGGCGACGTCGCCGAGCGGCGTGGCATCGGCGGCCTCGCGGCGGTCGACGAGATAACGATGATCGCCATCCCCGACCTGTGGGCGCTCGACAACGGCCAGCGCGCGCAGATCACCGACGTGCAGCGCGCGCTCATCGATCATTGCGAGGCAGCGGGCGATCGGATGGCCATCCTCGATGCCCCACCCGACATGCGGCCACAGGAGGTGCTGGACTGGCGCCTTGACGGCGCCGGCTACGACTCGCGGTTCGCGACGCTCTACTGGCCGTGGATCGAGGTTCGCAGCCCCCTCGACGGGCAGACGCTGACGATCCCCCCGTCCGGGCACGTCGCCGGCATCTGGTGTCGCTCGGACGCGACGCGCGGCGTCCACAAGGCGCCCGCCAACGAGGTGACGCGCGGCGCCAGCGGCCTCGCGTTCCAGCTCACGCAGAGCGAGCAGGGCGCCCTGAACCAGGCCGGGATCAACTGCATCCGCGCCTTCCCCGGGCGCGGCATCCGCGTCTGGGGCGCGCGCACGCTGTCCTCCGACCCCGCGTGGCGGTACATCAACGTGCGCCGGCTGTTCAACTACGTCTCCGAGTCGATCATGCAGGGCACGCAGTGGTCGGTCTTCGAGCCCAACGACCAGAAGCTGTGGATCCAGCTTCAAATCGCGGTGTCGAACTTCCTGACGCGCACGTGGCGCGACGGAGCGCTGTTCGGCGCCTCGCCCGACGCCGCGTTCTACGTCAAGTGCGACGAGGAGACGAACCCACCCGACGTGATCGAGGCCGGCCAAGTCGTGTGCGAGATCGGCGTCGCAGCGGTCAAGCCGGCCGAGTTCGTGATCTTCCGCCTCAGCCAGTACGCCGATGGCGGCGGGCAGGTCGAGGCGTGAGCAAGGTGCCTTCCATAACGACGCGAGAGGACCACGATGGCTGCTGAGGAGATCTTCGCCAACCTGTACTTCCAGCTCAAGCTCGAGGGCCGCGAGGGCACCGGGTTGTTCACGGAGGCCACCGGCGGCGGCTCGGAGAACGCCGTGATCGAGCAGAAGGTCGCGATGCCCAACGGCTCGGTCGCGATCAAGAAGATCCCGGGCAACTTGAAGTTCAACGACATCACGCTCAAGCGCGGCGTCGACCCCGATCGGATGCTCTGGGACTGGCGCCAGCAGGTCGTCGACGGCAAGACCACCGAGGCCCGCTGCAACGGCAGCATCCAGATGCTCGACTCCTCGTTCGTGCCGGTCGCGACCTACGTGTTCGAGAACGGCTGGGTCAGCAAGTACACGCCCGCGTCGATGAACGCGGGCCAGGACCAGGCTGCCGTCGAGGAGATCACGATCGCGATCGAGAACTTCAAGCGCTTCTGACGCCGGCGGACGCGGGCATGCAAACCGAGTTTCAGTTCGCGCTTCCCAAGGGCTACGTGGATGGCGACGGAACGCTGCACCGTCACGGGACGATGCGGCTGGCGACGGCCCGCGACGAGATCGAGCCGCTGCGCGATCCGGACGTGCGCCGCAACGAGGCATACCTCGCCGTGCTGCTGCTCGCGCGCGTCATCACGCGGCTCGGCGAGGTCCCGGCCGTGACGCCGGCGGTTGTCGAGGGCCTGTACGCGGCCGACTTCGACCACCTCCAGCGCCTCTACGAGCGCATCAACGCCGACGGCGACGTCGTCGGCGCCCTGTCCTGTCCAGCATGCGGGCACGCCTTCGAGGTCGACCTCGGCGAGATCGGAGACGTGGGCCTGGGGGAATGACGCGGCCGTCTCCCGAGCGACTGCTCGACGAGACGGCCCGGCTCGCGTTCCACTTCCACTGGCCGCTGGACACGATCCTGGAACTCGAGCACCGCGATCGGCGGCGCTTCTTGCGCGACGCCGAGCGACTCGCCAACCCGGCTTGAACACACCCGACCATGAGCGACGACACCACACCTCTCCAGCCCGGCTCGACGCGGCTCTCGCGCTCGGTCCTGCAGCGCGCCGGCCGCCTCGCGCGGTCGGGCTCAGCGCTCGCACGCACGGTCGCGGCCCGCCACGACGTGCGGCGGACCGCAGAGCCGCCGCGGCTGGTGCCGGCGGCGTCCGCGTCCGTGGCACGCACGGTCGCACAGGATGACGCGCCGGGCGCCGAGCCGATCGACGACGAGGCGCGTCGCGGCGAGGCCGAGCGGCTGTCGCGGCTGTCGGGCTACGCGCCGGACGTCATGGAGTACCTCGTGGGCAACGCACGTCCGGCGGGACCGGCGCCGCTGGCGCTCGGCGATGCCGCCGCCGGCATCCAACGGGTGGCGCGACGGGAGGCCGGCGAGCGCCCGGCGACCCCGCGCCGCAGCGCGATCGAGGAGGACGCCGCCCCGCGTGCGCTGCGCCTGTCGCGCACGCCGGCGCAGCCCGTCGTGGAGCCCCGGGTCAGCGCTGCGCAGCCGCCCGGCGAGGCGCTGTCGCCGCAGGCCACCGGTGCCGCGCCCGGCCCGGTGCCGGCGCAAGACCCGGTGCCGGCGCACGACGACGGCGAGCCACCCGCGGCCTTCGCCAACGAGCTGGCGGCGGCGTCCGCGGCGCAATCCGCGACGAGCCGCGCGCGGCTGACGCTGGCCCGGCGTGTCGCGCCGGACGAGCCGGCCACGGCCTCGACGACCGCACCGCCGGTCGCGCTGCGGCTTGCGCGTCGCGCCGCGCCCGAGCAGCCGGATGTGCCGGTCGCACCGCGGCTTGCGCGTCGCGCCGCGCCCGAGCCGCCGGATGTGCCGGTCCCACGCGAACCCGCGGCCGGCCCGCCGGCCCCCGAGCCGCCCGCCGGGCGCGAGGCGGGGCCGCTCGGCCGCCTGTGGCGGCGCGTGGCAAGCGGCCCGCGCGGCTCGGAGCCCGGACCCGAGCCCGCCCGGCCGCGGCGCGGCGCCGCGGCCGCGGCGCGCGTGGCACCGGTCCTCGCCCGTACGCCCACCGGCGAGGCACCGGCCCCGGCCGCCACCACGGCCGACGACGCGCACACGCTCGCCGCCACCACGGCCGGCGACCCGCACACGCTCGCCGCCACCACGGCCGGCGACCCGCACACGCTCGCCGCGACCACCGCCGGCGATTCGCACGCGCCGGCGCTCGCGACCGCCACGACCGGCGACCCGCAGACGCCGGCGCTCGCCCTCGCTCGGACGCGCGACGCGACGGCCCTGGCGCTCGCCGCCGGCGCCACCGGCGTCGCGCGGGCTCCCGGAGGACCCGCGCCCGGCGTAGCGCAAGCGCCGCCCGCGCCCGGCGCGACGCGCGCCGGCGCGGCGACAGCGCGCCTCGCCCGCACGCCGGCGCGCCAAACAGAGCGGCCCCGGCTGCGCGTGCAGCGCCGCGAGGCCCCCGCCGCGGGGGCCGCGAGCGCGCCCGAGCCCGCCCGGCCCCTGACCACCGCCCAAGTGCTGGCCCGCGCGACCGCGGGTGCGATCGAATACGAGGACGAGGGGCGCGTCAGCGTGCTGCTCCCGCCGCCGGGCGCCGTCTTCGGGAGCCCGCCGCGGGCCATCGCCCGCGAGGAGAGCATCGCCGAGCCGGCCGGCGCTGCCCCGATCGCGCCGTCGGGACCGGCCGAATCGCTCCCGCCAGCCGAGCCGCCTGCGACGGCGGACGGTCTCGCCGTCGACCGTGACGAGCTGTACGCCGACTTCGCGCAGCGGCTGCGGCGCGACATCCTCGAGCAGCGCGAGCAGCGCGGAGAGCTCTGATGGCAACGAGCGCAAGCAGCCGGCGCGACTTGGACAAGCTGGGCGAGAACCACTTCGTCCTCGAGATCAGCGGCCTGGCGATCGGCGCGTTCCGCGAGATCAGCGGCCTGCAGATGGAGCGCGAGATCCTCGAGTACCCCGAGGGCGGCCGCAACGACGTCGTCCACAAGCTGCCGGGCCGCGTGAAGTACCCGAACCTCGTCCTCAAGCGCGGCGTCACCGACCAGGACGAGCTCGTGCGCTGGTTCTGGAACGCACAGACCGGGCTCGACCTCAAGGACGTGATCGTCAAGCTCGTCGATCCGTCGACGGCGATCATGCGCACCTGGGCCTTCCGCCAGGCGTACCCCGTCAAGTGGATCGGCCCGACGCTCAACGCGGGCTCCGACAGCGCGGCGACCGAGCAGCTCGAGCTGGCGCACGGCGGGCTGGCGATGCCCTGATGGCCGGCCCGGTGCAGAAGGCGACGCTGCAGGTCGAGGACGGCGAGACGCTGACCTGCCTGTTCAACCCGAAGGACTTCAGCGTCACGAAGTCCAACAGCTGGGAGGCGAAGGCCGCGCCCGGCCAATCGGCCGCCAAGCCGACCTTCGGCGGCGGCCAGCCGCGCGAGATGACGCTCCAGCTGCTCTTCGACGCGACGCTGCTGACGCCGCAGGTGAGCGTCAAGGACGTCAGCGCGAAGCTCTTCGCCGCGATGGACGCGTCCAAGAGCGAGAGCGGCGCGCGCAACAAGTCGCGACCGCCGGCGATGACGTTCCGCTGGGGCGCCTTCTCGTTTCAGGGCGTCGCGAAGAGCCTGGCGATCCAGTACCAGCTCTTCCGGCCCGACGGCGAGCCGATCCGGGCGGACGTCAAGCTCGCGCTCATCCAGTGGGACGTCGAGGGTCCGCCGGGCCAGAACCCGACGACCCGCGTCGACGCCTCACAGGCCGCTCACGTCATCCGCCACGGCGATTCGCTCGCGTCGATCGCCCACCACGCCTACGGCGACTCTTCGCTCTGGCGCCGCGTCGCGGAGGCGAACGGCATCGACGATCCGTTCCGGCTGATCAGCGGCGCCTCCGTGCGCATCCCGAGCCTCGAGACGTGAGCCCCGCGCCGCCACCCGGGCTCGTCGCCGCCGTCGAGATCCGTGTCGGCGGCCGGCCGGTCGATCCCTCGGTCGCCGAGCGCCTGCTCGAAGCCCGGGTGCAGGACAACCTCATGCTGCCCGACGCGTTCACGCTGCGCCTGCGCGATCCGAGCTTCGAGCTCGTCGACGGCACGCTGTTCGACGTCGGGACGCAGGTCGAGCTGCGCTTCGCGCCGGCCGGCGCGTCGCCGCCGGCGGCGCCGTTCGCCGGCGAGGTCGCGACGATCGCGCCGCAGTTCGAAAGCGAGGGCTGCGTGCTGGTCGTGCGCGGCTACGACGTCTCACACCGCCTGCACCGCGGCCACAGCACGCGGACGTTTCAGGACATGACGGCCAGCGACATCGCGTCGAAGGTCGTCGGCGAGGCCGGGCTGGCGATCGAGGTCGAGCCGACCGACGAGGTCTACGCGTTCGAGCAGCAGAGCAACGAGACCGACTGGGACTTCCTCTGGCGCCTCGCCCGGCGGGTGAGCTACGAGCTGACCTGCGCCGGCGCGACGATGCACTTCCGGGCTCCGGGCGCCGCGGCGGGCCCGCCGGTAGCGCTCGAGTGGGGCGAGAGCCTGCGCGCCTTCCACCCGCGGGCGACGGCCGTCGGGCAGGTCGAGTCCGTCACCGTCAGCGGCTGGGACCCGCGGGCCCGCCGCCGGATCAGCGCCAGCGCGCAGGCCGCGAAGCTCGACTCGAGCATCGGCCTGAAGCGCGACGACGTCGCAGGCACGCTCGGCGGCGCGACGACCGCCGTCGCCGACGAGATCGTCGGCTCTCAGGGCGAAGCCGACGCGCTCGCCCAGAGCACGCTCGACCGCGTCGCCAACGCCTGGCTCGAGGCCGAGGGGACCTGCCGCGGCAACCCGCACATCCGCGCCGGGAGCGAGGTCCGCATCGGCGGCGTCGGCACCCGCTTCGGCGGCACGTACCTCGTGACGAAGTCGACGCACGTCCTGCGCGGCCGGACCGGCTACCAGACGGAGTTCGAGATCAGCGGTCGCAGCCGCCGCACGCTCATCGACCTGCTGACGCCCGCGGCCCCGAGCGCCTATCGGGGCTCGCTCGTCATCGGCATCGTCACGAATGCCGACGATCCGGATGCGATGGGTCGCGTGCGCGTGAAGTTCCCGGGCCTCGACGAGCGACGCGAGGGCTGGTGGGCGCGGGTCGCCGGGATCGCGGCCGGGCCCACAGCCAAGGTCAGGATGACCCCGCGCGTCGACGACGAGGTCGTCGTCGGCTTCGAGCACGGCGACCCGCGGCGGCCGTTCGTGCTCGGCTGCCTGCAGCGCGCCGACTCGAGCGGCGCCGGCGGCGCCGCCCCCGACCCGCCGATGCTCGAGCTGCGCAGCGACGAGCGGCTCGCCATCGCCGCCGCGGGCGACCTGTCGATCGCCGGCGAGGAGGGGTCCGTCGTCATCCACAAGGACGGCTCGATCGTGATCAGCGCGACGCGGGTCATGGTCGAGGCGGCGAGCGCGCTCGACCTGACATCCAACGGGGTCGTGACGCTGCGCGGCACCCAGATCATGCTCGGGTGAGGACGTCGTGACCGCCGACATCATCGGAACCGGCGTGGCCTGGCCGCTTGGCGTCGACCGCCGGGGAACGCTCGCGCTGGCGCACGGCGAGGAGGACGTCGAGCAGGCGATCTCGATCATCCTGTCGACGGCGCCCGGCCAGCGCCCGATGCGACACGAGTTCGGCTGCGGCCTGCACGACTACGTCTTCGACGTGCTCGACGCCGCCACGCTCGGCAGCATGGAGGCCGAGATCCGGCGGGCGCTCGAGCGCTGGGAGCCGCGGATCGAGGTGGAGGGCGTGGACTTCGATCTAGAGGCGAGCCCGAGCGGCCTGCTGGCGATCACCATCACCTACCGCCTGCGCACATCCAACGACGTGCGCAACCTCGTCTACCCCTTCTACGTCGTCGCGGCGGACGAGGACGGCTGATGTCACACCTGCCCCAGCTCCAGCTCGACGATCGCACGTTCGGAGATCTCGTCAGCGAGGCGCGCACGCGCATCTCGCAGGCCTGCCCGGAGTGGACGGAGCACAACGTCTCGGATCCCGGGATCACGCTCGTCGAGCTGTTCGCGTGGATGACCGAGCTGACGATCTACCGGCTCAACCGGATCCCGGACAAGCTCCACGTCGCCCTGCTGGACCTCGTCGGCATCGGCCTCGATCCACCGAGCGCCGCGACGGTCGACCTGCGCTTCGACCTGACCGGGCCGGCGACGGAGCCCATCTCGATCCCGGCTGCGGGCACGGAGGTCGGCACGCCGCGGGCGGGCGGCGAGGAGCCGATCGTCTTTCAGACCACCGAGGACTTCACGATCGAGCCGCTGCGCCCGGCCGCCTACGTGCTCAGGCGCGGCGATCAGATCACGAGCGTCCCGGTTGCCGGCGGCGTGGCGAAGCCGGCCGGCGCGCAGCAGCTCGCGTTCGGCGACCCGCCCGAGCTCGGCGACGCGCTGCACCTCGGCTTCGAGGCCCCGATCGGGCGGCTCGTGATGCGCGTCGAGGTCGAGGCCTCGCCCGCGCGTGGCACCGGCGTCGACCCCGACGATCCGCCGCTGCGCTGGGAGGTCTCGGCCGGCGACGACGAGTGGCACGCCGCCGAGGTGCTCGACGACGCGACCGGCGGCTTCAACTACGGCAGCGGCCGCGTCGAGCTGCAGCTACCAGCGCGCAGCGAGAAGCGACAGCTCGCCGGCCACCGCATGCACTGGCTGCGCTGCCGCGTCCACGACCGGACCGTGTCCGGTGCGCAGAGCGAGCCCTACGCGCACCCGCCGGAGATCTACTCGATCACGGCCGCCCCGACGGGCGCGCTGCTTGGCGCCGCCCACTGCTCGCACGCGGCCAGGGAGCCGCTCGGCGTCAGCGATGGCACGCCCGGCCAAGTGCTGTCGCTGCGCCGCCGGCCGGTTCTGCCGCTGGCCGCGGGGGAGACCCTCGAGGTCCAGCACCCCGGCGAGACGATGTGGAGGGCGTGGGAGGCGCGCGACACGTTCGCGACGAGCACCGCCGGCGACACGCACTTCGCGATCGACCTCGTCGCCGGCGAGATCACGTTCGGGCCCTCGATCCGCGAGGCGGACGGCGGCTGGCGGCAGTACGGCGACGTGCCGCCGAAGGGCGCGGCGCTGCGCTTCAGCGGCTACCGCCACGGCGGCGGGCGCAGCGGCAACGTCGCCGCCGGCACGCTCACGATGCTGAAGAGCTCGGTGGCGGGCATCGACGCCGTCGTCAACCCGGCTGCGGCCACGGGCGGCGTCGACGCCGAGTCGCTGACCGCCGCGCGCCAGCGCGCGGCCCTCGAGATCCGCTCGCGCCACCGCGCCGTGACCGGCGAGGACTACGAGTTCCTCGCGGGCGAGGCCTCGCCGCGCGTCGCACGAGCGCGCTGCCTGCCCCTCGGCGACGGCGGCGCGGTTGCGCTGCACCTGCTCCCGCAGATCCAGCCCGCCGATCGCCGGCTCACCTTCGCGGAGCTCACGCCCGACGAGTCGCTGCTGCGGACCGTGGCCGCCTACCTCGACGAGCGCCGCACGATCGGCACGACCGTGCACCTGCTGGGAGTGAAGCTGCGGGGCGTCAGCGTCGTCGTCGACGTCCTGGCGTCAGACGCGGCGGACACGACCCGCGTCGAGGAGGAGATCGCGCACGCCCTCTACACCTTCATCAACCCGCTTGTCGGCGGCGCCGTGCGCGGGGAGGGCAGCGGCTGGCCGTTTGAGCGCATGCTCAACCAGGGCGAGCTGTACGGCGTCGTGCATGCGATCGAAGGCGTCGAGTACGTCAAGCTCCTGCGGATCTACGAGACGGACCTCGCGACCGGCGAGCGCGGCGCGCAGCCCGCCGGTACGCACGTCGTGATCCGGCCCGAGGAGCTGCTGGCGTCCGGCCAGCACCACGTCAAGGCGAGCCACCGGGACACGTGAGCGCGTTGAGCGACGCCAACGGCAACGGCACCCTGCTCGCGGACGCCCCGCCCTCCGTCTCGCGGCGCGCGCTCATGCGCGACAGCCTGCCGCCGATCTACCGGGAGGCGGACTTCGCGATGCGCCTCGTCGGCGCGCTGGAGGGCGTGCTCGACCCGATCTTCGCGCTGCTGGACTCGCTGCCGGCGAACTTCTCGGCGGACTACGCGTCGCGGCCGGCGGTCGATCTGCTGGCCGCGTGGATCGGCGTCGAGCTCGACGAGGCCCTCGAGCTCGACGCACGACGCGAGGTCGTGCGGATGGGCGCGGAGCTTCACCGCTGGCGCGGGACGGCGCGGGGCCTCGAGCTGGCGCTGAAGCTGACGTTCCCGGACCTACCGATCCGCGTCGCCGACGACGGCGGCGTTCACTGGTCGAGCGACGGTGAGCCCGCTGAGCCAAGGCGCGCGCACTTCACCGTCTTTGTCGAGCGCGCGCTCGCAGCGGAGCGCTTGGCCGCGGTCGCGCGCTGCATCGACCACCACAAGCCCATGCACTGCACCTACCGCCTGCGGTCGCGCAAGCGCAGCGACGCGGGCGAGTGACCGGCCTGCTGGTGAAACTCAGATAAGGCCGTCGCGCACCGCGTGTGCCACCGCCTGCGAGCGGCTGCGGACGTTGAGCTTAGTCACGATGTCGTGCAGGACGTTCTTGACCGTGCGCTCGCTGTAGCACAGCTGCTCGGCGACCTCGCGCGTCTGGTTGCCGGCGGCGATGAGCCCGAGTACGCGCTGCTCGCGCTCGGACAGGCGCGATCCCGCGAGCCGCGGCGGCGCGCCGTCGTCCACGGCGCTCTCGGCCGGCGCGCTGCGCAGGATCGGGCCAAGGAGCTCCAGCGCGACCACCGCGGCGCCGCCGTCGGCGGCCTGGATCGCGGCTTGGAGCACGTCCTGGGTGAGCGTGTCCTTGCGCAGGTACCCGACCGCTCCCGCCGCGACGGCGTCGACCACCGCCTCGTGGTCGCACGCGGAGCTGCAGACGATGACGCTGGCGCCGCGCCCGTCGGCGACCGCCGCGATGAACTCGCGGCAGCCCGCCTCCGAGGTGTCGAGGATCACGATGTCGGCGTCGGGGAGCGCGGCGTGCTCGCGCGCGTGGCTCACGCCGTCGGCCTGGTGCACGGTCTCGACGCGCTCCATGAGCTCCAAGGAGGCCACGAGCCCACGGCGGAAGATGGCATGTGAGTCCACCACCAGGATTCTCATCTGAGCCCCTACCTCCACGGTCGTCCGTAGTAGAGCCAGCGAAGCCGCAAGCGTCGGGGCTGAGCGTGTGCCCGCCCAATGCTCTTACGTGTCAAGTATCTTGACGCCGCCCACCCGTGGCAAGTGCAGCGCGAAGTACCTGCAATTTGCCGTAACCCACGCCGCGTCGCGCCCGGCTACGGCTCCCCGGCTCCGGGTTCGGGTGTGTCGCCGGACTCCCACATCTCCTCCATGCGCGCGATCTCGCGCTCGCGGTGCCAGGCGAGCTCGTCGTCGTTGTCCTGGTTCCAGCGCGTCTGGTGAAGGAACATGTAGACGTGGTCAGCGGACAGCGGCGCGGTGTAGTCGCCGACGCGGGCGACGAACTCGTCGCGCCGGCGCTCGTAGTCGCCCTCGAGCGCGAGCGTCCAGCCCTCGGCTCCCGCGATCGCGACCTCGTTGCCGTCGGCGTCGCACAGCGACTCGCCGCCGAGCACCGCCAGCAGCGGCGTCAGCACGCGCTCGAGCGGCGCCCGGATCGCCCACGTGTCGTTCGTCAGCGCGATCCGGATCTCAAGCGAGCGCCGCGGCGAATGGTGGACGCGCAGGTCGATCCAGTAGCGAAACTCGTCGCGCAGCAGGAAGTCGACGCGGACGTGGTCCTCATGTGCGCGCTCGAGTCCGGCAGCGTCGAGCTGAGCGACAACCGCGCTGACAGCGGGCGCCGGCAGCGCCAGCTCCCACGTCGCCGACTCGCGTCCCATCGCGGCGCTGCTTGTCGGTCAGTCCGATCCGTCGGGCGCGCGCAGGCGACCCCACGTCTTCGGGCCGACGATGCCGTCGACGTCGAGCCCGAAGTCGCCCTGAAAGCCCTTGACGGCGGCCTCGGTCTTCGGGCCGAAGCGGCCGTCGATCTCGCCGACGTCGTAACCCTGCGCAAGCAGCCTGCGCTGCAGGCCGCGCACGGCGACGCGCTTGTCGCCCTGCTTCAGGGTCGGGTCGCTCTTGTCGGCGTCGTCGAGCTTCTCCCACGTCAGGGGCCCGACGATGCCGTCCTGCTCGAGCTTCGCCCACGCCTGCAGCGACCGCACCGCGGTGTCGGTGTAGACCCCGAACTTGCCGTCCGGCTTGCCGGGCTTGAAGTCGAGCTCGATCAACGACTCCTGCAGGTCCTTGACGTCCGGGCCCTCTGATCCTCGCTCAAGCGTCGGCTCTGCCATCGGTGCTGCCCCCTTGGGATCGAAAGTTCGGCCGGAGGATACGGTCACCGGCGCTCCCCTGCGACCTGGCTCAGCGCCGCTCGCCCTCGGATTCCAGCGCGTCCACGACCGCCCACGTCTTCGGCCCCACGATCCCGTCCACGACGAGCTGGGCCTGCTTCTGCAGCGTCCTGACCGCGGCCTCGGTCTTCGGCCCGAAGCGGCCGTTGACCTCGGGGATCTCGAAGCCCGCGAGCTTCAGGCGGTTCTGCAGCCGGCGCACCGGCAGTCCCTTGGAGCCGTTCTTCAGGACGGGCTCGCTCTGGTCGGCCTCGTCGATGTTCAGCCACGTGATCGGGCCGCAGATGCCGTCGACCTCGAGGCCCTTGAGCGTCTGGAACGCCTTGACCGCGTCCTCGGTCTTCTTGCCGAACACGCCGTCGATCGGTCCGGGCGCCAACCCGAGCGCCTTCAGCGCCTCCTGCAGGTCCTTGACCGCTTGCCCCTTCGCGCCCTTCTTCAACGTCGGCTCAGCCATCGGATCCTCCTTGAGTCGGGGTTGCTCGGACTCTAGCCACGCGGCTCTAGCCACGCGGGCTCAACGCGGGCGCAGGACGCCGGACTTGACGACGGCCTTCCCCGCCCTGCCGCCGGTCGGCCGGTAGGAGACCCAGACGTTCACGCGCTCGGCCCGACGAAGCCGGCGGATCGCGGCGCGGCCGACCGCGTTCGGGCGCAGCGTGACGTGCAACGTCGCCGCGCCCTTGGGCTTGATCGTCCTGCGCGCGAGCGTGAAGCGACCCGGCCCCGGCTGGCGGACGCGCAGACCGGATGAGCCGAGCGTCCCGAGCACGAGGATGCTCCCCGCCCCCGGGACCGTGACGTCGAAGCGCGCGATGCCGTTCTGCGCGAGCCGGAACTTCGTCACCTTGAAGCGGTTGCTCGGCAGGCGCGGGGCGACGGGCGGCGGGGGCGGCGGCCCGAGTCCGAGCGGCAGCGTTGGCGCGGCCACGAGCAGCGAGGCGCTCGCCGCGGGGCCCGCGCCGGCCTCGACGGAGCTCACGACGCTCGTCGCGAGCGACTGCGGTCCCGCGGCAAGACCGCGGACGGCGGCGCTGAACGTGCAGGCGCCGCTCGGTGGCAGCGCCGCGCCGGCAAGCGCGATCGATCCGGAGCCTGCGGCGGCGGTGATCGTGCCGCCAGGGCACGAGCCGGTGAGCCCGCTGGGCGTGGCGACGGCGAGGCCTCCCGACAGCGCGGCGGTGAAGCCGACCCCACTGAGCGCCAGCGCCGGGTTGGCGTTGGCGAGCGTGAAGGTGAGGGTCGTCGAGCCGCCGGGCGCGATCGACGCCGCGCCGAACGCCGTCGCCAGCGCCGGGGGCGCGCGCACGACGAGCGTGGCGGTCGCACCCGGTGCGGCGACCGCGCGCAGGTCGCCCCCGCCGGCGTCGTAGCTGAAGGACAGCGGACCGGTGGGATTCGGCGCGACGCTCGCCCCGGTGCCGACGACGTCGACGGAGACGCTGCACTGCGAGCCGGCTTCGATCGCCAGTCCGGCCAGCGCGATCGTCGCCGCGCCCGGGACCGCGACGATGCCGTCGGTGACGCACGTCGCGCCCGCGTTGGCGGGCGACGCCACCGCGAGGCCCGCCGGCAGCACGTCCTCGAAGGCGAGGTTGTAGAGGCGCGCGCCCGCGTTCGGGTTGCTCATCGTGTACGTCACGCGCGCCGTCTCGCCGACGACGATCGTGTCGTCGTCGAAGGACTCAGCGAACCCGGGCGGTGCGAGAACCAGCAGCGACGCGACGTTGCTTGACGATCCGGGCCCGCTCTCGGCCGAGGTGGCAGGTCCCGCGACCACGTTCACGGTGCCCGGCGCGGGCGCGACGACGTCGAGGACGACCGTGCAGCTGTTGGTCACCTCGTCGTCCGCGGGCTGCAGCGTCGCGCCGCTGACGCTGATCGTCGTCCCGCCGTCAGCGGCGGTCACCGTGCCCGAGCAGGTCGTGAAGAGCTCGCTGGGCGTCGAGATCACGAGCCCTGCCGGAAGGGCGACGCTGAAGTCGACGTTCGTCATCGTGAGGCCGGCGTTCGGATTGGCGACCGTGAAGCCGAGGCCGACGTCGGCGCCCGCCGTCGCCGCCTCCTGCGAGAAGAAGGCCTGCAGCACGGGCGGCGCGACCTGCGCCTGCGCGGCCGCCGGCACGATCGCGCAGGCGGCCACCGCCGCGACCGCGACGCGGGCCGCGGCGGACGCCAAGCCAAGCGCTCTCACGGCGACTACTTCGGCAGCACGCTGTTCGTCGGCGCGCCCTCGACGGCGTTTCCGGTGACCTCGTTGTTGCCGAACGACGTGATCTTGCCGCCCCCGCTGACGAGCATGGCCGTGCCGTTGCCGTTGATCGTCGTGCTGCCGATGCGGATGTCCGAGAGCGCGCCGGACGAGTTGAGGGCGATGGTGTTGTCCGAGATGAAGCTGTGGAACACGTTGACGATCGCCGCCTGCGCACCACCGTTCGTAGCGACGGCGTTGCCGTTGTCGTCCAGCGTGCTGCGCCGGACGGTCACGGCCTCCCCGGCGGCTGCGGGGTTCAGGGCGACGGCCGTCGTGGCGGTGTGGATCCTCGAGTCCTGGACGATGAGGCGCGAGTTGGCCGTGGTGGACGCGAAGTTCACGCCGGCCACGCTGAAGCCGTAGATCTCGCAGTCCTCGATCCGCAGCATCTTGCCGGAGTTCATCTTGACGCCCACCGATGCCGTGTCGAGCCCGTTGATGTCCAGGCCCGTCAGCGTCACGCGGTCGTTCACGCCGGCGCTGACGTTGATCGCGTTCGCGGCGTTGGTGAGGACGCCCGCCGTGTTGCCCCGCGCGCGGATGTGAATCGACTTCGTGATCGTGACCGCGCCGAAGCCGCCAGGGTCGAGGACGTTGATCTCGCCCTTGGCGGCGGTCTTGGAGATCGCGCCGGCGAACGTCTTGCACGGCGCCGTGCGACTACACGGGTTGACGTCGTCGCCGACGCCGGAGACCCACGTGCGCGTGGCCTGTCCGAAGGCGACGGATGGGAGCACCGCAAGGGCGACGATGGCGGTCAGCGCGGTAGCGGCCGCGCGCGCAGGTGTGTTGAGCATGGTGCGAACCTACGCCCGCCGCCACCGGAGAGCAACGCAACCTTCGTCTAGGTCGCTGTCGCAAGCGCCTGGACGCCTCTCCGAGCCGGGGCGACCGGGCGTCAGCAAGGGGTCCCGGGGCACGCGGCGATAGATTGCGGCCTTCATGGCGGAGGTGCTGTTCTTCCTGGCTGGAATTGGGGCGATTGCGGGGGCGATTGGGGTCGTCGCGGTTCGCAACCCGTTCTACAGCGTGCTCGCCCTCGTCTGCCATCTGCTGTCGCTCGCCGCGTTGTTCCTCCTGCTGCGCGCGGAGTTCGTCGCGGCGGCCCAAGTCGTCGTGTACGCGGGCGCCGTGATGGTGCTGTACGTCTTCGTCGTCGCGTACGTCGGCGGGCAGGACGAGCCGCTCGGCGCGCGTCCCGGGCGCGGCCTGCGGATCACCGCCGCGCTGTGCGGCGCGGCGCTGTTCGTCGAGCTCTGCATCGCGACGCTCGGCTCGGGCCTGCAGGCGATCGACACGGACGGCGCGGCGCTCGAGCCCGGCTACGGCTCGCCCGCGCAGATCGGCGAGCTGCTGCTCACGGACTTCCTGCTGCCGTTCGAGATCGCGTCGTTCTTGCTGTTGATCGCGGCGGTCGGCGCCGTCGTGCTCGCGCGCCGTCGCGGTGGGATCACGGCCGCGGAGGACCAGGCGCGCTACAGCGCGATGGACATGCTGCGCCCGGCCTACACCGGCACGATGGCCGAGGCCGTCGGCGGCCCGCACCAGCGGGCGCTCGCACCCCGGGCCCCCGTGGCCGAGGACGAGGATCGGGACGAGGACGCCTGATGGCGATCGGCTGGTACCTCGCCGTCTCGGCCCTGATCTTCACGATCGGCGCGGCCGGCGTGCTCACGCGACGCAGCCCGCTCGTCATCCTGCTCTGCCTCGAGCTCATGCTCAACGCGGCCAACCTCGCCCTCATCGCGTTCGCGCGCATGCACGGCAACGCCGAGGGCCAGATCTTCGCGGTCATCGTGATGGTCGTCGCCGCGTGCGAGGTCACGGTCGGCCTCGGCCTGATCGTCGCGATGCACCGCCGCCGGCTGCCGATCGACGTCGACGAGATGCGCGAGCTCCAGGGATGATCCTGAAGCCATCGAGCATCGTGGATGAATCCCTGCTGCCGGCGCGGTCCAGGGTCGATCGGCGGCGCACCGAATGGCGGGCCCCTTCGGAAGCCGCCGATCGGCGCTGGGCCGTGATCGGCGGCTGGGATTCGCCGCGAGGATCGGTGGCTTCAGGATGAGCTCCGTGAAGCTCTTCGCCTGGGCGACCCTGCTGTTTCCACTGTTGGGCACGATCGTCGTCGCGCTCGCGGGCCAGCGTCTGAAGGGCCGCGCGCCCGGGCTTCGTCGCGACCGGCGCGATGGCGCTGTCGTTCGCCGCGGCGGTCGCGACGCTGTTCGCGCTCCAGGGCCTCGATCACGAGCACCGCCAGGTCGTCGCGGTCGCGTGGGACTACGCGAACACCGTCGGCGTCGACGCCCAGCTCGCGCTGCTCGTCGACCCGCTGTCGGTCTTCATGATCCTCGTCGTCGCCGGCGTCTCGACGCTGATCCACCTCTACTCGATCGCCTACCTGGACTCCGATCGCGGCTACACGCGCTTCTTCTCGTACCTGAACTTCTTCGTCTTCTCGATGCTGCTGCTCGTCCTGGCGGGCAACTTCCTGCTGCTGATCGTCGGCTGGGCGTTCGTCGGCGCCGCGTCGTACATGCTCATCAGCTTCTGGTATCGCCGCACGACGGCGACGAGCGCGGGCATCAAGGCGTTCGTCATCAACGTGCTCGGCGATGTCGGCCTCGTGCTCGGGACGTTCTTCATCTTCAAGCACGTCGGCACGCTGGACTTCCTCAAGACCTTCGAGGCGGCCGGCGAGGAGTTCAACACGGGCGACGCGGACCTCACCGCCGGCTGCATCCTGCTGCTCGTCGGGGCGTTCGCGAAGTCCGCCCAGGTCCCGCTGCACACCTGGCTCCCGGATGCCATGGAGGGCCCGACCCCGGTCTCCGCCCTCATCCACGCGGCGACGATGGTGACAGCGGGCGTCTACCTCATCGCCCGCATGCACCCGCTGTTCGAGCTCGCGCCGACCGCGGCCGACGTCGGCGCCGTCGTCGGCTGCCTGACGCTCTTGATCGCGGGGACGATCGCGATCGCGGTCACCGACCTCAAGCGCGTCATCGCCTACTCGACGATGTCGCAGATCGGCTACATGGTCATGGCCGTGAGCGCCGGCGCGTACGCCGCCGGCCTGTTTCATCTCATGACGCACGCGTTCTTCAAGGCGCTGCTCTTCATGGCTGCCGGCTCGGTGATCGCCGCGATGGCCGGCCAGCAGAACCTCGACAAGATGGGCGGCTTCAGGCGCGCGATGCCGTTCACCTACGGGTGCATGGTCATCGGCGGCCTCGCGCTCGCGGGCATCCCGCCGTTCTCGGGCTTCTTCTCCAAGGACGAGATCCTGCTGCTCATCGGCGACCGCGGCGGCTGGTACTGGATCCTCTACGTCGCCGGCTACGTCGGGGCGTTCCTCACCGGTATCTACACGTTCCGGATGATCTTCCGGGCGTTCTGGGGCGACCCGGTGCCCGAGGCGATCGAGCTCGAAGAAGGCCACCTGCACCACGCCGAGGTGCACACGAACCCCGCCAGCGGCGAGGTCGAGGACACCGACGTCGGCTTTCCCGGCACCGAGCACCACATCGCCGAGCGCGAGCAGCCGATGAAGATCGCGATGGGGACGCTCGCCTTCCTCGCGATCTTCGGCGGCCTGCTGCAGATCCCGAAGGTCACGCACGTCATCGACCACTTCCTCGAGCCGACGTTCCACGACTCGGCGCTCTACGAGCGCCACCCGAGCGGCGGGCTGATCGGCTTCGGCCTGATCCTCGGCGTCGCCGTCGGCGTCGCGGGGATCGCGATCGCGTACGTCATCTGGGTGAAGAACCCCGGCCTGTCGGAGCGGATCCGCGCGCGCCTCGCGCCGGTCCACAAGCTGTTCGCGAACAAGTGGTACTTCGACGAGCTCATCGACGCGGTCGTCGTGCGCCCGGTGCTGTGGTTCGGCTCGTTCGCGCAGCAGACGTTCGAGCGCGTCTTCGTCAACGGCCTGCTCGTCGGCGGCGCGACCGGGATCGTGCGCGTCGGCTCGTCGGCGGTGCGCGCCGCGCAGACGGGCTTCCTGCGCTACTACGCCGCGGCGATCGTCGTCGGCATGGTCGGCGTCACGACCTGGTTCCTCTTTCAGTCATGACCCTGCACCTCTCCATCGGACTCTGGCTGCCGCTGCTGTTCGGCGTCCTCGGGCTGCTCGCGCCGCCGCGCTTCGCGTCGAAGCTCGCGCTCGCCGGCACGCTGCTCATGCTGGGCTACGCGATCGCCTACGTCGTCGACTTCGACAGCGCCAACGGCGGCCTGCAGAACGTCACCGACGAGATGTGGATCTCCGAGCTGGGGATCCACTACAAGCTCGCGCTCGACGGGCTGAACCTCTTCCTCATCCTGCTGACGGGCGTCCTGTGGCTCGCGTGCACGCTGTGGGCGTCGTTCACCGACTGGGAGAAGCCGCGGCTGTTCTACTTCCACCTCGCGCTCGCGCAGACGTCGGTGCTCGGCGCGCTCATGGCGCAGGACCTCGCCCTGTTCGTCGTCTTCTTCGACCTCATGCTCGTGCCGTTCTTCTTCCTCACCGGGATCTGGGGCGGCGTGCGGCGCGTGCAGGCGACGATGAAGCTCGTCATCTACACGCTCGTCGGGTCGCTGCTCATGCTCACCGCCGCGATCGCGACCGGGGTGCTGGCGGCCGAGGGCGAGGAGTCGGTCTCGTTCGCCTTCTCGGACCTCGCCCAGCGCACGCTCGGCGAGTCGACGCAGAACTGGCTGTTCCTCGCCTTCGCGGCGGCGTTCCTCGTGAAGATGCCCGCGTTCCCGTTCCACGGCTGGATGCCCGACGGCTACCGGGCGATGCCGCTGCCCGTGCTGGCGGTCTTCTCGGCGGTGCTGAGCAAGGTCGCCGCCTACGGCTTCCTGCGGGTCGTGCTGCCGTTCTTCCCCGACGCGACCGAGCACTTCCAGACGCTCATGCTGCTGATCGCGCTGGCCTCGGTCCTCTACGGCTCGGCGATGGCGTTCACGGTGACGAACACCCGGCTGATCCTCGGGTACTCGTCCGTCGCGCAGCTCGGCTTCATCGTGCTCGGGATCTTCGCGCTGAACGCCCAGGGCGCGCAGGGCGCGATCCTCCAGGCGTTCAACCACGGCCTCGTGGTCGCGCCGGCGTTCTTCGTCGTCGCCCTGCTCGCCGCGCGCTCGGACGGCAGCGAGGACATCCGCGACATGGGCGGCCTGGCGATGCGCGCCCCGGTGCTCGCCGCGCTCTTCCTCATCATCACGTTCGCGACGCTCGCGATGCCGGGCTCGTCGAACTTCGTCGGCGAGTACCTCATCCTGCTGGGCGTCTTCGAGGCGAAGATGGCGATCGCGATCATCGCGTCGACGGGCGTCGTGCTGGCGGCGTACTACGCGCTGCGCCTCTACATCAGAACGATGCACAACCGCACGGGGCCGCGCGTCGAGTCGCGCGAGATGACCGTCCGTGACGGGCTCGTGCTCGTGCCGCTCGTGCTCGCGATCCTCGCGATCGCGCTGTACCCGCAGTTCGCGCTGGACCGCAGCGAGGCGACCGTCTCGGGAGCCCCGACGGCCGAGATCGGGCAGCTTCCGGAGGTCGCGCCATGATCGCCGCCGCCGCGACGAAGATCGCCGGGCCGGAGATCGACTGGGCGGGCCTGTCGCCGCTGATCGCCGTCTTCGCCGGCGCGCTGCTCGTGCTCATGCTCGGGCTGCTGCGCTCGCGGGCGATGCGCGAGACCGCGGTGCCGGCGCTGTCGATCGCGAGCCTCGCGATCGCGGGCGGCCTGTCGATCTGGCAGTGGGGCGAGCGCACCGACCTCGTCGCGGGCGCGCTGCGCCTCGACGAGCTGACGCTCTCGCTGACGCTTGTCTTCTGCGTCGCCGGGATCGCGACGATCCTGCTGTCGTGGCGCCACGTGGCGCCACGCGAGGCGGCGCACGGCGAGTACTACGCGCTCTTGCTGACGTCGATCGCCGGGATGATCGTGCTCGTCGCCGCGCAGAACCTCGTCTCGGTGTTCCTCGGGCTCGAGCTCCTGTCGATCCCCTTGTACGTGCTGTGCGCGACGGAGATGCGCCGCGCGTCCTCGCTCGAGTCGGGGCTGAAGTACCTCGTCGTGGGCTCCGTCGGCTCGGCGACGCTGCTCTACGGGACCGCGTTTCTCTACGGCGCGACCGGCTCGACGCAGTTCGCCGGCATCGCGGAGGCGCTCGGCGGCGACGCCGGCCTCACCTCGGATCCGCTGCTGCTGACCGGCATCGCGCTGACGATCGTCGGCCTCGGCTTCAAGGCCTCCGTCGCGCCCTTCCACCAGTGGACGCCCGATGTCTACGAGGGCGCGCCGACGCCGATCACGGCGTTCATGGCGGTCGCGACGAAGGCCGCGGCGTTCGGCGTGATGCTGCGCCTGTTCGACGTCGCGCTCATCGACGCCGCGATCGACTGGGCTCCCCCGCTCGCCGTGCTGGCGGCGTTCACGATCGTCGTCGGCAACGTCGGCGCGCTCGGGCAGTCGTCGCTGAAGCGCCTGCTCGCGTACTCGTCGGTCGCGCAGGCCGGCTACATGCTGGCGGGCGTCGTCGTGGCGTCGCGGCTGGGCCTCCAGGCGACGCTCTTCTACCTCGTCACCTACCTCGTCATGAACCTCGCCGCGTTCGCGGTGATCGTCGCGCGCGAGCGCGAGACGCCGCTGGGCGACGACATCTCGTCGCTGAACGGGCTGGGCGCGACCCGGCCGGCGCTCGCGTGGCCGATGACGATCGCGATGCTCGCGCTCGCCGGCTTCCCGGCCACGGCGGGCTTCGTCGGGAAGTTCTACTTGATCGATGCGGCGGTGGACGGCGACTACGCCTGGCTGGGCGTCGTCATCGTCATCGGCTCGATGATCTCGCTCGCGTACTACCTCAAGGTCGTGGCGGCGATCTGGATGACCCCGGCGCCGGCGTCCTCGACGGACGTCGTCGTCGCGCCCGGGCCCGGCGGGCCGGATCCCGTGCTGGCGGGCGGCTCGGACGAGGCCACGAGCATGAGCGCGCAGGGCGAGGTCGTGGCCGTCGCGGTGCTCTTCGGCGCGCTGACGATCGTGCTCGGCGTCGTGCCGCAGCCGCTCTTCGAGCTCGTGCGCGACGCCGGCGCGGCCCTCGGCTTGTTGTAGGAGGCGGACCAATCGGGCTACCCGCTTTGGCGCCCGAACATGAACACCAAAGAATGTGACATGAGTTGACGACATCGTGCTAGGCTCCCGCCCATGAGCTCCCTGCACGCCGGTCTCTCTCTGCTTGCGGCGATCGAGCCGCCCAAGTCGCCCCCGGCCGGGGGCTTCTCCGAACGCGACCTCGGCTATGCGGCTGCCGGGGCCGGCGTCGCGACGCTCGTGCTGTTGGTGGGCGGTCTGGGCCACCGCGCCGGGCTGGTCGGAGTCATCGGGTGGTTCGAGCGCTTCGCCGAGCGGATCTCGGGCCAGCCGGGATGGGCCTCGATGCCCTGCGGCCTTGCGATCGGCTCCCTGATCTGCGCGCTCTTCGGCTTGTACTGGGACGTCGCGCTGCACGTCGACGTCGGTCGCGACAACGGCCCGTTCGGCACCCCGGCGCACTACTTCATCCTCGCCGGGCTCTACGGGATCGTCCTCGCGGGCTTCTTCGCGATGTGCCTGCCGAAGAAGAAGGAAGGACCGACGTTCATCAAGCTCACGCGCGACTGGCACGCGCCGCTGGGCGGCGTCCTCATGTTCGCCGCGGGCAGCTTCTCGCTGCTCGGCTTCCCGCTCGACGACCAGTGGCACCGGCTCTTCGGCCAGGACGTCACGCTGTGGGGCCCGACGCATCTCATGCTCATCGGCGGCGCCTCGATGACGCTCATCGCCATCGCGGTCCTGCAGGTCGAGGTCATCCGCGCGATGAAGCGCGACGGCACGTTCGACAGAGAGAGGTGGTGGGTCAAGGGCCTGCGCAACACCTGGTGGGCCGGCGGAACGCTCATCGCGCTGTCGACGTTCCAGCTCGAGTTCGACCTCGGCATCCCGCAGTTCCAGCTCATCTTCCAGCCGATGCTGATCATGTTCGCCGCCGGCGTCGTGCTCGTCGCCGCGCGGGTCTACGTCGGCCCGTACGGCGCGATCAAGGCCGTCATCTTCTTCCTCGTGATGCGCGGCCTGCTGTCGCTCGGCGTCTCCGGGCTCGGCGAGTCCCTCGTGCACTTCCCGCTGTACATCGCCGAGGCGCTGCTCGTCGAAGGCGTCGCGCTGCTCGTCTCGGCGAGGCGCAGCCCGCTCGTCTTCGGAGCCTGGTGCGGCGCCGCGATCGGCACGATCGGCCTCGCGGCCGAGTGGGCCTGGTCGCACGTCTGGATGCCGATCCCGTGGCCGCAGGAGATCCTCCCGCAGGTCGCCGCGATCGGTCTTGCGGCCGCGCTGGCCGGCAGCCTCATCGGCGCGTACATCGGCGCCCGCCTGGGCGCCGACGAGATCCCGCAGGTCGGTGGCCTGCGCTGGGCCGGGCTGGCCGGCGCCGTCGGCATGACCGCGATGATCGCGTTCGGCTTGCACACGCCGGCCGACCCCACGGGCGCGGCCGCGGCGATCACGCTGCGCGACGTCGACAAGGGCGCCGAGCGCACGGCGATCGTCACCGCGCGGATGATCCCCGCGAGCGCCGCCGACGACGCGACCTGGCTGACGGCGACCTCCTGGCAGGGCGGCGGCCTCACGGTCAACCGCCTCAAGGAGATCCGTCGCGGCGTCTACCAGTCGACCGAGCCGATCCCGATCCACGGCGACTACAAGGCGCTCGTCCGGATGCATACCGGCAACTCGATCTCGGGCCTGCCGATCTACGCGCCGGCGGACGCCGCGATCCCGGTGCCCGCGGTGCCCGCCCCGCGCACGTTCGAGCGGCCGTTCGTCTCCGACCACAAGCTCCTGCAGCGCGAGGCCAAGACGAACGACTCCGCCGTCACGGCCGGCGCCTACGGCATCATCGCGTTCTGCACGTTGCTGCTGCTCGCGATGCTCGCATGGGGCCTTCACCGCATCCGCGTGACCGCCTCGCCGGGCGGCTACCGGTCGGCGCCCGAGACGAGGCGCTCGTCTGTGCTCGCCACTCCTCCCGCGGCCTGAAAGGATCGTCGACATGGCTGACACGCTCGAGCTGGTGCCCGACGACAGCTCGGCGACCGCGGGGGACCGCGGCACCGAGCACGTCCGAATCGCGATCGTCGGCAGCGGGTTCGCCGGCATCGGCATGGCAATCCGCCTCAAGGAGGCCGGGATCGAGGACTTCGTGATCCTGGATCGCGCCGACGACGTGGGCGGGACGTGGCAGGCGAACACGTACCCGGGCTGCCAGTGCGACGTGCCCTCGCACCTGTACTCGTTCTCCTTCGAGCCGAACCCCGCGTGGACGCGGACGTACTCGCGCCAGCCGGAGATCTGGGAGTACCTGCGCGGCTGCGCCGAGCGCTACGGGCTGAAGGACCACCTGCGCCTCGGCCACGAGCTGACCGCCGCGACGTGGGACGAGGCGCAGCAGCGCTGGCATGTCTCGACGTCGCGCGGCGAGTTCTCCGCGGCGCTGCTGATCGACGCGACCGGGCCGTTGAGTCACCCCGCGGTCCCCGCGATCCGCGGCCTGCAGCGCTTCGAGGGCAAGCTCTTTCACTCCGCGAAGTGGGACCACGACCACGACCTGACCGGCGAGCGCGTCGCGGTGATCGGGACGGGCGCGTCGGCGATCCAGTTCGTCCCGCGGATCCAGAAGCAGGTCGGCCAGATGCACGTCTTCCAGCGCACGGCGCCGTGGATCATGCCGCACACCGACCGGCCGACCTCGCGCTTCGAGCGCCAGCTCTACCGGCGCATCCCGGTCCTCCAGCGGCTGGTGCGCACGGCCGTCTACTGGACGCGCGAGTCGTACCTGCTCGGCTTCGCCAAGCGCCCGCAGATCATGACCGGGGCCGAGCGGATCGCGAAGCTGCACCTGCGCAAGCAGGTCCGCGATCGCGAGCTGCGCCGCAAGCTCGAGCCGGGCTTTCGCCTGGGCTGCAAGCGCGTGCTGCTCTCCAACGACTGGTATCCCGCGCTCACGCAGCCCAACGTGGAGCTCGTCACGGACAAGATCTCGCACATCGACGGGCGCCGGATCGTGCTCGCCGACGGCAGCTCGCGCGAGGTCGACACGATCATCCTCGGCACGGGCTTTCACGTCACCGACCCGCCGACGGCGCACCTCGTGCGCGGTCGCGGCGGCGTCACGCTCGCGGAGGCCGCGGGCTCGAGCCCGCAGGCGTACCTCGGCACGGCGATGGCCGGCTTCCCCAACGTCTTCCGGATCATCGGGCCGAACACCGGCCTGGGCCACAACTCGATGGTCTACATGATCGAGTCGCAGCTGTCGTATCTCATGGACGCGATCAGGTTGATCGACGAGCGCGGCGTCTCGACGATCGAGGTGCGGCCGGAGGCGGTCGCCGCGTTCAACGCCGAGATCCAGGCGATGATGCCCGGCACGGTGTGGGCGTCCGGCTGCTCGAGCTGGTACATCGACGCGAACGGCAACAACACGACGTTGTGGCCGGACTTCACGTTCCGCTTCCGCCGGCGCACCCGCCATTTCGACGCGGACGCCTACGAGCTGCGCATCGGCGCGGCCGAGCCGGCGAAGGCGGCGTGATGCGCGTTCCTTTGTTGTCCCGCGCGAACTACGACGTCGCCGGCCGGACCGTCTTCGTCACCGGCGCGGCGCGCGGCATCGGCGCCGCGATCGCGACGCGGCTGCACGCGGCGGGCGCGAACGTCGCGTTGGTGGGGCTCGAGCCCTCGCTGCTCGAGGAGCTCGCCGCGTCGCTGGGCGACGACCGCGCGGCGGCGTTCGAGGCCGACGTCACGGACTTCGAGGCGCTGCAGCGCGCGGTGCGAGGGACGGTCGCGCGCTTCGGCGGCGATCGACGTCGGGATCGCGAACGCGGGGATCCACTTCGTCGGCCGGCTTGCGACGGCGCCCGTGCACCAGGTCGAGCGCGCGCTCGAGGTCAACCTCATGGGCGTGTGGCGCACGGACCGCGCGCTGATCGAGCAGATCGTCGCGCGGAAGGGCTACCTCCTGAACATCGCGTCCCTGGCCGCCGCGAGCCACACGCCGCTGATGGGGCCCTACTCGGCATCCAAGGCGGGCGTGGAGGCGTTGACGAACAGCCTGCGCGCCGAGACGCTGCCGACGGGTGCGCGCGTCGGCTGCGCGTACTTCGGCTTCATCGACACGGACCTCGTCCGCACGAGCTTCGCCCACCCGTCGTCGCAGCTGCTCACCGACACGCTGCCGAAGTTCGTCTCGACCCCGGCGCCGCTGTCGGATGCCATCGACGCGATCGAGCGCGGCGTGCGCCGCCGCTCCGCGCGCCTGTGGGCGCCGCGCTACGTCGGCGGCGCCCTCGTGCTGCGCGGAGTCCTGCAGCCGCTGACCGAGCTGCAGATGCGCTTCAACCGCGACCTCCCGCGCGCGCTGGAGCTCGCCGACCCCGCACGCGGCGGGCTCGAGGACCAGGACTCCAAGCTCGGCGTGTCCGGCGACGCGACGCGGTCGACGTCCTCCGCGCCGGCCGCCGCGAAGCAGCCGGCGCAGCGCTCCTAGCCGGATCGCGGGCCCGCGGCTCAGTCCGCCGTTTGGTCCTGCGCGTACATGAGCGAGCCCGGCGTCGTCAGCGTCTCGCCGGTTTCCAGCAGCGTCTTGAGGCCGGACAGGATCATCGGCCAGCCGCCGTAGAGCTCCGGATTGGCGCTCTCGGGGAGCTGGTCGTGGATCACCGTGAGCTGACACGAGTCGCCGACCGGGGTGATCTCCCAGGTGACTCTCGAAGCAGGCGCGGCCCTGACGTCGTCGCTCCACAGCGCGTTGAAGGTCTGCACGAGCCGGCGCGGCGGATCGACCTCGAGGTTCTCACCCGCCGCGATGTCGACGACGCCGGGGACCGCCGCCGTGTAGCTCGAGCCCGCCGTCCAGTCGGAGTGGGTCTCGACGCCGAAGCTGTACTTGGCCCGCAGCGTCGGATCCGTGATCGCCTCCCAGAGGCGCTCCGGTGTCGTCTTGATGTAGATCTCGAACACCGCCATGGCTCCCTCGCCGGCGGGGTCGGGGCTGAGTGCGATCCGGTGTGTGACGTCGACTGCTTCCATCGTTTCCTCCTCGAGTTGTCGCTTGAGGCCCGTGAGCGTGGCGGCCCAGGGCTCGGCGTACTTGCTCACCCAGCGGTCGTGGACGAGCCTGATCGGGACCGGGTTCAGGAAGTGCAGCTTCTCGCGCCCGCGTCTGCGCGCGGTCACGAGACCCGCCTCCTCGAGCACCCGCAGGTGCTTCATCACGCCGAAGCGCGTCATCGGCAGGCGCGCTTCCAGCGCGCTCAGCGTCTGCCCGTCCTGCGCGAACAGCTCGTCGAGCAGACCGCGTCTGGTGGGGTCGGCGAGCGCCTTGAACACCGCGTCCATGGGCGCACCATATGTGACTCTTTGGTCACATGTCAAGCCGCGGCGCGAGCGAGGAACGGCGCGATGAGGTCGAGCGGCAGCGGGAAGACGATCGTCGAGCTCTGGTCGGCGCCGATCTCCAGCAGCGTCTGGAGGTAGCGAAGCTGCAGCGCCGACGGCTGGCGGTCGATGATCGCGGCGGCGGCGGCGAGCTTCTCGGCCGCCTGGAACTCGCCCTCGGCGTTGATGATCTTCGCGCGCCGCTCGCGCTCGGCCTCGGCCTGGCGAGCCATCGCGCGCTGCATGACCTCGGGGATCTCGACGTCCTTGATCTCGACCGTCGAGACCTTGATGCCCCAGGGCTCTGTCTGCTCGTCGATGATCTGCTGCAGCCGCCCGTTGAGCCGGTCGCGCTCGGCCAGCAGCTGGTCGAGGTCGGCGCCGCCGAGCACCGAGCGCAGCGTGGTCTGCGCGATCTGCGAGGTCGCCGTCGCGAAGGCCTCGATCTCCGTCACAGCGGCGCTCGGGTCGATGACGCGGAAGTAGCAGACGGCGGCCACGCGGGCGGGCACGTTGTCGCGCGTGATGACCTCCTGCGGCGGCACGGTCATCGTCACCGTGCGCAGGTCGACGCGCACCATCCGGTCGACGAGCGGGATCAGGACGACGAGCCCCGGTCCCTTGACGGGCAGCAGCCGGCCGAGCCGGAAGACGACCGCGCGCTCGTACTCGCGCACCACCTTGACGGCGACGAGCGCGATGGCGAGCAGCGCGACGAGCACGGCTCCTGCGACGAGCAACGGCATGATCATCCCTCCGTTCGATTCTGCGATGCCCAGCGGCTGCGCTCCCTGCTCCCGTCGGGCGCCGCCGGCGCAAAGCCCAAGCCCTGCGCCGCTGTCGGTTCCGGGAAGCCTGCCGGGTGCGTCAGGAAGTCGCGCACGAGCCATCGCGCGCCGAGCCCCGCGACGACCAGCACGCCCAGCAGCACCGCCGCCTCGGACGGGCGGTGGTGGCGCACGCCCGCGACGAGCAGGGTGAGGACGGCGAGCGCCACGAGCAACAAGGACAGGCCGCGATGGAAGCGCCCGGCCTCCGAATGTGGCCACGGGTCCAGCGGCGCGGACGATCTCGCGCCCGCGGTCGGAGTCCGTGCAGTCCTGCTTGCGCGGGCAGCCGTTGCAGACGTGGGCCTTCGCCCGGTAGCGGACGAGGCGGCGCTCGTGGTCGAAGTCGTGCGGCCACAGGTGCTGGCCCTCCGGACAGCGCCAGTGGTCGTGCGCCGCGTCGTAGTCAAAGCCGGCCGTGCGGTAGCGCAGCGAGCGCCGGTGGGTGTGCGCCGAGAGCCATTCCAGGCCGAACGCGCTCAGCACGAGCGCGCCGGCCCAGACCGCGGCGAGGATGACCTCGGCGTTCACGTCGCCTTCGCCGCGCCGGCTTGCTCGTCGCCGCCGGTGCCGAGCGGGACCGCGATCTCCGTGAAGAGGATGTCGTCCGGCTCCTCGAGCGTGATGCGCTTGACCGCGTGCCGGATGCCGAGATAGGCGATGTACAGCGCGGGCACCGCCCCGCCGGCGATGAACACGATGTCGCCGGGCAGGCGCAGCCACTCGAGCAGCGTGTTCGTGTCGTTCGTCAGGAACTTCAGCTCGCGCGCCTCGAAGTAGCCAGCGTTCACCGACTGGTAGAGCTGGAGGATCCCGAGCGGCAGCAGCGTCGCGAAGCACATCCACGCGAGGCCGATGTTCGCCGACCAGAAGCTGATCTTCGCCCACCGCTCGGGCCACTTGTCCGCCGGGATGATGTAGCGCAGGCAGAACAGCGCGAGACCCAGCGCGAGCATCCCGTAGACGCCCATCATCGCGGCGTGCCCGTGGTTGGCGGTCAGCGCCGTGCCGATCTCGTAGTAGGAGACGATCGGGAGGTTGATGAGGAAGCCGAACACGCCGGCGCCGAGGAAGTTCCAGAACCCGACAGCGACGAGGAACATCACCGCCCAGCGGTGGGGGAACGGCGTCTCCGAGCGCGAATGCTGCGAGGCCCCGAGCTGCAGGAAGCTCCACGCTTCGACGGTCAAGAACGTCAGCGGGATGACCTCCGCGGCCGAGAAGAACGCGCCCGAGCGCCATGTGCTCGGCGGGCTCGCCGGAGAAGTACAGATGGTGCATCGTCCCGATCACGCCACCGGCCGAGTACAGGATGATGTCGAGGTAGATCACGGTCAGCGCGACCTTCTCGCGGACGACGCCGAGCAGGACGAACATGTACGCGACCATCACGGTCGTGAACAGCTCGAGGAAGTCCTCGACCCACAGATGCACGACCCAGAAGCGCCAGAACTCGGTCGTCGTGAAGTTGTCGCCCGTCCGCGCGAGGAGGCCTACGGCGTAGAACGCCGGGATCGCGCACGCCGCCAGGAAGAACAGCCACGGCATGTTGCCCGGGTGGTCTCTGGCAAGGCGCCGGCGCAGGACGCGCCACAGCATGAAGACCCACATGACGAGCCCGACCGTCAGCAGCACCTGCCACAGCCGCGCGAGGTCGAGGTACTCGAAGCCCTGCAGCCCGAACCAGTTCGATGCCGCGTCGGTGAGCACGCCATGCACGCCGAGGTAGGAGCCGACGAGCGTCCCGAGCACGACCACCGTGAGCGCGCCGAGCAGCGCGAAGGCGAGCTTGCCCTGGTGGCGCGGCTCGCGGCCGGCGATCATCGGCGCCAGGAAGATCCCGGCCGCTACGAACGACGTCGCGACCCAGAAGATCGCGAGCTGGACATGCCAGGTCCGCATGAGGTTGTACGGGAGCACCGCCGCGAGGTCGAAGCCGAAGAAGTCGGTGACCTCCGCGCGGTAGTGCTGCGACGCCGCGCCGGTGATCGTCTGCAGCAGGAAGAGCGCCGCCATGACGAAGAAGAACCACGCCGTCGCCCGCTGCGCCGGCGTCAGCGCGACGTCGCCCGGCTTGCGGAAGCTGAGCGTCGCCTGCTCGCGGCCGTGCCACCCCAGGCGCGCGCCCCACCGCCCGAACGCCGCGAACAGCAGGCCCACCCCGGTCAGCAACGCGATCAGCGACATCACCGACCACACGACGACGTTCGCCGTCGGCTTGTTGTCGACACGCGACTCGGGCGGCCAGTTATTCGTGTACGAGTAGTTGTGGCCCGGCCGCTCGGTCGACGCGGCCCACGCCGTCCAGGCGAAGAACGCGGTCAGCCGCCGCAGCTCCACCGGGTCCGTGATCGCCTTCGGGCGCAGGCCGTGGTCGCTTGCCGGGTCCGAGAAGTACCGGCTGTAGTACCGCACGAGCGTCTCGAACGCGGCCGCCCGCTGCGGGCTGATCGTGAGCGTCCCGGTCCGCTCGTCGTAGCGATTGGTGCGGAAGTCCTCGATCGTCCGGCGGGCCGCCGAGTCCGAGCCCGCTCCGCCGTATGCGCGCCTGACGATGTTCGACGCGCGCCGCAGGTAGTCGGCGGTGAAGTCCGGGCCGAGGTAGGCGCCGTGCCCGAAGACCGACCCGTACTCCATGAGGCCGTTGTGCAGGAACACCTGCTGGCCCTTGGAGACGTCGCGCGCCGTGTAGAGCACGCGGCCCTGCTCGTCGACGGTGCGCTGCGGGACCGGCGGCTTGGCCTGGTAGCTGCGGTAGGCGAGCAGCCCCATGACGAAGAACCCGCAGAGGATCACGAGGATCACGACCTGGACCCAGCCCTTGGAGATCAGCAGCGGCCGGCGACCAGTGCTCTCCACGACGACCCCCTCGGATCCGCCCGCCCGATCGCGCCATCGCGTGGCCCGCTCGCCGGCCGTCTGCCATATGCCCCGCGACGCAGGGCTTCGCAGGCGAAGCTAGCACTCCGTGGCGGACGTGGCCGTGCAGGGCCGTATCGCGCTCATGAATGTCGCCTATGACGCGCATAGAGCGTCATATTCGACAGAGTCGCGGCCCGGGGCGCTCAGGCGTCGCCGCGACGGCGCTTCTCGAGCCACCTCGCCGCGTCGGCGTACTCCTGCAAGCCGCGATCGCGTGCCGCGAGCGCGCCGCGGCGCGTCGTCTCGGCCGCGTCGGCGGCGGCGCGGCGGCCCGCGGCGGCCGCCTCCGCGGCGGCCCGGCGATGCTCGGCGTAGTCGGCGGTGCGCGCGGCGCGCCAGCCGAGCTTCAGGGCGGCGACCGCGAAGACGCACAGGCTGAGGCCCGCAACGGTGAACGCCGCGATGAACACGCCGCCCACGAACCAGGGCGGATCGCCTCCGCCAAGGCCGATCGCGCTCTCGATCGGGGCGGTGACGAGGCCGGACCAGCCACCGATCTGCAGAACGAGGAACGCGCCGACGGCGACGAGCGCGGCGACGAGGAAGACGCCGCCGCTGACGACCAGCACCCGCGGTCGATCGCGGTACCTGCGCCTGGCCTTGGCCGTGCCGTCCTGTTGCAGCGTGGCGACGAGCTCAGCGCGGCACACGCCGCAGAACGTATGCGCCGCGTTGTTGAGCGCGTTGCACGCGCCGCAGGTCACGTGGTCGGTCGCCACCATGCTCAAGACTCAACTCGAGCCTGCGGCGCGTGACAGCCATGGTGGGAAATCTTCCGAGAGCGCGTTGACCCCAGCGCTCAGGGGCGCGCGACCGTGTGGCCGTACGTCGCGAGCGCGGCGGCGACCGCGACCCTGTCCTCCTCGGCCAGCACGCGCGGCGTCCCGCACGCGCACGCGTGGACGTACACGCCGCACGCCCATTCGAGGAGCTCGGTCGCGTCCAGCGCGTCTGAGAGCGAGTCGCCGTAGGTCACCGCCCCGTGCCCGCCGAGCAGCGCGGCGGTGCGGCCCTCGAGCGCCTCGACGACGACGTGCGCGAGGTCGTCCGTGCCGAACGTCGCGTACGGCGCGACGCGCACGCTGCCGCCCAAGGCGAGCAGCGCGTAGTGGATGCAGGGCAGCTCGTCGGCGACGCACGCGATCGCGGTCCCCATCGGCGGGTGGGTGTGCACGACCGCGCCGGCGTCGTAGCCGCGGTAGACGGCCAGGTGCAACGGCAGCTCGGACGTAGGCGCCAAGGGCCCGCTCACCTGCGTGCCGTCGAGCTCCACGACGGCGATCTCCGCGGGACGCAGCGACGACAGGCGCGAGCCCGTCGGCGTCACCGCGACGAGGTCGCCGAGCCGCGCGCTGACGTTGCCCGCCGTCCCGACGACCAGGCCCGACCGCGCGAGGCCGCGGGAGACCTCCACGACCTCCGCCCGCAGCTGATCCATGCCGACGGTCATGGCTTGTCTATCGGCGCATGGCGCCGCGCGCTTGACGACCGACGGTCCGAAGTTGTCCCTGGCCTCCCCACCATGGTGCAACGCTTGGAGCGTACCGGGGGTCCCGGCCGGGTAGCGACGCTACCCTGAGGCCGAAGCGCATCATGGCACGACGCGGCACGAACATCCGAGCGATTCCAGGGGCATGCCTCGCGGCGGTCGTGCTCGCGATCGCCTGCGCCACCCTGGCCGCGCCGAGCGCCGCGATCGTCCCGCCCACGGACTGCGGCGTCATCACGGTCAAGGGCAAGCGCTACGACATCAAGGCCGACCAGCTGCGCTGCGTGACCGCGAAGCCGCACGCCACGCGGTACCTCTCGACGCACCGCCGGCCGACCGGCTACACGTGCCGCGACTACGGCAAGGACACGAAGCTGAAGTTCCGCTGCTCGCGCGGCATCAAGGTCTTCTTCGCGATCAAACGTTGATCGCCCGTCGTGACCGCCGGCGCGCGCTCCACGCGGCGATGGCGCTGCTGGTGGCCGCCGCGGCGCTCCCGGCCGTCGCACAAGCCCACGGGCTCGTCCAGCGCGCCAACCTGCCGCTGCCCGAGTGGCTGTTCGGCTGGGCGGCGGCCACCGTCCTGATCGTCTCGTTCGTCGCGCTCGCGACCCTGTGGCCCGAGCCCCGCCTCGAGCGCGATCGCTGGAGGCCGCTTCCGGGCGCCATCGGCCGCGCGCCTGGCAGCCGCCCGCTGGAGATCGCGTGCGGCGCGATCGGCGTCGCGCTGCTCGCGCTCGTCCTGGTCGCGGGCTACGCGGGCACGCAGAACGCGTTGAGCAACATCGCCCCCACGTTCGTCTTCATCACGTTCTGGGTCGGCGTCGCGTTCGCGAGCGCGCTGTTCGGCGACATCTTTCGCGCGTTCAACCCGTGGCGTGCGCTGGGGCGGGCGAGCGGCTGGCTGGTCGCGCACACGCGGCGCGGCGACGGCAGCGCCGCACCCCGCCGCGAGTACCCCGTCAAGCTCGGCCGCTGGCCCGCCGCCGCCGCCCTGCTCGCGTTCACGTGGATCGAGCTCGTCTCGGGCTGGGGCGAGCACCCGCGCACGCTGGCGATCGCGATCACGCTCTACACGGTCGCGACGCTCGCCGGCCAAGCCGTGTTCGGCGTCGAGACGTGGTCAAGCCGGGCCGAGGCGTTCTCGGTCTACTTCGGGCTGATCGCACGGATCTCGCCGTTGCAGACGCGCGACCGCGTCCTCGGCGTGCGCCCGCTGCTCGGCGGCCTTCCGCGCTTGGACGTCGTCACGGGGACCGTCGCGTTCGTCGCGGTGATGATCGGCACGGTGACGTTCGACGGGCTGAGCCAGGGGCGCGTGTGGAACGAGGCTCGCAAGCCCCTCGACGACCTCGGCACGACGCTCGGCCTCGCACTCCCCAACGCGGAGAAGCTCGCGGAGACCGCCGGCCTGCTCGTCTGCGTCGCGCTCGTGGCCGGCTTCTACGACCTCGGCTGCCGGGCCGCCCAGCGCCTGGCGCCCGACCTCCCGGTCGCGGAGCTGCGCCGCGGCTTCATCCACTCGCTCGTGCCGATCGCGCTCGTCTACGTCGCCGCGCACTACCTCACGTTCCTGCTCTTCGAAGGGCAGGGGATCGCCGTATCTCGTCTCCGACCCGCTGGGCGAGGGCTGGGATCTCTTCGGGACGGCGGGCGCGGCGGTCGACTACGGCGTCATCTCGCAGAACCAGGCCTGGTATGCGCAGGTCGCGTGCGTCGTGGCCGGGCATGTCGCGGCACTGACCCTCGCCCACGACCGCGCGCTCGCGCTCTACGGCGAGGCCCGGGCCGCGGCGCGCTCGCAATACGCCATGCTCGCGATCATGGTCGGCTTCACGACGCTCGCGCTCTGGCTGCTGGCGCAGGCGGGCAGCTCATGACGCGCGCCCTCCTGGCAGCCCTGGCCGCCGCCGCGCTGGCGATCGCCGGCTGCGGCGCGTCGGAGGGCGAGGGTGATGAGGCTGCGCGCTCTCCCCGCCTCGTCGACTTCACGAAGAAGCCGCCGTTCGTCAACGCGCTCGACATCGACCCGCAGACCAAGGACTTCCTGCTGACGACCAACCGCGGCTTCTACCGGATCGCCCCGGACGGCGGCAAGGTCACGCCGATCGAAGGCACGATCTCGGCGCAGGGCAAGCGCTCGACGGTCGGCACGTTCCTCGAGCTGCTCGTCGCCGGGCCGAAGCAGTGGATCGGCTCCGGGCATCCCGACCAGCAGGGCACGCTGCCGGCGTTTCTCGGGTTCATCCTCTCGCAGGACGACGGCAAGACGTGGACCGTCGTCTCGCGCCTCGGCAACGCCGACCTGCATAAGATCATCCGCGCGCACGACCGCATGTACGCCTTCGACGCGGTGCTCAGCGCGATCCTCATCTCCGACGACGGCGGGCGCACGTTCACCGAGAACTTCACGCCGCGCGGGCTCATCATCGACTTCGAGGTGGACCCGGCCGACGCGAAGCGCATCGTCGCGTCCAACGACAACGAGCTGTTTCGCTCGACGGACACCGGCGAGTCGTGGCGGCCGATCGATCGCCGCGAGGGGATCCGGCTGTCGTGGCCGGCGCCCGACGCGCTGTACCGCGCCCTGAAGGACGGCACGGTCGAGCGCTCGTCGAACGGCGGCGACACATGGGAGAAGGCTGGCTCCGTCGACGACGAGCCGTACAAGTTCAAGGCAATCGGGAAGGACGAGCTGTACCTCGCGCTGATCGACGGCACGATCATGCACACGACCGACGGAGCCAAGACATGGGAAGCGGTGTTCAGGCCATGAGCCCGAGGGTGGCGGCGCGCGCAGCGCTCGCGGCAGCGTCGGCGGTCGCCGCGGCGGCGGCGCTCCCGGCCGCGGCCGCGGCCCACTCGCTCGTGCGCCCCTCGGCCGGCGTCGTCTCGTACCTCTCCGCCGACGCCACCTCGCTGAACACGCTCACGGTGCGCGCGAGCGGCTCGCGGATCGAGTTCCGCGACCCGACCGTCGACGGCGGCATGGACCCCGGCTCCTGCACGCCCGGCGACATCAGCGCCGACGCCAACGCGTGGATCATCCAGACGTTCTGCCCCGCGGCCGGCGTGCGCTCCGTGCGCCTCGACCTCGGCGAGCGCGAGGACACCGCCACGGTCTCGGTGAACGTCGCGACGACGCTGCTCGGCGGCCCCGGGGCCGACAAGCTCACCGGCGGCCCGGCCGCAGACCAGCTCAGCGGCGACGACGGCGACGACACGCTCGCCGGCTCCGGCGGCAACGACGTCATGGTCGGCGGCCTCGGCGTCGACGAGCTCGCCGGCGACGCGGGCGACGACGACCTGCGCGCGCGCGACGGGATCCAGGACCTCGTCCGCTGCGGCACGGGCGCCGACAAGGTCGACGCCGACACGCTCGACGAGGTCGATCCCGACTGCGAGAACGTCACGCGCACCCTGACCGCGGCACCGCCCGGCGCCACTACGACACGCGATCGCGTGGCGCCCCGCGTCGAGGTCGGCGCGCCGGCCCGCAAGCGGATCGCCCAGACGCGCACGATCCGCGTCTTCGCGAGCTCGACCGAGAGCGGCTTCGTCGCGGCGTCGGGGTCGCTCACCGTCGACGGCCTCGCGCTGCCGCTGAACGTCGTGCGCCGCCGGATCGCTGTCGCAGGCGGGGGCGCCGAGCTCGCGGTCAAGCTGACCCAGTCGCAGTGGCGACAGGCCCGGCGGGCGCTGCGGCGCGGGCGCAAGGCGACGGTGCGGCTGGCGGTCGTCGCGACGGATCGCGCCGGCAACTCGCGCGAGGCCTCGCCGATCACGATCCGCCTGCTGCGCTGACGACGCCGAGCACCCCGCAGTGAGTTTGTTGCGGATGTCTCAACCGCCGCTCCCGCGGGTAAGGGATGCCAGTCGAGGCCAAGCGCTTCGGTCGGTCGATCGTGAAACGACAGAGCTGGGGGAAGTCGTGGGAATCATCGGTATGCGAGCAGTCTCGGTCGGGTCCCTCGTCGCGGCGCTGGCGCTGTGCGCCGTGCCGGGCGCACAGGCACATCGCTCGGCGGCTGGCGCCTCCGATCGACCCTGGAGCACCGACGGCGGGAGTCCCGCCGCGGCGGCGTCCGCGGGCCGCTCTGCCTTCGGCCTTCCGGCGACGACCCGCCAGCACGGCGGCCTCGACAACCATCTCCCGCCGGCGAAGGAGAACATCGAGCTGGTCTCCAAGCTCGAGCTGACGGCGCCGTTCGGCAACGTCCTGCCCGGCCAGATCGCGGACGTCGCGGTCTTCAAGAAGTCCGCCTATCTCATGTCGTGGTCGCCGCTGGAGAACCCCGGCGACACGGCGTGCCAGCGCGGCGGCTTCTTCAGCGTCGACATCTCGAACCCGGCGGCCCCCGCGCAGAAGGCGTTCGTCCCCGCGTTGCCGCAGACATATCACGGCGAGGGCGCGCACGCGATCACGCTCAGCACGCCGTCGTTCGCGGGCGACGTGCTGGCGGTGAACAACGAGCCCTGCGGCCCCGACGGCGTCGGCGGCTTCGACCTCTACGACGTCAGCAACCCGGGCAACCCGATCGCGCTCGTCAAGGGCGCGGGCGACCGGTCACCCGACGGCTCACTCGTCCAGGACCCCGCCGAGGTCCCGAACTCCAACCACAGCATCTTCATCTGGCAGGACGGCCCGCGCGCCTACGCGGTGACGGTGGACAACACCGAGCTGCACGACGTCGACATCTTCGACATCACGAACCCGCGCAACCCCGAGTTCATCGCCGACCTCGACCTCGTGGAGATGTTCCCGCAGATCGTTCAGAACTCGGCGAACGGCAACACGATCTTCCACCACGACATGGTCGTCAAGCGCATCAACGGCCGCATGACGATGCTCAACAGCTACTGGGACGCCGGCTACGTGCAGCTCGACGTGACCAATCCGGCGGCCCCGACGTACATCGGCGACACGCGCTTCCCGAACCTCGACCCGCTGATCTCGGTGACACCGGCGGGGCCGCCGGAGGGCAACGGCCACCAGTCCGAGTACAGCTACGACAACCAGTTCATCCTGGCCGCCGACGAGGACTTCGGCACGTCGCGGGCGATCTTCGAGATCACCGACGGGCCCAACGCCGGCACGTCGCCCGGCGGCGAGTTCAGCTTCAGCCTGCCGATCAGCGACCTGCCCGGCGGCCGCCTGCACGGCCCGACGGTGTACGGCGGCTACGGCTGCCCGGCACTCAACCAGATCCCCGACGCGGCCACGGCGTTGCCCACAGTCCTACCGGGTGAGCAGCGGATCCTCGTCGTGCAGCGCGGGCCCGTCGGAGACGTCGCGCCGCACACCTACGACGCCTGCCGCTTCGACGAGAAGATGGCCAACGCGATCGCCAAGGGCTACGACGGCATCCTCATCGGCCAGCGGCACCTTGGTGACGCGGCGTCCGACGGCGCGTTCTGCGGCAGCGGCGAGCCGCGCGCGATCCGGGGCATGTGCATCACCCACGAGGCCATGCACGACATCTTCAACGACCCGCCGGGCTTCGGCCTGCCCTACCCGACCGGGCACGGTCCCGCGATCGGAGCGCTCGGGGCGAGGGTGTCTGCGACGACGCAGTTCGACGGCTGGGGCTACGCGCATCTCTACGACGCCGCCTCGAACCTGCTCATCGACGACTACGCGATCCCCGAGGGCCTCGACGCGCGCTACGGATCGGGCTTCGGCGACCTGTCGATCCACGAGTTCGCGACCGACCCCGAGACGAACCTCGCATACAGCGCGTACTACGCGGGCGGCGTGCGGGTTCTGCGCTTCAGCCGCGCCGCCGGCCTCGAGGAGGTCGGCAAGTTCATCGACACGGAGGGCAGCAACTTCTGGGGCGTCGAGCAGTTCACGGACGCCGCCGGCAACCGGTTGATCGCCGGCTCGGACCGCGACTACGGCCTGTACATCCTCAAGTACACGGGCCCGGGTGCCGTGCTCGCCAAGCCGCCGGCACCACCGCCGCCGCCGCCCGTGGCGCCGCCGCCACCCCCACCGCCGCCGGTCAAGCCCAAGCCGTCGTCGTTCTTCACCTTCGGCACGCTGAAGAACCTGACGTTCCGCAACCGGGTCGCCCGCGCGACGATCCGGGTGCCGGGCAATGGGAGGGTCACCGCCACGGTGAGGGCCAACATCGGCGGTCGCCAGCGCGTGCTCGACGGCGCGACGGCCACGGCGACGCGCGCGGGCAACGTGCGGCTGACGTTCCGCCTGACCGCGGCGACGGAGCGGTCGCTGCGGCGCACGCTGGCACGGCGGCCGACGCGCCGGACGGGTGGCGTGCTGCGAGCGTCCTACACGCCGACGGGCGGTATGCGCCGCACGCGCAACAAGACGGTCTCGATCGCTATCGGCCGCTGAGCGGCGACATTTTCGATCGCGTCGGCCGCCAGGTGATACACGGGGCCGTTCAACACGCGTATCTTTCGTCCGGTAAGTCTTGAAAAGCTAAACCTCGGGTAAGGCTCGGGTTTAGGCCGTGGCGCCGGGAACGGGGAGCTGGGCGGGAGCGCCAACCGCCCAGCGGGATCGAAGGAGGCAAGGAATGTCAAGGTTTCGCGCAGGTGCCCTGACGGCTCTGACAACGATGTGCGCCATGGTGCTCGCCGTTCCGGGGGCCGAAGCGCTGACGAAAACGGCGCGGGACGCAGCCCGCATGCCGACGCAATCGGATGCAACGCGCGCCCCGATCAAGAACACCGGCCCGTTTGGACTCAGCAAGCACCACGACGGGACGACCGACCACCTACCCGGCGCCCAGAAGAACATGGAGCTCGTCGGAGAGCTCAACCTCCTCAGCCCGACCACCGGCAACCCGGTCCTGCCGGGTCAGGTCGCCGACGTGGCCGTCCACAAGGGCTACGCGTACCTCAACTCGTGGGACAGCCCCACGTGTGACGACGGCGGCACGTTCGTCGTCGACATCCGCGATCCCGCGAACCCCACGCAGGTGGCGTTCATCCCGGCCCAGGAGCCCTTCTATCACGGCGAGGGCGCGCACGTGATCTCCGTCGACACGCCCTCGTTCACGGGCGACATCCTCGCGGTCAACGACGAGACGTACGGCTCGAACGTCGCCCTGACGAACCCGACGTGCGCTCCGGCCAGCAAGCTCGGCGGCGGCTTCGACCTCTACGACGTCACCGACCCGGCGAACCCCGAGCCGCTCGTGCAGGTCGCGGGCGATCAGTCCCCCGAGGGCTCCGAGGTCCAGAACCCGGCCGCGGTGCCGAAGTCCTACCACAGCGTCTTCATCTGGCAGGACGGGCCGCGGGCGTTCCTCGTCGCGTCTGACAACACCGAGCTCGCGGACGTCGACATCTTCGACATCACCGATCCGACGAACCCCGAGTTCATCAACGACCTCGACCTCTTCGACCTGCCCGAGGTCGACGACATCGTCGACGACGGCGCGCGCGGCAACGCGATCTTCCACCACGACGTCGTGGTCAAGCGGGTCGGCGGTCAGATGCGCATGCTCGTGTCCTACTGGGACGCCGGCTACGTCGAGCTTGACGTCGACGACCCCGCGAACGCCACGTTCATCACCGACACGGACTTCGACGATCCCGATCCGCTGGTCGCGGGGGTCGACCCGCCCGAGGGCAACGCCCACCAGGCGGAGTTCACGCACGACGGCGAGTTCTTCCTGGCCGGGGACGAGGACTTCGCCCCGTACCGGCTGATCAGCGAGATCACCGAGGCGCCGTATGCCGGGCTGAGCTTTGCGTCGGCGCTGTCGGCAGCCGAGCCGATCAACCCGGGAGAGCTGATCCAGGGCGACACGATCTTCGTCGGCAACGCGTGCCCCGGCACCGTGCCGCCGGCGACACCGGGCGGGCCGACGATCGCCGTCGCCGAGCGCGGCGGCACGTGCGCGCCGCCCGGGACGGGCTTCTTCCAGGAGAAGGCCGAGCAGATCGAGGCGGCCGGGTACGAGGTCGGGATCGTCATGAACAACAGCTTCGGGGCGGGCGGCGGCCGCTGCGAGGCGCTCCTCAACATGCTGATCGACCCCGCCACCGTCGACATCCCGATGATCTTCGTCGGGCGCGCCAACGGGCTGCGGATCCTCAACACGTTCGACCAGGCCACGTACGCGTGCACCGGTGCGGCGACCGAGACGGTTGCGGACACCGACGTGCCGGTGCTCGGCACGCTTGGGCTCAACGTGCGGATCGGCTCGCTGTTCGACGGCTGGGGCTACTCGCACCTCTACGACAGCGAGACGGGCGACGAGCTTGACGCGTTCGCCGTCGCAGAGGGCATCGACCCGCGCTATGCGGCCGGGTTCGGGGACCTCACGATCCACGAGGTCGCGACGGATCCGTCCACGAACCTCGCGTACATGGCGTACTACAACGCCGGCATGCGGGTGGTTCGCTACAGCCGCGCGGACGGCATCGAGGAGATGGGCAAGTTCATCGATGACGAGGGCAGCAACTTCTGGGGCGTCGAGCAGTTCACCGACGCCGCCGGGAACCGGTTGATCGCAGGCTCCGATCGCGACTTCGGGCTGCAGATCTTCAAGTACACCGGCCCGGGTGCGGTGCTGGCACCGCCCCCGCCCCCGCCGCCGCCCCCACCACCACCACCGCCTCCACCGCCACCGCCCCCGACGGTGACGGTTCCGGGCCCGCCAGCACCGGTCGCACCGCCGCCGATCGTCGTACCGCCGCCGCCGCCACCACCGGCAGCGCCGACGACGAGGGCGCCGTCGATGTTCAGGTTCGGGTCGCTTACGAACCTGACGTTCAGCAGCGCCGGCCGCGCGAGCCTCACGCTCGAGTTCCCCGGGGCGGGCAGCGTCGAGGCACTGGTCAGGGCGGCCATCGGGCGCACCACGGT
This sequence comes from uncultured Actinomycetes bacterium, assembly GCA_963766525.1. Lineage (GTDB taxonomy): Bacteria > Actinomycetota > Thermoleophilia > Solirubrobacterales > Solirubrobacteraceae > CADCVQ01. The sequence goes on from CAVYAX010000014.1 coordinate 213,774, forward strand.
TCAGCTCGCACGCACGAGCCGGACGCTGACGGCCGCGGGCGACCTGCGGATGACGTTCCAGATGTCGGCAGCCAACGCGCGCCTGCTGCGTCGGACGCTGTCGCGGCGCCCGACGGGTCGCACGCCCGGCGTCCTGCGCGTGGCGTACTCGCCCAGGGGTGGAACGCGGCGCACGCGCAACAAGTCGCTGTCGATCGGCATGCGCTAAGCGATATCGCCCTCGCCGGCCGGCTCGTGACGGGCCGGCCGGCAGGCGGTCGCTCGTCGGATGCGGCCGGCGGCTTCGGGGGCCGGCCGCCAGGCGGTCGCTCGTCGGATGCGGCCGGCGGCTTCGGGGCCGGCCGCCAGGCGGTCGCTCGTGGATGCGTCCGGCGGCTCGATAGACCCGCAGGGATCGCGCGGCGCTGGCCCGGGAGCCGGGAAGGCTCGCGGCGTGGCGGGCTTAGCGACGCAGGTCGATCGGCTTCGTGACCGTGCGCTTGTTGCCGGCGGCGTCCGTTGCCGTCACGCGCAGGGCGGCGGTCAGCTTGCGGCCGGCGCGCAGCTTGCGCGCGGCCGGCTTCCAGCGGGCGAAGACGTAGGTCCGGCCGGCACCGGCCAGCGACCACGAGCCGGTGGCGAGCACGACGCGCTTGCTGCCCAGCCCGGCGCGCCGGGCGGCCTTCGCATCGGCGGCGAGCGAGACGTCGAGATCGCAGGCCTCGGAGCAGGACGCCTTGACGACGAGCGACTTGCCGGCGTCGGCGAGGCGCTGGCGGCGCTGCACGGTGATCGTGATGGTCGGCGCGTTGACGTCGCGAGACCCCGGCGTCGCGGTCCCTCCGGGGCCGGTCCCGTCCCCGTCCCCGTGCCGGTGCCGGTGCCGGTGCCGCCCGTCCCCGGCGTCGTGCCGGTACCGGGCGGGCCGACGATCGACTCGTCCGGGTCGCACGCGCTGCCGATCCCGTCCTTGTCGAGGTCGTCCTGGATGAACGGGGGCGTGGCGCTCGGGAAGGGGTTCCAGACGGTCGGGCAGTTGTCGACGGTGTCATCGACCTTGTCGTTGTCGTCGTCGCGGTCGCAGGCATCGCCGCCGCGAGGGCTGCCGGGCTCGCCGTCGCCGTCGAGATCCTCCTGACCCGGGTTCGGCACCGTGACGCAGTTGTCAACATCGTCTGTGAGACCGTCGCCGTCGGTATCCACGGACGGGCAGGCGTCGCCGGCGACCACCGGGCGGGTTGGTGTCCTCCTGGCCGGGGTTCGCGACCAGCCGGCAGTTGTCGCCCGCGTCGGGGACGCCGTCGTTGTCGTCGTCCGCATCGCAGGCGTCGCCGCCGTCAGCGGCGCACCGTCGGTGTTGATCTGCGAGCCGTTCGCGGTCGTCGGGCAGTTGTCGGCCTCGTTGAGGATGAGGTCGCCGTCGAGGTCGCCCGGCTCGGGGTGGGCGGCCACGGCCGAGACGGTCGCGGCAGGCGCGCTCGCTACGAGCGCGGCGACGCCGCATGCGATCGCCAGGACGGCGATGAGTGCTCGGAGCAAGCCCATCGCCTCCGATGATACGAACCGGCGGAAAGGTCCTGCGCAGCGTGGGGCGCGAAGGGCGCTAGGACTGCTGGGAACGGCGGTGCTGGAAGACGGCTGCGAGGAGCTGCTTGATCTCCGGCGTCACAACCGGCGCGTGACCGTTGAGCGACCGCGACGCCTTGATCTCGCGCGGACGGCTCTCGGCCGACTTGATGACGTAGGCGCCGTTGGTGCGGATGCGAGTGGAAGATTTGCTCATCGTGAAGGACGTTGCGAACCTTGAGCGATCCTGACGTTACGGGGCTGCCCGGATTGCAGACCATCCAAGCCGTAACGTCGCCAGGGTGCACAGGATAGCCGCCGCCAGCCAGATCTCCAACGGACGGTCGCTGGGGATCTCCATGGCGAGCGATGCCGATGCGGCCAGCGCGCAGACGACCACCAAGACCAGCGCGCGCCGGCGATTTCGCAGGATCTTGTTGACGATGATGTGAAAGCCGGTCGCGGCCGCAAATCCCGACACGACAGCGCCACCTGCCAGCAGCAACGACACGGCCGCGCCGGGCGTCGGCGCGTCCAGCCCCGAGAGCCAGCCGAGCCACAGCAGGACAGATACCGCCAGTGCCGTCAGGGCGGCGCGTGTCGCCGGGCCTTCGCGCTCGGACACGATCTCGACGGCCGCACGCACGTCCTCGTGCGGACCGATCCCGTTGGCGGCGTAGAGCGCCGCCCGGTTGACAGCCGTATCCGGTTCGCCGAGGTCAGCGATGCCGTCGCCGTCCTTGACCGGAAAGCGCCCGAGCTCGGCGCGGGCGATGCGCAGGTCCTCGGGGATGGCGATCTCCATGTGAAAGCTCGCCGCCCGCCACGCCCCGGGGCAGTCGATGAGAAACCACGTGCGGTCGGGGTAGCGCACGCGCCACAGCAGCTCGCTCGGCGCGTACTTGTCGAGGCGACGCACCCACGGCGGCTCGAGCGGGAAGTCCTCGCCGTAGCTGTACTTGATGACCCGGCGGTCGGGGCCATTGGGCGGCAGCGCGGCGAACAGCACGTAGTCCGTCGCGAGCGTTCTCAGCATGCTCCGGCACCCCTCGTCGGCCAGGACCGCCGCGCGCATGGCATCACCCGCCTCGGCGGCTTCGACGAACGCGTCCATCGCGTCGACGGACAGGGGCTCGTCCTCGAACACGATCTGCCGCAGATCCGCGGTCAGCGATTGGAGGCTGTCATCTTGCGGTGGGTTTCCGAGGACGTCGAGCGCCGTACTCAGCAGCGCGATCAGCGCCAGCTCGCGGTTGTCCGCCCGCCCGAGGATCGGGCGCGCGCCTTGGTCCTCGTCGCGCAGGTCGAAGTTGCGCAGCGGGCGCTTGGAGAGCACCGAGATCGGGACCGTGAGGCCGTGCCGCGTCGTCAGCCGCCTGCGCTGCTCCGGCGACAGCGTGAAGTCGATCGACACCCGCCGGCGCGTCTCCTCCTGAGCGAGCATCTCGACGGTCTCGACGCGGCGGTTGATCCAGCTCTTGGGGTCCGCGATGAGCTCCGCGCACGCGGCGCCGGCCTCGACGAAGTCTGCGGATCGCTGCGCCACTCGCGCAAGTCTGCGGGTCCCGGCGGACGAAGCGACGTCCGCCGCACCGGTCGCTAGCCTCTCGAACCCCGTGCAGTACCCGGTCGAGACCTTCACGCCCGCCGAGCGCGAGCGCCTGCGGCCGCACGTCACCAACATCGACCGGCCGGTGTTCGCGCTGGTCAACCTGCCCGAGACCGTCAAGGGCGCGCTGTTCGCGCGCTACTCGCGCTACCCGGGGACGCTGCGCCGGCTGTTCCTCGACGAGTTCGCGTCGTCGCTGCCGGAGAACGCCGCGGCGTACGACAACGCCGAGGGCGCGCGCGCCGCGGACTTCTACGAGCGGATCTTCGTCGGCTACGGCGACGACTCGATCGCCCAGCTCGGCGGGGCGCACGTCGCGTGCGAATGGGTCTCCAACGTCCTGACGAAGGTGCTGCAGCGCCCGCGCCTGGGCGCCTACCTCGAGCAGTCGACGCGCTACATCGCCTACGACCGCCCGATCGAGGGGACCTCGCAGTACCGCTACTACCGCGACGAGGCGCTCGGGGTCGAGTACGAGGCCGCGATGGACGAGATCTTCGGGATCTACTCCGCCGCGCTGCCACGGGTGTCCGCGTGGGCGGCCGAGCGCTACCCGCCTTCGGAAGGCGAGTCGCCGCAGGCACACGCGCGCGCGATCAAGGCGAAGTCGCTCGACCTGCTGCGCGGCCTGCTGCCGGCCGCGTCGCTGTCGCACATGGGGATCTTCGCGACGGGCCAGACCTACGAGCAGCTCATCCTGCACCTCCTCGCGCACCCGCTGCCCGAGGCGCGCCACTACGGGTCGATGATCCTCGAGTCCGTCCAGGCGGTCATGCCGAGCTTCGTCTCGCGCGTCGAGCGCCCCGATCGCGGCGGCGAGTGGGTGTCCTACCTGCGCCGCCGCGAGCAGGCCGCCGAGCGCTGGGCGGCGCGGCTGGGGCTCGATCGCCGGGCCGGCGACGACGGCGCCGGCGGGCCGTCCGTGCGCCTGACCCACCACGACGGCGACGAGGAGCTCATGCTCGCCGCGCTGCTCTTCGAGTCCACGGGCGCCGACGAGCAGACGACGCGGGCGGCGCTGGCCGATCTCGACCCCGGTGAGCGCGGCGAGCTGCTGGCCGACCTCTGCGGCGGGCGCGCGAACCGCCGCCACCGGCCGGGGCGCGGCCTCGAGTCGCTGCGCTACCGCTTCGAGATCGTGAGCGACTACGGCGCCTTCCGCGACCTGCAGCGCCACCGGATGCTCACGTGCCAGTGGCAGACGCTCACGCCCGACCTCGGCGCGGGCGTGCCCGAGGAGGTCGACCTCGCCGGCGCCGGCGACGACTTCCGTCGCGCTCTGGACGTCTCGCAGCGCGCGTACGAGGGCCTGCTCGACGCCGGGCACGACCGCCGCGCGGCCATGTACGCGCTGTGCCTCGGCTACCGCATGCGCTACGTCCTCGACCTCAACGCGCGCGAGGCGATGCAGCTCGTCGAGCTGCGCTCGGGGCGCGAGGGACACCCCGCGTACCGCGCGATCGCACACGCGATGCACGAGCGGATCGCGGCGGTGCACCCCGCCGTAGCGGCGGCGATGACGCACGTCGATCGCGAGACCGAGCCGCGCCTCGAGCGGATCGTCTCCGAGCTGCGCACGCAGGCGAAGCTCGACGCGCTGGCGTAGCGCGTGGCGGCGCGATCGCGCCGCACGGCCGGTGCGCGGCGGCGCTGCTAGGGTCGCCGCCATGGCGACGGACGACGAAGCCCGTGCCGAGCGCGCGCGCAACATGGGCAGCCTCGTGCTGCGCAGCAACCGCGACGGCGAGACGCACATCATCGAGCTGCTCGGTGAGCTCGACATCGCCGGCGCGCCGAGCCTCGAGGAGGAGCTGCTCCGTATCGAGGCGAGCGACGCGACGTCGATCGTCTGCGACCTCGGCGGCCTCGAGTTCATCGACTCGACCGGCATCCGCCTGCTCGTGATGGCCGCCGACCGCTCGGCGGGCGACGGCCGCTTCACGATGCTGCGCGGCCCCCAGCAGGTCCACCGCGTCTTCGAGATCACCGATCTCGTGACGCGGCTGCCGTTCGCCGACCTCTGATGGAGCTCACCGGCGCGTCGACCCGGCGTCATGCCGCAGGCGCGCACCGTCACGCGCATCCAGCGCCGCTCAGCGGACGATCTTGAACGCCGTCCGCTTCGGCGGCGACGTGTTCGCCACCGGGCCGATTCCGCGTGCGTTGAGCCGGTAGCGGCCGGGCTTGAGCGTGCGGCCGCCGATCCGGCCGCGCAGCTCGATCTTGTTGGTGCCCTTGCGGCCCGTGACCGTGAACGAGCCCTTGACCGCAAGCCAGCGCTCGCAGCGCGGGCGGCGTGCGGTTGCGGGTCGACGGCTTGACGCACTTGGAGCTCACCTTGCGACCCGAGGCGGACCGGTCGATGGTGAACCGCACCTTGCCGGGCCTGTCGAGCGCGAACGTCACGATCGTGCCGATGGCGACTCGGGCCGCGCGGAACGGGCCGCCGGACGGCGCGGCGCGGAACGTCGTGCGCGAGAGGCGCAGCGCGGTGATGCGCGGCGGGCTGATGAACGGGGTCGGGGTCGGCGTCGGGGCGGCCATCGGCGTCGGCGTCGGCACCGGCGTGGGCACAGGCGTCGGGACCGGCGTCGGCGTCACCGTCGGCGTCGCGACGGGCGTGATCGCTGTCAGCGAGAACGATGCGACGCCGCGCGCTTGGTTGTCGCCGCCGGCGCTCGTGAAGCCGCCGCCCGCGAAGAGGCTGCGCGGGCTGGTCGCGGGGGCGAGGCGATCGAAGATCGCCAGCGCGTGTCCCTCGCCGACCCAGGGCCCGTTGCCGGCACCGTTCGAGCCCAGCGGGCGCCACGCGCTGCCGTCGTAGTAGGCGACGTTGTCGGCCGTCGGGTCGCCGGCGGCATCCTGGAAGCTGCCGGTCGCGAAGAGGTTCGAGCCGAAGCTCGTCAGCGCGTAGATGAAGGTCGAGGCCGGGAACCAGCCGTCGTCATTCGCGGCGTTCGAGCCCACCGCGCTCCACGCCGAGCCGTTCCAGCGCGCGACGTTGTCGGCTTGCGCGATGCCGGACACGTTCTTGACGTCCGTGCCGACGTAGACGTCGGTCCCGACAGCGGTGAGGCTGCGGACGAAGCCGTCGATCGCGCACTGGCAGGCGCCCGCTCCGGAGCCCATCGCGTGCCAGCCGCCGGCGTCGAGGTAGGCGACGTTGTCGGCCTCCGGAATGCCGGCGATCGCGAAGCGCCCGCCGGCGTACAGCCTCCCGTTGCTGTCCGCGGCCAAGGCCAGGATCGGCCCGAAGCCCGTGGAGTCCGCGAGCGTCGAGGTCGCGTGGCCGTCGTTCAGGTCGCAGGCGACGAGGTAGTCAGCGGTGGCGATTCCCGCGCCGTTTTGGTACTCGCCGCCGACGTAGAGCGTCGATCCGATGACCTGAAGCGCCTTGACGTTGCCTGTGAACGACGCCGGGCCGCCGGCGACGGTGTTGTCGCAGAACGGCGCCCAGGTCTGGCCGTCCCAGACGGCGAGGAAGTCGGCGTCCTGGTTGCCGCCGGCGTTCGTGAAGCTTCCGCCGGCGTAGGTCTTGCCGTTTGCGTAGGCGATCGCGAAGACGCCGCCGTTGAGCTGGTCGCTGGCCGAGCCGACCGCGTTCCACGCGCTGCCGTTCCAGCTCGCGATGCGGTCCGCGGCCGCGTTGCCGCCCGCGTCGGTGAACTCGCCGCCGACGAGCAGCAGGCCGGGCGCGTCGCCGCTGAGCACGTTCACGTTGCCGTTGAGCGAATCGGACCCGGGCGTGCCGGCGTCGCCGAGGTGATCCCAGCCGCCCGGCCCGGCGGTCACGGCCTGCCCGACGAAGGCACCACCGAGCGCAAGCGCGACGAGCGCGATCGCACCCAGCCATCTCAGCCCCACGGCAGCCCGCCCTCTTTCAGCCTGCGTCGATCGCCGGTCGCTCGAGCGAGCGACCGATCGGTCCGACCACGCTACCGCGAACCGGCCGCGGCGGCGAGCGGTGCGGTCCTTTTCACCGCCGTCCCCGGAGGCCGTATGGTGCGACGCGATGAGGCGGCGCGAATGGTGGGCGTGGGGCGCGCTGGTCGCGCTCGCGTTCGCTGCCCGCCTGGCCGACCTCGGAAGCCGCCCGTACCAGTTCGACGAGGGCCAGGTCGCCTACGCCGCCTATCAGCTGTCGGCGCACGGCGACTACCACTACATGCCGGTCCTGCACGGGCCGCTGAACTACGAGCTCACCGCGCTGAGCCACCTCGTGTTCGGCACGGTCGACGTCGCCAATCGGATCCCGGCGGCGATCGCCGGCACGCTCCTCGTCGCGCTGGCGTTCGGCCTGCGCCGCCAGCTCGGTCGCGAGGCGGCGTTCGCCGGCGGCGTCTTGCTGTGCTTCAGCCCGACGCTCTTGTACTACTCGCGCTTCAGCCGCGAGGAGCTTGTCATGGCGTGCGTCACGCTCGCGCTCGTCGTGGTCGCGGCGCGGCTCGTCGCGGCGCCGCGCCGCTGGCACGTCGAGGCGCTCGGCGGCCTGCTCGCGCTGAGCTTCGCGACGAAGGAGGCCACGTTCCTGCACGTGCCGATCGGGATCGTCGCTGGGCTGGCGTGGTGGCGGTGGCGCGGTCCCGCGCGCCTCCCGGGGCCCGCGCGCCTCCCGGGGCCCGCGCGCCTCCCGGGGCCCGCACGCCTCCCGCTCGGGATCGGCCCGCGCGGGAGGGGTCTGGCGAAAAACGGCGTCTATGGCGCCGTTTTTCGCCAGACCCCCCTGCGTTGGTGGCTGTCGGGCGCCGCGGTGTTCGTGCTCGTCTTCGTGATCCTCTTCGGGCAGTTCGGCACGCACCTCTCGGGCGTCTGGGACGGCGCCTACGAAGGCCTCGCTTACTGGGCGCACGAGCACGGCCTGCACCGCGGCGGCGAGGACTGGTTCGCCTACCTCATCCTGCTCGTCGCCTACGAGCTGCCGCTGCTGGTGCTCGGCGCGATCGGCGCGGTGTGGTCCGTGCGGCGGCGCCACGCGCTCGGCACGGGCATGACCGTCGCGGCGGTGCTGACGCTCGCGATCTACTCCTACGCCGGCGAGCGGTTCGCCTGGCTGCTCGTGACGACGCTCATCCCGCTCGCGCTGCTCGCCGGCCTCGGCTTCGCGGCGCTATGGCGGTCGCGGCGCGCCGTCGCGATCGCGGTCACCGTGCCGTTGCTGGCGGCGCTCGCCTGGAGCGACGTGCAGGCGCAGATCCTGCGCCCCAACGACCCGCGCGAGCTCATGACGGTCGCGCCCACGGACGCCGTCGTGCCCCGGATCGCGTCCGAGCTGCGCCTGCGCGACGCGCGTGCGCGCGCGGCCGGACGCCCGCGCCCCACGATCGAAGTCGACCTGAACTACGGCTCGGCGTCGCCGTGGTCGTGGTACCTGCGCGACCTGCTCGGCGGCTACCCCGACATGGCCGCGGACACGTACGTCCCGACCGGCGAGGTGCTCATCGTGACCGACACCTCGCGCGAGCTGCTCGGCTCACGCCTGCGCGACTACGAGGGCCGCCCGTTCGTCCTGCGCGGCCGCCGGCCGTCGATGGGCACGGGCTTCAGCCCTAAGGGCCTCGTCCACTGGTTCTTGTACCGCGAGCCGTGGGCGCCGGTGACCCCCGAGCGCGAGTGGCTCTACGAGCGACACGCTCCCTGACAACTTGTCATGGCGGATAGCACCCCAGCGTGTAGCGTGCGATGCCAACGATGAGCGACGAGTTCCCCGCATCCACGCCGAGACGCAAGCTCGAGATCACCCTCGACGATCTCGGCGAGCCGGCGCCGACGGTGCCGCAGCCGCCCCCGGCCGGGCCGTTCCCGCCGGTGGGCCGCCAGCCGAAGCCGCCCGTCGCTCAGCAGCCGCCGCCGCAGCACCCTCCTGCGCAGCACCCGCCTGCGCAGCACCCGCCGCAGTACCCGCCGCCGCAGCACCCCCCGGCCCAGTATCCGCCGAGCAACAATCCCAACATGGCGGCCGTCGCGCTCGCGATGAACCACAAGTCCGCCGGCGTGGCGGTCCTGCTGTCGCTCCTGTGGACCGGCGCCGGCCAGGTCTACTGCGGCAGGGCCGGGCGCGGCGTCGCGTTCTTCTGCGCCGCGGTCTTCGCCTGGTGCACGCTGTTCTTCGTCATCGGCTTCATCCTGCTGCCGGCCGTCTGGATCTGGGCCGCGGTGGACGCGGCAAGCCTCGCGAACCGCCAGAACGCCATGCTCATGGCGTCGGTCGCAAGCCAGCCGTTCCGCTGACCTACCCCTCCTCGTCTTGGCGCTCCTTGATGCGCCCCTCGAGCTGAGCCATCACGTCCGGGTCGCGCAGGGTCGTGACGTCGCCGAGCTCGCGGCCTTCGGCGATGTCGCGCAGCAGGCGGCGCATGATCTTGCCCGACCTCGTCTTCGGGAGGTCGTCGGCCCAGACGATCCGCTTCGGCCGCGCGAGCTTGCCGATCTTCCTCGCGACGTGCTCGCGGATCTCGGCGACGAGCTCGTCGGTGCCCTCGAGGTCGCCCTCGAGCGTCACGAAGCAGACGACCGTCTGGCCGGTGTCCTCGTCCGTCGCGCCGATCGTCGCGCATTCGGCGACCTTCGGATGCGACACGACGGCCGACTCGATCTCCGCCGTCGACATGCGGTGCCCGGAGACGTTGAGCACGTCGTCGACGCGGCCGATGACCCAGAAGTAGTGGTCGGAGTCCTGGCGTGACGCGTCGCCGACGAAGTACGTCTCGGGCCCGAACTTCTCGAAGTAGGTCGACACGTAGCGGTCGTCGTCGCCGTAGAGCGTGCGCAGCATCGACGGCCACGGCTCCTGCAGCGTGAGCAGCCCCTGGCGGTCGCGCGGCAGCTCCTCGCCGTCCTCGCCGACCACCGCCGCCACGACGCCCGGCAGCGGGTGCGTCGCCGAGCCCGGCTTGCACGACGTGATCCCCGGCAGCGGCGCGATCATGATCGCGCCGGTCTCGGTCTGCCACCAGGTGTCGACGACCGGGCAGCGCTCCCCGCCGATGACGTGGTAGTACCAGACCCAGGCCTTCGGGTTGATCGGCTCGCCGACCGAGCCCAGCAGGCGCAGCTTGGAGAGGTCGTGGCGGCCCGGGTACTCCTCGCCCCACTTCATGCACGCGCGGATCGCCGTCGGCGCGGTGTAGAAGAGCGTCACGCCGTAGCGCTCGCACAGCTCCCACCAGATGTCCTTGTCGGGATAGTCCGGCGCGCCCTCGTACATGACCGACGTCGCCCCGTTCATGAGCGGCCCGTAGACGATGTAGGAGTGGCCCGTGACCCAGCCGACGTCGGCCGAGCAGAAGTAGACGTCGCTCTCCGGCTTGAGGTCGAAGACCGCCTTGTGCGTCCAGGCGACGCACGTCAGATAGCCGCCGGTCGTGTGCTGGATGCCCTTCGGCTTGGCCGTCGAGCCGCTCGAGTAGAGGATGAAGAGCGGGTGCTCGGCGTCGAGCGCGACGGCCTCGCACTCGTCCTCCGCGGCGTCGAGGATCTCGTCGTAGAAGACGTCGCCCTCGCCCATCGGGCAGTCGATCCCGGTATGGCGCACGACGATCGTCGTCGCCACCGGCATGCCGACCTCGTCACAGGCCTGCTTGACCGCGGCGACCTTGCCCTTGCGCCGCGCGCCGTCGGCGGTGATGAGCACCTTCGCCTCGGAGACCTCCATGCGCTCCTTGACGGACTCCGCGGAGAAGCCGCCGAAGACGACGTTGTGCGGTGCGCCGATGCGCGCGCAGGCGAGCATCGCGACGACGACAGCGGGGATCATCGGCAGGTAGATGCCGACGACGTCGCCCTGCTGCACGCCTTGCGCCTTCAACGCGTTGGCAAAGCGCTTGACGTCGCGCAGCAGGTGGGCGTAGGTCAGCTCGCGCTCCTCGCCCTCCTCGCCGCGCCAGTAGAACGCGACGCGGTCGCCGTTGCCGGCCTCGACGTGGCGATCCAGGCAGTTGTATGACGCGTTGATCGTGCCGCCGGTGAACCACTGAAAGAACGGCGGGTTGGAGTCGTCGAGGGTCGTGTCCCACTCGCTGAACCAGTCCAGCTCGCGGGCCTGCTTCTCCCACCACGCCAGCGGGTCGGCGGCGGCCTCCTTGTAGACGGCCGGGTCGTTGAACAGCGCGTCGCGGGCGAACTCCTCCGGCGGCGGGAACGTCTCGACCTCCAGCAGCTCCTCGAGCCGCTCGGCGAGCTTGTCGTGTGACGTCTGGTCCGTGCTCGCCATGTCAGGCCTCCTTCGACCGCTCGCGCAACTCGATGCGGCGGATCTTGCCGGTCAGGGTCTTGGGCAGGTCGTCGACGAACTCGACGATCCGGGGGTACGCGTACGCCGACAGGTGCCCGCGCACGAACTGCGAGATCTCCTTGCCGAGCTCGTCCGACGGCTCGTACCCGGACGCGAGCACGACGAACGCCTTGACGATGTTGCCGCGCCGCTCGTCGGGCCACGCGACGGCCGCGGCCTCGGCGACCGCGGGATGCTCGAGGCACGTCGACTCGACCTCGAACGGGCCGATCCTAAAGCCCGCGGAGATGATCACGTCGTCGGCGCGGCCCTCGTACCAGAAGTAGCCGTCGTCGTCGATCGACGCGGCGTCCTTCGTGTGGAACCAGTCGCCTCCGAACGTTTCCTTCGCGGCCTCCTCGTTGTTCCAGTAGCCGAGCGGATAGTGCGGGTTCGAGCGGGCGCGCAGGCAGATCTCGCCGCGCTCGCCGACGGCCACCGGCCGCTCGTCCTCGTCGAGGATCTGCACGTCCCAGCCGGGCAGCGGCTTGCCCATGGAGCCCTCGCGCACCTCCATGAACGGGAAGTTCCCGCACAGCGGATAGCTCTCGCTCAGCCCGTAGTAGTCGAGCACCGTCACGCCGTACTGCTCGCGAAACCAGCGGATCGCCTCGGGGTTCAGCGGCTCGCCCGCCGAGCAGACGATGCGGAAGTCCTGCGGGTAGCGCGTGCCGGCGTCGGAGATGCCCATCATCGAGCGGATCGCGGTCGGCGTGCCGAAGACGTTCGTCGGGCGGTGGCGCGAGAGGAACGCGAGCTGGCCGTGCGGGTCGAAGCCGCCCTTGCGCTGCAGCACGACCTGCACCGCGCCGTAGCGCCACGGCCCGATCAGCGGCGAGATGCCGGCCGCCCACGCCCACTCGCCCATGCCGTGGAAGCGCTCTTCGTCCTGCACGTCGTGGCAGTAGACGAACTCGTTGTGGCCGAGGATGTAGCGGTGGGCGTGCAGGATGCCCTTCGCCAGGCCCGTCGTGCCGGACGTGTAGTAGAGCTGCGCCGGGTCGTCGGCGGCCGTGTCGACGGGCTCGAAGTCCGTGTCGCCGGAGTCCAGGTCGCCGGGCTCGATGACGATGACGTCGGCCTGGCCCTCGACCCGGGAGCGATTGGCCTCGTTCGTCACGACGACCTTCGCCTGCGAGTCCGACAAGCGGTGGGTGATCCCCTCGTCGCCGTAGAGCACGGACATCGACAGCAGGATCGCGCCGCTCTTCCACGTCGCGAAGAACGCGGCGGCGGTCTCGGGCGTCGGCGGCAGGAGCATCGCGACGCGGTCGCCGCGCTGCACGCCGTGCTCGCGCAGCCGCAGCGCGAAGCGGTTGGACATGTCCTGAAGCTCTCCCCAGTCCAGCTCGCGGACGTTGCCGTCGGGATCCTCGTGGATCATGGCGAGCTTCTCGCGCGGGTGCTTGTCGCAGACGTCCGCGGCGATGTTGTAGCGCTCGGGCACGTGCCACGAGTGCTGTGCACACGCCTCCTCGTAGGTCATGACTCAGACCGTACCCGTCCGGCCAAGGCGGAGCGCAAGATCGGCGCGGGCGACGACGCTACCGGCGCTTGCGCTTGCGCTTCTTCGACGACGGGTGCGGGCGGCGCTCGGGCAGCTCCGGCGCAGGCGTCTTCGGCGGCTCGGCGGGCGCGTGGCGCTTGCCGCGGCGCGGTGCTTGGTCGGCGTCCTCGTCGTCGTCGGGCGTGCGAGGTCCCATGCGCGCCTCGCGCAGCTCCTGCTGGGACGGCCATGGCTGCGCGTCGCCGGTGACCCATGCGGGCGGCAGGCCGGCCGGCCACTTGCCGAGGAACAGCGCGCCGATCGCCACGAGCCAGAACGCTTGCACGATCGGCAGCGACGCGCCCAGCGGGATGATGAACAGCGCCCCGACGATGATGCCCAGCACGCCCATGAAGCGCGTGAGCAGGCCGACGCGCATGCCGTTGAGAGCGAGCAGCACGAACGCGAGCGCCAGCGCGAAGACGCCGATGACCTGGAGCAGCCCGGCCGCGAGCAGCGCCGGCGGCTGGAGCGCGTCGCGCGCCTCGGCGGCGGTCTGCGTGGCGGAGTCCGCGAACGCCGAGGCGGACAGAGCGCCGCCGATCGCCTGCACGAGGCTCGACACGGCGAGCATGACCGAGCCTGTCACCGCGGCGACGACGATCGCGCGCGGCAGGTCGGGCCGGCGGGCTTTGACCGAGCGGTAGAGATGCGTGAGCGTGAGGCCGATCGCTGCCGCCGCGAGCGCCAGCACGACGCCGAGCAAGATGATCTGGACGGCGTTCTCGTCGGCCCACAGCACCTGGCGTGCCTTCAGCCCCGGCTCGGGCGGGTTGGGCGTGAGGTGCTCGCGGAGCGAGTCGATGACCGGCACGGTCGGCCGGTCGCTGAAGATCGCCGCGGTCAGCGCGCCGCCGGCGAGCGTCAGGATCCCGGCGGCGATCCCCGCGACACCGGCCTGGACGCGCCTGCGCTGCTCGTCGGCAAGCGTCGCGTCAGGGGTGGGCGCCATCGTCTCTTCCCCGGTGGTCGCCACGGCCGCAAGTGTATGTTGCGGTCGTGGAGATTCGAGACGTGATGACCGAGAGCGTTGTCACCGCGCGGCCGTCGGCCACGGTCCGTCAGGTTGCCGAGCTCATGCGCGAGCGCAACGTCGGCTCGGTCGTGCTGCTGGACTTGGAGGGGTCGCTCGTGGGCTTCGTCACCGATCGCGATCTGGCGCTGGGCGCGCTGACCGACGGCCGCGACCCCGGCGACCCGGTCGCCGCGCACAGCTCGTCGCCCGTCGTGACGGCCGAGCCGGGCATGGACGTCGAGGAGGCGGCCGAGCTCATGGTCCGCCACGGCATCCGCCGCCTGCCGATCCTCGACGACGGCCGGCTCACCGGGATCATCACGCTGGACGACATCGCCGTGCGCACGGGCGATCTCGAGCTCGCCCACCACATGACGGCGCAGATCACCCGGGCCGCGCTGCCGGGCTTCTACTTCCACGACCGCGGCGGGTGAGCGACCGGCCGCTCGACCGGGCCTTGCCGCGCCCTGCGGCCCGAGCCGATGAGCGACAGGCCGCTCCTCTCGACCGAGCCTTGCCGCGCCCTGCGGCCCGAGCCGATGAGCGGCAGGCCGCTCCTCTCGACCGGGCCTTGCCGCGCCCTGCGAGCCTGCGCCGATGAGCGCCAGGCCGATCGCCGTGCCCGCGTGCCCGGCCTGCGGCGGGCCGCTCGAGCGGTGGCGCACCGTGCCGGGATCCGATCCGGCGCTGCCGGGCGACTACGCGCTCGACCGCTGCCGGGCGTGCGGCACAGCCGTGACGCTCGCGCCCGTCCCCGACGAAGCGCACGAGTCGGGCGCCTACGGCGGGGGCGCACCACGGCTGTCGCGCCTCGTCCGGCCGGTCCTGCGCCTGTTCGATCGCCGCCGCCTCGCGCTGCTCGAGCGCGCGGGCGCGACGACGCCGGGGCGCCTGCTCGACGTCGGCGCCGGTCGCGGGCGCTTCGTCGCCCACGCGCGCTCCGTCGGCTGGTACGCGCACGGGATCGAGCCGTCGCAGCGCGGCGTCGACGGCGCCGCGGCGCTCGGCATCGAGCTCGTGCATGCCGAGATCCGCACCGCCGATGTCCCGCCCGCGTCGCTCGACGCGGTGACGCTGTGGCACGTGCTCGAGCACCTCGACGACCCGGTGCTCGCGCTCGAGTCGATCGCCGGGTGGCTGCGCCGCGGCGGGCTGCTGCTGGTGGGCGTGCCGAACCTCGCGAGCGTCCAGGCGCGGGTCGGCGGGGCGCGCTGGTATCACCTCGACGTCCCGCGCCATCGGACGCACTTCACCGCGCGGGGGCTCGCAGCGCTGCTGCGCGCGCACGGCTTCGAGCCGGTGGCGACGCAGCACGTGCTCCTCGAGCACAACCCGTTCGGGCTGTGGGTGTCGTTCGTGAGCCACTTCACGCGCGTGCCGTCGTGGCTCTACCACGCGCTCAAGCACAACGCCCCGCTGCGCAGCCGCGACGCGCTCATCACTGCGCTGGCGCTGCCGCTCGTGCCGATCGCGGTCCTGCTGGAGCTCGCGTTCGGGCTGGCGCGGCGCGGCGGGACGGTCGCCGTCGTCGCGCGCCGGGTCTAAGCCGCTTCCTCCGCCCGCTCGTCGACCCAGCGATCGAGCGTCAGCCAGCGGGCGAACAGCCAGTCGATGCGCTCGTCCTCGCCGGCCGGGATCTCGTCGGGTCGCACGACCCACATCCGCAGCTCGACGGTCCGCGGCTCGAGCAGCAGGCGCCAGAGGTTGCTCGCGCCCGCCGGGATCCCCGAGTGCCCGACGAAGATCACGTCCGCTTCCGGCGCGCCGTCCACCGCCGCGAGCGCGCCTCCGGGCCGCGGCGCGGCGACGTGCTCCATCTCGCGCGCCCAGGCCGCCTCCTCGTGATGGCCCGCTTTCGCGAGGCGCTCGATGCCGCGCGCGCGCCGCTCTGCGGAGAAGTTGCCGCCCTCGGGGAAGATCAGCACGGCGTCGTCGCCGCCGAGGCCGCGCGACATGGCCTCGATCTCGCCCTCGATGTCGCCGCCGCGCGGGTCCACGAAGCGGTAGTGCAGCCGCCGGCCGAGGACGTCGATGAGCGGATCCAGCGCCAGGCCCTCGTGCAGCACGACCCGCGGCCGGCGCTCGTAGCGGCACAGCAGCGCGTGCAGGACGAGCATCGAGTCGCCCTCGCCGGAGTGCCGGCTCAGCACGATCGCCGGCCGCCTGCGATCGGAGAGCGCCTCCTCCGCCTCGGCCGAGTCGGTGACGCGTATCCGCACGCGCGCGAGCCGGGTGATCGAGCGGTTGATCCGGCTCACGAACGTGGCCATCACCTCGTGGTAGGCGTGCTCCGCGCGTGCGTCTCGCCGCAGGCCGCCCCCGAGCCACACGGTGAGGCACGCGAGCATCCCGGCGAGGTGCGCGGCGGCCCACGAGGCGAGGATCGCCACGACGCGCAGCGGTCGCCAGGCGCCGCCGGTCAGCGGCGAGGCGACGGCGGCGGCGAGCGCGAGCAGCGGCGACGCGACGATGATCGCGAGGTCCACGAGCGCGACGAGCGGCGCGATGACCACGCGCCGGACGAGGGTCGGCGGGACGAGCATCAGGCGGCGCTTCCGAGGTCGTGCTCGTCGAGATAGCGCGTGGTGGCCGCGTGCGCGTGAGCGATGCGGCCGCCCGCCTTCGAGGTGTCGCGGTAGCGCAGCTGCGAGAGGTCGGTGTAGCGCGGCGGGTCCTTCGCGCCGGTCGGCAGCACGTGGACCTCGACGTCGTCGGGCAGGTCGGCGAGGTCGCCGAGGAAGCGGTGGCGGCGCGCGACCTCGAACGCGACGAGCGCGACCTCCCACGGCCAGCGCGGCGGCTCGAGCGGCCGGTCGAGCCGGCCGACGTGCAGCACGAAGATCTGCCGCGCGCCGAGCGTCACCGCGCGGCTCACGGGGATGCTGTTGACGATGCCGCCATCGATGTAGTGCTCGCCGCCGATCTCGACGGGCGGCAGGATGCCGGGCACGGCGGCCGAGGCGAGGACGGCGTCGACGAGCGGCCCGTCGGCGAACCAGTGCTCGCTGGCGCGCTCGATGCTCGCGGCGACGCACTGGAAGGGAACCGCGAGGTCCTCGATCCGTCCGTCCCCGAGGACGCGCGGCGAGCCGGGCGCGCAGCGTCTCGTTGCCGTGCAGGTGGGTGCGCGTGCGCGCCAGCGTCGCGGCGCGCCGCAGGACGGACCCGCCGAAGGCGCCTTGGCGGCCGATGTCCGCCCACAGGCGGGCGAGGCGCTGCACCCCGTCGGCGGTCGGGTCGGCGGCGACCGCGGCGCCGTTGATAGCGCCGACGGATGTCCCGAGCACGAGGTCCGGGACGATCCCGCGCTCGAGCAGCGCGCGCAGCATCCCGACCTCGTGCGCGCCGAGCGGCCCGCCGCCACCGCCGAGGACGAAGGCCACGCCACCATCCGCAGGCCGCGCCGGGGTCATCACCCCCTCGTACCCGGGCCGGCGTCCCCGCACCTCGCAGCGAGGGGTGTCTCGTTCTGGTCGCGTATAGCGCGACGATAACGAGACACCCCCCGCGGGCGAAGCGGCTCCGGCTTACACCAAGACGCTGCGCGCGGCGGCGAGCGTGTCCCCGTCGGTGCTGCGGCGCGCGTCCGGGAGGAGCTTCGCCGCGGCGTCGGCGGCCGCGACGACGTGGGGCGGCGAGGCCGGACCCGTCACGACGGCGACCGGCACGCCGATCGCGCGCAGCTCGCCGCGCGAAGGCGACCAGCTGAGCTGGCCGGCGTAGTCCGCGAAGAAGCCCTTGCGCGACCCGCGGGCGCGCTCGCGGCGACCCGCGTCCGCGCCCATGGCGGCGCCCGCGCCCGCGCCCATGGCGGCGCCCGTGCCCGCGCCCATGGCGGCCGCGTCGGCGTCGTCGCGCGCGTCGAGCCACGCCGCGATCGCCTCCTCCGGCCCCCCGTCGCGCAGCGCCTGCTCGAGCAGCGAGCGCTCGGCCGCGAGCGCCTCGGTCGCCGCCGGCACGAACGCGAACAGCGGCAGGTCCGCCAGCACGGCGGCGCTCGCGAGCTGCGGCCGGCGCACGAGCAGCTCGAGCACGACGAGCGCGCCGAAGCCCTCGCCGACCAGCACGGCCGGCTCGGCGCCGAGCGCGCGCAGCAGCGCGGCGGCGTCCTCGGACTGCTCCTGGACCGTCGTCGCGGCGTAGGGCTCGGGCGCGCCGCTCGCGCCGTAGCCACGGCGGTCGTAGGCGATCGCGCGCGCGCCGCAGGCCGCGAGCTCGTCGAGCAGGGGCGCTCCCGCCGCGGCATCGGACGCCATCCCGTGGACGAGGAGCAGCGGGCGCCCGACGCCGCGCTCGTCGTAGTGCAGCGCGACCCCCGCGCCCTCGACCTCAGGCATGGCAGCGAGGCTCCGCCACGCGCGCGGCTACGGCGCGCGCAGGATGACCGTGCGCGCCGCCGTGTACGTCGCGCCGGTCAGCGGGTCGACGGTCAGGCGGAAGGTGATCGCGAGCCGGCCGTTGCGACGCAGCGCCCGACGCGCGACCGCGTTGAGCGGGACGGCGAAGGAGACGCGGCCCGGGCCGACCGACGCGCGCAGATGGCGGCCGACCTGGACCGGCAACGTGCTGCGGCCGCCGCTGAGCGCGCCGCGCCGCGCGAAGGCGCGCGCGAGCAGCCGCGAGCCCGCGCGGCTGACGCTGACCGAGCCGCGCAGCGTGAGGCTGCGCTGGGGGTTCGTGACGCGCAGGAGGGACGCGGCCGCGCCGGTGGCCGGCGGCGGAGGTGGCGGCGGCGGGGACACCGGAGGCGGAGGCGAGACGGGGCGGAGGCGGCGGCGGAGGCACGGGGCCACCCGGCACCGTGATCGCGCCGTTCATCCCCTCGCCGTGGAGGGCGCAGTAGAACGTGTAGGTGCCCGGAGCGGTGAACGTGCACCGCCCGATCCATGCCGAGTTGCTCGGCTGGTTGGGCAGCGGCGGCACCGGCCCGCTGGACGGGCCCGCCGTCTGCTCGCAGCTCGTCGGCGCGGTCTTGAAGACGACGTTGTGCGGGTGGCTGCCGTCCTGCTGAAAGTAGACCAGGCCGCCGGAGTCGACCGTCAAGGCCGGGGTGCCGCCGTTGAACGTCTTGAACGCGTCGTCGGTGGCCACGATGCCGATCGTGGTCTGGCTCTGCGCCGGCCCGCCGATCAAGAGCACCCCGCCTACAACGGCGGCGCCGACCAGCGCGAGATAGCCCCGACGCATCCTCACCGCGGAGCATCATCCGCCCCGGGCCCGCCGAAAGCAAGCTCCGCGAAAGCTCGGATCGACGGTTGGCTACGATGGGCGGACGATGGAAGGCTTCGGAGGACTGTTCGGCGACCCGGAAGAGCTTCAGCGCCGCATGGCCGAGTTCGCCGAGCAGATGCAGGCGCAGCAGGGCCTCGTCTGGGCCGACAACGCGATCAAGCTCGCCGTCGAGATGACGGTCGCCGCGATCAACCGCGTGAACATCCAGGGCACGATCGAGCAGCAGGCCGAGCAGATCCGCGCGGTCATGGCGACGGTCTTCCCCGACGCGGTCGCGCTCGTGCGCGAAGCGCGCCAGGGCCTTCAGTAGCGCCCCGGCCCCGGCCCCGGCTCCGGTTGCGCGGACTCGCCCGTCCCGGGCCTCGACCGCTCGGCCGCCTTCTCGCGCTCGCGCTCGTCGCGACCCATCCGCATCGCCTCCTTGAACGAGCGGATCCGGAAGATCGACACGAGCGCGCCGAAGCCGACGGCAAGCGTCGACACCGCGATCACGATCTGCTGGCCGACCGAGTACGCCGCGACCGTCGCGCCCGACGCGGCGCCGCCGAAGACCTTCACGAGCAGCGCCTGCTGCACGCCGGCGCCGCCGGGCGTGAACGGCACCACCGCCGCCACCGCGTTGACGCCGAGCACGAGCAGGACGTTCTTCACCGACCCGCCGACGTTGAACGCGTCGAGCAGCATCCAGAACGCGAAGAACCGGAAGCACCACCCGCCGAGCTGCCAGAGGAACACCTCGCGCACGTAGCGCCGGCGGTCCGAGAGGATCGTCAGCCCCTGCCGCACGCGCGCCCAGAACGCCTTCACCCGCTGCGAGAGCACGGCGAAGCCGACGAGCGCGAGCACCGCCAGCGCCGTCATGACAAACAGCGTGAACTTCGGGTGCGACGCGAAGAACGACAGGTCGAACGCGTCGAGCTTCGCGAACTCCGGCGGCTTGGGGAACACGCCCTGCGTGAACGCGAAGCTCAGGATGAAGACGGCCATGATCGCGTCGAAGACCGCCTCGACGCAGATCGCCGCGCCGACCGCCGGGTAGGTCGCGTGCGGGATCGACTGCTTGACGAGGAAGAGCTTGATGACGTCGCCGCCGCGCGCGGGGATGACGTTGTTGAAGCCGTACGACGCGATGTACGCGCCCCAGATGCGCCGGAACGCGATCGGCTCGCCGGGGTACGCGGCGCGCAGCGTGTGGAAGAACGCCCGCGAGCGCAGCGTGAGGTAGATGACGAACGCGGTCGCGCCGAGCAGCAGCGGCACCCAGCCGACGCGCGACAGGCTGTCGAAGAACGAGCCGATCGCATCGAAGAACGAACCGATGCTGGCGGTCGTGCTCACCGCGCCAAGACTACGAGGACAGCAATGCTTCGCGATAGCTCAATGGTTCGTGCCTCTTTGCCGATACGAGACGCAACCATGTCAGCGACAGCGACACTCGCTCCTCGCCCGACGCGCGTCATCCCGTGGTCGCGCCTCGGCGACGAAGCCCTCGCGGGCCGCGCGGCCGGCGGCAGCGACGCAGCCTTCAGCGAGCTCTACGAGCGCTACCACGGTCCCCTCCTCGGCTACACGCGCTCGATCCTGCGCGACGCCGAGGACGCGCGCGACGCCACGCAGAACGCGCTGGAGAACGCCTTCCGCGCCCTCCCCGGCCGCGACAAGGGCCTCCCGCTGCGCCCGTGGCTGTACAAGATCGCCCACAACGAGGCGATCTCGATCATGCGCCGGCGCCGGCCCCAGACCGAGCTGGCGCCCGAGCTCGAGCCGATCGTTCCCGGCCCGGAGGTCGACGCCGAGCAGCGCGGGCGCCTCGCCCAGCTCGTCGACGACCTGCAGTCGCTGCCCGAGCGCCAGCGCGGCGCGCTCGTCATGCGCGAGCTCAACGGCCTGAGCTACGACGAGATCGGCACCGCGCTCGGCCTCACGAACGAGGCCGCCCGCCGCGCCGTCTTCGATGCCCGCAGCGCGCTGCACGCCGCCGCCGACGGCCGCGCGACCGCCTGCGTCAGCGTCCGCCACTGCATCTCCGACGGCGACCGCCGCAGCCTGCGCGCCCGCAGCATCCGCGCGCACCTGCGCTCGTGTGACGACTGCGCGAGCTTCCAGCGCTCGATCGGCTCCCGCCGCGCCGACCTGCACCTGCTCGCACCGTGGATGTCGGGCGCCGCCGTCATGGGCGCGCTCGGCCTCGGCGCCGGTGGCGCCGGCGGTGGAGCCGCATTGCTTGGCGCGGGTGGCGGCGCCTCGGCCGCCGCCGGTGGCGGCGGGGTCTGGGCGAGCCTGCCGCTCGCCGCGAAGGGCCTTGCCGTCGCGGCCGCCGTCGCGACCACCGGAACCGCCGCCGTCGAGATCAAGCAGGTCGCCGAGCCGAGCCGCTCCGCCAAGTCGGCCCAGGCCGCGCAGCCGCGCTCCGCGCACGCCGACGCGCTCGCGATGCGGGCTGCCGCGCTCGCCGCGGGCGCCGCGGCGCGGACGCGAGCCACCGCGCCGGCCCGCGCGAACCGCCTTCGCACGAGCACGAGCGGCACGACCTCGAGCGCCGGAACGACCGCGACCGTCAAGCGCCACCGCGACACCCCGGCCCTGCTGCCGCCGGCGCCTGTCGCGCAGGCCGACCCCGCCCCCGCCGCGACGCCGCCACCACCCGCGGCGGCTCCGGCGCCCGAGCAGGCCATCGCGAACGCTCCCGAGAGCGCCGTCGCGAAGCTCGACCGCCTCGGCGACGAGGTCAAGAAGGTCCTGTCCGACGCGACCGCGATCGCCGCGGACGGCACGCAGGAGGCGATCGCGCTCGCCACGGGACTGCTCAACCGGACGCTGGGGCCGCTGCGCGCATCGATCGATCGCCTGCTCGCCTCGCTCGGGCTGTCGCTGCCGGCCTCGTCCGGCCCGACGGTCCAAGCCGCGCAAGCGCCCACCGTGAACATCCTGCAGCCCGTCGAGCAGGTGCTCGACGGCGTCCAGTCGCTGCTGGCGCAGCTGCTCGGCATGCGCTGACGCCACGAGCGCCAACGCGCCAGCTCGAAAGAATCTTCGAATAGGCCATCACAAGCATCGTGTCCGGCCGTGGTAGGGGTCAGACAGTCCGATAAAGGCAAACCCGTCGCGAGTCGGGGGCGCAAAACCAGGGGCCTCTCAGAGGCCGCCCAGTTGCCGAAGGGGGCACAACCCACATGTCTCAGTTCCGTCGTTCCGTCGCAGTCGCAGCGACCCTTGCCGCCGTCGTGGCGCTTCCCGCCACGGCCTCGGCCGCACCGAAGGCCGTGTCGAAGAACTCGGTCGCCACCGTCCAGAAGAGCGTCTCGAACGCTCAGACCTCGGTCAAGCGCCTCAAGCGCGCCGTCCGGCTCGGTCAGGGCACGGTCGCCAAGCGCCAGCTCAAGCTCGCGCGTTCGCAGACCGCCAACGCCTCGAAGACCGCCCGCCGGATGGCCAACTCGGCCACGACGGAGTCCGCCGCCAGCACCGCCGCTACGGCGCTGACCATGGCCGGCACGCAGTACGACGACCTGCTCGAGGTGCTCACCGCACTCGTCGACGACGGTCCTGCTCAGTCGCTCATCGCCGGCGCCATCCAGCCGACGCTGGCCGGCAAGGAGCAGATCCTGCAGATGCTGACCGCCATCCTCGCCGACGTTCCCGCGAGCGTCCAGCCGACCCTGGCGTCGATCATCGCCGCACTCGGCGCGGGCGACGCGACCGAGGTCGTCAACCTCGACAACGCGCTGGACGTGGGCAACCTGCCCGCGACGATCACCGGCCTCGTCACGCAGTGCCTCGACATGGCCATGGCGGCCATCGAGACCGCGCTCGGCCTGGTCCAGGGCATCCTCCCGATGCTGCCCGTCGGCGCTCAGGCCCCGATCGGCACGATCCTGACGCAGATCACCGGCATCGTCGGCGACCTCGTCCCGTCCGTGCTCAGCACGGTCACCGGCCTGATCGACACGATCCTCGGCTCGCTGCCGATCGTCGGCGGCGGCTCGGGCTCCGGCTCCGGCGGCGGCCTCCTCGGCGGCCTGCTCGGCGGCCTGGTCGGCGGCGGCAGCGGCGCGGGCGACGTCACCAACGTCGGTGGCATCGGCAACATGATCAGCGACCTGCTGGGCGGCCTGCTCGGCGGCGCCACCGGCGGCGGCACGGGCTCGAGCCCGGTCACCGGCATCATCGGCACCGTCACGGGCCTCATCAACTCGCTGCTCGGCGGCCTCCTCGGAGGCGTGGTTCCCGCCACATAAACCACAGCGGCGGCCCGTCGGGCAAGTCGATGCGGTCGGTCACGGCGAACCCGTGCCGGACGTAGAAGTCGAGGTTGCTCTCCTTGGATGACTCGAGGTAGGCAGCGACCCCGTCGGCGTCGCAGCGATCAAGTACCGGACCCAGCAGGGCGGAGCCAACCCCTCCGCCCTGTTGGTCTGGGTCGGTGCCGAGCACCGACAGGTAGTAGTGCGGCACCACCGGGTGCCGGCGCTCGATCTCCCGCACCGCGCGCGTCGAGCGCACGATCCGCGGCAGCAGGACCGGCAGCATCGGCAGGAGCATGAGCGACTGCGCGAGGTCCTCCCGCCAGCGCCCCGGCAGCGTCCACAGCGCGGCGCCGGAGTGATCGGTCGTCGTGTAGATCAGGTCCTGGTCGGCGAGCTGGCGCAGCCGGATGCCGAAGAAGCGCCGGGCGCGGACCAGCCGGCGCTTGGGGTTCGGATAGAACCAGGACGTGACCGGGTCGTCGTAGAAGGCCCGCGCGAGCATCGCCGCGAGCGCTCCGAAGTCCTCGCGCCGGGCGCGGCGCACGATCACGGGCGGGCTGGAGACGACCATCCACGGTCAGTCTAGGAGTCTGGCGGGAAAGTCCTCGGAGGTCGGGGTGGTTCAGCCGCGGTTGTGGGCGCCGCGCAATTCTGAAGGCGATGCTGGTTGCATCGGCGAAGAATTGTGTGGCGATCCACAGCCGCGGATGAGCCGCATCCGGCCCCGAGGACTTTTTCGACAGGCTCCCAGGTCGAGGCCGCGGCTGCCGGCGCAGGATCGCGGCGCACGCGTCAGGGAAGCCTGAGCGGCACCTGGCGGGTCAGGGTCCCGGTCTTCCCGGCGCTGTCGCGCACGCGTACGCCGCAGCGTCATCACGACGGGCTTGCGCACCAGCAGCGCGCGGATCGCCGCCGCGCGCACGCTGCGCGCGAGCCAGAGCTCGATCTTCACCGTCTTGCCCCCGTCGCTCGTCGTCGCGCGCCCGCTCGGCTTGTAGGTTCTGGCTTTCGTCCGCCCGACCCGCGGCACGGTGATCGCCCCGAACGCGGTGGCGGACACGATGCTCGCCCGGCAGACCGAGCACACGATCGTGACCGCGACGGTCGGGGCCACGCGCTGCGCCGCGGCGGGGACCATGAGCGCGTTGCTCAGCGCGCGCACGAGGTCGGCGCGGTTGAAGGCCGACACGCGGCACGTCAGGGCATGGCCGCGGTCCGTGCTGCGGACGAGGTAGGCGGACGTCGACGCGCCGTCGATGTGCGCGCCGTCGAGGAGCCACTGGTAGCGCAGCTCGGGCGCGGGATCTCCCGACCACGCGCCGGGCTGGCAGGCGAGCGTGTTGCCGGGGCGCGGCGAGCCGGAGGCGACGGGCGCGCTCACGCTCGCCGGTGCCGTGGCGCCGCGGGCGGTGTCCCAGACGCGCACGTAGTCGACCTCCACGTCCGTGTCGGTGCTCTCGCGCGAGCCGTACCCGCCGCTCGGGATCTCGCCGGCGAAGCGCTGCCCGACCTCCGAGCTCAGGATGAGGTACTGGCTGCGGCGCGAGATCGGCCCCGCGACGGACCAGACCGGGGTGTCGTCGTAGAGGAACGTCACCTCGGTGGGGGTCCAGCTCATCGCCCAGGTGTGCCAGCCGCCGTCGCCCAGCCCGGTCAGGCCGTCGCTCAGGCGGGTCGTCGATGGGTGGTCGGGGGCGTATCCGTCCCAGATCAAGCCGTGCTGCGCGCGGTCGGAGATGTCGGCGCCGGAACTGCACCCGCCCATCCGCCCGCAGCGCGCCCGGTGCTCGACGACGTCCATCTCGACGCCCGCCTGCTCAGGCTCGCCGCGCGGGTCGCCGATCGTCGTCGACTGCAGCCAGAACGCCGACCACTGGCCGGGCGAGCTGTGAAACCGCATCCGCGCCTCGAAGTAGCCGTACTTCTGCTCAAAGCCCGCGGGCCCGCGAGGGTGCGTGCTGATCATGCCCGAGTAGTGCTTTGCGTCTCTCGGTGTACGTCTTGATGGTCAGGATGCCGTCGTTCACCGAAACGGCGTCACGCGCGAGGAGGCCATCGTGGCGCTCGGTGTCCGGCAGGCGATGCGCCCACTTTTCGGAATCGAGCGCGTCGCCGCCGAACTCGTCCGACCACGTGGGCGGCCCGACCGGTACGGCGTTCGCCGCCGGCGCGGCCCCGCACGCGACCGCGCAGATCGCGAGGATGCCTGCCAGCATGTGCTTGATCGCATTCACCCCTGAGCGCCTCATGCGATCAGTGACGCTCCTACCTCCCACTGGTTGCGACGTTTGTCACCGTGACAACCGTCACACAGCCCCGGCCCCGGTCAGCTCGGGCCGTGCGGCAATCGCCCGCCAGGCCGGCCACTACGCACGCCGTAGCGGCCGGCGCTGATCGCCAACCGCGGGCCGTGTCAGGGCGCGACGCGGAAGCGCGCGCGGGCCGGCTCGCCGGCGCGACCGCCGGCGGTCGGCGTCGCGATCCGGCGATAGCCGCCGGGTGCCGGGCGCGGCACGTCGACGCCTGCGCGCCGCGGTCGGGGTCGATCGCGTGACGACGCAGCGCCGGCGGACCTTCGGGAGCCGCGTGCAGCGCCGCCGACCCGCGGTTCGCGGCCGTGGCCGCGACGCGCGGCCGCCGACGTTGCGTCCTCCGCGGAGCGCTGGACGGTGGACCGCACGCTGGCGGGCACGTCGACGCCGAGCGCGCCGACCTCGCCGTCGGGGCCGCGCGCAGGGTCGCGGCCGAGCGCGCCGCCCGGAACGTGCGCGGCGAGACACGCAGCTTCGAGACCGCGGGCACGGTCGGCGGCGGCGGCGGGGTCGCGCTGCGCGCGGCCGCGAGGACGAGGTCCGTCACCTGGTCCGGGTGAGACACCGCAGCCGCGTGGGACGAGGCGACCTCGACGGTGGTCGCCTGCGCTCGCTTGGCCATGAACCGCTCCATCTCCGGCGGGACCGCGGATCGTCACTGGCGACCATGTGCCACGACGCGATCGACTTCCACGCCGGCGCCGCCGCTGGATCCGACAGCGCGTCCAGCGTCAGCGGCCGCTGCGTCTGGGCCATCTGCGCGGCGACGGGCTCGGAGACGTCCGCCGCGAACACCGACCGGTACAGCAGCCGGTTGATGTACGATCGACCCCGACCGCAGGCTGCGTGAACGGGATCGGGACGAGCGACGCCGCGACCAGGCTGCCGAGCGCATCTGCGCGTCCAGCCCGAGGATGCTCTCCCCGCGCTCCGGCCGAACGCGGCGACGAATACGAGCGCGCTGACGTCGGCGCGCCCGAGGCGGCGTTGCTGATGACGGCGCCCTGGAGTGCCCGACGAGGACGACAGGTCCGCCGATGCTCTTCGCGCGCGCCCGCGACCGACGCGGCATCGCCCGCGAGCGTACGCAGCGGGATCTCCGGCGCGACCACGCGGTAGCCGCGGGCGCGAAGCCGCTCGGCAACCAGGTCCCAGCTCGACGCCTGCTCCCACGCGCCGTGGAGCGAGCGACGATCGTCGGCCCGCCGGCGTCACCGGTCGAGGCGGGCGCCGCGGCCTGCGCCGGGGTCGCCGCGCAGATCGCTCCTGCCGCGGCTGCCACGGCGACGCGGCTGATTATCGAGAGCTTGCGCACGGTAGCCGGCGCGAGCATCTTCGGAACGGGCGCGCCGCTGTCAACCGCGACGCCCGTCGCAGCTTGCTCGAGCGGACGCCCTACGGGCCGTCGAGCAGCTCGAGCACGCGCTCGACGGGCCGCGCGAGGACCGCGCGGTCGCCGCGCACGACGACCGGGCGCTGCAGCAGCTCGGGGTGCTTCGCCATGAGTGCGATCAGCTCGTCGTCGGAGACGCCGTCGCCGTCGAGCAGCCCGAGCTCGGCGACGAGCGGCTCGCGCCGGCGCAGCGCGTCGTACGGGCCGATCTGGGCCTTCTCGAGCAGCTCGCGGATCGTCGCCTCGTCGATGCCCTCGACGTGGTACTGGACGTGCTCGGCGGCGATCCCGCGCTCGTCGAGCAGCGCCGACAGCTTGCGGCACGTCGAGCACGTGCTCTTCTCGTAGATCGTGAGGTCTGTCATGGACTGGAGCGTACGGTGCGCACGCGGGAGTCGCGGCGCAAGCAGGTAGGCGTTGCCCTCGAAGCGCGCCGCGGTCGGACCGCCGTCAGCGCGAGCAGTCCACCGCGAGCTCGAGTGCTCCGCATACCGCGGACATCCGCCCGTCACCGAGCCTGCCGAGGCGGTCGACGAGCACCCCGACCGACACGCTCTCGACCGAGTCGAGGTTCACCGCGGAGCGGCAGGGAACGGGATCGGCACCCGGCTCGAGCAGCACCTCGGTGGGCAAGCCGCGGATGTTGGTCGTGCACGGCGCGACGAGCGCGCGCCGCAGGCGCGGGATCGCCGCGTCGCGGGTGAGGACGACGACCGGACGGCGGCCGGCATCCGGCAGCTCGCACCACCAGACCTCGCCGCGGGCCGGCAGCGTGCTCACGATGCGCCCGCCGCCTCGCGAAACGACGCGAGGTCGCCCCACGCGTCGGGTTCGTCGATCGGCACGCGGTCGTAGGCGGCGTACGAAGCGTCGACTTCGGCGGAGCGATGGCGGGCGACCAGCGCTCCGAGCGCGTCGTCGAACAGGGCCGCATCGGTGGTGCCGCCATGCAGAGCGCGCGCGTCGGCCAGCAGCTGTTCGTCGACCGTCGTGCTCACCCTCGCTCGCGCCATGCCACGAGTATGCCACGACCGTGCCACACGCCGGGGCGGCCAGCCGGCGTCAGGCCGTCGGCCGGCCGATATGCAGCACGGGGACGCCGGCGGCGGCAAACGCGTCGAGGTCGAGCACCCCGCGTCCGTCGACGACGACGCGCGCGCCGCCCAGCCCGCCCGCGGTCAGCGTGCGGTACTCGGCGTGGTCGGCCTGCACGATCGCGCCGTCGATCGCGGTCGTCCCGTCCCACGGCTCGTACCCCGCCGCGCGCAGCTCGTCGTCGGAGAACAGCGGGTCGCCGGCGAGCGGCCGCGCGCCGCGCGCGAGCAGCTCGTCACGCAGCGCCGCCGCGCCCGAGAACGCGGTCTCCTTCACCCCGCCGCGGTACGCGACGCCGAGGATGAGGACCGCGAGGCCGTCGAGCGAGCCGCCGAGCGCGCCGGCGAGCAGGTCGACGGCGTACGCGGGCATCGCGTCGTTGACCTCGCGACCGACCCGCGCCAGCCGGGCGCCCGGGTCGCCCGCGAGGAGGAAGTGCGGGTAGACGGGGATGCAGTGCCCGCCGACCGCGACGCCGGGGCGGTGGATGTGGCTGTACGGCTGGCTGTTCGCGGCCTCGATGACGCGCTGCACGTCGAGGCCGAGCCGGTCGGCGTAGACCGCGAGCTCGTTGGCGAACGCGATGTTGACGTCGCGGTAGGTCGTCTCGGCGAGCTTCGTGAGCTCCGCCGCCTCCGCCGAGCCCAGCGCTCGCACCTCGGCGGCGATGAACTGCTCGTACAACGCGACGCCGCGCTCCTCGCCGGCGGCATCGAGCCCGCCGACGAGCTTCGGATACGTGTCGAGGTCGCGGAACACGGTCCCCGTGGAGACGCGCTCGGGGCTGAAGATCACGTCGAAGTCCGCGCCGGCGCGCAAGCCGCTGGCGGCCTCGAGCGCGGGCGCGACCCGGCCGCGCGTCGTCCCGACGGGGACGGTCGTCTCGAGGCTGACGACCGTGCCGGGCGCAAGGCCGCGGCCGATCGCCTCGCACACCGCGTCGACGTGCGTGTAGTCCGGCCGCGCGCCCGCGTCGACGTACAGCGGCGGGACCGCGATCACAAGCTCGGCGCCGGCGGCGACCGCGCCGGTCGTGTCGGTCGTGGCCCGCAGGCGGCCCGACGCGACCACGCCGGCGAGCAAGTCGTCGAGCCCGGCCTCGCCCGGAAACGGCGCGCGCCCCGCGTTGACCGCCTCGACCGTGTCGGCAGAGATGTCGCAGCCGACGACGTCGTGGCCCGCGTCGGCGATGTGCGTCGCCAGCGGCAGGCCCATCTTGCCGAGCGCGACGACGACGACCCTCACACGCGCACCGTCTGCGACTCGCGAGCGCTCTCGAGGACCTTCTCGGCGCAGTGCACGGTCTGCAGGCCCTCCTCGAGCGTGACCGCCGCCGACGCGTCGTCGCCGAGCACGAAGTCGCAGAACGCCTCGAGCTCGACGAGCAGCGGCTCGCGGCGCTGCAGCGCGTAGCGCGTCGAGTTGCCCTCGGCGACGCCGCGCAGGGCCTGCGACGAGTCCCACTCGGAGGTCACGCTGCCGTTCTCGTGGAAGACGAGGTCGGAGGTCAGCGTGTCCGCGACGAGCATCCCGCGGTCGCCGAGGATCCGCATGCGGCGGATCTTCGTGGGCGTCAGCCAGTCGACCGTGATGCTGAACGCCACCCCGCCGGCGAGGCGGCCCGTCGCGAGCAGGAGGTCCTCGTGCGTCCGGCCCGTCTTGTGCACGGTCTGCGCGGCGACGACATCGATCGGCGACTTGCCCAGCCACGCGACGAGGTCGAGGTCGTGGGTCGCGAGGTCCTTGACGACGCCGATGTCCTTGACGCGATCCGGGAACGGGCCGCAACGCTCGGTGCCGATGAGGAAGACCTCGCCGACCTGGCCCTCCTCGGTGCGCCGCCGCAGCTCGATCAACGCCGGGTTGAAGCGCTCGACGTGCCCGACCGCGCCGCGCACCCCCGCCTGGGAGCACGCGGCGATGATCTCGTGCGCCTCGGCGACGGTCCCGGCCAGCGGCTTCTCGATGAGCATGTGCACCCCGGCCGCGGCGAGCGTCCGCGCCACCCCGAGGTGCTCGTCGGTCGGCACCGCGACGACCGCGAAGTCCGGCTTGCCGTGCTCGAGCAGCATGTGGATCGAGTCCGTAGACGTCGGCGGGCTCGCGCACCGCGCCGTAGCGGTCGCCGCCGGGATCGACGGCGCCGGCGAACGCGATCCGCGGCGATGGACTGCAGCAGTCGCGCGTGGTGGCGGCCCATCATGCCGAGGCCGACGATCGCGCCCCGCAGCACCGGCGCTGACTCGGAAGAGGTCACGGCGCAACCCTATCCGTGGCCACGAAGCTCCACGCGGCCGCGATCGGCTGCGGTACGTTCGCCACCATGCCACCAGTTCCCTCAACACCCGCCCCGGCGGAAGACGTCATGCGCCCGCCGCCCGACGTCAAGCAGATGCTCTACGACCTGCGCGGCGTGCTCGACGAGGAGATCCCGCGCAAGCGCATGGACGACAACCTCCTCATCGGCACGTGGAACGTGCGTGCCTTGAGCGACCTGAACATGAAGTGGTCGTTCGAGCAGGGCGACAAGCCGAAGCGCAACCTCGCCGACGTGCGCGCGATCGCCGACATCATCTCGCGCTTCGACGTGTGCGCCGTTCAGGAGTCGCGCGGCAACCTCAAGGCTCTGCGCACCGTCATGCAGGTCCTCGGGCAGGACTGGGGCTTCATCCTCACCGACGTCACCGAGGGCTCCGTGGGCAACGGCGAGCGCCTCGCGTTCGTCTACGACACGCGCCGCGTCAAGCCGTCGGGCCTGGCCGCCGAGATCGTGATCCCGCAGGAGGTCATCGACACGAGCGAGGCCCAAGAGAACTCGCTGCGCACGCAGTTCGCCCGCACCCCGTACGCCGTGTCGTTTCAGTCCGCGGGGCAGACGTTCATCCTCGTGACGCTGCACCTCATCTACGGCAAGAAGGCGGAGGACCGGACGCCCGAGCTGGAGGCGATCGCCAACTGGCTGAAGGACTGGGCCACGCGCACCGCGGACTTCGGCCAGAACCTGATCTGCCTCGGCGACTTCAACATCGACCGCAAGGACGATGCCAACTACCAGGCCTTCACCAAGACCGGGCTCCGGCCCCCGCCCGAGCTCGAGGCGGCCGTCCGCGTGCCCACCGACAAGGTCGACAAGCTGCCGTTCTACGACCAGATCGCGTGGTTCACGGACGCGGGCAAGGAGCAGCTGACGCTCGACTACACCAAGCGCGCCGGGGGCTTCGACTGGGCGAAGCACCTGCTGAAGGATCTCCCCCTGGACGACAAGACCTGGCGGATCTCCGACCACAACCCGCTGTGGGCGGAGTTCTCCATGCGCGAGCGCGCGATCCGGCGCGTGTAACCCGGGCCCTGTGAGGGTTCGGTGAGACAGCCCCTCGGCGGCCTTCGCGCGCGGCTATCTTGCGCGTCGCAAGCATGCGACGCTGCTTTCTCTTCGCGCTTCTGATCGCCGCCGCCCTCGCGGCCCCCGCCGCGCAGGCACAGGAGCCCAACCCGGACCCGCCGGCGGCCACGACCGGCGCGGCGTCGAACATCACGCTCACGAGCGCGACCGTCGCGGGCACGGTCGACCCCAACGGCTCGCCGGCCATGTGGTACGTCGAGTACGGCACGACGACCGCCTACGGCCTGAAGTCCGCGACCCGCGACGCCGGCGACGGCGCGGACCCCGTCTCGCTCAGCGCCACGCTCACCGGCCTGACGTCCGACACGACCTACCAGTACCGCCTCGTCGCGACGAACGCCGCCGGCACGGCGCGCGGCGCCAATCGATCCCTGCGCACGACCCGGCCTCCGAGCCCGCTGCCGCCGGTCGTCGTGACGGGCGCCGTCGGCGGGCTCACCCCCACCGCCGTCACGGTGACGGGCTCGGTCAACCCGCGCGGCACGGCCACGCGCTTTCGCTTCGACTGGGGTACCGGAACGAGCCTCAACCGCCACACGCCGTACGTCGCGGCCGGCGCCGGCGAGGCCGCGCTCGCGGTCTCCGTGCCGCTCGCCCTGGTGCCCAACACGCGCTACAGCTACCGCATGACCGCGACGAACGCGGCCGGCACGGCGCGCGGCGCCAAGCGCACGTTCACGACGCCGCGCGCGCCCGCGCTGCTGAGCACCGCCCTGCGCTCCAACCGCGTTGCCTATCAAGGCTCCGCGGTCCTCACGGGCAGCGCCACGAGCGCGGGCAGGGGCGGGGTCCCGCTCGTGCTCGAGCGCCAGCTCTTCCCGTTCACGGGCCCGTTCGAGCGCATCGCCTCCAGGAGCTCGGCCAGCAGCGGCGCCTTCTCGTTCACGGTCTCGCCGCTGCTGCTGAGCGTGCGGCTGCGGGTCGTCGCCCAGACGGCGCCGCCCGTCACGAGCATCGCCCGGACCGTGCGCACGACCGTCCGCGTCTCGATCGGCCACGAGCGCCTCAGCGGCCGCCGCGTGCGCTTCTCCGGGACGGTCTCGCCGGAGCTCAGCGGCGCCCGCGCGTCGCTGCAACGGCGCAAGCGCGGGCGCTTCGTGACGCTGCGCAGGGTGCAGCTGCGGCCCCCGGGCGCGGCCACGCGCTCGACCTACCGCATGACGATCGCGGCCCGCCGGACGGCGGCTGTCTACCGCGTGATCGTCACCCCCGCCGGCTCCAGCGGGCACGCCCGCGGCGTCAGCGGCCTGCGGCACCTCAGCGGCCTGCGCCGCGGCTGACCCGGGCCGCGGCTGCGGCCAACCTGGAAAGCCGGCGTTCGCGATCTACTACACTGCGACGCAGATTTCTTAGTACGCATTCCGGAAGGAGCCTCACCCCACATGGGCAAGACAATCGGTATCGACCTGGGCACCACCAACTCCTGCATGGCTGTGCTGGAGGGTGGCGAGCCTACGGTCATCGAGAACTCCGAGGGTGGTCGCACGACGCCTTCGGTCGTCGCCTTCGCGCAGTCGGGCGAGCGCCTCGTCGGCACCGTCGCCAAGCGCCAGGCCGTCACGAACCCGCAGAACACGATCTTCTCGATCAAGCGCTTCATGGGCCGCAAGGAGGCCGAGGTGCGCGAGGAGGAGTCGATCGTCCCGTACAAGGTCGTCTCCGGTCCCGGCGGCGACGCGCGCGTGGACGCCGGCGGCAAGCAGCACTCGCCGCCCGAGATCAGCGCGATGATCCTGCAGAAGCTCAAGGCCGACGCGGAGGCGTACCTCGGCGAGCCCGTCGACGGCGCCGTCATCACGGTCCCGGCCTACTTCAACGACGACCAGCGCCAGGCGACCAAGGACGCCGGCAAGGTCGCCGGCCTCGACGTCAAGCGCATCATCAACGAGCCGACCGCGGCGTCGCTCGCCTACGGCCTCGACAAGGAGGCCGACCAGACGATCCTCGTCTTCGACCTCGGCGGCGGCACGTTCGACGTGTCCGTGCTCGAGATCGGCGACGGCGTCTTCGAGGTCAAGTCGACCGCGGGCGACAACCACCTCGGCGGCGACAACTTCGACAAGGCGCTGGTCGACTGGCTCGCGGGCGAGTTCAAGAAGGACCAGGGCATCGACCTGAAGAACGACCCGATGGCCCTGCAGCGCCTGTACGAGGCCGCCGAGAAGGCGAAGATCGAGCTCTCGACGGCGCAGGAGTCGCAGATCAACCTGCCGTTCATCACGGCCGACACGAGCGGCCCGAAGCACCTCGACATCCGCATGACGCGGGCGAAGCTCAACGAGCTGACGGCCGACCTGCTGCAGCGCGTCGTGGCGCCGGTGCGCCAGGCGCTCGACGACGCCAAGGACAAGGGCGCGTCGAAGATCGACCACGTCGTCCTCGTGGGCGGCATGACGCGCATGCCGGCCGTGCAGGAGAAGGTCAAGGAGCTCACCGGCCAGGAGCCGCACCGCGGCGTCAACCCCGATGAGGTCGTCGCGATCGGCGCCGCCATCCAGGCCGGCGTGCTCGCGGGCGACGTCAAGGACGTGCTGCTGCTCGACGTGACCCCCCTGACGCTCGGCATCGAGACCAAGGGCGGCGTCATGACGAAGCTCATCGAGCGCAACACGACGATCCCGACCCGCAAGGGCGAGGTCTTCTCGACGGCCGAGGACAACCAGCCCTCGGTCGAGATCCACGTGCTGCAGGGCGAGCGCGAGATGGCGAGCTACAACAAGTCGCTCGGCAAGTTCCAGCTCACCGGCATCCCGCCGGCGCCGCGCGGCATCCCGCAGATCGAGGTCGCGTTCGACATCGACGCGAACGGCATCCTCAACGTGTCCGCGAAGGACCTCGGCACCGGCAAGGAGCAGAAGATCGAGATCAAGTCGGGCTCCGGCCTGTCGGACGACGAGATCAAGCGGATGGTGTCCGACGCCGAGTCGCACGCCGACGACGACCGTCGCCTGCGGGAGCTCGCCGAGGCCCGCAACAACGCCGAGAACGCCGCGTACCAGGCCGAGCGCCAGGTCAAGGACCTCGCCGACAACATGGACGAGACGCAGAAGACCGAGATCGAGGGCCTGATCAAGGAGCTGCGCGACTCGCTGCAGTCCGAGGACCCCGCGGAGCTCAACGCGAAGGCCGAGGCGCTGCAGTCGGCGTTCCACAAGATCTCCGAGGCGATGTACGAGAAGGCCTCGGCGCAGCAGGCCGCGTCCGGCGGCAACGGCGCCGGCCCGGACGACGCGACGGCCACCTCGGAGGACGAGGTCGTCGACGCCGAGGTCGTGGACGAGCCCGCCGAGACGGTGGACGAGGGGCGCTAGCCCGTGTCCTCGCCTGAGCGAGAGGTAGATTCCGAGCGCAAAGTGGTGTCGCCCGAGGGGGCGGCACCACCGCTGGCCGACGCGGCGGTCGCCGACGAGCCGGGTACGCCGCCGGACGCCGACGAGGTGCTCGACGCGGCCGAGCTCGGGGACGCGGCCGACGCGGCCGAATCGGCCGGCGCCGAAGGCGACGCGGACCCTCTGCCGGGGGCCGAGCCCCTCGACGAGGCCGCGCTGCGCGAGCGTGCGGACAAGGCCGACGCGTACCTCGACCTGGCGCAGCGCACGCAGGCGGACTTCGACAACTACCGCAAGCGGATGACGCGCGAGGTCCGCGCGGCCGAGGCGCGCGGGATCGGCAAGCTCGCGCGCGAGCTCTTCCCCGCGATCGACAACCTCGAGCGCGCGCTGGCCGCCGTCGAGGCCGCCGACCCCGATCACCACCTCTCGCAGGGCGTCAAGCTGCTCGCCGCGGAGATCTCGGCGGCGCTCGGGCGCACCGGCGTCCAGGGCTTCAGCCCGGACGGCGAGGTCTTCGATCCGGTGCAGCACGAGGCCGTCGCTCAGCAGCCCGTCGACGGAGCCGAGCCGGGGACCGTCGTACAGGTGCTCCAGTCCGGCTATCGCCTCAACGAGTCGATCCTGCGTCCCGCGCGGGTGATCGTGGCGGGCTAGGACGATGGCTGCCCAGGACCACTACAAGGTGCTCGGCGTCGACCGCAAGGCGACGGCCGACGAGATCAAGAAGGCGTACCGCAAGCTCGCGCGCCAGTACCACCCGGACAAGAACCCCGGCGACGCGAAGGCCGAGGCGCGCTTCAAGCAGATCTCGCAGGCGCACGACATCCTCGGCGACCCGGACAAGCGCAAGGACTACGACCGCGCGCTGCTGAACCCGTTCTCGCAGGCGGGGCGGGGCGGCACCGGTCAGCCCGGCTTCGACGCGAGCGGCTTCGGCGACATCCTGTCAGACCTGTTCGGGCAGGCCACGCGCGGCCGCGGCCCCGGGGGCGCGCCGCCGCGCCCGCGCTCGGAGCGCGGTCGCGACCTCGAGGCCGAGATCTCGATCGGCTTCGACCAGGCGGTCAAGGGCGCCGAGGTCCCGATCTCCGTGCCCACGTTCGAGCGCTGCGGCACGTGCGGCGGGACGGGCGCGAAGCCCGGCACCGCGCCGAAGGTCTGCCCGCGCTGCAACGGCCGCGGCATCGAGTCCGAGGGCCAGGGCCTGTTCTCGATCTCGCAGCCGTGCTCGCAGTGCGGCGGCGCCGGGACGGTCATCGAGCAGCTGTGCCCGACGTGCCAGGGCGAGGGCCGCAAGCGGACCGTCAAGCGCTACCGGGTCAACGTGCCCGCGGGCGCGCGCGAGGGCAGCCGGATCAGGCTGGCCGGCAAGGGCGAGCCGGGCATCAACGGCGGCCCGAGCGGCGATCTGTTCGTCGTCACGCACGTGCAGGAGTCGCCGGTGTTCGCGCGCAAGGGCGAGAACGTCGAGGTCGAGGTGCCGCTGACGATCCCCGAGGCGCTGCGCGGCGCGAACATCGAGGTGCCGACGCTGGACGGCCGCAAGACGCTGAAGGTCCCGCCGGGCACGCGCCCGGGCACGGTGCAGCGGCTGCGCGGCCTCGGGCCCAAGCGCTTCGGCAAGCCCGGCCGCGGCGACATCCACTACCGCTTCGTGCTCGACCTTCCCGATTCGCTGACCGCCGAGCAGGAGGCGGCGGTCGACGGGCTGGCGAAGGTCTTCAACGGCAACCCGCGCGAGCGGCTGTTCTCGGCATGACCGCGCGCCGCCGCACGACGACCACCCGGATCGAGGTCTCGTCGGACCGCGGCGTGTTCATGATCTCGGTCGCCGCCGAGCTCGCCGAGATGCACCCCCAGACGCTGCGGATGTACGAGCAGCGCGGCCTGATCGAGCCCAAGCGCTCGCCGAAGGGCACGCGGCTGTACTCGCACGAGGACGTCGAGAAGCTGCGCCGCATCCAGCAGATGACGGCCGAGCTGGGGTTGAACCTCGCGGGCGTCGAGAAGGTCCTCGAGCTCGAGGAGCAGCTCGAGCGCACACGCCGTCGCGTGGCCGCGCTGGAGCGCCGCCGCGGCGAGCTCGAAGAGGAGATCGCGGTGCTCGAGGGTCGGCGCGAGCAGGTCAAGGCGGAGATCGTGCGATACGAGAAGGCGAAGGGCTCGTCGGTCGTCCGCGCGAGCGACATCCGCCCGTACACCATTCCGATTCACCGCATCGACCGCTGACTCGCCACCAGGCGCATGATTAGCTAAGCTGCTAGCTAATGCAGGTCAACATGCACGACGCCAAGTCCCGGCTCAGCGAGCTTGTCGCTGCCGCGGAGAGCGGTGAAGAGGTCATCATCGCGCGCGGTGGGATGCCCGCCGTGCGGCTTGTCGCCGTCGGCGTGAAGTACCCGCCGGTGCACCTGGGCGCGCTGGCCGGCCAGATCGAGATCGGCGAGGACTTCGACGACCCCCTGCCCGAGTTCGAGCCGTACACGACGTGAGTGGTGTTCTCGTCGACACGCACATCGCGTTGTGCGCGCTCGGCGACCCGGCTCGCCTGACCCGGGCCGAACGAGCGCTGCTCACCGATCCGTCGGTCGACCGCCGCCTGAGCCCGGTCTCGATCTGGGAGGCGGCGATCAAGCGCGAGGCCGGACGGCTGCGAGCACCACGCAACCTGGCCGCGCTGCTTGCCGCCGAGTTCCGGATGCTCGAGATCACGGCCTCGCTGCTGGAAACGGCTGCCGAACTACCGCGCCACCACGCCGACCCCTTCGACCGCGTCCTGATCGCGCATGCGCTGCACGAGGATCTCGACGTGCTGACCCGCGACCGCGGGTTCCCCGTCTACGGCGTCCGGCTCGCTGCTTGAAAGACATCTCGCCGACCGCGATGTTCACCAGCACTGCGACGCATCCTGAGATCGTGCCGGGTCGCCGTGGCGCCATGTGCGCGATCCCACACCTCTGAGCCATGGCTGGCCGTTGCGCCGCCGCGTTTGACTCGGAGCGTGCGAGCGCGGCGCTCCCGGCATGCGGGAACCGCAGTGCCGCGTGATGTGCGCGGGCACCGACCCGATGGCCGGCGGATCGGCGATCTCGCTTACGGGCCGCTGGTGGTGCAATCAGCGGCTGGGTGAGATGTTCGCACCGAACTATTGGCGGGCAACTTTGTCGGTGCCTGTCGCAAGCCTCGAAGGGCCGCGAGCAGGTCAAGGCGGAGATCGTGGGCTACGAGAGCGAAAGGCTGGTCCTTCGCTCTCTCCAAGGACACCCCGTCCGTAGACATCCCCGATCCACCGATCGACTGACCGGGCCCGGCAAGCCGGACACCTCCGCTCGTCGATCCACCAGCGCATGCGGCCCCGCGCTCAGTTCGCGAGGGAGCGATCGTTTCGTCGTCGACAAGGGGCGGTTGTGCGACGGACGCGTCGTACCGAAGGGGGTGGTTCAAAACGTGAATATGCGTCACGTTTTGAACCACAACCCCCGTACGACTGGCGGCGCCGCTACTCGCGCATACGGGCGCTATGCCATCGTCGCGGAGAGCCGCCGCCGGCAGCTACCGAGGCCGGCGCTGCTCGAGAGCGCCGAAAACGTCGAGGACCAGCACGGTGCGTCGATGGGTGGTTATGTCGAGTCTTGGGCGCTATGCGCCCATTTCTCGACATAGACTCGCGGCCGCCACATGGCGGCGCACTCAATGAACCGAGCGCTGGCTCTCGCGCAAGGGGGCATGCGTCAGCGCTCGTGTGGGCTGGCCGGCGCCCGTCTTCGCCGGCAACTATCCACGGTTCGGACGCCGTCTCTCCGTGTGACGGTCGATAGCCGCGACCACGGCTTCAGTGTCGTTGATCCAGCGGAGCACGGAGAGGGCGTCTATTGGGCTGCGACCGCCGGCGGGCAGCCAGTCGGCGCGGTGGGCGATGCGGTTGCGACGCGAGTTGATCGCGGCTAGGACGGTGGTGGGCTTCGTCTCCAAGCCAGAGATGGGCATGATGGCTTTGAGCACGTCGGGCAGGCCGACAAGTGCGAAAGTGCGGTTTACCTTGCTCGGCTCGCAGCTGGCCAATCCGCCGACCACCCTTGCCAGTTGCTCCTGAGCAGCCGCCGCGGATTCGGGACCGCCGGCCACGATCAGCAGTTCCGTCACGCGATCGCCGACGTAGGTTTCCACCGAAGTCGCAATCATGACCACTGCTTGGCGCAGAAGCGGCTCCAGTGCCATCTTGGAGAACATCTGGACCTCCCCCGGTTTCGTGGAGTCAGGTTGTCGTTGTCGTAGTTGCTGTGCGCAACCGAAGGTTGTGCACAGTTGTTTCGCGCGCGCCCGCGCGTGCGCCCAGGCGCGCGCAGCCGTCGGGGTCGCCGGCGGCGTGATCGGCCTCGTACTCGACGGGGGAGCGCATCCCCAGCGTCGAGTGCAGCCTCGTCGGGTTGTAGAAGCCTTCGATGTAGTCGAAGATCGCCGAGCGCAGCTCGGCGCGGGTGACCCATCCTCCCTTCGGGGCGCCGTGCAGCAGGCGCTCCTTGGTCAGCGTCGCGAAGAACGTCTCGGCGACGGCGTTGTCGTAACAGGTCCCGACGGCGCCCATCGACTGCGCGATCCCGGCGTCATGGGCGGCCTGGCCCAAGGCCAGGCTGATGTACTGCCCGCCGTGGTCGGAGTGGTGGATCGTTCCCTTCGGTGGCCGGCGCGCCGCGACGGCCATCTTCAACGCGTCGACGACGAGCTCTTGGCGCATGTGGGGCTCCATCGCCCACCCGACGATCCGGCGGCTGAACAGATCCTGCACGGCGCCCAGGTACAGCCAGCCCTCCGCGGTCTTGATCTGCTTGATGTCCGCAGCCCATACGCGATCCGGGGTGTCGGGGCGAAAGTCGCGGCCGACGAGATCCCCGAAGGGTTCCACGCCGTCCACGCGCACCGTGCAGCCCTTGCGACGGCGCTTGAACGCGCCCTGAAGGCCCGCAGCGCGCATCAGCCGCTCGACGCGCTTGCGACCCACCCCGATCCCCTCACGCGCCAACATCGCATGCACGCGCGGGCTGCCGTAGCGGCCACCGCTGGCCGCGTGGATCCGGCGGATGCGCTCGGTCAGCCACGCGTCGGTCAGCTCACGATCTGACGGCGCGCGCCGCGACCACGCGAAGTACCCCGACTCAGAAACGCCGAGCAGCTCGCACATCAGGGAGACCGGGAAGGCGCAGTGGGCTCTCTCCGCCGAGATATGCCGGTAGACGCTCATTGGTCATCCTCCGATGGCCTCGACCCCGCCGGGTGAGGGCCTGAGTCGCTAGCCCGGGTGAGGGCCACGGTGAGACCTGCTCCTCCCGGCGGGGCGAGGTGCCGCAAGCGGCAACAGGACGTAGCCCCGTTGAGGGCCCGTCAATGAGCACCCGCAACGGTACCTCCGGGTCGAGGCGCTGTGAAGCGCAATCGACCGAAGGGAGCCAGCGGTGACGGAGCGGTACGCAGGGGTGGACTGGGCCAGCGACAAGCACGACGTGCTGATCGAAGAGGCCAACGGCGAGCGAGGTGCTGGCGACGACGTTCACGCATGACGAGCGCGGCGTGAGCGCGTTGTGCGGCACGCTTGTGCGCTTGGGCGTGGTGCTGGTCGCCATCGAGCGCCCGGACGGGCTGCTGATCGAGCGGCTGCTGGACGCGGGTCTGCGGGTGATGGCGATCCATCCCAACCAGGTCGCGGCCGCCCGCCCGCGCTTCAGGACCAGCGGCGGGAAGTCCGACCGCTTCGACGCGTTCGTGCTCTGCGAGCTCGCAAGGACCGACCATCACCGCTTCCGTGTGCTGGTCGCCGACAGCGACGACACCAAAGCGCTGCGCGCGCTTAGCCGCGCCCGCGAGGATCTCGTGCAGACCCGCGTCGCCATGGCCAACCAGCTGCGCGCCGAACTCGAGCGCTTCTGGCCCGGCGCAGCCATGATCTTTCAGGAGATCGACAGTCCGATCGGCCTGGCGTTCCTCACGCGCTACCCGAGCGCCACCGACGCCGGCGGTCTTGGCGAGAAGCGCCTCGCGGCGTTCCTCGCACGCCACGCCTACTGCGGCCGCAAGCAGCCCGCCGAGCTGCTCGCCAAGCTCCGCGACGCCCCCAAAGGACGCGCCGGCGACGCCGAAACCGAAGCTCGCCGAGCGATCGTGCTCGCCTTGGTCGCCGCGCTCAAACCGATCGTCTCGAAGATCGCCGAACTGACGCGCGAGATCGCGCACCGCGTCCGCTCGCACCCCGACGGGCACGTCTTCCTGTCGCTGTTTCGCGATCCCAAGAGCGTCGTCTGCGCCGCCGCGCTCTTGGCCGAGATCGGCGACTGCCGCGCCCGCTACCAGACCGCCGAAGCGTTGGCCGCCGACGCCGGCATGACCCCCGTCGCCGTCGAATCGGGCAAACGCAAAGTCGCGTGCTTCCGCCACGGCTGCGACCACCGCCTGCGAGCCGCCGTCGCGACGCTCGCCGACGCGACCCGCCACTGGCACCCGTGGGCCGCTGACCGCTACGCCACAGCCCGAGCCCGCGGCCACGACCACCAACGCGCGATCCGCACCCTCGGACGCGCCTGGATCCGCGTCATCTGGCGCTGCTGGCAAGATCACGCCGCCTACGACCCTGCACGTCACCGCGGCCTGCAACAGCACATCGCCGTCGTCATCCCCGACGCGTCCAGGCCCCGCCTGGACCTGGCTGCCACACAGCGGATGGCCGGCGCCGCTGTCACCCGCAGGGCGGCGCGCAGCGACGAGCGCGAAGCGCTTGACAGCAAGCCGACATCCGCTACCAACGTGGGGGGTTGACACAGGACGTCTCACCGGCTCTCGGTCTCCCTCGCGAAGAGAGCCGTGGCGCGCTTGAGGATGTCGCGCTCCTGCTGCAGGCGCTTGACACGCGTTCTGAGCTCGCGCAGCTCCTCGCGCTCGGCGCTGGTCAGCCCGTCGTCGCGCTCGCCGCGGTCACGTTCGTCCTGACGCATCCAGTTGCGCAGCGACTGCGGCGACACCCCCAGCGACCCCGCGACATCCGGGATCGAACGGCCACGTCGGACCAGCTCCAGCGCCTCCCGCCGGAACTGCTCCGGGTAGGCAGGCCTCGTCTTCGGCATCGGTGTCCCATCCTTTCACGGCGCTTTCGCCGCAAGAACTCGGGACTCCGCAAAATCGGGGGAATTCCAATCTTCGGACGAGGTCGCTGCTCGGCTTCGTGAACAGCCACGCATCGGGGCTCTCGACGCGCTGGATGCGTTGCCGCTCGTGCTTGGGCACGCGGAGAACTCCGCCAAGCGTGTTCTTGCCGTCGCTTCGCATTGTGCGGAGGCGAAAGTTCGCTAGGCCTCGAGCCAGCGTCGCCATACGGCGAGCGTCCTCCAAATTCTGCTCGAAGACTTGGAGCGCATATCCCGAATCGCCGCTGGCGTTCGCCACGCGCCTGACAGTACCGCGCCACGATGGATGATCGTCGCTCCTCGTGTCTAGGCTCCGCCCGACGTATGGACCGCGTCAGCGACATCCTCAAGCGTCTTGCGGTGCTCGACGCCGAGCGTCTCGAACTGCTGACGCAGCTGAGGACGACGGGCTTCCGCAGCCGCGGGCTGGTTGGCGAGTACGGGGAGTTGCTCGCAGCGGCGCTTTACGGCGTACCGCTGCCAGCGTCCTCACAGCCCGGGTACGACCTCGACGTCCCTGGGCTGGGTGCCGTTCAGGTCAAGACACTGCGGAGCACCCCGACCACACGCCGCACAAGCATGGGTCCGATGACGGACCCGTACGAGGTCCTCCTGGCCATCCGGCTCGATGCCGACTACCGACCGCAGGCGGCATGGCAGATTCCGCGCTCGACTGTCGAGCTGCTCTATCCCCACGGGGCCCGCACGTCCTTGACTGCCAAGCTGTTGGCCGGCCCGAACGTGGTGCAGCTCTCTGAGGAGCGCCTCATCGAGGCCGAGCAACGCGTAGGCGCCGGCGGGGTACGCGGCCGCCCGTCCTGAGGGGACATACTGCTGCCTTCCATGCATCCGGCCCCTCGCGGACGCGGACGGCGAAAGTTGCCCTATCGCGTGGATGCGGCACTGCGACGAGCGTCTCTATCTGGTGATCGCCAGTCGCCGCTGGTCGAGTGTGCTGGCTACCGTGTGCGTGGGGGTAGCTCGTCGAGGCGCCGCGTGTTGAGGACGTCCGCCGCCGTCGCGCCGCCGCGGCGCGCTGTGCCGACCGCGTACTGCATGTTCTCGAGGCCCTTCACCGAGTGGGCGTCGGTTGAGCAGACGATCTTCACGCCCGCGCGCAGCGCGTCGCGGACGTGCTCTGCGCTGAGGTCGAGCCGCGGTGGCAGGCCGTTGACCTCCATCGCGACGCCATGCTCGACCGCGAACTCGAACACCTGGTCGAGGTCGACGGCGTTCTCCGGGCGGCGGTTGATGTAGCGGCCCGTCGGATGGCTGAGGCAGCGCACCGACGGGTTACGCAGCGCCTCCAGGACACGGCGGGTCATCTCGGCGCGCGGCATGCGCTGGCCGCCGTGAACACTCGCCTGGACCCAGTCGAGCTCGGCGAGGACGTCGTCGGGTAGGTCGAGCCGGCCGTCGGGGAGGATGTCGACCTCGATGCCGCGCAGGATGCGAAACGGCGCCAGGACCTCGTTTGCGGCGGCGATCTCGTCCGCTTGGCGGCGGACATCGTCGGCGGTCAGCCCTTGCACGGCCCCGACCGCGGGGGTGTGATCGCAGATCGCCAGGTAGTCATAGCCGCGCGCCATCGCGGCGCGACCCATCTCCTCGGCGCTCGCGCGGCCATCCGACCAGGTCGTGTGGCTGTGCAGGTCTCCGCGGATGTCATCGAGCTCGACCAGCAGCGGCGGCTCACCCGAGAAGCCGGCCTCGCGCAGCTCGGGCGGACACCGTGGGATGCCGAGCTGCGCGTAGAGCGCGTCCTCGTCGGGCGCGTCGGGCAGCGGCCCGAGCGACTCGACGTACACGGCGGAGCCCGTCGCCCGCGCGAGCGCGGTGCCAAAGCGCGCCGGCTCGGCGACGACGAGCGTGACCGGCACGCCCTCCACCGTGACGCCTACCGCCTCACGTTCGACCGAGGAGATCAACGCGACGAGGTGCGGCAGCGACGCGAAGCGAGCCAACAGCGGCGCCGGGTCGGTCGCGGCACACACGACGGCGAGTTGCATGCACGAGTCGCGCCAGCGCCGCGCGTCGCCCGCGATCTCACCGCCGAGAACGCCGGCGATGCCGCCGAGCAGGTCGCGTGCGTGGTTGAGCAGCAAGCCTTCGCGGGAGCGCGGCTTGCCCTCGCGGTCGAGCGCCTCGAGCAGCCGCGCCTCGGTGCCGCGCCCGATCCCCGGGACGCTTCGCAGCCTGCCCGCCTGCGCGGCCTCGCGCAGCTCATCAGCCGTGCGAACGTCCAGCGCACGCGCGAGCTCCACCGAGCGGCGCGCGCTCAGGCCGAGGTACCGACCGAGCCCGATGAGGTCGGGTGCGAGCTCACGCTCAAGCTCGGCCAGCTCGGCGATCGACCCGGTTTCGATGAGCTCGCGCAGTCGGGCCGCGATCCCCGAGCCGATGCCGCGCAGCTCGCGTACGCGCCCTGTCCGCACCAGCTCGGCGACATCGGCGGGCGTGCCCCGGATCGTGTCGGCCGCGCGCCGGTACGCGCGAGCCGTGTACGGATTGGCGTCGGCCAGCTCCAGCAGCGCAGCGAACGCGACAAGGCGCTCGGCGATCAGCTCGTTCTCCATGAAGTGAAGCCTCGCGCATCGCGCCAGCGCGCCCGCGCGCTATCCGCATCCGCCGGGCGTCATAGTGCTACGGTAGGGCTATGGCACGGACGCAGACGATGGTGCAGCTGAACGAGGAGCTGATCGCTTCGCTCGATG
Source organism: uncultured Actinomycetes bacterium (assembly GCA_963766525.1). GTDB lineage: Bacteria > Actinomycetota > Thermoleophilia > Solirubrobacterales > Solirubrobacteraceae > CADCVQ01. Next base: position 258,655 of record CAVYAX010000014.1, read on the forward strand.
CGGTCGCGGGCCGTAGAGCCATGTCGCGATCCGCGCTCATCCGCGAGTTCGTCATCGATGGGCTACAGCAGAGCACCGAGGCTGCCGTCGGCGAGCGCATCGCGGACGGATATCGCCGGGTACCACAGGCGCAACCGGACGAGTGGGGCGATCTCGCGGCGGCGTCCGACAGCGCGACGGACGAGTTGCTGGCGCGGCTTGACGCCGAGGAGCGCGCGGCCGGCCACAAGCCGTGGTGAGACGCGGCGAGGTCTGGTGGTACGAGCACCCACGCGCCGGACGGCGACCGTTCCTCATCCTGACTCGCGACGAGGCGATTCCGGTACTGCATCAGATCCTCGCGGTGCCGGCGACGCGGACCATCCGCGAGATCCCGACTGAGGTCGTTCTCGGCCGCGCGGACGGCATGCCATCGACCTGCTGCCTGACGCTCGACAACATCACCGTCATCCGGCCGGCGCTGTGCGGCGAGCGGATCACCCGGCTCTCGGCCGCCCGGATGCGCGAGGTCTGCGCCGCGCTGTCCGTTGCGTCCGCGTGTGGGCTCGGCTAACTGCCCCGGTGCTCGCGCGCGGTCGGGTGCAGGCGCGGCCGCCAGCCGGAGCGCATCGCCGCGAGGGTGGAGGGCGGCGTGAGCACGGCCACGCGCTCCGGCGGACACGCCCGCCGGTCGCCGTACCCGCCGTGCGTCCAAGCTCGCAGGCCGCCGCCGACGACGACCCAGGCCCGCCCGTCGAGGCTGACCATCGTGCCGTCGGGCAGATCGGCGCATGCGCTCAGCTGCTGCGCGCCGCGGGTCCGCTCGCGGTGCAGCCGCGCGTCGACGTCCGAGAGCCGCGCGGATGCAGCACGCGCCATGCCGCGAGGAACTCGTCCGCGTCGGCGCGACGGCATTCGTGGCAGGGACGGTGCCCGGCCGCGCACGCGGTGGCCTCGTCGAGGAAGAAGAGCTCGGTGTACCGGCCCGCGCCAAACGGTGAAACGCGGTTTTGGAGAGTCACGCCGACACCAGACCGCACCCTATGTTCACCGGTGCGCCCGCGGCTTATCCTGAGCGCGTGTCAGCTCTCGACGCGCTTCTCCAGCCGTACGTCGATGCTCCCGACCTAAGGACAGCCGCCGCTGCGCTCGATGCGCTCGAGCCAAACGACGATCTCCCGGCGCAGGTCCTCGGCGACTGCTATGACGAGCTCGCCGAGGCCGCCGCGAACGACGACGAGCACGCGCTGGCGGCACGGTTGGAGCGCCGCGCGATCCAGCTCGGGTGCCGCCATCCGAAGGTCGCCCGCGAGATGCTCGGCTGGTACCTGCTCAAGGACGGGTCGACGGTCGAAGGGGAGTCCGAATTCGCGGCGCTGCGGCGTGAATCGCCCAACGATGTCGGCCTCCTCGTCACGCTGGCACACGCACGGTCGGATGCCGGGTTGCAGGATGCCTCGCTTGCCGCGTTCGACGAGGCGGTGGCGGTCGCCAAGCGGCGCGGCTTCTCGAAGGAGCTGGACTACGCCCGCATCGAGCGTCGCGCCGAGCGCGAGCACCTCGGCCTGCCGCTCGACGATGACGATCGCTTGGCCCCGCCGCCGCGCCCGCTCGCCGACCAGCAGATCAGCTGGACGCTCGCGTGGTTCGCGCCCGACCAGCGCGCTGCCGCGCTGGCCCGCTGGCCTTCCCTCAGCGAGGACTTCGCCGACGCGACCGCCTACAGCCGTCGCTTGGAAGGCCACCTGCGCGTGATCCATCGCGAGACCGGCCGGCGGCCTGGTATCGCGCCGCTTGACGTCGACGGGCTTGCCGACTGGGCGGACCGCGAGGGATACGACCCGGATACGGGATCATCCCGAAGCCTGTACGCGGCCGAGCTCGCCCGCAGTGGCCACGTCGTCGCCTGGCCGCCGGGCCGCAACGATCCCTGCTGGTGTCGATCGGGCCGCAAGTACAAGCGCTGCTGCGGTCAGGATTGACCCCGCCGCCGCCTCCGGCGCGTTGGAGCGCTCTACGCGCGGACCCGAGGGGACCGGGCGAAGCGGCACAGGCGCCCGCCGGTGATCTTCTCGACGACCGCGACGTAGACCGTGCCGCCCGTTCGGGTGCGGCGGGTCACGGTGAACGTGCCGTCGGCTCGCGTGCGCGTGATCGAGAAGCGCTTGAAGCCCGACCCCGCGTGGCGCAGGACGACGAGGCGGTTCGAGCGGCACGCCGCGCCGCCCGTGGACGACACCTTGCCGAGGTAGCGGACGGCCGGGCCGGCGCCGCGGCGCAGCGTGACCCCCGACTTGTACGGCTTCAGCGGTGCGCGGGGCGGCGTTCCGCCCGGCGCCGCGGGCAGGACGGCGTCGGCCGGTGAGAGGCGCAGCCGCCAGCGCGTGCCCGGCTTGCCGCTCACCCGGATGAGGTTCTCGGCCGGCGTGCCGATCACCGGCGCGTCCACCACCTGCTCGGGCTTCGCCTCGAGGTCGGGGAGCAGGACGTTCTCGCGCGGGTCCTCGATCGTCACCTTCGCCTCGCAGTCCGCGCACCCCGCCGTGGCGACCGCCGCCAGCTCGACCGTCACCTCCTGGCCCGGGAAGAGCCACGCCCGCATCCGGTCGACGTCGCCTTCGGCCTCGATCGCGCCGTAGTAGTACGTGTCGCCGGCCAGCGGCCCGAACGCCTGCGCCGCGAGGTCGTTGGGCTCGGGGACCGTCACGTCGGGGACGTCGGCCGGCGGCGTCGGGTCGATCGCGTCCGTCGCATGCCCGCCGGAGTCCGTCACGATGAAGCGATACGAGCAGCCCGCGGCCTCCTCGCCGTCGGCGAAGAACGTCAGGTGCAGCGGCTGCGGGGGGTCGCCCTGCGCGCCCGGCGTCGTCTTGTCGAGGACGTCCACGAACTCGCTGCCGACCGGGAGGTCCCCGCTCACGAACGGCTCGACGGCCTCGGGCGCCCGCAGCAGGTAGCGCACGAACCCCCCGAGCGGCGCCAGCGGGCACTCTGGCGTCCCCGCGTTGAGCAGGCTGAACAGGAGCTTCACGCGATGGTCGGGCTGGAACTGCACGAGGAACTTGTCGACGTCGGTCTCGGTCGCGAGCGTCCCGATCGCGCCGTCCGCGGAGATCGGCCCGGTGAGCTCGAAGACGTTCTCGTTGGGCTCGGCGTCGGGCGTCGGCGCGGCGACCGCGGAGCCTGGGATCGCGACGAGGCACGCGGCCAGGAGGAGGGTCCTTCCGATCAGCCGCATGCAGCGGAGCCTAGCCCGCCCCCCTTGAGATATGAAATCTAAGTCGTCTACACTCAGATCCATGCAAGCCGACCGCTTCACGATCAAGACTCAGGAGGCCCTGCAAGCTGCCCTCGCGCTCGCGCCGACCCGGCGCCACGCACAGGTCTCCCCCGAACACCTGCTCGCCGTGCTCTTGGAGGAGCAGGACGGCGGCCTCGTCGCGCCCGTCCTGCGCAAGCTCGGCGCGTCGCCCGACGCGCTGCGCGCCGACGTCAACGCCGCGCTCGACGCGCTGCCGACCCTGACCAGCCAGGCCGAGCCGACGACGTCCGCCGAGCTCATGTCCGTGCTGCGCGGCGCCGAGCGCGAGATGCGCCAGCTCAAGGACGAGTACGTCTCCGTCGAGCACCTGCTGCTCGCGATCGCCGGCCACGACGGGCCGGCCGGCAAGGCGCTGCGCGCCGTCGGCGCGACGCGCGACCGCCTCCTGCAGGCGCTCGCCGACGTCCGCGGCTCGCACCGCGTGACCGACCAGACGCCCGAGGACAAGTTCCAGGCGCTCGAGAAGTTCGGCCGCGACCTCACCGAGGCCGCGCGCGACGGCCTGCTCGACCCGGTCATCGGCCGCGACGAGGAGATCCGCCGTGTCATCCAGGTGCTCAGCCGCCGCACGAAGAACAACCCGGTCCTCATCGGCGAGCCCGGCGTCGGCAAGACGGCGATCGTCGAGGGCCTCGCCCAGCGGATCATCGAGGGCGACATCCCCGAGTCGCTGCGCGACCGGCGCGTCGTCGCGCTGGACATCGGCGCGCTGCTCGCCGGCTCGAAGTACCGCGGCGAGTTCGAGGAGCGCCTGAAGGCCGTGCTCAAGGAGATCCAGGAGGCCCGCGGCCAGATCGTGCTGTTCCTCGACGAGCTGCACACGATCGTCGGCGCCGGCGCCGCCGAGGGCGCCGTCGACGCCGCCAACCTGCTGAAGCCGATGCTTGCGCGCGGCGAGCTGCGCGCGGTCGGCGCCACCACGCTCGACGAGTACCGCAAGCACATCGAGAAGGACGCGGCCTTGGAGCGCCGCTTCCAGCCGGTGATGGTCGGCGAGCCGTCCGTCGAGGACACGATCGCGATCCTGCGCGGGCTGAAGGAGCGCTACGAGGTCCACCACGGCGTGCGCATCCAGGACGCCGCGACGATCGCCGCCGCGACGCTCAGCCACCGCTACATCGCCGATCGCTTCCTGCCCGACAAGGCGATCGACCTCATCGACGAGTCCGCGTCGAAGCTGCGGATCGAGATCGACTCGCTGCCCGAGGAGATCGAGCAGCTCGAGCGCAGGGCGATGCAGCTCGAGATCGAGCTGACGTCGCTGGCCAAGGAGAAGGACGAGGCGTCCAAGACGCGCCGCGTCGCGCTGGAGCGCGAGCTCGCGGAGCTGCAGGAGAAGAGCTCCGGGATGAAGGCGCAGTGGCAGCACGAGAAGAACCAGATCACCGCGGTGCGGACGCTCAAGGAGAAGCTCGAGGCCGCCCACCGCGAGGCCGAGCGCGCCGAGCGCGAGTCGGACCTGCAGCGCGCCGCCGAGCTGCGCTACGGCGAGATCCCCGAGCTTGCAGCGGGCGCTCGCCACGGCCGAGGAGCGCTCCGACGCGAACCAAGGGTTCCTCAAGGAGGAGGTCACGGCCGAGGACGTCGCGGAGGTCGTCGCGCGCTGGACGAACATCCCGGTGAGCCGGATGCTCGAGGGCGAGGTCGAGAAGCTCGTCCACATGGAGGACCGCCTGCACCAGCGGGTCATCGGCCAGGACGAGGCCGTCGAGGCCGTGGCCAACGCGCTGCGCCGCTCGCGCGCCGGGCTCCAGGACCCCGACCGCCCGATCGGCACGTTCCTCTTCCTCGGCCCGACCGGCGTCGGCAAGACCGAGCTCGCGCGCGCGCTGGCGGAGTTCATGTTCGACACTCACGACGCGATGATCCGCATCGACATGTCGGAGTACATGGAGAAGCACTCCGTGTCGCGGCTGGTCGGCGCGCCGCCCGGCTACGTCGGCTACGACGAGGGCGGCCAGCTCACCGAGGCCGTGCGGCGCCGGCCCTACGGGGTCGTGCTGCTCGACGAGATCGAGAAGGCGCACCCCGACGTGTTCAACGTGCTGTTGCAGGTCATGGACGACGGCCGCCTGACCGACGGCCATGGCCGCACGGTGAACTTCAAGAACGTCGTGCTGATCATGACCTCGAACATCCCCGGCGGGGCTGCCGGCGCGGAGCTCACGTTCCGCCCGGAGTTCATCAACCGCCTCGACGACATCGTCGAGTTCTCGACGCTCGACCGCTCGCAGATCGGCGAGATCGTGGCGCTGCAGGCGCGCCGCGTGATCGATCGCGTCGCGGAGCGCGGGATCGCGGTGGAGCTGTCGCCCGAGGCGCGCACCCTGCTCGGCGACCTGGGCTACGACCCGGTCTACGGGGCGCGGCCCCTGAAGCGCGTCATCCAGAAGCGGCTCGTCGACCGGCTCGCGCTCGCGATGCTCCAGGGCGAGTTCACCGAGGGCGACACGGTGCGCGTCACCGCCGCCGAGGGCGAGCTCGTGCTCGTCAAGGCGCCGGCGGCGGCGGACGTCGCCGCCTGACCCGGCAGGGCGGCCGCGGCACGCGGCCGCCCGGCACCGGACGTAGAATCGACAACATGGACCGGACGCGTGAAGAGGCGGTCGAGGATGTGCTCGCCAGCGACGAGCGCAGGCGCGCGATCGTCGAAGGCACCGCGGTCGGAGGCATCGTGGGCCTCGTCGTAGGCGTCGTGGTGTGGCTGATCGCTCGGGTGCGCCGACCCGATTAGGCAGAGATCGGGCGCCAGGGCGGGTGGTACCCTACGTCGGTGGCCAAGCTCAAGACCAGCCTCTATCTCGACGTCGAGCTCGACCGCGCGCTGACGCAGGCGGCCGGGCGTGAGCGGCTCAGCAAGGCGGAGTTCATCCGGCGGGCTCTCGCCGGCGCCGTCACCGACCTCCAGGCGAAGCGGCCCACGGCTCGGGGGGTGTTCGACGGCCCCGCGGACGCGGCCGACAACGTCGACCGGTACCTCGCCGACAGTGGGTTCGGCGGGTGATCCTCGACACGTCGATCGTCGTGGCGTTCATGAACCGTGGCGACCGGCGGCACGACGAGGTCGTCGCTTGGCTCGATGACTACCGCGGCTCGCTCGTGACGTCGCCGCTCGCGGTCGCCGAGATGGACCACCTCATCGGGCGGCTCGGCGGAGGAGCCGCGCAGCGTGCGCTCTGGGAGGACTTCGACGTCGGCGCGTACCGGGTCGAGTGGTGGCCCTCCGCGCTCTACGAGACGATCGAGGTCGCTCGTGAACACGAAGGACTCGAGCTCGGACTCGCCGACGCCTCGCTCGCGGTCCTCGCGGATCGGTTCAAAACCGTCGAGATCGCGACGCTCGACGAGCGCCATTTTCGCGTGCTCCAGCCGCTGACGGGCGAGGCCGCGTACCGGCTCTTTCCCGCCGACCGCGACTGAGCGCACGGCGAAGCGATCCTCAGGGCGGGCCGTCGAGGTCCCAGACCCGCTCGTCGCCCGGCGGGGGCTCGTAGGAGCAGAACGTCCCCGTGCGGATCGCGCCGCCGAGGCTGCGGCCGAGCGCCGGGTCGTGGTCGCTGATGCGCTTGAGCGCCGTGCGGATCGCGCGCGTGACGTTCACGCGCGCGCGCTCGGCGTCCGAGCCGGTCTTGCGGTCGCGGCCGCCCAGGCCGACGGCGCCGGCGAGCTCGCGCGCGAGGAAGCCGAGCTCGTCGCGCGCGCGGGACGCCCGCTCGGGGTCGTTGAAGGCCTCCGCCTCCTCGATCTCCTCCTGCAGCTCGGTGACCCGCTGGCGATAGGCCGCCTTCGCCTGGACGTCGAGCATCGGGCCGGCGTCGCCCTCGCCGCGACCGCGCACCTCCATCCCCGACCCCACCGCCACCGCGACGCTCGCGCCGCGCTCGCGCGGGCCCGACACCAGGTCGAGCGCGTGGAACTCGACCTGCGGCGCCGCGAGCAGCCGCACGATGTGGCTCAGGCCCTTCGCGTGACGCAGCTGGATCTGCGCGCCCGGCGGCCCCACCGTCCAGATGTCCCCGCGGCGGTAGAAGGCGACCGGCTGGGCGGGAGCGGACACGACCGGCGCCGCGACCGCCGGCCGCGCGGGTGGGAGCCCCGCGCCGGCCCGCGCGGCCCTGGCGGCGAGGGCAGCGGCGTCCGCGGCCTCGGCCTCGGTCTGCCAGCGCTCGACCAGCCCGTCCAGCTTCATCGCCCGTGCCCTGCTCATGCCCTGCTCGCGCAGCCTGCGCGCGCGCTCCGCGTCGACGCCCGCGCGCTCGAGCGCGTCAGCGAGCTCGACCCGGACCGCCGCCACGAGCGGGTCGGCACCCCAGCGGCGCGCGGTCTCCAGCGCCGCCTCGAGGTGCAAGATCGCGTCCGCGTAGCGGCCGTCGGTCACCGCCGCGATCGCGACGAACCGCGAGACCGGGCCCAAGCACGTCGCCCCGCGCCCGGCGACCACCGCCTGATCCCCGTACGGCGCGATGAGCTCGCCGAGCTCCGACGTCCGCCGCCCGTCGCCGAGCATCGCGCCCGTGCGGATGAGCAGCGCGACCGTCGACAGCCACTCGCCGTCGCGCGGGACCTCCGCGAGCCCGCCCACGCTCAGCGCCTCGAACGCCCGGCGCGCGTGCTCGGTGCGCCCGACGACGGCCGAGGCGAACGCCGCGGCCGCCCGCCACACCGGCGCCGCCGGGTAGCGCCGCGCGAACTCCTCGAGCGACTGCTCGACCTCGCTCAGGCGGCCCTGCATCATCCGCAGCGCGAAGAGCTGGACGGCGTAGAGCTGCGCGGCGTTCTGCGCCTGCACCCCGCGGCCGGTCGCGAACGCCTCAGCCGCCAGCCGCTCCGCGTCCGCCATCCGCCCCTCGAGCATCGCGCGGTTGGCCTGGTAGAGCGGCACGAACCACAGGTGCAGCGGGTCGCGCAGCTCGTCGGCGAGGCGCGCGTGGACCGCCAGCTCGATGTCGGCGCCGACCCAGTCGCCGAGCTCCATCAGCGATACGATCCGCCAGACGTGCCCGCGCAGCACGAGCTCGCGGTCGCGCGCCTCCTCGCCGAGCGCGACGACGTCCGTGGCGATCTGCATGCGTTGCGCAGCGTTCTCCGGCCCCCACAGCGTGAGGAACCGGGCGCTGAGCGTCGACGCGATCGTCGCGCGGTCGCCGAGCCGGCGCGCCATCGCGACCGCCTCCCGCGACAGCGCCACCCGCTCGTCGGCGCGGTCGGAGTAGTACAGCTCGGTCGCCGTCCGGCCGAGGACGCGCGCGTGCAGCGGATCGTCGGCGCTGCCGAGCGCGTCGCGGGCCTCCTGCAGCAGCCCGATCAACACGTCGTCGACGAGCCCGAACTCGAAGCCGCCCATCCCCGCGCCGTAGCCGAGCGCGGCGCGCGCGAGGCGCTGCGGCGAGTCGAGCTTGCGCGCGAGCCCGGCCGCGCGCAGGAACGTCTCACGGGCGCCGCGGGCGTTGCCCGCCCGCGACTGGGCGGTGCCGAGCGCGAGCAGCAGGTCGCAGCGGCGCGGCCCGTCGCCGCGCTCCTGCAGCCCGTAGGCCTGCAGCGCGCGCTCGAAGTGGTCGGACGCCTCCTCGTACGCGACGAGCGACAGCGCGCGCTCCCCCGCGCGCACCGAGTAGTCGATCGCCTTGGCCAGCTCGCCGGCGGTGGCCGCGACGAAGAAGTGGTGGGCGAGCTCGGAGACGTGCGGCTCGGGATCGGCGGCGTAGAGCTCCTCGAGCGCGAGCCCGGCGGCGCGATGCAGCAGGCTGCGGCGCTGCGGGCCGAGGTCGTCGTACAACGCCTCCCGGATGAGGCCGTGCGCGAAGGCGTACGCGCCGATCGTCGCCGGGCGCTCGATGACGACGCCGCTGTCGACGGCCTCCGACAGCGCCCCGTCGAGCTCGGCGTCCTCGAGCTCGCAGACGCGCTGCAGCGTGTCGAGGCGAAACTCGCGCCCGATCACCGCCGCGCACAGCAGGAGCTTGCGCGCGCGGTCGGGCAGCGGCGCGAGGCGGTGGCGGATCGTCTCGCGCACGCCGTCGGGGATCCGCAGGCTCAGGACCTGCGCCTCGCTGTCGAGGCGGCCCTCGGCGCTCAGCAGCCGCACGACCTCGTCGACGAAGAACGGGTTGCCCTCGGTCGCCTCGTGGATCGCGCGCACGACGCGGTCCGGAGGGCGGCGCCCGGCGACGCGCTCGACGACCTCGGCGACGTCGCGCTCGCGCAGGCCGCGCAGCGGCAGGCGCTGGCCGTGGCGGATGATGTCGCCCAGCGCGCCGGCGAGCTGCGGGTCCAGGCGCGCCTCGCTCTCGCGGTAGGTCCCGATGACGAGGATCGGCGAGTCGCGCAGGTGCACCGCGAGGAAGCCGAGCAGCAGCAGCGAGGGCTGGTCGGCGCCGTGGAGGTCGTCGAGGATCAGCACGAGCGGCCCGCCCGCCGCCGCCGCCCGCAGCAGCGAGGTCACGGCGTCGAAGATCTGAAAGCGGGCCGCGTCGGTCTCGCCGAGGCCGGGGTCGGGCTCGGGCCGGCCGGGAGGAGGAGCGCCGTCCGGGCCCGCGTGCGGCGCAGGAGCGGCGCGCGGGTCGAGCTCGGGAGCGTCGCCTGGGCGCGCCGCCGGCGCGGGCACCAGGTCGGGCATGACGCGGGCCAGGCGCGCGCCCGCCTCCGGGCCAAGGGCGGCGAGGGTCGCGCTGATGTCGCGCTCGGCGGACAGCCGGCGCATGATCCGCAGCCACGGCCAGTACGCGGGCGCGCCGCCGCCGTCCCAGGCGCGACCCCACAGCACGAGCGCCCCGGCGCGGACCGCCTCCGCGCCAAGCTCGTCGGCGAGCGCGGTCTTGCCGACGCCGGGGTCGCCGGCGACCATGAACAGGCCGCCGCGCCCGTTCAGCGCGCCCTCGAGCCCGTGGCGCAACTCGGCGAGCTCACGCTCGCGGCCGACGAGGTTTCCCCGTGCGTGCGACACGGCTGGAGTCTACGGGCGGGTCCGAGGCGCCCCGGTGCGGTTTCGCAGAGCTACTTCGTGAAGATCTCGACGGGCTTTCGCACCCAGATGTACGGGGACTTGCTCGTCGCCCGGGTGTACTTCTTGTTCGTGTCGAACTGCAGGATCCACTTGCCGCGCTCGGCGGGAAACGGGAACAGGTGACGCTCGCGCGTCCGGCGGATGACGCCGCAGGTTCCGGCCGCCGTTCCGAGCCGCACGTCGCGGCGGAGCTTCCCGCCGGGGGAGATGTAGTGCAGGTACACCGAGGCATGGCGGCGCAGCAGCCCGAAGCCGTGGACGGAGAAGCGCACGGTGAGCGTCTTCGGGTCGCCGCTGTCCGGGGTGAAGTCGGCGAAGACCTTCGTCGTGCGGTAGCGCACGGAGGCGGAGTTCAGCGCGCCGTCGGTCGCGACGAGCGACGTGATCTGCTCGCGCGCGTCGCGAGGCAGCTCCGCGGCGGCGAACTTCGCCTGGAAGTTGCCGGCGGCGTCGGCGTTCGCGGTGCCGAAGGGGGCTCCGTCGCGCGTGATCGAGACCGTGCCCATCGGGGCGTAGCCCGTGCCGCTGACGACGACGTCCTGGGTCTCCTGGTAGCAGCGCGTGTCGGTCGCCAGCGTGGCGGCGCCGGCCGCGGGGGCCGCGACCAGCACGGCCGCCGCGGCGAGGATCGAGATGACGGCGCGCTGCATCGTGTGCCGAAGGTATCCGATGCCAACGCCGATCGATGTTGGTTGGCGCCGCGATGGGATACAACCGTCCTCACGAGGCCTTGGATCGAACCGATGGAGCCGCCATGCCGACGTATCTCATGCTCGCCACGCTGACGTCAGAGGGCGTGCAGACGGTGAAGAACAACCCTCAGCGCATCAAGGAGGTCAACCGCGAGGTCGAGCAGCTCGGGGCCAACGTGAAGGCGCAGTGGGCGACGCTCGGGCGCTGTGACTTCATCTCGGTCGTCGAGGCGCCCGACGACATCACGATGGCGCGCGTGTCGATGGAGCTCAGCTCGCGCGGCACGGCGATGTACGAGACGCTGCCCGCCTTCCCGATCGACGACTTCATCGCGAAGCTCTAGTAGTGGTTCCTCCTGGAAGTCCTTGTGCGCTTGGGCGGTCGCTGGCGCCGGCTGGCAAGGACGCAGTGAAGGAGTGGGCCTTCAGGCCCATGACTGAGCGAGGACGCCGCCAGCCGGTGATCAGCGGCCGATCCAAGCGTGCGAGGGCTTGCAGGAGGGACCACTAGTGCGGATCCTCGTCGTCGGCGCCGGCGGGCGCGAGCATGCGCTTGTGCGAGCCCTGGCGCGGTCGCCGGGCGAGCCGGAGATCCTGTGCGCGCCCGGCAACCCCGGCATCGCGGCCGACGCGCAGCTCGTCGACGTCGCGGTCGACGACATCGCCGGGCTCGTGGCGGCGGCGGAGGGCTGCGACCTCGTGGTCGTCGGGCCGGAGGCGCCGCTGGTTGCCGGGCTCGTCGACGAGCTCGCGGCGCACGGGATCGCGGCGTTCGGGCCGAGCGCGGACGCGGCGCGCCTCGAGGGCTCGAAGGCGTTCGCCAAGGAGGTCATGGAGGCGGCCGGCGTGCCGACCGCGGCGTGGAGCGCCGTCGACGACGTCGAGGCGGGGATGGCCGCGATCTCGGAGTATCCGGTCGTCTTGAAGTTCGACGGGCTCGCTGCGGGCAAGGGCGTCGTGATCGCGCAGGACGAGCAGGAGGCGCGCGCGACGCTCGAGGAGTTCCTCGTGGCGCGGCGCTTCGGCGAGGGACAGGTCGTCGTCGAGGAGTGCCTCGTGGGCGAGGAGCTGTCGCTCCTGGCGCTGTGCGACGGCGTGCGCGCGCTGGCGATGGCGCCCGCGCAGGACTACAAGCGGATCTTCGACGGCGACGAGGGCCCGAACACGGGCGGCATGGGGTCCTACTCGCCGGTGCCGGGGATCTCGCCGGAGCGCGCGGAGGCGATCTGCGCGCTGGTGCACCAGCCCGTCGTCGACCTGCTGGCCGAGCGCGGGATGCCCTTCCACGGGGTCCTGTACGCGGGGATCATGCTCACCGCGGACGGCCCGAAGGTGCTCGAGTACAACGTCCGCTTCGGCGACCCCGAGACGCAGGCGGTCCTGCCGCGGATGCGGTCGGACCTCGCCGCGACGCTGCTGGCCGCCACGACCCGCGGCGGGCTCGAGGGAGCGCGGCTGCAGTGGAAGGGCGACTGGGCGGTGACCGTCGTGCTGGCGAGCGCGGGCTACCCGGCGTCGGCCTCGAAGGGCGACGTCATCTCCGGCCTCGACGGCGTGCCCGAGCTCGTCGAGGTCACGCACGCCGGGACGGCGCGGCGCGACGACGGCGCCATCGTGACGGCGGGCGGGCGCGTCCTGAGCGTGACGGCGCTCGGCACGACGGTCGCCGGCGCGCGCGACGCGGCGTACGCCGCCGCGCACGCGATCGAGTTCGACGGTCGGCAGCTCCGCAGCGACATCGCGCTGCGCGCCGTCACGTAACCGGCGCCACAGGCCTAGCCGGCAGACGCTACGCCGGGAGGACCGTCATGCCGAGCATCCGGGCGGCCTGCGCTTGGCGCAAGTCGAAGGTCACGAACGGGATCGCCGCGCCGCCGACCCGCTGCGCGGCGGCGAGATGCAGGGCGTCGAGGGTGCGAGCACCGGTGAGCTCGGCGATGCCCGCGGCGGCCTCGCAGGTGGTGTCGTCCAGCTCGACGATCCCGAACGCGGCGAGGTCCTCGATGAACGCCGATCGCGCGGCGGCCGCGTCGCGCTCGCCGAGCAGGCGAGCGAGGTTGCGGCGAACCTCGACGATCGTGTGCCGCGCGGTCAGCAGCGAAGGGTCGCTGGCGATCAGGGCGTCGGCGGTGTCCGAGTCGGGCTCGTCGACGTAGCGCTTGAGCAGCGCGCTCGAGTCGACGTAGAGGCTCACGTGCCGCGATCGTCGGACAGCACGTCGAGCACGCCGCGCCGCGCGCGCCAGCGGCGAACTTCGCGCAGCGGGCCGCCCGAGGCGGGCGAGACCCATCCCTGCGCGATGCCTTCCTCGATGCGCGCGCGCCCGGGAATCGGGCCGAGCACAGCCTTGGGCCGCCCACGGTCCGTCACGCGGAGGGTCTCGCCGCGCTCGGCGCGGTCGAGGTACTCGGAGAGGTGCTGCTTGAGCTCGCGAACCCCGACGTCGGCCATGTGACCACATTAGCACTGCGTTGTGTCTACGTGCAGCCCGTCAAGAGGCCCGCGGAACGGCTTATCCTGCACGACCAGCGAATCGAGCGGTTCGCCGGGGCCTGGCGCCTCGACCGCCGGGGAGAGTGAGCACGCATGGCCGAGATCGACGACGAGCTGGGGGCCGGCCACGCGGAGGGCGCGGGTGGGGCCGAGCCGGCGACGCAGACGACCACCGCCGTGGAGCTGGACTCGATCGAGGTCGACGCGCCGCGCGTCGGGATCATCATGGGCTCAAAGAGCGACATGGACGTCATGGACGGCGCGGCGAAGGTCCTGCGCGAGGCGGACGTCCGGCACGAGGTGCGCGTGATGTCCGCCCACCGCCAGCCCGAGCTCGTCGCGGAGTACTGCAAGAACGCGCGCATGCGCGGCCTGCAGGTCATCATCGCCGGGGCGGGGCTCTCCGCCGCGCTGCCGGGCGTGGCCGCCGCGCACACCGACCTGCCCGTGGTCGGCGTCCCGCTGTCCAGCCGGCTGTCGGCGATGGGCGGCCTCGACGCGATCCTCTCGGTCGTGCAGATGCCACCGGGCGTGCCGGTCGCGGGCGTCGGCCTGGACAACGCGAAGAACGCGGGGCACCTGGCGCTGCGCATCCTGCGCGCGTAGGCTCAAGCGGGCATGCGGTTCCTCGTCACGGGCGGAGCAGGCTTCATCGGCTCGCACCTCGCGGAGGAGCTGCTGGCTCGCGGCCACCGGGTCCACGTCCTCGACGACCTGTCGACCGGGTCGATCGACAACATCCGCCAGCTCAAGGCCGACCCGCGCTTCGGCTACACGATCGAGACGTGCGCCAGCCCCGCGGTCGTGGCCGAGCTCGTCGACGAGGCGGACGTCGTCTACCACCTCGCGGCGGCCGTCGGCGTCGACCTCATCGTCGAGAGCCCCGTGCGGACGATCGAGACGAACGTGCACTGCACCGAGGTCGTGCTCGCGCAGGCGAGCAAGAAGCGCAAGCCGGTGCTGATCGCGTCGACGAGCGAGGTCTACGGCAAGTCGACCTCGTTTCCGTTCCGCGAGGACGGCGACCTCGTCATGGGCGCCTCGACGACGGGCCGCTGGTCCTACGCCTGCTCGAAGGCGATCGACGAGTTCCTCGCGCTCGCGTACTGGAAGGAGCGCAAGCTGCCGACGGTCGTGGCGCGGCTCTTCAACACCGTCGGCCCGCGCCAGACCGGGCGCTATGGGATGGTCGTCCCGAAGTTCGTCGGCCAGGCACTTTCGGGGCGGCCGCTGACGGTGTTCGGCGACGGCACGCAGACGCGCTGCTTCTGCCACGTCGGCGATGTGGTCAACGCGCTCGTCGACCTCATGGCGCTCGGCGAGCCGGCCCACGGCGAGGTCTTCAACATCGGCTCGCAGGAGGAGATCTCGATGCTCGACCTCGCCGATCGGGTGCGCGCGCTGACGCGGTCGGATTCGCACACCGTGCTCGTGCCCTACGACGAGGCCTACGAGGCGGGGTTCGAGGACATGCCGCGCCGGTATCCCGACATCGCGAAGATCGGGGCGGCGATCGGCTGGACGCCGACGCGGTCGCTGGACGAGATCCTGTCCGACGTCATCAGCTTCCAGCAGGCGGAGGCCGCGGTCGTCTGACCCTGGCTAGCCTGTCGCAGGATGGGGATCCCGGGCGCCACGGCGGAGTTCCTCATCGACGCGGCGCGGGACGGAGTCCGCTTCGATCGCACGCTGACGATCGGCCGCCAGCACCTCATGGTCGGGCCCTGGCACCTCGCCCGGATGCTCGACCGCGCCGGCATGCTGCCGGGCGGTAGGAAGGAGCTCTATCGCGATCTCGCGGAGCATCTCTGGTTCGCCGAGCCGCTGTTTCGCTCGTTCGGCGCGGAGGACGTCGTCTCGCTGGACGTCAGCGGATTCGAGGGCTCGTCGAACATCTGGGATCTCAACGAGCCCGTGCCGGACGACCTGCACGAGCGCTTCGACGTCGTGTTCGACGGCGGCTCGCTGGAGCACGTCTTCCGCGCGCCGACGGCGCTCGCGAGCTACATGCGCATGACCCGCGTCGGCGGGCACCTGATCTTGACGGTCCCCGGCAACAACCTCTTCGGGCACGGGCTCTACCAGTTCGGGCCGGACTTCTTCTACGCCACGCTCAGCGAAGCCAACGGCTTCGTCGTCGAGCAGATGCTCGCGATTCCCGAGGACGTGGACGCGCCCGCGCGGCTGTTCGGTACGGCGATCGGCGTCGAGCGGCGCGGCCGCCCGTACCACGTCGCCGATCCTGCGCGGGTCGGCGGCCGGGTCCAGCTCGTGAACCGCCGCCCGGTGATGCTCATGGTCAGGGCCCGCAGGGTCGCGCGCAGAGACCTGTTCGCAACCACGCCGCAGCAGTCAGACTACGTCTCGCGCTGGAAGGCGAGCGATGCCGAGGGCGGCCCGCAGCGCAGGCGCAGCAGGCCCGCCGCGGTTGCCGACCGGCTGCTGAGCCCGCGCGTCAAGCTGCATCTCCTGCTCGACGTGCTGCCGCGGCTCGCACCGGTGTTCGACCCACTCCGCGCACGGCGCGAATCGCGTCGGCGCTCGCTTCGCAACCGCGATCATTTCCGCCGCGGATCGCGGCGCTGAGCATCCGCCGGGTGCTCACGCGGCAGCATGACGAGCCACGACATCGCGGCCGGCCGACCCTCGTCGAGCAGCGCGACACGCTCGTGCTCCGGCCATGCCGCGGTCGGGCCGCCGAGGTGAAACGACGCACGATCCGCTGCACCGATCGTCGTGAGCTCATGACTTGCGCGAAACCGTGCGGCCAGCCGTTCGCCCACCCCGGCGGAGAGATGCTCGTGCAGCTCCACGATCATCGGCGTCGCGCGCAGCCGGGGCAGCCGCTCGGGGTCCAGCAGCACGTCCTCCGCCCCCTCGCAATCGACGATCAACAACGCTTCCGGGCCGAGCTCGAGATCGCCGAGGGCGCCCACCGTAGCGAGACCGCGGATCTGCACGCGCCCCTGGACGCCGTTGGCGCGGGCGCACAGCTGCGTCAGGCGGCGCGCTTCCGGATCGCTGTCGAACGCCACCACCCTGGCATCGGGAAGCCGTCGCGCCAAGCCGACCGCGTAATACCCCTCGGCGCTGCCCACGTCGACGACGAGCCCCGGCCCGGCCGCGATGCGCTCCTCCACGGCCGCATGGAGCTCGAGCTCGTAGGCGCCGACGAGCTTCGGCGCCAGCGGGCCCGCCCCGATCGCCGCGCGATGAAAGACGAGGCCGCTGAACGGGCCTCCGGAGACGCGCAAGCCGTGCGACTTGACGAACCGCCGCGTCACGCGCAGGCTCAGCGACGGCTCGAAGGGGCTCCGCCGGCGGGCGGCACGCCACCCGCGGACGACCCAGTGGGCGCGATCTCCCAGGAGGCGGACCGCGATCTTCCGGCGCAGCGTCGGCAAGGCGCGTCATCATGCCACGCGCCGCCGGCGACCCGCCAACCGTGATGCAACTCGACTCGTCCATCGCGCTGCGCAGCGAGTCTCGCGAGCTCGTCGCGGTCTACGGGCTCTCACGGACGATCGGGCTGCTGCGTGAGATCGGGGTGGCCGCCGCGTTCGGCACGACCCTGGCCGCCGACCGGCTCAGCGCGGGGCTCGTCGTCGCGAGTCTCGCGGCGCTCATGCTCAGCGAAGCCGTGTTCGCGACGCAGGTCCGCCGCAAGGACGACGCCGGCCCCGTCGCATCGCTGGGCAGCGCGAGCACGGCTGCTCGGGCGGGCGCGCTGTCGCTCGCATACGTCGTCCCCGGGGTGATCGTGTCGCTCGCGATCCTGCCCTCGCAGCCGCTGCGCGACCTCCTCGCGATCACGCTGTGCCTTGCGCCGTCCGTCGGCTGCGTCGCCGCCGCCGGCGTGCCAAATGCGCTGCTCACCCTGGGCGGTCGCATCGCACGGGTGAACCTCGCGCAGACCTGCTGGTCGGCGGGCGCGTTGCTCGGCCTCCTCGCCGAGCACGAGCTGGGCGGCGGCGTTGCGGTCGTCGCCGCCGGATGGTCGGCCGGAACGCTCTGCGGGCTGCTGCTGGCCACGCGCTGGGCACGGCGGCTGCTACCGGGCGCGCGAACCGAGCGGCGATCGGCGATCGATCTGCGCGTCGCGGGACCAGTGGCGCTGGCGTTCGGGCTCATCGCGCTTCAGGGCCTCGTCGACCGCGGCATCGCGGCGCGACTCGGGGAGGGAGCGGTGGCCGCGCTCGGCTACGCGGACCGGCTGTTCGCGCTGCCGGTGGGATTCGTCATGAGCGCGATCGCGCCCGGGATGCTCGCTGCCGTCATCGCTCGGCGGCGTCAGGCAGACGGCAGCGAAGGCGCAGCCGTTGTGCAGACGTCGGCCCGCCTCTTGCGACTTGCCTTGCCGGCATCGTTCCTGCTGTTCGCGGCCTGCCCGCTCGTCGTCGATGCCGTCCTGGGCTACGGCGCGTTCGACGCGCGCTCGGCCGAGCTCACCGTCGCGGCGCTGGACGGGCTGGCGATCAGCATCGGCGCGACCTCGCTGTCGCTGCTGCTCTACCGCGCGATGCAGGCGGTCCTCCCGCTCGGCGAGCTCGCGCGCGTTGCCGGCGCGGCGCTGTCCGCGAGTGCCCTGCTGAGCATCGCGCTCGCCGTGCCGCTCGGCCTGCGCGGCGTGACGCTTGGCACTGCGCTCGCGGCGGCGCTCGCGGTCGCCTTGCAGGCCCGGCGCTTGGGCGCGGTGTTCGGCGATGACTGGCAGCGACTGTTCGGGCGGCGCGTGCTCTCCGCGACGATTTGCTGGACCGCGGTCGGCGCCGTCGTATGCGCGGCCGTGAGCGAGGCGGCGTGGCTGCGCCCCGCAGCGTGCATCCTTGCCGTGATGTCGTTCGCGACGTTGAGCCGACGCCAACCATGCTGATCCTGACCGTTTCGCTCTTCGCCGCCGCCACCGCCATTGCGTGGTGGCGGCTTGCGCCGCTGCATCCCGCGCAGCTGTGGCTCACCGTCTGGACGCTCGGTCTCGGGCTGCTGGCGCTACGCCTGCTCCCCTACCGGCCGCTCGCGGACAAGACGCTCGTGCTGATCGCGATCTCCTCGCTGGCGTTCGTCGTCGCGAGCTACCTCGCCGGCCGGTTCCTCCCGCCTCGACGCGGGCCCTCCGCCGCCGGGCCTCGCGAGGTCGAGCGGGCCGCCGCGGCGCTGCTTGCGGCCACGCTCCTCGGATGCGGGCTGTTCGTCGCGCAGGCGGTGTACAACGTCGGGATCCGCGACGCCGTCTTGACGTCGCAGAACCTGCGGGCGCCCGTGCAGGCGGGGGACTACGCGCTGACCGTCAAGTACCTGTACTTCGCGCTCGCCGCAGCAGCGATGTGCGGCATCGCGGCCGGCGTCCGACCCGACCGGCGGCGGCGGTGGCTGGCAGCCGCCGCCGTCGCGGTGGCATCCACCTACTTTGCGACCGGGCGCGCAACGGTGGTCGTCGCGGGCCTGGCCGCCTCGGTCGGCTTCCTCGTCGCCGCCGGGTCGCGCTTCCCGCTGCGGCGCGCGCTGCTCGGCGTGACGCTCGCCGGGGTCGTGTCGCTGGGCGTCTTCATGCTCATGGGACAGCTCATCGGCAAGACCTACGAGAATTCGGGCCTCGGCACGGTGCGCAGCTTCTTCACCGATCACCCAAGCGCCGGCGCGCTCGCGACGCCGTACATGTACGTCAGCGCGCCGATCGGGGCGCTCAACGTGCTCGTGCTCGACCCGCCCGGCGAGCGCAGCGACGGGTGCGCGATGTTGTCGGTGGCCTGCTCGGTCATGGCGCGGGCCGGCGTCGACGCGCACCCCACGCGGGCCATCCGGCCGTTCACCGATGCCCCGATCCCGTGGAACACGTACACGGCGCTCGACGACAGCATCCGGGATGTCGGCATCGCGGCCGCGCCGATCGTGTTCGCGGTGCTCGGGGCGCTCTGCGGTTGGCTATGGGCGTGCGCGCGCCGCGGGCGTCCCTGGGCCATCGGCGTCTACGCGGTCATCAGCACGGCGATCCTCGGATCGGCGGGGTCGAACAGCTTCGCCGCCCCGCACGTCGTTGGTGCTATAGCGATCCTGCTCGTAAGCTTGGGCGCTGCGATGGCGTTCCAGACGCTGGCCAGCAGACGATGAGCGCTCGTTCTGCCCTCGCGGCGGTGGCGGTCGCGCTCGCCGTCGGCGGATGTGGCAACAAGGACGCCGCGCCGGAGACGGAGAAGCGCGCGAGCATCGCCGCGCCTGTGCGAGCGCCGGCGAGCACGGAGATCACCGCCGCCGACCTGCGTCGCGTGAAGCCGCAGACGGCGAGCCACGCGTTCCTCGAGTACTGGTCGGACCTCCAGTGGCAGGACTGGGTCTCGGCGCTCGGTCGCTACAGCCCCGGGTTCCGGCGCGTCGTTGGAACGAGCAAGATCCTCGAGGCGCTGAAGTACCAGGCGAGCTTCTATCGCTCGGTCAAGCCGAAGATCGAACGGGAGTCGACGCGGCAGGCGCTGACGACGGTGCGCTACTCCTTCGACACGTCGGGCACGCGCAGGCTCAGCTCGACGATCTTGCGCAAGCAGGACGGTCGCTGGACGCTCGTGTTCGACGTGCTCCTGAACGGTGCACTGCAGTCATGGGCCCAGACCCGGACGCAGCAGCTCACAGCCCCCGGTGCAGCGAAGCCGACCAAAGAGGCGTTGAAAGCGGGCATCGAGGCCTCCGAGTTGCAGGCGCGCTACCTGCCGTTCCTAGGCCTGAAGACCGAGCCGGGCGCCGGCTCCGCCGGCCGTTCTGACAGTGCGGACGGCGCGGAGAACCCCGGCTGATCGCTTGGCGACCCGCGTCGCCTTCGTCCTACCCGACCTCAACGGCGGTGGCGCCGAGCGGGCCGTCTTGGAGCTCGCCGCCGAGTCTCGACTGGACTGCCTGGTGCTGACCGAGCGTCCCGGCGGGCAGCTGACGGGGCACCCGCGGGCTGCGGTCGCGGACTGCCTGCACCTGCGCGGCGGCCGCCTGCGGCGCGTCGCGGGGCTCGCCCATGCGGTCCGCGAGCGGCGCGTCGAGGTGCTGGTCTCGGCGCTCTCGCCCGTCGTCGTCGCGGCGGCGGGCCGCTCGGCCGGCGTGCCCGCGATCGCCTGGATCCAGAACCCGCTGCCCGAGGTGGTGCGACTCCTGCCAGGGGCCGCCAGACCGCGGACACAGGTCTGCGCGGCGCGACTCGTCGGCGCCGCCGCAACGGCGATCGCGGCCGCGGCCCCCGGCCTGCGCGATGAATGGCGACGTGCCGGCGTGTCCGCCGGTCGGATCTGCCTGCTGCCGAATGGCATCCGCTTGCCAGAAGCCGAGCCCGCGTTCTCCGAGCCCGGGGCGCGCGCGCTTCGGATGCTCAGCGTCGGCCGCCTCGCGCCGCAGAAGCGCCACGACGTCGCGATCGCGGCGCTGGCCGAGCTGCGCTCACGGGCATGCCCGGCGCACCTGGAGATCCTCGGCACCGGAGGCGAGGAGGCAGCACTGCGCGAGCGCGCGGCACGTCTCGGCGTTGCCGACCACGTCACGTTCGCCGGGTTCCTCGGCGATCCGGGCCCGCGCTATCGCGCGGCCGACGTGTTCGTCCTGGCCTCGGACTTCGAGGGCTTCGGGAACGTGCTCGTGGAGGCCCTCGCCCATGGGCTTCCCGTGGTGGCCACCGACGCGCCCTACGGCCCCCGCTTCATCCTCGACGGCCTCGAAGGCGCGCGGCTCGTTGCACGAGGCGACCCCGCGGCGGTCGCCGACGCCGTTGCCGCGGTGGTCGAGGAGCGCCGCGCCCGGCCGTCGCTCGGCGCGGCGGCGCGCCGGCGAGCGATGGTCTACTCCGTGACGCGAACCGCCGAGCACTTCGAGCGGATCGTGGACGCGGTACTGGGAGGCGGCCCGTTGCCCGAATGGACCGGGAACGGCTCAACCCGCGCCTGAGATGAGCTGTGCGAGCCGTGCGCCCCATGCGCGCACGGAGAAGTCGGCCTCCACGCGCGCACGTCCCGCCGCGCCGAGTGTGGCGCGCAGGTCGGCGCTCGCGGCGAGCCGCTCGAGGGCGCACGGCCAGTCCTGCGGCGAGCTCGCGAGCAGGCCGCCGCGCTCGTCGCCGACGACGTCGCCGGTCAGCCCGACGTCGTCGGCGACCACGGGCACGCCCGCCGACATGTACTGCAGCGCCTTGTAGGCGCACTTGCCGCGCGTCCAGGCGTTGTCGGGCAGCGGCATGAGCCCGATGTCCATGAGCGCCAGCGCGTCTGCCTCGCGCTGCTCGTTCCAGATCCACGACTCGACGCGCACGCCGTCGACCTTCGGGGCGGGGCCGCCGACGACGATCAGCCGCACCGTCAGGTCGGGGTTCGCGGCCGCGAAGGCGGTCAGCGGCGCGGCGACGTCATGCAGATAGCGCGCCGTCGACGGTGAGCCGATCCACCCGAGCACGATCGTGCTCGAGTCGCGGTGGTCCTTCAGGGCGACGTGGTCGGTGTCGACGAGCGACGGCACCACCGTGACGTCGCGCGCGTGCTCGCCCAGCCACTCCGCGAGGTAGTCGTTGCCCGCGATCACCCGATCGGCGCGCGCGGCCAGCCAGCGCAGCTTGGCGGCGTTGCGGCGCAGCCGGGCCAGCGGGTGCCCGCCGGGCTGCGGCAGCCAGACCGCGTCGTCGACGTCGAGCACGAGCGCCCGGTCGCGCATGACGGCCCGCTCGAGCAGGCGGCCGGGCAGCAGGTCGACTTGGCGCTGGACAAGCGCGACGCCGGCGCCGTCGACTCGCTGCAGGTCGCGCCGCCAGCGACGGCGCCCCGCGACCACGGCGCGCGCGCGGGCGACGCCGCTCCCACTGTGCAGGACGTCCGCTTCGCGCTCCGACAGCAGGGGCAGGGGGAGCAGCGTGACCCCGTGGCGCTCGAGCTCCGGCGCGGGCAGCATGAGCCTGATCCGAAAGCCGGGGCCTTGCGGGCCCTGCGCGCCTGTCGCGATGGCTCGTGTCACGGCGAGAGGCAGCATGACGGGTGCCGTGGGCGGCACCTACACTCCCGACGCGTGTGCGGCATCTCAGGCTGCGTCGGCGGGCACGAGCCCGCGTCCGCGGTCGTCGACGAGCAGCTGCGCCGTCTGCATTACCGCGGCCCCGACGCCCGGGGTCGCTTCGAGCGGCCCGGCGCCGTCGTCGCGCAGAACCGCCTCGCGATCATCGACCTGGAGACCGGGGATCCGCCGGTCACCAATGAGGACGGCAGCATCGGCGCCGTCCTCAACGGCGAGATCTACAACTTCCGCGGGCTGCGCGACGAGCTGCGCCGCGACGGCCACGAGCTGCGCTCGCGGGGCGACACCGAGGTCATCGCCCACCTCGCGGAGCAGCTCGAGCCGGTGCACCTCGCCCGCCGGCTGGACGGGATGTTCGCCTTCGCGGTCTACGACGCGCGCCGCGAGCGGCTCGTCCTCGGGCGCGACCGGCTCGGCAAGAAGCCGCTCTACTACTACTGGGACGGGGCCGGCGGGCCGCTCGTCTTCGCGAGCGAGATCAAGGGCGTGCTGGCCCATCCGGACGTCCCGCGCGAGCTCGACCCACGCGCGATCCCGGCCTACCTGACGTTCGGCTACGTGCCGACGCCGCACACGTTCTTTGCCGGTGTGCGCAGCGTCCCGCCCGGCCACGTCCTCGTGCTCGAGCGCGACGGCGAGCCGGAGCTTCGCGAGTACTGGTCGCCGCCGCTCCCCGGCCGCGACGGCGTCGAGCAGCTCGACCTGCGCGGTGCCGGCGCCGCGCGCGCCGTCCGTGGGGCGCTCGAGCGCGCCGTCGAGCGCCGGCTCGTCTCGGACGTCCCGCTCGGAGCCTTCCTCAGCGGCGGGATCGACTCGAGCGCGATCGTCGCGATCATGGCGCGCGCGACCGGCCGCCCGGTCGACACGTTCACGATCGGCTTCGAGGATCGCGACGGCTTCGACGAGCGCCCGTTCGCGCGCAGCGTGGCCGAGCGCTACGGCACGGCGCACCACGAGGAGGTCGTGCACCCCAACGCCGTCGAGCTGATCGAGACGCTCGTGCACCACCACGACCAGCCGTTCGGCGACTCGAGCGCCGTGCCGACGTACCTGCTGAGCGAGATCACGCGCCGCGCGGTGACGGTCGCGCTGAGCGGCGACGGCGGCGACGAGCTGTTCGCGGGCTACGAGCGCTTCGCGGCCGCGCTTGCGCTGCGGCACCTGAGCCGCCTGCCCGGCGGCGCGCAGGACGTCGTCCGGCGCGCGCTGCGCAGCCGCGGCGGGCGCGCGGCGCGCTTCGCGGCGCCCGCGGCGCTCGGCCTGCCCGACGCGTACCGCTCGTGGCTGAGCTTCGCCGACGAGCCGCTGCGGCGCGCGCTGCTGAACGGCGATGACGACTGGGCGCTCGACGACTACCGCCGCGTGTGGGAGGCCTCCGCCGGCGCTCGACCGCTCGACCGCCTGCTGAACCTCAACCTGCGCACGTACCTCGTCGACGACCTGCTCGTGAAGGTCGACCGCTGCAGCATGGCCCACGGCCTCGAGGTCCGCTCGCCGTTCCTCGACACCGAGCTCGTCGAGCTCGCGTTGCGCCTGGCGCCCCGTACGAAGATCCGCGGCACCACGCTCAAGCGCGTGCTGCGCGAGGCCGTCGCCGACCTGCTGCCAAGCGACATCCTCCGCCGCGGCAAGCGCGGCTTCGGCGTCCCGCTGGACCGCTGGTTTCGCGACGACCTCGCCGGCTACGTCGCCGCGACGCTCGGCGCGCCCGACGCGCGCGTCAAGCGCCACCTCGCCGCGGCGCCGGTCGACGCGCTGCTCGCACGCCACGCGAGGGGGCACGCCGACCACGGTCAAGCCTTGTGGATGCTGCTCACGCTGGAGCTGTTTCTGCGCCGCGAGGGCTGGTAGGCCGCCGCCCGTCCGCGACCCAGCCGTGGTTGGCGAGCACGACGACCTCCTCGAGGCCCGCGGCCTCCATCATCGCCCGCACCTCGGCGGCCGTGAAGCGCCGTTCCAGCGGCGCCGAGAACCGATCGAACTGGTCGTTCACCAGCACGCCGAACGGATAGTCGGCGTAGGTCTTCAGCGGGAGCGTCGCCGCGAGCCGGCGAGCACGCGGCCGGCGGCGAAGCGCGCGCTGTGGAAGCACGAACACCAGGTGCAGCAGCGCGGCCAGCGGATAGCAGAGCACGTGCAGCACGCGGTGTGGCAGGCGAACCGTCACGCGCCGAAGCCCGCCGACGAGCCGCAGCATCGCGCGGTGCCAGCGGCGCTCCGGCACCCAGTAGAGGTAGACGTGGACGTGCCCGCCGGGCTTCGCGAAGCGAGCGATCGAGCGCAGCGCGCGCTCCGTGTCGGGCACGTGATGCAGGACGCCGATCGACATGACGAGGTCGAACGACCCGGGCTCGAACGGCAGCGCCTCGGCGTCCGCCTGCACGGTCTGCACCGACGGCGGCAGGTTGCGCCGCGCGACGTCGATCGAGTCGCCGAGGTCGAGCGCGACGACCCGCGCGCCGGCCGCGGCGGCGTGCAAGCTGTGGCGTCCGGAGCCGCACCCGACGTCGAGCACCGACTTGCCCTCCAGGCTGGCCGGCGTGTGCGGGCGCAGGTAGTCGGCGAAGTTCTTCGCCCATTCGTCGCGCAGCCCGCCAAAGCGCTCCCACTCGTAGGCGAAGCTGACGGCGGTGCGCCGCGCGATCGCTGCCTCGCCCGCCGGCCGTGCGGCGGCGGCCAGCATCCGGGGCGTCCCGTCGACGACCGGATAGCGGGCCGCGCAGCCGCTGCAGACGAGCACTTCGCCGGGCGCAACCTCAAGCTTTCGCGCGCACGCCGGGCAGCGCAGCGCGCGGGCGGCCTCCCCGAGCAGCTCGACGGCCGCGTCGCTCACGATCCCGCGATCACCCGATGCAGATCGTGGCCGGCGACGACGGCGCCCGGCGGCGCCATGCCCGCGGTCAGCAGAAACCCCTCGAACGTGTGCCTGCCCGTGAGCCTGCGAGCGTCCGGCCGCAGGACGATGCCCGTGCCGGCCACGCTGACCGGGTCGTCGTAGGCGGCGTCGTCCCAGTGGACGACGAGATCGGCCAGCGATCGCGGCGGACGTCCGCCGATGGCGTCCGCCGTGCGCAGGACGCGCTTGACGAGCGGTCGGCCGTCGACCGTCCGCGCCGCGAGCAGCGCCGCGGACAGCTCGTCGCAGGTTCCGACGTAGTGCGCGGCCGGCACGATCCCGCGCGCCTCGCGGCCGGCGAGGTTGATGCGGATCCAGCCGTGCTGGTCGTGGGGCAGCACGAACGCTCGCGTCCGATCCCAGTGAAACGCCCGCATGGCGGTCGGTCCCGCGACAGCATTGAGCGCGCCGAGCGACGCGTTGCGCCGCCACGCCGACCGCGCCCACTCCGGCGCTCCGCGCTTCGCCGCGGCGAACGCCGTCCGGGCCGCGTCGCCCGGCGACATCCGGGCGGGGCGAGGTGCCGCGAGATACCCGAGGTCCGCCAGCAGCGGCACGAGCAGCGTCGGGATGCCGAACGAGGAGCGCATCCCGTGCAGCGAGAAGACGACGACGCGTGCGTCGTCGCCGGCCGACTCGAGGATCGTCCCGACGGCAGCGTCGGTAGCGCGGAAGACCTCGATCAGCGCGCGCTCGTCGACCCGCGGGAGCGTGCGGCCGGCGAAGAGGGGGTCGTCCGGCGCGACGGACTGCCACAGCAGGTGCGACGAGTGATGCAGCTCGGAGAACACGATCAGCGAGAGGTCGGGCTTCACCTCCTCGATCAGCCGCGCTGCCAGCGGGCCACGCAACCGCGCGCCCGTGCGGGCAGCGGCAGCGGCCCGGGCCAGGTCGCGCCGGGAGGGATCGTCGTGGCGCGGAGGGCGGTCGCGCTGAAACGGGTGCGCCCCGGGATCCCGCGCGAGCTCTGCGCGGAGCTCGGGCGGCTGCGTCTGCATGCGGCCGAGCCTGCGGTCGTGCGATCCCCATTCCAGCACCTCGACGCAGTTGTCGGCGCCGGCGGACGCGATGTACGGCACGTCGAGGGTCAGCACCCGCCGGCCCTCGTTCGCGACCCGGCGCCACCACGGCACGACGCCGTCGCCGGTCTCGCGCCCGAGGCGCATGCGCTGCGGATCCCAGCGCCAGATGAAGTGCGTGCCGTGCTCGTGGACGTCGGTGCCCGACGCGAACGTCGGCCAGACAGAGCCGCTGCCGACGCCCGCGCTCGACGGCACGCGCGCCCACGCCCCGCGCGCCTCTACAGCCGCGAGCACGGGCATCTCGCCCGCGGCCATGAGCCCGCGCACGACCGCCGGCTCGGCGGAGTCCAACGCGATCGCGACCGTCCGCGGCGCGCTCAAGTCGGCCGCCACCGGACGGGCCCGTCGTGCGGCACGAGCGGCGTCGCCGCGAGATCGCGCAGCCTGATGGCCGCGCGCCCGGCCGCGCGCAGCGACGCCGGGCTCCGCCGCTGCCAGGCGCGTCGCGCGCGCAGGAGCGCGGTCGGTGCCGGCGCGTAGCTCACGACCTCGGCGCCCGTCCAGAGCTGCATGCCGTGGGCGTGGCGGGCCGACCAGCGGGCGGCCTGCCGCCGCGGGTCGCCGGCGTCGGCCGTCCCGAGCAGCGCGCTCCAGTCCGCCCCGTCGCGATGCGCCTCGATGCAGCGCCACATGAGCGCCGCGCCGTCGTCGTGCCCGCCGCCCGCCGACCCGTACAGCGAGCCCGCGTGGTAGCGGTAGCGATACAGCGCCTCGGGCAGCACGAGCACCGGGCCCTCGCGCTCGAGGCGCAGGAAGAGGTCGACGTCCTCCCACCTGTGCGTCCCCTCGCGATAGCCGCCGACGCGCTCGAAGACGTCGCGGCGCACGCACGCCGACCCGTGTGGAAACGGCGGCAGCGCCGACCGGCCGACGAGCCGCCAGCGGTCGCGCGGTCGCACGCGACGACCGGCGGCGTCGATGCCCTCGCTCAGCGTGCCGATCGCGACCGCCCGCGGCTCGCGCTCGAGCACCGCGACCTGCCGCTCGAGCCGGCGTGGATGCGAGACATCGTCCTGGTCGTGGCGCGCGACGAGCGGCGCGCGCGCCGCGGCCATCCCGGCGTTGCCGGCACCGACGATCCCGAGCGGGCGCGGATACTCGACGACGCGCACGCGCGCGTCGGCGCGCGCCGCCGCGCGGGCAGTCTCGACCGACCCGTCGCTCGAGCCGTTCTCGACGATGACGAGCTCGAGGTCGCCGAGCGTCTGGCCGAGCACGCTGGCGATGGCTTCGCCCACGAACGGCTCGCCGTTGTGGACGGGCATGTAGACGCTGACCCTCGGCACCCCGGTTGACCTTACGCTCGCGCCCTGCGCTCAGCTTCGCCGGAGGGCAGCTCGCACGCGACGCTGCGCGCGCGTGGGCAGCGCGACGCAGAACAGCACGGACCATTGCGCCGGCGCCAGCAGCGGCGCAAGACGGCGAAGCAGCGCCGGGGCGGCGGGATCGCTCGCGATGCGACGCCGGACGAGCCGGCAGTGACGCAGCGACGTGGCGCACCGACGAGTGACGCGTCCAGATCGATCCGGGCGTGTCGGCGTACATCCGGCCGGGCTGCTCGTCCCAGCCGGCCGGACCGCGCAGCAGCAGCGCCGCGCCGAGCGCCCAGTCGTCGCCCGAGTCGCAGTCCGAGTACCCGCCGCAGGCGCGCACGGCCTCCACGCGCATCACGGTCGCGCCGGTCGTGGGATAGGACGACCACACGCAGTTGAGGATCGCGAACAGGCGCGGGTGGCGCAGCAGCGCCAGCGCGCGCGGGTGCGGCCAACGGTGGCGCTGTCCTGTCACCGCGTCGGTGATCGCCAGCGCGTGCGCGACGCGCCCGGAGCTCGTGCCGATGCCCCGCGTGAGCGCGGCCAGCGCGCCGTCGAGCATGACGTCGTCGGCGTCCCACATCACGACGAGCTCGCTGCCGGCCGCCGCGATCCCCAGGTTTCGCGCGGCGCCGACCGACAGGCGCCGTTCGGAGCGGACGACGTCGACGTCGCGCGTGAGCGCCAGCGGCGGCTCGTTCGCGTTGTCGACGACGACCACGCGCGACCGGGATCTCCTGGCTGGCGATCGAGTCCAGCACGACGGTCAGCCGCGGCCCGATGTAGGAGTCCCAGGCGGGTACGACGACGGTCACCGCCGGAGATTGGCCGTCCGACACGGTGCGCAGGCTAGTCGGCGCGACGGGCAAGGAGCGCCCCGAGCCGCCGCACGTCGCGCGGGCCCGGAAGCAGGTCGCCGGCGCCGAGCCGGCCGCGCGCCACCGCGAGCGCGGCGAGCACCGCGCCGAGCGCGTAGCTGCCCAGCGACGCGAGCGCGGCGCCCGCGATCCCGTGTTCCGGGATCAGCCAGACGCACAGCCCGACGTTCGCGACCAGCGCGGCGAATGCCACGGCGTTGACCACGGGCGTCCGGCCGAAGCGCACGAGCCCGGCGCTCAGGGCACGCCACCACGCCATGGCCACCGCGGCCGCGAGCAGCGGCCACAGCGCGTCCGTCGCGTCCGCGAACTCCGATCCGTAGAACAGGCCGATCGCGACGGGCGCGGCGAGCCCCAGCAGCGGCGCCGCGAGCAGCGCGAGCAGCAGGCTCATCCGCGACGCGGAGGCCGTCGCGGCCAGCGCGTCGGCGGCGTCCGAGCCCCACGCGCGCTCGCGCGCGCCGGCGTTGACCGCGTCCGTCACGAACCACACGAGCTCCGCGAGGATCACCGCGACGGCGTACACCCCGACCTCGCGCGTCGTCGCGAGCGCCGCCAGCAGCAGCACGTCGAGGCGCAGGTTGAGAAACAGGAACACGAAGTACGGCGACAGGAGCGCGCCCGCGCGTAGCTGCTCACGAAGCAACGCCGCGCGCGGCCGCCCCGGCCGTCCCGCGACCCTGGCATGCAAGGCGAGCGGGACGATCGCGGTGAGCCAGAACGCGGCGAGCACCGCCTCGACCGACAGCGCGTCCGCGAGCGCCAGGCCGGCGATCGCGACCGTCCGCGCGACGTCGCCCACCACGAGCGCGACGTTCGACCGCTCGATCTGGCCGCCGACGATCAGCAGCCCGCGCAGCAGCGTGAGCAGCACCCGCAGCGGCACGAGCGCCGCGACGATGACGATCGCCGGGCCCAGGCCGTAGCCCTCGAAGATGCCGTCGCGACCGGCCGCCCACACCGCGACGGCGAGCAGCCCGCAGCCGCCGCCGACGAGGATCGCGACGCGCAACGCGACCCCGTACAGCTCGGCGCGCGTGTGGGCTCCACGCGACCATGCCTTCGCCTGCGCCTGCTCGAAGCCGAGGCTGCCGACGAGCGCGGCGATCGTGCCGATCGTCATCGCGACCGTGTACAGCCCGTTGCCCGACGGCCCGAGCCCGCGCGCGACGAACACCGACGCCACGAACGCCGACACGTAGATCACGAGCCGCGACAGCAGCGTGTGGATGCCGAGGGCGGCGGTCGAGCGCCCCGTCACCGCCGTCATGACGCCGCGAGCAGCCGCCGGTAGAGCGCGTCGACGTCGGCGACGAGCCGGTCGAGCGAGAACGCCTCGACGACGTGCGCGCGCGGATCGCCGGCATCGGCGCCGCGCGCGAGCAGCGTGCGCACCGCGCATGCGAAGCCGGCGACGTCGTCGCGGTCCACGAGGAGCCCGGTCCGCGGGTCGACGACCGCCGCCGCCCCGCCGACGCGCGTCGCGACGACCGGCACGCCCGCCGCCTGCGCCTCGATGAGGCTCACCGGCGTGCCCTCGTTGTCGGACGTCAGGACGACGACGTCCGACGCGAAGCACACCGCCGGCATGTCGCGCTGCATGCCGGCCCACACGATCCGCTCCGGCTGCGCCAGCGCGCGCAGCTCGTCGTGCAGCTCGCCGTCGCCGACGACGAGAAACCACACGTCGTCGAGGTCCGCGAGCTCGCGAGCGACCGCGAGGAAGCGGTCGACGCGCTTGATCGGCACGAGCCGCGCCACGAGCGTCACGACCCGCGCGCCCGCCGGGATCCCGAGCAGCGCGCGCAGCTCGCCGCCACGCCGCGCGCGCGCCGCCGGCTCGACATCGAAGCGCGCGAGATCCAGGCCGAGCGGCACGACCTCGATGAACGCCGCCGGCGCAACGGCCAGCCGCACGAGGTCGTCGCGCACCTCTGCGGACACGGCGATCAGCCGCGTCGTGCGAGCGGCGAGGAAGCGCTCGACGCAGCGAAACAGCGTGGCCTTCGGGCGCGAGAAGTAGCCCTCGAGGGAGTGGCCGTGAAACGTGTGGACGGTCACGCGCGGGCGCCCCCGCCCGGGCACGAGCGCCGCGAGGCGCCCGAGCGTGCCGGCTTTCGCCGCGTGCGTGTGCACGATGTCCGGGCGCAGGCGGCGCAGCACGCGCACGAGCGACACGAACGCCCCGATGTCGCCGACCCCGAGCTCGCGGCCCATCCGCGCGATCCGCAACGGGCGGACGCCGAGCTCCTCGGCCAGATGATCCATCGAGCCCTCGCGCGGCGCTTCGCTGCCGCGGATGAGCAGCGTGTCGTAGCCGAGCGGCTCGAGCCGGCGCGTGAGCGCGATCGCCTGGATCGCGGGACCGCCGACGTTCAGCCGCGCGATGACCCGCGCCACGCGGATCCGCTCGTCCGCGGGCGGCGGGGAGGTCGTCACGCGGCCGGCAGCGCCGCCGACTCGCGCAGCTCGCGATAGTGCGCGATCGTCCGCGTCAGCCCCGTGCGCAGGTCGACCTCGGGCTCGTAGCCCAGGCCGGCGCGGGCGCGCGTCAAGTCGGCGAGCGAGTGCAGCACGTCGCCCGGCCGCGGGAGCGCGTAGATCGTCTCGGCGTCGGATCCGGTGAGCTCGCGCAGCTCGTCGACGAGCTCGTTGAGCGAGACCTTCGAGCCGCACGCGACGTTGAAGACGCGGCCGCTGACATCGGGCGCGTCCATTGCGAGGAGGTTCGCCTGCACGACGTTGTCGACGTG
Organism: uncultured Actinomycetes bacterium; assembly: GCA_963766525.1. Classification (GTDB taxonomy): domain Bacteria; phylum Actinomycetota; class Thermoleophilia; order Solirubrobacterales; family Solirubrobacteraceae; genus CADCVQ01. The sequence goes on from CAVYAX010000014.1 coordinate 290,090, forward strand.
CGTGAAGTCGCGCGACTGCTCGCCGTCGCCGAAGATCGTCACGGGGCGGTTGTCGAGCATGGCCGCGATGAAGTTCGGGATCACGGCGGCGTACTGCGACGTCGGGTCCTGGCGCGCGCCGAAGACGTTGAAGTAGCGCAGCGCGACGGTCTCCAGGCCGTAGGCGATGCCGAAGCTGCGCGCGTAGCCCTCCGAGGCGAGCTTCGCGGTCGCGTACGGCGAGATCGGCAGCGCCGGCATGTCCTCGCGCTTGGGCAGCGCCGGGTTCGCGCCGTACACCGACGACGACGAGGCCATGACGACGCGCCGCACCCCCTCGTCGCGCGCCGCGAGCAGGACGTTCAGCGTCCCGATGACGTTCGTCGCGTTGCTCGTCAGCGGATCCTGGATCGAGCGCGGGACCGACGGCAGCGCCGCCTGGTGAAAGACGATCTCGCACCCGCGGACGGCCTTGTACGCGCGCTCGTAGCTCTGGATGTCGCCCTCGACGAGCTCGACGTCGGCGCCGATCGCGGCGACGTTCGACCTGCGCCCGGTCGCGAAGTTGTCGAGCACGCGGACGTCGTGGCCGTCGGCCAAAAGGCGCGCCGCGAGATGCGATCCGATGAACCCGGCGCCGCCGGTGACCAGCGCTCTCATGGCGTCAGCCTCGCACAGATCGCCGGCGCCACAGCAGGCCCGCGGCGCCGCCGATGAGCAGCACGCCGGCGGCGCCCGCCCCGATCGTGAGCAGCCCGACGCCGCCGCCGCCCGGCGATCCGGCTTGCGATCGGACGACCTCCGGCGTGCTGTCTCCGAGGCTCCGGCCGGCTTCCGGCGTCGTGCTCGAGTCGAGCCCGAGCTCGAGGGCTCGTCGACCCGCCGCCGGGCTTCGACGCCCTCGCCGAACAGCGGTGGCTCGGCGGACGCGTCGCCCGCTCCCGACCCGCCGGTGGATCCGGCTCCGGCCTGCTCGCGCGCCTTGGTCGATCGGAAGCTCGTACTCGGTCCCGGCCGGCGAGTCCGGGTCGACCTGCGGATCGTCGTCCTGCGCGGCCGCGGCGGGCGCGAGCGCGAGCACGAGTGCGAGCGACGCGGCGAGCGCACCGAGCCGTCCACCTCGCAGCATCCTCATCGCGTTGCGCCTCCCAGTGCCGATCGCGGGTCGGCGGCAAGCTTGACAAGACCCGGGTCGTTCGGGTTCAGCCGCGCCGCCCGGCGGTAGTTGGCGCGCGCCTCGCGGAGATCGCCCTGGCGTACCGACAGGTCGCCGAGCAGGGCCCACGTGACGAAGTTGCGCGGCTCGCGACGGGTGGCGTCGAGCAGCACCCCGCGCGCCGCATCGCCTTCGCCGAAGCGCGCCAGCGCGGCGGCTTTCGCGTAGTAGGCGGCGATCGCCTCGCGGTCCAGGCGCAGCGCGCGGTTGGCCTCGACGAGCGCGCGGGAAGGATCGCCTGCCAGCGCGGCCCGGGCACGATCGACGTAGTGCTCCGACAGGCCCTGGCGGCTGAGGCTGAGCGCCGCGATCGTGATCGCGACGCCGACGAGGATCGCGGGGGCGAGCCGCGCCCGGCCCCCTGGTGCGGCGGTCGCGGGGCCGGCGGACGGGCCCTCGCCGCCCGCCGGTCGCAGGAGCACCGCCGCGCCGAGCAGGGCGACGCCGGTGAGGCCCGGCAGCAGGTGCATCCAGTCGACGCTCGTGTGCACGAGCCACGCCGTCACGACCCCGAGCGCGGCGACGACCACCGGCGCCCGCGCGCCGTCGAGGATCCGCCGCCACGCGCCCGCCGCGACGAGGACCAGCGCCGCGACGAACAAGAGCGCCCCGACGATCCCGAGCTCGGCGAGCAGCTGGAGCGGGAGGCTGTGCGGCTGGCGGATGTCCTCCGACGTCGTGCGCTGCGCGAAGTACGGCTTGTCGTAGCCGCCCGCGCCGACGCCCGCCACGGGATGCGCGCGCCACGCATCGGCCGCGACGCGCCAGTAGTCGTAGCGGTTGCCTGCGCCGCTCGCCAGCCGCGACGCCGTCGGCTCGCCCCGAGGCCCGCCGAGCGTCACGAACGCCATGTACTGGCGGTCGGCGAAGCCGGCGATGCGATCGGCGGACACGACCGCGGCTACTGCCCCGGCGACCGCAAGCGCAGCGACACCGGCGGCGACCGCGCGCCGGGCCCGGATGCCGGTCGCGCTCGCACGCTCCTCGAATGCGACGAGCAGCTCCCACGCGAATCCGGCGGCGACAGCGGCGAGGAGGAGGGCGACGCCCGCCCCGCGCAGCTCCTGCCCCGCGCCCGCGGAGCGGTAGACGTCGAGCAGTTGCGGCATCGCCGGCGCGAGGCACGCCGCGCTCACGAGCAGCGCGACGATCCGCCGCAGCCGCCCGGGCAGCAGCGCGAGCACGACGAGCAGCGACAGCGCGCCCGCGAGCACCGCGCCGCGCGACTGCCCGAGCACCGTCAGCCCGGCGAAGAGCGTCGCGGCCGCGAGGCCGAGGCCGGCGAAGCCGGGCCTGGAGCGTCGCCGCTCCGCGAGCGCCAGGCAGGGCCAGAAGGCCAGGACGAAGAAGCTCGCCTGCCCGTTGATGTAGCCCAGCGGCTCGTTGAGCCGCCCGCCGAGAAAGAGCGTCTCGTCGCCGCGCAGCAGACCCGCGAGGACCGAGCCGGCGACGACGGCGGCGGCCACCGCGAACGCCGCGAGCGCGAGCACGGCGCCCCGGTCGGAGCGCAGCAGGACCACGAAGAGGGCCAGCGCCGCGGCGTAGATCAGCAGCCGGTTGCCCTCGACGAGGGCCTGCTCGATCGAGTCCGTCCACAACGCCGACGCGAGCGACAGCAGCGCCAGGGCCGCGATCGCCGCCGCGGCGACGACCGCCCGGCGCGGCAGGCGCACCGGCCCGGCGATGAGCGCCGCGGTCAGCACGATCAGCAACCCGAGGCCCGCGGGCGCCCAGATCGACGAGTCGTAGAAGCCGCCCGCGAACGGGCTGAGCCCGAACGCGACGCCCGCCGCCGCGAGGACCACGAGCGCCGGCCACGAGGTCGCCGGCTCGGCCGGCGCCGCTTCGCCCGGCGCGGCCAAAGGCATCCCTTCGCCGGCACCTTCCTCCCGCGCGCCTTCGCCCGGCACCGCCACCTCCGTGCGCGGCTCCGCGTCGAGCACCGCGATCAGCACGGCCATCGCCACGAGGTACGCGAGCACGACCGGCACGAGCAGCCCAGGGCCCCCGCGCACCGCGACGAGCGCCAGCGCCGCGAGCAGCGCCTGCGCGGCCCCCAACGCGGCCACCGACGCCCGCGCCGTGCGCAGCCGCGAGCGCGTGCGGTGCGTGAGGTGGTCGCGCCCGGCGGTGAGGATCGAGACCCCGCGCCGGCGGCGCGAGACCATGACGAGGCACGTGTCGAGCGCGGGCACGCCGACGAGCAGCAAGCCCATCACCAGCGCCTGCCACTCGGCCGCCGCCGACGACGCGCCGATCATCACGAGCGCCGCGATCGCGAAGCCGATCGGCATGCTGCCGCCGTCGCCGAGGAAGATCCGCGCCGACGGCCGCGACAGGTTGTGCGGCAAGAAGCCCAGGCACGCCCCGCACAGCGCCGCCCCGGTCGCGACGAGCCACACGTCGGACTCGACGAGCCCGAGCACGGCGACCGCCGCGGCGACGACGCACGCCATCGTGCTCGACGCGCCGTCCATGTTGTCGAAGAGGTTGAAGGCGTTGACGACCGCCACGACCCAGAACGCCGTCGCGAGCAGATCGACCACCGACCCCAGCCCGAGCGACCAGCCCAGCCCCGCCGCCCACAGCATCGCGGCCAGCGCCACCTCCACCACAAGCCGCTGCCAGACGGCGACCAAGCGCCGGTCGTCGAGCGTCCCGACTGCCCACAGGACGACCACGCCGCCCAGCACCGGCAGCGACTGGCGCGGATGCGACGCCAGCGCGAGCACGGTCACGACGAAGCCCGTGATGACCGCCGCCCCGCCGAGGTACGGCGTCGGCGCGGCGTGCCCCTTGTAGCCGACCGGCTGGTCGTAGAAGTCGAAGTGCGCGGCGAGCCGGATCGCGACGGGCGTGGCCGCGTAGACGATCGCCATCGCCAGCGACACGCCCAGGAGCAGGCGAGCTTCGAGCGTCATGCGCACCCCCTCCCGGCCGTTGACGGACATTCCTGAGCGTGGGTCATGGTGGTGGCCGCTGACAAGCAAACCATGAATGTGGCGGCGTGTCGCCCGTTGGCGGGATTTAGACTCGGCGGCGCAGATGCGCCATCGATCGCCCGCCGGCAGGTTCGCCGCCGCCCTTGCCGCGCTCGCGGCGATCGCGGTCCCGGCCACGCCCGCGGGCGCCGCGGAGAAGGCGATCTGGGGACCCGCGACGCTGCCCGGCGGGGGCTCGGCGATGGCGCTCTACGAAGAGCTCGGCATCGACACGCTACAGCTGTCGATGAGCTGGGCGGATGTCGCGCCCACCCGTCCTGCCGCGCCGACCGACCCGGCCGACCCCGCCTACCGCTGGCCGGCGGAGATCGCGGCGATCGTGCCCGAGGCCTCGCGCCGGCGGATCCAGCTCGCGCTGCTCGTCGCGAACGCGCCGTCGTGGGCCAACGGCGGCCAGCCGCCGATCTGGGCGCCGCAGCAGCCCCGCGACTACGCGGACTTCCTGACGGCGGCCGCCCGCCGCTTCCCCGGCGTGCGCCGCTGGATGGTCTGGGGCGAGCCCAACCGCGACGACCGTTTCCAGCCCAACCGCGACAACGACTCGATCGGGGCGCGGACCTACGCCGCGCTGCTCGACGCCGCCTACGCCGCGCTGAAGCGCGAGAGCTCGGCCAACCGCGTGATCGGCGGGATGACGTGGACGGGCGGAACGTCGAAGCCCGCCACGTTCTTGCGCCAGATGCGGCTTGCGAACGGCCGGCCGCCGCGCCTGGACTGGTTCGGCCACAACCCCTTCCCGTACCGCTTCCCGAAGCTCTCCGAGCCGCCGATCGGGCTCGGCTTCCGCGACATCAGCGACATGGACACGTTCAGCCGCGAGGTCGCGCGCGTCTACGGGCGCACCGTCCCGCTGTGGCTGTCGGAGTACACGATCCAGTCCGAGCACGGCTCGGCGACGTTCGCGACGTTCGTCTCGCGCGCGGCGCAGGCGCGCTACGTGACCGCGGGCTACGACCTCGCCGACCAGCTCGGCGGCGCCGTCAAGGGACTCGGCTGGCTCGCGCTGGTCGACGAGCCGCCGGCGCCGACGTCCGCCAACTGGGGCCTGCTGACGTACGCGCTCCAGCGCAAGCCGGCCTTCGCCGCGTTCGCTCGCGCGGCCAGCGAGCGGCTGCGCCCGGCGGTCGAGGTCGCGTCGCGCACGACCCGCGCGACGTTGCGAAATCGCGGGCTGGCCGTGCGCGTCACGCCGCGCGCGGGCGGCACGATCCTCGCCGAGCTGCGCCGCGGGGCGGTGCTGATCGCACGCGCTCGCGCTGCCGGGACCGCCGGCGCGACGGCCACGCTTCGGCTGCGCTCGACGGCCCGCGCCGGCCGCTACGCGGTGCGGGTGCGCGCGGCGCGCGCAGCCACCGTGAGGCGCGCACTGCGCGTCCGGTGAAGCTGCCGGATGTTGCCAGTGCGCGCGCCGGCGGGGTATCTTGGCTTGGCCGGGCCGGGCGCACGTCGTCGTCGGACCGACGGGGTCAGCACGTCAATGGAGGAGGAGCACGGTGTCTCGTAAGCCGCTGATCACCGTAAGTGCGGCTTTGGCCGCGCTGACGCTCGGAGCCGCCGCCCTGGCGCAGGCGCAGTCCTACTACCCGATCACCGCTCAGCCCGTGGGATGCCCGCAGCGCGGCGTGCTTCAGGTCGGCAACGCGGCTCCAAACACGCTCAACGGCCTTGCTGTCTCCGACGTCATCTTCGGCCGCGGCGGCAACGACACGATCAACGGCAACAACGCCAGCGACTGCCTGTACGGCGAGACCGGCAACGACCGCGTGTCCGGCGGCGCCGGCAACGACCGTGGCAACGGCGGCCCGGGCAACGACACCCTCGCCGGCGGCAGCGGCTCCGACGTGCTCGTCGGCGAAGCCGGCGCCGACCTTCTCTTGGGCTCCGCGGGCAACGACGGCCTGCGGGGCGGCAGCGGCAACGACCGCATCAGCGGCGGCAGCGGCAACGACCGGGTGACGGGCGCCGCCGGCAACGACAACATCGGCGGCAGCTCGGGCGCCGATCGGATCGCGGGCGACGCGGGCGCCGACCGCATCACCGGCGGCAGCAGCGGGGACCGGCTCAACGGCAACTCCGGCGCGGACCGGATCACCGGCAACAGCGGGCGCGACACCATCAGCGGCGGCACGGGCAACGACCGCATCTCCGCCCGCGACCGCACGCGCGACACGATCCGCTGCGGCACCGGCCGCGACCGCGTGACCGCCGATCGCATCGACAGGGTGGCGCGCGACTGCGAGATCGTCCGCCGCGGCTAGCGGTACGGACCGGCAAGCACGGATGCGACGACCATGAATCAGGCCGAGCCGTTCTCCACGGTCGGCGTCGTCGGCCTCGGCTACGTCGGCCTGCCGCTGGTCGTCGCGCTCGCGGAGGCCGGCGTCGACGTCGTCGCCGTCGACAACGACCCGGCGAAGATCGAGGCCTTGCGCCGGGGCGAGTCCTACATCGAGGACGTCTCGTCGCAGGTGCTGGCAGGGCTGCGCGACCGGATCGCCCCGACCACGCGCTATGCCGCGCTGGCGAAGGCCGACGCGATCCTCATGTGCGTGCCGACGCCGCTGACCGTCAACCGCGAGCCGGATCTCAACACGCTCATCAGCGCGGCGTCGGGCGTGGCCCGCGTGCTGCAGGCCGGCCAGCTCGTCGTGCTCGAGTCGACGACCTACCCCGGGACCACGCGCGAGCGGCTCGTGCCGATCCTCGAGGAGTCGGGGATGAAGGCGGGGCGCGACTTCCACGTCGCGTTCTCGCCCGAGCGCATCGACCCCGGCCGCACGGACCACACGATGCGCACGACGCCGAAGGTCGTCGGCGGGCTGACGCCTGAGAGCGGCGCGCGCGCCGAGCAGCTCTACGGCCGGATCTGCGACGAGATCGTGCGCGTGGGGTCGCCCGAGGCCGCGGAGATGGCGAAGCTGCTGGAGAACATCTTCCGCTCGGTGAACATCGCGCTGGTCAACGAGCTCTCGATGCTCTGCGACCGCATGGAGATCGACATCTGGGAGGTCATCGACGCTGCGGCGACGAAGCCGTACGGGTTCATGCGCTTCGACCCCGGGCCGGGGATGGGCGGCCACTGCCTGCCGGTCGACCCGTTCTATCTGACGTGGAAGGCGCGCGAGTACGACCTCGCGACGGAGTTCATCGAGCTGGCCGGCAAGGTCAACGCGCAGATGCCGATGCACTGCATCGCGCGGATCGAGCGCGCGCTGAACGACGTGCGCAAGCCCGTCAACGGCACGAAGATCCTGCTCCTCGGCATGAGCTACAAGGGCGGCGTCGGCGACGTGCGCGAGTCGCCCGCGATCACGATCGCCGAGCACTTGCAGTCCCTGCACGCGGATCTCAGCTACCACGACCCGTTCGTGCCCGAGGTCCCCGAGCTGGGCCTGCGCAGCGCCGACCTGAGCGCCGCACTCGAGCACGCCGAGCTCGTCGTCATCCTCACGGCGCACCCGAACGTCGACCACGCGGCGGTGGCGGCTGCAGCGCCGCTCGTGCTCGACTTCCGCGGGGTGCTGCGCAAGTCCGCCCGAACCGCGCCGGCGCGACGCCGCTGACCCGGCGACCGCGCGAGCGTCGCACGATGGCGTCTCGTGCATTCCGGACGGACAGAGGTACCCTTCGAGCATGGCTCCGGTGACCGTGCCCGTCCATCGCCTGACCGTCGAGGACGTCTACAAGATGGTCGAGACGGGCGTGCTCGACGAGGACGACCGCGTCGAGCTCGTGCAGGGGGTGCTGGTTGAGATGGTGCCGATCGGAGCTGAGCATGACGGGGCAACCGCGTGGCTCAACGGCCATTTCGCGCGCGTCGCGACCGAGGGATGGGAAGTCCGTGTCCAGAGCATGCTGCGCGTAGCGGGCGGATACCTCCTGCCGGACCTCACGCTCGTCGCACGGCTTCCGCGCAGCGCGCAGCCCACGACCGCACACCTGGTCGTCGAGGTCGCCCAGACCTCGCAGGCCCGCGACGCAGACAAGGCCCGCGACTACGCGGCCGCCGACATCCCTGAGTACTGGATCGTCGACCTGCTCGCACGGAGCGTAATCGTGCATCGCTGCCCGCTAGCGGGTGTCTACCAGGAGACCACGACCTACGCCGACGGCGCCACGATCAAGCCGCTGCTCGCAGACGCGCCCGCGGTCGACGTCACCGACCTGCTGGGGTAATCGCGACGGCGGGCCCCGCACCGCGTCGCTCGGCTCGCCCTACCGCCGGCAGCCGTGGACGGCCGCGAGCTCAGGCCGCCACGCGTAAGGGCACGGGCCGCTCGCGCAGCGCGCGCACGACGGCGTCCAGCGAGCTCGTGTCCGCGACGCGCTGACCGTCGGTCACCGCATCGATCACGGCGCGCTTGCGCTGCAGCACTCCGGCCATCTGCTCGTCGATCGTCTGCGCCGCGAGCAGGTAGTACGCAGTCACGGCGTCGTGCTGGCCGATGCGGTGGCAGCGATCCTCCGCCTGGTCATGGCGCGCCGGCGTCCAGTCGAGCTCGAGGAACGCCACGTTGGACGCCCGCACGAGCGTGATGCCCTGCGACGCCGCCTGCAGCGAGCAGACGATGAGCGGCGGGCCATCGGGGCGCTGGAAGTCGTCGACCGCGGCGGCTCTGTCCGCGAGAGCGTCGTCGCCGAGCACGTGCGCCGCGCCAGGGAAGTGCTCCACCAGCGCGCGCTGGACCTCGCGGTGGTGCGCGAAGACGACCAGCGGCTCGCCGCACGCCACGAAGTCCTCGATCCACGCGATCGCTGCCCGCAGCTTGCCGCTCGCCGCGAGGCGGCGCAGGTAGTTCAGACGCGCCAGCTGCTCGGCGCGCAGCGCCGCGGCGACCTTCGCCTCCAGCGACCGCAGATCCAGCGGCTGCGTGCGCAGCCACGCGACGACGTCCGCCTCCGCGAGGCGATACTCCCCCGCGTTGTCGAGCTCCACCGGGACGCTCGCGAAGCGCTTGGCCGGCAGCTGCGGCAGGACGTCGGCCTTCGTCCGTCGCACGTAGCAGTGCGCGCGCAGGTTCCAATGCAGCCGATCCAGCGCCTTTGCGCCGCGAAAGCGCCGCCCGAGGCCCGCGCCGCTGCCGAAGTCGCCGAGGCGGCCGACGAGCCGCAGCTGCGCGACGATGTCCTTCGGGCGGTTGAGAATCGGGGTCCCCGTCAGCGCGAGCCGCAAGCCGTCATCGGCGACGCGCTCGGCCAGCGCGATCGCGGCCTTCGTGCGCTTGCGCCGCGGGTCCTTGCAGTAGTGCGACTCGTCGAAGATCGCCGCGCGCAGGTCGCGCGCCGCCAAGCGCTCCGCGTGCGCCTCGAGGATGTCGTAGTTGCACAGCACGATGTCGGCCACCCCGGCGCCGCTCGTGGACCAGCCCTCCACGCCGCGGCCATGCAGGACGGCGACGCTCCGCCCCGGGATCCAGCGCTCGCATTCGCGCTGCCAGACGAGCTTCATGCTCGCCGGGCACACGACCGCTGCCGGAAACGCCCCGTCGGCCTGCAGCGCCGCGAGCGCCTCGATCGTCTTGCCGAGCCCCTGCTCGTCGGCGAGGAACGTGCGCCGCTGCGCGAGGGCGTAGACGACGGCGGCGCGCTGAAACGGCCGCAGCTCTCCGCCGAGACCGTCGACCTCGAGCTCCGCGTCGCGGGCGAGCGACAGCGCGATCGTCGCCTCGGCGCGGTCGCGCTCAGCTTCGAGCACGTGCAGCCGGCGCGCGGCGGCGTCGGTGACCGCGACGTCCGGGTGCGCCTCGAGCAGCTCGCGCAGGCGATCGGCGAGCGAGGCGTCGGCGGGCACCGCGAGCACGTCTTCCTGGAAGGCGTACGAGCACTCCTCGTCGCGCCGGAACGCCAGCGTGCACTCGGGGAGCATCGCGAACGCTCGCGCTGCATCAAACAACCAGTCCGTCCGCAGCTCGAAGCGGTCCGCGCCCTCCTCGTCGCGGCCGAGCTCGAGCGTCGCGCCCGCCGGGCGCCTGCCGTCGCGCAGCGCGCACATCGCGGCGCTGGCCGGCGCGTCGTGCCCGATCGACGGGTACGCGTCGAGCAGCCGCATGGCAGCCGCTGTGGCGGGCAGCAGCAGCGCGGCGCCGTCGCGCCCGGCGGCGGCGTCGAGCAGGTCCGCGGGCGAGTCGCCGGAGATCGTGAGGATGACGAAGTACGGCGAGCCCTCGTCCTCGAGCATCGTCCCGATCGCCGACCACGTCCCGGCGTTCGCGTCGAGCCAGTCCGCGACGCCCTCGGTGATCGTGAGCCACGGATGGTCGTCGAGCAGCGACTCCAGCGAGACGGCCAAGCGGGGCACCGCCGGGACGACCCACGTCCTGTCGGCGGAGTGAAAGCGCCGGCCCGGCAGCCGCTTGATCGCCGCGGTGAGCTCGCGGTCCAGCGGGAAGGCGAACACCACCTCGTCGCCGGAGGGACCGCCGCGCATCCACACGCCCGCGGCACCCGCCTGCGCGCGACGCTCGAGTTGCGCGATGAGCGCATCGAAGTCCTCGTCGGTCGGCAGGCGGCGCGCATCGAACCCCGGGCGCTGGGGCAGTCCGAGCAGTGCCGCCGTCGTCCGCGGGTCCTCCCACGCCACCTCCGGGAAGACGAACCTGTTGCGCGCGACCTTGAGCGCGCGCCAGTAGGCCGGATCGCGCTCGGCACCGGGCTCGTAGCGCGGCTTCAACGCGCCGCCGCGCGCGACGACCTCGCCCGCGCCGCAGCACTTCTTGTACTTCGCCCCGCTTCCACACGGGCACGGTCGATTGCGTCCCGGAGCCGTCACGATCGATCGCAAGCTACCCGGGGCGGCGGACGCCTCGAAGCCATAGCCACGCCTGCAGCGGCGCGGGGGCCTCACGGCGCGACGAGCGCCGCCCGACGAGCCGCGGTGTCTTCACGGTGACACACAAGCGCGAGACTGCCGAGGTCAGACGCGCAGAACGCGAGACGCTCGCCGACCCCCGGAACGATCGTCACGCCTCGATGCTCGAGTGGCTGGGGCTCGAGACGACCTCCGAGTTCGACCCCGCAGCCTTCGACCTCGCAGAGGTCAACGCCGTCCTCTGAACCGCGCCGTGGCACCGGCGCGACGGCCGTCGCGGTCCAAAGCGACGCCGTCCTCCAAGCCGCGTCGTGGCACGTCGGCTGGGTCGGGAACCCCGCGAGGTCAGGCTCCGCAGCAGCGCTTGTGCTTGCTTCCGCTGCCGCAGGGACAGGGGTCGTTGCGCCCGACCTTCGCCGCGACGACGCGCTGCCCGCCATCCGCCGCCTCTGCCGCGCGATGCGCCTCCCGGCTCGCCTCCGCCGCATCGTGCTCGCGCCCGCGCTGGCCGGCGAGCACCTCGCCGAGGCGCTGCAACGCCACGGCGGCGTCGTCGGCGTGCCCGCCGCGGCGCTGCGCGATCGCCAGCGCCCGGCGATAGGCGCGCTCGGCGTGCGCCGCGTCGTTCAGCGCGGCATGCACGTCGCCGGCGCCGATGTGCGTCCACGCATCTCCGGGGCCACGCCGCAGACTCGCGTCGAGGCGTTCGCGTGCCTCATCGGCGCGGCCGGCTTGAGCGAGGATCAGCGCCACGTCGCGGGCGAGCGTCGCGGCCTCGCCTGCGTAGAGCTCCGCGAACGCGTCACCGACGGCGACGGCCTCGTCGACCAAGCCACCGGCTGCGAGCGCCATCGGCAGCTCGACCAGCCACTCCGGCGACAAGTACTCGTACGCCATGAGCTCCTCGACGTCCTCGGGCCGGCCAGCCAAGCGCTCGGCGACGCGGAGCGCAAGCTCGGCGTCGCGAGCGAGCTCGGCGTTCGCCAGCATGCCCGCCGGGTCGCGGCGCGCGATGTCGTCGAGGCGGCGCAAGAGCTCGAGGGAGAGTCCGAACGTCGGCTCGCCCAGCATCGACGACGCCCCAAGGATCGCGTCCATGCCGTCATGGTTGCTCGCCCAGCCACGATCCATGCGCTCGTCGGCGATGGCCTGCGCCTGCTCGGCATGCGGCGCGCACATCGCGGGGGCGGCGTCCAAGAGCTCGGCGGGAAAGCCGAGTCGCTGCCCCGCGCAGGCCGGGCATCCGGCGGCCGGCTCGCCTATGGCCTCCAGCCGTACCGGCGACCGATCGAGGTCGACGGGCCCGAACGCCTCCTGCACGAGGTCCTGGATCGCGCCAAGCCCGATCGGCTCCCAGCCCTCGCCTGCGAGCTCGACCACCGGCGGTGCGAGCCCGGTCGGCTGCTCGACCTCCGACAGCAGGCTCGGAGCGTTGCCCGTGAACGCGAGCTGCGGGTAGGCGCCTGCGACCAGCGCCTGCTCGAAGCGCACGCCGACGGCCAGCACCGAGGCCGCGAACGCGCCGAGCACTCCCGCTACGCGCTCGCCCGAGGTCCGGGCCGTCGCGAGGGTCTCGGCCAGCGGCAGGTAGAGCACCACCTCGCATCCGTCGCCGTCCCCGGTCGCGGTGGCGCGCGCCGGCGGACGATCGTTCCAGCCCAGCGGATCCCAAGTCACGAGAAAGACCCGCAAGCGCGACGCGATGCGCGCCTCGGCGTCGGCCAAGTCGGGCCATGTCAGGCGTAGTTCCAGCAGCGCCCGCTCGTCCTCGGGCGCGCATTCGAGCGCATCGCGTACGTCGTCCGAAAGCCCATCGAGCACGCGCCGGACGTTACCTCTGCGCGTCAGGGCGCTGAGGCAACGCCCACCCAGTCGCCGCTACGCCGCGACGAAGCCAGCGAAGTGCGAGGGCGTCGGTGCCGGCAACCCGTGCTCGCGCATCATGCCCAAGTGCTGCTCAACCGCGCCGCTCACGAGCGCTTCGACCTCGTCACGCGTGCGGCCCGTGGCGACGCACCCGGGCGCCACGATCAACCCCCGGGGGCGCTGGAGCCAAAACGCGCCGCTATCGGCCAGCAGCCCCGCGCAGATCGCGGCACGCTCCGGGCCGGTGCACTCCTACACGCCGTTCACGGGCTGCTTCCCGCTACGGATCCGGGGCGAGATGAGGGCCTTCCAGGTGCTGGGCTCGCGGTAGAAGCCGGTCGAGCGACCGAACCGCTTGCAATGCGAGGACCCGGCTCCGGCCGGGCTGTCGCTGTCGGCGGGGACGCAGCGGGCATACTGGCGGCGTGCGGATGGACCCACAGATGCTGCTGCGCGGCCTCGGCAAGTTCGTCGCGGTCGTGGTCGTGGCCGGGCTTGCCGGCGCGGTGATCGGCATCGGGCTGGCGAAGCTGTCGGGCGACGATGCCACGAGCGACCCCGTCCTCCCGGCGACGACCGCCGCTACGGCGACCACCCCCGAGCGGGCGCGGTCGTCGACGACCACGACGCCCCGCACCACCTCCACCCCCGCCTCGACGTCCACGACGTCGACGACGTCGGACGGCGTCTACCGCGTGCCGCGCGTCCAGGTGCGCTCCGCTGAGCTCGGCCCGACGTCCGAGGTGACGGCCCGCGCCCTCGTCGCGGTGCGCGCCAGCGTGACCAACCGCGGCAACCGCCCGCTGACGATCAAGACGCCGGTGCTCCTGTCGGGCGACGACGAGTCGCCGCTGGGCGCCAGCGCGCGCGACGCCGCCGGCGAGCTGCTCGAGCCGATCGCCCCGGGAGCGACCGCCACGGGCACCCTGCGCTTCACGGTCACGAGCGCGGTCGCGGACCGCCTGGCCGCCGACCCCGCAGCACGCCTGCGGGTCGCCAACCGCACCGTGGCCGTCACCGTCGAGCCAACCGAACCAGCCGGATGATCGCCCGCTACACCCGCGCGGAGATGGGCGCGCTGTGGACCGACGACGCGCGGATGGAGGCGTGGCGGCGCGTCGAGGTCGCGGCGTGCGAGGCCATGGAGGGGCCGTCGGAGGCGGAGCTCGAGGCGATCCGCGCGGCGACGTTCACCGTCGAGGCCGTCAACGAGCGCGAGCGCACGACCGATCACGACGTGGCGGCCTTCGTCGACGTCCTCAGCGAGTCCGCGGGCGACGCGGGCCGCTGGATCCACTTCGGCCTGACCTCGAGCGACGTCCTCGACACGGCGACCGGCTTGCAGCTGCGCGCGGCCGGCGAGATCCTCGTCGCGGGCGCGCGCGAGCTCGAAGCGGCGTTGTCCGAGCGCGCAGGCGAGCACGTCGGGACGGTGTGCGTCGGGCGCACCCACGGCGTCCACGCCGAGCCGACGACGTTCGGCATCAAGCTCGCAGGCTTCGCGATGGAGGCGCGGCGCAACGCCGAGCGGTTGGAGCGCGCCTTCGCCCAGGCAGCCGTCGGCGCGATCTCCGGCGCGGTCGGGACCTACGCGGCGACGTCGCCGGAGTTCGAAGCGCGCGTCCTCGCCGGCCTCGGCCTCGAGCCCGAGCCCGTCTCGACGCAGGTCGTCGCCCGCGACCGCCACGCCGAGCTGCTGCAGGCGATCGCGTTGGCGGGCGCCGGCCTTGAGCGCCTCGCCACGGAGATCCGCCACCTCCAGCGCACGGAGGTCCGCGAGGTCGAGGAGCCCTTCCGCGCCGGCCAGAAGGGCTCGAGCGCGATGCCCCACAAGCGCAACCCGATCACGACCGAGCGCATCACCGGCCTCGCACGGGTGCTGCGCGGCAACGCGACGGCAGCCGTCGAGAACGTCGCGCTGTGGCACGAGCGCGACATCTCGCACTCCGGCGCCGAGCGCGTGATCCTGCCCGACTCGACGATCCTGCTCGACTACCTGCACCACCTCGCGATCCGCGTCGTGCGCGGCATGGTCGTCCACGAGGACCGGATGCGCGAGAACCTCGACCTCACCTACGGCGCGCTGTTCTCCCAGCGCGTGCTGCTGGCGCTCGTCACGAGCGGCATGACGCGCGACGAGGCCTACCGCGTCGCGCAGGAGCTCGCACAACGCGCGTGGGACGAGCGCATCCATCTGCGCGAGCTCCTCTCCGAGCGCCCCGAGCTCGGCCTGGACCTCGACACGATCTTCGACCTCGGCCACTACGCGCGCTACGCCGAGCAGATCGTCGGACGCCTCGCGGGCACCGCGGCGCCCTGAAGCGACGGTCACCCGTCACGCAAGAAGCTCGACCTCGACGTCGAGCCGCCGGTAGGTCTCGAGCGCCCGGCGGTCGCGACTTGCCAGTGCGAGGCCGTGCTCCGCGGCCACGGCGCCCACCAGTGCGTCGTACACCGACCCGCCGGCGATCCCGATCGAGTCGAGCCGGGCGAGGAGCGAGGCGCTCGCGTCGGCGCCGAGGAACCGCGAGTGCGGGAAGCTCGTCGCGAGGATCCGCGCGACGACCGCCGGCGTGCGCCGCGCCGGGGCAGGCAGCCGCGTCAGGACGGAGAACGTCTCGAACGCCGCGTGACCGGCGAGCCCGAGCCGCCTACCGCGCAACCGCTCGAACGTGTCGTCATGTTGCTCGTGATCGGCGACCACGAGCGCGACGGCGACGCTCGTGTCGACGAGCAGCGGGCGCTCAGCGCTGGTCGCCATGGCGCAGCTCGCGCACGACGTCGTCGCCGATCGGGGTACCTGCGGCCGGAATCACGAGCAGATCGCCGCGCTCGACCAGCGCCTCGCCAGCAAGCGCCTCGACGCGCAAGCCGGCCCCGTCGACGACGACCTCGACGACCCCAGGCCGCAGCCCGACCTGAACCCGCAACGACTTCGGGATGACCAGCCGACCTGCCTTGTCAATGGTAGCTCGAATGCCTGAAGGATACCATGACGATGCCACGGCTCCCCCGGGAGCGACTCGGAGGCGCCAAGGTTCGATGTGAGCCTCGACTTCAGCCCGGGCGAGACCCTGACGTCGCCGCTGCTGCCTGGATTCGAGCTCCCGGTTGCCGGGATCTTCGAGCCCGGCTAGCCGCCCAGACGTACATGCCCGCGTAAGCAACACCTCCGCAGCGCGCGACCCGTCGGGCATGCGATCCCCGTGGCGGCTCGCGCGCTGACGGGGGCGCTCTGGGCTAGCCTTACGGCATGGCAACGCTTGTACTCGGGACGCCTCCACCGGAGCTCCAGGCGCTGCTGGAGCGCCGTCGCCGAGCGGGCGTGGACCGTCTCGACGAGGTCTGGCAGGGCGTCCGCCACATGGTTCCCGGCCCCAGCCTGGAGCACGCGCGTGTCTCCACGCAGCTTGCGCTTCTGCTCGACCAGCCCGCCCGAGCGGCTGGGTTGCTGCTCGCGATGAGCGAGTTCAATCTCGGCGAGTCCGAGCACGATTTCCGCGTGCCCGACGGAGGCCTGCACCGCCCAGGGGCAGCCGGCGTCTGGCACGCGACGGCCGCAGCCGTCGTGGAGATTCTGTCGCCCGACGACGAGAGCCGCCAGAAGCTTCCGTTCTACGCCGAGCACGACGTCGACGAGGTACTGCTCGTGGACCCTGCCGAGCGGACCGTCACGTGGCTCGCACTGCACGCCGGCGAGTATCAGCCCGTCGAGCGCAGCGGCCTGATCGAGCTCGGGCCGACCGAGCTCGCTCAGCTGCTCGACTGGCCCTGAACCTAAGAACGTCGCCGATCCGCGTCGTGCGCGGCATGGTCGTCCACTCAGAGCGCATCCGCGAGAACCTCGACCTCACCTACGGCGCGTGTTCTCCCAACGCGTCCTGCTCGCGCTCGTCACGAACGGCATGACACGCCCCGGTCTCAGATGACCTCGAGCTGTGGCTCGAGCACCGCCACGCGCTCCGCGTCGAAGCCGTCGACCTGCGAGAGGTCCGCGACCACGGCGAAGCTGCCGAACTCATCGCGATAGGCGACGATCCGGGCAGCGGCGTTCGGACCGATGCCGGCAACCGTCGCGAGGCGATCGGCGCTTGCGGCGTTGAGGTCCGTGCGGCCGTCGGGTCGGCCGGCCGGGGCCGCGGACCCGGACCGGTGGCGGACCCTGAACGGGTCCCGCCGCCGGGACCTGCGCGCGCAGCCGGCGCCGGTAGCGTCGCGTCGACTCGCCGATCGCGATCAGCACGATCGCCGCGAGCAGTCCGATGAGCAGCACGGCGTGGTCGGACACGAAGCGCTTGATCCGCGACGCGAGCGATCGCTCCGGCCGCGGGGTGATCGTGATCGACTGCGTGCCGAAGGCGGTGCCTTGGGCGAGCGCGGTGGCGTCGATCTGGTAATCCGTGTCGCGCAGCGCGCCGAGATCGAGCTTGAACGTCGACGCCTCGCCGGGCTCGATCGAGCCGCTCGCGGTCGTTGTCGCGCTCGGCTTGGTGGCGCGCCGGCCGCCGGGCGCCTCGATCAGCGCGGTCCGCACGTTCGCCATGGCGGCTCTCGTGCCCGTGTTGCGCACGCGAACCGACACGCTCGCGGCCTCGCCGACATAGCCGAATCCCTTGACGTCCAAGATCCGGAGCTTCGTCGTCGGCAGCTCGTTGGGCCCGACGAGGGTGAAGCTCTTGCGGATCCCCTTCGGCTTGCGCGATCGCCCGAAGAGCATCGTGGACGTGGCCGTGTACTTGCCGGCTGGCAGCAGCTTGGCGGTCGTCACCGCGAACGAGCGCTGCGAGCCCGGCAGGATGAGATCGCCCTTGAAGGACGCGCGCGCGACAGCGCGCCCGCTCGCGTCGGCGATCGTCATGCGCCCACGTCTCGGCTGGTCGTAGGTCGTGCCCGTATTGCGCACGGTCGCGGTGAAGAGCAACGTCCGCTTGGCGCCCTGCTCGGCGGTCAGGCTGACGAAGCGCCCGTCCCGGCGGCCACCCGGAAGCCCGAGCAGATACGTGCCGATGAGCCGGTAGATCGTGCTGACGCCGGCGCCTTGCTTGACGCCGCGGGGAATGCCTTGGATGACGACGCCCATCGGAGCGACCCGAGAATTGGGAAGCGTGCGCACCCAGCGCAACGGCAGGTTGCGCCGGGCGTCGGGCGCCAGCGTGAAGCGCTTGACGCCGAGCCGCAGCGATCGCGCGCCGACGCGCCGCGCGCGTTGCGACGGGTCGTAGACGAGGCCGCCGTCGGGAGCCTGGCGAAGCGGCGCGACGAAGGCGATCACGTCGTACGTGCGCCGGGTCGTGTTCGTGACCTGCAGCGGCTGGACGTTGACCGGCGGCTTGGTCGAGATGAGCACCTTGGCGGGTGCGATCCCGAACAGCCCGCGATCCGGCGTCTGCGCTCCCGCTGTCGGAGCAGTGACGGCCAGCGCCGCGAGCATCGCGGCCGCGGCGAGGAAGGCGAGCACTGGTGGTCGAGTATCGCAGCGTGCGGTCATGGGGCACTGAGCTCGATCGTCGTCGTTTCCAGATATGGACAGGCCGCCGCGAGCTGGTCGCTCGCTGCCAGCGTGTGCCGGTAATGCAGCACCACAGGCTGGAGCACGTTCGCGAGGCCGCTGCCGCCCGCCACCGCTTGCGAACTTCCGGTCAGCGTCATCGGCGTTGCGCTCGTGGCGCCGTAGAAGTTCGAGACGATCGCGCCGGTCGCGTACACCTTGAGCGGGTTCGTCAGCGGCGTCGTGCCCTGCGCGCAGGTGCGGTGCAGGCGGCCGTTGTCCGTGCCGCTCACACGCAGGGTCCACCCCCCGAGGACCGTTGTCACGAGCACCGTGCCGCCCGTGCTGTCGACCGGCCCGGGCGTTCCCAGGGCGGTGCCGAACGTCGCGGGGGACACGAGCCCCAGGCCCAGTAGCGCGGACGATTCGCCGTGACGGCCCGGCCCGGGCGTGAGAGCCGCCACCGCCATGACGACCGCGAGGAGGATGAATGATCGGCGGTGGAGGCGCATGGCGCTTCGGTCCACGATCGCACGCTTCGCGTCAAGCGCCGCACAACGGCGCGATCCGGCCGGTGGCCGGATCGCGCGCGCATCCGTGATGGCGGCTGCCCTTGATGGTCAGGACGCTGCGATCGCGACGGTGCTCGTGAGGGCGTACGTGCAGCCGGCCGTGAGCTGATCGCTGGCGTTGGGGTTGTGGCGGTAGGTCATCGTGACCACGTTCGAGCCGATGCCGGAGGCGATCTGCGTGGCGCTGCCGGACAGCGTCTGCGGGCTGCCGGTCGTCGACGCCGCGGTGAAGTTGCCCAGCGTGGCGGTCGCGAACGCGGTCAGCGAGTTGTTCAGGACCGGCGTGCTGCCGAGACATGGGGCCAGCGCTGTCGTGGCCGCGAGCTTGCCGGTGTTCGTGCCGGACACACGCGCGATCCAGGGCCCGATCACCGTGAGGGCGACGAGGCCGCCGGACGTGTCGGCAGTGCTGTCCGTGCCAAGGCTCGTTCCGAACAGCGCCGGGGCGGGCGTGCCGATGGCGAGCGAGGCGGCGATGACCGTGCCTGTGACGGCCTGGCTGTCGGTCAGGGCCGCCGAAGCGCCGGCAGGGACGACGGCGCACGCGGCCAGCGCGAGGACGGTTGCAGCGAGCGAAAGCTTTCCGGGCTTTAGGGACATTGCGATCTCCGTGACGATGGTTGGGTAGAGCAGCGTCTGACCCCACCGCGATCGCTCCGGTGCACGCGTCGCGTGCTCCGGTCGACATTGCTCGAGCGGCTGGGTTTGCACTAGGCAAACGTTGTGCCTACCTAATCGGCCGGAAACGGGTGTACTTGAGCGCGCGGGTACATTTCGATCTCCCGCGCGTCCTCCAAGAGGACGTTCACGGCGTGATGCCGCCGGGACGGCGCGCCGCATCCACCTCGTGCCGAATCTCGTCGTACAGCGTCACCAGCTGCTTGGCGGTGGCATCCCACGAGAAGCCTTGCGCGCGCCGGCGCCCCTTGTCCGACAGCTCTTCGCGCAGCGCCGGATCATGGCCGAGCGCGCTCAGCGCGTCGACCCAGGCCTCGCGGTCCGTCGGATCCACGCGCAAGCTGTCCTCACCGGCGACCTCGTCCAGCGCGCTGCCTTTCGAGCAGACCGTGGGGATGCCGCGAGCCATCGCTTCGAGCACCGGAAACCCAAAGCCCTCTTCGAGCGAGGGCAGCGCGAAGAAGGTGGCGCCGCGGAGCAAGCGGCTGCGCTCCTCGTCGCTGACGTAGCCCATGACGTCCACGTCGTCCTCCGCTCGGAGCGCAGCCACGATCGGCGCCGCCAGATGCCCGGCCGTCCCGGCGATCTTCCACCGCAAGGGAAACCCCTGACGCCGCAGGTGGCGGTACGCCGCCAGCAAGGTGAGATGGTTCTTGCGCGGTTCGATCGTCGAGAGGGTCAGGAAGTACGGCGCTTCCCGTTCTGCTTGCCACAACGCGCCGTCGTGCGGTACGTCCACGCCCAGGTGGACGACCTCGATCCGTGCGCGCTTCGCGGCGGGCAGAACCTCGAGCAGCCGGCGGCGGGTGTGGTGCGAATCGCACACGATCGCGCGCGGACGCCTAAGGACCGCCGTGCGGAGCATCGCGTTCTTGTACAGGGCTACGTGGCGCGGCATCCAATCGGGATGGTCCACGAAGGTCACGTCGTGCACCGTGATGAGAAACGGCGCCGCCGACAGCAGCAGCGGCCGCGCGTCGCAGAGGTGCACGAGGTCCGCCGAGCGCGCTCGTGCGGCGACCGTCGCCTGCTCGTAGAGCAGGCGACCGACCGACAGGCGCGACTCCAGCCGCGCGCCGTTTGGCGATGCTTGCGGCAGGCGGTCGGCGTCGTCGAGGCCGAGGACCGTCAGGCGATCGGCCGGTGGCAGCGCGTGCGGAAGGTGGCGCGCGAGCGCCGCGGCGATAACGCCGATGCCTCCGGGAGCTTGAGCCTGATGTGCGGGAAGGAGAATCTCGATGACGTAGCTCCGTGAGAAGGCGCCCCGAAACGCGACCGATGGTGCCGCGCGCCCCCCGACGACGGCGAGGGCAGCTTAGCCGATGCATGGGTTGGCTCGGCCGGGCATTTCGGGGGGGTCAGGCACCTATCCTCGTCGCGATGCCTCATACCCGGGCCAAGCGACTTCCGGACTGGATCGTGGTCGCGCAAGAGCGTTGGGATGAGGTCGAGCGGCGCAACCAGCTGCTCATCCGCGCCCTCGCGCAGCGACACCCGCGCTCGCGTTTTCTGTTTGCCGAGATCCCGCTGCGCCCGCGCGAAGTCCGAGACTGGCGACCGCCCGGGGTCCGGTCCGTGGCGCCGAACGTCTGGGCCATCCGCCCGATCCGCCCACTCCCGGGCGCGCGGTTTCAGCGCCACAGCGACCACCTCGAGGCCATGCAGATCAGACACGCGGCGAAAGCGCTCGGGATCGAGCGCGCGATGCTGTGGACCCAGGATCCGCGGGCGGCCACGCTGGTCGATCGCTTGGGCGTAGAGCGGATCGTGTACGACCTCACCGACGATTGGGCGGCGTTCGAGACCGACCCGGCCCGGCGCGCCGCCGTTCAGCGGCGGATCGAGTCGCTGGGGGCGAAGGCCGAGCTCGTGCTGGCCTGCTCGCGGGACCTCGAGCGCTCCGCTCGGTCGTGGAGCGAGAATGTGCGCTACCTGCCCAACGCCGTGGACGCGCCGTCCGCCGTCGCGGACCCCCCCGACGACGTGGGGAGTCTTCCTCGGCCACGACTCGGCTACGTCGGAACGCTGCACGCATCGAGGCTCGACGTCGAGTTGCTGGCCCGGATGGCCGCCCTGCGGCCGGCGTGGTCCTTCGTGCTCCTGGGTCCGAACGCGCTGCCGGCCTCGGATAGCGAGCGGCTCCTGGGGGCGAGCAACGTGCACTACCTCGGCGTTCGCCCGCATGCTGCGGTGCGCAGCTATCTGGAGGCGCTGGACGTGTGCCTGGTGCCGCACCTCGTCACGCCTTTCACGCGGAGCCTGGATCCGCTGAAGCTCTACGAGTACCTGGCGGCCGGCCGGCCGGTCATCGCCACGCCGGCCGGGAACACGACGGGTCTGGAGCAACACGTGGCGGTCGCGGCGACCGCCGAGGAGTTCATCGCCGAGGCCGAGCGGGCGATGGCGGCCGATGGTCCCGGGCGCACGGCGGCTCGTCGCTCGGCGGTTGCCGCGGCGACCTGGGAGGCCCGCGCCGGAGAGGTCGAGACGGCGCTGGGCGTGTCGCCGGGGATCGCTCGCGATGGCGGTATCGACATCGTCGTCGTCAACTACAACACCCGCGACCTGCTGGAGCGATGCCTCCTCAGCGTGGAAGCGCAGTCCGAGGTCGGTGTGCACACGATCGTCGTCGACAACGGCTCCAGGGACGGGAGCACCGAGCTCGTCCGCAAGCGATTTCCGGGCGTGCAGCTCATCGGGCTCGGGGCGAACGTGGGGTTCGCCCGCGCGAACAACATCGCGTTCGACCAGTGCGGAGGCGAGTACGTGTTGCTGCTGAACTCCGACGCGTTCCTGCAGCCGGGCGCACTGAGCGAGCTCCTCGCCGCGCGCGGACGGCACCCGCGGGCCGGAGCGATCGGGGCTCGGCTTCACAACATCGACGGGACGCTGCAGCGTTCGGCATGGCCGTTCCCGCGGGCGTGGCCGGCTCCTGCTCGAGGCCGTTCGGGCTTCACCGCCCGCTTCGAACGCTCGGGCTGATCGAGGATCTCGGGACGTGGAAGCACGACGAGGAACGCTGCGTCGACTTCCTCATCGGCGCATGTCTGCTGCTGCGAAGGGATGCGCTTTCCGAGGTCGGCGGCTTCGACGAGGACTTCTGGCTCTACGGCGAGGAGGCCGACCTGCAGCAGCGCATGACGGCGCGCGGATGGCAGGTCGTCTTCACGCCCGCGGCGATGACGACGCATGTCGGCGGCGCGTCGTCCGGCGCGTCTCTCGCTCGGCTGCGGCACTTCTACGCCGGCCAGCGGCGCTTCCTGAAGAAGCACGGAACGCCGCTGTCCTGGCCAACCGCGCGGCTCGCGCTGCTCGTGGGGTCGCTGCTGCGCAGACGCTGGAGCGCCGCGCGCGTGGCGCTGGGACGCAGGTCTGGCTGACGCGGCGTCCTCAGCCCGGCCGGCGCGCCACGACGACGATCGCCGGGCCGAACGTCGGCCGAGCGCGCGCGATGCGGTCCATGAGCGTCTTGCCGGCGCGAGCCGCCGCCGATGCCCGCCCGCTGCCGATGTGCAGGTGGCGGCTCGTCATCACAACCGGCTCCAGATCCGCAAGCCGCAGCAGTTCGCGCATCTCGCCGAAGGTGTACTCGCGAGCATGGCGGGCGAAGGGGATGCCTCCGATCCAGTCGGGCAGGGCCGACGCCGTGCTTCGTCCGACCAAGAGCTGGGCGCGGTTGCGGAGATAGGCGGCATTCGGTGTCGTGAGATACAAGCACCCGCCCGGCTTCAGGATGCGACGGGCCTCGTGCAGCGCGGTGATCGGATACTCGCGCAGGTGCTCGAACACCTCCGTCAGGAGGACGGCGTCGAACGCTCGATCGGGCAAGGGGTAGGGCGTCACCTCGAGGTTCCACAGCACGAGTGCGACACCAGCCTCGCGGAAGCGATTCACCATGGTCCCCTCCGGCGCCCCCTCCCACGCATCCGATCTGATGCCGATATCCACGGCGGTGACGTCGTATCCAGCTTTCGCCAGACCGAGGGACTGCGCACCCGGGGCGGCGCCGAGTTCCACCACCCGGGCCGGGGGTGGGCATTCCTCGCGCAGGAGGCTGAGGACGAGGGCGTGGCGCGGATGCTCCGCCGCGCTGTAGCCGGTTCCGGTGATGCCGCGATGCTACTGCCGCCACGGACGCGCGCGGCGCGGCGGCTGCGGCTCTCACGGGACAAGTAGGGTTGACTCGATGCCGTGTCCGATCTGCTCGCACGAAGCTCTCGAGCCGAGCTTTCGTGTCGCGTTCCCTTCGTACGGCGCAGGCAACCGCGTCGCCTGGGATCTGAAGGCAACGCCCGACGTGCCGCATTGGATCATCTCGCGCTGTCCAGCGTGCGGCGTCCAGACGCCGGACCCCCGCCCCACCGCGGCGGACATCATCCGCTTCTATGCCGACCAAGCCCAGCCCAGCTCCTGGGAAGTGGAGCACTACGTTGACGTACGCCCGGACCAAGCAGCAGGTTGGCACGCCTTCGCCGAGAGACTGACGAGACTGGCGGGGGGTCCTGGCCGGCTGCTGGAAGTCGGCTGTGCCGCAGGACACCTCCTGTCTGCCGCGATCCACTGCGGCTGGGACGTCATGGGCGTCGAGCCGGCACCCAAGTTCTCCGATGCTGCGAAACGTCGAGGACTCCCGGTTCACGCGGGGACCCTCGCGACGATGCCCGCGCAGAAGCCGTTCGACATGATCGTGATGATCGATGTCCTCGAGCACCTTGTCGACCCGGTGGCGGAACTCGCGCTTTGTCGTCAACTGCTCGGACCCGAAGGACTCGTCGTCGTGGCCACATGCGACATCGGTAGCCTCGCCGCCCGTCACTACGGGCTCAAGTGGCGCCAGATCGTCATCAGCCACACCTTCTACTGGACACAGGATTCGCTCCGTATCGCCCTGGACCGATCGGGCTTCGAGCCGATCGGCATGTCGTCGATGCGCTATTGGGATCCCGACCCGGCCCTCCAGCGACGCCGCCGCGCGCGTGAGATGGTGAAGCTGCTGTTCCGCAAGACGCTCCTGTGGACATGGATGCCCCTCGCAAAGCGTGTTCGCCAATTGCGCACAGCGCAATCCCGACTGACGCGCGGACGGTTCGACTTCGACTGGCTGGAGTCCAAAGTCGGCGACCAGGCGGTTGCCGCCGATGTCGCCTTGGTGGTCGGTCGGGTTAGGTAGAAACCTGCGCGTCCTGCTCGTACCCAGCGCGTTTTACCCTCATACCGGTGGTATCGAGGAAATAACGCGACAACTGGCGCGTGAGCTGCTGCGGCGCGGCCACCATCCGATGATCTTGACCAACCACTGGCCATCTGACGCGGCCCGCAGCGAGGTGATGGACGGCGTGAACGTGCGTCGGGTGAGCCTGAGTCTTCCGGCGCAGCGCGTCGCGGCGGTCGCGCGTTTCGCTGCCGTTGCCCCCAGATCGGCTGGCACGCTGCTTCGGGTGGTGTCCGCGTTCGGGCCGCATGTCCTGCATGTCCACGGGGCCGGGCCCAACGCAGCATATGTCGGAGCGCTACGTCGCCTGATCCGGGCGCCGATTGTGTTCAGCGCGCACGGCGAACTGCGAAATGACGCCCATGCCGACCTCCAGCGATCACGGACGCTGCGGTGGGGCCTCAAAGCCATGTTGCGCCACGCCGCAGTCGTCACGGCCCCGTCGCGGGCCGTCCTCGAAGAGATCGGCGAGGAGCTCGAGGTGGTCGCCCCGACGATGGTTCTGCCAAACGCCGTGGATGTGTCCGAGTTCGACCTACCTCGTGCGCCGGGTGACCCGCGCGGCGACTACATCTTCTTCGCCGGGCGGCTCGTCCACCAGAAGGGCGTCGATCTCCTACTCCGCGCGTATGCGCAGGTCCGGACATCGCTCGCCGGCCGCCGCCTCGTCGTCGCCGGCGACGGGCCTGAGCGCGCGAACCTTGAGCGTCTGCGCACCGAGCTCGGGTTGGTGGACGAGGTTTCCTTCGTCGGGTCGATCGGTCGCGCGCGCCTCGCGGAGCTCATGGCCGGCGCCGACGCGTTCGCATTCCCGTCACGGCAGGAGGCGTTCGGGATCGCGCTTCTGGAAGCCATGGCCGCCGGCACCCCCGCAGTGGCAGCCTGCGTGGGCGGTATCCCGGAGTTCGCGCGCGATGGCGAGAACGCGCTGCTCGTCCGCCCCGACGACGCTGGCCAGCTCGCAGCCGCGCTGGTGCGACTCGTGGCCGACAGTGGGCTTCGCAGCCGCCTCATCCGCGGCGGCCGCGCCCAAGCGGCCGAATACTCCTGGAGCCGCGTGGCCCCCCTGTACGAAACCATCTATCTGCGCGTAGCGCATGTGTAGGCGCGCGCGGAGCACCGTGGCGGCGGCGGTCATGGTAGACGTGGCGCTCGTCTGCGGCCCCCGCAGCGACCAGCGAATGGGTCTCGAGGCAGCGGAGCACCGCCTCTTGGAGGAGCTGCGCTCGAAGCCGCGCGATGTGCGCGTACAACTCCGTGTCGTCGGTGGCCGCGCCGCGCGCCGCTCGTCGCAGACGATGTCGGGGCGGTGGTATCCCGCGCGCCGAGGCCGGATGCCGTCCCGTGCATCCCGCTCGGCCGACATCGTTCACCTGCTCGGCCTGGACGTCCCCCCTCCTTCGCGTACGCCGTTCATTGCCACGATCTATGACTTGTCGGCCCTACGGTTCCGTGACGAAGCCGCCGCTCCGCCGTGGATGCAGGACATCATCGTAGGGGCCTCCAAGGTGATCACACCAACTCACTTCACCGCTGAACAGTTGGGCGATGTGTACCAAGTTCCGGCAGAGCGCATCAAGGTCGTTCCCCTTGGGCCCGGGCAGCGCATCAGCCCCCGTACGCAGCCGCTCGACGCCCGCCAGCTGGCAGAGCTCGGCCTGCGTGCGCCCTTCGTCCTGCGGACCGGTGGATACACAGAACGCAAGAACGTCCCCCTCCTCCTTGACGCCTGGGCAGAGGTGCACCGCCGCACCCGAGCACAGCTGGCACTCGCCGGCCCCCCGCAGCCCGCGCGTGCCGCGTACCTCGCCGCAGCCCCTTCCCTGGAGGGCGTGGTCGTGCTCGACTATGTGACGCCGGAGTTGCTCCCCGGCCTTATCCGCGCCGCCGACGTGCTGGTGTCGACTTCCACCTACGAGGGTTTCGGCCTGCCCGTGCTCGAAGCCATGGCCGCCGGCACGCCCGTCGTCGCGGTTCGTGCGCCGTTCGTCGAGGAAATCTGCGGCGCAGCCTGCCGGCTCGTGGACCCTCGGCCAGAGGTGCTCGCGGACGCGCTCGTAGAGGTACTACAGGACTCGGCAGCCCGGGAAGCGCTATCGGCTGCGGGTCTGCGCCGCAGCGAGTCGTTCACGTGGCGCGCGGCCGCGGAAGCGCTCGTGGAGACCTATCACGAGGTCGTCCATGACTCGTAGTGAAGCGGGGCATGTTCTTACTGTTTCGCGGTCGCCGCGATGGGCTCACGCCTACCTCGCCTATGCCCGGACCATCCCGAACCACCGCGGGAAGCGCACCCTGTTGCGCCTCTTGCTGCGCCTCGTGGTCGCTGTCCGTCCGCGCCCGTTCGCGTGGCGAATGGAGAACGGCGCGATCATGGCGATCTCTCCGTTTGAAGGGCTGGCATTCTCCTGGACGGTCGGCTGGACCTGCTTTCAAACCGGTCGCTGGGAGCCGCACGTCGAGCGTTGTATCCGCCAGCATTTGGGCGAAGGCGATACGGCGATCGACGTGGGCGCGAATCTCGGGTATTTCACGGCCACGATGGCCCAGAGCGTGGGTCCAACGGGGAAGGTCTACGCGTTCGAACCCGTCCCGCCGACACTCGATCGCCTTCGTCTCTCGATCGCGCTGAACGACTTCGACCAGGTCACTGCGCTGCCCTTCGCCCTCGGAGAGCACGACGGATTCGCGGAGATCGCCTTCGACGCTCAGTTCGCCGGCAGCGCCTCCTTGCATCCAGATCCCGCAGGGCCGGTGGCGGAATCGCACGTGGTGCCTACGCGCAGGCTCGATGACCTTGTCGCCGCGGGAGCGCTGCTGCCACCGGACCTGCTCAAGCTCGATGTCGAAGGTCATGAGATGAGCGTCGTCCGAGGCGCCCTGCACACGATCGCGACGTCGCGGCCGTGGATCGTCTTCGAGTACTCCGCGTCGCTGGCCGCGCGTGCGGGCTGGACGGTCGGCGAGCTCGGGGCATTGCTTGGCTCGTGCGCCGAGTACTCCTTCTTCGAGATCGCCACGGATCGGCTGCACGCGATCCCCGACCTCGCGTCCTACACGCCCGACCCTGACGGGTACGGCGCAGACATCCTCGCCGCGCCATCCTCCCGAAGCCGCGAGACCTGAGCGGCTACAGTCCCCGCCGATGGAGTTCTCCGAGGGACGCCTCTTCGAGACCTTCCGCTACACGCAGCGCGGCACGTTCATCGACGTAGGGGCGCACAGAGCATCTGTGTGCGGGCCGATGATCGCGCAGGGCTGGCAGACATTGGCCTTCGAGCCGCACCCCGACTTTCACCGCGAGCTGGCGGCGACCTACGCCGACGAGCCGCACGTCACGCTCATCCGCAAGGCTGTTTCGGACACAACTGGAGAGATGACGTTCTACACGAGCGACCGCCATCCCGGCATCGACTCGCTGGTCGCCTTCGACCCGACGCACAAGGCGACGCACACCGTCGAGGTGACCACGCTCGCCGCCGAGCTCGATCGGCTCGGCGTCAGCGAGGTCACGGCGATCAAGATCGATGCCGAGGGCGCCGACCTGATGGTGCTGCGCGGCATGGACTTCAAGCGGTGGCGGCCCGAGCTCGTGATGGTCGAGTTCATCGACGACCGCACCGAAGAGCACTTCGGCTACAACCATCACGACATGGCGCGGGTGATGCTCGACGAGGGCTACGCCGCCTTCGTGTCCGAGTGGGCGCCGCTGACCGGCTACGACGCCGCGATGCGCTGGCGTCGGCTTCGCCGCTACAGGCCGGGAGCAGCGATGGCTCCGATGGTGTGGGGCAACCTGCTCTTCGTGCAGCCGCGCGACGCGTGGAAGCTACGCGTGGCTGCTGCTCGCGCGCTCGTGACGCTGAATGCGAGACCCGCGATTCGGCGCCTGCCGTTGGTGCCTGTTGCCGCGTCGCTGCGCCGCGCACTGCGACGCTAGCCGTTGGCAGCGCGCTGCCCCTGGCGCGGCCGGGCGAGCACATCCACGGCATACCGGTCGGGGTCCGGCACCCATCGATCGACATCGATCGGCTCCAGCCCGTCCGCGTTCACGAGGCAAAAGTCGTACTGACCGGCCAGTCCGATCAACCGCCCCATATCACGCAGATGCCAGCCCGCGCGGTTGGCCAGCTCGGGGGCGTACTCGAACAGAATGGCCGGGCAGCCGCGGGCAAGCGTTTCGCGTGCGCCCTGCAACACCTCGAACTCGTGCCCTTCGACATCGATCTTGATCAACGCCGGCGGCGGGGTCTCGGTCTCCGACAAGACATCGTCCAGGCGCCGCACCGGCGCCCGAACGAGTTGGTGACCCTCAGCGGTGGCAGACCGGTGGATCGACGCGTTCCCGGTATTGCTCGCATCGACGGCCAACTCGACATAGCCTTCACTTGAGCCCAAGGCCATCGCGAGCGGCGTCATCCACGTGAAGCCGTTAAAGGCGGCGGCAAGACGCAGTTGCTCCCACGTCCTGGGTACGGGCTCGAACGCCAGCACCTTCCCGGACGCCTCCACGCTCTGAGCCATGACCGTGGCGAAATAGCCAAGGTTCGCGCCGATGTCGAGGGCGACATCGCCGGGGCGCAAGAGCTCGCGCAGACGTCGCTCGAGGTGTGGCTCCCACAACCCCAGGCGAAAGCAGGTCCAGCCCACGGTACCGGGGAAGCCCAATCCATCAGCCGGCGCAATGGCTAGCACGACACCATTGCGCATCCGCCAAGGGAACGGTCGAGGGCGCAAGCGCGCGGCCATGCGCAGCAGCATCCGCATCAGGGTCCGCTTGGCGGGGTGATTCGGGACACGATGCTCATATGCGAGGTACAACCGCGCCCATCGAGGAGACACACTGCGCGGG
Source organism: uncultured Actinomycetes bacterium (assembly GCA_963766525.1). GTDB lineage: Bacteria > Actinomycetota > Thermoleophilia > Solirubrobacterales > Solirubrobacteraceae > CADCVQ01. The sequence goes on from CAVYAX010000014.1 coordinate 319,760, forward strand.
GCCCTTTGTGGCAACTTCATGCCGATTCACCGTACGCACAGCGCTGGGCCCAGCGCACGAGCGGGGTGCTCGTCTGCTGCCAGGTGAGACGCTGGAGCGCCATCCTGCGGCCCGCATGCCCGAGCGCGCTCGCCCGCTTGGGCTCCCGCAGCAGGGCAATGCACGCTTCAGCGAACGCTTGGGGGCCGTCGGCTCGTACGAAGCAACCCTCGGCCTCGAAGCCCTCCGCCCCGCAGGACGTTGCGACAACGGCTGCACCGCTCGCGAGTGACTCGCCAAACTTCACCCGCGCGCCAATACCGGTGATCGTCGGCACCACGGCAACGCGTGCGCTGCCCAGCAGGCCTGCGAGATCGTCGACTCGGCCGACGTGCTCGATCCCCCGCGTATCGAGGACGGCGGAAGGTGGCCGACCGGGACCCGCCAGAATCAGCCGCGCCTCGGGCACCTCGGAGTGCACGACAGGCCATACCTCGCGCGCCAGCCATTCGGCGCCCTCCCGGTTTGGGCCATGCGTCCACGAGCTGAACAGCGCGACCAGAGGCGGCCGATGTACGGCGAGCGCTTCGTCGGGCCACTCCTCGGGCGCAATGCCGTTGCCGGCAACTTCCACCCGCGCGTGCCTTGCGACCGTGAGCAGAGCGTCGCGTTCCTCGCGCGAGCAGGCGGTTGCGAGCGAGGCACGCCGGACAGCGGCGCGCTCGCGCCACACCCAGGCAAGCGCCTTGGCCGGCTCGCGTCGCTCACGATGCCAGCGTGAGTTCACGTTTTGGAAGTCCAGGAGCCAGGGCAGCCGGTGGCGAGCAAGCGCCCGCTGCACAAACGGGACCGACTCGATGTGGGCGACTACCGCGCCGTCAAAGCGCTCCGATTCCAGGAAACGGTTGAGCGTCGGATCGGTGACCAGGCCGTTTCGACGCGGCGCTCCGAAGCGCTCGACAGGCACGACTTCGCGCAAGCTGCCATCGTCCTGCTCGCCGCCCAGGGTGGCGACCCGCACCTCGACACCGGCGTCCAAGAGCGCGCGGATCTGGTGATACTGGCGGCGATGACCGCCCCCGCCGCCACGATCCGGGGTTTCCGCGCTGAGCCACGCTATCCGCGTATGACGCTGCGTGATCGAGCTCACCGGCCGGAGCTCCCATGAAGGACGACCCGAGTGCCGACCTCGGCCTTGGCATCCGGGAACTGCAGCGGCGCGCGGCCAGCGGAGTGACATGGTCGATGATGACCACGGTCATGGCGCTCCCGCTGGCCGTCGTGGTCAGCGTGGTCGTGGCGCGCAGCCTTGGTCCGCACGAGTTCGCACGGTTCGCCTACCTGAGCTTTCTCGTGCCACTTCTCATCGCCATCACCGATTGCGGAGTGTCCCCGGCATCGACTCGCGACACGAGCCGCACCTTCGCCGCCGGCGAGTTGGACGCGACGCGTGAGGTCCTCGGGAAGGTGTTGGGATGGAACTTGCTGCGCCTGCCAATCGTGTGTGCGCTCGTACTCGTGATCGCCCGCCCGGGCTTCGTGGTGGCGTGCCTGCTCGTGGGTGGTCTTACGGTGATCTTTGCGGGATCCTCGTTGCTCCTTGCGCTGCAGGCGGAGAATCGCGGAGCGACGAGCGCCAAGCTTGTGTTCGTGCAGGGCATCGTGTCGAGCTTCGCCGCGATGGGCGCAGCAGCGGGTGGGAGTTCCGGAACGACCGTGTTTGTGGTGACGTTCGTCAGTACGGCAACAGTGGTGCCCGGGTCGGCTGGTCGTGGCCAACCCACAGTTGCGGCGCGCTGCGATGAGGCCCCGGCTGCCACGTGGACTGCCGCGCGAATTCTGGCGCTACGGTCTGAGCGCGCTCGGGCTTGCGCTTGTGTCCACGCTGGTCTTCTCGCGCTCTGAGGTCGTGATCCTCGAAGCGCTCGGTGAACACCAGGCGCTCGCTGTCTTCGCGCTCGCGTTCGGGCTCGCGCAGCGGATAACGACGCCCGTGGACGCGCTCTTGGGGCCGCTGATCCCCGCGCTCTCGGCTCTTGCCGTGACTCATCCTGACCGGCTGCGTGCGGGCTTCGCGCGCGCTCTGCGCTTCTCGATGACCGGCGCCGCGCTGCTTGGTGCCGTCGCGGTTGTCGGCACCGTGCTGGCAGCGCCCATCCTCTTTGGTCCGGAATATGGCGGGACCGGCGCTGCCTTCGCGGCGCTGGCGGGCGTCTCCCTGCTGCAGTCGGTCGCGCAACCGTACATCGCCGTTGCGCATGCGCTCGGGCGACTCGCCGGGCTCGTGCGGGCCAACCTCTGGGCGCTCGGGGTCGACCTGGCGGTTGCCATCGCACTCATCCCGTGGCTGGGGCTGTGGGGCGCCGTGGCCGCCAACGCCGCGGGCGGCCTGCTCGCGCTTGGCCTGTCTGTGCGCGCGCTTCCGGAGATGCGGGGCGCATACCCGAGTGGCGTGCCGGCCGGGCGGTTGGCCGCAGTGACGGCTGTTTCGATGGCTGTGGCATACGCCGGCGGCACGCTGTGCGGCGAACTGGATCCCGTGGCCGGAGCGCTCGCCGCGTTCGCTCTCGGCTCGTGTTGCTTTGCGTTCCTGACGCGGCTCACCGGCGGAATACTTCTCGACAGCGACGCGCAGGTGCTGCTCGAAGTGCTGCCAGGCCCCGTCGCGCGTCTCGCGCTCGCCGTCGTCTTGGTCCGGCGAAACCCTTCCCAGCGAGCGGGGCCATAGAGGGGCAGGATCATACTGCTCGGGAGATAGCATCCGGGGTAGTGCGCAGCTCCCGGGACACCACAGGCAGGGTGCTCTCCAACGCCAGAACCGCCGCCAAGCAGATCAGCAAGAGCCTGGGCGTCGAGGCTGCTGGATGTCAAAGTCAAGCGGCCCGCGGGGAGGACGACGTGCGCGTCACGACGGCATTCAACCGGTTGCTCGAGTCTGCCCGGAGCATCAGTCATCGATGTCGGTTTCGGCGGCGAGGGGGTGATCGTGACGGTGCGGCTGCGCCGCCGCCGGCGCGTGTGCGCGCGGTGCGGGCAGACCGGCCGCCAACTGGTCATCCGCGATCGCCGCGTCAAGCGCTGGCGCCACCTGGATCTCGGCTCGACGCGCTGCGTGATCGAGTGCGAGCTGCGGCTCCTCAGGTGCCCGGACTGCCGGATCGTCAGGGCCGAGCCGGTGCCGTGGGCGCGGCCGGGCGCCCATCACACCCGCGACTTCGAAGATGTCATCGCGTGGCTGGCGCAGCAGATGGCCAAGACCCCGATCACGAAGCTGATGCGGATCGGCTGGGACACGATCGGGGCGATCGTCGAGCGTGTCGTCTCAGACCATCTGGATGACGATCGACTCACCGGGCTGGTCGCGATCGGCTGAGACGAGATCTCCGATCGCCGCGGCCAGCGCTACCTGACCGAGCGTCGTCGATCATGAGACCGGCGCGATCGTGTGGTGCTGCTGGGCCGTAACGCGCAGACATTGCAGGCGTTCTTCGACGAGCTCGGCCCAGCGGCGACGCCAGTCGATCCGGGCCGTCTCGATCGACATGTCCGGCAGCTACGCCAAGGCGATCCGCGACAACGTCCCCGGCGCCGAGATCTGCTTTGACCCGTTTCACGTCGTACGGTTGGGCCAACGCGCCGTCGACCAAGTCCGCCGCGACGAGTGGAACGCCCATGACCGCTCGCACACGAAGACGGGCAAGTGGATCAAGGGGACCCGCTGGTCGCTGCTGAAGGCACCCGAAAAGCAGTCCGTTCGCCAGCTCGCGCTGCTCGGCGAGGTCGCGCACGCGAACAAGGCGATGTTCCGCGCGTTTCTCATGAAAGAGGAACTGCGGTTGCTCTACCAGCTCGCCGACCCGTCGCTCGCGCCGGTGCATCTCGACGCCTGGCTGGCATGGGCGTCACGGTCACGCCTGCGGCCGTTCGTCAAGCTCGCGCGCACGATCCGCCGCCACCGCGACGGGATCCTCGCCGCGATCCGACTCGGCCTCTCCAACGGCCGACTCGAGGGCCTCAACAGCCGATTCCGGCTCATCGTCCAGGCCGCGGTCGACGAGATCGGCGAGCAGCTCGACGCAGACGCGCTTGTTCTCCGTCGAGCCGTCCCACAGCCCAAGCGGGACCTTGACGCCGTCGGTCGTCACGCCGAGCGCGACGACGCAGCAGCGGCCCTTCAGCTCGAGTCCGTCGAGCATCAACGCGGCGAGGCGAACGTCCTGCAGCGATCGTGCCATGAGCGCACGCAGGTGCTCGCCGGTGCGCCCGACGAACTCGCGGCTGACCGCGCTTTTGCTCGTCGATCGCTCCGCGTCGATGACGTCTTGTCCGACCGGCTCACGCGTGCGGGCGAAGCGCCTGGTGCTGACGCCGGCGAGCATCTGCTCGAGCACGACCTTCGTCAACGGGTCGCGGTCGGCGAAGTGCGCGTAGGTACTCATCGCGACCTCACCGCTGCCATCCGTCGCGCGCACCCGCGGGCGCTGCACGGACACCCGCCGCCCGCCGAGCGTGACGCTGCCGTCCTCGTGACCGTGACGGACCGCGACGCGCTCGGTGTCGTGGCGGCCCTTCGGACCGACGACGTCCTCGACCTCCTCGGCCATCAGCTCCGTCAGCACCCCGAGCCCGACGCCGACGCTCAGCGCCAGCAGCCCTTCCTTCGCCGCGCCGGCCAGCTCGCCGAGCGCGACCTGCACGCGTTCGGGCTTACGACCACGTGGTGCTCGCCCGGCAGAACCGTGACCCCGGCCTGCACCACATGCGTCGCAACGATCGCGACGACCGGCACCTCGCTGCAATCCTTGCCGCGGTTCTGCGCCCCGACTCCAACGCCGTCGATGTTGGTGCAAACGTGGGCGGTGTGCTGAGCGACATCGTCCGTCTCGCGCCGCTCGGTGCACATGTCGCATTCGAACCGCTACCCCTACTGGCGGAGCGGCTCGCCTTGGACTACCCAAGCGTCGATGTTCACGCCGCTGCCGCGTCTGACAGAACCGGCACGGCGGTCTTCCACTGGATCGAAGAAGTGCCTGCGCTAAGTGGTCTTCGACTGCGGAGCAGACAACCCGCACCGCTCGACCGCAATAGACGTGCCGCTGGAGCGCCTTGACGACATTATCGGTGTGGCGCCGTCATTCATCAAGATCGACGTCGAAGGTGGAGAGGAGGCGGTTCTCCGCGGCGCTCAGGCGACGCTCGAGCGCTACCAGCCGCTCGTGGCGATCGAGCACGGCACACCGGCTGCCGAGGTATTCGGCACGACCCCGGAGGTGATCTACGAACTGCTGACGGACCCGGGGCTGCGAGTGTTCGACATGGACGGTCATGGACCATTCAGCCGCGATGAGTTCGTTGAAGTCGTACGCGTCGGCGAGCGCTTCAACTTCATTGCCTGCCCCGGCGCAGCGACCTGAGGTCAAGCATCTGCCGGTACATTTCGTGGGAGCCATCGGCGACGGTCTCCCACGACAGGGCCTCCAGCGCTCGTCTGCGCCCCTGTGCGGAGAGTGCGGCACGGCGCGTGGGGTCGCGTAACAGCCGGCTCGAGTTTGTCACTGAGGTCGGCGACATCCCCTTCCCGGAACAAGTCGCCGCAGCCCGCGAGCACCTCGCGCAGAGATCCAGAGTCCGAGGCGATGACCGGAGTGCCCGCTTCAAACGCCTGCGCGGCGATGCGACCAAACTGTTCCTTCCAGCTGGCCGTGCTGATCGAAGGTATGACCACCACGTCATAGCTGCGAATGCGGGTCAAGGCCTCCTGTTGCGATACCGCGCCGGTGAACGTGACCCGGGCCGACACCCCGAGCTGTGCGGCACACGATTCGAGAAAGGCCCGCTGCGAACCCGCGCCCACGACCTCGAGGCTGGCATCCAAGCCCGGCGGTCGCAGCGGCAAACGCGCGGATCGCCAGCTCGCCTCCCTTGTAGGGCTCGAGCCGTCCGACGAACCCGATCCGGAGATGATCGCCGGCAAATCGCCGTGGGCGCTCGGGCGAGATCGAGACGCCGAGCGGGAGCACGTGGATGGCGCCATGGAACCCCTTTGCTCGCAGGACGTCCCCCGCTTCGGTCGAGCACGGGTAGGCGGCGGCGGCCAGCCCCAAGGCGCGCTGCTCGAACTGGCGGAAGGGCGGCGGATAGCGCTTGAGAATGTTCTGGGCCGCGTAGATGCAGATCTTCGCGTTCGGGACCTCTACTCGCCATGCGCGCAGGGCCGCCGCGGCCGCGAGGCTGTAGGGCTCTTGGTGGAGGTCGACGATCTGAGGCTGCACCTCGCGCATCACGCGCCGCAGCTGGGCGGTCGCGTACCAGAAGAGGATCGGGTGGTAGCGACGGCCTCGGGTGGCGACGACGTGGATCGGGACAACCGGATCGTCGGCCGTCGCCTCCACGACGCTGCCGCCCTCCGCGAACGCCGGGGGGCTGACGAGATGCATGTCGTAGCCATGGCGGACACGGAGGTGACGCTCCCGCTCGCGATATTCCGGGACCACGGCGCCGTTGGAGATCCGGAGGACGCGCGTCCCGGTCATGCGATTGCGCAGTTCCGACAATCGCCGATAGAACGCCAGCGTGTCTCGCGCGGTGCGCTCTGCGCCGTAGAGCGACATGGCGCGAACCCGGGCAGCACGGCCCATGTTCGCCGCGAGCTCGGGGTCGGTGAGCACTCGCACGACGGCTGCGGCCAGCGCCTCCGAGTCGCCCTCGGCCACGAGCAGCCCGGTAACGCCTGGATCGACCATCTCGACGCTGGCGCCCGCGTCGATGGCGACGACCGGCAACCCGAGCGCCATGGCCTCCGCCATCGCCATCCCGAACCCCTCGCGTGGCCACGTATTGACGTAGACATGAGCTCGACGGAGTACCGAGTTCGTATCGGCGACCCAACCGCTCCACGTGATGGCCGCGTCGATGCCCAGCCGGGCGGCGAGCAGCCGCAACCGGCGCTCTGCGGCGCCGGCGCCGGCCAAGACGAAGTGGCATCGGGGCAGGTGCGCACGCACGAGCGGTATCGCGTGGAGCAGGACGTGGAGTTGGCGCTCCTCCTCGAGCCTTCCGGCGAACGCCACGACGGGATGCGCGAGCCGTGCGCGCTCCTCTTGCGCGCTCACCAGCGCGTCGTGGCTCGGCAGCGCGATCGCCGGTGCAATGACGACGACCTCTGCGTGCCCGGTCTCGCTGCGCTCGCGCGCGCTGTCCGCGACGATCTGCGACACCGCCGTGTATCCGTCAAGGCGGCGGTTCAAGCTCCGGTGCATCCCGAGCGATGCGCGGCGGCTCAACCCGCTGCGCCCGACGGAGGCAGGATCTGCGAAGTGCTGCGTCCGAATCAGCGGGCCCCTGGCGACCAGCGACAGCAGGGCACCCGCAACCGCCGCTCGACCGTCGTGCACGTGCAGCACCTGCGGGGGTGCGGCGGCGACTTCGCGGAGGACGGCAGCCAGCCAAAGCCGCGGCCGGCAGCGGCCGGACGGCAGGAGCGGGATCTCAGCGGCCAGCGCCTCGTCCCGAAGCCTGACCGCGGTCGGCGGACACGCGAGCTCGGCCGCGCATCCCAGCGCTCGCAGCTCGGGGATCAGGTTGAGAACATGGCGCTCGATTCCGCCGAACTTGTCAGAGCTGACCACGTGAAGCACACGAATCGCAGTGCCGTCCGGCGGCGAGGCCGGTCCGCGCACGTCAGCGGCTCCCGGCAGCAGCCAACTCCGGCCGCAGCGACGTGGCGTCCCGATCCGACCCGCTGTGCTCATCCTCGGCCACAGCAGCCAGCCGTTTCGTCGCCAACATCAGTCCGATCATGGCGAACATGAGGGACGCTGTCCCGCGCGTCCAGGTGACGTCGACCTGAAAATGCACGAGCATGGACAGGCCCGCGCATCCTGCCGCCACCGCCGGGACGGCGGCAGCCCCCGGGAGTTTCCTCACCGAGACAAGCAGACCGCCGGCCCGGTACAGCAGGAAGCCAAGCGCCAGCAGCCCAAGGATTCCCAGCTCGGCCCAGGTGAGCAAGAAGATGTTGTTGGGGTCCGGTAGGCCGATCCCGAATTGCGGCAGGTAGTCCGAATACGTCCCGCCGCCGGTGCCGAGGATCGGTTCTTCCTTGATCTTCGCAACAGCGTTACTGAACGAGTGTGTGCGCACCTGGCTGCTGTCATACGAGCCCGGACCGGTGAGGTCAGCTCCCGACGCAGTGCCGTTGACCGCCAGGTAAGCCGTGCCCGCGATGATCACCATCACGACCGTGATCACGCGCCCGCGACGCAAGAGCATGGTGGCGGCGAGCACGGCAACCAGCGCTCCGAGGATCGATCCACGCGAGGCGGAGGCGAACAGGCCGGCGAACTCCACCAGCACTGCCAGCCCGAGCAGGCGCTGGACGGCAACGCGGCGTTCTCCCAGCAGGAGCGCATATGCCATGACCAGGCCCGCACCCAAGAAGCTCCCGATTGTGTTCTTGCCGACCCCTCCGGGGAAGGCGCCGGGCGCGTACGGCAGATAGACGATCGAAAGGAGGCACGTCAGGCCGATGAAGACGAGCAGGCCGTGCCGGATGGCGTCGGTCGAACGGGGGATCGACGCGAACACGAGCGGGAACAGGACGACGATCTCCACCAGCTGGATCGTGAACTGCACGGTCTTGGCGGGATCGACAGACCACAGAAGCGACTCGGCGTTCACCCCGACGAAGAGCAGCGCCGGCAGCAAGAAGCTGTTGGATGAAAAGAGGGGACGCGGCGCTCGTCGCGCGGACCCGGCGATCAACCACGCGGCGAGCGCCACGAGCAGCAACACGTCCGCCATGGCGACCTGGGACCCGCGCGGTTGAACCAGCGCGTACGGGAAGATCATCGCGCCCAAGACGACGAACAGGACGAACCGTTGAAGGTCGACCAGGGCCCAGAGCCCGATCGCCAGGACGCCCGGGACCGCGGCCAGCAAGAGCGGGTCCGGTACCGGGAGAGTCATTCCCCGCGCGACACCGGACTAGGCCTCAGTAGCCGTAGCCGTAGCCGTAGCCATAACCCTGGCCATCGGCCGCGGAGGCGTCGTTCACCGCGATGCCCACAGGATGTGCGTCGGGAACCCGTCCGAGCATGTCCGCCACCCGGCGCGCGTTCTCGCGAGTGACCTGCCCGACCCGCGCGACGACGACCACCGCGTCGGCATAGGCGGCCAGCGTCAGCGCGTCGCTCACGTGCAGCAGCGGCGGGGAGTCGATGAGCACGATGTCGTACTCGGAGGCCAGCCCCTCGAGGATCGAACGGGTGCGACCGACAGCCAGGACGGCTTGGGGGTCGGCAGGCTGAGGTCCCGACGGGAGGAGGGAGATGGTCTCTGGATCCGGCGTGGCGCTGGTCGCGGCGCTGCTCGCCGCGCCACCGTGTGGCACGGGGCTCGGAGTCGCTTCCATCCGGACCAGCGCCTGCACGCCTTTGACCTTGACCGGCACTCGCCGCACGGCCTCGTCCAGTGCGCAAGTTCCGGTCAAGACGTCGGTGAGGCCGGGCTCGGAGGTCTCGTTGAAGAGCCGGGACAGCGACGGACGGCGAAGGTCGGCATCGACGACGGCCACGCTCAGACCGCCCTCGCGAAGGACGACCGCCAGGTTGCGCACGATCGTCGACTTCCCCTCGCCGGAGACGGCGCTGGTGATGAGGATGGACTTAAACGGCCGATCGATCGCCGCGAGCTGGATGTTCGTGCGCAGCTGTCGGAGCGGCTCCTTGAACTCGGGCGTGACCGCTGCCTCGCCCTCCTCGGCATGGATCGGCGCGGCGACGTGAGGCAAGGCCGCGAGGATGGGCACGCCGTACAGGTCCGGAAGCTCGTCGAGGCGGCGCGGGCGACGCTCGAAGGCCTCGAGCGCATACGCCAGTCCAGCCACGCCGATGAGCGAGAGCACGAAGGCAAGCAGTGCGTTGCGCATCGGGTGCGGCCCGGCTGGGGCGCCCGGGGCGACGGCGGGATCCACCTGGCTGGCGGATCCGTCGCTCACAGCGAGGGTCAACCGCAGTTGCCTGATCTGGTCGGCGAGCTCGGCGCGCTGGGGGGCGTTGAGCGGACTTCGCGGAAGCTCGTTGATCTGCGCGCGGGTCGCGGAGAGCGCCTTGGTGATCCGCTGGCGTGCGGCGTCGCTGCGCAACTGGACGAACGCTTTCGCAAACGCGTTGGCGATCGCCGCGGCGTCCGCAGCCTCGGGACGGTGGGCGGTGATGACGACGAAGTCCGATCCGGGCGTGGCCGTTGCGCTGATGCTCGCGGCAAGGCTGGACGCCTCACCCGGCCGGCCGAGGCGGCGAGCAACAGCGGTAGCGACCTCGCGCGACGTCAGCAGCGCGGCCTGATTCTGAACGGTGCGGTCGGATAGCTGTGCGCCCACGTCATCCAGCGGGCTTCCGCCTGCCACGACGAGGATCTTCGTCGTCGCATCGAACACCTTCGGCTGGCGCGCGTAGTACACGTACGTGGACACCGTCGCGAAGATGACGAAGGCGATGACGAGCCACCGGCGCCGGATGAGCGGTTGCAGGTAGTCCCACGCATTGGCTTCTGCTTGTTGAGTAGGCATGGGGGAACGTGCGCCCCATGAAGGTTGCGCGCGATCACGGTACCGCATGGATTGCGAGGCTCCAGCCGTCGCTCAACTGTGAGCGCGGAGCGACGCTCTGCCCGCGGCCAGGGTCTGCGGCAGCCGAGCGCGGAAGGCGCCGTGAGAGGTCAGGCGCCCAGCGGACCCAGGCCCGCCGCGCTCGCGGCGCCCACGAGCAGCAGGAACGAACCGGCGCCCGCGTATCCGGCGATGCGCGCCCGCAGCCGCGCCGGACGCGAATGTGACGCGTCCCCGCTGATCAGGCGCCGCCGCAGGTCGCCGCGAAACCCTGCCGACGGCACGGGCCGCTCTCGTTCCAACCTCTCGGCCATGTGGATCAGCTCCTCGCCCGCGCCGGGCTCCAAGTCGAGGCGGATGTCTCGCTTCGCGCTCATCGAGCGACCAATAGCGGCGAGCGCGGGTTGAGGCTCCGAGCCTTGCGCAGGGCGTCCACCGCGACGCCGGCGTGTCCGCGACGCGCCTCGAGGCGCGCGAGCAGCAACCACGTGCGCCAGTTCGTCGGCTCCTCGGCGGTCGCGGCCTTGGCGGCGACGGCGGCTCCCGCCATGTCGCCCGCCCGTTCGAGCACCAGCGCGCGCTGCACGCTGGGAGTCGCCGCATACGGCTGAAGTCGCTCGGCGGTGCTGCTGCCCCGCAAGGCGCCGGCGAGATCGCCCTGCGCCACCGCGTCCCGGCTGTCGCGCGTCGCGAGCGCGCCGGCCATCGGCACCGCGACCGCCCCGGCGGCGCAGAGCGCCAGCAGCGCGACGACCGCCCGCGCAACGAGCGAGCGCCGCGGTCGCTCGCGCTCGGCGACCGGCGCCTCGGTGACGTCGTCGCGGCCGGCCACGACGACCGCCGCGAGGATCATCACCACGCACGCCATCGCGCCCATCTCCCAGACCCACTCGAAGGCCGCGGACGTCATGAATGCCGCGAGGGCTCCTGCCCCCGCCGCGATCCAGATCCGCAGCGCCGGGGTCGCGCGAAGCGATCGTGCGATGGCCGCGACGAGCAGGAACGCCAGCAGCCCGCCGAGCAGCAGCAGCCCGACGATCCCGGTCTCGGCGAGCGTCTCGAAGTAGAACGAGTGGGCGTCGCGGACGAAGCCCGGCGCGGTCGCATGGCGCGCCCACCAGTACTCGAACGTGCCGGGGCCGATCCCCTTCCACGGCGCGGTCGCGTTGGCGTCCTGCGCGGCCTGCCAGTACTCGTAGCGGCTGTTGCCGTTGGCCGCCGAGAGCCGGCTGAAGAGGTTGTCGGTGCTGCCTTCGACCTGGCCAACCGGGGCCTTGAACTCCTGCCAGCGGTCCTGCGCCCATCCGGGTGCGCCCGCGGCCACGAGCACGACGCACGCCACCACGAGCGCAGCCAAGGCCCGCAGCGTGGTGGCCCGCCGGCCCGGCGCCAGCACGGCCGGGCGTTCGAGATGTCGTGCCGCCAGGCCCATCGCCGTCTGCAGCAGGGCGACCCCGGCGCAGACGATGACCGCCAGCCAGATCAGCTCCGTGCCCTGGTGGATCGCGGTCGCCGTGGGCAAGCCGTCTTGGAGCGCGTCGCGCTGCGACGCCGCCGATATGAGGATCGCCGAGCCGATACCGGCCGCGAGCAGCGTGCCCGCGACATCGAGTCGGCGCGGCACGAACACGAGGAACACGAGGATCCCGACCGCGAGCGCGAGCGATCCGCCACGCGAGATCGTCAGGTAGATGCAGAGCGCTGACAGCGGCAGCATCGCCGCGGCGAGCGCCTGTCCCGCGAGCGTCCTCGCGCCGAGCGCGACGGCGAGCAGCAGCGGGACACCGATCGCCGCGAACCCGGCGAGCGCGTTCCAGTAGTTCAGCGGGTAGCTGAGCCTGCGGGCGCTGCTCTCGCCGAAGACGGCGATCATGTCGTTCGCGGGAAACCACTGCGGATGCAGGCGCGAGAGCACCGCGAGCAGCGTCACGAGACCGATCGCGCACGCAAGGCCGTTGATCGTGTGCCGCGCGGCGGCGCGCCCTTGCAGCGCGATCGCCAGCACGAGCACGCCGAGGTACGTCGCCACCCGGCCGAGCTCGATCACGCTGCGTTCCTCGCTCTCCGACCAGGCCGTCGCGAGGCCCGTCCACAGCGCGAAGCCTGCCAGCAGGCCGATCGCGACCCAGCCCGCCCGTCCGAAGCGCATCGGCAGCACGCCCGCAAGCGCGCCGAGCAGCACGATCCACCACACGGCGATCCCGACCTGCGAGCGCACGATCGTGTCGTAGCCGCCGTTGCTCAGCGCGAGGTAGACGACGACCGCGAACGCCAGCGTCCACGCGGCGATCGCCGGCGGGTCGATGCGCGCGGTGAGGCGGCGCGGTTGCGCCCGAGCATCCGCTGACCCGGAGGCGGTGAGCTCCATCGCCAGACAGTACGTTGCGCGCGTGCCACACCCTGACGCTATGAAACCGGCTCGCGACTTCTCGGCCGTCTACGACGAGCACGTCTGGCAGGTCTACGGCTTCTTCGCCTACCGGCTGCGCACCCGCGCCGACGCCGAGGATCTCACGCAGCAGACTTTCGAGCGCGCGCTGAAGTCGTGGTCGCGCGAGTTAGTCGGGCGCGCCGCCCGTACGTCAGAGGCGAGATGAGGCGATCGCAAGGTCCACCGCCGCGCTCCGAACTCCACTCGAGAAGCGGTCGTAGCTATCCGTGCGCCAGAGTCGATGGACCGCAGCGACACACGCGCGGCCGGCCGGCGGCAACGTGATGCAAGCCTCGAGGTGTCGCGTCAGTTCGCTCAGCCACTCGCCGCACTCTCCCGCTCGTCCCCCGTGCTCGAGCCGCTCGAGCCCGGCGGCGAGAAGTCGGCCGGCCGCGAGCCGGCGATGCTGCTCGCCGCACTGACGTCGTGTCCGTTGACGTGGCCGGCCGACGTCGCGCAGCGGATGCGGGCCCTCGGGTAACCCGATCGCCTGGCCATCGTGCACCCGGTAGCCATCAACAGCTCGGGCAACGGCACGACTCCAGCCAGTGCCCAACCCATCCGACGAGCCAGCCGTCGTGTTCGAGCGCAACCTCTACTTCACCGAGAGCCGCAGGGAAAGGCAGGGCCACGTCGAGCAGTGATCGACTCAAAGCTGGTGGGCTCCCTCACCTCGGCCATCGGCGTGGCGGGGACAAGGGTCAGGCCGGCACCGAGATCAGACGGCTCTCGCTCACCCGCGCGCCCATGGACATGCGTGGTCCCTGTCGGGATCATCGTGCAAATGACACTGAGCGAGCGCTTGGGCGTGTACGATCGAGCCATGCACCCGCTCGGCAGGGTCCCCGCGTAATCGAGCACCACGAGACCGCGGCTGTCGGGATCGGCTGCCGTGGTTAAGCGCGTCGTTTCGTCGGTTCCTGCGCACATGCGCTGGATCGCAAGTACCCTCGCGGGTCTTCTCCGTTGGCGCAGGGAGCTCCGCCGCTGGGTTACCCCAGGGGTCGACCGTGCAACGTTCAGCCTGTTGGTCATCTGCCTCGGCGTGCGGCTATTCCGCGTGCGCCTACCGCTCCCGTTGTTCAGACTGACGATCGAGGGCCAGCGCCATCGGGTGTCCGTCGCCAGTCACCACGAACTCGCCGGAGCGACAGAAGTGCTCTGCACCGGGGACTACGACGTCCCGCTCCAACCGGGGGACGTTCGCCGGGTCCTCGATCTTGGTGCCAACGCCGGATTCGCGACGCTGATGTTTGCGAGTCGCTACCCCAGTGCCGAGATCGTGGCCCTCGAACCAGCGCCGGACACATACCGCCGTCTTACCTACAACGTTGGACACCTGCGCAACGTGACGCTGATGCCGGTTGCTGCGGGTGAGCCGGGAAACATCGTCCTCGACCTGAGCCGCCCTTCGACGGAGCGGCGCCCCGGGCAACGGATCGCCACGAGGGCACGCGGTGCGCCGACTTGGTCTACCCGAGATACTCGACCATTTGGGTTGGGACGATTGCGACGTGTTGAAGATCGACATCGAGGGTGATGAGTTTGCGTTGCTGCGCGATCCATCCATTGCCCGGGCGCGCGTGATTGTCGGTGAACTGCATCTAGATTCCGCACCTAAGGACTTTCACGGGATCACAGACGCGCTGACGGCGTTTGATGTCACCCACGGTGAGACGCACAGCGGCCATCTTATGATGTTCCGCGCCGTCCGCCGATCGGTGAACGCACCACCCTGCGCGACGTGAACCGCGGCGATCGATGTCGGCGATAGCCCCCCAAATCGCCGTGGTCTCTACCTTCCCACCGCGACGCGACGGGATCGCCGCCTACGCCCATCAGTACGCGACAGCCCTCGGCGCTGCGACGCTGCGAATCGGTGACGAGGGCAGCGTCGGCGACGCGAACATCCGCTTCGGACGCGTCCGCACCCCGCTAGACATCCTGCTTCTCACGTCCGGGCGGGCGGACGTACACGTTATGTGGCATCCGCTCTTTCACCTGCCGGGTAGGCGCCCGGCGAGGGTCGTCGCGTACCTGTCGTGGAGTGTCCTCGCGTCGCGCCGCGGGCTGCGAGTAGTCGTACACGAGCCGGAGCCGTTGCTCGCGGGCATTCAGGGCTTGTCTCAGCGACTGTTCTGGCGCAGCGTGACGAAGGTGCTTTTTCACAGTGAAGCCGAGCGGGAGATCTTCGTCAGGAATGTCCAGGTCAAGCCCAGCCCGAGGCTGCAGCTGATCGACCACCACGCCACCTTTCGACCGGCGACGAGCGCGACCCATGACGAGGCGCGGCTGCTGCTCGGCATCGATAGCGGCGCCCGGATCGCGCTCTGCATCGGCTTTCTCGGCGCCCACAAGGGATTTGATCGCGCCATCAGCGCGTTCGCGCAGCCGAATCTGGGTCCTCGTGCGCAGTTGTACATCGTGGGGTCCGTGCTCGAACCCTCGCCCGAGGTGGATGCGCACGTTGTCGAACTGCGCCGCCAGGCTGCGCTGAATGCTCGGGTTACGCTCCTGGAACGTTACGTTGATGACGAGGAGTTCGACCTCTGGCTCCTCGCGAGCGATGTCGTCGTGCTGCCATACCGCGCCATCTCCTCGTCAAGCGTCGCCGCCCGGGCGCGCCTGCTCGGCCGGTCGGTGATCGCCACGCGGGCTGGCGGACTGGGCGAGCAGCTCGGTGACGGGGCAATCCTCGTCGACGATGACGCCGAGCTGGCGCGGGCGCTGAGGACGCGGCTCAAGGACTGAGTGGGACTCCGGCGGCCTCGGCGTAGGCCGCTCGCGTACGCTCGGCCGTCGACCGCCAGCTGAAGCTCCTGGCGACCTGTCTCCCTATAGCCGCTTGCTCGGCATCATGTCCTTCAAGTGCCCGCTGGATCGCGCACGCATAGGTCTCGGGTTCGCGAATCGACCCGTAGTAGACGGCGTCGCCGGCGATCTCGGGAATCGACGAGATGCGCGAGCTCACGACCGGGACGCCGCTCGCCAGACCCTCGAGAACTGTCAGCCCGAAGCCCTCCCATAGCGTGCACGAAACGGCGGCTGCCGCGTGCCGGTAGAGCGCCGGTAGCTCGCGGTCTCTGAAGTAGTCCAGTACGACCACACGGCGGCGCAATGCCGGCCGCGCGAGAAGCCAGCTGTTCATCTCCTCCCAGCTCGACGCCCACCGGCGAGTCTTGTTGCCGGCGAGTACGAGGTAGAGGTCGGATTCGCGCGCGGCTAGGGAGGCGAAGGCCTCCAACAGCGTGGGGAGATCCTTGCGAGGGACCATGGCGCCGACGTGCAGCAGGTATCGGCCCTCGAGGCCCGCCACGGCTCGCGGAAGGCGAACGGGACGTTCGTCGAGGAAACGATCCTCAACGCCAAGGTGCACGACGCGGCAACGCGCCTCGTCGACATCGTAGAATCGAACGACATCGTCGCGCGTCGCACCGGAGTCGCAAAGGAACAGCGTCGTGTGCGCAAGCGACTCGCGCACGATACCGTCCAAGCGTTCGGCGAAGCCAGGAGGATGGCATTCTGGTAGCCGAAGGAAGCCGACATCGTGGATCGTAGCCACGCGGCGGGCCGTCGGATGCGCGGGTGCGTGGAAGTTAGGTCCATGAATCACATCGGCCTCGGGCAGACGCGCTGCCGGATCGCCGCGGCCTACCGGGGTCCATGGGCGCAGGCCCATTCGCCGGAACCGCCGCCGGTTCGACGCGCTGCATATTGGCCGAGGTGCCGGTCCCTCAAGTCCTGCGTACGCGCCAAGAAGATTCAGAATATACTTGCCGATCCCCGTCGGCTTGCGCCCGAGCCTGGCGTCGAAGAGCACCCGTGGAGTGTCGTACTCGGCCTCGCGCATCAAGACAGCAGCGTGAGATACGGCGCCACGATCACGCTGTCGTCGAACGAACGCTCAAACAGTCGCCGCGCGGCGAGGGAAAGTTCACTCCTCGCCCCCGCGTCGCCCGCCAGCCGAAGCGCGACATGGGCAAAGCCCGCTCGATCTTCCGGCTCGACCAGAGCGACCGCGCCAGCGAAGAGCTCGGCGTGCTCGGAGGGTCCCGTGGCAACCGTGGCGATGCCGTGTTGCAACGCCGCCATAACCGTGGTGCGTCTCGTTGAGATGCCGTCGGGATAGGCGGCTAGGCAGATATCGGCGGCACTCAAGAGGCGCGCGAGTTCGTCGGCGGGCATCCGACCGGGGGCGACGGATCGAACCCCCGGCAGCGGCAGAGGCGCCACCGCGCGACCCAAGTTGAGATGTATGACATCGAACCCCGAATCCCTGATCGCCTCGACCGCGGCGGACACATGGCCGATGAGCTGGTTCGGGGCACTCGCGTTGATCGTGACACAGACCACGGTGTCCGGACCCGCGTGCAGCGAGTCCCTCGCGCATGAGCGCGAGCCTCGCTCGTCGGGAACATTCGATCCCACCGGAGCGAGCCGGAAACCGTGAGTGGATCCACCTCTCGCCGCGAGCTCGCCCCAAGCGTGCGATGCGGCAAGCAGCTCGTCAGCCGTCCCCACCAACACACGCAACTGCAGATCGCTGGTAGGCACCGACGACCACCTGCCTGAAACCGACTTGCTGCACGAAGGGTTCATGCACCATCAGTGCCACCGCGGCGTTTGATCGCCGTCGCAGCGCGGCGAGCTCGCGTGCCAGCCCTGGCGCGAGACCCCACCGACCGTAGGCGAACGGGTTGTACTGCACGATCACCGCGCGGGCGTTGTGGGCTACGGCGTAGCCAGCAAGCGTGGACCGGCGAGCCTCACCGTCGGCGTCGACGCGCCAGCAGCCGGTCGATTCGCGCAGCAGCAGGGTGGCGCTGACGCCGGTTCGCCCCGCGAGCTCACCCACCACCCTCTGGGCGTACGCGCGGATCGCGTCGTCCGGAGCGCCAGTGTTCTGGTAAGCCAGGATGCAATGGCCCTGGGCTGGGGGTGAGATTGCCCGATCTTCGGTGGTCATTCGTACGCGGCGCACCAGCGAGCGGTGTGTTGCAGTCCTTTGCGCAACGGCGTGTCGCAGAGCGCGCCAAGCAGCGCCGCGCGCGTACTATCACCCTCCCAACGCACCGGGTCGCCCGTTCGCTGGACCCCCGTGAACTCGGGCGGGGTCCCATCATCCCCTGCAACGTCGATCAGCGTCTCCACCAGCTCCGACAGCGAGGTCGCGCGACCACTGCAGAGGTTGTACGCCTCGCCATGCGCCGGCGCCGTTCGCGCGAGGCGAACTGCGGCCCGTGCGACATCGCCGACGTATACGAAATCCCTGGTGACAATAGGGTCTCCCTTGACGAGAAGTGGCTTCTCACCGTGTCGCAGACGACGTAGCAAGTCGTAGATCACGAGCTTCCGCTGCCCTGGGCCATATATCGAAAACGGCCGTAGCGAGATGGCCGGAATGCCATAGGTACCATGATAAAAGCGCACATACATCTCGGCCGCGAGCTTTGAGATCCCGTATGGAGAGACCGGCTCAAGCGGGTGGTCTTCGTTCATCGGCATCGTTCTACCGTGGCCGTAGACCGCGGCTGACGACATGTGTATGACGAGCGGCGGGTCCGCTCGGTCGCGCAGCAGTTCCAGCCCGGCCAGGGCCGATCCCGCGTTGGCGGCAAGGTCGCCGCGCGGGTTCTCCAATGAGCGGGGCACCGATCCCGAGCCCACAAGCATGAACACTGCGTCGATGCGGCGGTCGACGAACGCGTCCTGCAGCACTCGTTCGCCAGCCGTCAGGTCGGCCTGCAGGCTAAGCGCGCCGGTACCGTCGAGACGACCACGAGGATCGCGATCCACGCTCGTGACGTGCACACCGTCTCGCACGAGTTCCTCCACGAGCCACCGGCCTAGAAAGCCTGCTCCACCAAGAACGAGTGCCGAGCGCATGCTGCGAACTGACGCGATGCTCATCAGTTCAGGTTCGCGCGGCCGCAACTACAGACCAGCAGGGTCGTGATCCCGAACGTTGACGAGCGCGGCTTTGAATGTGTCGCATGGGCACGATGGAGGCACGAACTGTACCGGCCGTCGTCGGTCGCCTACCCTGCGTGAACCCAAGACGTCTACTGTGCTCATCGATGTCGCTCTTCCAACGGATGTCCGCGTTCGCGAGTCGCCGTGCGTGTGCACGGGGGAGTTTCGTCGCGGCGACTCGACCGATCCGTCACGGAGATCGCAGGATCCTTCGGGACCCCAGCCAAAGCAATTGCAGATCAACCTTCACGGCTCCCGTCCCGCATGTCTCGTAGGACTGGCCGAGAGCGATGTTCTCGAGTTCCTCCTTGGCCGTGCTGCGCCCGGCGCAGTTGTCTACGACGTTGGGGCGAACATCGGATTCATCAGCCTCTCTGTCGCCAGGGCGGTCGGTCCGCCGGCCGCGTCCACGCGTTCGAGCCGGCGCCGCAGACCGCTTCCGCTACAACGCGCGACTCAACGGGTTCGACCAGATCCATGTGGTCGAGGCCGCGGTCTCGGACCGCGCCGAAGTTGGCGTTCCGCCGCTCGGCGAATCTCACCAGCAGGCCCACGTCGTCGATCGGCTTCCCGCGGATGCGATCGAGGTGCCGGGGATCACGATCGACGGCTTCGTTCGGGATGGTGCACCCCCGCCGGATCTCATCAAGATCGACATCGAAGGGCACGAGGATGCCGCGATCGTGGGCATGACCGACGCGCTACGCCAGCACCGGCCGATTGTGCTTTGTGAGATCCATCAAGCGCTACACGCCAACGAGCATGTTGTCGAGCGGGTCCTGCGTGAGTGTGGATACCGGTGTCGATGGTTGGAGCCAGGCATGTCGAGGGGTGCCGAATGGTGGGTGCCACACGTGATCGGCGAGCCGATCATGGAACTGGCAACACGCCATAGCCCCCCGAAGCCCTCAAGCGAGCCACTTACTCATTAAACAGTCCAGATGCCGAGCCGTGACCGAGGCGTAGGACGAGAGGCACCGTCGAATGGAGCCGGATGCGTCGCTTGCTTATCGTCAGTCACCCCTGCGTTCTCCCGGTCAATCAAGAGGTTTATCGGGAGCTACAGCGGCGCGGAGACTGGGACATCAACATCGTTGTGCCGTCTCGGTGGCATCACGAATACGCCAACTCGTCCTGTGAGCCGCGACCACTTGCCGGCCTGGAAGGGCGAGTGTGGCCGTTACCGGTGATTCTCGCAGGCCGGCCTCAGCGCCATTTCTATCGCGCGCTCTTATCGAACCACGTCGCCCGTATCCAGCCGCACGCAGCGTTTCTTGAGCAGGAGCCATTTGCGTTGGCGTGCGCGCAGTGGGCTCGGGTGCTCGTCCGCCGCGACATCCCGTTCGGGGTGCAAGTCGCGGAGAATCTTGATCGAGGGTTGCCCGCGCCTCTGCGAGCGATCAGGAGCGGCATCCTGCATCGTGCGGGCTTCGTGGCCGCTCGATCGGACTCGGCAGCCGCGCTCGCGCGCTCGTGGGGCGCGACCGGTGAGGTGGCCCTCGCTCCGCACGCCGTGCCACCATGGGTTGCTGAGCCGGGCCTGAGCCCGGATAGTCCGTTCACGGTCGGCTACGCGGGCCGACTCGTGCCCGAGAAGGGCTTGGACGACCTCTTGGCGGCCGTACGGCGGCTCAAGGCGCCCACGGAGCTCGTGCTGATCGGCGACGGCGTGATGCGTGAGCAACTCGAGGGCGCCACAATCCCGGGTCAAGGGTTCGCGTGATCGACGACCTATCGCACGATCGCATGGCCGAGGGATATGCGCAGATGCACGTTCTCGCGCTTCCTTCGCGGACAACGCCGACGTGGACGGAGCAATTCGGTCGCGTCGTTGTGGAAGCGCTGTGGTGCGGCGTGCCGGTCGTGGGCTCCGACTCCGGTGAGATCCCGTGGTTGATCCGCACCACGGGCGGAGGGACGGTCTACCCCGAGGGCAACGTGGGGGAACTCGCTAACCAGCTAGACGAACTGCGGCGAAATCACGTCAAGCGCCGCGAGTACGCTCAGGCGGGGCGGACGACGGTGGAGCGCCTATTCTCGCTCGAGGCCGCCACAGATGCCCTCGGTCGTCTGC
Source organism: uncultured Actinomycetes bacterium (assembly GCA_963766525.1). Lineage (GTDB taxonomy): Bacteria > Actinomycetota > Thermoleophilia > Solirubrobacterales > Solirubrobacteraceae > CADCVQ01. The sequence continues at coordinate 340,826 of CAVYAX010000014.1, forward strand.
TTGATGGGATCCGGTAATGAGTTCGGCGGCATGTAAGCGCCGAGGCAAGGCCGGCCGATCATCGAGCACTTGAGCGTTAAACGTCGTCGACCGGCCATGCACCGGCCGTGTCGACACGGCTGAGAGGTGGAGCGCGTGTCGGTTGCGCAGGCGCGCGTCGCGTGGTCTCAGGGCTATAGTCGAGGTTCTGTGCTAACAGGCTCTGGGGCCGCACCAGGCCACCCTCGGGTGGAATATCGGGCAGCTACACAAGCGTCGCGTGGGAAGTGCCGTGTGCGTCGACGTCAGCACACTGACCTGACACGCCGTGCGGAGCTTTTTGTGATTAGCGGTCTGCCGACATCACGTGACAGGTAGATCCCAAACGCCAATGCGGCGACCTCTATCATGCGCATCCTCTTTCCGACGCCAAGCGACAATCTCGCGTAGCCTTCACGCGGTGCTATGGGCTCATCAGCTGAGGCTTGTGGGCGAAGCCGCCTTGGATTCTGCGCACCGCGCCCTGGATGCTCATCCAGCTCTTGAACGCTGGCAGCGCCAGCGGTTCTATCGACGAGCAGCGCAATACTCACCCGCGATCGCCTACTCCACGGCGCGCGGCCCTTGCTACTTCGTCCGACCGAATGATGGCGTGATAGGCGCTGCCATCATCCGCGATGACGGTTTCGAGGTCCATAAGATCGATGCGGTCCTTGATCTCATGCGTCTACACGCGGTACCGATGCAGCAACTCATCGACATCGGGGCCAACATTGGCACCACCACAGTGGAGATCCTGCATCGGCTTCCTGGTACCAAAGCCCTTGCATTAGAACCAGAGCCTCGCAACTTCGCACTCTTACAGCACAACGTAATCGCTAACGACCTCAGCGAGCGCGTGACCGCCCTCCGCCTCGCAGCGAGCGATACGGCGACTGCACTGAGTGTGGACATCTGAAGTGGCCCCGGTGTGGACGCTTGAAGT
>CAVYAX010000015.1:0-207373 GCA_963766525.1 uncultured Actinomycetes bacterium
CCCAGTCCGACGAGGAAGCCGAGCGGTGCCGTGAAGAGCGCGAGCTCGAGCACCGGCTCGCCCTTGAGGCGCGGGTCGAGGTCGTACCACGACCGCATGATGAACATGATCACGTAGGCGAGCGCGACGCCGTACGCCGTGTACAAGAACGCGCGGTACATGCCCGGTGCGCGGAACTTGGCGATCATCTAGCGCAGCCTCCTCATCGTCATGCTCACTTCGCAGCCACCGTCTCGAGGTACGTGACCAAGGCGTCGAGATCCTCGGGCGACAGGCTATCGCCGTAGTCCTTGGGCATGATGTCCTGGAAGCCGTCGGCGATCTCCGCGCTGGGATCCGTGATCGACTTGCGGATGAAGTCGGCGTCCTTGCCCTTGAGGACCTCGTCGAGGACGGGCCCGGTCTGCGAGCTCGTGCCCGCGTCGGCCAGGGTGTGGCAACCGCCGCAGCCGTTGGCCTCGAAGATCGGCTTGCCGTCCGCGCCCGCGGCCTTGTCGTCGCCGCCGGACGTCTCGCCGCGCTCGCCTCCGCCTTCGCCGGCGGGCGCCTCGGGCGCCGCTGCCTCGTCGCCGGCTGGCGCCGGCGGGCGCCTTCTGGTCGGCGAGCCACTTGTCGAACGCGGCGGGCGTGACGACCTTCGTCGTCGAGCGCATGACCGAGTGCCCGAGCCCGCAGAGCTCGGCGCAGACGACCGGATATGTGCCGAGGCGGCTCGGCGTGATGCGGAAGTGGGTCGTGAGGCCGGGCACCGCGTCGATCTTCATGCGGAACGCCGGGACCCAGAAGTCGTGGAGGACGTCGAGCGCCTTGACGTTGAAGCGCACGGGGCGGTCCTTCGGCAGGTACAGGACGGTCGACTTCACGGGCTTGCCGCCGGCCTGCGGGTACTCGTAGGTCCAGGCGAACTGCTGGCCGGTGACGTTGATCGCCATCTCGTTGGCCTTCGCCTCCTCGATGTCGACCAGCACGACGTAGCTGTAGGTGCACAGCGCGACGAGCAGGATCGCGGGGACCGCGGTCCAGATGACCTCGAGGCGCGTGTTGCCATGGATCGGCGGGCCGTCGAGCTCCTCCTCGCCGGGCCGCATGCGGAAGTTGACGACGCTGAAGAGCACGATGATCATCACCGTCACGAAGACCGGGACGGACACCCAGATGAGGACGTCGTAGAGGTGATCGATCGGCCCGGCCTGCGTCGAGGCCTCCTCCGGGAACCAGTCGATAGCGAGGCCCGCGGCGATGCCGACCGCCGACGCGATCAGGCCGTGAACGACCATCCAACCCACTGGTGTGCGCTCGTCGCGCCGGATGCCCTTGCTCATGCGGCTCGGGATCCTATGGGGTGCGCGCGACGAACGACAATCCGGTGGCGTCGCGCCCGGCGCGGCGCCGCTCGGGCGCGGGTCGGGGTTCGCAACGGGTGTCGCAAAGTGCCGTGCCGAGCGGGGAGGCGATGGTCGGCATGCGGCTGGCGCGCCGGTGGGCGCGCCCCTCGCCTTCAATCCAGCGAGGGGTCTCGATGCAGGGATTTCTCAGGCGGCCAGCGGCGTGTCCACGCGGAAGCGGCGCGTGTCGCGATATGCCGACGGGGCGAGCCCGTGATGGCGTCGGAACGCTTTCGCGAACTGGGCGGGCTGGCGGTAGCCGACGCGGTGGGCGACTTCGCGGACGGTCAGGTCGCGGGCGGTGAGCAGCTCGGCGGCGCGGTCCATCCGCACGGCGGTGAGATGCTCGCGGAACGTCGTGTTCCCGATCTCGGCGTAGGAGCGCTGCAGCTGGCGTCGTGAGGACGCCACCCGGCGCGCGATGTCGTCGAGCGTCAGGTCCGAGCCGTACTCGGCGTCGACGATGGCCACCGCGTCACGAAAGAGGCTCGTGCGATGGCGGATCGTGGCTGGTCGTTGAACGGTGATCTCCATGAAGCTGAGTACGACGCGCTAGGGGCTTAGGATGAGCGAGACCGGCCTGTCTCGACCAAGTTGGCGCGTTCGCGCTCACGTTCGAGCGCGCGCATGGAGCGCGACCGGGCTAGTGGGCGTCGTGGTCTTCGGGCAGCGCGTTGATGTCGCGCCGCGTGTCCGCGACCCAGCGGACGATCACCCACACGCTGAGCACGAGCCCGCTCACGAGCAAGAACCGGCCCATCGTGATACCCAGCAGCGCCAGCGTGATCCCGAGCGCCAGCAGCACCGGCTGCAGGCTCGCCCCGGGGAGATGGATCTCCTCGCCGACGGGCGGGACAGGCGGATCGAGCGGGCTCATGAGACGTAGATCGCGGCTGCGATGAACGTCATGCCGAACATGAAGAAGCACACGACGGCGGCGAAGAGGCCGGAGCGGACGTTCTTGCGGGCGAGCTTCTGGTCCATGTGCGCGGAAGCTTAGAGCTTGGCGTCGATGACCATCGCGCCGAACAGCAGCGCGAGGTACGCGAGCGAGAAGAGGTACAGGCGCAGCGCGCTGCGGCGGTCCGCGCGCCGGTACAGCACGACCGCGCCCGCGATGAACAGCCCGCCGAGCACGAGCGAGGAAGCCATGTAGAAGAAGCCGAGCCCGCCGGCGCAGAACGGCAGCTGCGTGACCGCCCACAGCAGCACCGAGTAGAGCAGGATCTGCTTGCGCGTCTCGTGCTCGCCCTTGACGACGGGCAGCATGGGCACGCCTACGCGCGCGTACTCGTCCTTCATGAGCAGCGACAGCGCCCAGAAGTGCGGCGGCGTCCAGAAGAAGACGATCGCGAAGAGGTAGATCGGCATCCCGGCGAGCTCGCCGGTCACGGCGGCCCAGCCGACGAGCGGCGGTATCGCGCCCGCGGCGCCGCCGATGACGATGTTCTGCGGCGTGCGCCGCTTGAGCCAGATCGTGTAGACGAAGACGTAGCCGAGGAAGCCCGAGAACGCGAGCGACGCCGCGAGGAGGTTCACCGTCGTCGTCAGCAGCAGGAAGGACAGCGCCGCGAGCACGATCCCGAAGACGAGCGCGGCCCGCGGCGCGACGCGGCCGCTCGGCACCGGCCTGTTGGCCGTGCGCGGCATCTGCGCGTCGATGTCGCGGTCGAAGTAGTGGTTGACGGCGCCCGCGCCGCCCGCCGACAGGTAGCCGCCCACGACGGTGAGCGCGATGAGCCCGACCGACGGGTCGCCGGCGACCTCCATCGTGCAGACGGTCGTCAGCAGCAGCAGCGACTGGACCTTCGGCTTCGTCAGCTCGACGTAGTCCGCGACGACCTGGCGCACGCCGCCGGCGGCGGCTGCGGGCGGGGGCAGCGCGACGGTCGTGGAATCGGCCATCTAGAGGTTGCCCGGCTCGGTCTGGCGCGCGACCTGGCGGCGGATGTCCTTCATCGGCTCGACCGAGCGCACGCGCGGGATGACGTCGAAGTTGTTGACGGGCGGGGGCGACTCGGTGAACCACTCGAGCGTGTTGGCCTTCCACGGGTCGGGCCCTGCCTTGACGCCGACCTTCAGCGAGCGCACGACGTTGACGACGGTCAGCCCGATGCCGAGCGCGAGGATGAACGAGCCGATCGACGAGATGAGGTTGTAGAGCGCGAGGTTGCCCACGTCGGGGTACTCGTACACGCGCCGCGGCATGCCGTCCAGGCCGATCGAGTGCTGGATGAGGAACGTGACGTTGAAGCCGATGTACATCAGCGCGAACGACCACTTGCCCATGCTCTCGCCCAGCATCCGGCCGGTCACCTTCGGGAACCAGTAGTAGATCCCGGCGAAGATCGCGAAGACGGATCCGCCGACGAGCACGTAGTGCAGGTGGGCGACGACGAAGTACGTGTCCGTGAGCTGCCAGTCGACCGGGAAGACGGCGAGGAACACACCCGTGATGCCGCCGATGAGGAACACCGAGATGAAGCCGACCGAGAAGATCAGCGGCGTCTTGAACTCGATCGTGCCGCGCCACAGCGTCGCGACCCAGTTGAAGATCTTCACGCCCGTCGGGATCGCGATCAAGAACGAGCTGATCATGAAGAAGACCAGCACGATCGTCGCGCTCGGCGTCGAGAACATGTGGTGCGCCCACACGAGCAGCGCGAGGAACGCGATGACGACCGTCGCCGCCGCGATCGCCTTGTAGCCGAAGATCGGCTTGCGGGCGAACACCGGCAGGATCTCCGAGATCATCCCGAAGCCGGGCAAGATCATGATGTAGACCTCGGGGTGCCCGAAGAACCAGAACAGGTGCTGCCACAGCAGCGGGTCGCCGCCCTGGCTCTGGTCGAAGAAGCCGGTCCCGAAGTGTCTGTCGGTCAGCAGCAGCGTCACGGCGCCCGCGATCACCGGCAGCGCCAGGATCAGCAGGATCGCGTAGACGAGGATCGACCAGACGAACAGCGGCAGGCGGCCCCAGCCCATGCCGGGCGCGCGCATGTTCGCGATCGTCGCGTAGAAGTTGATCGCGCCGAGCAGCGACGAGATGCCCGTGAGGTGGATGAGGAAGATCCACGCGTCGATGCCGCCGGTCGGCGCGTAGGCGCTCCCGGACAGCGGCGCGTAGGACGTCCAGCCGGCCTCCGGCGGGTGGAAGAGCAGCGCGCCGTAGAAGACGATCCCGCCCGCCAGCAGCAGCCAGTACGACAGGGCGTTGAGCTTCGGGAACGCCATGTCGCGCGCGCCGATCATCAGCGGCAGGAAGTAGTTCGCGAACCCGGCCATGATCGGGACGACGAACAGGAAGATCATCGTCGTGCCGTGCAGCGTGAAGAGCGCGTTGTACGTCGACGGCGTGAGGAAGGTGTTGTCGGGCGCGCCGAGCTGCACCCGCATGAGCAGGGCCTCGACGCCGCCGATCAGAAAGAAGACGAACGTCGTGACGAGGTAGAGGATCCCGATCCGCTTGTGGTCGGTCGTCGTGACCCACGAGACCCAGCCCTTGGGCTCGGGCTCGACCGTGTGAGCGATGATCTCCGGGATCCGGACGGCCGCGTCTGTCGTCGTCGCCATGCTCATGCTCTCCTAGGGAGCCTCGGTCGCGTCCGCGGCAAGCTCTTCGCCCGCGGCCTCGGTCGCTTCGGCGTTCCGGCGCTTCAGCGCGTTGGCGTTGTTCTCGTCGATCTCGCGCTTCTTGGACTCGAGCCAGGCCTTGAAGTCGTCGGGCGACAGCGCGCGCACCTGGGCGACCATGTCGGCGTGATTGCGGCCGCACAGCTCGGCGCACTGGCCGCGGTAGAGGCCGGGCTCCGGGACCTTGAACCACGTGAAGTTCGTGTGGCCGGGGACGGCGTCGAACTTGCCGCCGAGCGCCGGGATCCACCACGAGTGCGCGACGTCCTGCGCGTCGATGTCCAGGAGGATCGTCGTCTTCGTCGGCACGACCATCTCGACGTAGGCGGCGACCTTCTGGTTCTCGGGCGAGTCGGCCTTGGGGAACGGATAGGTGTAGCGCCAGACGTAGCGCTGGCCGTTGACCTTGATCCTCAGCGCATGGCCGTTGGGCGGCCGCGGCTGGAAGGCGGAGGCGTTCTTGATGTTCTCGACGACGGGTGCCGCGTAGCCGTCGGCGTCGGAGTTCGGCGGGGTCCGGATGGAGCCGAGCATCGCGAAGGTCACGACGGCGAGCACGACGAGGACGACGGAGGCGCCGAGCGTCCAGCCGATCTCGAGCGTCGTGTTGCCGCGAATCTGGGCGGGGACCGCGTCCTTGCGCACGCGGAACTTCACGATCGAGTACAGCAGCGCGCCCTCGACGCCGACGAAGACCACGACGGCGACGGCCAGGATGATCTTGTAGAGCGTGTCGATGTCGTCGGCGTTCGGCGAGCCGCCGGACTCCGGCGTGAGAAGGTCGGCTGACGCGACGCCGGTCAGCGCGAGCAGCCCCGCGAGGGACGCCGCGAAGGCGATCGTGAAGACGCGGCGACGGGTGCGGGAATGGGTCGGAGCCAAGGCGGGCGGCATTCTATTCATGCGGCGGTCATCTGCTTCGCCCCCTCGCCCGGGTCCCCCCGCGGGGATCATTCGCCGCGGAACTCGGCGTCGCGCTTCTCGAGGAAGGCGGCCGCGCCCTCGGCGAAGTCGCTGGACGCGGCGAGCTCTTGCTGGACGCGGGCCTCGAGCTCGAGCTGGCGCTCCAATCCGGCGTACAGCCACGCGTTGAGCTGGCGCTTGGAGCCGGCGTAGGACCTCGTCGGGCCGGCTGCCAGGCGCTGCAGGAGCGCGTCGACGCCGGCGTCGAAGCCTTCGTCGGCAAGGACGTCGTCGACGAGCCCCCAGCGCTGCGCGGTGGACGCGTCGACGCGGTCGCCGAGCAGCGCCATCTGCGCGGCGCGCCCGCCGCCTGCCCGTGCGGAGACGAGCGCCAGCGCGCCGCCGTCGGGCGCGAGGCCGATGCGCGCGAAGGCCAGCGACAGGTATGCGGACTCGGCCGCGACGACGAGGTCGCAGGACAGCGCGAGCGAGCAGCCGATGCCGACGGCGGGGCCGTTGACCGCGGCGAGCACGGGCTTGGGCATCGTCCGCAGGCCGGTGAGGATCGGGTGGTAGACCGTCGTCAGCGTCGTGTAGACGTCGACGAAGCCCTCCTCGGTCAGCGGGCGCGCCGCCATGTCGCGCAGGTCGGCGCCGGAGGAGAACGCCCGGCCCGCGCCCGTGACGCAGACGGCGCGCACCTCGTCGTCCTCGCCGACGGCGCGCACCGCGTCGAGCAGCTCGTCGCCGAGCGTCGTGTTCCATGCGTTGAGCGCCTGCGGCCGGTTCAGGCGGATGACGGCCGCCGCGCCGCGGCGCTCGAGCTCGATGGCCTCGTACACCGTGCGGACGCTACCGGCCGCGGCGAGGCGCGGGCGTGCGGCGGGGCGCGCGGTTAGTGTCCAAGCATGGGTCGTCCGGTCATCGGGATCTGCACGCCGCGCGAGCACGCGCGCTGGGAGCGCGCGCCCGCGCGCGAGCACGCGGACGCTCCAGACCCCGGGCTCGAGGCCTTCGTGCTGCCGCGCAGCTTCGTCGACCCCATCCACAGAGCGGGCGCGCTGGCCCTCCTGCTGCTGCCCGATCCGGCGCTCGTGGCGGATCCCGACGCCGCGCTCGACCTCGTCGACGGGCTCATGCTCGCCGGCGGCACCGACATCGACCCGCGCTCCTACGGAGCGGAGCGCCACCCGCTGACCATCGACCCCGACCCCGAGCGCGACGCGTTCGAGATCGCGCTCGTACGGCGCGCGCTCGCGCGCGACCTGCCGCTCCTCGGGATCTGCCGCGGCCTGCAGATCGTCAACATCGCGCGCGGCGGCACCTTGCACCAGGACCTGCCCGAGCTGCTCGGCCACGAGCACCACCGCCGCATCCCGGGCAGCTTCGACGGCGCCGACCACACGGTGCGCCTGCTGGCCGGCTCGCTCGCCGCGCGCGCCGCCGGCGAGGAGCACCACGCGACGAAGTCCCACCATCACCAGGGCGTCGACCGCGTCGGCGAGGGCCTGCAGGTCACGGGGTGGTCGGACCTCGACGACCTCCCCGAGGCGATCGAGGAGCCGCGCAACCGCTTCGCGCTCGGCGTCCAGTGGCATCCCGAGGCGGACGAGCGCAGCAAGCTCATCGCCGCGCTGGTCGCCGAAGCGGCCGCCGTGCGCGCTTCCGCGCGCTGACGCGCGCCGTACGCCGCCGTACATCTGTGGCCTTGGGTCGGTCCAGGGGGCGACCTATACTCGCGTGAGCGCTAGGGGACCCAGTCATGGACACGAAGGTCACGCCGCCCACCGAGGTCGAGCCGCCGGAGTTCGAAGAGGATCAGGACGACCTCGACGAGGAGATGCCTCGCGTCCAAGTGACGCGCAAGCACGTGCTGCTCTTCGCGCTGCTGGGCATCTCGACCGTCGCGTTCCTGTGGTTCGTCCTGCCGCAGCTCTCCGACCTCGAGGAGCAGGGCAAGGACATCGGCAGCGGCGACCCGTGGTGGCTCGCGGGCGCGTTCTTGTTCGCGGTGCTCTCGTTCGGGGGCTACGTCGCGATGTTCCGCGGCGTCTTCATCAACGACGCGTCGCGCATCGACCTCGCCGCGAGCTACCAGATCACGATGGCCGGGCTCGCGGCGACGCGGCTGTTCGCGGCCGGCGGCGCGGGCGGGATCGCGCTCACCGCGTGGGCCCTGCGCCGCGCCGGCATGGACCGCCGCAAGGTCGCCGACAAGACGCTCGCGTTCCTGATCCTCACGTACGCCGTCTACATGATCGCCTTGGTCGTCGTCGGCTTCGGCCTGTACCTCGGCATCCTCGCAGGGCCGGCGCCGTTCGGGATCACCGTCATCCCCGCGATCTTCGGGCTCGTCGTGATCGTCCTCGCGCTCGCGCTCGCGCGCGTGCCGCCCGACCTGCAGCGCCGGCTCGAGGGCTTCGCGCGCCGCGGCGGGCGGCTCGCAAAGCTGGCGCAGCGCCTGGCGAACGCGCCCGCCGCGTTCTCCGCGGGCATCCGGGAGGCGGTCAGCCACGTGCGCAAGGGCGATCGCTCGCTGCTCGGCGCGATCGCCTACTGGGGCTTCAACATCGCGACGCTGTGGGCGTGCTTCCATGCGTTCGGCGACCCGCCGCCGTGGCCCGTGATCATCATGGCCTACTTCGTCGGCTTCCTCGGCAACCTGCTGCCGCTGCCGGGCGGGATCGGCGGCGTCGACGGCGGCATGATCGGCGCGCTGCTGGCGTTCGGCGTCGAGCCGAGCCTCGCGGTGAAGGCCGTGCTGTCCTACCGCCTGTTCGCCTTCTGGCTGCCGACGATCCCCGGGGCGATCGCGTACTTCCAGCTGCGCCGCACGGTCGCGCGCTGGCGGTCCGAGCGCGGGCGCCGCGGCGAGCTCCCGGCGGTGGCGGGGGCGTAAGCGACGCGCAACCAGTTGGTGCCCGGCCTTCACTATCCTTTGTGAAGTGACCAGCCCAGACATCGAGAACGTCGTCATCGTCGGCTCCGGCCCGGCCGGCTACACCGCCGCGCTGTACACCTCGCGCGCGAACCTGAACCCCCTCGTCATCGAGGGCTTCATGTGGGGAGGCCTGCTCCAACAGACCACCGACGTGGAGAACTACCCCGGCTTCCCCGACGGGATCGAGGGGCCGCAGCTCATGCAGAAGTTCCGCGACCAGGCGGAGCGCTTCGGCACGCGCTTCATCACCGACCAGGCGACGAAGGTCGAGCTCTCCGAGGAGCCCGGCGGCGTCCACACCGTCTGGGTCGACGACGAGGAGCACAAGACCCGCACGGTCATCCTCGCGATGGGCGCCGAGCACAAGAAGCTCGCGATCCCCGGGGAGGACGAGCTCGGCGGCCGCGGCGTGAGCTACTGCGCGACCTGCGACGCAGCCTTCTACAAGGAGAAGCCGACGATGATCGTCGGCGGCGGCGACTCCGCGATGGAGGAGGCGATCTTCCTGTCGAAGTTCGCCTCGAAGGTCGTGGTCGTGCACCGGCGCGACGAGTTCCGCGCCTCGAAGATCATGCTCGAGCGCGCGCGGTCGATCGAGAACATCGAGTGGATGACGCCGTACGTGCCGGAGGAGTTCGTCGCCGGCGACGACGGCTCGCTCGACCACGCGCGCCTGCGCCACGCCGACACGGGCGACACGACCGACGTCCCGATCTCGGGCGTCTTCATCGCCATCGGCCACGAGCCGCAGTCCGAGCTCGTCGCCGGCCTCATCGACGTCGACGACGAGGGCTACGTCATCACCGAGGGCCGCTCGACGCGCACGAAGCGCCCGGGCGTCTTCGCTTCCGGCGACCTCGTCGACCACACGTACCGCCAGGCCGTCACCGCCGCGGGCTCGGGCACACAGGCCGCCCTGGACGCCGAGTGGTACCTGCGCGACACCCCGGGGATCGAGCCGCCCGAGGGGCTGCCGGAGGGCGACCTCGCCGAGGCGCAGTGGGCCCCGGCGGCCAAGCAGGGCTGATCCGTTCGCGCAGGCCGTCGAGGGATGGCGCCGCGGGGCCGCTTAAAGCACGCGGACCCGAAACCATCCCGGTCCCGGGTCCGAAGCCTCCGTGCGAGTCCGCGCGCTGATGCTGCGCTCGTCGACATAGTGTCGCGCGCCCCAGCCGATCTTCCCGATCAGCCGCTAGGCTCATTTTTAGAGGGTTGCCGTGCCGGGCACACTAGGGCAGCCCCCTAGTCTTTTGACGAAACACGCGCCAGCCGAGACCCGTAGCACGGAGTCGTGGACGCTCCTCGAGCGCGAGGAGGAGTTGCTGGCGGTCGACGAGCTGCTCGATGCCGCGCGCAGCGGCGGCGGGCACCTCATCCTCGTAGAGGGCCACGCCGGGATCGGCAAGTCCGCGCTGCTCGACGCGGCCGTGCTGCGCGCGCGTGCCGGCGGCGTGACGGTCCTGCGCGCGCGGGGGTCCGAGCTCGAGGCGGACTTCGCGTTCGGCGTCGCCCTGCAGCTCTTCGAGCCGCTGCTCGCCGGCGCCGACGACGAGACGCGCGACCGGCTGCTCGCCGGGTCCGCCGCCCTCGCCGGCCCGCTGCTCGAGCGCCCCACGACCTGGGGCGGCGACGAGGGCGACGACCGCTCGTACTCCGTCATCCACGGATTGTTCTGGCTGCTCGCGAACCTCGCCGAGTCCGGTCCCGTGCTCATCGCGATCGACGACGCGCACTGGGCGGACCGCACGTCGCTGCGGCTCGTGAACTACCTCCTCCAGCGCCTCGACGCGACGAGCGTCGCGATCGTCATGGCCCGGCGGCTCGGGGAGCCCGGCGCGCCCGACGACCTCCTCGGTCAGATCGCCGCGCACGAGGCGAGCCATCCCTTGCGGCCCCAGCCGCTGTCGCGCGAGGGCGCCCGCGCGTTCGTGGCGGCTGAGCTGCCCGCGGCGGACGGGCCGTTCGCCGACGCCTGCTGGCGCATGACCGAGGGCAACTGCTTCTTGCTCGGCGAGCTCGTCGGCGCCGTCGTGGCCGAGGGCTGGCAGCCGACCGCGCGCAACGCGCCGCGGATCGGCACGCTCGCCCCCGAGGCCGTGCTGCGCGCGGTGTCCGTGCGGCTCATGCGCCTGTCCGACGACGCCGCGGGTGTCGCGCGTGCGGTCGCGATCCTCGGCGACGACGCGCAGCTGCGCCACGTCGCCGCGCTGATCGGCCGCGACGCCGACCGCGTGGCGGCCGCCGCCGACGCGCTCGCCGCCGGCGAGATCCTGCGCCCGGCCGGTCCCGGGTTGCTGCGCTTCGCGCACCCGCTGCTCGCCTCCGCGGTCTACGCGGACGTCGGGGCGGGCGAGCGCGCGGCGCTGCACCGGCGCGCCGCCGAGATCCTCTACGACGAGGGGATCGCGTCGCAGCGCGTGGCGGCGCACCTGCTGCCGAGCGCCGGCAGCGGCGAGTCGTGGGTCGTCGAGGTGCTGTGCGCCGAGGCGAGCCGCGCGATCACCGTCGGCGCGCCGGAGTCCGCCGCGAGCTACCTGCGCCGTGCGCTCGAGGAGCCGCCGAGCGCGGACGCTCGCTCCGGGGTGCTGCGCCAGCTCGGGCTCAGCGAGGCCGCGACCGGCCTGCCGACCGCGACGGCCAGGCTCGAGGAGTCGCTCGAGGCCGGCGTCGACGACCGCGAGCGCGCGCACACGCTGCTGGACCTCGGTCGTGCGCGCGCGTGCAACGGCGACCATCGCGAGGCGCTCGCCGCGTTCTCCGCCGCCGCGTCGATCGCCGGCGCCGAGCCGCTCGTGACCGCCGAGGCGCGCGCGGAGACGATCGCGCTCGGGCTGCTCATGCCGGGCGATCACAAGGCGCTGCTCGACGGCGACGGGCGCTTCGAGCACGCGGACACCTTCGAGCAGCGCAGGCTGATGCTCGCGACGCGCTGCCTGTACGAGGCGCTCGCCGGCAACTCGTGCGAGGCCGTGGTCGAGCTGGCGCGCGACGCGCTCGCCGGCGAGTCGCTGCTCGCCGACCAGGGCGGCAGCAGCGTGCTCGTCGGGGTCTCGCTCGCGCTGCACGCGTGCGACGAGCTCGAGCACAACGACCGCGTGCTCAGCGCGGCGATGGCGCGCTCGCGCGCGCACGGCTCGATGATGGCCTTCGCGACCGCAAGCCTGCTGCGCGCCGCGTCGCGCTGGGGCCAGGGCCGCCTCGACGAGGCGATCTCCGACGCCGAGCAGGCCATCGACGCCGAGCGCTACGGCTGGTGCCACTTCGTGCCCGCCGCCTACGGCACGCTCGTCAGCCTGCACGTCGACCGCGGCGAGCTGCACGCCGCGGCCGAGGTCGCCGGGCGGCTGGACGTCGCGGCGTTCGCCGGCTCGGCGATGCTCGCGCCATGGCACGCGGCGCTGGGTCGCCTCGCGCTCGTCGAGCGGCGCGAAGCCGATGCGCTGGAGCACTTCGAGGCCTGGCGCGACGCGGTGGCGGACGTGCGCAACCCGGCGAGCTTCGCGAACTGGCGCTCGGCGTCCGCGCGCGCGCTGACCGCGCTGGGGCGTGGCGCGGAGGCCAGGGCGCTCGCCGCCGAGGAGCTCGAGCTCGCGCGCCGCTTCGGCGCCCCGCGCGCGATCTCGGTCGCGTTGCGCGAGGTCGCTCGCACCGGCGCGAGCGGCGATCTCGAGCATCCGATCGCGCTATTGACCGAGGCGGTCGCGGTCGCGGCCGCATCGGAGGCTCGGCTGGAGCACGGGCGCGCGCTGCTCGAGCTCGGGACCGTCCTGCGCCGTGCCGGGCGCCGGACGGAGGCAGGGCGCGCGCTGGGCGAGGCCGTCGAGCTCGCGCGCGAGTGCGGGGCGCGGCTCTTGCAGGAGCGCGCGGACGCGGAGCTCGAGGTCGCCGGCACGCGCGTGCAGCGCGCCGCGCGGCGCGGCGCCGACGCGCTGAGCCCGAGCGAGCGGCGCGTCGTGGCGCTCGCGATCGAGGGCCTGTCGAACCGGCAGATCGCCGAGGCGCTGTTCGTCACGCGCAAGGCCGTCGAATGGCACCTCGGCAACGCGTATCGCAAGCTCGACGTGCGCTCGCGCGGCGAGCTCGCCGGCGCGCTCGGCGTGGCCGGCCCGGCTCAGTCCTGAGGGTCGTCTAGCGGACGCCGGCTTGCGGCCCGCAGGCCGCGACGTCGTCCACGAGGCGGCGCGCGTGGTCGGGCAGCCAGCGGTCGGCGTCGACGAGCTGCTGGGCGAGGTCCTCGACCGCGGCGAGCTCGTCGTAGGCGTCGCCGTCGAACAGCAACGCGTCGGCGGCCGTGCGGACGACCTGCATCTCGGCGGGGAAGAGCTTGGCGGGGCCCTCGTCGTTGAGGGTCTTCATGACGCGGCCGTAGGCCTCGGAGCGCTCGCTGTTCATCGGTACAAGGCTAGTGGCCCGTCTCGCAACAGTCCACCCGAAACGCCGGGCGCCGATCACCGCCTGGCGGCGTCCTCGGACACTCGATGGCCCGGAGGGCCACCTTCGGTCCTGCGTCCTTGCCAGCCGGCGCCGGCATCCCGGCGTTACGGGCGTCTGTTACGAGACGGACCACTAGAGGATCGCGCGGGCTCGCTATCGAGCCTGCAACGCGTCCATGCCCACGGCGATCGCGAGAACGAGCCGGCGGTCGAGCACACGCTGCTGGTCGGCGCTCACATCGATCGTGTAGTTGTCGCGGATCTTCCACATGTGGCGGGTCATCTCGCCGATGATCTCCTCGCCGCGCTTGAACACGAAGTGGTACGGGATCGGCAGCCAGTCCGCGACGTTCTCGACGTACGGGATGAACCCCACGGCCCGGCGGATGAGCGCGATCGGCATGCTCTTCTCGGTCGTGATCGCGAGCTCCTCGCCGTTGGCGCCGATGATGCGGTAGGTCGAGCGCAGCAGGCTCGCGCCGAAGACCTTCTGGATCGCGCCGATCTTGCCGCCGAGGTCGTCGGTGACGTCGTAGGTCGCCCGCGGGTCGAAGGCCTGACGCGCCTTGATGCGCAGGAGCTCCTGCGTCTTGGACTGATCCGTGTAGAAGCGGATGTCCTCCTTGAACTTGAAGCGCTTCTGCTCCACGAAGCAGAGCGGCTCGCCCAGCCCGCCGCCGGGGCCCGGCAGGAAGAACTCGTACTGGTTGATGACGAGCTTGATCCGCTGGCGCAGCAGGAAGACGTCGTGGTCGTTGGGATCGACGGGAGGAGTCATGGCCGGAGAGTAGTTCACGGCTCCGGGTCGAACGCGAGCTGCGAGCCGCCGGGGAGGCCCTCGATGCCGAGCAGGATGCGCTTGCGGTCCAGGCCGCCGGTGTAGCCGCCGATGCCGCCGCTGCTCGCGAGCACGCGGTGGCAGGGGACGACGATCGGGATCGGGTTGGAGCCGAGCGCGCTGCCGGCGGCGCGGAACGCCTTCGGCGAGCCGGCGGAGATCGCGACGTCGCGGTAGGTGCTCGTGGCTCCGAAGGGGATCTTGGCTGTCGCCTCGAGGACGCGCTGGGTGAAGGCCGAGCGCGCGAGGCGCCAGTCGATCGCGATGTCGAAGTCCCGGCGGTCGCCGGCGAAGTACTCGTCGAGCTCGCGGCGCACGCCGTCGAGGCGCGACGGCGCTTCGACGATGCTCGGCGACAGCCGCGCGGCGAGCTGGTCGAGCACGCTGTCGACGCCGCCGTTCTCGAGCTCGTAGGCGATCCGCAGCAGGCCGCGCGGCGTGGCGGCGACGACGAGCCGGCCGACGGGCCCGTCGACGAGCGCGTACGCGATCTCGGCGACGCCCTCGTCGGCGGCGCGGGCCGCGGTGCGGGCGGCGAGCGCGGCGGATTCGCCGGGGCGCAGGTCGGGCGGGCGGAGCGCGGCGGGCTCGCCGTCCTCGAGGTCGGGCGGGCGCAGCTCGGCGGGCTCGCCGTCCTCGAGGTCGGGCGGGCCGAGCGCGGCGGGCTCGTGGCTAGGCGGGTGCGTGGACATCGGAGAGCTCCTGTCTCAGGGTCTTGAGGCCGTCGGCGGCGGCGCGGCGCGCGGCCTCCTCGCTGCAGCCGAGCGCCAGCGCGATCTCGGCGTGCGTCAGGTCCGCGGCGTAGCGCAGGGTCAGGACCGCGCGCTGGCGCGGCGGGAGCGCGCGGACGCGCTCCCAGCTCTCGCCGCTCGCGCCGCCGCCGCCGCCCGCGCGCGGGTCCGCGGGCGCCGGGCCGCCGTCCACCTCTGCCACCGGCAGCGGCCGGCGCGCGCGAGCCCGGTGGACGTCGAGCGCCTTGCGGTGGGCGATCGTCAGCACCCACGCACGGAGGTTCGAGCCGGGGCGCAGGCGCTCGTACGCGCGGAGCGCCGAGATGAACGTCTCCTGGAAGGCGTCGTCGGCGTCGTGGCGGCCGAGGGAGGCGACGAGGAAGCGCAGCACGTCGTCGCGGTGAGCGTCGAGGAAGCGCTGGAAGGGCGGCAGGCTGCTCACGTGAAGCTAAACGCGCGGGGCACGCGGCTCGTGAGGTCCTCCCGGCGTCATCGCGTCGATGCCGGTCAGCGCGCGGCCGATGATGAGCTGGTGGATCTGCGACGTGCCCTCGTAGAGCGTCGTCACGCGGGCGTCCCGGAACCAGCGCTCGACCGGATAGTCGTCGACGTACCCCGCGGCGCCGTGGACCTGGATCGCCTCGTTGGCGCACCACACCGCCGCCTCCGTCGCGTAGAGCTTGGCGATCGAGGTCTCGGTCGTGCACGGCCGGCCCTGGTCGCGCAGGAAGCCGGCGCGCTGGACGAGCAGCCGCGCCGCGTCCGTGCGGACCTTCATCTCGGCGAGCATCGCCTGCACGAGCTGAAAGCTCGCGATCGGACGGCCGAACTGCTCGCGCTGCTTCGCGTAGGAGACGGACGCGTCGAGGCAGCCCTGGCAGATCCCGACGCAGCCGGCGGCGACCGAGTAGCGGCCGCCGTCGAGCGCGCTCATCGCGACCTTGAAGCCCTCGCCGACCTCGCCGAGCACGTCCGCGTCGGCGACGAACACGTCGTCGAGCGCGATCGACGCCGTGTCGGAGGCGTGCAGGCCCATCTTGTGGTGGATCTCCTCCGTGCTGAAGCCGGGCTGCGAGGTGTCGACGAGCATGCAGGCGAGGCCGCGGTGCTTCCTCCCGGGATCGGTCTGGGCGAAGATCAGCGCGACGTCGGCGTGGCCGGCGAGCGAGATCCACATCTTCGCGCCGCTGACCCGCCAGCCGCCGTCGACCTTCGTCGCGCGCGTTCGCAGGCTCGCGGCGTCCGAGCCGGTGTCGGGCTCGGTCAGGCCGAAGCAGCCGAGCTGCTCGCCCGAGCAGAGCTTCGGCAGGTAGCGGGCGCGCTGCTCGTCGGTGCCCCAGCGCAGGATCGAGCCGCAGACCAGCGACGTCTGGACGCTGACGACCGTGCGCATCGCGCTGTCGCCGCGGCCGATCTCCTCGACGATCAGGGCGTACGTGAGATGGTCCAAGCCGGCGCCGCCGTACTCGGGCGGGACGATCGCGCCGAGGTAGCCCTGCTTGGCGAGCATGCTCACGAGCTCGCGGTCAAAGTGGCCGCTGCGGGCGTTCTCTCGCGCGCGCGCGACGATCTCGTCGTCGGTGAACGCCCGGGCGGTCTCGCGGACGAGCCGCTGCTCGTCGCTGAGGTCGAAGTCCACGCCGGTTAGCGTAAGCGCATGAGCGGCGACCGAGGCATCGTGCATTCGACGACGACGGTCCACGATCGCGACGGCGCCTACAACGTCTGCCTCGTCGATCTCGACGACGGCGGCCGCGTGATGAGCACGGTCGTCGGGATCGCGCCGGACGACGTGCGGATCGGGATGGCCGTCGTCGCCAGGGCGGACGCGGGTGCCGAAGCGATCGTGTTCGAACCGGTGGGCGCGGGCGCGGATGCCTGACCCGTTGCGCGGCGCGGTCGCGATCGCGGGGCTGGCCGAGTCGCGGCTGGGGGAGGTCGGGCCCGGCGTCACGCCGCTGGACCTCGTCGCGGAGGCGACCGCCGCCGCGCTGGATGACGCCGGCCTGCGAAAGGACGAGGTCGACGGGCTCTTCACGGCGTCGGCGTACTACGGCATGCCGGGGCTGAACGTCGGCGAGGCGCTCGGGATCCGGCCGCGCTACAGCGACTCGACGAACCTCGGCGGCGCGTCGTTCGTCAGCCACCTCCTGCACGCGGCCGCGGCGATCCACGCCGGGCTCTGCGAGGTCGCGCTCGTCGTCTACGGCAGCACGCAGCGCTCGGACGGCGGGCGGCTGCGGTCGGTCGTGGAGGTCGACCCGCGCGAGGCGCCGTACCGGCCGCGCTACCCGGTCTCGATGTTCGCGCTCGCCGCCGCGCGCCACATGCACGAGTTCGGCACGACGCGGGAGCAGCTCGCGGAGGTCGCGGTCGCCGCGCGCGCGTGGGCGCGCCTGAACCCGAACGCCTTCGAGCGCGGCCCGCTGAGCATCGAGGACGTCCTGAGCAGCCGCATGCTCAGCTCGCCGCTGACCGTGCGCGACTGCTGCCTCGTGACCGACGGCGGCGGCGCCTTGCTCGTCACGAGCACCGTCCGCGCACGCTCGCTGCGCCGCCCGCCGGTCGTGCTGCTCGGCGCCGGCGAGGCCCATTGGCACCGCTGGATCGGCGCGAGATGCCGCCGACCTCACGACGACCGCCGCCACCGAGTCCGGCGCGCGCGCGTACGCGATGGCGGGAGTGGGGCCGTCCGACGTCGACGTCGTGCAGGTCTACGACGCCTTCACGATCAACACGATCCTGTTCCTCGAGGATCTCGGCTTCTGCGCCAAGGGCGAGGGCGGCCCGTTCGTCGCCGGCGGCGCGATCGCGCCGGGCGGCCGGCTTGCCGTCAACACGAACGGCGGCGGGCTGTCCTACACCCACCCCGGCATGTACGGGATCTTCCTCTTGATCGAGGCCGCGCGCCAGCTGCGCGGCGACGCCGGCGAGCGCCAGCAGCCGGGCGCGCAGATCGCGCTCGCGCACGCCAACGGCGGCGCGCTCGCGGCGCAGGCGACCGCGATCCTCGGCACGCGTCGAGACCGTCTAGCCTCCGCGCCGATGCGCGTGCTCCTCATCGGCGGCGGCTGCCGCGGCCTCGCGCTGACCCGTGAGCTCGTGGCCGAAGGCCATGCGGTGCGGGCGGTCACGCGCTCGGAGGCGGGCCGCGCGGCGATCGAGGAGGCCGGCGCGGAGTGCTGGATCGGCGATCCCGACGTCGTCGGCACGCTGCGCTACGCGCTCGAGAACGTGACGATCGTCGTGTGGGCGCTCGGCACGGCGTCCGGGACCCCCGAGCAGGTCGCCGCGCTGCACGGACCGCGCCTGGAGATGATGCTCTCGAAGATCATCGACACGACGGTGCGCGGCGTCGTCTACGAGGCCGCGGGCACGGTCGCCCCCGAAGCGTTCGCGACGGGCATCGCGGAGCTTCGGCGCATGGGCACGCTGAACGAGATCCCGGTCGCGGTCGTCGACGCGCACCCGGCGGAACGGACGGCCTGGGTAGCGGCGGCACGCCGCGCGATCGGCGGCCTGATCCGGGTAGGCTACGATCAAACCAGGGAAATCGGATAGAGATTTATCCATCAGGATTCAGGAGGACACATGGCTCTGACGATCGGCGATACGGCACCGGACTTCGAGGCTGAGACGAGCGAAGGCCCCCTCTCGTTCCACGAGTGGCTCGGCGATTCCTGGGGCGTGCTGTTCTCGCACCCTCGCGACTTCACCCCGGTCTGCACGACCGAGCTCGGCTACATGGCATCCATCAAGCCGGAGTTCGACAAGCGCAACACGAAGATCATCGGCCTGTCGGTCGACCCCGTCGGCAACCACGAGAAGTGGTCCGAGGACATCGAGACGGCGACCGGCACGGCGCCGAACTACCCGCTGATCGGCGACAAGGACTTCGCCGTCGCGAAGGCCTACGGCATGCTGCCGGCCGACGTCGAGGGCGAGGCCACGGAGCGCACGCCGGCCCAGAACCAGACGGTCCGCAACGTGTTCGTGATCGGCCCGGACAAGAAGATCAAGCTCGTGCTCGTCTACCCCATGACGACCGGCCGCAACTTCGACGAGGTCCTGCGGGTCATCGACTCGCTGCAGCTGACGGCCAACCACCGCGTCGCGACGCCCGCCCAGTGGCAGGACGGCGACAAGGTCATCATCACGGGCGCCGTCTCCAACGACGAGGCCAAGGAGATCTTCGGCGAGTGGGAGTCCCCGCTGCCGTACATCCGCCTCGTCCCGCAGCCCAGCTAGGCACGGCCCGGCAAACGGAGAGCGGCGCGCGTCTGATCGCGCGCCGCTCCTCCGTAAGCCCCCCCGTCTGGTCAGCGCCGCGAGGACGCCGCCGGCGCCACGCCGCGAAGGTCGCGGCGCGCCCCGCTCCAGCGATCGCGGCGGATCGCAAGCGCGCTGCCGTCGATGTGCGCGTGCTGCACCGCGGCGCTCAGCTCGCTGCGCCAGCCCCACTTCGGCAGCGCGTTGAGCTCCCGCGCGGCGTCCGTGAGGTGCTCGCAGACCACGACCACCCCCAGCCGCGGCGACTTCGCGACGAGCGCCGCCACGACGCGCGCCACATCGGCCTCGCAGCCCGTCGCATCGAGTACGACGACGTCCGCGCGCTCACGCTGTGCGAGCGCGCTGACATCGTCCGGATCGCATGGCTCGGCGATCGCGAAGGCGACGCTCCCCAGCTCGCCCACGACCGTCCGGGCCCGCTCGCGATAGCGCGCGTCGGTCCCCACGACGAGGACGCGAATCGCGCTGGCCTCGTCCATCGCAGCCATTGACTGCGGGCTCATCCTCCCCCGACTCATATCGCGCATTGTGCATCGTTCGGCGGACAGATGCGAGCTGGCGAAAAACCCCTGCTAAAGCAGGGGAACGAAGCGCACCGACTCGAGGCGGCGGCGCTCGAAGCCCCCCTCGTGACGGCGCACGAGGACGAGCTGCTCGCCTGCGTCGTCGACGACCGGAGCCACGAGCCGGCCGCCGAGCGCGAGCTGCTGCTCGAGCGCGCGCGGCACCTCGCCCTTGGCCGTGGCGGCGACGTTGATCGCGTTGTACGGCGCGTGCTCGGGTAGCCCGGCGGTGCCGTCGCCGGCCGCGACCGTGACGTTGTCGATGCCCGCCCGCGTCAGCGAGCGCGCGGCGCGCCGCGCGAGCTGCTCGTTGAGCTCGACGCCCCAGACGTGGTCGCAGAGCCGCGACAGCACGGCCGCGTGGTAGCCCGACCCGGTGCCGACGTCGAGGACGCGGTCGTGCGGCTGAAGGTCGAGCAGCTGGGCCATCCGCGCGACGACCGTCGGCTGGGAGATCGTCTGGCCGTGGCCGATGCGCAGCGGCGCGTCGTGGTAGGCCGCCGCCGCCATGTCCGGCGCGACGAACAGCTCGCGCGGGACGGCGGCGATGGCGCCAAGCACGCGCTCGTCGGAGATGCGCGCGGCCAGGCTGCGCAGAAGGGCATCGCGGTCCATGGCCTTGTCAGGCGCGGGCTCCCGCACCATCGAGCACCGGGCACACACGCGCGAGCAGGTCGCCGACGATCCGCGCCGTGGCGCCCCAGATGACGAGCTCCTCGCCGACGTCGTAGATGTCCGTGCGGATCGAGATCCCGCGATGCTCGAGCCGCGTGCGCGTGCGGGAGGCGGCGACGTCGGACAGCCGCAGCTCGAGCACCTCGTCGACTTCGGTGGCGGACGGCGTCCAGGTCCCGCCGGCCTCGATCAGGCCGACGAACGGATAGACGGCGTAGTTGGACACGAAGGTCGCCACGGGATCCAGCGCGCCGAGCAGCTCGACGTCCGTCGCGGTCCAGGCCGATCTCCTCCTCGGCCTCGCGCAGGGCGGTGAGGCTCAGCTCCTCGCCTTCGTCGCGGCGCCCGCCGGGGAAGGAGATCTCGCCGGGATGGCTGCGCAGGTCGCGCCGGCGGCGGGTAAAGATCGCGTGCAGCTCGCCGTGCTCGAAGTACAGAGGCGCGAGCACCGCGGCCTGCGTGCGGCCGTGGACGGGCAGCGTCGTCGCGTGCGCCGGGTCCAGCAGGACGCCGCGCAGCGCGTCAGTGAGCGAGCTGGATGCGCTCGACACGCTCGTCGAACATGACCTCGCCGTCGAGCGTGCGGTGCACGGGGCACTTCGTGGCGATGACCTTCAGCCGCGCGACCTGCTCGTCGGAGAGATCGGAGGGCAGGCGCAGCGTCAGCGTGAACTTCGTCGGGCAGCCGCGCTCGCCGGGGACGTAGTCGCACGCGACCTCGACGTCATGGAGCTCCCAGCCCTTGCGCTGGGCGTACATCTCGATGGTGACCGCCGTGCACGAGGCGAGGCTCGCGGCCAGCAGCTCCTGTGGCGAGGGGGCGGCATCCTGGCCGCCGGACTCCGCTGGCTCGTCGCAGTTCAGCCGGTGCTGTCGCACCTTGACGATGTGGCGAAACCCGCCGATCCTCTGCGCCGATGCGTGCATGGATCAGATGCTACTCCGCGTCGGTGAGCGGGTGAAACAGCAACCCGGTCGGCACCTTCGGGAAGAAGTACGTCGACTTCGGCGGCATGTTCACGCCCGCCGCGGCGATGTCCTGGATCTGCGTCACGGGGATCCCGCGGAGGAAGAACCCGGCGTCGAACGTGCCCGCTTCGACGAGCTCGCGGGCCTCCTCGAACGAGCGCGCGTAGCCCAGGCCGTCGAGGTGGGAGATGTCGTCCTCGGTCAGGCCGAGCGGGCCCGTGAGCACGAGCGCCTCGAGCACGGCGGTGTCCAGCCGGCGGTAGGGCTCGGGCATGCCGGCGAGCGCGTCGTCGGCGATCGCCTGGTCTTTGAGCGTGAGGCGGAACGCGCGCTTGAAGTGGCTGTCCATGTAGCCCATCTGAATCGTGCCGTCGCCCTCGCCGGGCGGGACGAGGTCGTCGGCCTCGATCGGAGCGATGTCGAAGCACTGCTTGAGCGTCGCCGTGAGCGCCTCGATCTTCGGGCCGTCGCCCATCAGGCCGTCGACGAGGCGGTGCGTGGGGAAGACCGTCAGGCCCTCGTCCTGGAGCGCGACGAGGCACATCAGGACGTAGCGGTGGGCGCCCTCGCCGCCGATCTCGTCGGCATAGACGCGGGCGGTCTCGTAGCGGTGATGGCCGTCGGCGATGAGCAGCTCGGCGTCGCTCGTGGCCTGCGTGACGGTCGCGATGACGCCGGGGTCCGTGACGCGCCAGAGGCGGTTGTGCGTGCCGTCGGCGTCGGTGACCTCGCCGAAGGGCGCTTCGCTCTGTGTCGCTGGTTCGAGCGCGCGCCAGGCGACGAGCTCGGGGTCGGAGTACAGCGAGAAGATGGGGGAGAGGTTCGCCTTGGTCGCGCGGGTGAGGCTCAGGCGATCGGCCTTCGGGCCGGGATGCGTGCGCTCGTGCGGGCGGATCGCGCCGGGGCCGTAGTCCTCGATGCGCACGCGCGCGAAGAAGCCGTTGCGGGTGAGGCGGCGGCCGTCGGGCGCGGTGTAGTCCTGCACGAGCGCCCAGATCGCGGGCTCGTCGTCCTGGACGACCGCGCCCTCGGCGCGCCAGGCGTCGAGGGTCTTCGCGGCGTGGTCGTAGCGGTCGCCGCCGTCGGGGTCCTCGGGGAGGTCGATCGCGACGACGTTGTGCGGCGAGCGCGCTTGGAGCTCGGCGCGCTGGCTCGGGTCGATGACGTCGTAGGGGGGCGCGGCGAGGTCCTGTAGGGGGCCGGCGACGGCGGGGTCGTAATGCAGTGCTCGGAGCGGCTCGACGCGTGGCATCGGCGCGAGAGCCTAGTTGGTCCCGCGCCTCTGCCGTGTGTCGGGTGTTGTCGTGCTACCGGCGGTGCCCGAAGTCCGTCGTGTACGTCGCGGCGGGCATGCCCTGAGCGTCCTCGGGCGCGCCGATGACGATGCCGATGCCGATGTGGCGGTAGCGGCGGCTGAGGATGTTCGCGCGGTGGCCCGCGGAGTCCATCCAGCCCTTGACGGTCTCCTGCGGCGTGGCGAAGCTGCCGCTGCCCCACGCGATGTTCTCGGCGAGGCCGTAGCTGCGCGCGCGGCGCAGGTAGGCCGTGCCGCGACGGACGCGGCTCAGCAGCGTGCTGCCGCTGGGGCTGACGTGGTCGAAGAAGCTCTCGCGCACCATCGCGCGGCTGTGGTTCTGTGCGGCTTTGCCCAGCTGGGCGTTGTTGGTGAGCGACGCCAGCCCGCGCTTCGCGCGCTCGGCGTTGAGGAGGCACAGCGTCGCGCTGCGAAGGGTCGCAGCGTTGTCGTTCGCCGGCATGAGATCTGCTCCGGCGCACGTGGCGGCCGGCGCGCTCGCCGGCAGTGCGAGCGCGGCCCAGGTGAGAAGCACCGGGACGAGTCCGCAACGGAGGGTCCGGGAGTTCATGCTGAACTGATCGACCGTCCAGAGGCCGTCTAGAAACGGACGGTGGGTCGCCTGGACGAACGGCCGACCCCGTTTTCTGGACGGATATCCGAGTTTGCGCTGTGCTCCGGCGGGGCTCGCGGATGGCGGTCAACGGGGCCTTGCCGCGCGTGCGGCGCAGTTGTGCAGGCGCCCTCTCGCCTCAGGCCGTACCGTTCACGCCCTCGGGATGTAGCTCAGCTTGGTAGAGCACCGCGTTTGGGACGCGGGGGTCGTCGGTTCGAATCCGGCCATCCCGATCGCCGGCCACGGCGTCGGCGCGTGCCCCGGTAGCTCAGTGGATAGAGCAGCGGACTTCTAATCCGCAGGTCGCTGGTTCGAATCCAGCCCGGGGTGCTGAGAACCTGCGCCGTGGATCGCAGGCGTTCGAGCGAGCGGAGGCTCCTCACCGTGGGGTGTGGTTCAAAGCGTGAATATGCGTCACGTTTTGAACCACACCCCCGTAGAGGTCCGGTTGCCGACGTGGCGCGCAGTTAGCGGCAGCTGTCGCGGTACGGGATGCCGGGGGCGTGCTGCGCCCATTCGCGCGGGCTGAGGCCGCTGCCCACGAGCTCGCAAACCTCCCGCCGCAGCTCGCCGAGGTCCCGCCAGAGCAGGCCCGTCCACAACCGGACCGTCTTGTCCGCGCCGCCCGAGGCCAGCACGCGGCCGTCCGGACTGAAGGCGACGCTCTCGACGAGGCCCGTGTGGCCGCGCAGCGGCGAGCCGAGCTGCTGGCCCGTGCGCGCGTCCCACAGGCGGATCGCCTTGTCGCGCCCCGCCGAGGCCAGCAGACCGCCTCGCGGGCTGAGTGCGACGAAGCTCCCGACGACGTGGCCCGCCTCCCCGATCTCGCGACCTGTCCGCACGTCCCACCGGCGAACGCTGTCATCGTCGCCGGCCGACAGCAGGCTGCGCCCGTCGGGCTCGAACAGCACGGTGATGACGCCGCTCGCGTGGCCCGCGAGCGGCGCGCCGCGCGGCTTACGCGTGCGGACGTCCCACAAGCGGACGCTCGCGTCGAAGCTGCCGGACGCGAGCGTGCGGCCGTCGCGGTGAAACGCGACCGTCGCGACTCCGAACTGGTGGCCCGTCAGCGGCGCGCCGATCTGCACGTGCGTGCCGACGTCCCAGAGCCGGACCGTCCGATCGGCGCCGCCCGACGCCAGCATGCGCCCGTCGCGGCTGAACGCGGCGGCGCGGACGGCGCCGTCGTGCCCGCGCAGCGGCTCGCCGAGCTGCTGGTGCGTTCGCGCGTCCCAGAGGCGGATCGTGCCGTCCTCGCCGGTGGACGCCAGGGTCCGCCCGTCGGCGCTGAACGTCACGCTCGTCACGGGCCCTCCGTGGCCGGCGAGCGGCGCGCCGAGCTGCTTGCGCGTGCGGACGTCCCACAGGCGGACGGTTCCGTCGGCGCTGCCCGAGGCGAGCGTCCGGCCGTCCGGGCTGATCGCGACGCTCGCCACGCTCCCCTCGTGGCCGCGCAGCCGCGCCCCCGGCGAGCGGTGCCCGCCGACGGTCCACAACCGCACGGTCCGGTCGGCGCTCGTCGACACCAGCAGGTGGCCGTCGGGGGTGAACGCGAGCGGGCCGACGACGTCCGTGTGGCCCCGCAGGGGCTCGCCGGCCTGCTTGCGGCCCCGGACGTCCCACAGCCGGACCGTCTTGTCCGCGCTCGACGAGGCGATCCGGCGGCCGTCGGGGCTGAACGCCACGCCGAGGATCGCGTCCGCGTGACCCGCGAGCCGCCCGAGCTCCCGCGCGGCGCGCAGGTCCCAGAGCCCGACCGTGCGGTCCGCGCGCGCGTACGCGAGCGTGCGGCCGTCCGGGCTGAACTCGACGTCGACGACGCCGCCGGGCGGCACGGTCGGCCGCCGCCGCGCGCCGAGCTGCTCGTGCGTGCGGACGTCCCACAGCCGCAGCGCGTCGCCGCCGCCCGAGGCCAGGGTGCGCCCGTCGGGGCTGAACGTCACCCGCACCGCTGACGCCGCGTGGCCGGTGAGCGGCCGGCCGAGCTGCTTGTGCGCGCGCACGTCCCACAGCCGGATGGACCGGTCCTCGCCGGTCGAGGCCAGGCGGCGCCCGTCGGGGCTGAAGGACACGTTCAGCACGGCGCCGGCGTGGCCGGCGAGCGGCTTGCCGACCTGCTCGCGCGTGCGGACGTCCCACAGGCGCACGGTCCGGTCCTCGGAGGCGGACGCGAGCATCCGGCCGTCGGGGCTGAACGCGACGCTGACGACGGTGCCCGTATGACCCGCGAGCGGCGGGCCGTCCGGCCGGCGGGCGTGGACGTCCCACATCCGGATCGTCCGGTCGGCGCTGGCCGTCGCGAGCGTCCGCCCGCTGACCGCGACGCTCATCACGAGGTCGGCGTGCCCGTGGCCGTGGAGGATCCCGACGACGCCCGGGTCGCGGGCCGCGGTCAGCGCGGACAGCACGCTGCTGCGCGTCTCCGGGCGCGGGCTCGCGCGGTAGGCCTCGAAGGCGAGCACGAGCGCGACGTCCGGCCGGCTGCCGACGAGGGACTCCGACGCGGACGCCAGCGCGAGCCCGGTCGCCTGCGTCGACTGGCGCTGCGCGTCGCCGCGCTGGCCGAGCGCCCAGATCGCGAGCACCGCGATCGCGACGCTGAGCCCGGCGAGCCCGGTCGCGAGCGTTCGCAGCCGGCGGGCCCGGCGCCGCGCCTTGACGTAGCGCCCGTGCGCCGCCGCTTGACTCGCCTCGAGGAACTCGCGCTCGAGCCGGCTGACCTCGTCGGGGTGCTCGGCGGCCCACTCCTCCGCGGAAGCGAGGCGCGCGCCGCGGTACAGCGCCGACGGCTCGCGGTTCAGCGCGTCCCACTCGCGGGCGGCGTCGCCGAAGCGCCGGTGGACGAGCAGCCCCTCGCGATCGGCGTCGACCCACCCGCGCAGCCGCGGCCAGTGACGGATGAGCGACTCGTGCGCGACCATGACCGAGCGCTCGTCGATCGTCACGAGGCGGGCGTCGGCGAGGAGCCCGAACACCCGCTCCTGGGACTTGGCCGCCTGCGGGTGGGCGGCGAGCTCGGCGCGATCGACGCGCCGGCGGGTCGGCTCCGCGCTGTCGCGGATGTCCGTGAGGCGCAGGAAGATCGAGCGGGCGGTCACCTGGTCGGCGGCAGACAGGCCGTGCAGCGTGCGCTCGGCGGTCTGCGCGATCGCCCCGCGGACGCCGCCGGCCTCGTGGTAGCCGCTGACCGTGAGCATCAGCCGGCGGCGGCGCTTCCACGTCTCGAGCAGCGCGTGGGAGAGCAGCGGCAGCGCACCCGGCTCGCCCGCGAGGTCCTCGAGGATCGTCTCGGTCAGGCCCGGCTGAAGGACGAGGCCGGTCCGCGCGGCCGGCTGCTCGATGGCGCGCCGCAGGTCGGCCTCGCCGAGTGGGCCGATGAGCGCCTGGTGGGCGACGACCGCCGCCGCGAGCTCCGGGTACGCGGCGACGCGGCCGTAGAAGTCCGCGCGCAGCGCGACGATGACGGCAGCCGGGCTCGCGGGGTCGCGCCACGCGGCGACCAGCGCGTCGACGAAGCAGCGCCGCTCGCTCTCGCTCGTGCAGAGCGTGAACAGCTCCTCGAACTGATCGACGGCGACGATGAGGCTCGCGTCGCGCGACCGGCGGGCGATCCGCACGAGGCGGTCGGGGTCCTCGCGCAGGTCGGCGGCGGTCAGGGCTTCGCCGGTCGCCTCGCTCACGCTCAGCGCGAGCTCGTCGACCGGATGGGCGCCGGGCGTCACGAGCGCGACGCGCGGACGCGCGCGGCCCCGGGTCGGCTGCTCGCCGGCGCGCGCCAGCAGCCCCGCCCGGACGAACGACGACTTGCCGCTTCCCGACGGGCCGACGACAGCGACGAAGCGCACCTTCGCGAGCCGCGCGAGAACGCTGTCGATCTGGCTCTCGCGGCCGAAGAACAGCGCGGCGTCCTCGAACTCGAAGGCCCGCAGCCCCGGGTAGGGGCACGCGACGTCGCCGAGGTGCTCCTCCACGGTGCCGTCGCGGGGCTCCTCGAGGCGTCGCAGCCGGGCGCGTTCGCGCTCGGCGACGAGCGCGCCGCGCTCAAGGCCGAAGTACTCCTCGTACTGCTCGACGACGTCCACGCCCGGCAGCCTCCGCCCGCGCTCGTACTCGACGATGCTGCTGTGCGAGCGGTGAAGCTCCTGCGCCAGCCGCCGCACGGTGAGCTCCGCGCGCTCGCGCAACCGCCGCAACTCGGCGCCGAAGCGCTCCTCGGGCGTGCCGTTCGCCGCGTCGTCGTCGTGCTCGATCCGCATCCGCCGCCGCCCTTGTCGCGTGTGGTCGGTGTCTGGTCGACCTCTGGTCGACGCACGTCGAACCAGGCCCACCGTACCCCAGATTTCCCCGGTGCAGCGGCTAATCCGGGCCGCTGCTCACCGAAAGAGGACACCATGAAGATTTTTACTGCAATGGCCGGCGCCGCCGGGACGCGCACCGCGACGGGACGCTCGCGGAAGCTGACGGGGCGCGGTGGCGCGCTCCTGACCGTGGCGCTCGCTGCATGCGCGATCGGCGCGGGGTCCGCGCAGGCCGGGCCCACCTGCGGCGTGTTCGGAGTCGACGACGGCAGCCAGGTCTGGATGCCCTGGCAGTGCGCGGCCAACGCCACGATCCAGGACGCTGAGGCCGAGGCCGTCGACAAGGTCGGCTCGCGCTACGTCTTCGGCGGCGAGTCGCCGGCCGAGGGCGGCTTCGACTGCTCGGGCCTCGTGCACTGGGCGTTCAACCACGCCCGTGTCGCGATCCCGCGCCTCTCGGCGCAGGGCTACTACAACACCTACGCCAAGGTGAGCTACGCGAACAGGCGGCCCGGCGACCTGGTGTTCTACTCGCCGAGCGGCACCGCCAGCGGCATCTCGCACGTCGAGATCTACCTCGGCGTCAACGGCGACAACAACAAGGAGGAGACCGTCGCCGCGCGCACGAGCGGCGTCGGGATCTACCGCCCCGACGCCACGCTGTCCGGCCTGACGCGCCTGCCCACGGTCGTCCGGATCGTCCAGTAGGCGCCTGCTCCCCGGTCGAGCCCCGCTCGGCCGGGGAGCCCCGCCCTCGCTTCAGCTCACACACCAAGGAGCACTCATGCTTGAGCAAGCACATCGCACACGCACCAAGACAGCGGCCGTCCTGGCGCTGCTGACCGCCGTCCTGGCGGCGGTGGCCCTCGGTGCCGGCGCGCAGCCGGCCTCCGCGGACGACATCCACGACGTCAGGCTCGAATGTGGAGACCATCTCTGGAGTCCGATGTGGCACATCGACGACACGGACACGAGGATCAGGTACTCCGAGAACTGGAAGACCGAGGTCCCCGCCCAAGGACAATGGCGCGGCACGCAGCACATCACGAAGTACGGCGGCGCGCGCGCGGACTTCACGCTGCCGCATCCCGTGCTCAACTTCGCGCTGGGCTTCACGAAGATGCGCAGCGGCGGCATCGCGGCGATCTACTACAACAACCAGTTCGTCCGCGAGATCGACATGTACGCGCCGTCGAGCGTCTACGACTGCGCGCTGATCTGGGACTGGGGCCTGCCGCCCGGCACGTTCACGATCAAGGCGGTGAACCGCAAGAACCCGGCGAGTGACGGCACGTACGTCAACGTGGACTACCTCCGCTACGACTGACGGCCGTCAGGCGAAGCTCCCGGCGACGATGCGGTCGCCGGGAGCCGAGCGCGCTAACGAGGCGGGAGAAGCCGGACGCTTTGACGCTGGTCGTCCGTGGCGTCCTCGACGACGAACTCCAGGCGAACGGATGGGGCTCGGCGCAGCAGCCCGCGGTGGCGCGGCGCGATCCGCAGGCGCACGGTCCGCGACGTCGCCTTCGGGATGCGCGCGCGGGTTCGGGCGAGGATCTTGCCGTTCACGCGCAAGGTCAGGGTGAGCCGGGTGAAGCCGTCGATCTCCAGCAGGGAGGGGACGCGGACTCCCACCACGCCGTTGCGCAGGCGCAGGCGGCTGGACAGGTAGCGGTCGAAGACCGGGACGCGCTCGCAATCGCGCGGTGCGGCGACCGCGCCCTTGAACTTGTCGCGCGAGCCGCTGCCGCAGCTCAGCGCGGCCGGCCGGCCGTCCGCCTCCAGCAGGTCGAGGTCGCCGGCGCCGGCGTCGCCGCGGTCGCCGGTGCCGACGTGCAGGTGGTCGGTGCCGGATCCGCCGCTCACGCGGTCGGCCGAGTCGTCGGGGGCGTACACGTACCGGCGAGGGATGACCTCGGGACGGCCGAGAAGCTTGTCGACCGCGCCGCTGGCGCCGAGGTCGTCGTCGCCCTCCCCGCCGTCGACGACGTCGGCCCCGGCTCCGCCGACGATGACGTCGCGGGCCTTGCCGCCGGCGAGCGCGTCGTCGCCGGTGCCGCCGTCGATGATGTCGCTGCCGCCGCGACCGTCGACGCGGTCGTCGCCGGCGCCGCCCGACAGGTAGTTGGCGACGTCGTTGCCCAGCAGCTCGTCGTTCCCGGATCCCCCTTCGACCGCCTCGACCTCCGTCATCGCGTCGCCCTCGCCGGTGGGGTCGAGGGCGCCGGCCGCCGCGAGATCCAGCCGCACCGGCGCGGTCGCGTACGTCAACGAGACCGTGTCGGCACCCGCGCCGCCGGCGATCACGTCGGCCCCCGCGCCGGGCGCCATCCAGTCGTTCCCACCTCGCGCGAGCAGGCGATCGGCGCCGTCGCCGCCGTCGAGCACGTCGCCCTCGGCGGCGATCGCGGGGGTCTCGCTCCCCGTCAGGACATCGTCGCCGGCACCGCCCGCAAAGCGCGTGGCGACGTCCGGTCGCGACGGCGTCAGCGTGTCGTTTCCGTCGCCGCCGTCGCCGCCTGTGGCCACGATCTGGTCGTCACCCGGGCCGCCATCGGCCGTGCCGGTCGCCTCCAGACGGTCGTTGCCGGCGCCGCCGACCGCTCGCGTCGCACGCTGGACCAGGTCGTCGCCCTCGCCGCCATCGACGTTGCCGAGGTCGGACGGGTAGACGATTCCGTTTGCGTCCGGCGCCGGGAACCCCTGGAAGCGGTCGTTGCCGTCGCCCAGCGAGACCGCGCCCACGGCCTGCTTGAGCAGGGCCAGGCCGCTGCCGCGCGGCGTCGCGCAGCGCACCGACGTCGGGCTCTCCGCCACGCAGCCCGCGCCGGGCGTCAACGCGACGGCGTCGCGCACGACCAGCGCGTCTGCCGCGCGCTCCATGACCACCACGTTCGACTCGCCGGGGGCTGCCTCGAACGTCAGCGTGTACTCGGTGCTGCCGGGGGACGAGGACGGCGCCTTGGGGTTGTTGTCGACGAACGGCGGTATGTCCTTGCGAACGACGCTTACGACTGCGGCCTGCGCCCCCGCGGCCGACAGCGCGAGACCGCAGATGGTCCCGGAGATGGCGATTGCCGCTCGTGCGGGACTCGGCACGCGACGATCATAAGAGGATCGGAGTCCCGGTGGCCGCGAATTCGCGCCGCGCGACGCCGCGTTGCTGTCAGGTGATGCGGATCGGGGTGCCGATCGGCATGAGACGCCTGAGCTGGTTGATCTTCGCGTTGCGCACGCGGACGCAGCCGTGGGACGGGCGCCCGGGGATGAGGCGCGGCTGGTTGGTGCCGTGGATCCCGACCACGCCGCCGTTGGGCCAGTCCGAGAGGCTCGCGTACGCGCTCGTGCCGAACGCCCAAGTGCCGTAGAGCCCGCCGTCGCCCTTCAGCAGCTCGCGGACGTAGAAGTTGCCGCCCGGGGTGGGGGTCGCGGCCTTGCCCACGCCGACGGGCGCCGTCCAGATGCGGCGCCCATTGCGATAGAGGGTGGCGCGCAACGAGCGGCGGCTGATGACGAGCCGCGTGCGCACGACGTGGAGCGGTCCGAGCATGTCGACGGGCACCCAGCCGGTGCGCCCGTTCGGACGCATCGGGATGCGGATGCGTAGCCAGATCTCGCCGGCTGCGTCGACGGTCGCGGAGAGCACGAGGTAGACCTCGGGCAGCTTGTCCTCGGTCACGTAGCGCAGGCGGGTGATCGTCCGCGCTGTCGAGCGCGGGGCGCTGCGGATGGGCGTCCGCGTGCTGGCGTGCGCCCAGCGCGTGATCTTCAGCTCGTCGGACAGGCGCATCGTCTGGCCCGGCTCGGAGAGGGCGTCGAGCGGGTCCGAGACGGTGGGGCCCGGCAGCGGGAGGCGGTAGCTCTGCGCCACGGCTGTCGCAGCGGGCTGCAGCGCGAGGGCGGCGAGCGTCATGAGCAGCGCGCTCACGGCGCGCGTCGAGGTGGCCCGGCGCTGTGTTGTCCTTCGCGACATTGGTCGATCATGGTGGCGCGTCGCGGCGGGCGCTGCGCCGGATGCGCGCGGTAAGGCGCCAGCGCAACTCTTGCAGAACCCACATACGCGGCTTATCGCGGATTGAGGTCCGTGGCGCACAATGCTCCACAGGTTCCTGGACATCGGTTTGGACCACCCCCCTCCCCGGTCAAACCGACCGCCCGCGCTTTTCCGGCCCCCCTCCGGTGTGCGGTGCGCAAGGAACCACGGATCGCGTCCCGGAGTGACGGACGCGACCGTTAGATCGCGAGGGCCGTGGGGCGGTGGCAACGATTGCCACCGCCTCGCGCCCCGCGACCAGCCGTTCACACGCCGAGCGCGGCGCGGGTCCACGCGGCCCAGGCGCCGTCGACCGCCGCGTCCGTAGCCGCCGCTGCCGGTCCCGTCGCGCGGATGAGCGCCCCCGGGCCTTCGAGCTGGAGCGCTTCGGGTCCCGGCGGCGGTCGCATGCCGAGCAGGCTGATCGTCGTCACGACCCGGTCGCCGGGGGCCAGCGCGACGTGGCTTGCGTCGCCCGCGTCGAAGCGCAGGCCGTCGTGCAGCAACGGGCGTCCTGCGAGCGTGACTCGCAGCGCGCTGTCGAGCGTGCCCGGCGGCTCGCCGTCGCGGCCGAGGATCACGGTCTCTCTGAGCGCGGCGATCGCGCCCGGCTCCAGCTCGAGCGTGCAGCGGCGCTGCACGACGGCGCCCGCGGCGACGATCAGCGGGCCTTCGTCGAGGACGAGGCGCCCGCCCTCGTGCACCGTGACGTCCAGGCGCAGGACCGTGCGCGCCGTGCCGGGCAGGGCGAGGGTGGCCGCCACCGGCTGGATGACGAGCGTCGCGCCCGCGCCGACGACGATCCGCGTGCTGTCGCGGTCGCCCGCGAGCGGGCCCGCCTGCGTCGGTACGAACGCGGCGTGGACGGCGTGGGCTCCGCGGTCGAGGATGCGCGGCGCGACGCGCGTGCCGCGGCGCAGCTCCGTGACGGCGTGCCCGTCCGGCGTGCGCTCGACGGCGAGGATCGCGACGGCGGTCGTGGGGCTCGGGATGCTGGTGCGGGAGGGGATCGGGCGGCCTCGGGGGTGTGGTGAAAAAGTCGCGCTATGAGCTACTTTTTCGCCACACCCCCTAATGCGAGTGGGCGTTCGGCGCGCCGATCGCGCTGGAATGGAGGTGTCCGTCCGCTTCGTAGGCCGCGAGCTGCTCGCGGATCCAGCCCGCGATGGGCTTCGCGTACGGCGGCTGCACGAGCGACAGCGCGTGGACCGGCAGGTCGCCGCGGCGGGCGCGCGCGTCGCTTTGCATGCGCGCGACGTCCGAGCCGACGTACGGCGCGAGGTCCGTCTTGTTGATGACGAGCAGGTCCGCGCGCGCGATCCCCGGCCCGCCCTTGCGCGGGATGTCGTCGCCGCCCGCGACGTCGATGACGAAGATCTGCACGTCGGCGAGCGCGGGGCTGAATACCGCGGTCAGGTTGTCGCCGCCGCTCTCGACGAGCACGAGCTGCAACGGCCCTTGGTCGCGCTCGAGCTCCTCGACGGCTTCGAGGTTGATCGTGATGTCGTCGCGGATCGCGGTGTGCGGGCAGCAGCCGGTCTGCACGGCGACGATCCGGTCGGCGGCGAGGACGCCCGTCGAGCGCAGGAACTCGGCGTCCTCGGTCGTGTAGATGTCGTTCGTCACGACGCCCAGCCGGACCTCGGCGGAGAGCTCGCGGCACAGCGCGGCGATGAGGCTGCTCTTGCCCGACCCGACCGGCCCGCCGACGCCGATCCGCAGCGCTCGCGCTTCAGCTGACAAAGAACCGCTCCTTGCGTTGCGCGTGGCGGCCGGCCGCGAGCTCGATCGCGACGGCCGCCGGCGGAGGCTGCCGGGCGACGGGGCGCCGGTCGCCGGCGACCTCGCTCGCTATCGCGGCGATCTGCGGCGTGAGCTCGGCGAGCCAGCGCGCGGCTTGGGCGGGGTCCAGCCCGAGGAGCTTCAGCGCGGCGGAGGCGACGGTCGCGGCGTCGTCGTAGAGCGCGACCATCGCGACCTCGAGATCGCTGAGGCCCGCCGCCGCGCCGACGACGCCGAGCGCGACGGGGCGTGGCGTCGCGGTGGAGTCGCTGCGATAGCGGTCGATCTTCGTGCTCGGCCACGCGGTCGCCGCGCTGCGCAAGAGCTGCGAGCCCAGCCGGCGGGCGACGTCGCGCAGCACGGGGCTCGGGCAGCGCGCGGCGTGCTCGGCGTCGAGCGCGGCGAGCTCGGCCGCGGCGCCGGCCTCGGCGGGCTTCGTGCTCGGGTGTGGCGAAAAAGCGACGTCAGGCGTCGTTCTTTCGCCAGACCCCGCCGCGGCGCGCCGCGCGGCGACGCTCAGCGCCGCGTCGGGCTGCGCGACGAGCCGCAGCCGCGCGCCCATGAACGGCGCGACGCCGTCGACGCCGAGCCCTTCGGCCACCGCCTGCTCGAGGCCGAGCGAGTGCGCGTACGAGCCCGCCGGGAAGCGCGAGTCGGCGAGCAGCAGGCTGGCGACGGCACCGGCGCCCGGCATCGTCAAAACAGCTCGTAGCGCTGGGCCAGCGGGAGCGTGGAGACCGGCATCGGCTCGATCTCCTCGTCGTCGACGAAGACCTTGAACGAGTCGGGCTCGACGCGGATCTTCGGGCACGCGGTGTTCTGCGGCATGTCGGCCTTGCCGACCCGGCGCGTGTCGCCGACCGCGACGATCTGCGCTTCGAGGCCCAGCGCCGCCAGACCGCCGGAGCGCGCGGCGAGCGGCGAGACGAACGCCATCGAGCTGCGGGCGGCGAGCCGTCCGGCGCCCGCGAACATGGGTTGGCTCAGCACCGGCTGCGGTGTCGGGATCGACGCGTTCGCGTCGCCCATCGGCGCCCACGCGATCGCGCCGCCCTTGATGACCAGGCGCGGCCGGATCGCGAAGAAGGCCGGGTCCCACAGGACGAGGTCCGCAAGCTTGCCGACTTCGATCGAGCCGACGTGCTCGTCGATGCCGTGCGTCACCGCCGGGCAGATCGTGTACTTCGCGACGTACCTGCGCAGCCGCGCGTTGTCGGCGCCTCCGGCGCCCGCTTGCACGCCGAGCCGCGCCTTCATCGCGTGCGCCGTCTGCCACGTGCGGATGATCGTCTCGCCGACCCGCCCCATCGCCTGCGCGTCGGAGCCGATCATCGAGATCGCGCCGAGGTCGTGCAGGACGTCCTCGGCGGCGATCGTGCTCGCTCGGATCCGCGACTCCGCGAACGCGAGGTCCTCTGGGATGCGCGGGTTGAGGTGATGGCAGACGATGAGCATGTCGAGGTGCTCGTCGATCGTGTTGACCGTGTGCGGCCTGGTCGGGTTCGTCGAGGACGGCAGGACGTTGGGCTGCGCCGCCATCTCGATGATGTCCGGCGCATGGCCGCCGCCCGCGCCCTCGGTGTGGTAGGCGTGGATGGCGCGGCCGTCGATCGCATTCAGGGTCGATTGCAGGTAGCCGGCCTCGTTGAGCGTGTCCGTGTGGATCGCGACCTGCACGCCCGTCTCGTCGGCGACGCGCAGGCAGGCGTCGATCGCGGCCGGCGTCGATCCCCAGTCCTCGTGCAGCTTCATCCCGCCGGCGCCGGCTTTCAGCTGCTCGATCAGGCCCTCGTAGGACACGGTGTTGCCCTTGCCGAGCAGCAGCACGTTGACCGGCATGGTGTCGAGCGCGACGAGCATCTCGTGCAGGGCGCGCGGGCTCGGCGTGCACGTCGTCGCGCGCGTGCCCTCGGATGGGCCGGTGCCGCCGCCGATGAGCGTCGTCATGCCGGCCGCGACCGCCTGGTCGACGATCTGCGGGCAGATGAAGTGGACGTGGCAGTCGATGCCGCCGGCCGTGAGGATGCGCCCCTCGCCGGCGATGACGTCCGTCGACGGTCCGATCTCGAGGTCGGGGTGCACGCCGTCGGCGATGTCGGGGTTGCCGGCCTTGCCGAGCGCGCTGATGCGGCCCTCGCGGATGCCGACGTCGCAGCGGACGATGCCCCAGTGGTCGAGCACCACGACGTTCGTGATGACGACGTCGGGCGCGCCTTGGGCGGCGGTGCGGCTGCCCTGGAGCATCGACTCGCGGATGGTCTTGCCGCCGCCGAAGACGGCCTCGTCGCCGCCGACGCAGCGGTCCTCCTCGACCTCGAGCCAGAGGTCGGTGTCGGCTAGGCGGAGGCGGTCGCCGACGGTCGGGCCGTAGAGCGCGCCGTAGCGGGCGCGGTCGATGTTCGTCATGGGTCGCGCACCCGAAGTCCGGGGACGGCCTGCAGGCCGGCGAGCTTGACGAGCTGCACGGTGCGGGAGGCGCCGGGCTCGAACCGCAGCGACGTGCCCGCGGGGATGTCGAACCTGAACCCCGTCGCGGCGTCGCGGTCGAGCTCGAGCGCGTCGTTGACGTCGGCGACGTGGAAGTGCGACCCGACCTGGATCGGCCGGTCGCCGGTGTTGAGCACCTCGAGCTCGAGCTTCTCGCGGCCCGCGTTGAGCTCGATGGCTCCCTCGGCGGTGCGCAGCTCGCCGGGGATCATGTGACGGGCTCGTGCAGCGTGACGAGCTTGCGCCCGTCGGGGAACGTGGCCTCGACCTGGACCTCGGCGACCATCTCGGGGATGCCCTCCATGACGTCGTCGCGGGTGAGGACGTGGCGGCCGCCCTCCATGAGATCGGCGACGCTTTGCCCGTCGCGTGCGCCCTCGATGACCCAGCAGGACAGCAGCGCGACGGTCTCGGGATGGTTGAGCTTGACGCCGCGCGCGCGGCGCTCGCGCGCGATGAGGCCGGCCATCGCGAGCAGGAGCTTGTCCTTGTCGGCCGGGGTGAGTCGCACTGTGCTGCGAAACCTAACCGGGCGGGCGGCGGCTGACCTTCGCCCGCCGGGCCAGATCGGCCCGGCGAGGATTCACCGCCGGGCCATAGCGGCGCGCTACTGCTTCCACTTCACCGAGCAGCCGCGCAGCGGGCGCTGCTCGATGGCGGGCTTGCAGCCCGCGAGGACGGACTCGAGGGCCTCGCGCAGCCACTCGGCGTTCTCCTCCTCGGATTCGTCGGCGGGGTCGGAGTCCGGCGCGCCCGTCCAGACGAGCGTGTGCTCGGCGTCGAGGACGTAGAGGTGCGGCGTGACCTGGGCGTCGAGCGAGCGCGCGACGGCCTGCGACTCGTCGTGCAGGTAGGGCATCGGCCAGTTCTGGTCGGTCGCGAACTGGACCATCCGCTCGTGAGAGTCGGCCGGGAAGCGCTGCGCGTCGTTGGAGTTGATCGACAGGAAGCGCACGCCGCGGGGCTCGTACTCCTTGGCGACGGCGGCCACGCGCCCGTTCCAGGCCTGGACGAAGGGGCAGTGGTTGCACATCATGATCACGACCGTCGCCTCGTAGGCGGTGTCGGCCGGCATGGCGTGCTCGACACCCTCGGTGTCGAGCAGCGTGAAGGGGGGAACGGCATCGCCGATTTCGAAGCTCATGCCCCTATATCTAGCGAACGCACGACGCGGCGCGCCGGAACCTGGCGCCCCCGGTGCTAGATTCAGGGCCGCACGGTGGGCGTAGCTCAGTTGGTAGAGCTCCTGGTTGTGGTCCAGGCGGCCGCGGGTTCGAGTCCCGTCGCTCACCCTCGCTGGCACGCGGCGCGACGGAGTCCAGAGGCGAACGTCATCTGCCGGTGTGCGGTGGCGCGGCGGGTAGTGCCACTGTGACGCACAGCCCCCCGGCGGCCCGGCGGGTGAGGGTGAGGGTTCCGTCGTGTGCTTGGGTGATGCTCTTGACGATCGCCAGGCCGAGGCCGACGCCTGCGTGCTCGGAGCGTACGCGCCCGGTGCCGCGGCGAAACGGCTCGACAAGCGTGGCGACCAACTGCGGCGTGAGCTTCTCGCCGGTGTTCTCGACGGTGAGCACCACGCTCCCGGGGTGAACGCTGGTCGTGACCGACACCGTGCCCTGTTCGGGCAGGTTGTGGACGATCGCGTTGTGCACGAGGTTCGTGGTCAACTGCTGCAGGAGCGCGTTTGAGCCGATGGTGGGGGTCGCGTCGCCGGAGGTCTCGATGGTGACGCCGCGCTCTTCTGCGAGGGGGAGGAGCGTCTCGGCGGCTTCTTCGGCGATGAGGGACAGGTCCACGTGTTCTCCGACGAAGGAGCGCTGGTCGGCGCGGCTGAGCAGGAGCAGCGCTTCGGTGAGGTCGATCGCTCGGGTGTTCACGGCGTGGAGGCGGTCGACCAGCTCGCCGTTGTCGCGGCTCGGATCCTTGCGGGCCACGTCGAGAAGCGTCTGCGTGATCGCCAGCGGCGTGCGCAGCTCGTGGGAGGCGTTGGCTGCGAACCGCTGCTGTTCGGCGACGTGTGCTTCGAGGCGCGCGAGCATGGTGTCGAAGGCGTCGGCGAGCTCGCGGAACTCGTCTTTGCGGCCCGGTAGCCGGATCCGGTGGGCGAGCGATCCGGTCGCGGCCGTGCGTGTGGCGTCGGTGATGCGAGTCAGGGGGGCGAGCATCTGGCCCGCGAGAAGCCACCCTCCCAGGAGACCGAACAGGAGCAGGAACGCCAGCATGATGGCCGCCTTCGGAGCGAAAGCGCGCACAAGGTCCGAGCGGGTGGGCGTGTGCGGGCCGGGTCCCACCAGGACCTCGGGCACGTAACGCAGGAGGAACACCCACACGACGGCGAGCAGCAAGGCGCCGGCCACCGTGAGGAACGCGGCGTAGCTCAGGGTGAGTCTGAGGCGAACGCTCAACCCGGGGGCCCTATCCACGGTCTCCTCCCTCACGCCCCGTGCCGATGCGGTACCCGACGCCGGCGACGGTGGTGATGAGCCAGGGCTCGCCAAGGCGCTTGCGCAGCGCCGAGACGGTGATGCGTACGGCGTTCGTGAACGGGTTGGCGTTCTCGTCCCACGCCCGTCTCAGCAGCTCTTCGGCGCTGACGACACCGCCTTCCGCGGCGACGAGAACTTCGAGCACGGCGAACTGCTTGCGCGTGAGGGCCACGTAGCGGCCGTCGCGGTAGACCTCGCGGCGAAACGGATCCAGCCGCAGACCTGCGATCTCTCGCACAGGCGGCCGGCTGTGGGCGCGCCTGCGGTCGAGCGCTCTGAGACGGAGCACGAGCTCTTGGAGCTCGAAGGGCTTGGTGAGGTAGTCGTCGGCGCCGAGCCCGAACCCGGAGGCCTTGTCGTCGAGACGGTCGGCAGCGGTCAGCATGAGGATCGGCATGCCGCTGCCGGAGGCGACGATGTGCCTGGCGATCACGTCACCGGAGGGCCCGGGGATGTCGCGGTCGAGGACGGCGATGTCGTAGGCGTTGACGCTCAGCAGCTCCAGAGCGGCGTCGCCGTCATTTGCGATGTCTGCCGCGATCGCTTCGAGGCGCAGGCCGTCGCGGATCGCGTCCGCCATAAGGGGCTCGTCCTCAACGAGCAACACGCGCACGCTTCGATGCTACGAGCTGGCGCATATCGCCGGCGTATCGAAAACCGCATACGTACTGGCAACGCAACGCCGCCTTCAATGGCGGCGTGTCCTACAGCGACCCAGCACGAATCACGATCCACCGGACTCGGATTCGTTGGATCCGCGTCGCCGGCCTGCTGATCGTCATGGCGGCGATCGCCGCCGCCATCGGCTACCGGCTGCCGGCGGACTCGGCTGCGACCGCCGCACCGGTCATCGACGTCCTTCGCGGCGAGCACCGTGGCGCGCTTGGCGAGGCCGACGGTGCCGTCCCCGACGGCACGACGGTCTTCGATGACGAGATTCCGGGGGTCGCCAACCTCGATCCAGCTCTGCTCGGTGCGCTGCGCCAAGCCGCAACCGATGCCGGGATCGAGTTCTCCGTCGACAGCGGCTGGCGCTCCCCGGAGTACCAGGACCGGCTGCTCCGTCAGGCGATCTCGAAGTACGGCTCAGAAGCGGAAGCTGCCCGGTGGGTGGCCACCCCCAACACGTCTGCTCACGTGTCGGGGGACGCGGTCGACGTCGGGCCCTCGGATGCCACGGCGTGGCTGTCCGAGCACGGCGCCGCGTACGGGCTCTGCCGGATCTACGGCAACGAGCCCTGGCACTACGAGCTGCGCCCCGAAGCCGGCGCTCAGGGTTGCCCTCCCATGTACGCGGACCCGACCCACGATCCACGGATGCACTGACTCACATGCGTAGCGCTGCGCACCCGCTCTAGGACCTCCCGACCGCGACCGGCAGCGTGTACGTCCGCGAGCCGCTGCGCAGCCGCGCGATCACCCGGTAGATCGCGGACTGCTCGGTCGCCGCGGGCCTGGCGAGCCGCACCGAGAAGCGGCCGTCGCGCCGCAGCCGCACCTCGCGGCGGTCATCGCGACGGCTGCGCCGTTCTTCATAAACGTCGCGGCGCCCGCGCCGGCTCGACGACTGCGAGGAACGTGGCGACGACTGCCGCCACCCCCACCCGGGGCGACCGTTCGCACCCACCTCATTCAACCACGGCGGAGCCGGGGAGGGGCGGGTACGGTTGCGTTCGGATGGCGTCCGATCATCGCGCTCCCGGCGGCCATGACAACTCGGTCAGCGAGCTCGTCGGCGCGACGCTCGCGGGGCTCGGGGTCGAGGCGGTCTTCGGCCTGCTCGGCAGCGGGAACGCGATCGTCACGAACGCGCTCGTCGCCGGGGGCGCGACGTATTGCGCGGCGCGCCACGAGGGTGGCGCCACCGCGATGGCCGACGGGTGGGCTCGGGTGACGGGGCGCGTCGGCGTCGCTTCCGTGCATCAGGGTCCCGGGCTCACCAACACGCTCACCGCGCTTGCCGAGGCTGCGAAGAGCCGCACGCCGCTGCTCGTGCTCGCGGGGGAGACGCCGGCCGCCGCCCGGCGCTCGAACTTCCGCATCGACCAGCACGGGCTCGTCGAGTCGGTGGGCGCGATCGCCGATCGCGTGCACGGCCCCGCGACCGCGGCGGCCGACGCGGCTCGCGCCCTGCGCCGCGCCGAGGTCGAGCGGCGGCCGGTCGTGCTCATGCTCCCGATCGACGTGCAGACGCTGCCCGTCCCGGCCGCGGCGCGCGTGCTGGCGCCGGCGACGCTCGTGCCGCTTGCGCCCGCGCCCCGGCACGATGTCGTCGTCGAGGCGGCGAAGCTGCTCGCCGCTGCGAAGCGCCCGCTGATCATCGGTGGGCGCGGGGCTGTCCTGGCCGATGCCGGCGCGGAGCTCGAGGCCCTCGGCGCGCAGACCGGCGCCCTGCTCGCGACGTCGGCGGTCGCCAAGGGGCTGTTCGCAGGGTTGCCATATGCGCTCGGCATCGCGGGCGGCTTCGCGAGCCCGCTTGCCGCCGAGCTGTTGCCGCAGGCGGACGTGATCCTCGCGTTCGGCGCGACGCTCAACCACTGGACGACGCGCCACGGCGCGCTCATCGGCCCCCGGGCCACGGTCATCCAGGTCGACCTGGAGGCCGATGCGATCGGCGCGAGCCGCCCGGCGGCGCTCGGCATCGTCGGCGACGCGCGGCTCACCGCGGCGGCGCTGCTCGCCGAGCTGCGGCGTGGGGGTGGGGGCGGCGAAGGTGGAGCTGGAGCCGACGGCGGGGACGGCGAGGGTGGCGGCGGAGCCGGCGGCGGGGCCGGCGAACGTGGCGGCGGACGCGGCGAGGGTGGCGGCGGAGCCGGCGGTGGGGGCGGCGAAGCGGGCGGCGGCGCCGGCGGTGGGGGCGGCGGGCGCGCCGGAGGCGGCTGGCGCAGCCCCGAGCTCGCGACGCGCATCGCCGCCGAGCGCTGGCGCGACGAGCCGTACGAGGACGCCGGGACCGCCGACTACATCGACCCGCGCACGCTGAGCATCGCGCTCGCCGATCTGCTGCCCGAGGACGTCGCCGTGGCGGTCGACTCCGGGCACTTCACCGGCTGGCCGTCGTTCTTCCTCGACGTCCCGGACGCGCGGTCCTGGCTCTTCGTCAACGCGTTTCAGGCCGTCGGGCTCGGCCTCGGCAACGCGATCGGCGCGGCGGTTGCCCGCCCGGACCGCGTCACGGTCGCCGCGCTCGGCGACGGCGGCCTCTTCCTCGCCCTTCAGGAGCTCGAGACCGCGGCCCGGCTCGGGCTGCGGCTGCTGGTCGTGGTCTACGACGACGCGGCCTACGGCGCGGAGGTCCACCACTTCCGGACGCTCGGCAAGGAGGTCGCGCTCGCCCAGTTCCCCGCGACGGACCTCGCCGAGATCGCGCGCGGCTGCGGCGCGCAGGGGATCGTCGTGCGTTCGACACACGACCTGGCGCCCGTCGCCGACTGGATCCGCGAGGGTTCGGGCCCGCTCGTCGTCGACGCGAAGGTCAACCCCGGCGTCTGTGCGGACTGGCTGCACGACGCGTTCAAGACCGGCTGAACATCCATCACCACGAGGGAGCAAGGACACCATGCCCAGCTACAGCGTCCGCGACCTCCTCCTCGACCTGGCCGCGGGCGCCGTCGAGGTCGTCGACCTCACCCAGCCGCTCAGCGAGAGCACGCCCGTGCTGGTGCTCCCCGAGCCGTTCGCGAACACGCCGCACCTTTCGCGCAGGCAGCTCAGCCGCTTCGACGACGCCGGGCCGGCCTGGGCGTGGGACGTGCTCGAGCTCGGCGAGCACACCGGCACGCACCTCGACGCGCCCGTCCACTGGATCACGGGTCGCGACGGCGAGGACGTGGCGTCGATCCCGGCGGCCAGGCTCGTCGGCCCGGCCGTCGTGATCGACCGGACCGCCGAGGTCGCCGAGGACCCCGGCTACCTGCTCACGGCAGCCGACCTCGACGGCTACGAGGCCGAGCACGGCGCGATCCCCGCCGGGTCGTGGGTGCTGTTTCGCACCGGCTGGGGCGCGCGCGCCAACGACGAGGCGGCGTTCCTGAACGCCGGCCCCGCGGGACCGGTCACGCCCGGCCCGGACGTCGAAGCCGCCCGCTGGCTGGCCGAGCACGACGGCGTCGTCGGCTTCGGGGTCGAGACGGTCGGCATCGACGCGGGCGCGGCCGGCGGCTTCGATCCCGGCTTCCCCGCGCACAACTTCCTGCTCGGCGCGGGCCGCTACGGGCTCACGCAGCTCGCCAACCTCGACGCCCTGCCGGCGAGCGGAGCCATGATCGTGGTCGCTCCGCTGAAGCTGGTCGACGGAACCGGGAGCCCGGCGCGCGTGCTCGCGCTCGTCTCCCGGTAGGCGGCCGGCGCTAGCCTGGCGCGATGCCGAAGAGGTCCGCGGCGGGCGCTCTCGCGAAGGATCTCCGGGGGCAGCTGCTCAAGCGCTATCACCGCCGCACGCGCCGCA
Source organism: uncultured Actinomycetes bacterium (assembly GCA_963766525.1). Taxonomy (GTDB): domain Bacteria; phylum Actinomycetota; class Thermoleophilia; order Solirubrobacterales; family Solirubrobacteraceae; genus CADCVQ01. The sequence goes on from CAVYAX010000015.1 coordinate 42,805, forward strand.
AGGTGCCCTGGCTGCAGACGCTCGCGCTCGCGCTGCTGCTGCCGGTGGTGTCGCTGATCTCGCGCGTGCGCATCACGGGTCGCGAGAACATCCCGGACGGCGGTTACATCGCGGCGTCCAACCATCCCTCGAACCTCGACGCGCTGTTCGTCGCGCTCGCCATCCGCCGGCGCATCAGGTTCATGGGCAAGAGCGAGCTGTTCGACGGGCGCTGGGGGTGGCTGCTGAACCGGCTCGGCGCCTTCCCCGTGCAGCGCGGCGTCTGGGATACGGACGCGTTCGAGACCGCAGCGACCGTCCTCAAGCGCGGCCGGGTGATGAGCATCTTCCCCGAGGGCGGCGTGCACGCCGAGCGCGTGCCGGCGAAGTCCGGCGTCGGGCACATCGCGCACCTCGCGGGGGCGACGGTGCTGCCGCTGTACCTCGATGGGACGCGCTCGCTCTACACGCCGTGGCGCTGGCCGAAGGTGCGGGTCGTCGTCGGCGAGCCGCTGGAGGTCGAGGAGGACGCACAACCGTCGCGCGAGCGCTCTCAGCAGACGGCTCAGCGCATCCTCGACGCGATCCACGAGCTCGCCTAGCAGCGCGCGCCGCCGACTCTGTCGCCTATGACTCTCTATGCGGGCACAATTCGCCAAGGTGCTGGCGCGCGGAGGGTCGCGCGGTCGCATAGCCTGCCGCGTCGATGAGCACGCCGACATCCGCAGTCCCGCTTGCGGGTACGAACCCGCGGTGACCACGGTTCGGGAGGGATCAACCGTCGCGCCGCGCGCGATGTCGGCGCGGCGGCTGCTCGAGGTGCTACGCGTGCTGATCGTGCGCGGCATCCTGCCCGTGCTCGTGCCCAAGCGCCGGCGCCGCGCTCCGGGGCCCGTGCGGCTGCGCCGCGCGCTCGAGACGCTCGGCGGCGCCTGGGCCAAGCTCGGCCAGCTGCTCGCGCTGCGCTTCGACCTGCTGCCCGAGCCGTACTGCCTCGAGCTGTTCGCCCTGCTCAATCGCGCCGCGCCGTTCTCCTACGCGGAGGTCGAGCGCATCGTCCGCGACGAGCTGGGGCGGGAGGTTGCCGAGCTGTTCGCGTCGTTTCACGCCGAGCCCTTCGGCAGCGCGTCGATCGGGCAGGTGCACGACGCGACCCTGCCCGACGGCCGCCGCGTCGCGGTCAAGGTGCAGCGGCCCGGGATCGGCCCGCTGCTCATGTGCGACATCGCGCTCATGCGCCGCGCGGCCGCGATCGCCGACCGTACTCGGCTGCTCGGCGGGACACAGACCACGGAGATCGTCGACGAGCTCGCGCGGTGGACGCGCGAGGAGCTCGACTACACGGTCGAGGCCGCCAACGCCATGGAGATCCGCGCGCAGATCCGCGATCCGGACACGGAATACGCCCCCGAGATCCACCTCGACCACACGAGCCGTCGCGTGCTCACCGCCGAGCGCCTCGACGGCGTGCCGCTCGTCGACATCATCCGCGAGCTGCGTGCCGATCGCGAGGGCACGCGGCGGCGGCTGCTCGCCGCGGGCCACGACCTCGACGAGGCCGCCGCGAACGTCGTCTGGAACTTCCTCGGCCAGGTCTACGCGACGGGCGTCTTCCACGGCGACCTGCATCCGGCCAACGTGCTGCTGCTCGAGGGCAATCAGATCGGCTACGTCGACTTCGGGATCGTCGGCCGGATCCCGCAGGACGTGCAGCAGTCGCTGGGCGACTACGCGCGCGCCCTGTTCGGCGGCGACTCCGCGGACGCGGTCGACCAGCTCCTGCGCTGGCTGCGCCCTTCGGCGAAGACGGACCCCGCGGCCGCCCGCGCCCACATGCTCCGCCTGACCGACCAGTTCCTCGACGATCTCGAGCACCCGCAGGCCCGCCGGCGCGAGATCCTCGCGCGCTTCCAGGTCGACCTGCTCTCCGCGGCGCGCAAGCACCGCCTGGCGGCAGACCCGCTGATCGCGCTCTACATGAAGGTCGTCCTCGCGATGGACGCCGTGACCTCCGAGCTCGCCCCGTCGCTCGACCTGCAGAAGGTGCACGAGCGGTTCTTCTCCGAGCTCGTCATGGAGGGGTTCGAGCAAGCCTCCTGATACAGCCGAAGGGCCGCCCGCCATCGCTGGCGAGCGGCCTTGTCGCCCGCGGGATCGTCGGACTTGGAGCATCTTGGCCGACAGCGCCCCCGACCACTCGCCCCGGGCGCGGAAGGTCCAGCTGAGCGCCGCGACTCCGTCTTGGCGGCCGGTGATCGTGTTTTCGGTGATCTGGGCCCACATGCCGAGCGCGTCGTCCACGAAGTCCCAGTTCTCGTGGAGACTCTTGTTGACGTTCGTGACGCGGGTGTTGGCGTTCCAGGCCCATGCGCCGCGCCCGTCGTTGCACGACATCAATGAGAACCCCTTACGTGAACCGTCGACACGCGGTTCTGGTCGCGTGCTGGGCAAGCTCGTCAGGGTCCGAAGGGCGCGAAGCGCCGAGCCCGCGACCAGCGCCGTAGGCTAAGTCCCTTGACACCTGATCCTGACCGCTTCGCCGACCTCCACGTGCACTACCCGATGCATCTTCTCGGCGACGCAACCACCGGGGCAGCCGGACCTGTTCGCGCGTTCCTCATGCGCGTCTCCGCCCGCCTGATCAACCACCGCAGCTGGTCGTCGAGCTGGCGTGTCTCATTCGACGGACTGGAGCGAGCACGGACGCGACTCGTCCTGTCCGTGCTCTATGACCCCGCGTCCGAGATCTTCGCGGTGCCGTTCATGTTTCGCTCGCGAAAGACGTCGTTCCGCGCACTCGAACGCCAGCTCTCGGCGGTCGAGGCCGATCTCGAGCGCATCGATCCGACGGAAACGCGGCATCTGGTTGCCAAGACCGAGCAGAGGCTCGACGAGGCGCTGTCGCCGCCACGCATGGCGTTCGTGCACTGCGTGGAGGGCGGGTTTCACCTCGGACGGCGCACGAGCCGGATCGCGGCGAACGTCGCGGTGCTGGCTGACCGGGGCGTCGCGTACATCACGCTCGCCCACCTGTTTCACCGCGGCATCGCGAACAACGCCCCTGCGCTGCCGTGGCTGTCGGACGCCTGGTACAACCGCATCTTCCATCAGCGCGGCACGGGCCTGAGCAAGCGCGGGAAGGTTGCGATCCGCGCGATGTACGAGCACGGCATCCTCGTCGACACCACCCACATGCGCTACGACGCGCTCGACCAGACGTTCGACCTCCTCCGCGAGCTCGACAAGGAGTCCGGGGCGAAGCCGACGGACATGCCGGTGATCGCATCGCACGCGGGGTATCGCTTCGGCGACCTGCAGTACATGCTCGACGAGAAGACGATCGAGCGCATCAAGGAGCGCGACGGCGTGATCGGTCTCATCCTGGCTCGCCACCAGCTGCAGGATCGGCTCGGTCACGACGACAGCAGCGAGAGTACGGTCGCGGTAGTCATGCGCCACATCGACGAGATCTTCCGGATCACGAAATCGCACAGGTACACATGCATCGGCTCGGATCTCGACGGCTTCGTCAAGCCGACGATGAGCGGGGTTGAGTCGGCGGAGGATCTGGAGTTGCTCGTGCGGCGGCTCGGTGAGGTCTACGGAGACGCGGCGGACGACATCCTGTATCGCAACGCGGAGCGCGTCGTGCGCAAGGCGCTGTCTCGTCGTTGACGAACGGCGCGTAGGGTTCGGCCATGCGCGTCCACATCATCAGCGACATGGAGGGCGTCTCCGGGATCGTCAAGCCGCAGCAGACCACCGGAGGCGATCCGATGTTCGACGAGGGGCGCAAGCTCTACACCGAGGAGATCAACGCGGCGGTGCGCGGCGCGAAGGCGGGCGGCGCGACCGAGATCGTCGTCATGGACGCCCACGGGGCGGGCGGTGGCTGGACGTTCAACTCGCTGATCTCCGGGGACCTGCATCCGGACTGCGAGTTCGTCGTGCAGGAGGAGTGGACGGGCTACACGACCTTCCTCGAGGAGGGCTGCGACGCCGCGCTCTTCGTCGGAATGCACGCGCGGGCCGGGAGCCGCCTCGGCAACATGAACCACACCGTCTCCGGCCGCGACTACCAGCGGCTGTGGTTCAACGGGACCGAGGTCGGCGAGACCGGCATCAACGCGGCGCTGTGCGGGACCTGGGGCTGCCCGGTCCTGCTCGTCACCGGCGACGAGGCGAGCTGCGACGAGGCGAGGGCGCTCCTCGGCGCTGGCTTGACGACGGTCGCGGTGAAGCAGGGCCTCGGCTCGGAGTCGGCGCGGATGATCGCGCCCGTGCGCGCCCGCGAGCTCATCGAGGAAGGCGCGCGCCGGGCGCTCGAGGACCTCGGCGCGGTGGCGCCGTACGACCCGGGCCGCCCGTGTGAGATCAAGGTCGAGTTCAAGCGCACCCAGCCCGCCGACAACCTGCGCTTCCATCCCGGCGTCGAGCGGCTCGACGGGCGCACGATCCGCGTCGAGGCGGACCGATGGTGGGACGCCTGGAAGCTCTTCTTCTTCGCGGCGCGCTGACCCCGGCGGATCAGCAGATCGTGTTCGCGCCCGCCCAGAGAAACCAGCGGCCGAGCTTGCCACCGGGGCGCGACGGCAGGCGCGCCTCGAGGCGCCGGTACGCCGGCCGGTCTGCGTTCGGGCAGCGTCCGCGCCGCGTCGCGCGCAGGTGGATCGTCGCCTTGCGCGCGTAGTAGCCGCCGCCGGGCTTGTAGATCGCGTTCTTGCCGATGCCGGTTGCGCGGGCCGGGCCCCAATTCCTCCAGCGGATCTGGGTGACGAGCCCGCTGGGGACGCCACCGTTGTAGATCGTGCGCGGCTTGGATGTGCCGAAGCCCTTGCCGTTCGGCGCGAACGAGAACGAGCCGAGGACGTAGGAGCCTGGCGTCACCGGGCGGCAGAGATCGAACTCCCGGCTGATCGCCGAGGGAACGCCCTTGATGGGGCAGAAGCCGAAGTCGCTGCCGGCGGCGATCTGCTTCCAGGCGCCGCCCTCCAGGTGCAGCACCACGGTGCCGTCGGCCTTCGGGCAGGCGGGCGTGTTCGTGGGCAGCGCCGTCGCCCACGCGGGGTCGGTGGAGGAGATGGACGCAGTGATGCACCCGGCCGGGAATCCGACCGCGGGCGCGATCGCGGCCGTCTGCGCGGGCGTCGCGGGAACCGCCGCCTGCGCCGCGGCCACGCCGGCGAGCAGCGCGCAGGCCACGAGCATCGAGATGCGAAGTCGGAGCACCGGAGCGAGCCTACCGCCGCGCGGCGCCCGGGTACGCTGGCTTTGCATGGCGAGGGCGATCGGGATCAACCATGTGGCGCTCGAGGTCGGCGACCTCGACGAGGCGCTTGCCTGGTACGGGCGCTTCCTGGACTTCGAGCTGCGCGGCAGGCGGCCGGCGATGGCGTGGATCGACCTCGGCGACCAGTTCCTCGCGCTGAGCGAAGGCCGTCGCCAGGGACCCGACGACGGCCGCCACTTCGGGCTCGTGGTCGATGACAAGGAAGCTGTGCGAGCCGCGGTCAGGGCGATGGGCGTCGAGGTGGCGGCGAGCGGCGGGCTGCGCTTCGACGACCCGTGGGGCAACCAGGTCGAGGTCGTCGACTATCGCGACGTGCAGTTCACGAAGGTCCCGGCGGTGCTCGCGAAGCTCGCGCCGGAGGGGCTCGAGAAGAGCGACTCCGCGCGCGAGGAGCTCGCGCGCAAAGGGCTCGCGGGCTGAGGCCGCGCCGGGGGCGAGGCCGCGCCGGTGGCCGAGGCCGCGCCGGGGCCGAGGCCGCGCCGGGGCGGAGGCCGCGCGGTGGCGAGGCCGCGCCGGGGCGGAGGCCGCGCGGTGGCGAGGCCGCGCGGTGGCGAGGCAGCGCGGTGGCGAGGTCGCGCGGTGGCGAGGCAGCGCGGTGCGGAGGCCGCTCCGTTAGGCGGGCTCGCCGAGCGCTGCGGCGAGCGAGGGCATCGCGTCGGCCAGGACGCCGCGCAGCGGATCCTCGTCGCCGAGGTGCGGGAGCCCCGCCTGTAACAGCTCGTAGACCTTGCGGGCGAGCGTCGCGCCGTCGTCGGGGTCGCGCTCGGCGACCGCCTCGCGCAACCTCGAGAGCACCCCGTTGCCGATGCCGTCGATCGCCAGCAGCTGCTCGTCGGTCATCGCCGCGACCTGGTCGAGCGACTGGATCCCCGCGCCCGGCAGCACGCGCCGGCGCTTGGCGGGCAGCCGCTCCAAGATGACCTCGTGCAGCTCGCGGGTGACGTACGTGCCCTCGAACGCCACGATCTTGCTCGGCTCCGTGGTGGGCGGCGCCGGAACGCCGGGGGCGCGAGCGAGCTTCGGCACCGGCGCGGCCTCGCCCTCGTCGATCGGGACGATCCGCCACTCCATGCCGAGCCCCGGGTCGGTGATCGCCGTGCCCTTGATGGCCGCGATCGCCTTGTCGTAGCAGCGCTGGCGCGTGTCCACCGGGGCGTCTCCGCTCGCCTTCGGACGGGCGCAGAAATGGCGCGTGACGGTGACCTCCTCCGCCCACTTCGCATCGAGCGCGCCCTTGCCCCGGCGGTGGTAGATCGTCACGGGCATGACGGCCTGGTCGTCCTCGTACGCCAGGTGCGTCCCGCACCAGTCGCAATGCGTCCGATAGCTCATCCGTGCGCTCCTTGACAGCCGCTCGTCCTCGGCACCCGTCTCCGGCGGCCCTTCGATTCCGGGCGTTTACGACGGTATCGGACTCAGAAGACGGAGATGTTTCGCCCGCTGCGCCAAATTTGGCCGAGTTGTTACTCCACGCGGGCAGCCATGCGCATGCCGGGCGCGTGGATCGAGCAGACGAACTCGTAGGTCCCGGGCTTCGTCAGGCGGGCCGAGTACACGCCGGCCGCCTTCGTCGGCGACCGCACGGGCTGCGGCCCGGCGCGCAGCGTGACCTGGTGGGATTGCTGCGAGGCCCACCTGAACGTCAGCACTCCGCCGGCGCGCAGGCGGACCGTCGGCCGGTCGCGGCTGCGGTAGAACGCGTTGTCGAAGATCGAGACGACCGAGGTTCGCGGCAGCGACGCGCTGCGCAACGGCACGACGCCGTCGGGCGGCGCCTTGGGGCCGGCCGCCGGCGGCTTGGCGGCAGCCGCGCCCGCGGCGAGCGCGGCCTTCGGCACCGGCGGGCTCGCGAGCTTCGTCGTCTGCGCGCGCAGGTCGCGGACGAAGACGCCGCGGCGGTCGTCGGGCTTGCCCGTCGCGAGGTTCGAGGCCGCTGACGTGAACGCCACGCGCCGCCCGTCGGCGGAGATCGTCGCGTCCGACGACGAGCCGTCGGCTGCGGCGCCGCCCGCACCGGTCGCCCGCGACACGAGGGTCTCGCTGCCGCGGGCGTCGCGAACGAGCACCCGCGACCGGCCACGCTCGATCGAGGTGTACGCGACCCGCCGGCCGTCCGCGCTGATCGACGGCTCGAGGCCGAAGCCGCGCGCGCCGCTGACGGCGCGGGTGCGGTGCGTACGCAGGTCGCGGACGAAGATGCGCGAGCCGCGGTTGGCGCCCCCGAGGTTGCGCCCCGCCGACGAGAACGCGACGTAGCGCCCGTCGCGCGAGATCGCCGGGTCCGCGGAGTAGTCATCGGCGACCGCGCCGCGCGCCCCGCTCGCGCGGCTGACGAGCGTCGTCGTCCGCGCGCGCATGTCGCGAACGAAGACCTGGGTCCGGCCGCGCAGGTCGCCGCCGCCGAGGTTCGAGGCGGCGGTCGCGAACGCGACGTAGCGGCCATCCCCGGAGATCGCCGGGTCGTAGACGCCGTCGTCGGCGCGCGGCGCCCCGCCCGCGCCGCGGCTCGCGAGCGCCGGGCGGCCGGTCCGCAGGTCGGTGACGTAGACCGCGCTCTGCCCGCCGCGGCGCTGCGCCTGGTAGGCGACGTACCGGCCGCTCGCCGCGATCGCCGGGTTGTAGGCCGACAGCGAGACGCCGGCGCGCACGCGCGGGGTCGGCATCGCCGCCGTGCGGCGCGTCTTCAGGTCGCTGACGAAGACCCGGATCTGGCCGTAGCGCTTGGCGAAGTTGAGGTTGCCCTCGGCCGCCTCGAACGCCACGCGGCGCCCGTCGGCGGAGACCGTCGGGTTGTACGCCGAGCGCGGGGTGCGGCGACCCGCCCGCGCCGACACGTTCAGCACGGGCCCGCCGGCGAGCGGCCGGGCGAGCACGCTGATCTCGCCGCGCTTGAGCGCTACCGGGAGCTTCTGCTCGTAGCCCTCGAAGACGACCCGCGCGCCGTCCGCGCTGAGCGCGGGGTTCGCGGCGAAGTTGCGCGGCTTGCGCGTGAGCTGGCCGAGGTGCGTCGGCGGCGGGCCGTTGTAGCGCACCTGCGCGAGCCAGCGCGGAAGCTGGCTGATCTGGCGGCGCAGCAGCAGGCGGCCCTGCTTGGCGGTCGTCGCGTGCGTCGCCGTGCCGAAGCGCACCCGCTCGCGCAGCACCTGCGCCGACAGCGCCTGGATGCGCGCCGGCGAGCGCCCGTGCAGGCGGCCGATCTCCAGCGGGCTCTGCTCGGCGCGGCGCAGCGCGCGGAACTGCGCGTCCGTCACGCCGAAGATCGCGGGCGCCTCGCTCGGGACGGCGAACTGGTGCAGCGAGTGAAACAGCAGGTGCTGGGCCATGTGGCCCTGGGTGATCGTGCGCAGCGCCCGCGTGCGCAGCACGGCGAGCGTCGGCGCCGGCACGTCGGCGGCGCGCGGTGCGACCAGCGCGTCGGCGAGCTTGCCCGGGTCCGGCCAGCCGTGGCGCGCGGCGAGCTGCGCGAGGTTGTGGCGGTCGTCGCGCAGCTGGCGCCAGATCGCGCCGCGGCTGACCCCGAGCAGCGCGTACAGGCGGCCCTCGTCGTAGGGCAGCCAGTGGTTGTAGACCCAGTCCTCGGGCGGCAGCCAGTGCGCCGGCGCGGTGACAGGCGCCTCGGAGTCAAACGACGCCTTCTTCACCGGCGTCGCTGCCGGGGCGGCGGGCTCATCCGGGACCCCCACCTGGAGCGCGAGCACGATCGCCACGACGATGGCGCCGACCGCCGCGAGCGCCATAGCCACGCGTTTCATGCCGCGAAGCTACCAGCGCGGGCCGCGGGTCGGCGGCCGAAGGGCCGCGCGGACGGCGAGGGGACGCGCCGCGCGCCATGCGGCGGCTGCGCGCCGCCGCGGCCCGCCTGAAGGCCGCGCAAACGGGGTACTGGCCACGCCATGCCGGGAGGGACGCTGCTGCGGACGAAGTCCATCGACCAGTCGATCGAGGACACCCAGGACGAGCACAACGGCCTGCGCCGCACGCTCGGCCCGCTGGAGCTCGTCGTCTTCGGCGTCGGCGTCATCGTCGGGACGGGCATCTTCGTCCTGACCGGCGTCGCGGCCGGCACGCTCGCCGGCCCCGCGATCGCGCTGTCGTTCGTCGCCGCCGGCATCGCCTGCGCGCTCGCCGCGCTCTGCTACGCGGAGTTCGCCTCGAGCGTGCCTGTCGCGGGGTCGGCGTACACGTTCGCGTACGCGAGCATCGGCGAGCTCGTGGCGTGGATCATCGGCTGGGACCTCATCCTCGAGATGGCGCTCGGCGCCGCGACCGTCGCCTCCGGCTGGTCGGACTACTTCCGCGTCGTCACCCACGACACGCTCGGGATGAACCTGCCCGCCTGGATCGACGGCGCGCATCACAACTACGTGGCGGCGCTGCTCGTGCTCGCCGTCACCGCGGTGCTGTGCCTCGGCGTGAAGATCTCCAGCCGCGTGAACGCGGTGGTCGTGGCGATCAAGCTCACGGTGATCCTCATCGTGATCGTCGCCGGGCTGTGGTACGTCTCGGGCGCGAACCTCGACCCGTTCATCCCGCCGAGCGGCTCCGCGCCCGCGCCTGGCGGCGAGTCCACGACGACGCTCCTCCAGGACCTCGGCATCAACACGGGGACGTTCGGGGTCGGCGGGATCTTCAGCGCCGCCGCGCTCGTGTTCTTCGCGTTCATCGGCTTCGACATCGTCGCGACCGCGGCCGAGGAGACGAAGAACCCCAAGCGCGACCTGCCGATCGGCATCTTCGGCTCGCTCGCGATCTGCACCCTGCTCTACGTGCTCGTGTCGCTCGTCGTGACCGCGATGGTGCCCTACGACGAGATCAAGGTCGAGGCGCCGCTGGCCGAGGCGTTCCGCTCCGTGGGCCAGTCGACGATCGCGCAGATCATCTCGATCGGCGCCCTCGCGGGCCTCACGACGGTCACGCTCATCCTCATGATGGGCCAGAGCCGCGTGTTCTTCGCGATGAGCCGCGACCACCTGCTGCCGCCGGTGTTCTCGCAGGTCTCGCAGCGCTTCAGGACGCCGTACCGGACGACGATCGCGACGGGCATCGTCGTCGCGGCGATGGCGTTCCTCGTCGAGCTCGAGACGCTCGCGGCGCTCGTGAACATCGGGACGCTGTTCGCGTTCGTCGTCGTCGCGATCGGCGTCGTCGTGCTGCGGCGCACGCGCCCCGACCTCGAGCGCGCCTACCGCACGCCGCTCGTGCCGCTCGTGCCGATCCTCGCCGTGCTCGCCTCGCTGTGGCTCATGCTCAACCTGTCCGCCGACACGTGGGTGCGCTTCGCGATCTGGATGGCGGTCGGATTCGTCGTGTACTTCGCCTACGCCCGCGGGCACAGCCGGGTCGGGCGCGAGTAACCCGCGCCCGACTCGGCCCGTGTCTGCCCGGGCCGCGAGCTACGGCCGGATCTCGACGTTCAGCGTCGGCTGGAAGCCGCTCTTCGCCAGCGCGATCGGCGTGTACCAGGAGCGGGTGCCGCCGGCGTCGCCGTGGCAGCCGCCGTCCGAGCGGCTGTGGATGCCATAGGCGTAGCGGTCGCCCGTCGACGTCGCCCAGTACCAGCCGCCGCCGCTGTCGCCGCCGCAGGCGTCGAGGCCGTCGACGCGCGCCATGCCGCGCACGCCGGCATCGCTGTTGGTGCCGAGGACGCCGCAGGAGTTGCCCCACACGCCGGGCTGCGTGTAGTTCGCCGACAGGCAGACGGTCTCGCCGGCGACCATGTAGCCGACGGACGGCGCGACGCCCTTGACCGGCGCCCAGCCGCTGTTGCTGGCGCTGATGTAGATCTCGCCGCCGGTGTCGCCCGTGAACCACGAGTTCGTGACCTGGACGATCGCGGCGTCGATCGCCCCGGAGTCCATCGCGGCCGTCATCGGGCCGATGTTCTGGCCGCCGATGCCCCAGTTCGTGCCGATCCCAACGCTGCAGTGGCCGGCGGTGTAGGCGAAGCGCGTGTTGGACGAGTTGCGCGCCGTGAAGCCGATCGAGCACCACAGCTGGTTCGACGTCGTCGTCCCGTACCACATGATCGAGCCTGCGCGCAGCGTCCAGTCGCAGGCGGCGCGCGAGGTGCAGCCGGCGTCGAGCTCAGGCTTCGCGGCCGCGGCCGTGACGACCTTCGCCCCGCGCCCTGCGGCCTTGCTTGCGAGCGCCGCCTTGCGATCGGACGGCAGCGCGACGACGACCTCGTTGGACTTGACGTCGATCCCGACGTTGCCGGCGGCCGCCTTGCCGAGCTCGTCCTTGCCGGCGCGCAGCTCGGCGGCGTCGGCCTCGAGCGCGGCGGCGCTGCGCTTGACCTTGTACGGCTTGACCGCGACCGCGTACTGCTTGCCGAGCGCCGCCGCGCGGCTGACCGCGGCGTCCGTCGTGGCGGCGAGGTTGACGACACCCGTGTTCGGGTCAAACCAGGCGCCGCCGAACGTCGCGACGTCGGCTGCGGCGGCGTCGTAGACGGCGCGGCGCGCGTCGGCACCGGCTGCCGCGGCCCGCGCGCGGGCGTCCGACAGCGTCGGGTAGGCGGCCTTGTACGCCGCGATGTTGGCTTCGAGCTGATTGGCGCCCGTGTCGGCGGCGGACGCGCCGGGCGCGGAGGCGCCCAGGCTGATGACGACGGTCCCGGCGACCGCGAGGATGCTGCGTGACCTCATGTTGATGGCTCCCCGTTGAATGAGTGCACCTGCACCCGGAGCGTCCTCGGAGCTAGCCCGCGCCACCACCCCCGATCGGGGGGACGCGCCTCACCCCGAGCCGCTGGGGCGAGGCGCGCCAGGAGCCTGTCTCCTAGGGGCGGATCTCGACGTTGAGGGTTGGCTGGAACAGGCTCTTGGCGGATGCGATCGGCGTGTACCAGGAGTTCGTCCCGCCCCCGTCGCCGTGGCAGCCGAAGCTGCTGGCGCTGTGGATGCCGTAGGCCACCCGGCTGTTCCCGGTCGCCCAGTACCACCCGCCGCCGCTGTCGCCGCCGCACGCGTCGAGGCCGTCGACGCGCGCCATGCCGCGCCAGCCTGCGTCGCTGTTGGTCCCGAGGACCCCGCACATGTTGTCGCCGGCGGGGTTCGTGAAGTTCGCCGACAAGCAGACGGTCTCACCGGCCACCATGTAGCCGACGGTGGGCGCGACCCCGGTCACGTTCATGGAGTGCGTGCCGGTGCCGATGTACGACTCGCCGCCGCTGTCGCCGGTGAACCACGAGTTCGTGACCTGGATGATCGCCGCGTCGACGACCCCCGAGTCCATCGTGGCGCTCATCGGGCCGATGTCCTTTCCGCCCGTGCCCCAGTTGATCCCGATGCCCGTCGAGCAGTGACCCGCGGTGTACACGAAGCGCGTGTTCGACGAGTTGCGCGCGGTGAATCCGACCGAGCACCACGGGGTGGGAGCGGCGACGGTGCCGCGCCACATGATCGCGCCGGCGCGGATCGTCCAGTCGCAGGCCGCGCGCGTCGTGCAGCCGGCGTCGAGCTCGACCGTGGATCCGGGCGCGGATGCCGCGACGACCTTCGCGCCGCGCGCCTTGGCATTGCTCGCCAGCGCCGCCTTGTGATCGGCCGGTAGCGCGACCACGACCTCGTTGGTCGTGACGTCGACCCCGACATTGCCGGCGGCTGCCTTGCCGAGCTCGTCCTTGCCGGCTCGCAGACTGGCCGCGTCGGCCTCGAGCGCCGCCGCGGACCGCTTGACCTTGACGGGCCTCACGGCGATCGCGTACTGCTTGCCGAGCGCGGCCGCGCGGCTGACGGCGGCGTCGGTCGTGGCGGCGAGGTTGACGACGCCGGTGGTCGGGTCGAACCAGGCGCCGCCGAACGTCGCGCTGTCGGCTGCGGCGGCGTCGTAGACGGCGCGGCGTGCAAGCGAGCCGGCCGCGGCGGAGCGCGCGCGAGCGTCGGAGAGGCTCGGATACACCGTCTTGTAGGCGGCGACGCCGGCTTCGAAGGCGCTGCCGCCCGTGTCGGCGGCGGAGGCGCCGGGCGCAGTCGCGCCGACGCCGATGACGACGGTCCCTGCAAGCGCGAGCGCGCTCCGTGCCTTCATCCGGATCTCTCCCCGTTCTTGAAGTGAGTTGCCTAGGAAGCCTAAGGCGGGCCGGCAAGGCCGCCACCCCCGAACGGGGGGACATTCGGCCCGGCGCCACAGCCGGGTTCAATGGCCCCGGCTGTAGCGCGAGCGTTGCTACGGGCGAATCTCGACGTTGAGCGTCGGCTGGAAGCCGCTCTTCGCCAGCGCGATCGGCGTGTACCAGGAGTGCGTGCCGCCGGCGTCGCCGTGGCAGCCGTTGTCGCTGCGGCTGTGGATGCCGTAGGCGTAGCGGTTGCCCGAGGAGGAGGCCCAGTACCAGCCGCCGCCGCTGTCGCCGCCGCAGGCGTCGAGGCCGTCGACGCGCGCCATGCCGCGGACGCCGGCGTCGCTGTTGGTCCCGAGGACGCCACACGAGTTGCCCCAGACGGCGGGCTGCGTGTAGTTCGCCGACAGGCAGACCGTCTCGCCGGCGACCATGTAGCCGACGCTCGGCGCGACGCCTTGACCGGCGACCAGCCGCTGATGCTCCCGCTGACGTAGATCTCGCCGCCGGTGTCGCCGGTAAACCACGAGTTCGTGACCTGGATGACCGAGGCGTCGATCGCGCCCGAGTCGAGCGATGCCGTCAGCGGCCCGATGTTCTGGCCGCCGATGCCCCAGTTGACCCGTTGCCGGTCGAGCAGTGGCCGGCCGTGTAGACGAAGCGCGTGTTGCTCGCGTTGCGCGCGGTGAAGCCGATCGAGCACCACGGGGTGCATCGGCCTCGAGCGCCGCGGCGCTGCGCTTGACCTTCACGGGCTTCACCGCGACCGCGTACTGCTTGCCGAGCGCGGCGGCCCGGCTGACGGCGGCGTCGGTCGTGGCGGCGACGTTCACGACGCCCGACAGCGGATCGAACCACGCGCCGCCGTAGGTCGCGCTGTCGGATGCGGCGGCGTCGTAGACGGCGCGGCGCGCGTCGGCGCCGGCGGCCGCGGCGCGTGCGCGGGCGTCCGACAGCTTCGGATACGCGGCCTATGCCGCGACGTTCGCCTCGAAGGCGTTGGCGCCGGTGTCGGCGGCGGAGGCGCCGGGCGCGGTCGCGCCGGCGCCGATGAGGACGGTCCCCGCGAGCGCGGATGCTGCGTGACTTCATGGTGAATCGCTCCCCGTTGAGTGAGTGGTGACGCAACCTCAGTCACGATCCGGGCCGCCGGCGCCACCACCCCCAAGCGGGGGGAGCCACCGTGTCGGCGACCTGCTGCAGCCGCGGCGCGCGCTTGAGCATGGTCAGCGGGCCGAGCACCCGCTCGATGTCCTCGGGCGACATGCCGCTGTCGTCGCCCTCGAGGCCGAACGTCTCGGGCACGCTCGCCGTCCACAGGCTGACGACGCGCACGCCGCTCGGCCCGATCTCGTTCGCGAGCGCGCGCGGGAACGACTCCGTCGCGGCGTCGGCCGCGCCGGTGCCGCCCATCGCCGGGCCCTACATCCGCGCCGAGCCGCTCGTCAGCGCGAGGATGACGCCCGAGCCTTGCTTGATCATGTGCCGGGCCGCGGCGGTCGCGGTGATGAACTGGCCGCGCAGGCCGGTCGTCGTGGCGCGCATGAAGTCGTCGGTTGCGAGGTCGACGTCACGGACTCATCGGTGACACCGATGACCTCCAGGACTACCCGGTCGGGCCGAAGCGCTCGGTGCGGATCCAGGCCGGCTGCAGCCCGCCGTCGAGCAGCAGCGCGGTCGCCGACTCGACGAAGCCGTTGGAGCCGCAGACGTACGCCGTCATCGCGCCGCGGGCCGCTTCGCCGATCAACGACGCATCGAGGCGGCCGGTGTGGCCCGTCCAGCCGGGCGGCGGCTCGCGCGTGTAGGTGAGCCGCGTCTCGTCGCCGAGCTCGCCCGCGTAGATGACGTCCTCGGCGGTGCGCACCGAGTAGACGAGGCGCATGTCGGCGTCCGGCAGCGCGCGCCGGCGGTGGCGCAGCATGCTCATCAGCGGCACGACGCCCGATCCGCCGCCGACGAGCACGACCGGGCCCGGCTCGGTCCCGCACCAGACGAAGTACGCCGCGAACGGCCCGCGGACCTCGACCTCGTCGCCGACCTCGACGACGTCGTGGAAGTACGGCGACACCTCGCCCTCGTCGAGGCAGTCGATCGTCAGCTCGACCTCGTCGGTGTCCAGCGGCGAGGAGGCGATCGAGTACGAGCGCTGCGCGGTGTAGCCGTCCGGCGCGGTCAGCCGGACGTCATAGTGCTGGCCGGGCAGGTGCGGCACCCACATCGGCACGGCGAGGCGAAAGGACTTCACCCGCTCCGTCTCGGTCTTGATCGCGGTGACCTTCGCGATCTGCCAGCGGCCGGGCGCGCGCGGGGTAACGGCCGTCAGTCGTTCCAATAGCGCTCTTCCTTCCAGGGGTCGCCGCGGTTGTGGTAGCCGTTGACCTCCCAGAAGCCGGGCTCGTCGTGGTCGGCGACGCGCAGCCCGGTGATCCACTTCGCGCTCTTCCAGAAGTACAGGTGCGGGACGAGCAGCCGCGCCGGTCCGCCGTGCTCGGCCGGCAGCGCCTCGCCCTCGTGCTCGGTGACGATCCACGCCTTGCCGTCGGTGAGGTCCTCGATGGCGAGGTTCGTCGTGTAGCCGCCGTAGGAGTACGCCATCGCGTAGGCGCCGAGCGGCTCGGCCGCGTCGAGCAGCGTGTCGAGCGAAACGCCGCGGAAGCTCGTGCCCAGCTTCGACCACTTCGTGACGCAGTGGATGTCGCACGGGACGTCCTCGAACTCGAGCTCGTGCAGCTGCTGCCAGCTCCACTCGCGGCGCTCGGCGACGATGCCGTCGAGCGTGAACGCCCACGCCGCGGTGTCGATGCGGGGCGTCGGCCCGGCGGTGAGCACGGGGAAGTCCTGCTCGACGTACTGGCCGGGGGGCACGCGCGCCGCGAGCTCCGGCGGGATGCGCCGGCGGCCGCCGAAGCCGCGCGAGATGAAGCCGCTCATCGTGCTCGCGAACGCTACCTGCGCGCGGGCGGCGGCGCTTGAGATTCGTCGCGCGGGCGGCGTTACGATCTCGCCATGTCGCGGCAGGCGTTCACGGCACCGCTCGGTGACTCGGGGCGTGGCGGCGGGCGGTGGGTGCAGGTGCCCTTCGATCCGCGCGAGGTCTTCGGCGAGGCGCGGCCGGCGGTGCGCGGCACGGTCAACGGCACGCCCATTCGTAGCCGGCTGGCGATCTACGGCGGAGACGCGTACCTCGGGTTGCGGCGCGAGATCCGCGACGCGGCGGGGATCGCGGACGGCGACATGGTCGACGTCGTGCTCGAACGCGACGACGAGCCGCGCGAGGTGCAGGTTCCCGTCGAGCTCGACGCGGCGTTGAGCGGCGACGCGCGCGCCACGTTCGACGCGCTGGCGTTCACGCACCGGCGCGAGTACGCGGAGTGGGTCGGCGAGGCAAAGCGGGCGAAGACGCGCGAGCGGCGGGCGCAGCGGGCGGTCGAGATGCTGCGCGAGGGCGTCCGCCACCCCTGACGCGGGCCGGCGCGGGTCTCGCGGCGCGGCCGCGCGGGCGGCGCGTGGCGCGGGGCGGGCGGCGCGGCGGCGCGGCCGCGGCGCGGCGGCGCGGCCGCGGCCGCGGCGCGGGCGGCGTGGGAGCCGCTCAGCGCGCGGCGCGCCAGCGGATCGTGCCGGACTTGCACGTCTGGATCGTCCGGCCGCTCGCGCGGTCGGCCGCCCGCGAGGTCAGGGAGAACGTCCCGCGCGCGCCGCGGGTGCCGAGCTCGGCGGTGAAGCGGTCGTCGACGTGGACCACCGCTTCGCCCTGCGTGAACTCATAGCGCTCGTGATCGTTCACGCGCCCGCGGGAGTCGATCGGGACGTCCGTCCGCGGAGCCTCGATGCCGATCGCGACGCGGTCGTCGCTGCACTTCACGGACTCGCCGAACAGGGCGCGGCGCAGGACCCGGCCGCTGGCCGACACGCGCAGCACGATCGGCCGGTTCGGGCCGGTGCTCTTCTGCGCCGTCGTGCCGTAGTAGAACGCGGCCTTCGGCGCGCCGGGGTCGCCGAGGCCGCCGGTAGGACGCCGCACGGCGAACTTCACCGTGCCGCTGCGGCAGGTCGTCGTGCGCCCCCGCAGCGAGCGCTCGAGTGTGGCGGTCAGCGTGCCCGCGGCGGCGCCGCGCGAGGTGAAGCGGCCCGACAGCTCGTAGGTCGTCGTGATCTTCAGCTCCGGGTCGGGCTGCTGGCTGACGGTGCCCTCGGAGGAGAAGCTCCCGCCGGCGGAGACCTTCGTGGCCGCGGCGATGTCGCCGCCCGCGCAGCGGGCGCGCACGGTCGCCTCGATCTCGAGGCGGCGCTGGGGCAGCGCGCGGATGGCCACGATCGCGTTGCCGGCGCCGTCGATGGGTTTCGGCGGAGCCGCCAGCGCACCGCCGCCGAAGTTGCCCTCGGGCGTGATCGGCGCCTCGGCGATAGCCGCCGTGGCGAGCATGGCGGCTGCGAGCAGCGCGGGGGCGACGGCGCGGCGGAAGGCCACTGAAAAGCGCACGGCGCCACCCTACCCATGCCGCTTTGAGGCGTCGTGCCCGGGCGTTACGATCAGCTTCCCTCGGCGACCCAGGAGATCCCCGCAATGGATGACTTCACTACATCGGGCTACGCACACGCCGGCACGCGCGCGCGGGCGGACGTCGCCACGCTGCTCGGCCAGGTCATGTTCCTCGTCGCGGTGGCGCTCGGCTTCCTCACAGCCGGTGCGCTCATCGGGCAGGACCTCTCGCAGGGCACGGCCTTCGTCCTCTTCCTCGTGGCGTTCGGCATGTTGATCGCCCAGTCGTTCGTGGAGCGCCTGCGCGTCGGGACGTTCGCGATCTGCTGGCTGTACTGCATCGCGCTGCTGCTCGGGCTCGGCATCGGCCCGACGATCGGGTACTTCCTCGAAAACGACGGCACGGTCATCACCCAGGCCGCGGGCTGCACCGCGCTCGTCACGCTCGGCATGGGCGCCGCCGGCTTTGCGATGAGCAAGGACCTCGCGGCCTGGATGCGGCCGCTGTCGTTCCTCATCCTCGGGCTCGTCGTCGTGTCGTTCGCGATGCTGATCTTCTCGAGCGGCGGCAACCCGCTCATCAGCGCGGCGATCGGCATCGTCTCGGCGCTGCTGATCATGGTCGACTTCAACTACCTGCGAAAGCACGGCACGAAGGACGACGCGGTCTGGCTGGCGACCGGGATCTTCGTCTCGATCGTGAACATCTTCCTCGCGCTGCTCAACATCTTCGACAACTAGTGGATCCGGCCGGAAGTTCTGGGAGGTTTTCCCGGATGCCCGGCCGTGGCTGACGGGCGATGGTGTCCCGCCTTCGTGCTGGTGGCACGTGGGCGGGCGCCAGCGCCCGTCAGGCGCGGATCGGGCGCCGGGAAAACCCGCAGAACTTGCGGACGGGTCCACTAGCCACGGGCGCGGGTTGGCGGATGGTCGATGATGCATCGGCGATGCCCGTCACGACAACCCGCTACGCCTGCAACGGGGACGTCAACCTCGCCTACCAGGTCCACGGCGAAGGGCCGATCGACCTGCTGCTGGTCATCTCGTTCATCTCGCATGTCGAGCACGTGTGGGAGAACCCGGGCTTTGCGCGCTTTCTCACCCGCCTCGCGCAGTTCTCGCGCTTGATCATCTGGGACCGGCGCGGGTCGGGGCTCTCGGACGGGGGACCGCTCGGGCTCGAGCAGGAGATCGGCGACATCAACGCCGTGCTGGACGCCGCCGGCAGCAAGCGCCCGGCGGTGCTCGCCTACAACGCCGGCGGGCCGCTGGCGGCGCTGCACGCGGCGCGCTTTCCCGACCGCGTGGCCGCGCTCGTGCTCTACGGCTGCCTCCTGCACGCGGTACGCGACGACGAGACGCCGTGGCTCGAGAGCGACATCGAGCGCGAGCGGCGCCTGACCGGGCTCATCGAGCGCTGGGGCGAGGGGACGAACCTCGCGGTCCTGGCGCCGACGGGCGACGACGACCCGCAGCTGCGCGCGTGGCTCGCTCGCCTCGAGCGGCTGGCGGCGAGTCCCGGGCAGGCGCGCCGGCTCGTGATGGCGGCGGGGGAGGCCGACGTGCGCCCGGCGCTGCCGTCGATCACGGCGCCGACGCTCGTGCTGCACCGCAGCGGCGAGGTGTTCGTCGACGTGCGCCACGGGCGCGAGTACGCGCGCCGGATCCCCGGGGCGCAGATCGTCGAGCTGCCGGGCGTCGACTCGCTGCCCAGCGCCGGCGACACCGACGCGATTCTCGGCGAGATCGAGGAGTTCCTCACGGGCGGGCGGCGCGGGGGAGAGCAGGAGCGCGCGCTGCTGACCGTGCTGTTCACGGACATCGTCGGCAGCACGGCACGCGCCGCGGTGCTCGGCGACAAGCGCTGGCGCGACCTGCTCTCCGTGCACGACGCCGAGGTCCGGCGGACGCTGCGGTCGTTCGACGGCGACGTCATCCAGCGCATCGGCGACGGCTTCATCGCGGTCTTCGACGGCGCCCCGAGCCGGGCGGTGCGCTGCGCGCGGGCGCTGCGCGACGTCGTCGCGGCGCACGGCGTGGACCTGCGCATCGGGCTGCACACGGGCGAGTGCGAGATCATCGGCGACGACGTCGGCGGGATGGCCGTCCACATCGCCGCGCGGGTCGGCGCGCTGGCCGAGTCCGGCGAGATCCTCGTGTCGGGCACGACGTACGGCACGGTCTTCGGCGCGGGCCTGGACTTCGACTACCGCGGCGAGCAGATCCTCAAGGGCGTGCCCGGCCGCTGGCCGGTCTTTCTGCTGAACGGCTGAGCGCGAAGCGGCGCGGCGGCGTGCGGGGCAGCGCTAGCTTGCCGCCGATGTCGCGCACGTGCGTCATCGGCGCCGGCGGCAGCGGGCTGGTCGCCGCCAAGGTCCTGCTTGCCGACGGCCATGACGTCGTCGTCTTCGAGCGCGCGCGCGAGCTTGGCGGCGTGTGGGCGCCGTGGCGCGCGTTTCCCGGCCTGCACACGCAGACGCCCGGCGCGCAGTTTCGGTTCTCGGACCTGCCCTTCGGCGACGACCTGCCGGCGTGGCCGCCCGCCACCGAGGTCCACGCCTACCTGCGCTCCTACGCCGAGCGCTTCGGGGTCGCCGAGCGGATCCGCTACGACATGGAAGTCGTGGCGGTCGACCGCTCCGGCGACGGGTTCGCGGTCACGACGCGCGGCGAGGACGGCGCCGCGCGCGCGGCCGAGCGCTTCGACCGCGTCGTCGTCTCGACCGGGATCTTCGACCGGCCCGTGCTGCCCGTCGTGCCCGGCCGCGAGGCGTTCGAGGCGGCGGGAGGCACGCTGGTCCACAGCGCGCACTGCACGGATCCGGCGCTGCTCTCCAACCGCCGCGTGCTCATCGTGGGGATCCAGAAGACCGCGACCGACCTCGCCGTGTTCGCCGCCGAGCACGGCAGCCGCGTCGACATGGTCTACCGCCGCGCGCGCTGGAAGCTGCCGCGCCGCTTCCTGGGCGCGATCGGCATCTCCGACACGCTCTACACACGGGCCTTCGATGGCCTGTCCCGGCTGGCGACGTCCGTGCCCGAGCCCACGGCGCGCGAGCGCGTCGCGCACCGGCTCGCGCACTGGCCGGCCGGGCTGGCGCTCCGCGCGATCGAGCCCGCGATGCGGCTGCAGTTCCGGCTCGGGCGGCTCGGGATGCTGCCCGAGCACCACATCGACGACGAGGGGCATTGCGGCGTGACGATCGAGACGCCGGGCTTCTACGCCGCGCTCGGCGCGGGCCACATCCGGGCGCACAAGACGGGCGTCGCTCGCCTCGAGCCGGGTGTCGCCGTGCTCGGAACCGGCGAGCGGCTGGGCGTCGACACGATCGTCTACGCCACGGGCTTCGACCTCGCGCTGCCGTTTCTCTCCGCGGCGCTGCAAGACGAGGTCTTCGACGACGGCGGCTGCCTGCGGCTGTATCGCAACGTCCTCCCGCCCGAGGAGCCGCAGCTCGCGTTCGTCGGCTTCAACTCGGCGATCGCCTCGCCGCTGGCGGCCGAGGTCGCGGCGCACTGGCTCGCCGCGCACTGGGGCGGGCGCATGGCGCTGCCCTCGCGCGCGCGCATGCACGAGCACATCGCCGCCGAGCTCGCATGGCGGCTGGAGCACTGGCCCGAGATGACGCGCGCGCTGCGCAACGCGTGCGTGGGCCTCCAGCACCGCTACATGGACGACCTCCTGCGCGAGATGGGCCTGAAGCCGAAGGTCCCCGGCCTGCGCGCCGCCATCCGCGCGCTGAACCCCGCCGACTACGCGGCCCTGCTCGCCCCTGCGAAGGAGCCTTTGGCGTCTATGCAGCGCCATGGGCAGCAAATTCGCCACGAACCTCGGCGAACAGGCGAGGATGAGCGGCGATGACGCCCAAGACGCCGCCGTTGACTGCGGCTCGCATCGCCCTCGTGGTGCTCGGCGGCCCGCTCGCGCTCGCGGCGGCGACGGTCGTAGCCGCCGCCGACACGGCGGGTGCGCTGCGTGGCGGGCGGCGCCCGCGCGCAGCGAGCGCCCTCATGCTCGGCGCCGCGGGCGCGTACGCCGCGCTCGTGCCGCGGATCCGCGGCTGGGGCGCCACCGCGGCGGAGCGCGAAGGACCGATGACGGGCGACGAGACCGTGGCCGACCCCGGCGTCGAGCACACGCGCGCCGTCTCGATCGACGCGCCGGCCGATGAGGTCTGGCCGTGGCTCGCCCAGCTCGGTCAGGACCGCGGCGGCTTCTACAGCTACACGTGGCTGGAGAACCTCGCGGGTTGCCGCATGCGCAACGCCGACCGCATCCACCCCGAATGGCAGCACCGGGCGCTCGGCGACACGCTGCTGCTGCATCCGCAGGCGGGCTACGAGATCGTCGCGCTCGACCCGGGCCGTGCGCTCGCGACGGAGGCCGCGTGGTACTTCGCCGTCGAGCCGGACGGGCCGCACGCCAGCCGGCTGATCGCGCGCTGGCGCTGCCCGAAGGGCCCGCTCAACACCCTGTTCGCGCTGCTGTTCGACGTTCCGCACTTCCTCATGGAGCGCAAGATGCTGCTCGGCATCAAGCGTCGGGCCGAGGCGGCGCGGAGCTGATCAGAGCTCGCGCCGGCGCCTCCAGCGCACGATCGCGACGACCCAGTCCACGACGCCCGCGTACAGGTGCCCGACCGGCCCGGTGGCGATCCAGGCGGCGAGGACGACGTGGGGCGGGCGGGGCCGACGCATGCGGTGACGATAGGCTGACCCGATGGCCACCGCAGTCAAGACCACTGTTACCGAGCTTCCCCAGTCGCGCGTTCGCGTCGAAGCCGAGATCGATCCCGACGAGGTGCAGCGCTCGCTCGTGAACCAGGCGCGCAAGCTCGGTCAGGAGATGAAGCTTCCAGGATTCCGGCAGGGCAAGATCCCGCCCGCGATCGTGATTCAGAAGCTCGGCCGCGATCCGATCCTCGAAGAGGCCGTCCACGGCCAGCTCACGAGCTGGTACATGAGCGCGATCGACGAGTCCGGCATTGCACCGGTCGGCGATCCGAAGGTCGACCTCCCCGACATGCCCGGCGAGGGCAAGCCGCTCGTCTTCTCGTTCGAGGTCGGCGTCCGCCCGACCGCCGAGCTCGGCACCTACCGCGGCATCGAGGTCGGCCGCCGCGAGCCGACCGTCCACGACGAGGCGATCGAGGAGGAGGTCGAGGACCTGCGCGAGCGCTCGGCGCACCTGCACACGGTCACGCGCCCCGCGAAGAACGGCGACTTCCTGACGATCGACTTCGAGGGCACCGTCGGCGGCGAGCCCTTCCCCGGCGGCGAGGGCCGCGACCAGCTCATCGAGCTCGGCTCCGGCAACCTCATCCCCGGCTTCGAAGAGGGCCTGATCGGCGCCGTCGAGGGCGAGGAGCGCACGGTCACCGCGACGTTCCCCGAGGACTACGGCGCCAAGCACGTGGCCGGCAAGGACGCGGAGTTCGTCATCACCGTCAAGGACGTCAAGCACAAGCACCTGCCCGACCTCAACGACGACTTCGCATCCGACGCGGCCGGGTTCGACACGCTCGACGAGCTGCGCGAGAACATCAAGGAGCGCATGCTCGAGCGCGACGCGGAGCGCATCGAGTCGGAGTTCCGCGCCGCCGCGCTGGACGCGGTCGTCGAGGAGGCGACGGTGGACGTCCCCGAGGCGCTCGTCGAGGCGCGCGCGAACGAGCTGCTCACGCGCATGCTCCACGCGCTCGGCCATCAGGGCATCGACAAGGCCGCCTACCTGAAGATCTCCGGCAAGACCGAGCGCGAGCTCGTCGACGACGCCAAGCCGGAGGCCGAGCTCGCCCTCAAGCGCGAGGCCGTGCTCGCCGCGGTCATCAAGGCCGAGGAGATCGAGCCGACCGAGCAGCAGCTCCTCGACGCGCTGGAGAGCGCCGCCGAGCGCGAGCAGGTCTCGCGCCAGAAGCTGCTCGCCAAGCTGCGCTCCGCCGGCCGGGTCGACGGGCTCTCCAAAGAGGTCGCCGCCGAGCAGGCGATCGACCTCGTCGTGACCGAGGCCAAGCCGATCCCGATCGAGGAGGCGCACAAGCGCGCCGAGGAGGCGGCCAAGAAGGCCGCCGCGGCTCCGAAGAAGCGCAAGCCGGCCGCACGCAAGAAGCCCGCCGAGGTCAAGGATGAGCTGTGGACGCCCGACAAGGACGCCGAGGCCGCGGCCGACAAGAAGCTCTGGACGCCGGACGCGTGACCGTCCGGACCCGGGTCAGACGGTTGGTACGCTGCCCCGGCAGGACTTCACGCAACGACGCCTAACTGAAGCGAGGACCATGAGCCCACTTGTCCCCATGGTGGTCGAGCAGACGTCGCGAGGCGAGCGCGCCTTCGACATCTACAGCCGGCTGCTGAACGAGCGGATCGTCTTCTTGGGGACGCCCGTGGATGACCAGATCGCGAACCTCATCGTGGCGCAGCTACTGCACCTCGAGTCCGAGGATCCCGACAAGGACATCTCGCTGTACATCAACTCGCCGGGCGGCTCGGTCTACGCGGGCCTCGCGATCTACGACACGATGCAGTTCATCAAGCCGGACGTGTCGACGATCTGCGTCGGGATCGCGATGTCGATGGGCGCACTGCTGCTGTCGGGCGGCGCCGAGGGCAAGCGCATGGCGCTGCCGAACGCGAAGATCCTCATCCACCAGGTCTCCAGCGGCTTCCAGGGCCAGGCGACGGACATCGAGATCCACGCCAAGGAGATCATCGACATCCGCCAGCGCCTGGATCACATCATCGCCAAGCACACGAAGCAGCCGTACGAGAAGGTCCGCACCGATACCGAGCGCGACTACTTCTTGAGCAGCGACGAGGCCAAGGACTACGGCATCATCGACAGGGTGATCCACCAGCACTAAGCCTCATGGCGCGTCCTACCGACTCCAACGAACAGCTCCTCTGCTCCTTCTGCGGCAAGTCCCAGCGCCAGGTTAAGAAGCTCATCGCCGGCCCCGGCGTCTACATCTGCGACGAGTGCATCGATCTCTGCAACGAGATCATCGACGAGGAGCTCACCGCTCCGCCGTCGTTCGACATCGAGTCGCTGCCCAAGCCGCGTGAGATCTACGACGTGCTCGACGAGTACGTCGTCGGTCAGGAGGAGTCCAAGCGGACGCTGTCCGTAGCGGTCTACAACCACTACAAGCGCGTGCAGATGATGCAGTCCGAAGACTCGGACATCGAGCTGCAGAAGTCGAACATCCTGCTGCTCGGCCCGACGGGGTGCGGGAAGACGCTGCTCGCCCAGACGCTGGCGCGGATCCTCAACGTGCCCTTCGCGATCGCCGACGCGACCGCGCTGACCGAGGCCGGCTACGTCGGCGAGGACGTCGAGAACATCCTGCTGAAGCTCATCCAGGCGGCCGACTACGACGTCAAGAAGGCCGAGACCGGGATCATCTACATCGACGAGGTCGACAAGATCGCGCGCAAGGCCGACAACCCGTCGATCACGCGCGACGTGTCGGGCGAGGGCGTCCAGCAGGCGCTGCTGAAGATCCTCGAGGGGACGACCGCGTCGGTGCCGCCGCAGGGCGGGCGCAAGCACCCGCACCAGGAGTTCCTGTCGATCGACACGACGAACGTCCTGTTCATCTGCGGTGGCGCGTTCGCCAACCTCGACAAGGTCATCGAGCGGCGCATCGGCTCCAACGGGATCGGCTTCGGCGCGAAGGTCACGTCGCGCTCCAAGCAGGACAAGGGCGAGGTGTTCGCGCAGACGCTGCCCGAGGATCTCGTGAACTACGGCCTGATCCCGGAGTTCATCGGTCGCCTCCCGGTCGTGTCGGCCGTGCACCAGCTCACCCGCGACGACCTCATCACGATCCTCACCGAGCCGCGCAACGCGCTCGTCAAGCAGTTCCAGCGCTTCTTCTCGTTCGACGGCATCGAGCTCGTGTTCAGCGACGAGGCTCTGGTCTCGGTCGCCGAGAAGGCGCTGGCGCGCGAGACCGGCGCCCGCGGCCTGCGCTCGATCATCGAGGAGACGCTGCTCGAGGTGCAGTTCGAGCTGCCCTCGCGCCGCGACGTCAAGAAGTGCGTCGTGACGAAGGAGACGATCGAGAAGGGCCTGTCGCCGACGCTCGTCACCGAGACGCCGCCCGACGAGCAGCAGTCGCGCCGCGCCGAGTCGGCGTAGTCGCTCAGTCGGCTCCGCGCCGAAGCCGCTGGATCGCGATGAGAGCCTCGATGTCGATCTGATCCTGTGGCCGGCCCGCGGCTCGCTTCATCGCGAGCAGGTGCTCGATCGAGGCGATGAGGATCTCGAAGCCGTCGAAATCGATGCGCTGGGCCTCTGCCCTGAGCGCCGCGTAGCCGGGGGAGCCGCTCGGGTCGGCGAGCAGGTCCAGATCGCCGTCCGGGGTGTCGAGCGTCAGGGTCTGGGTGCGGCGAAGCGTATGGCCATCCGGGACGAAGGGGATCTCCTCGTCGATGCCACGCAGCCGCGCGCCGAGGTCAACGAGTTGCTCCCCGAGCGCGTCAAGATTGGCCGGGTCGGTGGAGTAGCAGATGTCCAGGTCCTTGGTGTTGCGTTCGTAGCCGTGGGCGATGACGGCAACGCCGCCGATCACGACGAAATCGATCTTGGCTCCGGCCAGCCGTTTGAGCAGCGATGACAGATCGAGATCACTCGGCATGCTCTCGGGATCGCGCGACAGCGCGTTGTAGACGTCGCATGTCCTTGTGCATCCGCTCGACGCTCTTGATCCGCTCGGCGGGCGTCCGCCGCTCTAACGCTTGGCGGATGAGGCTCACGTCGACCCCGGCGCTCCACGCCGGCGCGATGAGCTGGAGGCGGTGGCCGGTCGGGCGCAGGACGCGATCGAGGGTTTCCACCGTCGGGTTGGATCCCTCGCGCTCGAGCTTGGCGATCGCCGATTGGCTCACGCCCAAGCGAGCGGCGAGCTCCGCCTGGGTGAGGCCGGCCGCGCGGCGAGCGTCGCGGATGAGCAGATCGGGGCGCATCGGCCACGCGATTATAACCTTGAAGTCATGTGGCTGGCCGAATGCGCGGCCCGGGTACGATGCCCGGCATGCCCCTTCCGATCACCCGCGTCCGGGCCATGCCCTGGGTCATGGTCCTGCAGCTCGCCATCACCCTGCGCCGACACTGGAAGTACCTCACGCCGGGCGAGCGGACGCAGCTCGCCTCGCTGATCAAGAAGTCCCAGGGCGTGCCGACGCGGCTCACGCCGGCCGAGCGCGCCGACGTCCGGCGGCTCGTCCGCAAGCTCGAGCCGTTCACGATCGCCCGCAGCGTCGCGCCGATCGGCAAGCGCGCCATCGGCGGCCGGCGTTAGCTCACCTCGTGTGGGTCCGCAAGGACTCGCACGGCGAGGTCCCGATCCCGGGGCGCCGCCCGGCTCGCTCAGGTCTCGGGCGAGCGCCAATGGCGCTCGAGCGCGCGCTCCGGCCCGTCATCGGGGAACTCGTCGCCGTAGACGTCGCGCACGTGCTCGAGGAAGTCGCGGATGATGGCCGCTTGCGGCGCCGTGAACCCGCTGACGCGCTCCCGGAAGACGACGTCTGCCACCCCGCCCGGCCGGAACGTCTCGCGCATCGTCGCGAGGACCGCCTGCCATTCATCCGGCTCGAAGGGCTGCATCTCGGGAGTGGCGTCCGCGAGCCGGCGCACGCGTTCCACATCCGCCGGCCGCGGTGCGGTCAGCGACTGCACCACGCCGTCGGCGATCGCGCCGGCGCGCTCGAAGTCGACCACGCAGAGCGCCATGAAGGCCGGAAGATAGAAGCGGTAGCCGTCTGCGCTGAGAAACGGCAGGGCGGTCTCCAACCGCGCGAGGACGTCGTGCGGAACGTCTCGCCAATGCACGCCTTGGAGCGCGTCGCGGATTCGATCGCTCTCGGGATCGGTGCCCGCGGCGGCGCGCACGATGCGGTCGTCGCCCGGGTACCCCTCGCCACCGAAGTGCTCGTCGAGGGACAGGACGAGCGTCGCTGCGTCAACCGGCACGGCCAAGCCGGCGTCGATCCGTCAAGGAATCGGAATGAGGTTGCGGGGCGGGAAGAGCCGGGACCCCTCGGAGATGATGAGGTAGATCGTGAGCGCAGTGCCAGTCAGGCCCGTGATCTTGGAGATCTTGTCGGCCAGCGACGGGTCGATGGCCGGCGCCGTCTTGGGCTCCGGGACGGGCGCCGGCGACGTCTTCGAGCCCTTGCACTGCCGCTGGTAGACGGACCAGCACTGCGCCAGTCCCGCGACGTCCTCGCCGAGCTTGATGAGATGGCCCCGGTCGCCGCCGCGGAAGCAGCGCGCGTTGACCGTCGCGCGAGCGCGGATGCAGTCCGCCTTGTTGTTGATCTTCTCCCACAGCGTCGGGCAGGAGTCCGTCTGCCCGCAGCGGCGGTCGCCCTTGCATGCGCGGTTCACCTCGTTCTGGAGCGCGCGATGCGTCGAGGGGGAGCAGTCGCCGGGCGGATCGAGCTCCGCCGCCGATGCCGGCCGGGACGCGACGGCCGTCGTGGAGCTCACGTCCGAGCTCGCCCCCTCGTCCGGCCCCGGGCGACACACGCCTTCTTCGTCGCAGACCTCGAGGCGCTGAATGATCGGCCGGGGCTCCGCACGTTGCTGCAGCGTGTGGGCGAGCTCGTGCGCGAGGAGCGACCGGCCGGCGGGGGAGGCTGGAGCGTAGCGCCGCTCCCCGATGTAGATGTCGCTGCCGTAGGCGAACGCCGCGGCGCCCAGCGAGCGGGTCAACCGGGCCGCGTTCGCGTCGGTGTGCAGGCGCACCCCGCCAAGGTCCTGGCCCAGGCGCGGCTCGAAATGGGCACGCAGCGCCGGCGGGAGCGCCTGTCCGCCGGGGCCCCCGATCTGCGCGGAGCCGGCGCCGGGCGGCGCCTCGCCAGCGGCCGGCGGGACGGCCGCGACCCGCCGCGCGAGCTCAACGGCCGCACGCTCGCGCGGGTCGCCGCGCGCCGCCAGCTCGACGTCGGGCCCGAACGCCCGTGCCGCCTCCGAGTGCACGGGCACGTGGCCGTAGCCATGCACACGAGACGACGGTGCAGCGGCCGCAGCCGAAGGGTGGGCGCGTGCGTCTTGGGCCATGAGCGGGTCGCCCATCCGCTTGGCCTGGCACTCGGCGCACTCGCCGCTCGCGAGCAGCCGCCCGCCGCACGCACATCGCGCCGGCCGCGCCCGCGGTTGGGCATCGCTCGAGCGCTTCGACGAGGCCGGTCTGAGCTGCGACATGGCGACTCTCCTCAGAATGCTCCGCCGACAACACGCATGTGGCGTCGCACACTAGACCTCCGGGGCGCTCGCCACCAGCACCGAGGGGAAGACGTAGCTGCTCCCCGCCACGTCCGGCTTCGAGGCGCGGCGAAGGCCCGGCGCCTCCATAGACTGATCTGTCCATGGGCGCCTTCGAAGATCGCACGCGCTTCGAGCCGTCCGAGGTCGAGCCTCGGATCGTCGCGCGCTGGCTTCAGTCGGGGCTCGTGCACCCGGAGGCCGCGGGCACCGCCGGCGAGAACTACTCGATCGCGGTGCCGCCGCCGAACGTCACGGGCGTGCTGCACATGGGCCACGCGCTCAACGGCTCGATCCAGGACGCGCTCATCCGCTCCAACCGCATGCGCGGGCGGCGCACGAAGTGGATCCTCGGCACGGATCACGCGGGCATCGCCACCCAGCGCCAGGTCGAAAAGCGGCTGATCGAGGAGGGCACCTCACGCCAGGAGCTCGGGCGCGAGGCGTTCGTGAAGCGCGTCTGGGAGTGGCGCGAGGACCATGGCGGGCAGATCATCGAGCAGTTCAAGCGCCTAGGCGCGACGCTCGACTACACCGACGAGCGCTTCACGATGGACGAGCGGTACGCGGAAGCCGTGCTGAAGGTCTTCGTCGAGCTCTACGAGCAGGGGCTCATCTACCGCGACAACTACCTCGTCAACTGGGATCCGGGGCTGCGCTCGGCGATCTCCGACCTCGAGGTCGAGGACCGCGAGGGCATCGTCGACACGATGTACGCGATCGCCTACCCGCTGGCGTCCGGCGAGGGCGAGGTCGTCATCTCGACCGTGCGCCCCGAGACGCTGCTCGCGGACACCGCGGTGGCGGTGCATCCAGACGACGAGCGCTACGCCGGCCTCGTGGGGGAGGTGCTGATCCTGCCGTTGGTCGGGCGGCGGCTGACGATCATCGCCGACGAGTACGTCAAGACGGACTTCGGCACGGGCGCGCTGAAGATCACCCCCGGCCACGACCCCAACGACTTCGAGATCGGCATGAAGCACGGCCTCGAGCGGATCAGCGTCATCGGCGAGGACGGGTTGATGACCGCGCAGGCGGGCGAGCGCTACGCGGGGCTGACGGTCGCCGAGGCCCGCGCGCGGGTGGTGGAGGATCTCGAGGAGGCCGGCCTCATCCGCGCGCGCGACGAGTACGTCCACACCGTGCCGTTCAGCCAGCGCTCGGGCGAGCGCGTCGAGCCGCTGATCTCGCTGCAGTGGTTCATGCGCATGGACGAGCTCGCGGCGCCCGCGATCGACGTCGTGCGCGACGGCCGCGTGACGATCCACCCGCCGTCGCAGTCCAAGCGCTACCTCGACTGGCTGTCGGAGATCCGCCCGTGGTGCATCTCGCGCCAGCTCTGGTGGGGTCACCAGATCCCCGTCTGGTATCGCGGCGACGAGGTCTACTGCGGTATGCGCGCGCCCGACGGCGAGGGCTGGGAGCAGGACCCCGACGTGCTCGACACGTGGTTCTCCTCCGCGCTGTGGCCCTTCGCGACGCTCGGCTGGCCGGAGGAGACGGACGAGCTGCGCGCGTTCTACCCGACCGACGTGCTGTCGACGGGGCGCGACATCCTGTTTCTGTGGGTCGCGCGGATGGTGATGATGGGGCTGCGCTTCACCGGTGACATCCCGTTCTCCGATGTCAACGTGCACTCGATCATCCAGGCGCCCGACGGCCGGCGGATGAGCAAGTCGCTCGGCACGGGCGTCGACCCGCTGCACCTCGTCGAGGGCGGCCCGCGCCCGCCGAGCTTCCCGCAAGGCGGCGACTTCCCCGCCTACGGCGCCGACGCCGTCCGCTTCGGCCTGCTCGCGATGTCCTCGACGCAGGACGTGCGCTTCAGCGAGGAGAAGATCCAGCAGGGCCAGGCGCTCGCGAACAAGCTCTACAACGCGACGAGGTTCGTGGCGCTGAGGGTGGGCGCGGGCGCGGAGGGTGGCGCGGGCGCGGGCGCTCCGCAGCCGCAGCCGCGGACCGTCGAGGACCGCTGGATCCTCTCGCGCCTGCAGGCGATCGAGGCCGACACGCAGGAGCGCATCGACGCGTTCGACTTCGCGAAGGCCGCGCTCGGGCTCTACGACTTCGTCTACGGCGAGCTGTGCGACTGGTACCTCGAGCTCGTCAAGCCGCGGCTCGGCGAGGATGCCGACCCCGACGACCGCGCCGCGCTCGGCGCCACGCTCCTGCACGTCCTGCGCGCGACGATCGCGACGGCGCACCCGATCATCCCGTTCGTCACAGAGGAGCTCTGGGACCTCCTGGGCTACGCCGAGGCCGAGGGGCTGCTCGCCGCCGGCCGCCTGCCCGAGCCCGACGCCGCGCTGCGCGACGAGGCCGCCGAGGCCGACATGGGCCGCGCGATCGAGGCCATCAAGGCGCTGCGCGCCTGGCGC
This sequence comes from uncultured Actinomycetes bacterium, assembly GCA_963766525.1. Lineage (GTDB taxonomy): Bacteria > Actinomycetota > Thermoleophilia > Solirubrobacterales > Solirubrobacteraceae > CADCVQ01. The sequence continues at coordinate 74,263 of CAVYAX010000015.1, forward strand.
GACTCCGTGAACGTGAAGGCCGGCGCCATCGTGCCGGGCGTCCTGCGGGCGTCGGGCTACGACCAGACCGCCGCGCGGGTCGCCGGGCTCGCGCGCTTCGACCTGCGCGCCGAGGACAACGGCGCCGAGCCGGTCGCGACGATCGCGATCCCCGGCGGCGCGGTCGCGGTGCTCGCGTCCGACGCCGTCGACCTCGGCGCGGCCGACCGCAAGCTCGCCCAGCAGCGGGAGACCCTCGCGCGCGAGATCGAGCGCGCCGCCAAGAAGCTCGCCAACGAGGGCTTTGTCGCCAAGGCGCCGCCGCAGGTGGTCGCGGCCGAGCGCGCGAAGCTCGAGCGCCTGCGAGCGGAGCTCGCCGCGCTGCCCGAAGAATGAGCGCGAACGACCGCACGCAAGCGGGGGCCCGCGCGTGAGCTCGCCGGCGCCGCCCGTCAGCTGGACCGCCGCCGACGCCGAGCGCTGGCTGCTGTCGCTCGAGCTCTTCGGCATGCGCTTCGGCCTGGACCGCATGCGCAAGCTCATGGCCGTGCTCGGGCGGCCGAATGAGGCGTTCCGCGCGATCCACGTCGTCGGCACGAACGGCAAGTCCTCGACCGCTCGGATGACCGCGGCGCTCCTGGCGCACCACGGCGTGCGCACCGGCGCGTATCTCTCGCCGCATCTCGTCTCGTTCGCGGAGCGCGTTCGCGTCGACGGCGCCGACATCTCGCCGGAGCAGTTCGCCGCGTCCGCGGGCCGGGCGCGCGCCGCGGCCGAGCTCGTCGATCGCGACCTCGACGCCGGCGACCGGGTGACGCAGTTCGAGGCCCTGACCGCCGCCGCGTACGCGCAGCTCGCCGAGTCGCGCGTGGAGGCCGCGGTCATCGAGGCGGGCCTCGGCGGGCGCTGGGACGCGACGAACGTCCTCGGCGCCGAGATCGTCGTGCTGACGAACATCGGCCTCGAGCACACCCGCTGGCTGGGCTCGACGATCGCGGAGATCGCGCGCGAGAAGCTCGCCGTGCTCTCGCCTAAAGCCACGCTCGTCCTCGGCGCGGACCTGCACCCCGACGCCGACGCCGAGGCGCGCCTCGCCGCGGAGCGCGAAGGGGCGACGATCCTCCGCGCGCCGCGCGAGCCGCACGCGCCCATCGAGCTGCTTGCGCGCGGCGCGTTCCAGCGGCGCAACTTCGCGGTCGCCTGCACGGCGGCGGAGGCCTACCTCGGCGCGCTCGACGCGGCGGCCGTGCGCGCTGCGGCGCTGTCGACGGCCGTGCCGGGGCGCTTCGAGGTGCTCACGGACGAGGCCGGCGGGGCGCTCCTGCTCGACGGCGCGCACAACGCCGGCGGCATCGCGGCGCTCGTCGAGTCGCTACCGGCGTTCGTCGCGGGGCGGCCGCTCGTCGCGGTCGTCTCGGTGCTCGACGACAAGGACGCCCGCGCGATGCTCGCGGGCCTGCTGGCGCTGTGCGACGGGGTCGTCTTCACGGCGTCCGCCAACCCGCGCGCGCTCGCGCCCGACCGGCTGGCCGACCTCGCCGGCGAGCTCCCGCCAGGCGTCGCACACGCCGTCGAGGACGGCCCGCGCCGCGCGCTGGCCGTCGCGCGCGAGCTCGCGGGCCCCGGCGGCGTGGTCCTCGCGACCGGCTCGATCTACCTCGTCGCCGACCTCAAGCGCCCCTCCGGCGCGGGCCCCGGATCGACGCTGTGAGCGAGAAGGGGCCCTCGGCGTTCGCCCTGATCGCCGCCGTGGCGATCATCGTCGCGCTCGTGATCCTCGTCTTCTTCGCGGTCGGCTACGGCCTCGGGCGCATGCTGCTGTGAGCCTCCGCGACGGCGCCACGCGGCGGATTGGCGCGCGTATGCAGGGCCGGTTGCAGTCCAGCGTCCCCCCGCACGGCTAAGCTCCTTCGATCGTGTTCGCGGTCTTCGGCATCAACAGCGAGGAGCTCAACCTCGCCGTCAACCTGCTGATCCTGTTCCTGGTCGTCATCTACCTGGCGCTCGTGTACTGGACGTACATGGACGCGCTGCGGCGGATCTCCGATCCGATGCTCGTCATCTGCGCGACCGTCGCGTCGCTCATCCCGTTCATCGGGCCGATCCTGTACGTGATCGTCCGGCCGCCGGAGTACCTCGACGACATCCGCGAACGCGAGCTCGAGATGCAGGCCGCCGAGGCGCGCCTGGCAGACATGAACTACACGCTGTGCCCGCACTGCGATTACGAAGTCGAAAAGGACTTCCTACGATGTCCCACGTGCCTGCGCAAGCTGCGCGACCCGTGCGGTAGCTGTGGGCGCCCGCTGGACCCCGCCTGGAAGATCTGCCCGTACTGCGAGGCAGAGCTCCAGAGCACACGGTCCGAGGGCCGCCCGCGGCGGCGCGCAGCCGCCGCCGAGCAGTAGTCGCAGGCGATTTCACCCCACCACTTATTAGGAGATTTTCTTGATGGACCGGACCCTGATCCTGGTCAAGCCCGACGCGTTCGCGCGCCAACTGACCGGCGAGATCATCGCCCGCTTCGAACGCAAGGGATTGCAGCTCGCCGCACTGAAGATGATGACCCTCGACGAGGCCACGGCCAAGCGCCATTACAGCGAGCACGCGGGCAAGCCGTTCTTCGAGCCCCTCCTCGCGTTCATCACCTCGGGCCCGGTCGTCGCCATGATCCTCGAGGGCAACAACGCCGTCGCGGCCGCGCGCCAGGTCATCGGCGCGACGGACCCCCTCGAAGCCGAGATCGGCTCGATTCGTGGCGACCTCGCGCTGTCGATGCGGAAGAACCTCGTCCACGGCTCGGACTCTGACTTGTCCGCCGCACACGAGGAATCGATCTTCTTTCCCGACGTTGTCCCGGGAGGCCGAAGGGGCGGAGGCTGAGTGCCGCAGGCCACCATCCTCGTCCTGGCCAGCCGCTCGCCGCAACGGCGAGCGATCCTCCAGCAGCTACGGATCGCGTTCGAGGTGCTGGCCGTCGACGTCGACGAGATCGCCCAAGGCGACCCCGTCGAGGTGGCGCGGGCCAACGCGCTGAGCAAGGCCCGCGCCGCCGCCAAGCTGCGCCCCGGCGCGACGATCCTCGGCGTCGACACGGTCGTCGCGCTGGACGGCGAGATCTTCGGCAAGCCATCCTCCGAGGCGGCCGCTCGAGACACGTTGAAACGCCTCTCCGGGCGCACGCACGAGGTCGTCAGCGGCCTCGCCTTGCTCCGATCCGGCAACCCTCAGGTTGTGCATGAGGTCACGGAAGTGACGTTTCGCGAGCTCGGCGACGACCTCGTCCGGCGCTACGTCCAGACGGGCGAATGGCTAGAAAGGGCGGGCGGTTACGCGATTCAGGGCCAAGGTGCGGGCCTTGTTCGCGCAATCTCCGGCGACTATCTGAACGTGGTCGGTCTACCGGTCGTGGCATTACTAGACCTCGACTTGAGCCTTATGCTCAGGGAAGACTAGAGGGATGGCCTTATGCCGCCACCTCAGCCGCTACAGTCACGGGCAGCGACGACCCCCCGCGACAGGCGCTCCGCGGACCAATGGACGGGGGTCTCGCCTTCTCTCGAATGGGCTTCTTCAGCTACCTCACCGGGTTCGGTGGCCGCGACATGGCCGTCGATCTGGGCACAGCGAACACCCTCGTCTACGTGCGCGGGCGCGGCATCGTGCTCTCGGAGCCGTCGGTGGTCGCCATCGACTCGCGTAGCGGCGAGGTGCACGCCGTGGGCATCGAGGCCAAGCGGATGCTCGGCCGCACGCCGGGCACGATCTCGGCGATCCGCCCGCTGAAGGACGGCGTCATCGCCGACTTCGACGTGACGGAGGAGATGCTGCGCCACTTCATCCAGAAGGTCCATCAGAACCGCTGGGCGCATCCGCGCGTCGTGGTCTGTGTACCGAGCGGGGTGACGGGCGTCGAGAAGCGCGCGGTCGAGGAGGCGTGCCTGAGCGCCGGAGCGCGCCAGGCCTACCTCATCGAGGAGCCGATGGCGGCCGCGATCGGCGCCGGGCTGCCGGTCGGCGAGCCGACCGGCTCGATGGTCGTGGACATCGGCGGCGGCACGAGCGAGGTCGCGGTGATCTCCCTCGGCGGCATCGTCGTCAGCCAGTCGATCCGGATCGGCGGCGACGAGCTCGACGAGGCGATCATCAACTACGCCAAACGCGAGTACAAGCTGCTGATCGGCCAGCAGACCGCGGAGGAGGTGAAGCTCGAGATCGGCTCGGCGCACCCGATGGCAGAGGAAGTGCAGGCCGAGATCCGCGGGCGCGACATGGTGTCGGGCCTGCCCAAGACGGTGGTGCTGACGAGCGAGGAGATCCGCCAAGCGCTCGAGGAGCCGCTGTCGCAGATCATCGACGCGGTCAAGGAGACGCTCGACCGCACGCCGCCGGAGCTGTCCTCGGACATCATGGACCGGGGGATCATGCTCGCCGGCGGCGGATCGCTGTTGCAGGGCCTCGACGAGCGCCTGCGCGAGGAGACGCAGATGCCGTGCCACCTGGCGGAGTCGCCGCTGACGTGTGTCGCCGTCGGCTCCGGCCGCTCGCTCGAGGAGTTCGAAGTCATCCACCGCACGAACAAGAACTCGAAGAACCGCCGTCGTCGCTACTAACAGCGCGGCTGCCGCACCAGTTACCACAACGCCTTGGAGTCATCACCCACGTGTACGACAAGACGGTCCGGCGGCGCCGGGCAGTTCTCGGACTGCTCGTCGCCTGCTCCCTGATCCTCCTCACCGCGTACTTCGGCGAGTCCGGCGGCGGCGCCCTGCACGGTGTGCAGCGCGGCACGAGCGAGGTGCTCAACCCGATCCAGGAGGGCGCGAGCCGCGCGCTGAAGCCCGTGCGCGACCTCTTCGGCTGGTTCGGCGACACGCTCGACGCCAAGGGGAAGGTCAAGGATCTGACCGCCGAGCGCGATCGCCTGCGCGCCGAGCTCGCGCGCGAGGACAACGCGGTGTACGAGAACGCCCGTCTGCGCGAGCTGGTGAAGACGAGGGACGCGCTCGGGCTGGACGACTACGGCGCGAAGACCGGCCGCGTGATCGCCACCTCGCCGACCGTCTGGTACGCGACGCTGCGCATCGACAAGGGCTCCAACGACGACGTGCAGCTCGGTCAGCCGGTCATGAACGAGCAGGCGCTCATCGGGCGCGTGACCGCGGTGTTCAACGGGGCCGCGCAGGTGACGCTGCTGACCGACACGAGCGCGAGCGACACGACCGCCGGCGTCTCGGCGCGAGCGGGCAGGACGGGCGTCTTCGGCATCGTCGAGCCGGTCGGCGCGGGCAACCCCAACGACCTGGTGCTGACCAACGTCCCGCCGGGCGCGAAGCTCAACACCGGCGACCGCGTCGTCACGCGCGGGACGGTCACCGACACGGACCGGCCGTCGCTGTACCCGGCCGGCCTGCCGATCGGCGTCATCACGCGGATCGACAACAAGGGCACGGACACGCAGGAGATCCACCTGCGCCCGTACGCGAACATGCGCGACCTCGACTTCGTCCAGGTGCTCACGAAGCCGCGGGGGCCCAGCGTATGAGCGGCGACGCCGGCAAGCTCGTCGCTCGCCTCGTCGCGCTGGTGATCGGCGGCGTCGTCGTCCAGACCGCGTTCGTCTCCCAGCTGCCGATCGCCGGCGCCAACGCCGACCTCGCGCCGCTGCTCGTGATGGCGGTCGGCCTCTTGTGCGGCTCGCTCGCCGGCGGCTGCTTCGGCTTCGGGGTCGGCCTGTTCGTCGACATCGTGTCGTTTCAGACGCTCGGCGTCAGCTCGCTCGTGCTGCTGACCGTGGGCTACGGCGCCGGCCGCCTGCGCGAGGCGCGCGACCCCGAGGGCACGCTCGTGCCGCTCGCGGCCGGCGCGATCGCGACGCTCGCCTTCAGCGTCGGCTTCGCGCTCATGCAGTTCCTGCTCGGCGTCGACGAGCCGATGAGCTGGGCGCTCATCCGCCAGACGCTCGCGACGCTCGTCGTCAACGCGCTCATCGCGCTGCCGGTCTACGCGCTCGTGCGCCGCTGGCTGCTGCGCAGCCTGCCCGAGGATCCGCGCCGCCGCCGCCGGCGCGCCTACACGACAGGCGGCTTGTCGCCGCTCTCACGCTCATGATGGAGCCCGTCTCCGACCGCCGGCCCCCCATCACGCCGCAGCTCGCGCTGCGGGTCGCGATCCTCGGCGCGGTCGCCCTCGGGCTGTTCGCGATCGTCTTCTTCCGCTTGTGGTATCTGCAGGTGCTGTCCGGCGAGCAGTACCTCGCGCAGGCGAACTCCAACCGGGTGCGCGCGGTGGCGATCCCGGCGCCCCGCGGGCGGATCGTCGACCGCGAGGGCAAGGCGATCGTCCGCAACGAGTTCGCCGCGGTCATCGAGATCGACCCCTCGTCGCTGCCGCAGGACGAGCGCGACCTCGCGGCCACCTGGGGCCAGAAGATGGGCGAGCGGGCCGCGCGGCCCGCGGGCCACAAGGGGGAGCCGCCGCGGATCCCGGAGATCCCCGACGACGAGCTGCGCGCGCGGCTCAAGCGCCTCGGCCGCGTGCTGAACACGTCGGCGAACTCCATCCACCACCAGATCGTGCGCTCGCTCGTGCTCGTGCCGTACTCCAACGTGCGCGTCAAGACCGACGTGCCGCGGTCGGTGCTCGCGTACGTCTCCGAGCGCCCCGAGCAGTTCCCCGGCGTGCGGGTCGAGCAGGCCTACCTGCGCGAGTACCCGCACGACACCTTGGCGGCGCAGATCCTCGGCTACGTCGGGCAGATCGGTCCCGCGCAGCTCAAGGAGAGCCGCTACCGCGGCGTCCGGCAGGGCACGGTCGTCGGGCAGGACGGCCTCGAGCGCACGTACGACAAGTACCTGCGCGGCAAGCCGGGCGTCCGGCGCATCCAGGTCGACGCCAACAACCGCCCGATCCCCAACCCGCGGCTGAAGGACTCCAAGCCCGTCCCCGGGCAGCGGCTGCGGCTGTCGCTGGACCTCGGCCTGGAGAAGGAGGGCGCGAAGGCGATCGGCGGCCCGCTGAACCCCGGCCGCAACGCCGGCGCGTTCCTGGCGATGGACCCGCGCGACGGCCAGCTCCTGGCGATGGGCTCATACCCGACGTTCGACCCGGCGATCTTCACGAAGCCGATCACCGAGAAGCGCTACAAGGCGCTGGTCGGAGAGGGCGGCGACGACGGTCCGGGGCCGATCTTCAACCGCGCGATCAGCGGCGGCTATCCGACGGCGTCGACCTTCAAGCCGATCAGCGCCCTCGCCGGCCTGGACATCGGCCTGATCACGCCGGGCACGACCGTCGACGACGCCGGCTGCATCAAGGTCGGCGAGATCGACCGCTGCAACGCCAACGAGCAGCCCTACGGCTCGGTCGACCTCACGCGGGCGCTCCAGGTCTCGTCAGACGTCTACTTCTACCGGCTCGGAATGGACGCCTTCTACCGCGGCGACGAGCCGGGCAAGGCGCTGATCATCCAGCGGTGGGCCCGCCGGCTCGGCCTCGACCGCCCGACCGGCATCGACCTGCCCGGCGACATCTACCGCGGCGGCACGATCCCCGATCCCAGATGGCGCGACGAGATCAACGCCGAGGAGAAGGTCTGCCGCAAGAAGAAGAAGATCCCGCAGGACGCGTCGGTCTTCCAGGCGGGAGCCGCCGGCTGCGGGCGCTCGGACCTGCGCGACTACAACCTCGGCGACACCGTCAACCTCGCCATCGGCCAGGGCGACGTGCAGGCTTCGCCGCTGCAGATGGCGATCGCCTACGCCGCGATCGCCAACGGCGGCAAGGTCGTGCAGCCGCACCTCGGCCTCGAGATCGAGAGCCCGACGGGCGAGCTCGTCCAGCGCATCGAGCGCGAGCCGGCCCGCAAGGTGAAGATCGACCAGGGTCATCTCGCGACGGTGCGCGAAGGGCTGCGCCTCGCCGCCAGCGAGCCCGGGGGCACGTCCTATGACGTCTTCGCGGGCTGGAACCACGACGCCTTCCCGGTCTACGGCAAGACGGGCACCGCCCAGCGCCAGCCCAAGGCCGACCAGTCGTGGTACGTGGCATACGTGCCCGATCCGAAGCGGCCGCTCGTCGTCGCTGTCACCGTCGAGGAGGGCGGCTTCGGCGCCGCCGTCGCCGCGCCGATCGCCTGCCGGATGCTCGCGACGTACTACGAGCAGGACGCGAGCGCGTGCACGGCGGGGGCGGCGACGGCGCGATGAACGAGCCCGCCGCCTCCCGGCTTCCCGCAGGCTTGCGCCTGCCGTTCGACCCGCTGCTGGCGCTCGCGGCGGTCGGGCTCATGGCGGCCTCGATCATCTCGCTGAACCAGACGACCGGCGCGCCCGGCGATCCGCGCGAGTTCGCGATCCGGCAGGCGATCTTCTTCGCGATCGGCACCGTGCTGGCCATCGTGCTGAGCCGGCTGGACTACTCCCGCCTGCGCGAGCTGAAGTACGGCGTCTACGGGCTGATGATGGCCGGGATCCTGCTCGTGATCGTCTTCGGCGGCGTGACGCGCGGCTCGCGGCGCGCGATCCAGCTGCCGTTCTTCGAGATCCAGGCGTCCGAGCTGGGCAAGGTCCTGCTCGTCGTCGCGCTGGCGGCGTTCGCCGTCGATCGGGCCCGCGGCCTCGGGGAGCGCGACACGACCGCGCGCCTCGTCCTCGTCGCGATGGTGCCGGCGATCCTCGTCATGGCGGGCGATCTGGGGTCCGGCCTCGTCTACATCGTGATCCTCTTCGCGGTGCTGTTCGTCGCCGGCGTGAGCTGGCGGCACTTCGCCGGGTTGGTCGCGCTCGGCGCCGTCTCGGTGTCGTTCGTGCTCATCGCCGCGCCGGCTGTCGGCGTCACCGTGCTCAAGCCGTATCAGACCGAACGGCTGACGGCCTTTTTCTATCCGACCGAAGACCCGAGCAAGGCCGGGTACCATCAGAACCAGTCGCGGGTCGCAATCGGCGCCGGCGGCAAGACGGGTCGCGGCGATCGCTCGACCCAGGGACCGCTGAGCTTCCTGCCCGAACAACGCACCGACTTCCCCTTCGCGGCCATCGCAGAGCGATGGGGCTTTGCGGGCGCCGGACTCGTCCTTTCGCTGTACGCGCTGCTCATCTGGCGCGGACTACGGATTCTCACCGTGGCCAAGAACCTCTACGGCGCGCTGATCGCCGGAGGCATCGTGGCCATGCTCCTGTTTTCAGTCTTCATCAACGTCGGCATGAACGTGGGGATCATGCCCATCACCGGTATCCCGCTGCCGCTGCTCTCGTACGGCGGCAGCTCGGTGATCACCACCCTCTTGGCCATCGGCCTCCTGCAGTCGATCTACGCCCAAGGGCGAGACGCCGCTGCCGCGAAGGGCCGAGGCCGCACGTTCTAGACAAAGGATCTTCATGAAGAAGCAACTGCTGGTCAGCGTCGATCGCGGGGAGACCCGCGTCGCGCTGCTGGAGGCGACCGGAACGCCCGGCGCCGCCAAGAAGCCCGCGCCCTCGACCTCGCGCTCGAAGAAGGACCCGGCCGCGGACTACCGCGTCGCCGAGCTGTACTTCGAGCGCCGCGGCAACCGCTCGATCGTCGGCAACATCTACAAGGGCAAGGTCGACAACGTCCTCGCCGGCCTGGAGGCCGCGTTCGTCGACATCGGCCTGGAGAAGAACGGCTTCCTGCATGTCGACGAGATCGTCATCCCGGGCGTCGACGTCGGCCGTCGCGGCCGCGGCGGCAAGGAGGGCGGCTCGAAGATCACCGAGCTCATCAAGCCCGGCCAGGAGATCGTCGTGCAGGTCGTCAAGGACCCGCTGAAGAGCAAGGGCGCTCGCCTGTCGATGGAGCTCACGATCGCCGGCCGCTACATGGTGTACGCGCCGACCGGCGAGGGCGTCGGCGTCTCGCGCCGCCTCGACGACAAGGAGCGCGAGCGCCTGCGCCGCGAGGCCAAGGGCCTGGACCTGCGCGGCGGCGGCGCGATCATCCGCACGGCAGCCCACGGCGCGACGCGCGAGGACTTCGAGCGCGAGCTGCAGTACCTCTTCAAGCTGCGCGAGGTGCTCGACAAGCGCGTCGCCGAGACGCCCGCGCCCGGCCTCGTCTTCCAGGAGGCCGACCTCTCCGTGCGCGTCGTACGCGACATCTTCTCCGAGCACTTCGAGCGCGCGATCGTCGACGATCCCAAGCAGCACCAGCGCCTCGTCTCGTTCTTCACGCGCACCGCGCCCGAGCTCGTCGACCGCGTCGAGCTCTACGAGGACAAGTCCGCGCTGTTCGCCGCGTACGGCGTCGAGAAGGTCATCGACGGCCTGATGACGCGCCGCGTGGACCTGCCGAGCGGCGGCTACCTCATCATCGACTACGCCGAGGCGCTGACGGTCATCGACGTCAACTCGGGGTCGTTCATCGGGCGCGGCAAGGGCGCGCGCCTCGAGGACACGATCACGACGACGAACCTCGAAGCCGCCGAGGAGGTCGTCAACCAGCTGCGCCTGCGCGACATCGGCGGGATCATCGTCATCGACTTCATCGACATGGCCCGCGCGCGCAACCGCGACGCCGTGCTGAAGACCCTGCGCAAGACGCTCGACGAGGACCGCACGAAGACCTTCACCGCCGAGATCTCGAAGCTCGGGCTCGTCGAGATGACGCGCCAGAACGTCACCGAGGGCGTGCGCGAGATCATCTCGCGGCCGTGCCCGACGTGCGACGGCGACGGCGTCATCAAGTCCGAGGAGACGATCGCGATCGAGTTCGAGCGCCGCCTGCGCACGGTCGCGAAGAAGGCGCCGAAGAAGCACGAGGCGTTCCTCGTGCAGATGAACCCGCGCGTGTCGGCGCAGTTCACCGGCCAGGGCAAGCGCGTCCTGCACGCGCTCGAGGAGGAGACGGGCCGGCGCTTTCACTTCACGGGCTCCGAGGGCCTGCCGCTCGACCACTTCGACATCGTCATGGAGGGCTCGCGCGACGAGGTCATGGAGCGCGCGGTGCCGTTCCGCGAGGGCGACGAGGTGCTCGTGCACATCGTCGAGCCGCATATGTACGACGTCGACGACGCGGTCGCGAAGATCGACGGCTACATCATCTCCGTGAGCGGCGGCGGGCGGTTCGTCGGCACGAAGAAGCTCGTGCGCGTCGAGCACGCGGGCCGCACGTCGGCCACGGCGATCCTCATCGGCGAGCCGGAGCCGGAGCCCGCGCCGCCCGCGCCTGCGCCCACGCCCGCCAAGTCGCCGGCGCGCGCCGCGCGGCCCCCGCGATCGGCGTCCTCCCGCGCCGCGAAGGCCGCGGCCGCCGCCGCCGAGCCGGACCCGGCGCCGCCCGAGGTCGCGGCCGACGGGTCCGAGGCCGAGCCCGCGACGGCGGACGCGGAAGCGCCGCCGGACCCTCCGAAGGGCGATGACGTAGAATCGACGCCTCGGCGCCGCGGCCGCAGAGGCGGACGGCGCCGTTCGCGCGCCACCGCGGAGTCGGGCGCAGCGGGCGAGACATCTTCCGCATCACCCTCGGAGAGCTGAGTTTTCAATGGCCTACGCAATCGTCAAGACCGGCGGCAAGCAGTACCGCGTCGAAGAGGGGCAGACCCTCCTCGTCGAGCGCCTGCCCGAGGACGAAGGCGCGACGGTCGCGCTGAAGCCCCTCCTGTACCGCTCGACGGACACGGTCTTCGACGCCGACGGCCTGGCGAAGGTCTCGGTCAACGCAAAGATCGTCCGCCACGAGCGCGGCGAGAAGCTGCGCGTCTTCAAGTTCAAGCCCAAGCGCGGGTACAAGCGCACCGCCGGCCACCGGCAGGAGCTCACCCGGCTAGAAATCACAGAGGTGTCCGATGGCTCATAAGAAGGGGCTCGGCTCCTCACGCAACGGCCGCGACTCGAACGCCCAGCGCCTGGGCGTCAAGACGTTCGCCGGCGAGACCGTCACCGGCGGCGAGATCATCGTCCGCCAGCGCGGGTCGCGCTTCCGCGCCGGCGAGGGCGTCGGCATGGGCAAGGACGACACGCTGTACGTCCGCTCGCCAGGCACGCTCGTCTTCGGCATGAAGCGCGGCAAGCGCATCGTGTCCGTCGCGCCGCACGCGGACCCGTCCGCGGAGTAGCGCTCATGCGGGGGGCGCGATGTCCCCGCCGCCGTCCGTCGCTCCGCTGGCACGCGCGCTCGGTGCACGAGGTCGTCCTCGGCGCGATGCTGCTGCAGGTGATCGCCTGGCCGGAGGTCGCGGCGCGATGACTGCGCGCCTCGCCGTCAGATCGACATCGTCCGAGTGACGGTGCCGCCGAAGTCGGCGGTCCAGTACCAGCCGTGGCCGGCGTTCGCGCGACCGACGCCGACGACCTTGAACTTCGAGCTGAGCATGTTCGCGCGGTGGTCCGGCGAGCCCTTCCACTCAGCCACCGTGGCCGCGGCCGAGCTGTCTCCGCTGGCGATGTTCTCGCCCTTGGTGGGCTTGTTGTAGCCGAAGGCCGCCAGGCGGGCGGCGAAGTCGCGGTTGCGGCTGTCGGTGTGGTCGAGGATGTCGGTGCGGGCCATGTCCCTGCTCATCCACTCCGCCGCGCGGACGAGGGCAACCGACACCTTGAGCGGCGGGCGGCCGTTGTCGGCGCGGAACTTGTTGATGGCCTTGCAGAGAGCCTTCTCCTGCGCATCGAGGACTGGATCGGGTGCGGTCGTCGTCGCCATGGTCGTGTCTCCCAGTTGAAGTCGTTACTGGTGAGATCGGCAGGAACGCCGCGAGATACAGCGATGCCCGCGTGCGATGCGTCACACCCAGCGTGAGCGGGAAGCTCCGCCGCCCGCAGAGCCGGCTTCAGCAGGGCATCGTGCGGTCGGCGGTGCCGCCGAACGTCGCCGTCCAGTACCAGCCGAGCATCGAGCTCGGGCCGTACGCGCGGCCGATCCCGATGACCTTTTGGGTGCGGCTCAGCAGGTTCTTGCGATGCGGCGCGGACTGCTTCCACTGCTCGAGCGTCGCCGCGGCAGCGGGCGAGCCGGCCGCCACGTTCTCGCTGCGCAGCTTGCCGCGATAGCCGAACGCCGTGATCCGGCGCTCGAAGGTGCGGCCGAGGCTGTCGGTGTGGTCGAGGTAGTCGTTGCGCGCCATGTCGGCGCTCAGCCACTTCGACGACTTCGTCAGCGCGACCGAGACCTTCAGCGGCTTGAGGCCGTGCTGGGCGCGGTAGCCGTTGACCTGGCCGCAGAGCGCGCGCTCCTCGGGATCGAGGATCGGGTCGCCGGGGGCGGCCTGCGCGGCGATCGGCAGGGCGAGGCAGAGGACCACCGCGAGCGATGCGACGCGGCGAGCGCGGGTGGTGGTGGGGGGCATGGTTCTCGGGGCTCCTGGTGACTGGTCGTTGCGGCGGTGTGTGCGCCGTCGTACAGCAGGAGGAGCGAGCGAGCACCCGCGATACACGCGCAAACGTGCGATGGATCACAGGTGGGGTCCGCGCGGAGGATGCGGGCGTGCGAGGCGGGCCGGCGCGCGCGGAGAGACGAGGCCGCGCGCGGGTGGATCAGGGAGCGAGCTCGCGCGCGGAGACGAGCCCGGAGTCCAGCGCGCGCTGCGCGAGCGCCGCGCGCTTGTGGTGCTGGGGCAGGTCGCCGAGCTCGAACGCGTCGAACAGCGCGCGCATGTGGGTCTTGATCGTCTCGACGCCGAGCACGAGCTCGTCGGCGATCTGCTTGTTGGAGGCCGGGACCGCGAACGAGCTGTCGGCGTAGGGCCGGCACAGCGCGACGAGGACGCGTCGCTGGGCGTCGGTGATCGACGGCGCGGCGCGCTGCTGGGACGTCGCGGTCCGCAGCGACTCGCGGCCGCTCGGGCTGCGGAAGACGACGATGGTCCGCCCGAGCCCGATCGCGTCCCCGTCGCGCAGGCGGATGCGCCCGTTGACGCGCTCGCCGTCGATGAACGAGCCGTTGCGCGAGCGCCCGTCGTCGACGAAGGTCCACTCGTCGCCCATGCGCTCGAGGCTCGCGTGCACCCGCGAGACCTCGCTGTCCCACGGCAGCGCGAGCCCGTTGGTCGCGCTGCGGCCGATCGTCATCCGCTCGGGCGCGTCGCCGAGGTCGACGATCTGCTGGGCGCCGTCGGCGTCGCGAAACAGCAGGAACGGTCGCTGCCGGCGCTCGGCCGCCAGCCGCTCCTTCAGCTCGGCCGGGGTGGCGCGGTGCAGCGCGTGCGGCAGTTCCATCGCGCTCTGACTGTACGGGTGCGGGTCGACGGCACTCAAGGGGCGCAGCTCGACGGAGCTCACGGCGTCACCGCCGGAGGGTCCTTGACGCCGGTCGCGAACCGCACCAGGTCCGCCATGTCGAACTTCTCGGGCTTGCTCGACCTCGTCGGCAGCGTGGGCTTCCAGTTCGGCCACTGACGCACGTAGGACTGGGGATCGCCTTCGAGCAGGCCGACGAGCACCTCCGCGACGATCCGGCCACCCACCTCGCCCAGGTGGATCCCGTGGTGTCCGCGCGCCCACGCCTCGCACAGGACGTAGTACCAGAGCGGTGTCGCGCGGAGGAGCGCTTGACGGCTGCGCTCCTCGATCAGGCTCGTCATCGGGCCGAGCTCCAGCTCGTCCTGGTCGAGCGGGGGATAGCCCAGCGCGTTGGCGACGTCGACGCCCGCCGGCAGCCCCAGCGCTCGGCCGCGCTCGAGGTTCAACCGCACGAGCGACCCTCCGCGACGCGGAAGGTGAAGGAGCTCGCGCGTGAGGCTCGGGTCGAGCAGCAGGCGCGTCAGGGGCTGCGTCGCCGTGGTCCGGAAGAACATCTCCCAGTCGATGACCAGTCCCGCGGGCAGCCTGCGAAAGCCGCCCAGGTGGCGCGGCTCCTTGGAGTCGGGAACGTGGAGGATCGGTATCGAGTCGGGGCCGGCGACCGTCAGCTGGTAGTTGTCGCGGACCATGCTGTGCCCGCAGCGAAACGCCGCGCCGGAGAACTCGACGGGGACATACGGCTCGCCGTGCCAGCGGAAGAACGTGCGCTGGATCCGCGGCGGCTGGCCCTCGTCGCGGTCGTTCAGCACCTCGCGCGCCATCGCGCGGCCGACGAACTGCTCGAGGAAGTCGTGCACGACGACCCACTGGTAGTGCCAGCGGACCACGCGCCGCGCCTCCTCGAAGAGCGCCGTGCCCCGCGGGTGCCCCTCGGTCTCGCAGATGTGGTCGACGACCTCGTTGTGGAACTTGACGAACACGAGGTGCAGCTGCGAGACGATGAGGTTCTCGTCGTTGCGCGCGTCGCCGATCAGCGCCCGCCCCTGCTGGTTTCGCGGCAGGTCGACCTCGGCGTCGCGCTCCTCGGGCTCGAGCGAGAGGTCCTGCCAGTTGTGGCCGACGAGCAGCTTCACGCCGCGCGGCGAGCGCTGCCAGTCGTAGAGAAACGGCTGGTCCTGCGGGCCCGAGCCGTAGAGCGAGTCGAGGTCGAAGCGCGGCGTGCGGAAGTTGACGAGCGCCCGCGGGTCGTTGTCATGCCCGAGTCGGGACGCGGGGTCGAACGTGATGTCGTGGTCGACGAACTGACCGAGGTACGTGTAGCCCGCCGCGGGATACTCGTAGGGGAGCTCCTTCGCGGCGGCCTCGGGAGCCGGGGCCAGCTCGAGCACGGCCGGGTCCACGAGGCCAAGGCCCAAGTCGTCGAGCGGCGGCGGCTCGACGTCCGGATCGACCGCCGACACGGAGGCCGACCGCTCGTGCATCTGCTTGATCAGCGCCTCCAGCGCCTTCGTGCCCGGATCGCGGACCGGAAGGGCGCCGAACATCCGCCCGAAGCGGCCGCCGCGCGATCCCGGCAGGGGCGCCTGACCGCGCGGCTCGGCGAAGCCGTGGCGCGCGGTGAACGCGGTCTCGGCGCGCTCCGGAGGGGTCTCGTCCATCGCGAGGCGCCGCTTTAGTCGAAGCGCACTTCGCCGAACTGCGCCCGGGTTGGCGGGCCTTCCTCGAAGGTGCCGCTGAACGGGGTCTCGTCGGTCCCCGGCGTCAGGATCTCGAAGATCCCGTGCCAGATGAAGGGGGGCTTGCCCTCCTCGGGCTTGAAGATCTCGGCCCCGATCAGCACGACCCGCTCGCCGGCTGCAAACGGGCTGTGCCCCGGCACATCCGGGGCGACGGGCAGGGTCTTCCAGTCGGTCGGCAGCGGGTCCGGAGGCTGCTTCGTCCTGTCGAGGCGCCTGACGATCCGCTTCTCCGTCACGGGGTTGACCCCGTTCGGATCCGCGTCGGGGTCGCGTTTGAGCGCGACGATCGCGACCTCGAGCGAAGCGAGGTCGTTGGCCCGCGGCGAGAAGCCTCTCACGACAAGCTTTCCGCCATCCAGCGTGATGTTGTTGAACTTGCTGATGGGCATCGTGTTCTCTTCCTGTCGATTGGCTGAAGTCTGGGTACCTGCAGCCCGCGGCGCCTCACTCCAGGGGGTGAACACCATCCCCCGGCGTCGCAGCGTCTACTCGGCCAGCTTGCCTACCAGCGACCGCGCCCTTGCCGCCGCCGCGATGTTCCCTTTCGCTTCGTACAACGCGAGCCCGGTTTGCGCTGCTCCGACGCACTCGTCGCCGCCGGAGCGGCACGCCCCGAGCACCTCGGCGAGGTCGAGCATCGCATCACCGTGATGGGAGAGCAAGTCCGTCGGCTCGACCAGCGCGACCGCTTCGCGCGCGAGCGTGAGGGCCTCGTCGCAGCGTCCCTCGCGGGCGAGGATCTTCGCCTGCACCCCGCGCCAGATCACCTGCGTGACGATGTCGTCCGTCGCGCTCGACGCCGCCGCGCAGAGCTCGGCCGCCTCGTCCGCGCGGCCCTGGGCGTAGACCGCCTGCGCGAGCATCGCGGACGTCGTCGAGAGCAGGCCGCCGTCGCCCATCGGCTCGAGCCGCTCGATGCCCTCGCGCAGCGGCTGCTCGGCGAGCTCGGGCCGCCCCGCGAGCAGCCACACCATCGCCTCCTGGTGCGCCACGCTCGACGTGAGGCTGCCGAGCTCCTTGAGCGTGTCGTTCGCCGCGTCGACCAGCTCGACCGCGCGCTCGAGCTCGCCGCGCATGGCGTGCAGGACGGCGAGCGCGTGGAACGTCCAGGCGACGGCGACGGGGCTGCCGGCGACGCGGTCGCGAAAGCCCTCGCAGCGAGAGATCGCCGCGTCGACCGGGGTGGGGCCGATCACCGCGGCGATGGCTCGCCAGCCGATGACGTCGAACAGCTCGCGCTCGTCGCCCGCCCGGCGGGCGCTGTCGGCGGCCTTGCGCCACGCCGCGTCGGCGCGGCCCACCTCGCCGGCGACCCAGGCGACGTACGCGTGCAGCGACCAGACGCGCGACTCGCCGTGCTCGTCGGCGTCGTGCTGGAACACCGGCAGGACGAGCTCGGCGACGCGGCGGGAGCGCTCCGTGCCGGTGCTCGTCTCGGTCTCGAGGCGCACGAACTCGCGCTCGACCTGCGCGCGCGCTTGCAGCAGCGGATCCGGCGCGGCGGCGATCGCCTCGTCGAGCACGCGCGTGGCCTCGGTCATCCGCCCCGCCTCGAACAGCGAGGCCCCCAGCGCGGGCAGCAGCGCGCCGCGCGCGGCCTTGTCGGACGCCACGAGCGCGATCGCGCGCTCGAGCAGCGCGCTCGCGCCGCCGGGGTCGCCGCGGCCCAGCGCGCTGCGCGACGCGGCCTGCAGGCGCTCGACGGCGCGGGCCGCGAGGCCGTGCTCGCGCTCGCCGTCGCGGCCGAGCTCGCGGGCGAGCAGGCATGCGCGCTCGAGGTGGTAGCCGACGATCTCGTCCGCCGCGCCCCGGCGGGCCTCGAGCCAGTCCGCGACGCCGGCGTGCAGCTCCGCGCGCAGGAGCTTCGGCACGCCCGCGTACGCGGCCTCGCGGATCAGCGCGTGCGTGAAGCGAAACGCGTCTTGCCCGGCGAACTCGGGCCGGTCGGCGCCGACCAGCCCCTTGCGCGCGAGCGCGACGAGCCGCGTGTCGACGCCGCGGCGCTCGGACTCGGGCAGCAGCGCCGCGAGCGCGCCGGCGTGAAACGTGCGCCCCTCGACCGCGGCGCGCTGGAGCAGCATGCGCTCGCCGGCCTCGAGCCGGTCGATCCTCGCCGCGAGCACCGCCTGGATGCTGGCGGGAAGCTCGCCCTCGTCGTGCCCGGCGTCGACGGCCACGAGCTGCTCGACGAACATCGGGTTGCCCTCGGCCCGCCGCGCGATCCGGTCGGAGAGCTCGCCCGCCCCCAGCCGCTCGGCCAGCTCGCGCGCCTGCGCGTCGCCGAGCGCTTCCAGCACGACGACGCTGCGGTTGGGCTGCGGCGCCGCCCACGCCGGCCGCGTCTCGAGCAGCTCCGGGCGCGTCAGGCAGACGAGCAGGATCGGCGAGCCGCTGGACAGCGCGACGACGTGGTCGAGCAGGTCCAGCAGCGCGGGTTGCGCCCAGTGGATGTCCTCGACAGCGACGACGAGCGGGCGCTCGCGCGCGAGGCGCTCGAGCAGCCGCCGCAGCGCCCATGCGGTCTCCTCGACCTGCGCCGGCTCGTCGGACAGCCCGATCGCGCCGAGGATGCCGCGCACGGCCGGCTCGTCGCCGGCCAGCAGCTCCTCGACGCGCTCCCGCGGGTCGCCGCCGAGCCCGCGCACGATCTCGGCGAGCGCGCGGTAGGTCGTGCCCTCGCCGTAGGCCAGGCAGCGGCCGGCGAGCACGGTCGCCGCGTCGCCGATCGCGCCGAGGAACTCGCCCGCGAGCCGCGACTTGCCGATCCCCGGCGCGCCGGCGACCGTGACGATCCGGCAGGCGCCCTCGTCGCGGACGCGCGCGAACGCCGCGTGCAGCTCGTCGAGCTCGCGCGCGCGGCCGACGAACGGGGTGCTCGCCGCGCGCAGCAGGCCCGGCTGCTCGGCTTGCAGGTCGAGCAGGCGGCCGGTCGGCTCGTCGACGCCGGCGTCGCCGGCCACCGCGAGGCGGATGCGCGCTCCGAGCAGGATCTCGCCCGCGGCCGCGCGGTCCGCGAGCAGGCCCGCGGCCTTGATCGCCGCGCCGGTCGCGACCGTCGCGCCGTGCGGGCCCGGGCCGAGGAAGAGCTCGCCGGTCTCGATCCCGAGGCGCAGGCTCGGCTCCGCGGCGCGCAGCTCGACGGCGGCGCGCGCGGCGCGCAGGGCATCGTCGCCATGTGCCTCGGTCAGGCCGAAGAAGCCGACGAGCGCGTCGCCGAGGTAGCGCTCGACCGAGCCGCCGTGGCGCTCGATGGCTGCCGCGCAGCGGTCGAAGACGTCGTGCAGGGCCTCGGGGTCGTCGACGTCGGCGCCGGCCGCGAGGACGGACACGAGCCGCCGCGAGCCGGTGGTCCGCGCCGACGGCGCGGGCCGCGACGGGGCTGCGCCGGACGGCGACGGCGTCCCGATGCCCGCCAGCGCCTGCGCGACGGCGGCGGCGGAGGCGGGCCGCTGCTCGGGCAGCTTGCCGAGCAGCTCGAGGATCAGCCGCTCGAGCGCCGGCGGCACGGCCGGCTCGTACTCCGACGGGGGGACGGGCTCGGCCGCGAGGTGCTGGGTGAGCACGTGCATCGGGTCGTCGGCGACGTAGGGCGGGCGGCCGGCGACGAGCTCGTAGAGCGTGACGCCGAGCGCGTAGAGATCGCTCGCCGGGCCGACCTCGGCGCCGCGGATCTGCTCGGGCGACAGGTAGCGCACCGTGCCGACGACCACGCCGTCGGCGGTCAGCCGCTCGAGGCCGGCCTGCTGTGCGATCCCGAAGTCCCCCAGTGCGGCGCTGCCGTCGCCGGCGATCCAGACGTTGTCGGGCTTGACGTCGCGGTGCACGACGCCGTGGGCGTGTGCGTGAGCGAGGGCGAGCGCCACCTCCCGGCCGATCCGGATCGTGTCCGCGATGCTCGGGCGGGCGCGCTGGAGGCGGTCGGCGAGCGAGCCGCCGGGCATCGCGCGCAGGACGAGGTAGGGGACGCCGTCGACCTCGCCGCTGTCGTAGACCGTGATGACGTTCGGGTGGTCGCCGAGCCGCCCGGTGACCTGCGCCTCGCGCGTGACGCGCGCCCGGGCGACGTCGCTGCTCGCGGCTCCGACGACGATCGCCAACGCGACCTCGCGGTCCAGCCGCGCGTCGTAGGCGAGGTAGACCTCCTTCGTCGCCCCGCGGCCGAGGCGCGCGCGCAGCTGATAGCGGCCCGCGAGGGCGGCGCCGACGCCCGCGAGCGCCGACGGCAGCGTCGGCGTCTGGTCTGTGACGTCATCCATCGGTTGAGCCCCGGTCGCAGCGTACCGCCGCGACCGCGAGCCAACCTGCAATCGACGCGCCGGCGGCTATGTGCCCTGAGCCGTCGGCCGCACGAGGATCTCGTTGACGTCGACGTGCGGGGGCTGGGAGATCGCGTACATCACGGCCCGCGCGATGTCGTCGGGCTCGAGCGCGCCCTCGGGCTTGTTGTCGAAGAACGGCGTGTCGACCATGCCCGGCTCGATCGACGTCACCCGGATGCCGGTGCCGTCGAGGTCCAGGCGCGCGCACTCGGCCATCGCCGTGACGGCATGCTTTGTCGCGCTGTAGAGCGAGCCGGGCAGCGCGCGGCGGCCCGCGACCGAGCTCGTCAGCAGCAGGTGCCCGGTCGTCCGCTTGAGCTCGGGGATCGCCGCGCGGATCGTGTACGCGGCGCCGAGGACGTTCGTGAGCACCATCTCGCGCCACAGCTCGGGCGTCTCCTCGAGAAAGCCGCGCTTGGCTCCGAAGCCGGCGTTCGCCCACACGATGTCGATCCGGCCGAAGTGCTCCAGGGCAGCGGCGACCATCGCCTCTTGCTGCGCGAAGTCCGTGACGTCGCACTGCACCGCGAGCGCCCGGTCGGGGCCGCCGAGCTCCTCGGCGAGCCTGTCGAGCTTGTCCTTCGAACGGGCCGCGAGCACGACGCGGAAGCCGGGCTCGGCGGCCCGCCGCGCGGTGGCTTCGCCGATCCCGCTGGAGGCGCCGGTGATGAGGAAGACGGGATCGGGCATGCAGCCTCCTACGCTGATGGGTCAGAAATGCTCTACGACAAGGCACGCATCTTCGTACAGGCGGGTGGTGGGGGCGACGGCTGCCTGAGCTTCCGCCGCGAGGCGCACGTCCCGCACGGCGGGCCCGACGGGGGCGACGGCGGCCACGGCGGCGACGTCGTGCTCGTCTGCGACGACTCCTACCGCGACCTGCAGACCTACAAGCGCCGCGCCCACTACAAGGCGACGCGCGCGGGCCACGGCGAGGGCGACCAGCGCCACGGCGCGAACGGGCCGGTGATGGAGATCCCGGTGCCGCCGGGCACGCAGGTCGCCTCGTGGGACGGCGCGACGCACGACCTCGTCGTACCCGGCCAGCGGGTCGTCGTGGCGCGCGGCGGCGCGGGCGGGCGCGGCAACAAGCGCTTCGCGACGTCGACCAGGCAGGCGCCGCGGCTCGCCGAGAAGGGCCTGGCCGGCGAGGAGGGCTGGCTGGACCTGCGCCTGAAGCTGCTCGCCGACGTCGGGCTCGTCGGCGTCCCCAACGCGGGCAAGTCCTCGCTGCTCGCGCGCATGACGCGCGCCGCGCCGAAGGTTGGCGCGTATCCGTTCACGACGCTCGAGCCCGTGCTCGGCACGCTCGAAGGCGCCGAGCGCCAGCTCGTCATCGCCGACATCCCCGGGCTCATCGAGGGTGCAAGCGAAGGCGCCGGGCTCGGCCACGACTTCCTCGCGCACGTCGAGCGCACGCGGCTGCTCGTGCACGTGCTCGACCTCGACCCCGCCGACGGCTCGGACCCGCTGGACAACCACGCCACGATCGAGGCGGAGCTGCGCGCGCACGACCCGCGCCTGGCGTCGCTGCCGCGCGTGCTGGCGCTGTCGAAGGCCGACCTCGTGCCGCCCGGCGACGCCGGCGCGGCCGCCGAGCTGTGGCGCGAGCACCTCGGCGAGGACGTGCCGGTGATCGTGACGTCGAGCGCGACCGGGCAGGGGCTGGACACGCTCGCCGCCGAGCTGCTGCACCGGGTGCCGCTGCAGGCCGGCACGGCGCAGCCCGCCGATCTCGACGTCCCGCTCGCGGCGCACAAGGTGTTTCGCCCGGCCGCCGGGCGGGGCTTTCATGTGGAGCGCCTCGACGACGGCGTCTTCAAGGTCGTCGGCGACGGCATCGTCCGGCTGCTCGCACGCCACGACCTCGACAACGACGAGGCGCTGGCGCACGTCGAAGGTCGCCTGCGCCGGATGGGCGTCATCAGCGCGCTCGAGGCCGCGGGCTTCGAGCCGGGCGACGACGTCGAGATCGCCGGCGTGCTGTTCGAGCTGCATCCGGGCTGACCCGGCAGCGCGCGGCGGCGGAGCCTGAGCGCTGGCGGCGCAACGTGCGGCCGCGGCGCAACCTTCGCCGCCTCAGCCGTGTTGTCGCGGAAGTGGGACACGACCGAGGGGGCGGTTTGCGGACGACGGGGGATGGCAGGCGGGCGGCGACGGTGACGCCGCGCGCGGCGACGGGCTACCGTTCCGCGCCGATGATTTCCATGCGCAGGATCCTGCTTGCAACGTTGCTGACCTGCGGCCTCGCCGCGCCCGCCGCGCAGGCCGCGCCGGACCAGGTCTCGATCATCATGGACGACGACCAGTTCCTGTACCGCGGCGACCAGACCGCGTCGCGCTCGCTCGCCGTCGCGCGCTCGCTCGGCGCCGAGGCCGTCCGCGTGACCGTCTTGTGGCGTGTCGTCGGCGAGGGCGCCCGGCTCTCCAACAAGGAGATCGAGCGGCTGAAGACCGACGACCTGCGCGACAAGGCGCGCGCGCAGCGCAGCCGCTTCAGGCCCACCAATCCGCGCACCTACCCGACGCGCAACTGGGACCGCTACGACAACCTCGTCAAGACCGCGACCCAGCTCGGCATGCGGGTGTACTTCTCGGTGACCGGCCCCGGCCCGAGCTACGCGCACCGCATCGCGCCGCCGAGCCAGCGCGCGAACGCCGGCACGTACAAGCCCTATCCGTCGCGCTACCGGGCGTTCGTGCAGGCTGTCGGCACGCGCTACAACGGGCGCTACAGCGACGAGAACGGCAACCGCAGAGCGCTTCCGAAGGTCTCGCTGTGGTCGCTGTGGAACGAGCCCAACCAACCCGGCTGGCTGTCGCCACAGTCGGAGAACGGCGTGCCGACGGCGCCGGCGCTCTACCGCGAGCTGTATCACGCGGGCTACCAGGGGCTGCAGCTCTCCGGCCACGGCAGCGACGTGATCCTGCTCGGCGAGCTCGCGCCGCTCGGCTCGGAGAAGCGCGCGCCGCGCAACGGGCTGCGCCCGGTGCCGTTCCTGCGCGAGCTCGCGTGCATCACCCCCACGGGGGCGCAGTACGCCGGGCCCGACGCGATCGCGCGAGGCTGCGACAAGTTCGCGCGCATCGGCCCGCTGAAGGCCACCGGGTTCGCGCACCACCCGTACACGAAGAAGGGCGCTCCGACGGTCAGGCCCGGCAGCCCGGACGAGATCACGATCGCGAACATCGGCTCGCTCGGAACGGTGCTCGACTCGGTGTCGATCCTGTCCGGCGGCAAGATCCCGGGAGCCATGCCGATCCTGCTGACGGAGTTCGGCTACGAGAGCAACCCGCCCGACCCGCGCAACGGCGTCTCGCTGCTGCGCCAAGCGCAGTTCAACCAGCTCGCGGAGTTCCTCTCCTACAACGACCCGCGCGTCACGGCGACGACCCAGTTCCAGCTGCGCGACGCGCCGGTGCTGACGCAGTACCCGAAGGGCTCGCGCCTGTACTGGTTCGGCTACCAGTCGGGCCTGCTCACGCAGGGCGGGCGTGCCAAGCCGGCGGCGTTCGCGTACACGTTCCCGTTCATCGTCTACA
The DNA here is from genome assembly GCA_963766525.1 of uncultured Actinomycetes bacterium. Taxonomy (GTDB): domain Bacteria; phylum Actinomycetota; class Thermoleophilia; order Solirubrobacterales; family Solirubrobacteraceae; genus CADCVQ01. The sequence continues at coordinate 98,032 of CAVYAX010000015.1, forward strand.
ACCCGGGCACGCCCGGCGTCTTGCACTTCTGGGGGCAGCTGCGCTTCCGGCCGAACGTCGCCGGTCACACGGACAGCGCGGTGATCTTCTGGCGCCCGGCCGACAACAAGAAGCCCTGCGGGCCCGACGGCTGGACGCAGCAGGGGCCGCCGGTGCCGACGACGTTCCGCGGCTACTTCAGCGGCACGTTCCCGCAGCCCGGGCCGACCGGCGAGTACTGCGCGCTGTACTTCGACCCGACGAAGGGCAAGATCACCAACCGCTCGCTGAACACGACGCCGTAGGCGTCAGCCGGCGAGCGGCCGGAGGCAGGCGCGCCTGCGTCAGCCGGCGAGCGGCCGGGGGCGCCGCGCGGCGCGCTTGCGCCAGCCGCGCTCGATGCGCTTGACGAAGCGCTTGGGCGACGGTTCGTAGAGCTTCGCGCCGCGCTTGAGCGCCTTGTCGCGCAGGGCGTCCGCGCGGCGGTCGATCACGGCGAGCAGCGCGGCCCTGGCGCCCGCGTCCTCGAACGCCCGCGGGTGGGCCTCGGCGTAGGCGTGCAGCATGGCGAGGTCGTGGCCGTCGCCGAGATGATCGGCGAGCTTGTGCGCGCGCTTGGACACGCGCTTCAGGCGCTTGGGCTGCGCCTCGCGCACGATCTGGGTCGCGTGCCAGAGGTCCTTGACGCGCTTGCGCCACTCGTGGAGGTTCTCCGGGCTCGGGTCCCGCTGCGCGATGCGCATGCGCTTGCGCCCGCGGCGATAGATGCGCCGCAGGCCGGGTGAGATCGCGTCGAAGCCGCCGTCGGCGAACGTCCAGGCGGGCGCGCGGCCGCGCGCGTCGCCGAGCGCGGCGAGCACGTCGTCGACCTCGCCGCCGCCGAGCGAGAGCTCCGCGGCGGCGCGCTCGTGGTCCAGGCGCGCGCGGAGCGTCGCGGTGGCGCGCGCCGGGAGCTCTTCGGGGAAGCGCTCGCCGAGATCGTCGAGCGTGTCGACGAGCACCCGCGCGTCGCGGCCCGCCGACAGCCGCCGCGCCGTGCGTCGCAGGGCGGCGTTCTCGCGCTCGTACGTGGGGTCGCCGAGCGCGTCGCGCGACAGGCGGACCGCCGCGCGGAGGCGCTTGATGCGCTTGCGCGTGTCATGGACGGCGCCGGGAAGCTCGCGCCGCGACGCCTCGGAGAGCTTCTCGCGGGCGCCGGCGAGCTGCCCGCCGGCGATGCGGCGGATGCCGTCGGGCACGGGCTCCTCCGCGCGCAGGCGGTAGCGGCGGTCCGGCTGGTCGTCGGGGCGGGCAAAGGCCACCGGCAGTGTGGGTTTGTCGGCCATGGGCCTTGTTTCACCCAAATCGGCCGCTGCCTAACCAGTAGTCGGCGCGCTCGGGGTGTGGAGCGATGTCACACTAGCCGCCGCTGTCGGGGGCAAGCGGTAAGGAGTGGCCGCGTTCGTCTCCTACTCGCGGGCCTGGTTTTACTTCGCCGAGGATCTGGCGCTCGCGCTCGGCCAGCACGGCGTCGACGTCTGGTTCGACGTCCATCGCCTGCGCCCGGCCGACGACTGGGAGGCCGAGATCGAAGCGGCGCTGCGCGCGTGCGACGGGCTCGTGCTCGTGGCGTCCGCCGACGCGCTGAGCTCGCCACACGTCCGTGCCGAGCTCGAGCTCGCCCGGCAGCTCGGCAAGCCGATCGTCGTGGTGCTGGCCGAGCACGTCGACCTGCCCGACGCGCTGGCCGACGCACCGCGGCTGGACCTGTGCACGGGCTTCGAGCAGAAGGTCGGCTGGCTGGCCGCCGGCCTGAAGGACGGCGACTACGAGACGCCGACCGGCGGTGCGCATCCGTCACGGGCGGGCCAGGCGGGTGCCGTCCGCTTCGTGTCCTTCGTCCTGCTTGGGACGGCGGTGTTCTTCGCCGCGGTCTGCCTCGTCGTGCTCGTCGCGGGCTTGCCCGACGCCGTCGTCCAGTCGACGGCGTTCTTCGTCCTGCTGCTCGCACTGATCGCGGCCTTCTGCGGCTGGCAGTGGTGGGCGCTCTCCAAGCGGTTTTCGGGGTCGGCGACCACGCTCGGGTTCGTGTTCGTCAGCGGGATCCCCGGAGCCGTCGTGATCGTGCTCGGCTCGCTGGTGGTGCTGCACGTCTCGGAGGGTGTGCTCGGCCCGGTCGTGACGCTGATCGTGCTCGCCCTGCTGGCGCTGGTAGCCGCCTGGTTCGTCGCGGCGGGCGTGGCCCTGACCACGGGGTCGTTCTATCGCTGGCTTCCGATCGGAGATGCGCCGGGCTGGATGCGCCGGCGGATGCTGGCGCGACGCGGGCGCCGCGCAGGCGGCCCGTCGAACGCCACGCGCTCGATCGCCTACGACATCGCGTGCCACGAGCTCGACCGGTCGGTCGAGCGGGGCCTCGACCGCGCCCTGCAGGCTCGCGGACATCGCCGCGCCGGCGGCGCACGAGCGGATCGCGAGATCGTCGTGCTCAGCGACATGACGCCCGTCGGCGGGCTGGGGCAGCGGCTCGCGGCGCTCGGGGAGCGGGCGGTCGTCGTGATCGCGGCGCCTGTCTCGGTCGCGGGGCTCGAGCACGCCGAGCGCCATCAGTGGGTCGATCACCGCAGGCGCAGCCGCGCGACGCTGGAGCGCTTGGCGGCGGACATCGAGGGCGGCCCGGTCTCGGCCACGCGCGTCGAGCCCGTCCCCGAGAGCCTTGGCCGGCGCGTCGTCCCGGCCGGCGTCCTCGTCGTCGGCGTGCTCTGCGTCCTCGCGGCGGCGGTCGACCTCGGCACCGGGATCGGCGGGCTCGCCGGCGCGGACACCGCGGCCATCTACGGCGCGGAGCGCTCGATCCCGCGGTCGCTCGCGGCGCTGCTCCTCGGCGCCGCGGCGCTGTGGCTGGCGGCGGCGCTCGTGGCTCGCCGGATCCCGATGCTCTGGTTCGCCGCCGGGTTCGCCGGCGTGTACCTCGCGACCCTCGGGCTCCCGCGGCTTGCCGACGTGGACCCGCCCGCGTGGACCCAGCTGCCGTCCGCGACCGTGGGGGCGGTTGCGCTGCTCTTCGGCTGGCGCGCGCTCGCGGACTGGCTGCCACCCCGCATGGCGCGATCGGAGGAGCCGACGCTCGCGGCCGACCGGCCGCCGTTGTGGATGCGTCCCGCCGTGCGCGCGGTGGCCGTCTACACCGTCGCCCTCTCCGCGCTGCTGATCGCGATGATCCTCCCGGCGAAGGGCACGCTGTCCGCGCCGCCCGACCGCCTTTTGATCGGCGCCGGCTACACCGCCGCGCGCCCCGCCGGCTGGCGCGGCGAGACCGCTCAACCGGGCAGCCCCCGCCTCGTGCTCGCCCGGGGCGACGCCATGTCGCGCCAGGAGATCGTCGTGAGGGTTCCGCTGGACCTCGCGCCCGCGGACGCCGTCGCGATCCGCGAGCGCCTGATCCTCGCGGGAGCGCTCGATGTCACGCCGGCCCAGCCCGCGGCCGTCGATCAGGAGCCGGCCACGACGTTCAGCTACGGAAAGCTTCTCCCGAGCGGCCAGACCGTGCGGCGCCGCAAGGTCGTGCTGCCGTACGGCGGCTTGAACTACGACATCACGCTGACGGCACCCGAAGCCGCCTTCGCTGATGCCGAGGACGACTTCGCGGCGTTCCTGCGCTCCTGGCGCTGGGCCCGCGCCCCGGGCACGGCTCCGTAGCAGTGAGCGGTCGCGCGGCGTCTAAGCTCAGCCGGCCGTGGCCCGCTACGTCATCAAGCTCGGATCGAGCATCGTCGCCGAGGACTCGGGCGAGCTGCGCGCGGACGTCATCGAGCGCATCTGCGCCGAGGCGGCGGCGCGCCACGCGGCCGGCCACGACGTCGTGCTCGTGACGAGCGGCGCGATCGCGCGGGGGATGCGCGTCATGGACCTGCCCGTGCGCCCGCGGGCGATCGAGGAGCTGCAGGCCGCGAGCGCCGTCGGCCAGGGCAAGCTCTACCGCGTCTACGACGAGCTGCTGCGCGATCGCGGGATCACGAGCGCTCAGGTCCTGCTGACGTTCTTCGACATGAGCGCGCGGACGCACTACCTCAACGCGCGCCAGACGCTCGGCAAGCTGCTCGAGTGGCGCGTCCTGCCGGTCATCAACGAGAACGACACGACGACGACCGACGAGATCTCCTTCGGCGACAACGACTTCCTCGCGGCGCAGGTGGCGATGCTCGTCGGCGCCGACCTGCTCGTGCTGCTGACGGACGTCGAGGGCCTGTTCACGGCGTCGCCGCGCATCGACCCCGGCGCGCGCCTCGTCGAGGAGGTCACGGACTTCGAGGCGCTCGGGACGCTCGAGATCGGCCACACGACGTCGCCGCTGGGGACCGGCGGGATGCGCTCGAAGGTCGTCGCGGCGGAGATGGCGACGGCGGGCGGCATCGAGACCGTGATCTGCAGCGGCTTGCGCGAGGGCGCGCTGGGCGCCGCGCTCGACGGGACGCCGGCCGGCACGCGCTTCCCGCCCCGCGCGGAGCGCTACTCGTCGTTCAAGCTGTGGCTGAAGTACGCCAAGCCGTCGCACGGGACGATCGTCGTCGACGGCGGGGCGGCGCGCGCGCTGCGCGACGGCGGCACGTCGCTGCTGCCCGTCGGCATCACCGACGTGCGCGGCGACTTCGACGCGGGCGACGCCGTCCAGGTCGCCCACGGCGCGATCGTCATCGGCAAGGGGATCTGCAACTACGCCGCGGGCGAGCTCGTCAAGGTCAAGGGGATGAAGTCCGCGGCCGTGCGCGAGGTCCTCCCGCGCGCGACCGACGAGGCCATCCACCGCGACTACTTCGTCCTCGCCTGACGGCGGAGCTCATCCTCCGTCGTCGACGAGCCAGTTCTCGACGCGCAACTCCGGGATGCGTGCGAAATGCCGGACGTTGCCCGTCACGAGGGTGACGTCGCGCGTCACGGCGATCGCGGCGATCCGCAGGTCGGGCTCGGCGACGCGCTTGCCGGCGGCCTCCAGTTCTGCGCGCAGCTTTCCGTAGCGCAGCGCTGCGACCTCGTCGAACGGCAGGATCGGTCCCGCCGACGCGACGAGCTCGAGGACGCGTGCGGCCAGCTCCGGGCTTCCCCGCTTCTCGACGCCGTAGACCAGCTCGCCGAGCGTTATCGCGGTCGTGCACTGCTCGGTCGGGGGCGTGCGCGCGAGGCGCCGGATGAGATGCAACGGCGGGTCGCGGCGGATGGTCGCGCTGAGCACGTCGGTGTCGAAGCAGTACACGGCTCAGCCGAAATCGGGCCCGGGACGATCTCTCGCGCCGCTTCGTGCCGCGGCGACGTCGTCCAAGAACTCGTCGAGCTCCGGCAGGTCGGCGAGCGCGCCGGCGAGCGAGGCGAACCCGAGGGGCGCCGGCCGCGCGCCAGCGGCGGTCTCCTCGTGGGGCGGCACAAGCACCACGGCCGGCCGCCCGCGGCGGGCCACGACGATCCGTTCGCCATCGGCGACGCGATCGAGTAGCTCCGAGAACCGGCGCTTCGCTTCGGCTACTCCGACAGGAGATGCCATAGGCGGACCATCCTACCAGGATGTCATCTGGGGAAACAGATGACATCCTGGTTTCGCGGGCTGCCGCGCCAAGCGGATGTTCGAACGGTGAGCGCTATCCGCTCACTATTCGACATCGAGGCCGCTCGGCTACGAGGTGGAGTACGGCGGCTCGGAGACCGGCGGGCCGGGGGCGATCTGCATCGTGCGAGCGATCGTGCGTGCGATGCGGGCGCCGGTGGTGCGGGCGCGGGCGGCGCACGGGTCGTTGGTGCGCGGCCGCGCGTGCAGGATCCGGACGTTGTAGTTCAGGTATGGCTTGGCCTTCGTGCGCAGCGCCGCCGGGAGGCGCTGGGTGCCGCCGGCCGCCGCGTCGTAGTTCTTCATCGTCCCCGACCACCAGGTGACGGCGCCGTTCTTGCCGCGGCCCGTGATGTGCAGCAGCTCGGGGAACTGCGAGAACGGGCGCAGCTGGACCGTGTTGCCGCGTGCGACGAACGGCTTCGCGGAGGTCTTCGACAGGACGTCGGCGGTCAGCGAGCAGGTGCTGCCGTCCGCGAGCTTGATGGCCAGCCCGTAGCGGCCGAACGCCGGCGTGCCGGCCAGCGCGCCGAGCTTCTGCGTCCACCCGCCGCCGGGCAGGGTGAAGGCCACGTGGTGGGTCTGGAGGCTCTGCGGCGCCTTGATCGGCGCGTCGCCGGCCCGGTTTGCGAGGGCTGGCGTGGCGAGGAGCAGCGAGCTGAGCGCTGCGACGGTGAGGGGGGCTCGAGCGGGCATGCCAGTGAAACGATGCGGCTCGGCGAAAGGTTGCGCCCGGAAAGCAGACCGCGCGCCCCCGGTTGCGTACCCTTCGGAGCATGGCGACCGTCACGCGTTCCGTCTCGGACATCTGCCTGCAAGCGCAAGCCGCCGCCCGCACGCTCGCGACGCTCGACACCGACACGAAGAACGCCGCGCTGCACGCGATCGCCGACGCGCTGATCGAGCGCACCGACGAGATCGTCGAGGCCAACGCGCCGCGACATGCAGGACGGCCGCGCGAACAACCTCACCGACGCGCTGCTCGACCGCCTCGCGCTCGATCCAGCGCGCATCGCCGCGATCGCCGCCGGCACCCGCGCGATCGCCGCCCTGCCCGACCCGGTCGGCGAGGTCGTCGAGGGCAAGCGCCTGCCCAACGGCCTGGACGTCAAGAAGCTGCGCGTGCCGTTCGGCGTCGTCGCCGTCGTCTACGAGGCGCGCCCCAACGTCACGATCGACGCTGCGTCGCTGTGCCTGAAGTCCGGCAACGCGGTCGTCCTGCGCGGCTCGTCGTCGGCCACCCATTCGAACGCCGTGCTCGCGACGATCGCCGCGGAGGCGGCGACCCAAGCCGGCGTGCCCGACGGCGCGATCGGCCTCGTCGCCGGCGGCGGCCGCGAGGAGCTCGCCGAGCTGGCGACCCAAGACGGCGTCGTCGACCTCATCTTCCCGCGCGGCGGCGAGGGCCTGAAAGCGGCGCTCAAGGCCGTCGCGACCGTGCCCGTCATCTACGCGGCGTCGGGCAACTGCCACGTCTACGTCGACGCGACCGCCGATCTCGACGACGCAGAGGCGATCATCCTCAACGCGAAGGTCCAGCGACCCGGCGTCTGCAACGCCGCCGAGACGCTGCTCGTGCACGCCGAGGCCGCGCCCGAGTTCCTGCCGCGAGCGCTGAAAGCCCTGCAATCCGCCGGTGTCGAGCTGCGCGTCGACGGCCGCTCGCGCGCGCTCGCGGGCGACGCGCTCGCGCCGTCGCTCAAGGACGCGACCGGCGCGGACTGGGACACGGAGTTCCTCGCGCTGGTGCTCGCGGTCGGCGTCGTCGACTCGCTCGACGAGGCGATCGAGCATGTCAACCAGCACGGCTCAGGCCACTCGGAGGCGATCGTCACGAACGACGCCGGCGCGGCGCGCGCGTTCGAGCGCGGCGTCGACGCGGCCTGCGTCTACATCAACGCGTCCACGCGCTACACCGACGGCGGCGAGTTCGGGATGGGCGCGGAGATCGGCAACTCGACCCAGAAGCTCCACGCGCGCGGCCCGATCGGCGTGCGCGAGCTGTGCACGTTCAAGTACGTCGTCGCCGGCGACGGCCACGTGCGGCCGTAGCGCCGCACCCCGCGTGGCCCGCGTCGGCATCCTCGGCGGCACGTTCAACCCGCCGCACATCGCCCACCTCGTCTGCGCCGCCGAGGCCGCCGACCAGCTCGGCCTCGAGCGCGTGCTCCTGACGCCGGTCGCGGTGCCGCCGCACAAGGACGCCGACCAGGACCCCGGCGCAGGCGAGCGGCTCGAGCTCTGCCGGCTGGCGGTGCAGGGCGACGAGCGCCTCGGCGTCTGCGATCTGGAGATCGTGCGCGGCGGGCCGTCGTACACGGTCGATACCCTGCGTGTCCTGCATGCGCGCGATCCGGAGAATCAGCTGACCTTCATCTTGGGGGGCGACATCGCCCTCGGACTGCCGACCTGGCATGAGCCCGAAGCCGTGCTCGAGCTCGCGACCCTCGCCGTCGCCGAGCGCTCCGGCGCGGTCCGGGCCGACATCGCCGAGCGCCTCGAGGAGGCCTTCGGAGATCGCCCGCGGGTCGAGTTCTTCGACATGCCCCGGATCGACGTGTCGTCGTCGGAGATCCGCCGCAGGGTCGCCGGCGGCCGTCCGATCCGCTATCTCGTGCCGGGCCCCGTCGCCGATCGCATCGAACAGAAGAGGCTCTACCGATGACCCCCGAGCAACTCGCCGAGACGATCGCCGGCCTCGCGGCCGACAAGAAGGCCGTCGACGTCGTCGAGCTCGACGTGCGCGGCGTCATCGGCTACACGGACTTCTTCCTCGTCTGCTCCGGCAACACCGCCCGCCAGACGAAGGGCATCCACGACGGCATCCACCAGGCGCTGAAGGACGAGCACGGCATGCTGCCGCGGCGCGTCGAGGGCCTGCGCGAGGCGCGCTGGATCCTGATGGACTACCTCGACGTCGTCGTGCACATCTTCACGCCCGAGGCGCGGGACTTCTACCGCCTCGAGCAGCTGTGGGGCGAGGTGCCCAATCGCGCCATGGACCCCGTTCGGTCCTAGCCCCGCGGGGCGCAGTCTGGTAGGAAGCAGGCGGTGCGCCGCCTTCTGATCTCGCTGCTCTTCGCCGCGGCGCTCGTGCCCGCGGCCGTGCAGGCCGCAGAGCCGCCGAACCAGAACGACCCGTGCTCGCGCGGCGGGCGCGACAGCTGCAGCACGACGGGCGTCGGCGAGTACAAGACCTACCGCTTCGGCCTGCGCTGGTTCGGCGACTACCGCAACGCGATCGAGGGCGTTGGCGGCGCCGCGTTCTGCCTCGACCTGCGCTTCTGGTACCCCGGTCGCGCCTACGACTACGAGCTCGCCGAGGGCAGCGAGCTGCGCAATCGCGACGGCGACCTCGTGCCGGCCGCGAGCCTGCGCCGGATGAACTACGCGATGTGGAACTTCGGGCGGACGAACAAGAAGATCAGCCAGGGCGCGGTCATGCTCTACGTGCACCGCCTCATGGGCGACGGCGCGCCCGGCGAGGTCGACCGCTCGGCCGGCGGGCCGGCGATCCGCGAGACCCTCGCGCGCATCGAGCGTGACGCGGAGCGCTTCGCCGGGCCCTACCGCGTCGAGCTGAAGCTCGCCAAGTCGCTGGCCGTGCGGCGCAAGGCCGTGCTCGAGGTCCGGCTGCTCACGGCGTCGGGCCGGGTCGTGCCCAACGCGCAGGTCACGCTCGACGCGAGCGGCGCCACCGGGCTGCCGGCGAAGGTCGACACCGGCGACGACGGCGTGGCCAAGCCCTCGTTCGTGCCGGGCGACGTCGCCGGCGGCGTGCGCGTCACCGCGACCAGCCCCCAGCTCGCGGCGTCGCGGCCCAAGATCTACGTGCCCGCGCGCAGGGACGCGGCGCGTAACGGCCAGCGCCTCGCGCTCCCGGCGTCCGCGGCCGTCAGCGCGACGGCGAGGGCGGACGTGCGGCCCGCGCAGCTCACCGTGACGACGACCGCCACGCCGGCGACGCAGCTCGCCGGCCAGCAGAACCGCGACAGCGTCACGATCGGCGGGGCGTACGGCGGCTGGCGCGGCAAAGTCGAGGTGCGCCTCTACGGCCCGGCTCGCTCGCAGGCCGCGATCTCGTGCGCCGGCCCGCCGCTCGCGGCGACCTCCTACGAGACCGGCGCCGGGCCCTCGCTGACGCCGCCGCTGGCCCCGTCGGCGCCCGGCTGGTACGGCTACCAGCTCACGATCGCGAGCACGGCCGACGTCACCGGCCTGACGACGCCGTGCGGCGTGCCGGCGGAGACGTTCAAGGTCGAGACGCAGCCGGCGGTCGTGACGCGCGTGAGCTCGCAGACGACGCTCGCGGGTAGCGCCGTCACCGACACCGTCGAGGTGACGGGGCTCGCCGGCGAGAGCGTCACGGTCGGCGCGAGCCTCTTCGGCCCGTATCCGGCGGCCGACAAGATGACCTGCGCCGGCCCGCCGTTCTGGACGGGGAGCTTCGCCGCGGCGGCCGACGGGGTGTACCTCACCGATCCCGTGACGCTCACCGTGCCCGGCTTCTACACCTATCGCGAGGCGATCGCGGCGAGCGACTTCGTGCGCGCCGTCGAGACCCCGTGCGCGGCCGAGCCGGAGACGACGATCGTGCGCGGCAAGCCGCAGATCCGGACGCAGGTCTCCGCGCAGGAGGCGGCGCCCGGCGCGGCGATCACCGACAGCGTCGTCGTGACCGGCCTCGGCGCGCTGAGCGCGACCGTGAACGTCGCGCTCTACGGCCCGTTCCCGACGCGCGGCGAGATCCGCTGCGACGGCACGCCGATCGCGACGTCCGCGCTGCCGGTGACCGGCGACGGGACCTACACGAGCGCGCCCACCACCCTCACGGTGGCGGGCTACTACACCTACCAGGAGTCGATCGCGGCAACCAACGCCTTCGACGGAACGGTGACGCCGTGCGGCGACGTCGCCGAGACGACGTTCGTCCGGGCCAAGCCGGCGGTCACGACCGTCGTCTCCGATCAGGTCGTGCGGCCGGGCTCGTCGATCTCCGACCGCATCGCGGTGACGGGGCTCGGCCAGACGCCGGCGACGATCGAGGTCCGGCTGTTCGGCCCGTTCGCGTCGCGTGCGGCGATGGACTGCAGCGGCACGCCCCTGTGGAAGGGGACCGTCGCCGTCGCGGGCGACGGCGAGGTCGACTCGGCGAAGGTCAAGCTCAACCGCGCGGGCTTCTACACGTATCGCGAGCGGATCGTCGAGACGGCGAGCGTCGCCGCGACCGAGACGGCCTGCGGTGAGGAGGTCGAGACGTCGCTGGCGTTGCCGCTGATCCTGACCGGCCGCGGCGATCGTGCGGTCCGCGTGGCGCCGGCGCCGATCGCCGCCACGGCGACCGCGGCGCGAGCGATCCCGACGCGCGTGCGCCTGGCCACCCGCGGCATCGACGCGCGCGTGTACGGCGTCGACATCGACACCCGCTCCGGCGCGCTCGCGATCCCCAAGGACATCGACCGCGTCGGCTGGTGGCGCGACGGCGCGGCGCCCGGGTCGGCCAACGGCGCGATCTTGCTCGCCGGCCACATCGACAGCGCCAAGCGCGGCGCGGGCGCGTTCTACGGGCTGAGGAACGCGCGGCGCGGCGACACCGTGACGGTTACGTCCGACGACGGCAAGGTCCGCGACTACCGCGTCACGACGATGCAGCGCGTGCGCAAGGCCGCGCTGCCGGAGAGCATCTACTCGCGCAGCGGGCGTCGCCGGCTCGTGCTCGTCACCTGCGGCGGGCCGTTCAACACGGCCACGGGGCACTACCGCGACAACCTCGTCGTCACCGCGCTTCCACGCTGACCGAGGTTCGAGAAAAGACCTAGTGGACCGGGCGGCCAACCTGCGGGGGTCAGGTTGGGACCGGCGGGCCATGTGCATCCCGAAGGGCGGCGGGCAGGATAGGCCGCGGATCGGGGAGTCCGAGCGGGGGGTGCCGCGTCACACGCGGCTGACGATCGGATGAGACGAGCGCCGGTGCCTCGACGGCACCAGCGCTGCTCGCCTCTATTCGCACGTCGTCAACCATCGGACACGGGGTTTGGTGAAGCGCTCCTCCATGCCATTTTGCAAGGCCCTCGCGGCCGTCGTCGCTCTGTGCGCGCTGCTCGCGGTCGCGCCGGGCGCAGCACTCGCAGCTCCGCCCGATCCGCTCGTCCGCGGTCCCTTCACGCCCGTAACGATCGACCCGGTCAACGCCGGGACCGTCGCGCTACAGGAGCCCAACGCGGCCGGCAACGCGCCGGCCGGCGCGTCCGGCGCGGTCACGGTCCAGACGCGCGGCTCGCTGTACTACCCCGCGGATCGGGCCAGCGGCTCGCCGATCGTCGTCCTCGTCCACGGCAACCACGGCAGCTGCCAGACGGGCTCGGCGCCGAACTGCACGATCTTCAAGCGCAACGACCGCGGCTACGCCTATCTCGGCGAGAACCTCGCGACCTGGGGCTACACGGTCTTCTCGATCGACCAGGACCAGCTGATCTTCTACCAGGACGGCACGGCGCGCGGGATGCACCAGCGCCGGCTGATCATCGCCGCAACGCTCGACGCGCTGTGGGACGCGAACGCCGCCGCGGTGCCCGCCGACGCCGACCACAACATCGGCTCGGCGCTCGTCGGCAAGCTCGACTTCAGCCGCATCGGGATGATGGGCCACTCGCGCGGCGGCGACGGCGTCACGAGCTTCTTGGACTTCAACCGCACGCGGCCGGCGCCCGGCCGCCGCTACCCCGGCGTTCGCGGGATCATCGCGCTCGCCCCGACCGACTACGAGCGCAAGGCGCCGTACGGCGTCGCGTTCATGTCCTACCTGCCGTACTGCGACGGCGACGTGTCCAACCTCATGGGCACGCGCTTCTACGAGCGCAGTCAGTACATCGCGCCCGGCGACCCGTATCCGCGCATCCAGGCGGGGCTGCACGGCACGAACCACAACTGGTTCAACACGACGTGGTTCGTGGATGGCGACGACTCGACGACGAGCGACCCCGCGTGCTCCACGAACGCGACGGCGAATCCGAGCAACATCCGCCTGAGCGGCACGAACCCGGCCAACCCGTACACCCGCTCCGGCGCCGCCGGGAACTACGGCTCGGGCGACCCGGCGCTCATGGGCGACCAGGAGATCGCGGGCCTCGCGGTCATGGGCAGCTTCTTCCGCCGCTACGTCGGGTCGGAGCTCGCCTTCGACCCGATCGAGACCGGTGAGCTGAGCGACGGCGGCCCGCTCGCCCTCGACGGCTCGACGCCGCAGCTGCCGGCGGGATCGTGCCCGTCGCAGACCGCGGCCGGCACGCGCATCTCGTGCCTGGACCGCTTCCAGCAGAGCTACTTCGCGCCGCCGGCCGAGCGCCGGGACGTCATCCGGCCCGAGACCGACCAGCCGCTGACGCTGAGCGCGCTCGGCACGGCGCTCACGGGCAGCGGCTTTAGCAACCCGTACCTCGCGGGCGGCGGCGTGTCGCCGCTGCCGGCGACGACCGCGGATGGCTATGACTGGTGCAACCCGGAGCCCAACCACTTCACGCCGACGGCCGTCGGCGAGACCGGCAACCCGCGCGCGTTCAAGGCGTGCCCGCTGCCGGCCGCCGCCGGGCTCGGCGGCCAGAGCGGCACGCGCGAGAACGCGCCGGTCAACCACTCCTACGGGCTGCAGCTCGCCCTCGCCTGGGACGCCCCGGCGTCGCTGTCGACCCGCATCCCGGCCGCCGCCTCCGACGTGACGCAGTTCAAGTCGCTGACGCTCGGCGCTGCCGTGAACTACTTCGATCCGCGCAACCCGGCGCGCGGGACGATCGGCCTCTGGAACCCGTCGGCGACGACGCAGGACTTCGACGTCGTGCTGACCGACCGCGCGGGCAACGCCGGCACGGTCGCGGCGGCAAGCCCGCGCTACGGGTCGGCGCTGCATCAGACCGTCGGCAACGTCACGACGCGCGTCCACGTCGTCCTGAACTCCGTGCGCATCCCGCTCGGCGACTTCGCGGCGCAGGGCGTCGACCTTGCGCAGCTCAGCAAGCTCGAGTTCAAGTTCGGCGGTCCCGGCAAGCCGGCGACGGGCTCGATCGAGCTCGCCGACGTGCGCTTCCAGGAGTCGGTCAGCGGGCCGACCGCGCTGCGCGACCAGATGGCCGCGAGCGCGGCGGCGAACATCGTCGAGGACACGCCGCGAGCGGCCGCGGGCTCGGTGCCCGACGTCGTGCGCGTCGCCGCGATGGCGCCGGCCGCGAAGGCGAACGCCGGGCCGTGCCCGACCGCCGCGCTGACGCGGACGCTCCTGCGCGGCCGCCGGCTCTCGCTCGCCGGCACCGCCGCCGGCTGCGCGAGCGCCGTCAAGACGGTCATCGTGCGCCTGTTCAAGCCGGCCGGCACGCGCTGTCGCTTCGCGCGCATCGACGGCACGCTCGGCCGCGCCATGCCGTGCTCGAGCGGCGTCGGCCTGGCCGCCCGCGGCACGAGGCGCTGGACGCTGAAGCTCTCGCGCGCCCTGAAGAAGGGGACGTACAAGCTCGATCTGCGGGCGATCGACGCCGCCGGGCGCCGGCAAGCCACCGCCCCTGCGAAGACGCTGAGGGTCCGATGACCGCGCGCCGCTGCATCCAGGCGCTCGGCATCGCCGCCGCCGTCGCCGCTGCTGCGCCCGCCGCCGCCTCGGCATCGACGTGGAGCGTCGACGACGACCGCATGCAATGCCCCGGCGCCGGCTTCACGACGATCCAGGCCGCGATCAACCAGGCCGCGCCGTGGGACACGGTCGTCGTGTGCGCGGGCGACTACGCCGAGGTCAGCACCACGCCGAACTCGGCGAACAGCCCGGCGCAAGCCGGCTCCAGGGCCGGGCTGCTGATCAACAAGCCGCTGACGATCCGCGGCGCGGGCGCCGACAAGGTCACGATCCGCCCGGCCGCGAGCGCGGCGCCGTCGCTCGCGGGCACCGCCCCCTACCTGCGCGACGGCGGCGGCGCGGTCATCCAGGTCAACCGCCAGTCCGGCGGCTCGAGCGACTACACCGAGAACTTCGTGGACATCTCCGGGGTGAAGGTCACCTCGCCGGACATCTACGCGGAGGCGGGGGTCGCGTTCTTCAACACCTCGGGGCGGATCTCCAACAGCGTGATCGGCCCGCTCAAGCGCGCGGCCGACGCGGCGGAGCTCGCCGCCCGCCCGCACGGCTGGGGCGTGATCATGACCAACTCGATCCAGGGGGCCAGCGAGGCTGCCGTGCGCCGCGAGCTGACGATCGCCGGCAGCCTCGTGACGGGCTACCAGTCCGGCGGCATCCTCTTCGACGACGCGCGCGGGATCGACGGAGCCGCCAGCACCACGGTGCGCGCCGGCATCCTCGAGTACGGCTACGTGCGCGGCACGCGCGTCGCGGGCGCCGGTGCCGACGTGCTGATCGCGCAAACCGGCATCCGGTACCACGCCGGCGCTCGCGGCGCGATCTCCGGGTCCGAAATCGTCGACAACGCGTTCACGCCGGACGCGCGCCGGTCCGCCGGAGTCCTGCTGACGGACGCCGAGACCGGTTCCGATCCGTCGAACCCGGCCGTGCGCGCGTTCTCCCTCAGCGCCAGCTCGCTCACCGGCAACGGCTTCGGGCTCGTCAACGCCAACATCGCCAACACGGCGCCGCGACCGGCCGAAGCGGGCGGCACGAAGGCCGGCCCGGTCTCCGCGGACGGCAACTGGTGGGGCTGCGCCGCGGGCCCCGGCAACCCCGGCTGCGACCCCGTCATCGGCGTGAGCGGCGGGGAGATCGAGCTCGGGACGCCGCTCGCCACGGCGCCCGCGCCGCTGAGCGTGCCGGCGGTCATGGCGGACGCTCCGCCGACGGGCTCGTTCGTCGATCCCGGCGAGGGCGACGACGTCGCCGTCGGCCAGACGATCGCGCCGACGGTGGTCGCGAGCGACGACGTCGCCGTCAAGTCGGTCGCGCTGACGCTCGACGGCGTCGCACTGGGAACCGACCCGTCGGCGCCCTACGAGTTCAGCTGGACGCCGGCGTTCGCCGACATCGGCGCGACGCACACGTTCCAGGCCACGATCACCGACAGCTCCGATCAGACCGTGGTCGTCACCCGGCACGTCGACGTGCCGGTGCCGGCCGGCTACGCCGCGGCCACGATCTCGCCGCTGAGCTGGGACGCGGGCACGATCCTCGTCGGCTACGAGGCCACGCGCTCGTTCACGGTGACCAACAGCGGGCAGAACCCGGTCACGATCGGCACGATCGGGCTCACGGGCGACGCGAGCTTCTCGATCGTGCCGGCGCCCAACGTGTGCACGGCCGCCTCGACGCTCGCGATCGGCGCAAGCTGCACCGTCATCGTGCGCTTCGCGCCGGCGGCGGAGGGCCCGCTGCTCGGCGCGCTGAGCATCGCCTACACGGCGCCCGCCGCCGCGAGCCCGATCGTCGTCGCGCTCGCGGGCGACGGCCACATCCTGTCGTCGAGCGGGACGGTCGGCGTCGGCGGCACCGTCGCGGCGGCGCTCGGGATCACCGTCTCGAACACGTCGTCGAGCCTTGGGACGTTCACGCCCGGCGTCGCCGCGAACTACGACACGAGCGTCGTGCTCGGCATCACGACCAGCGGGGCGAACGCCGCGCTGACGATCCAGGACCCGAGCCCGGTCGCCACCGGCCATCTCGTCAACGGCAGCCTGGCGCTGCTGTCGCCGCTGCTCGCACGCACCGGCGCCGCCCCGTTCGATCCGGTCGGGTCCGCGGTCAGCCCGCTGCTGCTGAAGAGCTACCCCGCGCCCGCGACGAACGACCCGGTCGGCGTGACGTTCCGCCAGCCGATCTCGGCGAGCGAGCCGCTGCGCACCGGCCAGTACTCGAAGACCGTGCTGTTCACGCTCTCCACGACGGCGCCCTGACGTGCGCTCGCAGCTTCTCACGCTGTGCTGCGCCGCCGCCCTGCTGGCGGGCCCGCTCGCCGCCGCGGCGACCGCGGGCGAGGCGACGCTGTGGGTCTGCCACGGCCCGGGCGGGCAAGCGCTCGGCGTCCAGCCGCTGGTCGCCGCGAGCTCGGGCGACGCGCTGATCACGACGTACGGCAGCGGCTGCATGGCGCCGGTGAGCGCGCTCGCCGACGGCGGCGTGCGGGCGGCCTTCACGCGCCCGGATCCGACGGGCGGATCGCAGGCGTTCTGGCGCCTGGACGTCCCATCGGCCGTGACGCTCCACGCCGCCCGGCTCGCGCGCCGCACGAGCGGCTTTGGCGGCGCGCCCGCGCCCGGCGGCGGCCAGTCGTACGTCGCGCAGACGTCCTCCGGCGCGCTCGAGGTCGCCAGCGTCGAGGACGCGTCGAACGTCGCGCTCGACGGCGTGCTGGACAGCGACCCGGCGACCGGCACCTACGTGCGCTTGGGCGTGCGGTGCACCGCGGCGGCCCTGACGCGCTGCTCGGCGCCGAGCAGCGCCGCGCTCGCCGTCGACGCGGGCTCGATCGCGGTGCGCGTCGGCGACGGCGTCTTCCCCAGCGGTGCGGTCGGCGGCATCACGAGCCCCGCCGCCGGGACGCTGGGGCTGAGCGTGTTCGCGACCGACGGCGGCCTCGGCCTGGCGTCCACGCAAGCGACGCTCGACGGCGCGCTCGTGGCGTTACAGGATCTCGGCGGCGCGTCGTGCGCGGAGCTGTCGCCGCAGGACGCGACGATCGACCTGCCGGCGACAGCCGACTGCCCGGCGTCGGTCTCGGGCGTCCCGCTGACCGTCGACACGACGCGCGTGCCCGACGGCCCGCACGCGCTGCGCGTCAGCGTGCGCGACGTCACCGGCAACGCGACGGTGGTCGCCGACGAGCAGATCGCCGTGCGCAACACGGTCAAGCCGGCGAGCAACAGCGCGCTGCTGTCGATCGGCGCCGGCAGCGGCGGCGTGCCCGGGCCGGGGGCCGGCGCCGGTGGTGGCTCCGGTGCCGGCGGCGGCGCCGGCGGGGGCGGGGGCTCGCCCGGCGCGGGCATCCCGGGCCCGGCGGCCGCGGCCGCCCAGTGCCGCAGGCCGCGGCTGTCGATGCGGCTGCGCTCGCGCCCGCTGCGCACGAAGCGCGCGATCCCGGTGCTGCACAGGGGCTTTCTGTACCGCTACGCCGGCCGGCTGACATGCGTGGCCGGCGGCCGGCGCGTGTCGGCGCCGCGCGGCACGAGGGTCGAGGTCCTCAGCGTGATCGGCAAGCGCATCCGGCGCGACCGGACCGTCGCCGTGGGCGCCAAGGGCGCGATCGCGGTGCGGCTGCGCTACAACGCCTCGCGGGTCGTGCGGTTCCGCCATCGCTCGGTCGACGGCACGACGGCCCGCGTCAGCATCCGGATCGCGATCGCCCGCGGGCCGCTGGTGCGGCGATGACCGCGCACCTCGGGACCGGCGCGCCCGTGAGACGCAAGCTCGCCATCGCCATCGCCGGCGGCGCCTTGTTGGCCGGCCTCGGGCTCGCACCGGCGCTCGGCGCCGGCGGCCTCTCGATGTCCCCGGCGATCGTCGAGCGCGTCGCGACGCCGGGCGCCGCCGGCTCCGTGGAGGTCCGCAACGCGACGAGCGGGCCGCTCGCGATCACGTTCGTGCCGCGGCCATGGCGGCAGGCGCGCAGCGGCGCGGTGGCGCCGAACCGCCGCAAGAAGCTCACGAGCCAGGTCCGCGTGAGCGCGGGCGCCTTCAACCTCCCGGCGGGTGCCAAGCGCACGGTGTCGCTGACGCTCGTGCGGACGGGCGCGGGCCGGTCGCTCTACGGGGCGATCGAGATCGTCGGCATGCCGCCCAAGCCGAAGAAGGGCGGGATCATCGCGGCGTTCCGGCTGGTCGGCAGCCTGCGGCTGAACCCGCCGGCGGCGGCGCGCAGGCTGCGGCTACGGCTCGGCAGCGCCCGGTTCACCGGCAGGCGCGCGAAGCGCACGATCGCGATCGCGCTGAAGAACACCGGCAACACCGTCGAGCCGATCACCGGCACGGTGCGCGTCAGCGGGCCGCGCGGCACGCGCACGATCTCGATCGCCGGCAGGCGCGTCGTCCCCGGCGCGACCGTCGACCTCGCGCTGGGCGCCGTGCGGGGTCAGTCCAAGGGCACCTACCGCGCCCGCGTCGGCCTGTTTCAGGGCGGTCGCCCCGTCCTGACCCAGACCCGCACGTTCCGCATTCGATGAGTCCGCAGCATCCACCCCACCCAAGGACGACGAACCACATGCGCTACGCCACGATCCGCCGCGTGCTCGCGGCTCTGACCAGCCTCGCCTGCCTGCTCGCCGTCACCGCGGCGCCGGCCTCGGCGGCCGATCCGGTGCTCGACCTGGAGAGCCTCACGGGCCTTCAAGCGCTGAAGATGATGGAGGACGGCGATCTGACGTCCGTCCAGCTCACGCGCGCGTACATGCTGCGGATCGCGGCGCTGAACAAGCGCGGCCCCGGCATCAACGCCGTCACCCAGTACAACGCGGACGCGCTGAAGGACGCCGCGCTGCTCGACAAGGAGCGCGCCGACGGCCATCTGCGCGGTCCCGCGCACGGCCTGCCGATCGTCTTCAAGGACCTCATCGACGTGAAGGGCATGTACACGTCCAACGGCAACTACTCGCTGCGCAACTCGTTCCCGGAGACGGACTCCGGCATCGCGAAGAAGGCGCGCGAGAGCGGCCTCGTGATCATGGCCAAGCTCGGCCTGTCGGAGTACGCCAACAGCTTCGGCAACCAGCACTCGGGCTTCAGCAACCTCACCGGCCAGGTCCTCAACGGGCTCGACACCGACGCGGGCCCGAGCGGCTCGTCGTCGGGCACCGGCGCGGGCATGGCGGCGTCGATGTCGATGCTCGGCGTCGGCACGGAGACCGCCGGCTCGATCATCAGCCCGTCGCAGGCGCAGGCGCTGTTCGGCCTGCGGCCCACCGTCGGCCTCGTCCCCGGCTACGGGATCGGGCCGATCTCCGCGTCGCAGGACACGGCCGGCCCGATGGAGAAGACCATGGAGAACGTCGCGCTCAACCTGCAGTCGACCGCCGGGCGCGATCCGCTCAACGAGCAGGGCTACGAGGCGTTCTTCGGCCCGAACATCTTCGGCTCGATCGCCCGGGCGCCGGACCCGCTGCCGAACTACCTCTCGGCGCTGGACCCGAACTTCGTCAACGGCAAGAAGATCGGCTACAACGGCACCTTCGTGCCGGGGACGCCGGCGGCGATCGCGTTCGACGCCCTGGTGGCGGCCGGAGCGATCATGGTGCAGCGGCCGCAGGCGACCGTGCCGACCGTGCCCGGGCTGCCAAGCGGCTACCAGCAGCACAAGGGCATCGACGAGTACTACAAGCGCCTCGGCCCGTCTGCGCCGATCAAGAGCCTCGTCGAGGAGGTCGCCGACAACCTCGCCAACGCGCATGAGGCGCTGAAGTTCGGCAACGCCACGCACGCCAGCGCCGCGCTGTCGGACGTCAGCCCGGGCGGGGCGAACGAGACGGCCTATCGCGCCGCCATGCCGGTCCGCAAGGCGGCCCAGTGGAAGGCCATGGACGACATGATCAAGTACACGAACTCCGATCCGTCGCAGCCGGAGGATCCGGTGCTGGCGATCCTCGGCGGCGTGCCGAGCGGCTCGACCGCGGGCACGCCGCAGCTGACGATCCCGATGGGCTACAGCGCCACGCAGCGGCGTCCGCTGAGCGTGTCGATCCACGGCAACAAGCTCTCCGAGCGCAACCTCATCGGCGTCGGCTACGTCATCGAGCAGGCGACGCAGTCGCTGCGCCAGCCGGCGAGCACGATCAACCCGAGCATGTACCGCTGTGCGAAGACGACGCCGGCGCCGCCGTTCGCGTCGCGAGGCGGCTGCAACCCCGACTTCGAGACGTTGATGGCTGAGGTCGGGACGGCGCCGTCGGTGCCGTTTCAGCTGGAGATGGAGACGGCGAAGAGCCTTCAGGCCCGGATGACGGCGGGCACGCTGTCGGCGGTGACGCTGACGACGGCGTACCTGGCGCGCATCGCGCTCTCCAACGCGGAGGGCCCGGCGATCCAGGCGGTTCGCGCGATCAACACGAACGCGCTCGAGGACGCGGCGACGCTGGATGCCGAGCGCGCGACGAGCGGCGTGCGGGGGCCGTTGCACGGCATCCCGGTCCTGCTCGACGACACGATCGACGTGCACGGGCTGCCGACCACGGCGGGCTCGATCGCGCTCCAGCACTCGATGCCGGCGGAGGACTCGGCGATCGTCGCGAAGCTCAAGGCTGCGGGGGCGATCATCCTCGGCAAGACGAACGTCTCCGAGCTGGGCGGCGTGTTCAGCACGACCATGCCCGAGGGCTACTCGTCGCTGGCGGGCCAGGTGCTGCTGCCATCGGACACGGACAACAACCCCGGCGGGTCGTCGGCCGGCTCCGGCGCCGCTGTGGCGTCCGGCATGGCGGCGATGACGGTCGGCATGGAGACCGCCACGGACACCGGCGCGCAGATGATCTCGGTCGCCGGCAACAACGGCGTCGTGGCCCTGAAGCCGACGGTCGGGCGGGTCAGCCGCGCGGGCGTGCTGCCGGCGGCCAAGTCGCAGGACTCGCCGGGCCCGATCGCGCGCTCGGTCTTCGACGTGGCGACGCAGCTGCAGGTGCTCGCCGGCGAGGATCCCGACGATCCCGCCACGGTCGGGACCCCGCCGGTGCCGAACTACATGGACGTGCTGTCGGGCAACGAGATGACCGGCAAGCGGATCGCCGTGATCAGCAGCACGACGGCGCCCTATCCCGCCGCGATCACGGCGGTCGGGGCGCTGAGCGGCCAGACGTTCGTCAAGACGATCGGCACGCCGGCGGCGGTTCCGAGCATCGTCGGGACCGAGTTCAAGCGCGATCTGAACGCCTACCTCTCGGATGTCCCGGGCAGCGGCGCGAAGTCGCTGCAGCAGATCATCGACTACAACGCGGCGAACTCCGCCGAAGGGCTGAAGTTCCAGCAGGGCGAGCTCACGGCCGCGCAGGCCGTCGATCTGTCCGACTCCGCGACGGCGGCGACGTACGCCACGAACAAGTCGTCCGGCCTGGCCGCGAACAAGGCCGTGATCGACACGCTGCTCGACAATGCGACGCCGGGAGATCCGGCCGACGACATGGACGCGGTGATGGTGCCGAGCGGCAACGCGCTGGTCGGGATCGCGGACCGCGCCGGCTACCCGGTGCTGACGGTGCCGGCCGGGTTCGGCACCGCCGGCAACGGTCGCAACCCGATCGGGGTGACGTTCGTCGGTGCCCCGTTCAGCGAGCGCAAGCTGCTGTCGATCGGCAACGCGCTCGAGCTGACGATGAACGTGCGTCAGGCGCCGAGCTACACGAACCCGAGCATGTGGCGCTGCGTGCCCTACAGCACGTTCTTCTCGCCGCATCACTGCAACCCTGGCGATCTGCAGACGGGTGCGGCTGCGGGCGGCCCGACGGAGACGCCGGTGGCAGCGGACGTGGGCGGCAGCGTGGCGCCGACGCTGGAGCTGGTGCTCGGGTCGCTGACGACGAGCTTCGGGGCGTTCGTCCCCGGCACGGCGGCGGACTACACGACGAGCGTGACGGCGAGGCTGACCAGCACGGCGGGTGACGCGACGCTGTCGGTGCTCGATCCGAGCTCCCTGACGCCGGGCCACCTGCGCAACGGGACGTTCGCGCTGGCGTCGCCGCTACAGGTGAAGGCGTCGACGGGCACCAACCCCGGCTCGCCGTTCGCGCACCGCTGGGCGTGGGCACGCTGGCGCTGCTGGGCTATACCAGCCCGGTGACGAACGACTCGATCACGGTCACCCTCAAGCAGCCGATCTCGAACGTCGAGCCGCTGCGGACGGGCTCGTACAGCAAGACGCTGCTGTTCACGGCATCGACGCTGACGCCGTAACCCACCGCTACGGGCATCGGCCGCCGCTTCAGGTGGCCGGTGCCTGTACTACGCGCGCTCGGCCTCGGTGAAAGCCGCCGCGGTCGCCGACGCTGAACCCCCGGCCGGAAGGACCGAGGGTTCGACTACGGCGAGGAAGTGGAGCTGAGGGGGATCGAACCCCTGACCTTTCGGCTGCCAGCCGAACGCTCTCCCAGCTGAGCTACAGCCCCGAGCGGGTAATCGTCCGCCATCTTAACACCCACGAGCTGGCCGTTCCGCGCCGGGCCGAGTCGGAGATGCGCGAACGTCCGGCGTTCGAACTCGGCGATCGGAAGGAAGAAGCAACGGCCGAGCTCATCGCAGTACGCGGCGATCCCATCTATCTCGCTGGCGTCGTACGTCGTGATCACATACCCGCGCGACGGGCTATGGCGGCTTGTGCGTAGCCGTACGGCGACGACGTCGTTCTTCCGAGTGGCCCATTTGCACTGCACGCGCAGCAGCCGCGGCCCCGTGTCGAAGATCAGGTCACTGCGCGCTCCGTCGACCATCGGGCGGTACACGTCGATCCCGAGCTCCACCGCTGCTGCGGCGATCTTCAGCTCGGCGAGGCCACCTTTCTGACTCGACGTCAGCTCCATCGATACGAACACTAGTTCGTGTAGCGGACGGAAAGCAAAGCGGCGCGTTCCCGGGGGGTGGCTGGCCGCCGACGCGCCGGGCGGCGGGTCAGCGGCGCTGGCGTGTGCGGGCGCGGGGGATGAACTCGGGCACGTCGAGCTCGGGTGCTGCGTTTGATGCGGGCCCCGGGGCGGCGGTGACGCGGGGGCTGCTTGACGCCACGCCGTTCCAGCGGTCGGGGTCGGCGCGGTCGAGGCGCGAGGTCAGCTCGGTGTGCGCGGCGCGGACGTCGCGCAGCAGCCGCTCGGCGTTGGTGCGCAGGGCGTCGCCGAGCTCGCGCAGGTTCGTGCCGATCTCCTCGCCTTCGCGCAGGACCTCGCGAGCCGCGGCGCGGGCCTCGGCGAGCAGCTCGCGGGCGGCGGTGACGGCCTTGTCGCGGGCCTCTTGGGCCTGGCGAGTCGCCTCGCCGCGCAGCGCGTCGGCTTCGCCCGCGGCTTGGGCGCGCAGCTCGTCGGCCTCGTCGCGGGCGTCGGCTCGCACCTGCTGCGCCTCGTCGTCGGCGGCCTGCACGCGCAGGTTCGCGGCGCGCTCGGCCTCGGCGATGCGCTCGGCGGCGCGCCGCTCGGCGGCGTCGCGCAGCTCCTCGGCCGCGCGCTCGGCGGCGGCGACGATCTCCTCGACGCGCAGCGCGGCTGGCGTCGAATCTCCGGCGGGCCGTGGCGGGGTGGGGGAGGGCACGTCGCTCATCGGTCCCTCGATGGTAGGCGCGGCGGGGCCGCCCGGCGGCAAGAACCGGCCCACGCCGGGCCGTGAGGCATGCTGCTTGGGTGCCGCCGGTCGCGAAGGTCGAGCCGATCACGACGGCCCGCGCGCTGCGCGGGCCGTTCGACTACCTGCGCCCCGAGGGGGTCGGGGTGGGCTCGGTGCTCGTCGTGCCGTTCGGGCACCGCGACGTCGTCGGCGTCGTCGTCGGCCTGGCCGACCGCTCGGAGCTCGCCGACGACCGGCTCGTCGCGCCGCGCCGCGTCCTCGACCACGACCTGCCCCCCGAGCTCGTCGAGCTCGCGGGCTGGATGGCCGCGGAGTACTGCTCGACCCCCGCCCGCGCCCTGGCCCTCGTATCGCCGCCGGCGGGAGCCCGCGCAAAGCTCGTCTGGTGGGCAACCGCGGCCGCGGCGCCGAGCGAGGGGGCGGGCTCCGTCGCCGCGGCGCCGCGCGAGGGGGAGGGTTCCGTCGCCGCGGCGCCGCGCGAGGGGGAGGGCTTCGCGGCCGCGGCGCCGCGCGAGGCGGCGGGCTTCGCGGCCGCAGCGCCGCGCGAGGGGGAGGGTCCCGCGGCCGCGGCGTCGCGCGAGGGGGAGGGCTTCGCGGCCGCAGCGCCGCGACCGCTTTCCGAGCGCCAGCGCGCGCTCCTCGACGATCTCCGCGCCCGCGGGTCGCGCGCCGCCGGCGGCGACCTCGCCTCGCTGCGGCGCCTCGAGGCGCGGGGGCTCGTCGCGCTCGAGCGCCGCGCGGTGCGGCGCTTCGTCACGCACGACGCCGTCGGGGCCCGCCGCGTGCAGCCGCCGCCCCTCACCGCCGACCAGGTCAAGGCCCTCGCCGAGGTCGAGGCCCAGCTTCAAAGCGAGCGGCCCGAGGCGCTGCTGCTGCACGGCGTCACCGGCTCCGGCAAGACCGAGATCTACCTCCGCGCCGCCGCCACCGCCCTCGAGCAGGGCCGCGGCGTCATCGTGCTCGTGCCGGAGATCGGCCTCACGCCGCAGATCGTGTCGCGGTTCGCCGATCGGTTCGGCGACACCGTTGCCGTCCTGCACTCCAAGCTCTCCGCGGGCGAGCGCCACGACGAGTGGAGCCGCCTGCGCAGCGGCGCCGCACGGGTCTGCATCGGGCCGCGCTCCGCCGTCTTCGCGCCGATCGAACAGCTCGGCCTGATCGTCCTCGACGAGGAGCACGACGCCTCCTACAAGCACGAGGGCGACCCGCGCTACGACGCGCGCCACGTCGCGGCGCGACGGGCGTCGAGGGCGGGCGCGCTGCTGCTCGCCGGCAGCGCGACGCCGCGCCCCGAATCGGTCCACGCGCTGCGCCGCGTGCGCCTGCCCGCGCGCGTGGACGGCCAAGCGCTGCCGCCCGTGAAGATCGTCGACATGCGCCAGACGGCGGGGGCGCTTCACCCCGAGTCGAGCCACGCGCTCGTCGACGCCCCGAAGGCGATCGTCCTGCTCAACCGCCGCGGGTGGTCGAACTTCGTCGACTGCCGCTCGTGCGGGCACGCGTGGATGTGCCCGCACTGCGACGTCGCGCTGGTCCTGCACCGCTCGCAGGGCCGGCTCGCGTGCCATCACTGCGGCCACGGCGAGCGGATGCCGCAGCGCTGCACCGAGTGCGGGTCGATGAACGTCGCGCGCCACGGCGCGGGGACCGAGCGCCTCGAGCACGACCTCCAGCAGATCGGCCACGAGGTCTTCCGCCTGGACGCCGACGTCGCCGACGCCGGCGCGCTGCTGCGGCGCTTCGAAGCGGCCGAGCGCGGGATCCTCGTCGGGACCCAGATGGTCGCCAAGGGGCACGACTTCCCCGATGTGACGCTCGGCGTCGTCGTAGACGCCGACGGCACGCTGCGCTTCCCCGACTTCCGCGCCGAGGAGCGGACGTTCGCGCTCGTCACGCAGCTCGCGGGCCGCGCGGGCCGCGGGCCGGGCGGCGGGCGCGTGCTCGTGCAGACGCTGTCGCCCGACGCGCCGTCGATCGCCGCCGCGGCGCGCCATGACGCCGACGGCTTCCTCGAAGGCGAGCTCGCGCGGCGCGAGGCGCTGCGCTACCCGCCGTTCTCGCACCTCATCCGGATCGTCTGCTCGGCGCCGGAGCTCGCCGCCGTCCGTGCCGCGGCGCAGGCCGTGCGAGCCGAGCTCGGCGACATCGCGGGCGCCCAGGTGCTGGGCCCGGCGCCGCTCTTCAGGTTGCGCGGCCGCGAGCGCGCGCAGCTCGTCGTCAAGGCGAGCGATCGCGCGGCAGCCGTGCGAGCGGCCGGCGCCGCGGTCGACGCGGTCGCCGCCGACCGCAGCCGCCGAGGCGTCGCCTACTCGGTCGACGTCGACCCGCAGTAGCCGCGGCACCTCGGCCGCGCCGCCCGCGGCTCTTCCGGTCGCGTCGCCCACACGGGCCGCGGAGCCCCCAGCCGCCGGCGCCCCGCATCTAGACTCCTTCCCATGGCCGTGACCGACGAGCAACCGCCCGAGGAGCTTCCCGAGGAGGAGCGCGAGGCGGCCGCCGCCGCTCGACCCGGAGGTCCTCGCGCGGCGCCGCGCCGCGCTCGCGCACGTGCGCCAGCTCGGCGACCCCGTCCTGCGCACGAAGGCGCGCCCGGTCGAGCGCTTCGACGGCGCCCTGCGCGACGAGGTCGGGCGCATGCGGGTCGTCATGCACGACGCGCTCGGCATCGGCCTCGCGGCTCCGCAGGTCGGCATCTCGCACCGGCTGCTCGTCTACCGCGTCGAGCCCGACAGCCCGATCGTCGCGCTCGTCAACCCGGAGATCGAGTGGTCCAGCCGCGACGAGGAGATCGCCGAAGAGGGGTGCCTCAGCCTGCCGACGGTCCTCGTCGACGTCGAGCGCCCGATCGGCGTGCTCGTTCGCGCGAAGGACGAGCACGGGGACGACGTCGTCGTCGAGGCGAGCGGCCTCGAGGCGCGCGTCATCCAGCACGAGATCGACCACCTCGACGGCGTGCTGATCCTCGACCGCACGACCCGCGAGCAGCGCAAGGCCGCCATGCGCGCGCTGCGCGAAGCCGAGCAGGCCGCGGGCGCGGCGTAAGCGTTGCGAACGGTCTTCCTCGGAACGTCGGCCTTCGCGGCGGAGGTGCTGAAGCGCCTCGCGGCGACCGACCACCGGCCGCGGCTCGTCGTCACCCGCCCCGATCGCCCCGCCGGCCGCGGGCGCAAGCTCTCGGCGCCGCCGGTCGCGCAGACCGCGAAGGAGCTCGGCATCGAGCTCTTCCAGCCGCAGAACGTCAACGAGCCCGACGCCTGCGCCCGGATCGCCGCCGCCGAGCCGGAGGTCATCGCCGTCTGCGCGTTCGGGGCGCTGCTGAAGGAGCCGCTGCTGTCCGACCACGAGCTGATCAACGTGCACCCGTCGCTGCTGCCGCGCTGGCGCGGAGCGGCCCCCGTCGAGCGGGCGATCATGGACGGCGACGCCGAGACCGGCGTCAGCACGATGCTCACCGAGGCCGGCTTCGACACCGGCCCCGTCTACCTCGCGGGCACCGAGCCGATCCGCCCCGACGACACCTACGGCACGCTCGCCCAGCGCCTCGAGCAGCTCGGGTCCGACCTGCTCATCCGCACGCTCGACGAGCGCCCGGCCCCAACCCAGCAGCCCGAGGACGGCGTCGTCTACGCCGCGAAGATCGGCCCGGACGACCGCACGCTGGACCCCGAGGCCACCGCAGCCGTCAACGACCGCAAGGTCCGCGCGCTCACCCCGCACATCGGCGCGCGCGTGCAGCTGCAAGACGGCTCGTTCCTCGGCGTCCTCAAGGCAGCGCCCCGCGACCCCGACGCGGCCGGCCCGCTGCACGCCGCCGAGGGCCGCCTCCACCTCGGCGGCCTCGACCTGCTCGAGGTCCAGCCCCCCGGCGGCCGGGCGATGGACGCCGCCGCGTACCTCCGCGGCCATGGCTCTGTCGAATAAGACCCTCATAGAGGGTCATAGGCGACAAGGTCGCCCGTGGTAGTCGCGACCGCACGCGTGACGCCAGCGCGCAGGGCCGCCTTCGCCGTCGTGCGCAGGGTGTTCGAGCAGGGGGCCTACGCCGACCGCGCGTTCCACAAGGAGGCCAAGGACCTCGACCAGCGCGAGCGCGCGTTCGCGATGCAGCTCGCGTTCGGCACCGTGCAGCGCAAGCTCAGCCTCGACCACATGATCGAGCAGCTCGCGCGGCCCGTCGACGACCTCGACCCGCCCACGCTCGCCGCGCTCCGCCTGGGGCTCTACCAGCTCGCGTTCCTCGACGGCGGCGGCGCGCACGCGGTCGTCGGCGAGTCCGTCGAGCTCGCCAAGCACGGCCACGGGGGAGGCCACAAGCTCGTCAACGCCGTGCTGCGCCGCGCGGCGCGCGAGCTGCCGGAGCTGCCGTCCGACGACACGCCCGCCGGCGCCGCGATCGCGCACTCCTACCCGCGCTGGCTCGTGGACCTCTGGTGGCAGACCTACGGCGGCGACGACGCCCGCGCGCTGCTGCGCCGCGGCAACGAGCCCGCCGAGACCGCCCTGAGGGCCAACACGCTCGTCACGACGCGCGAGCAGCTCGCTCAGCGGCTGCCCGTCGAGACGCACGCAGCCCAAGACGAGCTGCCCGAAGGGCTCGTCGTCGACGGGCCGTTCGACGCCCACGGCCACGAGCTGTGGCGCGCGGGCGCCTACGCGACCCAGTCGCGGGCGGCGATGCTCGTCGCCCGCACGCTGGACCCCCAGCCCGGCGAGCGCGTCCTCGACCTCTGCGCCGCGCCCGGCGGCAAGACGACCCACCTCGCGGCGCTCATGCAGGCCGACGGGCCGATCGTCGCCGTCGAGCGCCACGCGGGCCGGGCGCAGGCGCTCAAGCGCACCGCCGAGCGCATGCGCGCGACGAACATCACGGTGGAGGTCGCAGACGCGGCCGCCTACGAGGCCGCCGAGAAGTTCGACCGCGTCCTCGTCGACCCGCCATGCAGCGGGCTCGGCACGCTGCAAAGCCACCCCGACCTGCGCTGGCGCACCTCGCCCGAGGCGATCGAGACGATGGCATCCGACCAGCAAGCGATCCTCGAGGCGGGTGCGAAAGCGCTCGCGCCGGGCGGCACGCTCGTCTACTCCACCTGCACGCTCTCGCCGCGCGAGAACGAGCAGCAGGTCACCGCGTCGAGTCTGCGGTTAGAGTCCGCTCGTCTCGTGCTGCCTCATCGCGACCGCACCGACGGCTTCTTCATCGCCCGTTTGACCGCATGACGGCGAGGTAGCCGTGAAATCCGAATTGGGCCCCACGTGCCCGAACTGCAAGGAGCCCTGGTTGCGCCCGACGAACCTCGCTGGCCGCTATCGCTGCGTCTACTGCCTGCACCGCTTCGAGCTGTGCTCGGTCTGCCCGGATTGCGGCGAGCACTCGACGATCGTGCGCATGTCAAAGACGGCCATCCTGTCCTGTAACGCGTGCACAGCCTCGATGCTGCGGGAGATCTAGCCATGCCCTTGAACGAGATCCACGTCACCCCGTCGATCCTCTCGGCGGACTTCTCGCGGCTCGCCGAGCACGTGAAGACGATCATGGACGAGGGCTGCCGGGTCATCCACTGCGACGTCATGGACGGCCACTTCGTCCCGCCGATCACGTTCGGCCCGATGGTCGTCGCGGCGCTGCGCGAGTCGCTGCCCGACGAGGCCTACCTCGACGTGCACCTGATGATCGAGCGCCCCGAGCGCCACGTCGAGGAGTTCGCCAAGGCCGGCGCGGACGGGATCACGATCCACGTCGAGGCGACGCCGCACCTCGACTTCACGCTGTCGAAGATCCGCGAGCTCGGCTGCAAGGCCGGGCTCACGGTCTGCCCGGGCACGCCGCCCGAGCACTTCGCCCAGGTCTCGGACCTCGACCTCGCGCTGATCATGACCGTCAACCCCGGCTGGGGCGGGCAGGCGTTCATGCCCAAGCAGCTCGACAAGATCCGCCGCGTGCGCGAGCTGCTCGGGCCGGACGTCGCGATCGAGGTCGACGGCGGCGTCAACCCGGAGACCGGCAAGCAGTGCGCCGACGCCGGCGCCACCTGGTTCGTGGCCGGCTCGGCGATCTTCAGCGCGCCGGATCCCGTCGCGGCGTACCACGAGATCGCGAAGGCCGTAGGGGCCGAGTAGGGGAGCCCCTAGGGACGATCCCCAATGGACGGGGATTTCGGTGCAGTGCATGCTGCGCCACATGAACACGATCGTCTCCACGACTGACCTTCATCGCCGCTACGGCGAAGGACCTGCCGCCGTCGATGCCCTCGCCGGGGTCACCGTCGAGATCGAGCAAGGCGCCTTCACCGCGATCATGGGCGCGTCCGGCTCCGGCAAGTCGACGCTCATGCACCTCATGGCCGGGCTCGACAAGCCGACCAGCGGCACCGTCACGCTCGACGGCGTCGACCTCGGCGAGCTCGACGACAAGCGCCTGACCGAGCTGCGGCGCGATCGCGTCGGCTTCGTCTTCCAGGCCTTCAACCTCCTGCCGGTCCTCACCGCCGAGGAGAACCTCGTGCTGCCGCTGACGATCGCGGGCCGCAAGCCCGACCCGGCCTGGCTCGAGTCGCTCGTCCAGGCGGTCGGCCTCGGCGACCGCCGCACGCACCGCCCGTCGGAGCTGTCGGGCGGCCAGCAGCAGCGCGTCGCCCTGGCGCGCGCGCTCGTCTCCAAGCCCGCCGTCGTCTTCGCCGACGAGCCGACCGGCAACCTCGACTCGAACGCCTCGGCCGAGGTCCTCGCGCTGCTGCGCCGCGCGGTCGACGAGTTCGGCCAGACGGTCGTGATGGTCACGCACGACGCGACCGCCGCGTCCTTCGCGGACCGCCTCATCGTGCTCGAGGACGGGCGCATCGCGAGCGACACCGTCGCCGGCACGGCCGAGGAGATCCTCGACGTCATGAAGGCCGTCGCGACATGAGGCGCGTCGCCCTGCGGGGCCTGCGAGCGCGACCGCTGCGCACCGCGCTGACCGCCCTGGCGGTCGTGCTCGGCGTGGCGATGATCGCCGGCACGTACATCTTCACCGACACGATCAACCGCTCGTTCACCGAGGTCTTCGCCCAGGCGAACACGGGCACGGACGTCGCGGTCACCTCCAAGAAGGTCGACGAGGACTTCTTCGAGGACCCGCCACCGCTCGACGACGCGCTCGTCGCGAAGGTCCGCGCGGCCGATGGCGTGAAGTCCGTGTCGGGCGCCGTCTTCGCCGAGGTCTCGATCCGCAAGCGCGA
This sequence comes from uncultured Actinomycetes bacterium, assembly GCA_963766525.1. Lineage (GTDB taxonomy): Bacteria > Actinomycetota > Thermoleophilia > Solirubrobacterales > Solirubrobacteraceae > CADCVQ01. The sequence goes on from CAVYAX010000015.1 coordinate 129,023, forward strand.
CGGCGACCCCGTCGGCAACGGCAGCTTCGTCTCGTCGCTTCAGCCCGCCCCGTTCGAGCAGTTTCGCTTCGTCGCCGGGCGAGCGCCGCACGCCCCCACAGAGATCGGCCTGGACCAGGACACCTACGAGGAGCAGGGCTTCAAGCTCGGCGAGCAGGTGAAGATCGTCGGCGAGGAGGGCGCGCGCAGCTACACGCTCACGGGCGCCGCGAAGTTCGGCGACGTCGCCTCCGTGGCGGGCTACCCCGTCGCGATCGCGACGCTCGCCACCGCGCAGGCGCTCGCCGGCAAGAAGGGCAAGCTCGACGGGATCTCCGTGGCCGCCGCCGACGGCGTGACGGCGGCGCAGCTGCGCAGCCGCGTGCAGATCGCGCTCGCCGGCGAGCCCGTCGACGTCCGGACCGGGGCCGACGACGCGAAGGCGCAGGCCGCCGACCTCGAGGACGAGTTCGGCTTCTTCCGCACCGCGCTGCTCGTGTTCGGCGGGATCGCGCTGTTCGTCGGCGCGTTCGTCATCTACAACACGTTCTCGATCACGGTCGCGCAGCGCACCCGCGAGCTCGCGCTGCTGCGCATGCTCGGCGCGACGCGCCGCCAGGTGCTGCGCTCGGTCGTGCTCGAGGCGGCGGTCATCGGCCTCGTCGCGTCCGTGCTGGGGCTGCTCGGCGGGCTCGCGCTCGTCCCGGCGCTCCGGGGCCTGTTCGGCGCGATCGGCGCCGACCTGCCCGCCACGGACTCCGTCATCGCCACGCGCACGATCGTCGTCTCGCTGCTCGTCGGCGTCGTCGTGACCGTCATCGCCAGCGTCGTGCCGGCGCGGCGGGCGACGCGCATCGCCCCGATCGCGGCGCTCCGAGACGGGCTCACCGCATCCGCCAAGGCGGGCCGCGGGCGCCTCATCGGCGCGACGCTGCTGTGCCTCGCGGGCGCCGGGATCGTCGCGTACGGGCTCTTCGGCGGCGCGGACGGCAGCAGCGCCGCGGCCACCCTGGGCGGTGGGTCGGTGGCGATCTTCCTCGGCGTCGCGCTGTTCAGCCCGCAGCTCGTACGGCCGATCGCCGGCCTCGTCGGCGCCCCGCTACAGCTGCTGGCGGGCGTCAGCGGGCGCCTGGCGCGCGAGAACTCGACCCGCAACCCGGCCCGCACGGCGGTCACCGCGGCGGCGCTCATGATCGGCGTCGCGCTGGTCGCGTTCGTGTCGATCTTCGCCGCGGGGCTCCAGGGATCGATCGACCGCGCGGTCGACCGCGCGTTCGCCGGCGACCTCACGGTCGGCGCGAAGAACGGCTTCGGCGAGACGCCGCCGGCCGTCGCCGCCGCCCTGCGCGCGGTGCCCGGCGTCGGCGCGGTCAGCGGCGTGCGCTTCACCGAGGGCAAGGTCACGGGCAAGGCGAAGACGACCTCGGTCATCGGGATCGACCCGGCCACCCTGAAGCAGACCTACAAGCTCAAGTGGAAGGACGGGTCGGACGCGACGCTGGCCAAGCTCGGCAGCGACGGCATCCTCGCCGACGTCGGCTACTCGGAGACCGCGAAGATCGGCGACCGGGTGCGGATGCTGACACCGGCCGGCAAGGTCGTGAGCTACGTCATCCGCGGCGTGCTGGACGAGGGCTCGGACTTCGGCCTGCTCGGCGGCGGGCTCGTGATCGGAAACGAGCACCTGACGCGGGACTTCGGAGCGAAGAACGACGCGTTCGTCTTCCTGCGCTACGCGGAGGGCGCCAACCCGGCCACGACCCGCGCCGCGATCGACCGCACGCTCGCCGCGAGCTTCCCGGACGCGCAGACGCGTGACCGCGAAGAGGTCAAGGAGCAGCAGGCGGGCCAGATCAACCAGCTGCTCTACCTCATCTACGCGCTGCTCGCGCTGAGCGTGATCGTCTCGCTGTTCGGGATCGTCAACACGCTGGCGCTCTCGATCTTCGAGCGCACCCGCGAGCTCGGCTTGCTGCGGGCCGTCGGGATGTCGCGCCGCCAGGTCAAGCGGATCGTGCGGCTGGAGGCGGTCATCACGTCGCTCATCGGCGCGCTGCTCGGGCTCGTGCTGGGCGTGGCCTTCGCGCTGGCGATCAGCAGGCCGCTCGAGGAGGAGGGATTCAGGCTCACGTTCCCGGTCGGAACGCTGCTCCTGCTCGTCACGGGCGCCGCTCTGGCGGGCATGCTCGCGTCGCTGTGGCCGGCCCGCAGAGCGGCCCGGCTGGACGTACTGCGGGCCTTGGCGTACGAGTGAGGTAACAATCTGTCGGTGCAAGCACGATGGACAGCTCTTCGGTGCGGCGCGCGGATCCCCGCGCGCCGCGTCGTTGCGAGCCTTGTGCTGAGCCTCGCGGTGCTGCTCGCGGGCGGTGCCGCGAGCGCGCAGGCCGGCCCCGGCGTGACGATCCGCCAGGGCGCGGGGAGCGCCACCACGTCCATCGGCGGCGGGCAGATCGCCGGCGCCTCGAACGCGGGCGGGACGTACACGATCCGCGAGCGCCCCTCCGATCCCGGCGAGCGGATCTCGCTGCGCGGCCTGTCGATCCGCGGCCTGCTCGAGCTGGCCGGCTTCAACGCGGGCGCCGTGCGGTTCGTGCAGGTCGTCGGCGGCGACGGCAGCGTCATCACCGTGACCGGGCCCGAGATCAACAACCCGCCGTTTCCCGAGGGTCCCGCGATCGTCACCGACGAGGGCGGGACGACCCGCTTCGTGAAGCCCGCCCGCAGCAGCGGCGGCACGTCGGAGAGCGTCCTGAGCGTGCCCGGGACGCCGCTCGAGATGACGGTCGAGGGCGGCTCGCTGCTGTCGATCCGCGCGACGGCGAGCCCGAGGACCGCGAAGACCGGCCAGACCGTCACGTTTCGCGCGAGCGTGCGCTTCCCGCCCCCCGGCGCGTCGTTCACCTACACGTGGGACTTCCAGGACGGGACGAGCGGCAGCGGGCCGAGCGTCACGCACACGTTCAACAGCTCGGGCAACCTCGAGCCGCGGGTCACCGTGCGCGGCAGCGGCGGATCGACGGCGCAGTGCGCGTCGGTCTGCGAGGGGACCGAGACCGTCGAGGTGACGATCACCGGCGAGGACCGCGACGGGCCGCTCGGGACGGAGGAGGGCACCGGCGGCGCGTCGAGCCTCGGCGGCACGGGCACGGGTGGCACCGGGTCGGGCACGGGCAGCGGCGGCGGCGGGACCGACGACACGGCGTTCGGCGCGTATCCGCCCGAGCCGTCGGCCAAGCAGCGGCCCCAGCAGAAGCAGCGGCCCGTGCCGAAGTCCCCGTTCTCGTCCGATCCGCTGTCCGGCGCGGGCAAGACGATCGTCGAGGGCGTGCTGCTCGCGGGCAGCGGAAAGACGATCGAGACCGACCTGTCGAAGGGCGCGCCGGCGGGCAATCCCAAGCCGCAGAAGGGTGAGGCCGGGGTGCCCGCCGACCCCTCCCGGGTGGGCCTCGCGATCGCCCTCGCGCTGGGGATCATGTGGCTCGGAGCGCTTCAAGAGCGACGACGCGTCAGACTGCGCGTCGCATGATCGGCGCGGGAGGCATCGAGGAGGTCATCTTTCAGATCGCGGACGCGTTGCTCGTCCCGGTGCTGATCGCTGTCATCGTCGCCCTGCTGATCACGCTGTTCGACCTCGGCGCGTTCTTCGTCGAGCTCTCGCGGCGCAGCCGCCGCGACGCGCCGGCGCATCTGCGGGAGGCGTCGACGGCCGCACGCCAGGCGCTTGTGGACGGCGACGCCGCCGGCGCCGCGCAGGCCCTGCTGCCGCGTGCGACGAGCGCGCAGATGGCCGACGCGCTGACGGAGATCGTCGACCAGGTCGGCGAGCGCAACCAGGCCGACAAGATGGCGAAGGTCCTCGCGGACTTCGACCTGCGGTCGCTGCGCAAGCTCGAGCGCACCCGGATGCTCGTGCGCTTCGGCCCGGCGCTCGGCCTCATGGGGACGCTGATCCCGCTGTCGCCCGCGCTCGAGGGGCTCGCGAACGGCAACGTCAAGCTGCTGTCGGAGAACCTGCGCGTGGCGTTCAGCGTCACCGTCCTGGGCCTGCTGATCGGCGCGGTCGCGTTCACGATCTCGCTCGTGCGCGACCGGCTGTACGCGCAGGACCTGTCCGACCTCGAGTACGTCGCGACGACGCTGACGCCCGAGCCGCGATGAACTCGCTCATCCGCATCCGCCACGGCGCGCGCAGCGACCGCGCCGGCGACCCGCTCGACGGGCTCGTCAACCTCTTCGACCTCGGGATCGTGCTCGCGGTCGCGTTCCTGCTCGCGGCGCTGCAGTCCGTCAACCTCACCGATCTGCTGACGAAGACGAACGTCACCGTCCTGCGCACGGACGCCAGCGGCCAGACCGTGATCGTGAAGGAGGGCGACGAGGTCAAGACCGTGAAGCTCTCCGACCAGACCGTGACCGGCACCGGCCAGCGCTTGGGCGAGGTCTACCGCCTGTCCGACGGCCGGCTCGTCTACGTCAAGGGCAAGACGCCGTAGCCCTCGCGCGTGCGGAGCTCGTGCGACGCCAACGACCCGCCGGCAGGTGGTAGCGTTGCTGCCTCAAGGTCTGTCGGTCAGCAGCCGGGAAGCTGCGGGCTCGGAGGCCACCCTTCAGAGCGAAAGGGGCCTCTCGATGGCGCGCAAGCGACCGACTGCCTCCAACGTTGTACCGCCGGAGCTGATCTGTCTCGAGGGAGGGCTGCCTCGGGGCGCCCTTCCGTCGCTCACGCGTGCCGAGGCCGAAGCGCTGCGCCGTAGCGCGCCGATCACGCACGAGCAGCTTCGCAAGCACCTCCACGGCGTGCCGAGCCCGCCGCTGCGCGAGGTCTGACCAGGCGCGCGCGCCGGTGCCCGCTTACGGCGAGTGTCGCGCCGCGGACATCCAGGCGCCGCCGCAGGCGTGCTTCGACGCCTTGATCGACTACGAGCGGCTGACCGAATGGCAGGGCACGGTGCGCGAGGTGCGCGTGCTCGAGCGCGACGCGCAGGGGCGCGGCAGCGTGGTCGAGTACGTGGTGGACGCGCGCGTGAAGGTCGTGCGCTACAAGCTGCGCCAGATCTACGACGAGCCGCATCGCGTCGGCAGCGAGTACCTCGGCGGCGACTTTCGCGACTTCGCCGGCGAATGGCGCTTCGAGGACGCCGGCCGGGGGCGGACGCACGCCGAGCTCGACCTGCGCATCGATCCGGGCCGGTTCGTGCCGCGTGTCCTGCGGACGGCGATCTCCGACGCCGTCATGCGGCGCGCGCTGAACGATCTCAAAGCGCACGTCGAGGCTCGACCGTGATCGCGTCGATTCCGTTCGCCGCGCGGCCGCCGCGGCGGTAGACGAGCGTCAGCAGCGCGCACAGCAGCGCCGTAGCCCCGAAGTAGCCGGCCTCGGTGCGCAGTAGCTGGTCGTCGACGATCGGGCTGAGCATGAACGCGACGAACAGCGCCGCGCTCAGCAGCCAGGCCGCGGCGGCAAGCCCTGCCTGCTCGCGCGCCAGCGCCGCCTGGTTGAGCGTCCCCGCCATGAGGTGACAGCCCATGCCGAGCGCCACGAGCGCGAGGCCGCCGCGCGCGAGGTCCTGGTCCAGTGAGAACAGCGCGCCCACGACCGGCGGGCCGACCGCGAACAGGCCGGCCGCGACCGCGAGTCGCGAAGCCCGCGGTCGCGAGCACCGTGACGCGGATCGCGCGGCGAAACTCCGCGCGCCCCGCGGTCGCCTCGAGGCCCGCGAGGTGCGGCAGCAGCGACCCCTGCACGGCCTGGAAGAGCTGCAGCGGCGCGCGCGCGATCAGCAGCACGATGAAGACGACGCCCGCGAGCTCGGGGTCCGGCGACGTGCCCTCGACCGTCAGCACGGCCGCGTTGAGCAGCGTCTGCTCGGCGAGCATGACCGAGAACACCGCGACCGCGAACCCGGCGCCGCGGCGCAGCGTGAGCCCGCCCTCGGTCTCCTTCACGGCCGCGACGCTCGGCGGCGGATCCTTCTGCCGGCGGGCGAAGAACCACGGCACCACGAGCAGCGACGCGAACGGCCCGGCCGCCATCCCGATCGCGACCGCCGTCTGCCCGGACGTCACCCCGACGACGACCGCCAACGCGAAGCAGACCCGCGCGATCGCCTCCATGAAGACGAGCGCGCCGTACAGCTCGAAGCGCTGGTGGCCGGCGAGGAAGCCGCGCGCGAAGTAGCTCGCCGCGTAGGCCAGCACGCCGGAGAGCAGCACCCAGTACAGCGCGGCGGAGCCGTCGAAGAGGTCGTTCTGGAGCAGGTCGCGCAGGACGAGCGCGAGCACGAGGAACGTCGCGGCGAACGCGGCCTGGATCAGCAGCGCGATGCGCAGGTGGCCGCCGCCGGCGTCGCTGCCCGCGCGCGCGCCGGTCGGCGATCGTGCGCGACAGCAGCTGCTCGATCGGGCGGTAGATCACCGACGCGACCGTGAACATGATCGACCAGACGAGCGCGATGCGCTTGTACTCGAGGCTGTCGCCGCCGAGCGCCTGCGCGGCGAGCACGAAGTACGCGAGCGTCACGATCCCCGTCGTCGCGATCCCGACCGCGAGGACCCTCGCGCCGCGCCCGTAGCCGGAGCGCGGTGCGCCGGCGCCTACGCTCGCTGCCAAGACCTATAGCCGGACGAGGAGCATCGTCCACGGAAACGGCGATCGCGCCTGCACGACGTCTCCGTGTTGCGACAGCAGCTTCACGAAGCTGCGCTTGGACCAGTGGTTGAGGTGGCCCGGGGTGTTGCCGAGCTCTTTGAGGTACGCGCCGCGCGCCATGTTCAGGCCCGCGCCACAGCGGCTCGCGCGGCACCGAGACGAGCAGGTGGCCGCTCGCGACGCGCGCCATCTCGGCGACCGTGTGCTCGGGATCGGGCACGTGCTCGAGCACCTCGATCGCCGACGCGACGTCGAACTCGCCGTCCGCGAACGGGAGGTTCTCGGCCTTCATGACCTGGTAGGTGAGGTTCGGCGCCTGGCGCTTCTCCCACTCGGCGTGCAGCAGCGGGTCGTCGAGGTCGATGCCGACGATGCGCTTGTCGCCCAGGCGCTTGGCCCACTCGTGCGTCAGCACGGCCTCGCCGCAGCCGACGTCGAGCAGCGACTCGGGATCCGCCTCGGAGAAGAGCTCGTCGAGCGTGCGCTCGAACGCGGCCATGAGCCGTCGCACGACCGGGTTCGTCGAGCCGTACTTGTCGTAGGTGTTGCCGGTGACCGTGCCCTCGGCATCGACGGTCACGACGGGGTTCGGCGGGGTCACAGGTGCAACGCCTCGCGCTCCTCGGTCTTGCCGGTCGCGCCGCCCGCGTCCGCCCCGGTGGTCTTGCCGTGGCCGGTCGGCTTGGCGCCGGGCTCGTAGTGGGATGGCTCGACGCCGAGCTGCAGCTCGATCCGGCGCACCCGCTCGAACGTCCGCTGCGCGATCGTGCGCTGGGCGGCGAGCAGGTCGCCCATGACGCCGAGGGCCGCGAGGACCATCGCCGCGTTGAACAGCACCGCGCCGAGGATCAGCGACTGGACGTGGCCCTTGCCTTCGGCTTCGAAGATGTAGAAGTAGGCGAAGCGCGCCCACACGACGATCGCGATCGAGCCGACGAGCAGCGCCGCGCTCATGAAGACCTTCAGCGGCTCGTACTGCGAGTAGATGCGGAAGATCGAGACGCTGTTGCGCCGCACGTAGGACCACATCGACGGGAACAGCCGCGACTCGCGCGTCTTGGGGTTCGTCCGGATCGCGACGTGGTCGACGGCGACGAGCAGCTTGCCCGCCTGGATGATCGTCTCGAGCGTGTACGTGAACTTCGAGACGACGATGAGCTGGATCGCGGCCTCGCGGTTGTACGCGCGGAAGCCGGAGGTCGTGTCGGGGACCGCGGTCTCCGACGCCTGGCGCACGACCCACGAGCCGAGCTTCTGCAGCGCCTTCTTCAGCGGCGAGAAGTGCTCGATGTTCATGACCTCGCGGTCGCCGACGACCATGTCGGCGCGGCCCGCCATGATCGGCGCGACGAGCTTCGGGATGTCCTTGCCGTCGTACTGGTTGTCGCCGTCGGTGTTGACGATGACGTCCGCGCCGAGCTTCAGGCACGCGTCGAGCCCCGCCTGGAAGCCCGCGGCGAGGCCCTTGTTGTTCGTCAGGCGGATGATGTGGTTGACGCCGCCCGCGCGCGCGACCTCGATCGTCTTGTCGCTGGACCCGTCGTCGATGATCAGCCATTCGACCACGTCGAACCCGTCGACCTCCCGCGGGAGATCGGCCAGGACGAGCGGGAGGGTCTGCTCCTCGTCGAAGCAGGGGATCTGGATGATCAGCTTCATGCGGCGGGTCGGCATGGGATCCTAACGGCCATCGCGTCGTCACCCGTTCCCAGCGCCACAAGCCCTGCCGCCGTCGTGTCGCCGCCGCCCGCCGAGGCTCCCTCGGCGCGTCGGCGGACGGCTGCCTTGACGACGCCGGTCTTGGAGCGCGCCGGGGTCGGCGCGCTCGTGCTCGCGTCGGTCGTCTTCTTCCTCGCCTATCCGACCTATCCGAACTACGACTCGTACTACTCGCTGCTGTGGGGGCGCGAGCTCCTGGGCTTGCATGCGCTGTCCTTCGAGGCCTACCGCGCGCCGACCGAGCACCCGCTCGCAATCGCGTTCGGCGCGCTGCTGGTCGGACTGGGCGACGTCGCCGACCGCGTCATGGTCGGCTTCACGGTGCTGTCGTTCATCGTGCTCGTCGCGGGCATCTACGCGCTCGGCAAGACCGCGTTCACGCCGCTCGTCGGCTTCGCCGCGGCCGCGCTGCTCGCCACGCGCTTCGACTTCCCCTTCCTCGCCGCCCGCGGCTACATCGACGTCCCGTACCTCGCGGTCGTCATCTGGGCGGCGGTGATCGAGGCTCGCGCGCCGCGCCGCAGACCGGTGGTGGTGCTCACCTTGCTGGCCGCGGCCGGGCTCATGCGGCCCGAGGCGTGGATGCTGGCGGGCCTGTACTGGCTGTGGCTGCTGCCGGTGGGAAGCTGGGCGCAGCGCGTGCGCTGGGCGCTGCTGACGGCGATCGGGCCGCTCGTCTGGGCGGCGGTCGACTTCGCCGTCACGGGCCAGCCGCTGTACTCGCTGACGGCGACGGGCGAGCTCGCCGACGAGCTCGGGCGCAACAAGGGCGTGTCGGCCGTGCCCGAGGCGCTGTACTCGTACCTCATCGGCCTCGCGAAGTTCCCGGTCTTCGTCGGGGGCGCGCTCGGGCTTCTGCTGGCGATCGTGCTGACGCCGCGCCGTGCCGCGATGCCGCTGGCGCTGTTCGCGGCGGGCGTCGGCACGTTCGCGATGGTCGGCGTCGCCGGGCTGTCGGTGATCGAGCGCTACCTGCTCGTGCCGTCGCTGTGCGTGATGGTCTTCGCGGCGGTCTTCGTCGCGGGCTGGACGATGCTGCGCGAGGACACGCCGTGGCGGCGCGTCTGGATGGCCGGCGCCGTCGCGCTCGTGGCATTTGGCATCTTCTTCACGGTCACCCGCGTTAACCTCAACCAGCTCGACAACGAGCTTCGCTTCCGCGGCGACGCGCACCAGGCGCTCGAGCAGGTGCTGAGCGCTCCGGCCGTCGCCCCCGCGCTGCGCTGCGGCCCCGTCTACGTGCCCAACCACAAGCTCATCCCCGACGTCCGCTGGATCCTCGACCGGTCCAAGGAGGGCGTCCTGGCACGGTCCTCGGCGAACGTCGGCGAGCCCCGGCGCGGCGTCGTGATCCTCGTGCACACGCGCATCGCGCTGTTCAAGCAAGCGCTCGTGACCGCACAGGACGACGAGATCGACAACTACCCGCCCGCGGGCTTCACCCGCGCCGCCGTCAGCCAGCACTACGCCGCCTATGTCCGCTGTTGACTCTCCGCCGGCGCGCGGGGCTCGTCCTGAGAGCAATGGCCGCGGCGACGTCCTGATCGCGCCGCTGTTCGGCGAGCGCTCGATCTCGCCCGACAAGCTGTGGTGGGGGCTGGCGGTGGGCCTGCTGCTGGTGTTCGCGTTCGGGCTGCGGGTCTGGGGCATCGGCCATGGGCTGCCGTACGCCTACAACGCCGACGAGAACGCGCACTTCGTCACGCGCGCGATCGGCATGTTCGGGCACGGGTGGGACCCGCAGTACTACGTCAACCCGCCCGCGTACACGTACCTCGCGCACCTCCTGCTGGGCGCGTGGTACGGCGGGCGCGAGGGGGTCTCGAACGCGTTCGCAGCCGACCCGACGCAGATCTGGGTCCTGACGCGCCTGCTCGCGGCCGTCCTCGGGACGATCGCCGTCTGGCTGACCTACCTCGCCGGGTCGCGCCTCGTCGACCGCCGCGTGGGGCTGCTCGCGGCGGGCATCTTCACGGTCGCGTTCCTGCCGGTCTTCTACTCCAAGCTCGCGCTGAACGACGTGCCGACGCTCGCGGGGCTCTGCCTCGCGCTGTGGGGGACCGCGGGCGTCCTGCGCTTCGGCCGCCCGCGCGACTACGTCTGGGCGGGCCTCGGGCTCGGGCTCGCGTGCGCGACGAAGTACACGGGCGGGATCGTGCTGCTGCCGCTCGTCGCGGCGACGGTCGTGCAGTTCACGGCGCCCGGCGGCCGCTCGGGCGCGGCGCGCGGGATCGCGATCGCCGGCGGCGTGGCGCTCGTCGCGTTCCTCGTCGCCAACCCGTACGCGATCCTCAACTGGGACGCGTTCGTCAACGGGCTCACGCACCAGTCCGACGCCTCGGGCGACGCGGCCGGCAAGCTCGGCCTGACGCAGGACAACGGCGTCCTCTACTACCTGTGGTCGTTCGGCTGGGGCCTGGGCTGGGTGCCGCTGTTCTTCGCGGTCGGCGGTGCCGTGCGGCTGTGGTTCGACGAGCGGCGCCTGTTCTGGGTGCTGGTCCCGGCCGTCCTGCTGTTCGTGTTCTTCATGGGCTCGCAGGAGCGCTACTTCGGCCGCTGGCTCATGCCGGTGTTCCCGTTCGTCTGCATCCTCGCGGCGTACGCGGCGTTCGAGCTGGTCGACCGCAGCGAGCGGTACTCGTCGGCGCTGAAGCCGACGTTCATCGTCGCGGCGGTCGTCGCGCTGTGCGCGCAGGGCTTCGTCTACTCGCTGCACTCGGGCCTCGTGCTGTCCAAGGAGGACACGCGCAACCTCGCCCGCGAGTGGATGGTCGCGAACATCCCGCTGGGCGAGAAGATCGTCGTCGAGCCGGTGGTGCCGGATCTGTGGGCGCAGGACATCGGCAACCCGACGCCGCTCACGTCCAACGGCTATCGCTGGCTGAAGTTCCCGCTGAGCAAGTCCGTCATCGACCCGAAGACCGGGCTGCCCTTCCCCGACGGCCTCGAGCAGCCCGTGAACATCGAGGACTTCGAGAAGGTGCTCACGCCCGATCTCGTGTCGAAGTTCGAGCAGCAGAGCTACTGCTGGGTCGTCGTCGGGTCGACGCAGCGCGGGCGCGCGGAGGCCCAGCCGGAGGTCGTGCCGCGCGCGCTCGACTACTACCGCGAGCTCGAGTCGCGCTCCAAGGTCGCGCACGAGGTCTCGCCGTACAAGAAGGGCGAGGGGCCCGTGAAGTTCAACTTCGACTGGACGTTCGACTACTACCCGCTGGCCTATACGCGGCCGGGGCCGGAGATGACGATCTACCGCCTGCAGGGCGGGCGCTGCGGGCCGACATAGGGTCTTTAACGGCTCTCCGTGGGTGTTCTGGGTGAAGTCACACGATCTGCTCGTGTGGGAGCGTGAGTGTGATCGGGCCGCATGTCAGGTGGATGAGCGCGAGCGCCGCAGAGGCGCTGTGGAAGCCGTAGGCGCGGCGGGTGATCAGGCGGGCCTTGTTGTTGAGCGCTTCGACGCGGGCATTGTTGATGCGGGTGCCGATCGCGCCGAGGATGCCCTGGGCGTGCTTGCGGATCGTCTGTCCGAGGCGCACGAACGGGCGCAGGCGGCTGCGGGCGGCGCGCGAGCAGAACCGTTCGATCAGGACGGCGGCGTCGACGCTGCTCAGGCCGCGGTCGAAGATGGCTCTGAGGGCTTCCTTGAGGGTGTACGCGCGCCACACGTCGCCGCCGGCGCGGCGCAGGTTGCGTAGTGTCGCGGCCTGCCTGGAGGTGTGGTCTGCGGGGTTCTTCAGCAACGCCCAGCGAGCGTCTTTGAAGCGTTTGGCAGCGGTCGGCTCGTCGCTGTCGCGCAGCGCGTTCCAGTAGCTGCGGCGGACTTCGTCGAGGGCGCGGTTGGCGAGGTAGGGTCGGCCCGCGGCGCGGTGGCGGCCTTTGGGCCGCTCCGTTTCCGCGGGCCGCCCGCCGAACCCGGCGTGCGAGTTCCCCCGCACCGGGCTCTCCACGAGCATGCCGGTGGTCATCTGGCGATCAGTCCTTCCAGGTGGTCCATGGCTGTGGCGTGATCGCGCAAGGCGATGTAGCCGGCCGTCCAGGGCAGCGGGATCTTCGCGCCGCGGTAGCGGTATCGGCTGGTGCCGAGCGCGACCGGGTTGAAGAGTTCCACGCCTTCGTGGGCGGGCCACCGCTCCTTGAGGTAGGTGCGGCGCAGCCAGCTCCAGTTCCGTTTTCGGTGCTTGCGGCGCAGCCAGCCCACCACTCGCCAGTAGGCGTAGTGGCGCAGGTAGCCAAACGTCCGCGATGAGACACCGTGACGGAAGTAGTTGCACCAGCCCCTGAGCACCGCGTTGACGCGGTGCAGGAGCTGGTCGGGTGCCTGGTCGGGGCCGGTGTGCTTGGTGATCTGGCGCACCTTCGCCTTGACGGACGCAAGCGCCCGTGGTTTGCGTCTGAGTTCGCGCCACACATCGGCGGTTTGATCAGTCCGCATCTGGCAGCCTTTCGGGCCTGTTTAGAAGGAGTCGATGATGAGCGTGCAGTCCAACGGTACCGGCCCGTCGGGCCGTCGAGCGAAGCGGTTTTTGTCGCCGAGCGAGAAGTACGAGATCTGGCTGTCGCTGGTTCGTGGCGAGTACACGATCAGCGAGGCGGCCGACCGCTCCGGCGTCGATCGCTCGACGGTGATGAAGCTGCGCACGGTCGCCAGGCAGGGGGCGCTGGACGCGTTGGCGGCGTCGAAGCCCGGGGTGCGGGCGGGCGGCGGCACGGATCCGGAGCTGGTTGCAACGCGGGCGGAGATCGCCAGGCTGTCGGAGGCGCTGAAGGAGATGGGCGTGCGGTTGATGCTGGCGGAGGGAAAAGGGCGCTGGGACTGAGTGGCCGGGTCCCGCTGCGGGTGCCGGCGGCCACCAAGCACGAGCTGCTGACGCTGATAGATCGGGCGATGAGCGACGGTTGGGATCACCGCCGCGTGTGCTCGTACCTGGAGCTCGGCGAGACACGCGCGTGGCGCTGGCGCGAGCGCCGCCAGGCGGGGACGCTTGAGGACCGTCGGCCGGGCGGCGGCGCGCTGCACGCGATCACCCCGGACGAGGAGACCGCGGTCATCGCGGTCTTCGAGCAGCATGGGCTGACGGACCGTTCGCATCGCAAACTCGCGCACCGCGGCAGCTACGAGGGCGTGGTGTGGGTGTCGGAGTCGACGGTCCGCAGGGTGCTCGCCGCGCACGGCCTCAGGGTCCGCGGGCCGCGCCGCGCCGGGCGCTCGGAGCGCACTCCGTTTCCCGAATGGGCTGCATATGAGCGCCATTCGATCTGGATTTACGACACGACGCGGTTCGCGCGCTGCCGCGCCACGTATGTCGTGATGATCATGGATCTCGTCACGCGCAAGTGGATCTGCGAGGTCGTCTCGGCCGAGGAGACCGGGCTGCAGGTGCAGCTCGCGTTCACGCTCGCGCTCGAGCAGGAGGGCCTGCTGGACCGCGTCGACGAGTATCAGCGCCGGCTCGCCGACCCGACCGTCGACGATCCGGCCCGCCCGGTCCTGTTGGCTGTGTCCGACAACGGGCCGCAGATGACGTCCGGGTCGACCAGGGAGTTCTTGGCGATGTGCGCGATCGCGCAGCACTTCGGCCGGCCGGGCACCCCGACCGACCAGGCGTGGATCGAGAGCCTGTTCAGCCACGTCAAGGCCGACTGGCCGCACCTGGACCGCATCACCGACCCCGCCGTCCTGCGCGCCGAGCTCGCCACGGTCCGCGAGGAGTACAACACCAAGCGCTTGCATGCCGGCATCGGCTACGTCACCCCCGACGACGAACACGAAGGCCGCGGCCCCGCGATCCGCCAAGCCCGCCGCGTCGGCATGCGACGCGCCCGCCGGCTGCGGATCGCTCACAACCGCGCCCGACGACAGGAGCAGCCGTGAGAGCCGCGCACCCCGCGGGCAGCCCTGCTGCCCGCCTGACCGACACCATCAGCGCAGCGAGGACGGCCTGTCAAGGGCAGCCCGACAGGGCCGAGCAGCGCGAGCCGCGCAGCGGCGCTCTTGACAGGACGCCGCAGCGAAGCTACCCCTACCACCAACACCACACCGCCCGACCCGCCCGATGCGGTCTGATTGCCGGCCGGATGCGTGGCGTTAGCTCAGACACACCTCACCCGCTTTGACGGGTAGGTGTGGATCACCATCCGGCCGTGACGTCCGCGGACGCGCTTGATCGCGAATCCGAGGAAGTCAAACCCGTCATCGATCGACACAACACGGGTCTTCTCCGGGGAGAGCCTGAGACCGAGCGGTGCAAGCACCTGCTCGACCTCAGCTCGCAGCGCCACGGCGTGTTCCTCGCGGCCGGCGACGCAGACGACGAAGTCGTCTGCGTAGCGGATCAGCCGGTAGGTCGCGCCACCACGACGCCGGATTCCCTCCCGTGCTGGCCGTGTCGCCATCGTCGTCTGCCACCCGCGGGCGAAGTGCTCGTCCAGCGCCGACAGGGCGATGTTGGCGATCAGCGGCGAGAGAATCCCGCCCTGCGGAGTGCCCGCGAGCGTGTCTTCGTGGCCGCCCAGCTCAGTCAGGATCCCAGCCTTCAGGAACGCCTTGACCAACGACATAACGCGCTTGTCGGCGATTCTCGTCCGCAGCCGCTGCAGAGCAGCCGTGTGCGAGATTTCGTCGAAGCACGCCTTGATATCTGCTTCGAGAACCCACTCGTAGGAGTTGGTCGCGAGCATGTGTATCTCAGCGATCGCGTCATGGGCGCGGCGTCCCGGCCGAAACCCATAAGAGCAGGGCTTGAAGTCGGCCTCGAAGATCGGCTCGAGCACCGTCTTCAGGGCGGCCTGAACAACGCGGTCGCGGACTGTTGGAACCCCGAGGCGACGCAGCTTGCCGCCGTGTTTGGGGATCTTCCGTTCCTTGACCGGCAACGGCCGAAAGCTCCCCGAACGCAACTCCTCACGGAGTTCTCCGAGGAACTTCTCAACGCCCACCTGCTGCTCGACGTGGCGGGCGGTCTGCCCGTCCACGCCGGCTGAGCGTGACCCTGTGTTCGACCGAACCCGAAGCCACGCCACCATCAGCACGGCCGGGTCACAGACGAGGTTGTGCAGGTCATCAAACCTGCGGTCCTGATCATCGGATGCCCACTTGTGCAGCTTGCGCTGGATCCCGAGTACCCTGGCCCGCGCCGCTTCTGGCACCGGGCCTGGAGCGCTGGTATTCACCGGCGACCTCCTTGCATTCCAGACGGGCGCTGCAAGCCCGCTGCTCCCCTTCGCCATGTGCCCGGCTCTCCCAGGCTCGGACTACTACGAGAGCTCCGCCCCCGACCCGCACCATCAGCGGACGCTGCGCCTAGCCTGCACCCCAAGGGGCGCGTCGGCGACACCGGTCGGGTTCCCACGTTCACTGCCGTTCGCTTGACGGGATCGGCGCCCAGCTCTTCCCCTGCGGGCCTGCCGTAACGCTCACGCGGACATGCGTCACGGACCCGGCGCAGCGCATTCGCGACGCCCACCGGGCCGCAGCCCTCGGCAACTACGAGGACTGCGCTCACCGCTTGACCCAGCCCGTATCCATCGGGTTTGAGCCGGGATCCACGCTCAAGGGGGTTCTGGCACTGGTTCACTTCGTTACGCCTCTCCGTCTTGCTTGCCGCGCCCGCGCGATCCGATAGTTCCCGCGCGCCGCGTCGTTGTCAGGACTGCTTGCCGCCCTTCCCCACAGCTCCAGAGTCAGGCTGTCCTCAGCTTCACCGGGCTGCCGCGACAGCCCCGCGTCGGGGTCTTGCACCCCGCACGAACCAACAGCGCCTCGTGGCGCACCGCTACGACGTGATAGGGGTCGATGCAGATGAGCGCCCGCGGGGCGTGCTGGCGCGCGCTGCGTGCGTAGCCGGGTCCCATGTCCAGTGAGATCGCCTCAAGCCGGGCGGCGCGCCGCCCAATGCGCGGGCGATCTTGCTCGTCGGGCTCGACGATGTCGCCGATCGCGGCCGTGGGCTCGGTCGCGGCTGGCTCGCCGGGCGCGTCGAGCTCGGCGAAGAACCGGTCGGCGACCGCGGCGCTGCGTCCCTCGGCGCCCCACACGATCTTGCCGCGGCGATGATCGGTGACCAGCGTCAGGTAGCGATGGCCGCCGCGCCACGCGATCTCGTCGATGCCGATGTCAAACAGGTCGTCCAGGCGCCGCTGGTCAAGCTGCTCGTCGCTGACGCGCGCGACGACGCGCCCCACCGTCTGCCAGTCCACGCGCACCAGCCGGCTGATCGTTGTCTTGTCGGCCTTCGTTGCAAGCCACGCGACCAGATCGTCGAGATCGCGCGTCAGGCCGGCGCGGTGACGCGCGAAGGGCACTGCCTCGACATGGACGCCGTGCACTGGACAGCGCAGCTGGCGCAGCCGTGCGCGGATCTCCAGGCGCCAGGTGCCGAGATCGAGGTGCCGCCAGACCGAGTCGTGAGCCTGCACGCCCTCGCTCGCGGCCGTGCAGAAGGCGCACAGCGGGCAGACCAGCCGCCGGCGACGCAACGCGACGCGCACGACGACGCGGTCCTCGTCGAACGTCACGCCGCGGACCCATACCCCCTCGAGGCGCAGCAGACGCCAGAATGCTTGGGTGACGCGCATGGAAACGACCTCCGGCTCGCAGGACCTCGACAGCCCGGCAGCCTACGTCGCAACCGTGCGCGTCCCTTGAACCCCGCCCAGACGAAGAAAACTGCTGCATCGACAGGGGCGCCGGGCCACCGATCACCCAGATCACCCTCGGAGCCCCTCTTTAACTCTGCGCCGTATGCTGCGGCCGTGTCCCTGCTGACCGCGGCAGACCACGACCACCTGGACCGAGCGATCGAGCTCGCGGAGTTCGGGCTCGGCCGTGTCCATCCGAACCCGATGGTCGGCGCGCTGCTCGTGCGCGACGGGACCGTCATCGGCGAGGGCTGGCACGAGGAGCACGGCGGGCCGCATGCCGAGGTCAACGCGATCGCCGCCGCCGAGGGCGCCGACCTCGCCGGGTCCACGCTGTACGTCTCGATGGAGCCGTGCTGCCATCAGGGCAAGACGCCGCCGTGCACGGACGCGATCCTCTTGGCCGGCATCGCGCGCGTCGTGGTGGCCTCCGACGACCCGAGCCTGAAGGCCGCCGGGCGCGGGCTGGGGATCCTGCGCGACGAGGGCGTCGTCGTCGAGGTCGCCGACGGCGAGCTCGCAGGGCGGGCGCGGCTGATCAACCAGGCCTTCCGCAAGCACGCGCGCACGGGGCGCCCGTGGGTGCTGTTCAAGTCGGCGATGACGCTCGACGGCAAGGTCGCGACGCGCACCGGCGACTCGCAGTGGATCTCCGACGAGTCGTCGCGCGCGCGGGCGCATCGCTGGCGGGCTTCGGTCGATGCTGTCGCGGTCGGGATCGGGACCGCGCTGGCGGACGATCCCGCTCTGACCGCGCGCGTCGAGGGCGTCCACCACCAGCCGCGCCACGTGGTCTTCGACGCGACGGCGCGCCTGCCGCTGGACTCGCAGCTTGTCGCGTCGGCGCCCGCGCTGCCGCTGACCGTCGTGGTGTCGCGTGCGGCGCGGCGGTCGGCGACCGAGGCGCTGGAGCTCTCGGGCGCGGACGTCGTGGTCGCTGTCGGCGAGAACGAGCCCGCGCGCGTTCGCTCCGCGCTGGACCAGCTCGGGTCGACGGGCGTCACGTCGATCCTGCTGGAGGGCGGCCCGAAGCTCGCCGGGGCGTTCTTGGACGCCGGCGAGATCGACGAGGTGCGGCTGTTCCTGGCGCCGCTGCTGCTCGGCGGGCGGGCGGCGCGCGACCCCCTGGAGGGCGAGGGCGTCGAGAAGATCTCCGACGCGCTGCGGGCGCTGACGCTGGACTGCGAGCGGGTCGCCGACGACCTGCTGATCTCCGCGCGCCTGCGAGAGTGGTAGCCGCGTGTTCACGGGCCTGGTCGCCGACCTCGGCTCGGTGGCGTCGGTCGACGCGACCGGCGACGGCGTCCGCCTGACCGTCTCGACGGCGCTCGCCGGCGACGTGGCCTCGGGCGATTCGGTCGCGGTCAACGGCGTCTGCCTTACCGCGACGAACCTCTCCGACGCTGGCTTCGCCGCCGACGTCATGCACGAGACGCTCGACCGCTCGTCTCTGGCCGGCCTCGCGGCGGGCTCGCCCGTCAACCTCGAGCTCGCGCTGCGCGCCGCGGACCGCCTCGGCGGCCACATCATGCAAGGCCATGTCGACGGCGTCGGCTCCGTGGCGGCCGTCCGCGACGACGGCTTCGCCCGCGTCGTGACGATCGCGCCCGAGGATCCGGCGCTGCTGCGCTACGTCGTCTCGAAGGGCTCGATCGCGGTCGACGGCGTCTCGTTGACGGTGGCCCGCATCGACGACGAGGCCTTCGACGTCAGCCTCATCCCCGAGACCCTCGAGCGCACGAACCTCGGCACGGCAGCTTTGGGCCAGCGCGTCAACCTCGAAGTCGACGTCCTCGCCAAGTACGTCGAGAAGCTGCTGGGCCCCGCCGTCCAAGAAGCCCACGAGCCGCGAGACCTCGGGAACCTCCAGCGCGGCTGGAAGGTCTAGCACGCGAGTGATCGATTGCAAGGGCGAACCGTTGCGCCTGCCCGTCCGCGGGCCGGGTTTGCGAAGCTGCAAGGCATGAGCTCCACGACGCACAGCCCGTTCGCGACCATCGACGAGGCTCTGGAGGACATCCGCGCGGGGAAGATGGTCGTCGTCTGCGACGACGAGGATCGCGAGAACGAGGGCGATCTCACGATGGCCGCGCAGTTTGCGACGCCCGAGGCCATCAACTTCATGGCGACTCACGGCCGCGGGCTGATCTGCCTGTCGCTCACGCCGCAGCGCTGCGACGAGCTCGGCCTCGACCTCATGGCCGCGAAGAACGAGTCCGCGTTCGAGACGCCGTTCACGGTCTCGATCGAGGCGCGCGAGGGCGTCACCACCGGCATCTCGGCGCACGACCGCGCCCGCACGATCCAGGTCGCGATCGACCCCGAGAGCTCGCCCCGCGACCTCGTGCAGCCGGGCCATATCTTCCCGCTGAAGAGCCGCTCCGGCGGCGTGCTCGAGCGGATCGGGCAGACCGAGGCCGCGGTCGACCTCGCCCGGCTCGCGGGCCTCAACCCCGCCGGCGTCATCTGCGAGGTCATGAACGACGACGGGACGATGGCGCGCGTCGGCGACCTCGTCGAGTACTGCAAGCGCCACGACCTGAAGATGGTCACGGTCGCCGACCTCATCAAGTACCGCCGCCGCCACGACAAGCTCGTCGAGCGCGTCGTCTCGACCAAGCTGCCGACCGGCTTCGGCGACTTCCAGGCCATCGGCTACCGCGAGCTCGTCGGCGGCAAGCACCACGTCGCGCTCGTCAAGGGCGTGATCGACGGCGCGTCCCACGTGCTGGTGCGCGTGCACTCGGAGTGCCTCACCGGCGACGTCTTCCACTCGCTGCGCTGCGATTGCGGCGAGCAGCTCGAGTCCGCGCTGGCGATGATCGAGGAGGAGGGCCAGGGCGTCCTGCTGTACCTCGCCCAGGAGGGCCGCGGCATCGGCCTGCTGAACAAGCTCAAGGCCTACAAGCTCCAGGAGGGCGGGATGGACACCGTCCAGGCCAACCTCGAGCTCGGCCTGCCCGCCGACCTGCGCGACTACGGCATCGGCGCGCAGATCCTCGTCGATCTCGGCCTGACGTCGATCCGGATCCTCACGAACAACCCGAAGAAGATCCGCGGCCTGGAGGGCTACGGGCTGTCGGTGTCCGAGCAGGTCCCGATCGAGCACATCGCCAACCCGCACAACGAGAGCTACCTGCGCGCAAAGCGCGACCGCATGGGCCACACGCTGCACCACCAGGGCCTCGACGTCGACAAGGAGATGCTCCACGACGAGGAGGAGCGCGACCGCGGCGAGCAGGGTATGGGGGAGTCGTGAGGTACGCGATCGTCGTCGCGCGGTTCTACGAGGAGCTGGCGGACCGGCTCGTGAAGGGCGCGACCGGGCTCTTCCAGGCGGCCGGCGCTGAGAGCGTCGACGTCTTCGACGTCCCGGGCGCGTTCGAGCTGCCGCTCGCGACGTTGATGGTCGCCGAGACCGGCGAGTACGGCGGCATCGCCTGCCTCGGCGCGGTCATCCGGGGGGAGACGAGCCACTACGACCACGTCTGCGCCGAGGCTGCGCGCGGCATCCAGGAGGTCGCGCTGCGCACCGGCGTGCCGTGCGGGTTCGGACTGCTGACGGTCGAGAACATGGAGCAGGCGATGGAGCGGTCGGGCGGCGGCAAGCGCGACGAGGGCGCCGACGCCGCGGAGGCGGTGTTGGCCCTCCTGCGGACGCGCGCCCGCTTGGCTGCGGAGTGATCGCGGGCGGGTAGGCTGGTCTTGTGCCTGTGAACGAGGCAGAGGAGATCCTGGCGCTCTCGCTGATCTTCGTCGTGCATGTCGTCGGTGGGTTGATGCTCGTGTGGGGCATGCTCGACGGCGACGCCCGCCCCAAGCCGTGGCGGCGCTGGGGCCGGGGCGGAGGGCCCGACGATCCGGCGCCCGGGCCGCCGCCTCCCTCGCCTTCTGGGGCACGCTCGCGTCTGCCGCTCGCCACCGCGGACCCAAGCCCTGTTCGGCTGCGCGACGAGACGCCGCTGCGCGAGGGCTACGAGCGCCCCGCGCGCAGACCCCAGCGCGCGCCCGACCGCACGCCCGCGCGCCGCTAAGCCGCGCCGGATGGTGGTTCGCCCTACTCGGCCCTGGACCGAGTAGATCGACACACGAGAGCCGCGGCGGGGGCCGAACGCCGCGCACTGCGGCGTCAGCGGTCGCCCTTGTCCTTCTTGCCGTTGCCCTTCGCCTTGCCGTTGCCGCCGGCCGGCGCGGCCTGGCCGGTCTTGGCGAGCGCGTCGTCGAGCTCGGCCTGGACCGTCGCCCGCTGATCGTTGAACTTCAGGCGCTCCTGGAGCAGCGGGATCGCGGCCGCGGGGTTGCCCGAGCGGTTGAGCGCGACCGCGTAGTTGAAGAGCGCGTAGGCGTACGGCAGGCCGCCGGTCTCGCCGGCGTCCCTGTAGCCCTGGACGGCGGCCTGCGCGGGCGCGAGCGCCTCGCCGTAGCGGCCCTGCTTGACCAGCGCGAACGCTCGCGCGTGCAGCGCAGCGGGCTTCTCGCCGCCAGCGCTCGCGGGCTGGGGTGCGGGGGGCGGTGGCGGAGGCTGCGGCGCGGCTGCGGCGGTCGTCGACGTGCGGGACCCCTCGGACGTGGAGGTGCGCCGGTCGGCGGTCCGGGACGACGGGTCGTCGCGGCCGCCGGCCAGGACGAGCACGAGCGCGATGACAGCCGCCACGGCGAGGGTCGCGACGAGCAGCGCCGGCATCGGCCCGCGGCGGGCGCGAGGCGCGAGCGGCGCTCCGCCCGCGGCGCGCGCCGGGCCCCGCCCGGGGCCCCTCGCCGCGTCGCCCGAGCGAGCGGAGCCCGGCCCGCGCGCGGCTCCGGCCGCTCCGGCGGAGCCCGGCGCGGGCGCCGCACCGGCCGCTCCGGCGGAGCCCTGACCGCGCGCCGCACCGGCGGCTCCAGCGGAGCCCTGACCGCGCGCGGCACCGGCGGCTCCAGCGGAGTCCTGACCGCGCGCGGCACCGGCGGCTCCAGCGGAGTCCTGACCGCGCGAGCGGCCCGCGGGGGAGGGCGAGGCGGCGGCCGCGGACGCCCCGTCGGCGCCGAGGGCCGGCTCGGCGGCGGCGGCCGCGGCGGCCGCTGCTCCGGCGGCGCCCGCGGCGCCTGCCGCGGCGGGCGGCGGGCTCGGGCGCAGCCGCCGCACGGGCGGCGGCGCCGGCGGGGTCCGCGGCCGCTCCGTCGCGGCGGTCGGCTCGAACGGCCGCGTCGGCTCGATGCCGGCGCCGCCATCCAGCGCCGACTCCAGCGCGGCGACGAGCTCGGTCGCCGAGCGCGGCCGGCGCGCCGGGTCCTTCGCCAGCCCGCGCGCCAAGACGTCGTCGACCGCCGGCGGCAGGCCGGGCGCCGCCTCGGACGCCCGCGCGGGCTGCGCCTCCGCGTGCTGGCGCGCCTGGGCACTCGGCGGGCCGCCGGCGAACGGCCGCGACCCGGTCAGCAGCTCGTACGCGACGACCGCCAGCGCGTAGCGGTCGCTGGCGTCGGTCGCCGGCTGGCCCAGCGCCTGCTCGGGCGAGATGTACGCCGCCGTCCCGAGCACCTGGCCCGTCATCGTCATCTGCGTGTCGTCGGCCAGCCGGGCGATGCCGAAGTCGCCCACCGCGAGCCGGTCCTGCGCGTCGAGCAGGAGGTTCGCGGGCTTGACGTCGCGATGGACGATGCCCGCCGCGTGCGCGACGTCCAGGCCCGTCGCGGCCTCGCGCAGCCAGCGCAGCGCCGTCTCACGCGGGATCCGCTCGCCGGCGTCGCGGGCGGCGCGCAGGCGGTCCGCCACCGTGCCGCCGGCGAAGTGCTCCATGACGATGAACGCGTCGTCGCCGTGCTCGCCGATGTCGTAGATCGTCACGACGTGGGTCTGATCGGAGACCTGCGCGGCCGTCCGCGCCTCGCGCTGGAAGCGCTCGCGGGCGCCGGGGTCGGCCGCGAACTGCGCGCCGAGCACCTTGACCGCGACGAGCCGGCCGAGCAGCAGGTCCTCGACCTCCCAGACAGAGGCCATCCCGCCGCTGGCGATATGGCGAACGACACGGTAGCGATCGGGCAGATCGAGGGTGGCGGCGAGAGGCATCGTGCCCGGTTGACGGTACCCGCACACCGCGCCGCCAACCCGTCGCGAGGGCCGGGGGGAGCGGACCGCTACACTGCTCGACGCGATGGCCAAGGTCTGTCACAGCTGCGGGAAGAAGCCGGCGTTCGGTCAAAGCCGCAGCCACTCCATGGTCGCCACCAAGCGGCGCTTCAACCCGAACCTCCAGAAGGTCCGGGTCCTGATCGGCTCCGCCCCGCGCCGCGTGTACGTCTGCACGCGCTGCCTCAAGGCCGGAAAGGTCACGAAGGCCGTGTAAACGGTTTCGCCCTTCGATCGCCGCAAGCGGCGACCTCCGGGCGACGTTACGTGTGGCCAGATGTCGGACCCCAGCCTCGTCCGGTTTCGCGCAGTCGTCCACGGCGCGCTCGCGCACCTCGAGTCGCGCCGCCGCGAGATCAACGACCTCAACGTCTTCCCCGTCGCCGACGGCGACACGGGCGACAACATGGCGCTCACCCTGCGGGCCGTGCTCGCCGAGGTCGATCGCCTCGCCGCCGACGAGGACCGCCTGATCGACGAGATCGGCCGCGACGAGATCGTCGAGTCCGTCGCCCGCGCGGCCCTGCTCGGCGCCCGCGGCAACAGCGGCGTCATCCTCTCGCAGCTCATCCGCGGCGCTGCCGAGGAGCTCGTCAGCCGCCCCGGCGAGCTCGTCGACCCGATGCTGATCGGCGCCGCCATGGCGCGCGCCGCGCAGCGCGCCTACGGCTCGGTGCGCCAGCCCGCCGAGGGCACGATCCTCACGGTCCTGCGCGACATGGCGACGAGCGTGTCCACCGAGATCGCCCACATGGGCGACACGCGCCTTCGCTCCGACGCGGACCCCGCCGTGCAGAACGCGCTCATCGCCGACGTGCTCGAGCGCGCGCTGCATGCCGGCGAGGCGTCGGTCGCGCGCGGGCCCGACCTGCTGCCCGTCCTGCGCGAGAGCGGCGTCGTCGACGCCGGCGGCCACGCGCTGACGATCATCGTCGCGGGCATGATCGCCGCGTTGCGCGGTACCGCGGCGCCCGACGTCGCGGTCCAGGCGCCGGCACGCATCAGCTACCCGCAGCACGACTCGTCGACCTTCCGCTACTGCACGAACTTCGCCGTCACGGGCCGCGACCTCGACCCGCGCGGCTGGATCGGGCCGCTCGAGGCGATCGGCGACTCCGTGCTGGTGGTCGGCGACGCGGCCACGCTGAAGATCCACGTCCACACCGACGACCCCGAGGACGCGGCGGCGCTCTTTCACGGCGTGGGGGAGGTCTCGCACCTCGACGTCGCCGACATGCACGCCCAGGTCCTCGCGCGCTCGGACCGGCTCGCCGCGGGAGCGGGCCCCGGGGCGGTCGAGCAGCGCTGCGGCGCGCTCGCGGTGGTCGCCGGCGCCGGGCTGCGCAAGCTCTACGAGAGCCTCGGCGTATGGGTGCTCGACGGCGGCCAGACGCTCAACCCCTCGACGTACGAGCTGCTCGCCGCGATCCACGACGTCCCGGCGCGCGAGGTCGTCGTGCTGCCGAACTCGCCGAACGTCGTCATGGCCGCCGAGCACGCGGCGGAGCTGTCGGACAAGCTCGTGCGCGTCAGCGCGGTGCGCTCCCAGCAGGCGGGCCTGAGCGCCGCGCTCGCGCTCGACCCGCAGCGCTCCGCGGAGGACAACGTCGCCGCGATCGACGCGGCGCTCGAGCAGCTACGCACGGGCGCGGTCGCACCAGCGGCGCGCGCCGACGGCGCCGGGCGCTTCGCCGTCGGCGAGGCTGTCGGCTTCGTCGACGACGCGATCGTCGCGTGGGGCGACCCCGAGGCGACGCTGCGCGCCGTGCTCGGGGCGCTCGGCGACGGCGCGGAGCTGCTGACGTGCATCAGCCGGCGAGGGGGCGCCGCTCGACGAGGCCGGCGTCCGCGCGCTCGGCCCCGGCGGCGTCGAGCTCGAGTGCGAGGTCGGCGGCCAGCCGAGCTACTGGTGGCTTTTGGCGGCCGAGTAGCGCCGGGCGTCGCGTAGGTTGGGGACGTGCGCGCGTTCGCCTGCCCGATCTGCGGGCGCCTCGTCAGATTCGAAAGCCAGCGCTGCCTGCAGTGCGGAAACGAGCTCGCGTTTGACTGGGGCGCGCGCCAGATCGTCGCGCTGCACGACCGCCCGCGGTGCCCCGGCAACCGGCTGACGCGCTGCAACGGGCTCGTCGGCGAGGACGCCGAGTGGTGCGCGAGCTGCGCGCTCACGCGCAAGCGCCCGGCCGACGACGACAGCGAGGGGCTCGAGGGCTTCGCCGAGGCGGAGGCGGCCAAGCGGCGCCTGCTGTTCGAGCTGCTCGAGCTCGGGCTGCCGGTCGTCGGCTGGCGCGAGCGCGAGGGCGGCCTGGCGTTCGACCTGCTGTCGAGCGCGAACGAGCCGGTCACGACCGGGCACGCCGGCGGCGTCATCACGCTCGACCTCGCCGAGACGGACGACGCGCAGCGCGAGCGCCGGCGCGAGGAGCTGGGCGAGCCCTATCGCACCGTGCTCGGGCACATGCGCCATGAGATCGCGCACTACTACCAGGACATCCTCGTGCCGGAGGGGACCGCCGCGCGCGACGAGTGCCGTGCCATCTTCGGCGACGATCGCGAGGACTACGCGGCGGCGCTGAGCCGCCACTACGAAGACGGAGCGCCGGAAGGCTGGGCGGCGACCCACGTCAGCGCCTACGCCACGATGCACCCGTGGGAGGACTGGGCCGAGACGTTCGCGCACTACCTCCACATCCGCGACACGCTGCAGACGGCCGAGGCCTACGGGGTCCGGGTCGACGGCCCGCAGGTCGCGACGACGGACTCCGCACCGCTGCACTCCGACCCCGAGGCGCCGGCGCCGGACGTCGAGACGCTGCTCGACGCGTGGCTGCCCCTGACCTACGCGCTGAACGCGATCAACCGCAGCATGGGCGCCCCGGACATCTACCCGTTCGTCCTCACGGCCGCGGTCCAGCGCAAGCTCGCGTTCGTGGATCGCTGCGTGCGCGCCGGCGCGCCCTGAGCGGTCCGGCGCGGCGATCATCATTGACGGCGTGCCGACCGCCTTCGCAACCGCCGACGAGCTCGACCGCGACGAGCTCCGCGCCGCGCCGCTGCGCTGGCCGCGGCCCTCCGCCCTCGCGCGGCCGCTGAAGGTCACGCCGGCGAAGGCCGCCGAGGCCGCGGCCACGCTCGGCCTCGAGACCGTCGGCGACCTGCTCGAGCACCTGCCGCGCGACCGCCGCGAGGCGCGCACCGTCGCGACGCTGACGGCGGGCGAGGGCGCGACCGTGGTCGTCGAGGTGCGCTCGATCGGCAGCCGGCCCGTGCGGCGCGCGGGGATGAAGCCGCTGGTCGAGGCCGTCGTCGCCGACGAGACCGGCATGATGAAGGCGACGTTCTTCAACCAGCCGTGGCTGGCGCGCAAGTACCCGAAGGGCACGCGCCTGGTCCTGCACGGCAAGCTCGCCGCGCGCAACGCGTTTCGCGTCGAGGGGCACGCGCCGACCGCGGAGAGCACGGGGTCGGGCCAGGAGGTCGCGCACTACCCGGCGACGATCGGGCTGTCGTCGACGCAGATCCTCGCGCTCGTGCGCGCGCACCTGGGCGCTGCCCACGACGCGGTCGACCCGCTGCCGGCGCGCGCCCGCCGGGCCGAGCGCTTGCCCGATCGCGCCGCCGCGCTCGTCGCCGCGCACGACGGGGACCTCGAGGGCGGCCGCAGGCGGCTGGCGTTCGACGAGCTGCTGCTCGCCCAGCTCTCGCTGCTGCGCCGCCGCGCGACGCGCCGCGCGGCGGGCACGGCGCCGGTGCTCGACCGGCCGCCGTCGCTGACCGTGCGCTGGCGCGAGGAGCTGCTGCCGTTCACGCTGACCGGCGACCAGCGCGCGGCGATCGCGGCCCTCGACGGCGAGCTGGCACGCCCGCGCCCGATGCAGCGGCTGCTCATGGGGGAGGTCGGATCGGGCAAGACCGTTGTCGCGCTGCACGCGATCCTGCGGGCCGTCGAGCACGACATGCAGGCGGTGTTCATGGCGCCCACCGAGGTGCTCGCCGAGCAGCACTTCGCGACGCTGCAGTCGCTGATGCCTGGTGAGGCGGTGCGGACCGCGCTGCTGACGGGGTCGACGAGCGCAAAGCGGCGGGCCGACACGCTGAGCAAGCTCGCGACGGGCGAGCTGTCGTTCGTCGTCGGCACGCACGCGCTGCTCGAGCCGGACGTGCTCTTCGACCGGCTCGCGGTCGTCGTCGTGGACGAGCAGCACCGCTTCGGGGTCCGCCAGCGCGCGACGCTGGACGCGAAGGCGCCGGCGGGTCTCGTGCCGCACGTCCTGCACATGACCGCGACGCCGATCCCGCGCACGATGGCGCTGCTGCGCTACGGCGACCTCGACGTGACCGCTTTGCGCGAGCTGCCCAAGGGCCGGCGCCCGATCACGACCCACGTGGCGTCGACGGACGGCGAGCGGGCGCGCGCGTACGAGCGCATCCGCGAGGAGCTCGACGCGGGGCGCCAGGCGTTCGTCGTCTGCCCGCTGGTGGAGGAGTCCGAGGCGCTGGCCGCGCGCGCAGCGACCGCGGAGTACGAGCGGCTGAGGGGCGGCGAGCTCGCCGACTACCGGGTCGCGCTGCTGCACGGCCAGATGCGCCCGCGCGACAAGCAGGAGGCGATGGCGTCGTTCGCCGCCGGCGAGGCGGACGTGCTCGTCGCGACGACCGTCATCGAGGTCGGCGTGGACGTGCCCAACGCGACGGTCATGCTCGTCGAGGGGGCGGAGCGCTTCGGCATCAGCCAGCTACATCAGCTGCGCGGGCGCATCGGCCGTGGCGAGCACGCCTCGGTCTGCCTGCTGTTCGGGCCGAAAAGCTCGCCGCGCCTGCTCGCGCTCCAGCGCACGAGCGACGGCTTCGAGCTCGCCAACGTCGACCTCGAGCTGCGCGGCGAGGGCGAGATCGCCGGCACGCGCCAGTCCGGGCTGGCGGTCTTCAAGTTCGCGCGTTTGCCCGACGACGCGGCGCTCGTCGAGGCGGCGCGCGTGTACGCTGAGGCGCTCTTCGAGGCGGATCCGGACCTCGAGCAGCCCCAGCACGCGCTGCTCGCCGACGCGCTCGCGGCGGCCTACGGCGAGGCGCAGCTTCAGCCGCTGCCGGCATGAGGGGGGTGGATCCTTTCCGGTCCCCGATACGGGGACTGGATGGATCCAGCCCCCGCCCGGGGCGGCTCGTGAGGGTGGTCGCGGGCGCCTACGGCGGGCGGCGGCTGGTCGCCCCGCCCGGCGACGCCACTCGCCCCACGAGCGATCGCGTGCGCGAGGCGCTGTTCAGCGTGCTCGGGCCCGCGATCGCCGGCGCGCGCGTGCTCGACCTCTTCGCCGGATCGGGCGCGCTGGGCATCGAGGCCTTGTCGCGCGGGGCCGCGTCGGCGGTGTTCGTGGACCGCGCGCCCGCGGCCATCAAGGCCATCCGCGCCAACCTCGAGGCGCTCGGGATGGAGGGCGACGTCCGCCGTCTCGAAGCGCGCGCGGCACTGCGCATGGCGTCCGCCCGAGCGGAGGCATACGATCTGGTCTTCCTGGACCCTCCCTACAAGCGTGCCGCCGAGCTGGGGCGGGACCTCTCGGACGCGCTTCCCGCGGTGCTCGCGCCGGGGGCTCGCGTCGTCAGCGAGAGCGACCGCCGAGAACCGCTGGAGCTGGCGCTGGCCCTGACCGACGAGCGCCGCTACGGCGACACCGTGATCCGCATCCATGACACCTGACCACCGCATCGCCGTCTGCCCTGGCTCCTACGACCCGATCACGAACGGGCACCTCGACGTGATCTCGCGCGCGTCGGAGCTCTTCGACGAGGTCGTCGTGGGCGTCGTGAACATGCCGATCCGCAAGGGGTCGACGCTGTTCGACGTCGACGAGCGCCTGGGCTTCATCCGCGAGGCGGTAGCGCACCTCCCGCGGGTGCGAGCGGAGCCGTTCTCGACGCTCGTTGTCGACTTCGCACGCGACCACGGATCGAAGGTCATCGTCAAGGGCCTGCGCGCGATCTCGGACTTCGAGTACGAGTTCGAGATGCACCAGCTCAACCGCTTGCAGGCGTCGGACATCGACACGCTCTACCTCATGGCGAGCCCCCAGTACAGTTTCCTCAGCTCCAGCGGCATCAAGGAGCTGGCCATGTTCGGCGGATTGATCGACGAGCTGGTCCCAAAGCGGGTCGCGGCACGGTTGAAGGAAGAGCTGTGCCGCTAGCGAACTGAAGGGTTGCTATGGACGTCCTCGTACTCATCGACAAGCTGGATGACTTGGTGCACAACGCCAAGCTCGTCCCGATGACCGGGCAGGTTCGCGTCGACAAGGATGAGATCTACGACATCCTCGATCAGATGCGGGCGACGATCCCGGAGGAGATCAAGCAGGCGCGCTGGATCGTGAAGGAGCGTCAGGAGATGCTCGCCGAGGCCAAGCGCGAGGCCGAGCGCATCGTCAAGGAGGCGCGCGAGCGCCAGAACCAGCTCGTCGGCGAGGAGGAGGTCACCAAGCAGGCCGAGCGCGCCGCCGAAGACATCATCGAGGACGCTCGCGCCCGCGAGCGCGAGATCCGCCTCGGCGCCGAGGACTACGCCGACGAGATCCTCAACACCCTCGAGGTCAACCTCTCGAAGTTCATCGCCGCCGTCCAGCGCGGCCGCGAGCGGCTGCAGGGCAAGGACGAGCCCGCCGAAGTCCGCTGAGCGGCGTGGCGTCTTGACCCCTATATGGGGCCATGCGCTAGCGAATCGCGAACGCCTCGTGGCCCTCGGGCTCGGCTTCGCTGACCTGGACGTCGTCGACCTCCGCGTGGCGCGGGCCGTCGCGGCACCACCGCACGAGCTGCTCGACGGCATGCGGCGGGCCTTCGAACCACGCCTCGACGCGGCCGTCGGGGCGGTTGCGCACCCAGCCGGCGACGCCGAGGCGCTGCGCCTCGCGCCGCGCAGAGTCGCGAAAGAAGACGCCCTGCACGCGCCCGGACACGACGACCTTGCGGGCGACCGTCGTCACGCCACGAGCAGCGCCGGCAGCTCGGCCATGTCGTGGAAGGGCTCGCCGCCCGCGGCAGCGAGCTCCGCTGGGTCGCTGTGGCGCGTGAACGCGAGCGCGCGCATGCCGGCCGCGACCGCGGCCTCGACGCCCGGCAGGCTGTCCTCGACCACGGCCGTGGTCGCGGGGTCAAAGCGCATCCGCGCGGCGGCGTGCAGGAAGAGGTCGGGCGCCGGCTTGCCGTGCGCGACCTCGCTGGCGCTGAAGATCCGGCCCGCGAAGCGCTCCCACAGCCCGGTGGCTCGCAGGGTCACCTCCATCTTGTGATGCGGCCCGCTCGACGCGACGCACGACGGCAGCGCGATCCGGTCGAGCGCGCCGACGACGCCCGGCACCGGCTCGAGCTCGCGCGCGAAGATCGCCTCGATCTCGGCGTAGTACCGCGTCGCGACGTCGAACGGCAGCGTGCCGCCGTTGCTCCGCTCGACCATCGTGACCACGGACTCCAGCGAGCGACCGCGGTAGTCGCGCATGCAGTCCTCGAGGGTGCACGGCATGCCGGCCTCGGTCAGCAGCGCGGCGAGCACGGTGTTCGAGACGAGCTCGGTGTCGACGAGCACGCCGTCGCAGTCGAAGATCACCGATCGCGTCACGGCGTCGAGGCTACCCGCCTGCCTCCCGGCCGCGGGGCGGGCGCGCGCTCCGCCCGTGCGGGACGCAGGCGCGCGCTGACGACGAGCGCCAAGAGCGCGAAGCCGGCTCCGAGCACGCAGATGGCGTCCCAGCCGCCGGCGGCGTAGACCGTCGCCGACAAGCCCGACCCGAGCACTCCGCCGCCGAAGAACGCGACCATGTAGGCCGTCGTCACGCGGCTGCGGGCTTCCGGCCGTAGCCGGTGGATCGCGTTCTGGTTGTTGATGTGCGAGCCCTGGACGCCCGCGTCGAAGACGACGATGCCGGCGATCAACGCGGCCAGCGACGACGACCCGAGCGCCAGCAGCCCCCAGCTCGCGAGCGTGGCGACGAGCAGGACCATGAGCGTGGGGCGGACGTGTCCGCGGTCGGCCAGCCGGCCGGCGAGCGGAGCGACGAGCGCGCCTGCCAGCCCGGCGAGCCCGAACAGCCCGATGACGCCCTCGCCGTACTCGTATGGCGGCTTGGCGAGCAGGAACGCGAGCGAGGTCCACAGCACCGCGAAGCCGCCGAAGGCCAGCGCGCCCAACGCCATGCGCTGGCGCAGGACCGGCTCGGACGCGACGAGCGACAGGACGGAACGCAGCGCCTCGGGATAGCCCAGCCGCTCCGCGGGCGCCAGCGGCGGCAGGCCTCGCCGCAGCGCGAGGGCCAGCGCCAGCATCGCGACCGCGGCGAGCGCGAACACGAGCCGCCAGCCGCCGATCTCCGCGACGAGCCCGCTCAGCGTGCGCGAGAGCAGGATCCCGACGAGCAGGCCGCTCATGACCGTGCCGACGATCTGGCCTTGGCGCCGCGGGCCGGCGAGCGTCGCCGCGAGCGGCAGGAGGATCATCGCGACGACCGACATCGCGCCGACGGCGACGAGTGCGGCCCCGAGGACCGCGATCGAGGGTGCGGCCGCGCACGCCGCTGCCGACGCGGCGGCGCCCACGAGCAGCACCGTGACGAGCTGCCGCCGCTCGACGAGATCGCCGAGCGGGCCCAGGAGGGCCAGCCCGAGCAGATAGCCGGCTTGCGCGCAGGTCACGAGCAGCCCGGCCTGCGACTCCGAGACGCCGAACGCCTCGCCGACGACGTTCAGCAGCGGCTGGACGTAGTAGAGGTTCGCGACCGCCGCCCCGCAGGCGATCGCGAGCAGCAGCACCAGACCCCGCGACAAGGGCTTGGCGGTCACGGCCGGAGGGTCGCCTGCGGACGGCTCGGGCATGCGTCCGAGGGTAGGAGACGTCGATCGGGCCTCGCCCGGGGAGCGAAGGGTCCCGCGGCGCGGAGGCGCGCGGGGCGCGGAGGCGCGGGGCGCGGAGGCGCGGGGCGCGGAGGCGCGCGGGCGCGCGGGCGCGGAGGGCGCGGAGGCGCAGGTTGGTCAGGCCGGGTCTGGTCGCGGTGCGGCGCCTGCGGCCGCGAGCAGCTGCTCGATCGCAACCAGGTGGCTGCGCACGTCGTTCGCCATCGCGTCGAGGATCTGGCGTGCCGCCTCGATCCCGCCGCTGGCGTTCGTGAGCTGCGACTTGATGCGGCGCACGTCCTCCATCGCGCCGATCGCCCGCTCGACCTCGGCCCGCACCGCCGCCGGGTCCACCGACTCGTCCTCGCCGCGGTTCATCAGGACCCGCGCGCGGGCCAGGGCGTACGCGACCTCCAGCGCCAGGCGCGCGTCGTCCTCCGCGTCGTAGACGACGAACATCTTGTCGCCGTTGAACTCGCGCAGCGGCCGCGTGCGGGCCGGCAGCTTGTCCTCCGACGGCACGACGAAGATCGCGAAGTCCGCGCCGCGCGTCTCCAAGGCGGCGTCGAGCTCCGCCAGCGCGCGGTTGCGCGACAGCTGGGAGTTCTTCGCCTCGAACACGATCCGCCCGCGCGCGGGACCGGCGCAGGCGTCGATCGCCACGACGACGTCGCCCTTGCGCCCGCCCTCGCCACGCAATCGCCGACCGCCTCGCAGTCGTCGCCCTGCGCCGATGCGATGGCATCGATCGCCAACGCGACCGCCTCCTCGTACGTGCGCCCCTTCGCCGTCCCCTTCTCCACGACCGCGGCGATCTCCGCGAGCTTCTGCTTCTCGGAGCGCAGCTCGGAGATCTCGAGCTTCATCGCCTCGAGCTTCTCGGCCATCGCGCGCAGCGTGCCGGCCTGCTGATCGGCCATCTGCTTCGTGGCGGCGAGATGCGCGTTCTGAAAGCCCGCCAGGGGATTCGCGTCGCCGTCGGCCGAGAACTGCCGCCGCAGGTCGTCGCGCAGCTGCACGGCGGCCTCGCCCAGCAGCGCACGCACCTGGTGCTGCACCGCGACCGACGACTCGTCGCCGAAATGGCGTTCCAAGGCCTTCGTCACGTGCCCGTGCTCGGGCCCGAAGACCTCGTCGACCTTCTCGTCGAGCCGGTCGGCCACGCGCCGGGCGCGCTCGACGAACGACGCGTCGAGCTCGCGCGCGGTCTTCTCGAACTCCGCGCGCACGAACTCGGCGTTGACGCCGGTGAGCTCGCGGTCCAGCACGCGCGCACCGATCTCGATCGCCTCGACGACGAAGCGCACCGGATCGTCGCGATCGGCCGCCAGCCGCGCAGCGGTCTCGTCGTCGACGGTCAGCTGCTCGACGTACAGCCGCCCGTTGCGGACGTAGACCTGCGTGAGGGGGAGACGGATGGCAGCTTCCATGACGAACGACACACCGTAAGCCCTGCACCCGACGGAAAAACGGGGCTACCGTGCGCGCGGCGCGCGCGACCCGGCACGCGCCTCAGGCCGGGCGCCGCTCCCACCAGGCGAACAGGTCCGCGCGCTGATGCGCCAGCGGGTTCGCCGTCGGCTTGCGCGCGCGCAGGATGTCGAGCGCCCGCGCGGGCGGCACGCCCTCGAGCAGCGTCACGATCGCCGCGACCACCGTCGCCGAGCGCTGCCATCCCGCCCGGCAGTGCACGTACACGCGCTCGCCCTCGCCGAGCCATGCGAGCACCTGCTGCACGGCCGCCTCGATCTGCTCGGGCGTCAGGCTGCCGTAGTCGACGAGCTCCACGCGGCGCTCCTCGATGCCCGCGTCCGCGAGCGCTCCGGCGCACGCGTCGCGCGCGCCGGGGTCGTACTCGAGGTCCTGCACGAGGTTGAACACCCGCGTGACGCCGGCCGCGGCCAGCTCGGCGACGTCGTCGGCGTCCTGCGGGTACGCGCCCATGACGAGGTCGTCGCCGACCTCCGCGAAGCCGAAGTGCTCAAACCAGGCGGACACGCGCTGGACCCTAGCCATCCGGCGGGGATCGGCCCGCAGGCACGCGATTCGTGGCGCACGGCGTCCCGAGGCCGGTATACGCTACGCGCCATGCGCCGACACGCGAAGCCCCGGCGGCACGGCCGCGCGATCGGGATGGGCTTGGCGCTCGCGCTCGGCGCGCCCGCCCTCGCCGCGGGAGCCGTCATCCCCGACGTTCCCGACGTTCCTGCGGGCGCTCAGGCGGTCGAGTCGCTGCCCGGCAGGGCGAGCGAGGTCATCGAGCGCCCCGGCGACCAGGACTGGTACTCGATCGTCGGCCGCAACGCCGACGACTCGGTCAACACGGTCTTCGTCCGCGTGCTCCAGACGACGCCGACCTGCACCGGCCCGGTCAAGGTGGCGCTCTTCAACCCGGAGCGCCGCTGGATGCGCTCGTCGCAGGCCACCCGGGGGAACGTCGCCACGATGCTCGTCCCCGGCAAGCCCAGCCGCTACCTCGTCGACGTCAGCTCGACCGAGGCGGCCTGCGCGGGCCTCGAGTACGAGATCACGCACGTCAATACCGACCCCCCGACGCCCGACAGCACCGCGAGCAAGTGCCTCGTCGCACGCGCCAAGCGGATCGACGCCAGGGACCGGCTGAGGATGCTCGTGGCCGAGCGGCCGAAGTACGCCCCGGACAGCCGCCCGCGCTACGACGGCTACATCGCCACGGCCAAGACCGCGCTGGCCGCGGCGAGCAGGTCCGAGCAGCGCGTCTGCAAGTAGATGGTTGATTCCACGACCGGCACCATCATCTGCACCCGTCTCGCGG
Source organism: uncultured Actinomycetes bacterium (assembly GCA_963766525.1). Taxonomy (GTDB): domain Bacteria; phylum Actinomycetota; class Thermoleophilia; order Solirubrobacterales; family Solirubrobacteraceae; genus CADCVQ01. Next base: position 163,784 of record CAVYAX010000015.1, read on the forward strand.
CGCAGGATCGCCACGGACCGAAGGAGTCCGTGCCGCTGGCACTGTCCTCCTTCGCCCCGCGGCGCCCTGCATCCGCGATACGGGCACATCTGACGGCCCCGGCCGCGGAATCAGCCATCTAGCGCCGCGCCCGAGCACCGCAAGCGCCGGCCCGCTCTACGCTGAACCGCATGCACCCGCTCGCCACGGCGCTCGAGGACGCCGGCGGCACGGCGGCGCCCCGCGAGCGGATCGCGCAGCTCCGCGCGCTCCTACGCGACGACCTCGCCCGCTCCGAGCGCGAGCTCGCGCTGCCGCGCTCGGGACGCGAGCTGCCGGTGTCGGTCGTCTTCGCGGCGGACGGAGACGCGCTCCTCGCCGTCGTGCCGGTCGCGGCCGCGCTGCGCGCCGACCCCGAGGCCGCCGCCGAGCGCTCGTGGCTGCTCGCGGCCGCGACCATCGGCGCGCTCATCGAGATCGCGCAGCCGGGCGCGCCGCGCGGGCCCGCGGACCTGCTGCTGCAAGCGGGCTCGCTCGAGGGCCACCTCGCGCTGCGCCTGCCGACGCCCGCGCGCGAGGACGCGGACCTCGCCGTCATCGCATTCGAGGAGCACGTCGCGGACGTCGCGCGGCTGCGGGCGCAGGCGCTGGCCGTGCCGCCCGGCGTCCTGGCCGACGCGGGCGACTGGCGCGCCCCCATCGCGCGCTCGCTGCACGGCGCGGAGACCATCGCGCGGCTGGGCGGCAAGCCCGCGGACCCCGCCTCGGTCGCCGAGCACGAGGAAGCGGCCCTCGCCTTGCTCGAGACGGGCGGCGAGGAGGCGTCGCGCCCCCACGACGACCCGCAGCCGGCGCGCCGGATCGCCCGCCGGATCCTCCAGCGCCTCAACGGCATGGGCAAGTGGGGCGGCTACCACACGGACTTCCGCCACCTGTCGCGCGGCTTCGCGGGCAACGACCGCGCGCTCGCGGACGAGGTCGGCGAGGCGCTGCTCGCGGCCGGGCTGCTCGAGGAGAAGCCGAGCGTCGGCCAGCGCCACGTCTACCTCAACTCGCGCCGCGCCGCCGACATCCACGGGCTGATCGAGCGCGGCGCCGTCCCGCCGGACCTGCGCCTGCCATGAGCGCCGTGCTCGACACGCTGTCGACGAAGGCCTTCACGGCACGCATGCTCGTGCGGACCGGGATGCTGCGGCCGATGGGCCCGGCGAAGATCCGCCGCACGGCCCGCGCGCTGCGCCGCTGGGGGCCGACCGTGGCTGCCGGCTACGAGGTCGCGTCGATCCGCGACCCGGAGGGCCTCGCGATCGTCGACGAGCGCGGCTCCCTGACGTTCGAGGAGGTCCACCGGCGCACGAACGCGCTCGCCCGCGCGTGGAGCGATGCTGGCCTGGGGCTCGGCGACGGGGTCGCGATCCTCTGCCGCAACCATCGCGGCCTCGTCGAGGCGACCGTCGCCTGCGCGAAGCTCGGCGCCGACGCGCTGTTTCTCAACACCGCGTTCGCCGCGCCGCAGATCGCCGCCGTCTGCGCGCGCGAGAACCCGCGCGCGATCGTGTACGACGAGGAGTTCGCGGAAGCCGTCGGAGACACCGCGCGCCAGCGCAGGCGCTTCGTCGCGTGGTCCGACGGCCGGGGGACCGCCTACGCGGCGCCGCTGCTCGACGACCTCATCGAGGCCGGCGACCGCGCCGACCTCGACGCCCCCGAGTCGTGCGGCCGCGTCGTGATCCTCACGAGCGGCACGACCGGCGTGCCGCGCGGCGCGACCCGCCACCAGCCGGCCTCGCTGGATCCCGCGGCCGCGCTGCTGGCGTCGATCCCGCTGCGCGCGCACGAGCGCACGCTCATCGCCGCGCCGATGTTCCACTCGTGGGGCTTCGCGCACCTCGTCCTGGGCATCGCGCTCGGGTCGACGCTCGTCCTGCGCCGCCGCTTCGAGGCCCGCGCGACCCTGCACGCGATCGACGAGCACGGCGTCACCGCGCTCGTCGTCGTGCCGGTGATGCTGCAGCGGCTGCTCGAGCTGGGCGACAAGGAGCTCGCGCGCCACGACCTCGGCGCGCTGCGCGTCATCGCAGCGAGCGGCTCGCCGCTGCCGGGCGAGCTAGCGACCCGCGTCATGCGCGCGTTCGGCGACGTCCTCTACAACCTCTACGGCTCGACCGAGGTCGCGTGGGCGACGGTCGCCACGCCGCTGGACCTGCGCGAGGCGCCCGGCACCGCGGGACGCCCGCCGCGCGGCACCGTCGTCAAGCTCTACGACGCGCATGACCGCGAGGTCGCCCCCGGCGAGACGGGCCGCATCTTCGTCGGCAACGAGATGGTCTTCGAGGGCTACACCGGCGGTGGCGGCAAGCCGGAGCTGCACGGCCTGCTGTCGTCCGGCGACTTCGGGCACTTCGACGCCGAAGGCCGGCTGTTCATCGACGGCCGCGCCGACGAGATGATCGTCTCAGGCGGCGAGAACGTCTTCCCGCGCGAGGTCGAGGACCTCGTCGCGCGCCTGCCCGGCGTGCGCGACGTCGCGGCGATCGGCGTCGAGGACGAGCGCTTCGGCCAGCGCCTGAAGGCGTTCGTCGTCGTCTCCGAGGGCACGGCGCTGACCGAGCAGGACGTCAAGGACCACGTCCGCGCGAACCTCGCCACGTTCAAGGTCCCGGGCGAGGTCGTGTTCGTCGAGCAGCTCCCGCGCAATGCCGCCGGGAAGGTGCTCAAGCGCGAGCTCGCCGGGTAACCAACCCTGCCCGGGCAGCCGGGACCGACCCACTAGCCTAGGAGGGGCACCATGCCTGCTCGCACCGACAGCTTCGATCTCGGGCGCTTGCGGCTGACCGCCGGCGAGGGCCGCCGGCTGGAGCTCGACGTCGCGCTCGACGCGCTGCAGTTCGGCGGCGAGCAGTACGAGATCGAGCCGCGCGTCGTCAGCGCGGTGCTCGACATCTCCGCGATGACACGCGGCGGCTACGCGCTGCGGCTGCGCTTCGAGGCGTCGCTGCACGGCCCGTGCATGCGCTGCCTCGAGCCCGCGCTGCCGCAGATCGAGGTCGACTCGCGCGAGGTCGACCAGCCCGGCGGCGGCGAGGAGCTGTCGAGCCCGTACGTCACCGACGACGTCCTCGACGTGCACGCGTGGGCGCGCGACGCGCTCGTGCTCGCGCTGCCGGCGCAGCTGCTGTGCGAGGACGACTGCCTGGGCCTGTGCGCCGTCTGTGGCGCCGATCTCAACACCGAGGGCCCCGAGCACAGCCACGAGCGCGAGCCCGACCCGCGCTGGGCGAAGCTCTCCGAGCTCAAGCTCGACTAGGCCGGGAGCTGGCCGGAACCCCGGCTAACCTGGATCGCCGTGCCGCCGTTCAAGCTCGACGACATCTTCACCCCTGCCGCGGACCAGCCGAAGGCGATCACCGAGATCTCCGAGGCGGTCCGCGCCGGCGATCGCTTCACGACGCTGCTCGGCGCCACGGGCACCGGCAAGACCATGACGATGGCCGGCGTCATCCAGGAGCTGCAGCGCCCGACGCTCGTGCTCGCGCACAACAAGACGCTCGCAGCGCAGCTATGCAACGAGTTCCGCACGTTCTTCCCGGACAACGCGGTCGAGTACTTCGTCAGCTACTACGACTACTACCAGCCCGAGGCGTACGTCCCGTCGCGCGACCTCTACATCGAGAAGGACTCCGCGATCAACGAGGAGGTCGACCGCCTCCGGCACGCGGCGACCGCCGCGCTGTTCGCCCGCCGCGACGTGATCATCGTGGCGTCCGTCTCCGCGATCTTCGGCCTCGGCTCGCCCGAGACCTACGAGATGAACATGCAGGTCCTGCGCAAGGGCGACATCATCGATCGCGACGCGCTGCTGCGAAAGCTCGTCTCGATCCAGTACACGCGCAACGACACCGCGCTGGGGCGGGGCACGTTTCGCGTGCGCGGGGAGACGCTCGAGGTCTTCCCCGCCTACGAGGAGACGGCGTTCCGCGCGACGCTGTTCGGCGACGAGGTCGAGCGCCTGCAGCACTTCGACCCGCTGACGGGCGAGCTCATCGCCGACGACCTCGAGCACGTCGCGGTCTGGCCGGCCACGCACTACAACGTCAAGGACGGCTCGATCGAGGCGGCGGTGGTCGAGATCGCGCGCGAGCTCAACGAGCGGACGGCCGAGCTCGAGGCCGAGGGCAAGCTGCTCGAGTCGCATCGGCTCAGGCAGCGCACGCAGTACGACATGGAGATGCTGCGCGAGATGGGCTTCTGCAACGGGATCGAGAACTACTCGCGGATCCTCGACGGGCGCATGCCGGGCGCCCGGCCGTACTGCCTCATCGACTACTTCCCGGACGACTTCGTCGCGTTCCTCGACGAGTCTCACCAGACCGTACCGCAGATCGGCGGCATGTACGAGGGCGACCGGTCACGCAAGCAGACGCTCGTCGACTACGGCTTCCGCCTTCCGAGCGCCTTGGACAACCGCCCGCAGAAGTTCGACGAGTTCCTGTCGATCACGCCGACGCTCGTGTTCGTGAGCGCGACGCCCGGCAAGTACGAGAAGGCGCACTCCGGACGCGTCGTCGAGCAGATCGTCCGCCCGACGGGGATCGTCGACCCGGCCGTCGAGGTGCGCGAGACGCGCAACCAGATCGACGACCTCATGAACGAGATCCGCATCGTCGTCGACCGCGGCGAGCGCACGCTCGTCACGACGCTCACGAAGAAGATGAGCGAGGACCTCACCGACTACCTGCTCGAGATGGGCTTCAAGGTCCGCTACCTGCATTCGGAGATCGACACGCTCGAGCGCATCCAGATCATCCGGGACCTGCGCTTGGGGGAGTACGACGTGCTCGTCGGCGTGAACCTCCTGCGCGAGGGGCTCGACTTGCCCGAGGTCTCGCTCGTCGCGATCCTCGACGCGGACAAGGAGGGCTTCCTGCGCGGGGAGACCTCGCTCATCCAGACGATCGGACGCGCGGCGCGCAACATCGAGGGCAAGGTCCTGATGTACGCCGACAAGGAGACCGACGCGATGCGGGCCGCCCTCGGCGAGACCGACCGCCGCCGCGCGATCCAGCTCGCCTACAACGAGGAGCACGGCATCACCGCCGCGACGATCGTCAAGGGCATCTCGGACATCGCCGAGTTCCTGCAGTCGGAGTCCAAGCTGCCCGGCAAGGGCAAGCGCAAGCGCAAGCGGGCGGCGACCGAGACGATGACGCTGTCCGAGCTCGAGCAGACGCTCGTCGAGCTCGAGGAGGAGATGCTCGCCGCGGCCGAGGAGCTGCGCTTCGAGTACGCGGCGCGCGTGCGCGACGAGATCCGCGACCTGCGCCGCGAGCTCAACATGGCACAGGCCAACGAGGCGCCGGCCGCGTAGATGCCGATGGGCGGCGACAGCCTTACGCCGGCGCCGCCGCCCGACGACCTGTGGGCGCCGCCGCCGTCTTCGGCGGCCTCGTCGCAGCAGCTCGCCGAGTGGTGGCCGCGCGCCGGCGCCGCCGCGATCGACCTCGTCGTGCGCATCGGGATCGTGGTCGCGTGCGCCGCGCTCGGCGCGCTGGCCTACCTCGCCGGCCCGGACGCCGGCGCGATCGGGCTCGCGGTGGGCGTCGCGATCGGCTACCTGCTGGCCCTGTTCGTCTACGCGCCGCTGCTGCTTGCGCGCTGGGACGGCCAGACGGTCGGCCACCGCGTCACAAGCACGCGGATCGTGATGGCGGACGGCTCGCGCATGCCCGGCGGCCGGGCGTTCGTCCGCGAGGCGCTCGTGAAGAACATCCTGATCGAGGGCGTCGGCCTGTTCACGTTCTACATCCTCCCGATCGTCAACTACCTCATGCCGCTCTGGGACGACGGCAACGAGGCCTTGCACGACAAGATGTGCAAGACGCGCGTCGTCGTAGCGTGAGCCGTCAGCCGCTGAGCGCCGCCACGAGCGCGATCAGCACGAGCACGAGGATCATCGCGATCCCGATCGCAACCCGCAGCTTGCGCTGACGCGACATCATCGGCTGCCCCGCGGCGCGCCGGCCGAGGCCGCCGAGCAGCGCGAGCGTGGCGGCGAACGGCCACAGACCGGCGTCGGAGTCCGCGAGCAGGACGATCGCGATCCCGCCCGCGAGCGCCAGCCCGAGCAGCGCGTCGCGGATCGGCTCGCTCAGCCGCCCGCCGTCCGTCTCGCTCTCGAGCGCGTCCGGCTCGAGCCAGGCGAGCACGCCGGTCGGCAGGAACACCGCCCACAGCAGGAACCACACGGCCAGCCCGACCATGACCTGGCCGTCGACGAGCCAGCCGTCGAGCGGCACGCCGGCCTCGCCGACCCGCTCCGCGTCGTGGAGGGTGACCACGAGCAGCGCGAGCGTCGCGACGACGACCAGCGCGAGCAGCGGGAACGCGATGCGGTACGCGCTGTTGCGTGCCGCGACGTCGCGCTCGTCGAGGTCGGGATGGTCGAGCGCCGTGAGCCGGCGCGTGCCGCGGCGCAGCATGCCGAAGACCACCGGGACGGCGACGAGCAGCAGCAGCGGGATCTGGTCGTCGCTGCCGCGCCCGACCGCGAACGCGTCGTCGATGACGCTGGCCGCGGCCAGGAGGAGCAGCAGCGCGTAGCACGCGGTCCAGCGCCTGCGGCTCGCGCGGCTCAGCGGCGTCACCGCGTCGCGCCAGGTCACGTCGGGGACTGCGGTCGTGCTCACTTACGTCTCCTCTCGAACCAGGGCCTGGCGGGTCATCGGAGCGAACGGCGCGCGCGCGAAGATCGCCTCGATCGGGAGGTCGAAGTACTCCGACAGCCGGAAGGCCAGCTCGAGGCTCGGGCTGTAGTCGCCGCGCTCGAGGTAGCCGATCGTCTGGAAGTTGACCCCGATCGCGTCCGCGAGCTGCTGGCGCGACAGCGAGCGCTCGGCCCGCAGCACCGCCAGCCGGTTGTGGATCGCCCGGGCGTCCTTCGGTTGCCGACCCATGTTGTAGTTATACAACAGAGCGATGCAGAACCACAACGACGTGGATGCGCTCGATACGCTCACGAGCCTGAGCCATGCGCCGCTACAGCACGCCGAATGATTGGGAGTGTTCCCATCGGCACGGCCGGCGACGGGGGGTCGCCGGCCGGTTCGCCGATCGGCCACGGCGGACGTGGCGGTCAGACGGGATCGAGCGAGCACACGCGCAGCCTGGCCGAGCCGATGTTCCATCGCGGTCGACCCGCGGACATGAACATCTGGGACGACGCGCTCGGTGTGTCCGATCCCGGTGCGCACGCCGTTCCAGTCGTTGCGGACGGTGTCGCGGGGAACCAGCATTCCCAGGTGCAGCCGCGGCGAGTCCAGCCAAAGGTTCCAGAAGCGCACGGTCAGCTCGGCGGGCGGTTCGTTGCCGAGAAACCGCACCCCGACGCGCGGGAACACCCGATGCGGTAACCCACCATCCGCGGGCGGGCGCCTACACCGCCGGCATCCGCGGGATCGTCGAGAGGAACGCCGTGTCGGCCGTGAAACGGTGCACGCCGTCGCGCTTGGCGAAGTACGTGTGGAGCCTGGTCGGTCCGCTCGCGCACGACAACTGGTGCAGCCCGCGCGCAGCGTGTCGACGTCGTCCATGACGCGGTTGGAGAGCAGGCGCGTCGCCCACAGGCCGAGCGGCGCCCCGTAGACGCCCATCGACGCCGTGAGCAGCGCATCGGGCGCGGAGACGAACAGAGCTGGACGAACAGCGCGAGCGTCAGCGCCAGCGGGCCGAGGGCCAGGGCGCCGGTGATGAGCGCTTGCCGGCGCAGGCTGCCGAGGCGCTCGCGGTGCGCCAGCAGCGCGCCGGTCGCAGCGACCGTCGCGATCCCCAGCGGGACGAGGATCGTGAGCGTCACGATCGCTCCGTGCAGGTCGTAGACCGCGAGCACGGCGCCCGCGACGAGCAGCGCGCCGCCGAGCGCGAGCGCGAAGCCCCGAACGAGCGTCGCGCGGGTCATGGCCGGAAGGGGTAGCCGACGCCCCATAGGCGCAAAGGTCTTGCGGAAGTGCTACGTGCCTGGCGGGCCATCGCGCCCGACGGTGACTGTCCTGCTGGGTAGATCGAGCGTTGGGGTCGGGGCCGGAGACGGCGGAGCAGGCCGTACAGGCCGAGCCCGCGACTCGTCGCATGACCCGCCTGGTGGGACGCCGGCTATCCCGCGGCGCTTGGACGGCATGGTACCGAGCCGCCGCGGCATCGATGCTCGGTCGGGGTTCGGCGGGGCAGACCCGCCAGGCGGCAGCTCTCGCCGGCGAAGAACTGCGCGTGCCCTTCGGGCCGCTTCGTTCGACGCCGGCGAGAGCCTTACGCTGGAGGCCAACGCCCCCACCGGCTCTCACGGCAGGTGGACCGATGAACGGGTCCGGTTTCGATCACGACGACCAACCACTGCATCGGACCGATCCCCGAGCATCCGCAGGTATCCGGCACCCCCGCGATCCTCGGCACCTTGGCACGGCTGACGAGTGCGTCGGTAGGCGCTCTGACCTACATCCGTGAGTAGCGGGGGGTCGCGGGACGCGTCGCGAGCGGGGTGAGCAGGGCTTGAAGTAGAAAACCCCGCTGGATGCGGGGCTTTCCGTCCGGCAGGGCCGGGATCGTGGGGGTTGCGAAGCCTGTCCACGATGCTGATTGGAGCTCACCTTGAAGATGAACCGCGCTCACCGTGCCAAACGGGTCGGACGGATCGTGTTCAGGGCGGATGATGAGCGCTTGACCGCGTTCGCCGGGCTCGCGGTGATCGGGGCGCTGGTGCGGTCGCTGGGGCTGGTGTCGCTGCTGGATGGTGAGCTTGCGCGCGAGCGTCGCGCGGCGCCGGTCAAGGTGCGTGCGCGCGGCGTGTCGGGCGGCGAGCTCATGCTCGCGCTCGCGGAGTCTCAGCTGATCGGCGGCGAGTGCTTCGACGACATCGAGGAGCTGCGCGCCGACGGTGCCGGCGCCGGGCTGCGCGGCGCGCGGCGGGTGCCTGCCGCATCGACGGCGCGTCAGCTCGCCAAGCGCTTTCGGCGCTGTCACATCCAGGCGGTCGAGCGCGCGATCGCGCGCCTGGGCGGTCGCCTGGACCGCGCGCTTGGCCGTGATGCGGGCGAGGACGCGACGATCGACTTGGACGCCACGCAGATCGAAGTTCACGGCCGCCAGGGCGGCGCCGCCAGGTCACGTCACGGCTGTGTGGCCTACGCGCCGCACATCGCGGTGTGGGCGCAGCGCGGCCGCGCGCTGACCGCGGAGCTGGTTGGCGGCAACCGGGAGAAGCTGACCGCCGCCGCATCATCGACGCTGGCGCGCCGCGCGCTGCGGATGCTCAGGTCGGCCGGGCACAGCGGGGCAGTGACGTTTCGTGTCGACTCGGCGTACTACGCCGTCGAGCTGCTGACCGCGCTGCGGAAGGCCGGCGCGCGGTTCACCGTGTCGGTCCCCAGGACCGTCGCGATGTGGAAGCTCGTCGCCCGGATCGACGAGGACGCCTGGGCCGATGCCCGCGATCTCGCGGGCGCGCAGGTCGCCGAGATCGCGCACACCCCGGCCGGCTGGAAGCACGAGCCGCTGCGGATGATCGTCAGGCGCACCCGCTACAGCGCAGCCCAGATCTCGGCCAACCCGCGCGCACGGCGGCGCAAGACGATCCATCCCGACCAGCTCGCGATGCTGCTCGACGGGCACGCCGGCATCGTCTACGGCTACAGCTTCATCCTCACCGACATCCACCACGCGCCCGCAGCCCAGGTCGAGCACTTTCATCGTCATCGCGCGCAGATCGAAGAACGCCTGAAGGACGCAAAGCTCGGCCAAGCGCTGCGCCGGATGCCGTGCGCCGATGAGAACGCCAACCGCACCTGGCTCGCGGCCTGCCTGCTCGCGCTGAACCTCACCGCGCTCGTCTGCGACCTGTGCCCGGCCGCCGGCGCGTCGGGCAAAGCGCCGGCCGACGCGCCGCTCAGGCGGACCGCCAAGACCCTGCGTCGGCTGCTGTTCCGGGTTCCCGCGCGCGTGAGCCGCAGCGCACGCCAAACGATCCTGCACTTGCCCGCCGGCTACCGCCACGCGGGCATCCTCAGCGACACCTACCACGCCGCGCTGAGCCTGCCCGAGACCTGACCGTCGCCCGGCGACACCCCTGACGACGACCCCGGCCAGACAGCCGGTCTCGGCGACCCCGCAACCAGCCCCGACAGCGCTACGCGACCGCCAGCTCGTCCCGCACCCCACCGAAAAACTGCCGTCACACGACCCGAACACCGCGACGCAGCCAAAACTGCACCGTCGCAGCACAACCGAGCGCTACTCACCGATCTAGGTCTGAGCGGGCCGGGGGCTCGTTGGACACGGCCGGTTCAGCGCAGCGCCTTCCACACCCTGTCAGCCAGCGCTTGTTGGCCGCGCGCCTTGGGATGAAGGCTTTCCAGGAAATCGGTGGGATGCTCGATGATGCCGTGCAGCCACTCCTCATCATCCCCCGCTCCCGCACAGAGCTGGTGCTGCTTCTGGTCCTCGTCTGTGAACGCGTCGAATTGATCGACGTACTCGAACGTCACGTCCAGCGACGCGTAGTCGCGATTTGCTTGAATGACGCGCTGCTCGATAGCGATGTTGAGGGCATGCGTCATGTCGTTCATCCAGTTCAGATCGACATCCCGAAACCCGCCGTCCTCCAACCAACCCTCTTCGCAAACCCTGTCGTCGCCGGGCTTCTGGATGTTGGCGCGAAACAAGCGCGGGTAACCGAGCACGAGCACGCGCGCGCCCGGTTGGACGTTCTTGGCGATCGTGCCGTAGAGCTCGTCGAGCTCGCCCCCCGGCGCGGACAGCTTCGCGATGCCATCGGTCACGACATCGTTCCAGGTCCTATCGCTGTTACTCGGTGACTCTAGGTTGTCCTTGCACGGTGGCTTCACGGTGTACCAGCATGCCGCGGCCACGTTCGCGAACCGCACATCGTTGCCGCCGGCCGTGACCGTGACGAAGTCCACGCCGTGTTGCGCGTCGGCTGCCGCCAGCGAGTCGACCTGCGCCGGCTCGCCCCACTGGCCGCCACGAAGCATCGTGTCGATCGTCGCGTCGCTGCATGCCCAGAAGCCAAAGCTCTGGCTGCGCAACTCTTTCTCGACGAGACCGGGGTAGGCATCCGCCGAGCGGTGACACATGTTCCGGCCCGGCACATCGGTACCTGGCAGGTACGGGGGTACGCCCTCGCCGGAGGAGAACGAGTCGCCGAGCGCTACGTAGTCCGGCGAGATCCACCGCACCTCCTGCTCGACGCGCGGCTCACCGGTATCTGCCACGCCGTTGCGATCTTGATCGTAGTAGGCGACGACGCGGTCGGTACCGGTCTCGCCGGCGGCGCGGTAGCCCCAGATGACGCCCCCGGCGCCGTTGGTCACGCAGCTCAGCGGCCAGCAGAGCCCCGACGCGCCCTCGTTGGGACCGTCCGCCACAGCGAAGGACAGCTTCTCGCCGGGGATCTCGCGGGCCCCGCCGGCGCCCCGGCGTCTGAGGATTGCGGTGAAGGGGACGTTGCGCTGGCTGTCGACGGTCACCCAGCGCACGGACCGGTCCGTCGCGAGGTCTATCCACCAGCTCCCGGATCCGCGCCGCTGCACCTTGAACGAGGACATCGTGTCGTCGCCGATGTGCTCCTCGCCCGGGATCGGCTTGTCGTCTGAGAAGTCATCGTCGCTCGCCGTGAAGGTCTTGCGGTCGCCGCCGAGTTTCGTGGCGCTCGCCAGGACCGCCTCGACGTCGCCGCCGACCTCGATCGACGAAGCGCTGTCGTCGCGCAGCGGGCCAAAGGCCGCGGCGTCGTCATACCGACCGATGCCCTTGACGACACAGCGGCCGCGGTGGCCGGCGTCTTCGTAGATGACGACCTCATCGGGCGCCGGAGCGGCACACGGCTGCGGAGGCTGCTCATCCCTGGGGACGAACACAAAGTCATCCCAGGAAATACCCCAAGGGTCGTCCGATATCTCCCGTATCACGATCTTCGTGACATTGTGGTAGGCACTCAGGTCCTGTCGCATCGGCGGCGCCGGGTATCCGGCGCTCTGACCGATGATCGGGACAGTCGCCGACAGGTTGCCGTTCTCGTAGACATCGACTTGCGCCACCGTTCCGGGTTCCTGAACGTCGAACGCGTAAAAGCTCAGCGCGTCGACAGGGGTCGTAAACGCAACCGCGATGTCGAGCGTGCACGTGGGACCCCATGCGGGACCGCTACAGATCGTGTTCGAGGTGGAATCCTCGTAGCGATACGCATAGATGAACTCGTCCCCTTTTGGTCCTGGTGATGAGAAGGTAGCGGCGGGGTATTGATTCGTCACCACCGTACCCTCCGGGAGCTCATCAAAGTTAATGGTCGTGGACCCCGGCCGAAGCTTGGACGCGTCGGCCGCGGCCGGGATCGTGGACACGAGCAGGAGGCCGCTTGCTGCCGCGACGGCCCAGGCGCGGTATCGCCTTCGGCGCGACGCGCGCAAGGTGCGTCTCGTCGGTTGCTGTCGAGGTGGCATCGATACCGATCGCTCGGTTGCGCGCTGAATGCGCGAAGCAATGGCCATATCGGAGGTCGAAGGTTGGGCAGGCTTGGGCCTATCGCGCGTCGAGCGATGATGCATATCGGATGTCCTCGGCTGGTGGCTGAAATAGGACGCTGGTGCACATCTGGACATCGTGTTCCTCAACCACCCTGCTGGCATCAGGGACGCCCCCTTATCCTGTCCCTTATCAACGGCCTCAAGGACGAGCGCAATCCACTGGTTCGGCGTGTCGAGGCCGGTTTGAAGATGCACCCCTCTGCTCCAGCGCGCGCGTGCGCCGGGTCAGGAGCCGGCCGAGGTGCGAGCGAGGTCGCGGTCTCTGAGGGGTGGCTGTCGCCGTGAGCGCGAGGATCTCGGCGTGTGAAGGAGTCGGTCGATCATCGCGGCGGCGGTGACCTCGTCGCCGAAGATGTCGCCACGGGCCGAGAGTCGACCTCCCCGATTCGCCTCGACGATCTCATCGCCTGGATGAGGCACGCCGATCTTCGGGCGGACGTGCGCTGGACGGAGCAGGGCATCGCAGTCGTCGTTGGGCCTGAGGGCCGAACAGTTGCCCTCGTCTTGACCGCCGCCAGGTCACGTGCCGCGATCGGCGGCATTGGTAGGCCCTCTGGTCTGCGAACCGGCTACCGGCTGCACGCGATGCCCGACGAAGTGATGTGCTTGGCTCGCGCGAGCTCTCAGCGCGGCCCTTCCTTCGCGCCGTCGCTGAGGCGAGATCAGGGCAGGATGCCGAGAGATCCCAGGTACGCGGGGCATCGGCTCGCAGTCGGAGCGCGGTGCCTGCGGGGTCGCGTGCGGCGGCAACCGCTCGCCGAGATCCTGCAGGGCGGTCGCGTCGTCGCTGGCGCCTCGCAGTCGTTCGCGCCCGGCAGGACGCGCGAGCTCCGACGCGGAGTGCGGCTGTCGGCGAAGCTCCCTTCGCGTGTCGCGCGAACGGCACGCCTGCGGGTGCGCGCGCGGGTGATGGTGCTGTCGGGCCAGCCGGTGCTGGTGGCGTCAAGCCGTCAGGCGACGGCTCGGGTGCTCGGGGAGCGGCAGGCTGCCGCCGCGCCGCTTGACCCGGGTCGCGTGGGATAGCGTCCCGCAGATCATCGACTCGACCGCTCGCGAGATCCTCCGGCCAGACCACGCGCCGCTGCAGGACGCGGTCCTGGCCTGGTACGACGAGCACGGGCGCGACCTGCCGTGGCGGCGCACGCGCGATCCCTACGCGATCCTCGTCTCGGAGGTCATGGCCCAGCAGACGCAGGTCGGGCGGGTTGTCGAGTACTACGAGCGCTGGCTGGCGCGCTGGCCGACGGCCGCGGCGCTTGCCGCGGCTTCGCCGGCCGACGTGCTGACGGCGTGGGTCGGCCTCGGCTACAACCGCCGCGCGCTGCGCCTGCGCGAGGCGTGCGCGATCGTCGCTCGCGACGGCTGGCCGCGCGACGCGGCGGGCTTGCTCGCGCTGCCGGGCGTTGGCCCGTACACCGCGGCCGCCGTGGCGTCGTTCGCGTTCGGCGAGCGGGTCCCCGCGGTCGACACGAACGTGCGCCGGGTCGCGGCGCGCCTCGGCGCCGACCCGGGCGAGCTGCTGCCGGCGACCCGCCACGCCGACTGGAACCAGGCCGCGATGGAGCTCGGCGCGGTGTTCTGCACGGCGCGCGCCCCGCGCTGCGAAGGGTGTCCCGCGGGCCCGTGGTGTGAGTCGCGCGGGCGCGTGATCGTCGCGCCCCGCGCGGCGGCGGCTGCCGGGCGCGCTCCCGCCGCCCGCTTCGAGGACTCCGACCGCTGGGTTCGCGGCCGTGTCATCGCCGCGCTCGCGTCAGGCGAGGCCTTCCCCGCGTCGATCGCGCCGGCGCGCCTGGAGCGGGCGGTCGCGGCGCTCGAGCGGGAAGGGCTTGTCGAGCGCGGCGCCGAGGGAGGACCGCCCCGCCTGCCGCGCTGAGCGAGGACCCGTCGCCTGCCGCGCGAGCGCGCCGCCCGCGCCTGCCGCGAGCGGGGGCCGCCGCGCGGGCGGCGCCCGCGCCTGCCGCGCGAGCGCGCCGCCCGTGCGGGCGATTTCGGGTGCTACGCGCGCGGTCGATCCACTAGGCTGCGGCCTCCGCCCGCGAAGATCCACGGAGGTCCAGTTGGCCCTCGACCGTCAGTCCATCGAGAAGAGAGACTTCCCCATCGGCCGCCGCGGCTACGAGCCGGCGGCGGTCGACGCGCACCTCGCCAAGGTCGCCCGCGAGGTCGAGTCGCTGCAGCGGTCGTCGCGCTCCGCACCGTCGTCCGCCGGTGCCGCTCCCGTCGCGCCCGCGGCTGGCGCGTCGCTCGCGTCGATCGCCAGCGCGCAGGTGCAGGCGATCGTCGAGGCCGCCGAGACGAGCGCCGCCTCGATCGAGCGCGAGGCGCGCGATCACGCCGCGGAGGTCGAGCAGGACGCCGCGCGCGAGGCACAGCGCATCCGCGACGAGGCGATCGCGCGCTCGCAGGACCACGTCGGCAAGGTCCACGAGGCGACCGCGCTCATGCTCCAGCGCGTCGACGCGATGGAGTCCGAGCTCGGCGCGCTCGTCGAGTCGCTGCGCACGGGAGCGAACCGGCTGAGCGCGGACCTCTCGCTGCTGTCGGGGAACATGGGCGAGCTCTACACCGCCGCGGGAGAGACGGCTGCACCGCCCGTCGCGTACGAGCCGGAGCCCGTCGTGGTCATGGAGGAAGAGATCGTGATCGTCGCGGTCGAGGAGGAGGAAGCGCTCGACGACGAGCCGGAGCCCGTCATCGTCGAGGAGGCAGGCGAGGACGACACCGAGGGCGCCCGCCTGATCGCGCTGAACATGGCGCTCAACGGGCAGACGCGCGAGGAGACCGACAAGTACCTCGCCGAGAACTTCGACCTCGCCGACCGGGCCGCGCTGCTCGACGAGGTCTACGCGACCGTCGAGGGCTAGAGCTCGCGCGGCCCGAGCGCCGCGCGCACGGCCGCCTCGTCGATGCCGTGCTCGCGCAACAGGCGCGCGGCGCGCGTGTTCCCGGCGAGCATCAACTCGAGCAGTTGGGCGTCGACCGCGGGGTGGCCGAGGTCGCCGATCGCGACCCCGCGAGCGTGACGGGCACCGCGTCACTCGGCGGCGGGACCTCGCCACCGTGCTCGGGCGCAGGGTGGCCGGCGGCGGCGATCGCCCGCTCGCGGACGTCGGCGACGGTCAGCTCGGACTCGCGCAGCACGCGCCGCGCGGCGCCGTCGGCGTCGAGCACGGCCAGCAGCAGATGGGCGGGGTCGATCGTCGTGTGGCCGAGCGCGAGCGCTTGCGCGTTGGCCCCCTCGAGCGCCGCCTTCGCCTCGGCGCTGAACTGCGTCCAGCCCGGCTCCGTGCCCGGACCGATGCCCTGCAACGCCACGACTGCCGCGCGCAGGCGCTCGACCGCCACGCCGATCGTCGCCTCGTCGACCGCGGCGATGCCGAGCAGGAGGTGCTCGGCGCCGATCTCCTCGTGGCCGAGCCGGCTCGTCTCCTCCTGCGTGCGCACGATGCAGAGACGGGCGCGCTCGTCGAAGTGGTCGAACATCGCCGCGCGATCCTCGCAGACGCGCCGGGCGCCGCGGCTCGGTCGGCGAAGGGATTCGGCCGCGGCTGAGGCGCGACGGGATTCGCGCCGCGGGCGGCGAAGGCTTCGCGCCGCGGCTCGGGCGGCGAAGGTGGTTCGCGGCTCAGGCGGCGAAGCGGCTCGCGCCCGCGGCTTCAGGCAGCGAGCGCGCCGCCGCTGCGGCGCGCGGCGATCGCGCGCTGCGCGGCGAGCGCCGCGAGACCCAGCGCGGCGACGCCGATCCCGTAGACGACCGCGGTCGGCTTCAGGCCGTAGGACGTGCTCGCGAAGCCGGCGGCGAGCGCCGGCACGCTGAACGCCAGGTAGGAGATGACGTAGGCGACCGCGAGCAGCTCGCCGCGCTCGTGCGGCGCGGCCATCAGCGCGAACGCGCCGAAGCAGCCCAGCGACGCGGCGCCGAAGCCGACGCCCGCCACGACCGTGCCGGCCGCGGCGAGTCCCGCCGAGCCGGCCTCGACGCCGGTGAGCGTGACGACCATCCCCGCGGCGAGCAGGCACGCGGCGGTCGCGAGCAGCTTGTCCGTCGGCCGTGCGCGCAGCACGAGCGCGGTCGCCGCGCCGGTGCCGCACAGCAGCGTGACCACCAGCCCGCCGACGAGGTGGCTGTGCAGGCCGAAGAGGCTCGCGGCGACGGACGGCCCGAGCGAGAGGTACAGGCCGCCGAGCGCCCAGCTCGCGACGAGGATCGGCAGGAGCGCGAAGACCTCCGCGCGCAGGCGCGGCGGGACGGCCACCCGCGGCTGCAGCGAAGCGAGCGCGCCCGCGCGGCGCGCCGAGGTCTCCGGCATGCGCGCGACGATGACCGCGGCCACGGCCATGCCGGCCAGCAGGAGCGCATAGACGAGGTGGGTCGGCGAGGGCGCGAACTGGACGAGCGCGCCGCAGCCCAGCGCGCCGACCGCGAGGCCGCTCAGCGCGGCGACGCCGTTCGTGAGCCCGGCGCGGCCCGGCGCGTGCGGCGGGTTGAGATCGACGAGGGCGGCGCCGAGCGTCGTGATCGCCGCGCCGGTCGCGATGCCCTGCGCGACGCGGGCGGCGGCCAGGACGGTGACGCCGTCGGCGACGATGAAGAGCACGAGCGCGACGGCCTCGAGCCCGATCGCCGCCGCGAGCACGGGCCGCCGGCCGAGGTGGTCGGAGAGCGCGCCGAAGACGAGCAGCGAGCCGAGCAGCCCGAGGACGTAGACCGCGAAGACGATCGTCAGCGTCCCGGGCGAGAAGTGCCACGCGTCCTGGTAGACGACGTACAGCGGCGAAGGCGTGCTCGACGCCGCGGTGAACAGCACGAGGATCGCCGTGATCGAGCCGAAGACGACGGGGCGCCAGAGCTTCGCGGCGGCGCCGGCGGGCGTGGCGGATGCGGCTGGCGATGTCGCGAGGGCTGGCATGGGCGGACTCCTTGATGCAACGATCAGTGCGTTAGCGAGAAGATAGCACGTAACGCAGCGATCGGTGCGATAATGGCACCCGTGTCCGCGACGCCCGCCAGCCAGACCCGCCCCGGCGGTCGCTCCGCGCGCATCCGGGCGGCCGTGCACCGGGCCGTCGAGGAGCTGCTGGCCGAGGGCCCGTCGGACGCGCTGACGATCCCGCTCGTCGCGGCGCGCGCCGGCGTCCACCCGACGACGCTCTACCGCCGCTGGGGCTCGCTCGCGGAGCTCACCGCGGACGTCGCGTCCAGCCGCT
This sequence comes from uncultured Actinomycetes bacterium, assembly GCA_963766525.1. GTDB lineage: Bacteria > Actinomycetota > Thermoleophilia > Solirubrobacterales > Solirubrobacteraceae > CADCVQ01. The sequence goes on from CAVYAX010000015.1 coordinate 181,561, forward strand.
TCAGCGGCGACATCGTCGTGCCGGACACCGGCACGCTGCGCGGCGACCTCGAGCGCTGGGTCACGGACGTCGCGAAGGATCTCGAGGACCCCGACGTGCTCGCGATCATGCGCTCGGCGATCGGTGCGGCCGGTGCCGAGGGCGGCAGCATGTGCGTCGCCGACCGCCACGAGCAGCTCAGCGCGATGCTCGCGCGCGAGCGCTCGCGCGGTGGCCCGGAGGCCCCCGAGCTCGAGCGCGCGGCCGATGCGCTGCTCGGCCCGCTCTACTACCGCGCGATCTTCACCGCCAGCCCGGCGCCGCCGGACTGGGCGCGCGAGCTCGTCGGCGCCCTGCTCGACTGAGCCGTATCGCGCCTTCTCGGCCGAGCCGCGCCGATCCTTTCCCGCAAGGAGCGGGATCGACCGTATGGGAACGTCTGTTCGCCCATCTACAATGTCGGAGTGGCCAAGCACGATCGCCTCGTCGTCTCCGGCGCGCGGGAGCACAACCTCAAGGACGTCACGGTCTCGATTCCGCGGGACGCGCTGACGGTCATCACCGGGCTGTCGGGCTCCGGCAAGTCGTCGCTTGCGTTCGACACGATCTACGCCGAGGGGCAGCGCCGCTACGTCGAGTCGCTGAGCGCCTACGCGCGCCAGTTCCTCGGGCAGATGGACAAGCCGGACGTCGACTCGATCGAGGGGCTCTCGCCGGCGATCTCGATCGACCAGAAGACGACGTCGCGCAACCCGCGCTCGACCGTCGGAACGGTCACGGAGATCTACGACTACCTGCGGTTGCTGTGGGCGCGCGTCGGCCAGCCGCACTGCCACGTCTGCGGGGCGGTCATCGCCGGCCAGTCCGTCGAGCAGATCGTCGACCAGGTCATGGAGCTCGAGGAGGGCACGCGGTTCATGGTCATGGCGCCGATCGTGCGCGGGCGCAAGGGCGAGTACGGCAAGGTCTTCGAGGAGCTGCGCTCCGACGGCTACGCGCGCGTGAAGGTCGACGGCGAGCTGCGGATGCTCGAGGACCCGATCGAGCTCGACAAGAAGTTCAAGCACGACATCGCGGTGGTCGTCGACCGGCTCGTGCTGCGCCACGACGTGCGCAAGCGGCTCGTGGACTCCGTCGAGACGGCGGTCGCGCTGGCGGACGGGATCATCGAGATCGAGCTGCTTCCGCGGGACGGCAGCGCAGGCGAGACGCTGCAGTTCTCGGAGCGCTTCGCATGCCTGAAGTGCGGCACGTCGATGCCCGAGCTGGAGCCGCGGATCTTCTCGTTCAACTCGCCGCACGGGGCGTGCGAGCGCTGTACGGGCCTGGGCTCGCAGCGCGAGATCGACCCCGAGCTGATCGTGCCCGATCCGGGGTTGTCGATCGCCGAGGGCGCGCTGGCGCCGTGGGCGAACAGCTCGTCGAGCTACTACGAGCAGATCATGGAGGCGATCGCGGAGCGCTACGGGGCCGATCTCGAGGTGCCGTGGAACGAGCTCTCCGACGCCCATCAAGACCTCTTCCTGTACGGCACCAACGGCGAGCCGGTGAAGGTCAACTACCGCAACCGCTACGGCCGCCAGCGCTCGTACTCGACGCGCTTCGAGGGGATCATCCCCAACCTCCAGCGCCGCTACAAGGAGACGGACTCGGAGTTCTCGCGCGAGAAGATCGAGGAGTACATGAGCGTCCGTCCGTGCCCGGCGTGCAAGGGATCGCGGCTGCGGCCGGAGTCGCGCGCGGTGCTCGTCGGCGGCCTCGGGATCCACGAGTTCGTGAAGCTGTCGGTGGTCGCGGCGCTGCGCTGGCTCGACGAGGTGAAGCTCACCGAGACCGAGCGCCACATCGCGCGGATGATCCTGCGCGAGATCGAGGAGCGGCTGCGGTTCCTCGAGAACGTCGGGATCGGCTACCTGTCGATGGACCGCGCGGCGGCGACGCTGTCCGGCGGCGAGGCGCAGCGGATCCGGCTGGCGACGCAGATCGGGTCGTCGCTGGTGGGCGTGCTGTACATCCTCGACGAGCCGTCGATCGGCTTGCACCAGCGCGACAACTCGAAGCTCATCAAGACGCTGGAGCGGCTGCGCGACCTCGGAAACACGGTGATCGTGGTGGAGCACGACGAGCAGACGATGCGCTCGGCCGACCACGTCATCGACATGGGGCCGGGGGCGGGCGAGCACGGCGGCGAGGTCGTGGCCGAGGGCACGGCGGCGGAGATCGAGGCTGTCGCGAGGTCGCTGACCGGGCAGTTCCTCGCGCGGACGCGGGTCATCGCGATCCCGCCCAAGCGGCGCAAGCCGTCGGGCTACGTCGAGATCCGCGGGCGCCGCGCAGAACAACCTCAAGTCGATCGACGTGCGCGTGCCGTTGGGCGTGCTGACCGCGGTGACGGGCGTGTCGGGCTCGGGCAAGTCGACGCTCGTCAACGAGGTGCTCTACAAGTCGGTCGCGAACCGCCTGCACCGCGCGCGCTCGCGAGCGGGCAAGCACACCGCGATCCTGGGGCTGGACCAGCTCGACAAGATCATCGCGGTCGACCAGTCGCCGATCGGGCGCACGCCGCGCTCGAACCCGGCGACGTACACGGGCCTGTTCGACGTCATCCGCGACCTGTTCTCCAAGACGCAGGAGGCGCGGCTGCGCGGCTACAAGGCGGGGCGGTTCTCGTTCAACGTCAAGGGCGGGCGCTGCGAGGTCTGCCGCGGCGACGGCCAGATCAAGATCGAGATGCACTTCCTGCCGGACGTGTACGTGCCGTGCGAGCAGTGCCACGGCAAGCGCTACAACCGCGAGACGCTGGACGTGCGCTTCAAGGGCAAGACGATCGCCGACGTGCTCGACATGCCCGTCGAGGAGGCGCTCGAGTTCTTCCAGCACATCCCGAAGATCCGGCGGCGCTTGGAGACGCTGAACGCGGTCGGGCTCGGCTACATCCGGCTGGGCCAGCCGGCGACGACGCTGTCGGGCGGCGAGGCGCAGCGGGTGAAGCTCGCGACGGAGCTGTCGAAGGTCGCGACGGGGCGGACGCTCTACATCCTCGACGAGCCGACGACGGGCCTGCACTTCGCCGACGTGCAGCGGTTGCTGGAGGTGCTGCACCGGCTCGTCGACCAGGGCAACTCGGTCGTGGTGATCGAGCACAACCTCGACGTCATCAAGACTGCCGACCGGATCATCGACATGGGCCCGGAGGGCGGCGAGGCCGGGGGAGAGGTCGTCGCGGGCGGCACGCCGGAGGAGGTCGCCGGCACCCCCGGCTCGCACACCGGCGAGTACCTCGCGGAGGCCGGCGTGGCGGGCGCGGCGCCCAAGGCGCGCCGCGGCCGGGCGAAGAAGGTCGCGGCCGCGGCCTGAGCCTCAGTCCGACCAGAAGGCGTCGAACGCGTACTGGTCGGTGGGAATGATCCGCACCTCGGTGATCTTGCCGTCCGACACCGGGCAGATATGCACGACGGTCAGGTCGAAGACGTCGTCGCCGCGCTCGCCGAGCGCTCGCAGCAGGGCGACCGCGCGCTCGTCGTTGGCCAGCACGTCGAGCACCTCGACGCGGTGGGTCCCGCCGGTATGCGCCTGGACGATCGAGAAGTACCTGCCGACCTCCTGCTTGCCGGCGAACGTGCCCGACTGGACGCTGTTACCGGGGATGACGAACGCGATGTCGTCCGACAGGCCCGCCATCAGCGCAGGGATGTCGCGCCGGCCGAAGGCGTCGTAGGCATCTCGCAAAAGCCGCTCGTTTGGATGCATGGTGGGGGCAGTCTCGCGCACCCGGCCGCCGCTGTGTCAATGATGTGCGTGGACGACCGCGTGGCCCTTGCCGCGGGCGAGCAGCCAGCGGTTGACCGGGTAGGCGGCGGTGCCGGCGATCAGGAGAGCGGCGGCGAGCGCGAGCCAGAAGCCGGGGTCGCTGAGCGTCGCCTCCATGGCGCCGGGGATCGCGAGCATGATCGCGTTGTCGACGATCTCCATGATCGTGATCGAGATCGTGTCCGAGGCGAGGGCGAGCGGGGCGACGGCCGCGAGCGACATGCCCGAGCGCAGCAGCGGCACGCTCGTCAGCGTGTAGCCGAAGAAGAACGCGAGCACGACCGCGAGCGCGATCGTGGCGAGGTCGCTGAAGCCCAGCGCGGTGCCGATGACCATGCCGAGGACCTCGCCGATCGCGCAGCCCGTGAGGCAGTGGACGGTCGCGCTGAAGGCGAGCTTGTTGAGAGACCGGGTGGATCCATGGCGCGCAAGTATACCCCCCTGGGGTATATAAGCGAAGGGCGTGTCGAAGTTGCAGCTCATGACGCTGCATAGGCGACATAGCCGGTGGTGCGACGCGTCCCGTAGCCTGCGCAGCCGATGCCCGACCTCGCGCGCCAGGCCAAGCTGTGGGCTCAGAAGTGGCGCTGGTATCAGCGCGGCGAGCTGCCGTGGAACCGCGCGCGCGTCGACTGGCACCTCATGCGCCGCGAGGCGTTCGCCCGCTGGCCCCTGCACGGCAACGTGCTCGAGATGCTCGACGAGGGGCGGCTCGAGATCGGGTCGGGCGCGCTGCTCGAGCCCGACGTCTGGCTCACCGCCCCGGCGCCCGGGCGGATCGTCATCGGCGAGGGGACGTTCCTCAACGTCGCGCGTGATGGTCGCCGCCGTCGAGCTCGTCGAGATCGGCTCGCACTGCATGCTCGCCAACGGCTGCATGGTCACCGACGCCAACCACCGCTTCGACGACCCGGACAAGCCGATCACCTGGCAAGGCTTCACGAGCAAGGGCCCGACGCGGATCGGCGACAACGTCTGGCTCGGCGCGCACGTCGTCGTCACCAGCGGGGTGACGATCGGCGAGCGCTGCGTGATCGGCGCCAACAGCGTCGTGACGCAGGACATCCCGCCGTTCTCGATCGCCGCGGGCGCGCCCGCGAAGGTGCTGCGAGCCGTCACGTTCGGCGACGGCGCAGGGTAGCGAGGCCGCGTACGCCGCGCGCTCAGCCGCCGAACCGCGCCCGCAGCGCCATGACGTTGTCGACGTAGCGGCGCGTGTCGTCGAACATGCCGCGCGTGCGGACCGAGTGCAGGCCCTGGTAGTAGCCGGCGGCGGCGAGCCGCGCGTCGCCGCCGCTGTCGCGCAGCAGCCGCGCGAGGTACGCCGATCCGGCGCGGACGTTGTCCTCGGCCGACGTCGGGCTCAGCGGCCCGACGCCGAGGTTGCTCTGGACCCAGGTCCACGTCCCCGGCATGACCTGCATGACCCCGCGCGCGTTCGCGCTCGACACGACGCCGTTGTTGAACCCGCTCTCCTGCCAGGCGATCGCGGCCGCGAGCGACGCGGGCGCGCCGTGCTCGGCGGCGAGCTGCTTGATGCGCTCCGCGCTCAGCCGGCCGGGGCTCGGCATCGGCCCGGCCTGCGGGACGACGCGCGCGGCCGGCGCCGGCGTCGCGGCGCCCGCGGGCGCGGGTGCTCCGTTCGGAAGCTTCAGCACGGTCCCGATCAGCAGGAACGCGGCCGGGTCGAGCCCGTTCATCCACGCCATCTGCTGCACGCTCACGCCGGTCTGCGCCGCGAGGCCGCTCAGGGTGTCGCCGGCCCGCACGACGTAGCCGCCCTGCGGTCGCGGCGCGCCGGCGGGAACGGAGGCGACCGTGGCGGAGGTGGCCGCGGCCGCCGAGGCGACCGGGGCGGAGGTGGCCGAAGCGGCGGGGGCGGTCGCGCCGGGGTTGGTCGCCGGACGACGCCGGCCGCGGCGAGCGCGGCCGCGCCCTCGGCCACCGACGGGATCTTCAGCGTGCTCCCGAGGACGACGTGCGCGTCGGACGACAGGCCGTTGTAGGCCGCGACCGTCCTGGTCGTGAGGTTGCTCTGCGCCGCGATCGACCAGAGGGTCTCGCCGGGCGCGACGGTGTGCAGGACGTGGGCCCCGGCGGCCGGAGCCGCGAGCAGTGCGACGAGGCAGGCGAGGACGAGGCTGTGAAGGGAGCGCATGCCGAGGACCGTGCCCGCCCCCGCGGGCAAGTCACGCGATGCGCGTGGTTACGTGTCGCTGCAACGGAGGGCCCGCCCGGAGCGACGCCGGGCGTGCGGCCGCCCGAGCCGAGCGAACCTCGGCCCGGGCGAACGCGACGTCCGGCCGCTTACTTCGTGACCTTCACGGTCAGCGGCGAGGTGCCCGCGCCGTTGCGCCCGCTGTCGCCGGCCCACTGCGCGACGAACACGGCCGCGTTCTTGATGTTGAACGTCGCCGAGAACGAGCCGCCGTTGGCGCCGGCCGTGACCGTCCGGCTCGTCCAGTCGACGCCGTTGACCGCGCGCGCCGAGATCGTGACCTGCTCGCCGCCGATCGCGCCGGCCAGCGTGCCCGAGATCGTCACCTTGCCCTTCGTCGACTTCAGCGTCTTGCGCGTGAACTTCGACGGGGTCGCCTTGATCTTCAGCGGCGACGCGGCGCCGGCGTCGCCACCCGTCGCGGTGAAGAACAGCTGGCGCGACGCCGAGGCGCCGCCGCGCGCCTTCACGAGCGCGAACGCCTTGCTCGCGTCGGCTGCGACGATCCCCAGCGACCCGACCACGCCGGGCGAGATCGCCTGCGGCCGCCACGACTTGCCGCCGTCGCCCGTGTGCAGGACGTAGGCGTTCGTCGCGTCGTCGCCGAAGCTGTCGATGCTCAGGTAGCCGCTCGACGCCGAGCCGAACGTGATCCCCGAGATCGACGACGTGCCGGCGGACAGCGACTGCTTCCACGTCCGGCCGCCGTTGGTCGTGCTCCACACGCGACCTGCGGTGTCGAGCAGGAAGCCCACCCGCGCCCCGGTGAACGCCACCTGGCGGACGCGGGTCGTCTTGCGCGGCAGCTTCACGGCCTTCCAGTTCTGGCCCTTGTTCGTGGAGGCCAGCAGCCGCTTGCCACCCGACCCCCAGGCGAAGATCGCCGAGCCGCCGAGATCGGCGTTCGAGATCGCGGTCTTCGAGACGAGGTTGCCGGGGATCGAGTTGAACTCGCCACCGCCCGTCGCACGCTTGATGCCCCGCGGGCCGAACAGCAGCACGCTGTCGGAGCCGGGCACGGCGATCACCGCGCGCGGCGCCGCGCCGGCGCCGGCGTTCAGCGTCTGCCAGGTCGTGCCGCCGTTCAGCGTGCGGAAGAGCCCGCCGCGGATGTCGAGGGCGTAGCCGACCTTCGCGTCCGACCACGACGTGTCCAGGATGTCCGCCGACGTCGAGACGTTGGCGACCTTCCACGTCGCGCCCGCGTCCACCGTCATCGCGATCTGGCCCTTCGCGCCGGGCGCGAACGCCGCCGTCGGGACGGGCCCGCGGCGCACGCCGAAGAACGACCCGCCGATGTCGCCGCCGATCGCGGTGTAGTTGATCCCGGCGTCGTTGGACACGACGGTCTGCCCGGCGGCGCCGACGGCGACGGCACGTGCCGCGCTCGCGAACGCGGCGCCGGCAAGCGGCACGCTCGACGCCGTGATCGGCGTGGCGGTCGCGCCGCCGTCGGTCGTGCGGTTGAGCTCGCCCTTGGCGGTCGTGATGAGGCAGAGGTTCGGGTCGACGCAGCCGATCGACGTCAGGGTCTGACCTGCGCCGAACGCCTGCTTGGTGAACGTCGCGCCGCCGTCGTCGCTGCGCAGGAGCGTGGCGTTGCCGATCGCGAAGATCGTCGTGGCGCTGAAGCGGTAGAGCCGGTCGACGCTGCCGGCCGGGATCGTCAGCGGCTTCCACGAGATGCCCGCGTCGGTCGTGACGAACGCGGCGCTGGTCGCGCCGGTGCCGACGAAGGCGATGCCGCTGTCGGGACCGGTGAAGAGGATGTCCTTGGCGATCGCGCCGCCGGGCGTGGCACTGGCCGTGGTGCCCGGGATCGCGGTCTGCTTGGAGAAGGAGTCGCCGGAGTCGGTCGTCTTGAGCACCGATCCGTCGGCGAGCAGCAGGTAGCCGGTCGTCTTGCTGACGAAATGCACCGCCTGCACGCGATCGGGGCAGTTGATCTCGGCGACGATGAAGATCTTCTTGAACGTCTTGCCGCCGTCGTCGGTGCGCCGCAGCACGCAGCCGCCGCCGCCCAGCACGACCACCGTGTCGGGATCGATGATCTGCAGCCGCGCGAGATCGCCGGCGGTGCCCGTGGCGAGGCCCGACCAGGTCAGGCCGCCGTCGTCGCTGCGCAGCGCCGTGCCGGCGGTGCCGACGGCATAGCCGCGACCACCGGTGAAGTCGACGGCCTTCAACGCGTTGCCCTGCGGTGCCGGGTTGCCCCAGTTCCAGCCCGACAGCGGGACGCGAACCGACGCCGCGGACGTGCTTGCGAAGACCGCGAGCGAGACCACGGCGAGTGCTCCGGCGTGACGCCCGAGACGCTTGATTGACATGCGCTTTACCCCTCCTGAAGATGAATGCGGGGCCGTCCTGGGCACCCGCGATGCACGTCTAGAACGTGCGCACCTCGACGGTAGTTGCGCTTCAGCCCGGCGTGTGTGCCTCGGCGCACGCTCGGCGGCGCGCATGGCACCGCAAAGGCTCAGTCCTTGGAGATCATGATCAGCAGCCCGAACACGACGGCTGCCATGAACATCGACGCGCCGAGAAACGCGATGAGCGCGTGCAGCGCCGCGGGCACCGACCGCCCCTCGCGACGTGCCTCGAGCGCGAGCGTGGTGCCGCGGATGACGAGTCCCCAGGCGACCGTCGCAGTGAGGACGGCGAGCGGCGCCACCCACACGAGCTGAAACAGCGCGTCGGTGTCGATCGCGCCGATCACGAGTCGACCGCGGTCGTCAGGGCGGGGCCGCGCTGCAGCCGCTTGCCGAACACGACCGCCATGATCGCAAGCAGCGAGATCGACACGAGCAGCGGGCCGAGCGCGCCGGTGCCGAAGATCCGGCTGACGGCGTAGGTGAGCCCCCCGACCGCGGCCGCGCACGGCAGCGTCAGGACCCACGCGAGGAAGATGTTGCCCGCCAGGCCCCAGCGCACGGCCGACAGCCGCTTCGCCGCGCCGGCGCCGAGGACCGCGCCCGTGATCGAGTGCGTCGTCGAGAGCGGGAAGCCGAGGTGCGCGGCCGTCAACAGCACGGCGGCCCCGCCGGTCTGCGCCGAGAAGCCCTGCGCCGGGTCCATCTTGATGATCCGGCTGCCCATCGTGCGAATGATCCGCCAGCCACCCGAGTACGTGCCCAGCGCGATCGCGCTCGCCGCCGAGACGATGACCCACGTGGGCGGCGGGGCGCCCGCGGCGAGGTTGCCGTGGGTGATGAGCGCGAGCGTGATGATCCCCATCGTCTTCTGCGCGTCGTTCGTGCCGTGCGACAGCGACAGCAGGCCGAGGCTCGCGATCTGCCCCAGCCGGTAGCCGCGGTTGACGGGGCCGGGTCGCAGGCGCCCGACCATCCGGTACGTGATGAGGATCGCCGCGCCCGCGGCGAGGAAGGCGATGACCGGCGCGACCAGCGCCGGCACGATGACCTTCTCCAGCAGCCCGGCGCCCTTGACGGCATCGGCGCCCGCGGCGACGAACGCCGCGCCGACGACGCCGCCGATGAGCGCGTGCGACGAGCTCGACGGCAGGCCGAAGTACCACGTCAGGAGGTTCCAGAAGATCGCCCCGATGAGCCCGGCGAAGATGACGGTGGTCGTCACGATCTCGGCTTCGACGATGCCGTTGGCGATCGTCGCGGCGACCTTCACCGAGATGAATGCGCCGGCGAAGTTCAGGATCGCGGCGAGCGTGACCGCCGTGCGCGGGGCAAGCGCGCGCGTCGAGATCGACGTTGCGACCGAGTTGGCGGTGTCGTGGAAGCCGTTGGTGAAGTCAAACGCCAGCGCCGTGGCCACGACGATGACGAGAATGATGTCCGAGTCCACGCTGCTGCGGGCGTCCTAGGAGTTCTTGACCACGATGTTCGCGAGCAGGTTCGCGACGTGCTCCGTCGCGTCGATCGCGTCCTCGAGACGCTCGAAGATGTCCTTCCAGCGGATGACGACCATCGGGTCGATGCCCGTGCCGAACAGCGACGCCACCGCCTCGCGGGTCACCCGGTCGCCGTCGGTCTCCAGCCGGTGGATCTCGATCGTGTAGTGCGAGACGTCCTTGAAGCCGCGCAGGCGGGGCATGGCCTCGCAGATCTGTCGGCAGGACTCCTTGAGGATGTGGGCGAGGCGCTGGGCCTGCTCCATCGGAGCCTCGATCCGGTACAGGACGAGGTAGTCGGCGGCCTCCTCGGTGAGGTCGACGATGTCGTCGAGGCTGGAAGCGAGCGCGATGATGTCCTCGCGGTCGATCGGCGTGACGAACGTCGCGTTGAGGCGCTGGACGATGTCGTAGGTGATCCGGTCGCCCTCCTGCTCGCAGAGCAGGATCGAGCGCGAGAGATCGGCGTGCTCGGGGAACGTCTCGAGCATCTCGTCGAGAAGCTGCGCCGCGCGGAGTGCGTTGGTGGCGGACTCCTCGAAGAGATCGAAGAACTGACGGTCCTTGGGAGCGAAGACCTGCGAGAGCCGGGCCATGTGGCCGGGACTCTACGTCAGGTGCTGGCGGAAGGTCTGGAGCTCGGCGGCGTCGATCGAATAGCCGTGCTGCGGCTCGGGGTAGCTGCGGGCGCGCACGTCGGCGGCGAACGCGGCGACGCCGGCGGCCATCTCGTCCTGGATGTCGGCGTAGCGCTTGACGAAGCGCGCGCCCAAGCCCTCGCGAATCCCCAGCAAGTCGTGGAAGACGAGCACCTGGCCGTCGGTCGCCGGCCCGGCGCCGATGCCGATGACCGGGATCACGATTCGGGCCATGAGCTCCTCGGCGACCTGCGACGGGATCGCTTCGAAGACGAGCGAGAAGCAGCCGGCGTCCTGGAGCGCGAGCGCTTCGCGCGCCACGCGGGCGGCGGCCGGGGCGTTGCGGCCCTGGGCGCGGTAGCCGCCGAGCGCGGTGGCGGTCTGCGGCGTCAGGCCGACGTGACCCATGACCGGGATGCCCGCCTGGACGATCGCTCGCGCGCGGGCGACCGAGGTCGGCCCGCCGCCTTCGAGCTTGACGGCGTCGCAGCCGGCCTCCTTGACGAAGCGAAGGGCGGTGCCGACGGCCTGCTCGTCGCAGATCTCGTAGGAGCCGAACGGCAGGTCGCCGACGAGAAACGGCGTGCGCAGGCCGCGGCGCACGGCCTTGGCGAGCACGAGCAGCTCATCGGTCTCGACGGGCACGGTCGAGGGGTAGCCGAGCACGGTCATCGCGCCGGAGTCGCCGACGAGGACCATGTCGACCCCGGCTTCTTCGACGGCCCGCGCGCTGGGGAAGTCGTACGCGGTGACCATCACGATCGGCTGGCCGAGGCGCTTCATCTCGGCGAGGCGGGGGAGGGTGACGGGGAGGCGGTCCGTGGTGGCCGCGGCCGAGATCTGGCTGGGGTGGCTGGACATCAGTGGGCCTCCGCGACGGTCAGCAGCGTGGCGACCTGGTTGTCGACGTCGACGATCCTGTTCGTCTTCGCTCGCACGTGGACGACGATCGGCTCGTGGCGCGCCGCCTCCTCGCGCTCGTAGGACGCGTAGGAGATGACGATGATCGTGTCGCCGCGCTGCACGAGCCGCGCGGCCGCGCCGTTGACGCGCATCTCGCCCGACCCGCGCTCGCCGGCGATCGTGTACGTCTCGAAGCGAGCGCCGTTGTCGACGTCGACGACGTGCACCTGCTCGTGCTCGAAGATGTCGGCGGCCTCGAGCAGGTCGGGATCGATCGTGATCGACCCGACGTAGTGCAGGTCGCAGCCGGTGACGGTCGCCCGGTGGATCTTGGACTTGAGCATCGTTCGCTGCATCTCATGGACTCCCGGTCGAAGGGGGGCTGGGGCCGTCGCCGTTCCTGACGAGCAGCTCGTTGTCGATCAGTCGGACGGCCCCGACGCGCGCGGCGACCGCGAGCAGCACGGGCTCGCCGTCGATGTGCCGTATCGGGACGAAGGTGTCGGGCGCGACGAGCTCGACGTAGTCGGGCTCGACGCCGAGGTCGCGCATCGCGGCGCGGGCGTCGGCGGCGACCGCGGCGGGGTCGCGCTCGCCGCGCTGGACGGCGGCGCGCGCGGCGTGCAGCGCGCGCGGCAGCGCCAGCGCGCGCTCGCGCTCGCCGTTTTCAAGGCGCGCGTTGCGGCTCGACAGCGCGAGGCCGTCGGGCTCGCGGACCGTCGCGCCGACCTCGATCCGCACGGGCATGTCGAGGTCGCGCACGAGGCGGCGGATGACCGCGACCTGCTGCGCGTCCTTCTGGCCGAAGTACGCGAGGTCGGGCTGGACCATGTTCAGCAGCTTGGTGACGACGGTCGCGACGCCAGCGAAGTGCTCCTCGCCGCGCGCGGCGCCCTCCAGGGGAGCCGTGATCTGCGCGACGCGGACGGTCGTGGCGAATCCCCGGGGGTAGACGGCGGCGGTCGGCGGCGCGAACAGGACGTCGGCGCCGGCGTCCGCGGCCAGGCGGGCGTCGCGCGCTTCGTCGCGCGGGTAGGCGCTGAGGTCGGCGGCGTCCTCGAACTGGGTCGGGTTGACGAACAGCGACACGACGACGACGTCGCAGGCCGCGCGCGCTTGCGCCACGAGCGAGAGGTGGCCGTCGTGGAGGGCGCCCATGGTCGGGACGAGCCCGATGCAGCGGCCGGCGCGGCGCGCGAGCGCAAGCTCGGCGCGCAGGTCGGCGACGGTGCGCAGGGTCTTCATGACCGGGCCTCGGCGCGGGAGCCCCGGCCCTGCGCGCGGCGCGGAGGGAGCGGGCGCGTTCGGGTCATGCCGTCGCCATCCTCTCCGCGGCGAGGCGGCGGGTCGCGCCGGTCAGGGCGTCGAAGAGGTCGAGATCCTCCGGCGCGCGCTCGGCCACGGCCGCGCGCTGGCGCTGCACGGTCTCCTCGTCGCCGCGGGCGATCGGGCCGGTGAGCGCCGCTGCCGCTCCGGTGGCGGCCCAGTTCTCGACGCTCGCGCGTACGAGCGCGACGAGCGGCTCGCGGCCGACCCCCGCCGACGCGGCCAGGCGCTCCGCGAAGCCCTCCAGCGCGATCAGGAAGTTCGACGCGACGCACGCCGCGGCGTGGTAGGCGGCGCGGTCCTCGTCGGCGACGTGGACGGGGCGCATCCCGACCGCCTCCGCGAGCTCTTGCGCCGCGGCGAGCGCGCGTGGTGTCGCGCCGGCGATCGCGGCCGTGGCGCCTTCGAAGCTCGCGCCGCTCTGCGGCACGGTCATCAGCGGGTGCAGGCTGAATGCCTCGTGACCGGCGAGCGCCGCAAGCGTCGTGGCGGCCGAGCAGTGGCCGACGAGCAGGCCTTCGCGGCCGGATGGCAGGGCCGCCGCGGCGGTTGAGATCTGCGCGTCCGGGACGCACAGCAGGACGGCCTGAACGCCTTCCGCGAGGGTCGCGTCGCGGCCATATGGCCCGTCGACGTGGACGCCGGCGCCGGTCAGCGCGGCGGCGAGCGCGGTGCCCAGGCGACCCGCGCCGACGATCGCCACGCGCCGTGCGAGCGTCGTCCCAGCGGTCGGCCTGGAGTCTGAGTCTGAGTCCATGTCGGTCCAGTCCTCGGGGAGGTACCGGTCGCGTTGTCTGGAGTGCCGTCGCGCCGCACGCAACAGCTCCGCGAACGATAGCCGACGCCGCCGCGCTGTCTAGGCTTCGCGCGTGTCCACGAGCGCAGAGCGCCGCGAGGAGCTCACCTCGGTCTACCGCGAGGCGCGCGGCTGCACCCGCTGCCCGGAGCTGGCGCGCACCCGCAAGCAGGTCGTGTTCGGCGCCGGCAACGCGGACGCCGACCTCATGTTCGTCGGCGAGGCGCCGGGCGCGAAGGAGGACGAGGTCGGCATCCCGTTCGTCGGCGCGGCGGGCAAGCTGCTCGACGAGCTGCTCGGCGAGGTCGGCCTCTCGCGCGGCGACGTCTTCATCGCGAATGTCCTGATGTGCAGGCCTCCGGGCAACCGCGACCCGCTACCCGGCGAGATCGACAACTGCCAGGAGTACTTGATGCGCAAGGTCGACCTGATCGCGCCGAAGGTGATCTGCACGCTCGGCAACTTCGCGACGAAGCTCCTGCGCGGCGAGCCGGTCGGGATCTCGCGGCTGCACGGGCAGGCCGAGATCGTGACCGTCGGCAACCGCGCGGTGCGGCTGTACCCGCTGTACCACCCCGCCGCGGCCCTCTACACGCGCTCGCTGCTCGACACCCTGCGCGCCGACGTCGCGCGGCTGCCGGCGCTGCTCGCGATGGACCCGCCGCCGCAGCCCGAGCCCGTCGCGCCGGCGGAGCCCGCGGTGCCGGAGCCCGAGCTGGCGGAGGAGCCCGAGACGCCGGCGTGGGCGCTGCCGGACGACGAGCCCGAGGACCGCCAGCTCGGCCTGTTCTGACGGGCCCGCTTGGCGTGTATATCCGGGGTCAAGGCGCCAGCCGCGGCGCTACGCGCCCGCCCGCCGGCGCCGCACGAGCACCAGCACGGCCAGCGCCGCGAACGCCAGCAGCGCGACGACCGCGGTCGAGATCGGCCCGAGGAGGTCGCCGACGCGCTCGAAGCGGCTGCCGAGCGCCACCCCGGCGCCGATCAGCGCCGCGTTCCAGATCCCCGACCCCAGCGCCGTCAGCGCCGTGAACTGCGCGAGCGGCATCCCCGTCATGCCGGCCGGCACCGAGATGAGCGAGCGCAGCCCCGGCACGCAGCGCCCGAACAGGACGAGCAGCACGCCGTGGCGGCGGAAGCGCTCCTCGGCCCGGTCGAGATCCGCCGCGGTGACACGGCTGACCCGGTGCGTCGCCAGGATCGCGGGGCGCCCGCCGCGCTGCGCGATCCGGTAGAGGATGAGGGCGCCCACCACGGAGCCCGCGGTGGCCGCGAGGAAGGCGGGCACGAACAGCAACTCGCCCTGCGCGACCTCCCACCCCGCGAACGGCAGCACGACCTCCGACGGGATCGGGGGCACGAGGTTCTCGGCCAGCACCGCCGCGAACAGGCCGACGTAGCCGGCCTGCCGGATGAAGTCCGTGACGGCGACCAGCGCCAGGAGGCTCAGGAGCCGACCGCCGCCCCGCGCAGCGCCGGCAGCACGCGCTCCCCGTAGGTGCGAATCGAGCCGAGCGGGTCGGCGCGGCCGATGAGCTGCAGGCAGACCACGGTCGCGCCCGCGCGCTCCATCTCGCGGATGCGCTCGACGTGCTCGGCGGGATCCGAGCCGATGAGGAAGCCCTCCTTCGCGAACTGCTCGTCGCTCATCTGCGCGTCGGCGCGGGCCTGCATGTCGTCCTGGTCGGCGATGTCCTCGAGATAGAGCTCGGGTAGCTGGGTGGGCTTCCAGTGGCGCGCGCCGTCGATCGCCGCCTGCTCGTCGTCGGCCCACGCGAAGCCGGCCTGGAAGATGATCTCGCCCGCCTCGCGGCCGTGCTTGCGGCACGACTCGCGGTAGGCGTCGATGATCTCGGGAGCTTGCTCGGGGTCGCCGAGCGTCCAGAGGCCATCGCCGTAACGCCCGGCGAGCTCCGCCGAGCGCGGCCCGAACGCGGACACGTAGAGCTTCGGCTTCGACCGGGCGCGCGTCCACAGCTTCGCCTCGTCGAGCCGGAACCAGCCGGCGTCCATCGTCACGGTCTCGCCGTCCCACAGCCGCGTGATCGCTTCGAGGCCCGTCTCCAAGCGGCGGCGCTGCTCCTCGTAGTCCGGCCAGTCGAGGCCGAGCGGCGTCTCGTTGACCGCCTCACCCGACCCGGCGCCGAGGAAGACGCGCCCGGGATAGAGCTCCTCGAGCGACATGAAGGCCTGCGCCACGACGCCGGGGTGGTAGTGGTGGACGATCGGAGTGACGCCCGTCCCGATCGGCTTGGCCGTCACCTGGCCGAGCGCGCCGAGGTACACCCAGGCGTTCGCCGCGTGGCCGTCGGGAAACCAGGGGGCGAAGTGATCGGAGGCGCCGAGCCCGTCGAAGCCGGCACGGTCGGCGGCCTTGGCCTGCTCGAGCATGTCCGAGGGCGCGAACTCCTCGGTCGACGATGCGAACCAGTACTGCATGCGGGGGCGCTCCTTTCGAAGTCGGGAACGCCCCCGGTGTACCCGCTACGCGCGACCTACTCGCCCGCGGGCTCGAGCGTCAGCGCGCAGCCGTTGATGCAGTAGCGCTCGCCGCTCGCGCCGGGGCCGTCGGGGAAGACGTGCCCGAGGTGGCCGCCGCAGCGCTTGCAGAGGACCTCGGTGCGGCGCATGCCGAACTTGCGGTCGGTGCGCGT
The DNA here is from genome assembly GCA_963766525.1 of uncultured Actinomycetes bacterium. Lineage (GTDB taxonomy): Bacteria > Actinomycetota > Thermoleophilia > Solirubrobacterales > Solirubrobacteraceae > CADCVQ01. The sequence goes on from CAVYAX010000015.1 coordinate 197,750, forward strand.
CTCGACGGCCTCGGCGACGGCCGGGTCCGTGAAGCTCGGCCAGCCGGTGCCGGAGTCGAACTTCGCGTCGGAGGCGAACAGCGGCGCGCCGCAGCCCGCGCAGTGGTACATGCCCGGCGTCTTCTCGTCGACGTACGGGCCGGTGAAGGCGCGCTCGGTGCCGGCCTTGCGCAGGATCTCGTACTGCTCCGGCGTCAGCGAGGCGCGCCACTCCTCGTCGGTCTTCGTGATCGGTGTGGTGTCGGTCTTCTCCATGCCGATCAGGCTAGCTCGCCGGTGTTACGAATCTCGCAACTTCGCGGCGCGCCGGCGCGCCAACCCGCGTGCGAAGTACGGCATCTGCGCGGACTGGGCGATCGCGTCGAGCACGCGCTCGCCGTGGGACAGCTCGGCGTGGACGTACTCGGCCAGCGCGCCCTCGCGGCTGAAGTAGCGCCACGCGCGCGAGGAGCCGATCGTGCGCAGCAGCGCGGTCGTCAGCGCCGGCGAGGCGAAAGCGCCGTAGACGAAGAGCGTGCCGCCCGGCACGACGCGCGACGGCCAGCGCTGGAAGAGGTCCAGCGCGATGCTGTAGCGCGTCGTCGGGCCGATGAAGAGGACGTCGATCGAGCCGTCGACGCGCTTGGTCTCGTCCGCCTCGACGATCAGCACCTCGACCCCTTCGCCGGCGCCGGCGGCGATCGCCGCGCGGGCGTCGGAGCTCACAGCGCCGGTCATGACGATGCGCGCCGGCGCGTCGAGCACGCGCGCGCACGCCTCCAGGCGCTCGATCTGGGCGGGGGAAAGCACGCCGCCGACGCTAGCGCAGCGCGATCTTCGAGGCACCGCCCGCACCACGGTCTAGAGTCCCGTGGCGTGCAGATCCTCCGCCGCCTCGTCGTCCTGCTCGCAGCCGCCGTGCTCTGCGTGCCCGCGGTGTCGATCGCCCAGACGCAGACGGTCCCGCCGGGCAGCAGCGGCGTCTCGACGCAGCCGCCCGTGGACCTCGAGCCCGTCTCCGCCTCCGCCGCCGGCCGACACGCCGCCTCCTCCTCCGGCGGGCCCGGTGAGCAGCGAGCTGCCGAACACCGGCTCCGATCCGCGCCTGCTGTTCCTCGTGGGCGTCGCGATGACGCTACTCGGCGTGGGGCTGCGGCTCCGTACCGCCGATGCCGACCTGTACTGAGACCGCGGCTGCGGCCGAGACAGAGGCCCTCGCGGCGGGCCTTGCGAAAAGGCTGCGCCCCGGCGACATCGTGCTCGTGTCGGGCGATCTCGGCGCGGGCAAGACGACGTTCGTGCGCGGCGCCTGCCGCGCGCTGGGCGTCAGCGGCGCGGTGACGAGCCCGACCTTCACGATCGCGCGCCGCTACGACGGGACCGTGCCGGTGTCGCACCTCGACCTCTATCGCCTCGGCGGCCTCGACGACGAGGACCCGGCGCTGCTCGCGGACGAGCTCGGCCCGGATCGCGTGGCGTTCGTCGAGTGGCCGGAGGTCGGCAGCCCGGTCGGCCTGGATCCCGAGCGCGTGGCCGCGCGCGTGCGCCTGGAGCACCGCGGCGGCGACCGCCGGCGCGTGACGATCGAGTGATCGTCCTCGGCTTCGACACGGCGACCGCTGCGACGGCGGTCGGGCTCCTGCGGGAGGGCGACGGCGCCGGCGCGGAGGGGCGCGCGGGCGCGGAGGGGCGCGCGGGCGCGGAGGAGCGCGCGGGCGCGGAGGGGCGCAGCGACGGCTCCGAGCTTCGCCACGACCCCAAGCCCGGCGAGCGGCCGGGGCACGGGCCGCTGCTGCTCGGGCTCGCGCACGAGCTGCTCGAGGACGCGGGGCTCGCGTTCGCCGACGTCGACCGGATCGCGGTCGGCCTCGGCCCGGGCGGCTTTACCGGCCTGCGCATCGGGGTCGCGACCGCACGCGCGCTCGCGCAGGCGTCGAGCGCGGAGCTCGTCGGCGTCTCGACGCTGGAGGCGCTCGCGTCCGCCGCGCGGCCCGCCGCCGGGCAGGGCGTCCTCGCCGTCGTCGACGCCCGCCGCGGCGAGGTCTTCGTCGCCGGCTGGCGCGGCGGCGAGCAGGTGCTCGGCCCGCTCGCGATGGCGCCCGCGAAGATCGCGTCGCTGCGCGGCGAGAGCTGGCTGGCGGTGGGCGATGGCGCGCTACGATTTCGCGACGACTTGGAGGGCGCCGGATGCGCGGTCCCGGAGGACGGATCGGCGCAACACGGCGTCAGCGCGCTGGCGATCTGCCGGCTCGCGCGGCAGGTCTCGCACCCGCCGGAGCGCGACCTCGTCGTCCCCGACTACCTGCGCAAGCCAGACGCAGTCCCGAGCAAGCCGTGACCCCCGAGGACGAGCTCCACATCCGCCGCCTGACCTTCGCGGACCTCCAGCAGCTCATCGCGATCGAGCGCCGCGCGTTCCCGACGCCGTGGTCGCTGGCGATGTTCGTGCTCGAGCTGTCGAAGTCGTCGGGCTGGTGCCTCGCCGCCATGCGTGGCGACACGATGCTCGGCTACCTCGTCTGCTCGCGCTACGACACGGTCTGGCACATCATGAACGTGGCCGTCGACCCGATCCACCGGCGCAAGCGCGTCGCGACGGCGCTGCTCGACGACCTCATCGTGCGCATCGACGACGAGCAGGCGCGGTACACGCTCGAGGTGCGCGAGTCCAACGTCGGCGCGATCGCCCTCTACGAGCGCTACGGCTTTCGCGCCGCGGGCCGCCGCAGGCGCTACTACCAGGACAACGGCGAGGACGCGGTCATCATGTGGCGCACCCCGATGACGCTCTCCGGCCGCTTCGACGACGTCCCCAACCCGGCACCCGCGTGAGCCTCGTCCTCGGCATCGAGACGAGCTGCGACGACACGTGCGCGGCGGTCGTCACCGGCGACGGCGACGTGCTGGCCAACGTCATCTCCTCGCAGGGGATCCACGACGCCTACGGGGGCGTCGTGCCGGAGATCGCCTCGCGCCACCACCTCGAGCTCGCGAACGCCGCGGTCGACGACGCGCTCAGGCGCGCCGGCAAGACGCTCGACGACGTCGATCTCGTAGCCGTGACGCAAGGGCCGGGCCTCGTCGGCGCGCTGCTCGTCGGCGTCGCGACCGCCAAGGCGATCGCCGCCGCGCGCGGGCTGCCGCTGGCGCCCGTCGACCACCTGCAAGGCCACGTCGCAGCGAACTTCCTGCGAGGTGGTTCGCCTGACTCGGTCCATGACCGAGCAGGGCGAACCAGCTCGATCCTCGAGCCCCCGTTCGTCTGCCTGCTGGCCAGCGGCGGCCACACGCTGCTCGCGCAAGTCGAGGACCACGCGTCCTTCGACGTGCTCGGGCGAACGCTCGACGACGCCGCCGGCGAGGCCTTCGACAAGGGCGCGCGCCTGCTCGGCCTGCCGTTCCCCGGCGGGCCCGCGCTCGAGAAGCTCGCCCGCGACGGCGACCCGAAGGCCTTCGCCTTCCCGATCGCGCGCGGCCTCGACGGCCTGGACTTCTCGTTCGCGGGCGTCAAGACGTCGCTGCTCTACAAGGTGCGAGACCTCGGGCCGGAGGCGGCCAAGGAGCGCGCCGCGGACCTCGCCGCCAGCTACCAGCACGCGATCGTCGAGGCGCTCGCCGAGCGCTGCGAGCGCGCGCTGGACCAGACGGGCGCGAGCCGGCTGGCGATCGGGGGCGGCGTCGCCGCCAACGGGCCGCTGCGCGCGCGCCTGGAGACAGCTCGACGCGACGCTCGGGATCCCGCCGCGCGAGCTGTGCACCGACAACGCCGCGATGATCGCCTCGGCCGCCCGTTTCGCCGAGCCGCTTCCGTTCCCCGAGTACCTGTCGCTCGACGCCTACGCCTCGGGGGAGCGCGCGCTGGCGTGAGCCGGCTGCTCCTCCTCAGCCGGCCCGGCTGCCACCTGTGCGACGACGCCCGCGCGGTCATCGAGCGGGTCGGCGAGCCGTTTCAGGAGATCGACATCGAGACCGACGACGCGCTCTTCGCGGCGTACCTCGAGCGCATCCCCGTCGTCGTGCTCGACGGGGCCGAGCTGTTCGAGTTCTTCGTGGACGAGGGCGCTCTCCGAGAGCATCTGGATAGAGTGAACCGCCGATGACGCCCGGCGACAGCGTGATTTCGAAGACTCCGCGGGCGCCGGACTCCGCGGCGTCCCCCGAGGGCGTCCTCGCGCCCGGCGAGCGGCTCTCGCTCGGCGTGGCCGCGCGCCTGTCGCGCTACCTGCAGGTGCTCACGCAGGCGAAGAAGATGGGCAAGGAGACGATCTCCTCGCGCGAGCTGAGCGACTACACGCACGTCAACTCGACCCAGATCCGGCGCGACTTCTCGGGCTTCGGGAAGTTCGGCAAGCGCGGCGTGGGCTACAACGTCGACGCGCTCGTCTCGCAGATCCGCAAGATCCTGCGCACCTCCGGCCAGCACAACATCGCGCTGTTCGGGGCCGGGCACCTCGGTCAGGCGATCGCCTCGTCGGACATCTTCGCCGACCACGGCTTCCGCCTCGTCGCGATCTTCGACACGGACAAGCGCAAGGTCGGCCAGGAGGTCGGCTCGACGATCGTCAAGCCATACTCCGAGCTGCGCGCCGTCATCGAGGAGGAGGACATCGTGGTCGGCGTGCTCGCCGTCCCGACGGCCGCGGCCCAGGCGATCGCGGACGACCTCGTCGAGGCGGGCGTGAAGATCATCTTCAACTACGCCGAGGCGCTGCTCAACGTGCCGCCGGACGTGACGATCCACACCTCGTCGCCCGCGGTCGACCTGCTCTACGCGCTGTACTTCTACCTCACGTAGTTCCTCGCCGGCGCGGCTGCTTCAATGCCAATCGACCTCAACCGCACGGAGGAGATCTTCGCGACCTCCACGGACCTCACCGTGGGGCTCGAGGAGGAGTTCGCCGTGCTGGACCCCGAGACGCTCGACCTCGTGCCGCGCTTCGAGGAGCTGCGCGACGCGGCGGCCGAAGAGCCCGGCCTGAACGAGGCGATCACGGGCGAGCTGATCTCGTCGGAGATCGAGATCGTCTCCGGCCGCGGCGAGGACATCCACGACGCGCTCGCCAACCAGCGCGAGCGCCGCCGGCTGCTCTTCGCGCTGGCCGCGGCGCGCGGCGTCGCGTTCGGATCGACGGGCACCCACCCGTGGGCCGACTACCGCGAGCAGCCGAACATCGACACCGAGCACTACCGCCGCGTCGTCGACGGGCTCGGCTACGTCGCGCGGCGCAACAACACGTTCTCGCTGCACGTCCACGTCGGCGTGCGCGACGCCGACCGCGCCGTGCTCGCGTGCGACCGCCTCAGGCCGATCCTGCCGCTGCTGCTCGCCGCCAGCGCGAGCTCGCCGTTCCTCGAAGGGCACGACACGCGGCTGCACTCCGTCCGCACCCAGACGTTCACGAAGTCGTTCCCGCGCTGCGGCGTGCCCGACGCGTACGGCAGCTGGCAGGCCTTCCGCGACTACCTCGCAGCTGCTGATCGACACGGGCTCGATCGTCGAGTACACGCAGGTCTGGTGGTCCGTGCGCCCGCACGCGACCTACGGCACGATCGAGGTTCGGATCGCCGACGCGCAGATCACGGCTGCGGAGTCCGACGGGCTCGCGTCGCTGATCGTCGCCTGCGTGGGGCAGACGCTGCGCGACATCGACGAAGGCGTGCCGTTCGACGACCCTCCGCCGCGGCTTGTCGAGGAGAACATGTGGCGCGCGATCCGCTACGGGATGGACGGCCGGATGATCGACCTGCGCCGCGGCGTCGAGGTGCCGACGCGCGGCGCCGTCGACGACCTCTGGGCGTGGACCGCGCCGGTGCGCGACGAGTTGCGGCATCGACGCCGCGCTACAGGGCCCCAACGGCGCCCAGCGCCAGCGGGCGGCACTGGACAGCGGAGCGAGCCTGCGCGAGGTTTACGCTGACACGGTGCGTGAGACAACGACCACCTACGCCCAGGAGGTTCCCGCATGAGCACGGATCCCAGCGCAACCGCCCGATCCCAACGACCCCGACTCCTTCAGCGACGAGGAGCTGCGCGCGGCCTACGAGGCCGAGCTTGCGCGGATCCGCGTCGACGACGTCCTCATCCAGACCGTCGTCTCGCTGCTGAACCTCGGCGCGCGGCGCGCCGGCCTCACGGGCGCCGTGGAAGGCGAGGAGCCCGACTTCGAGCAGGTCCGGCTGGCGATCGAGGGGACGCGCGCGCTGCTTCCGCTCGTCGAGCCGACGCTCGGGCCCGATGCCAAGCAGGTGCGCGACGCGCTGTCGCAGCTGCAGCTCGTCTACGCGCGCTCGGGCGCGAGGCCCCCGGCCGGCGCCGGCGCCGGCGCCCGGCCGGCGGCGCCGCGGACGGCGGCGACGCCCCCGAGGACGCTCCGAAGCAGCCGCCGAAGCCCGGCGACCCGGACTCCGCGGTGTCCAGCGGCCGCCTGTGGGTGCCGGGCCGCTAGCGACCCGCGCTCGGCGCCCGCGAACCCGCCCCGCGGCCCCTGTCGCGGGCAGGCGCGCCGGTTCGCGCACCGCCGGCCGGCGCGGCGCACCGCGTGACCGCCGCCGCTCGGGTTACACTCCGCGCGCGTTACTCGCGGCCGGGGGGGCTCGCTGCGGCCGTGCGGCAACAGCGCCCTGGCTTGACATGACTTTGGAGGCCGTTTCCCTTGAGTGAATTCCTGGTGGACCATGGGGTCGTCGTCGCATTGGTGTGCGCCGGCCTGGCAGTGCTCTATGGAGCGCTGACGGCGAGGTCGCTGCTCGCGCTGTCGCCGGGCAACGAGCGCATGGTGGAGATCTCGAAGGCCGTTCAAGAGGGCGCCTCCGCATACCTTCGCCGCCAGTACGTGACGATCGGCATCGTCGGCGCCGTCCTGTTCGTCGTCCTGATCCCGATCCAGAGCATCTCGGTCGCGGTGGGCTTCGCGATCGGCGGCCTGCTGTCGGCGTCCGCCGGGTTCATCGGCATGAACGTCTCGGTCCGCGCGAACTGCCGCGTCGCCGAGGCCGCTCGCGGCGGCATCCCGCCGGCGCTGAACGCCGCCTTCCGCGGCGGCGCGATCACCGGCATGCTCGTCGTCGGCCTCGCGCTGCTCGGCGTCGCCGGCTACTACGGCGTGCTGACCTTCATCTTCGACCAGGAGCCAGAAGGAGGCCGTGGACGCGCTCATCGGCCTCGGCTTCGGCGGCTCGCTGATCTCCGTCTTCGCCCGGCTTGGCGGCGGCATCTTCACGAAGGGCGCCGACGTCGGCGCCGACCTCGTCGGCAAGGTCGAGGCCGGCATCCCGGAGGACGACCCGCGCAACCCGGCTGTGATCGCCGACAACGTGGGCGACAACGTCGGCGACTGCGCCGGCATGGCGGCCGACCTCTTCGAGACCTACGCGGTGACCGCGGTCGCGGTCATGCTGCTCGGCGTCCTGACGTTCGGCGAGGGGAACCTCACGCAGGTCGCGCTCTACCCGCTCGTGCTCGGCGGCGTGGCGATCGTCGCCTCGATCATCGGCACGTTCGCGGTCAAGTCCGCCGCCGGCAACGTCGAGCGCGCGCTCTACCAGGGCCTGATCGCCTCCGGGATCATCGCGGCGATCGCCTTCTATCCGATCACCAAGTGGATGATGGACGGCATCGCCTTCCCGAGCGGCGTCGGTCACGAACAACGACGCTGCCGTCCGTCGGCGACCTGTACCTCTGCTCGCTCATCGGGCTCGCGGTCACGGCGCTGCTGTTCCTCATCACCGACTACTACACGTCCACGCGCTTCGGCCCGGTCAAGAAGACGGCCGAGGCCTCCCAGACCGGCCACGCGACGAACATCATCTCCGGCCTCTCGCAGGGCATGCAGGCGACCGCGCTGCCGGCCGTCGTCCTGGCGCTCGGCGTCTACGGCTCCTACGAGCTCGGCGGGATCTACGGCATCGGCGTGGCTGTCATGGCGCAGCTCGGGCTCTGCGGCCTCATCGTCGCGCTCGACGCGTTCGGCCCGATCACCGACAACGCCGGCGGCATCGCCGAGATGGCGGACATGCCCGAGGACGTCCGCGACGTCACGGACCCGCTCGACGCGGTCGGCAACACGACGAAGGCCGTCACCAAGGGCTACGCGATCGGCTCGGCCGTGCTCGCCGCGCTCGTGCTGTTCGCGGCGTTCAAGATCGAGCTCAACGCGGAGCTCGTGGCGAATGACAAGGACCCCGTGGAGTTCCTGCTCGACGCGCCGCTCGTGCTCGTCGGCCTGCTCATCGGCGGCATGATGGTCTACCTCTTCGCCGCGCTCTCGATGGAGGCCGTCGGCCGCGCCGGCGGCGCCGTCGTCGACGAGGTCCGCCGGCAGTTCAAGGAGAAGCCGGGCATCATGGACTACACCGAGAAGCCCGACTACGCGCGCTGCGTGGACATCGTCACGAAGACCGCCCAGCGCGAGATGATCATCCCGTCGATGATCCCGATCGTCTTCACGCTGATCGTCGGCATCCTCTCGGTCGAGGCGCTCGGCGGCCTGCTGATCGGCGTCATCGTCGTGGGCCTCTTCATGGCCGTCTCGATGACCGCCGGCGGCGGCGCCTGGGACAACGCCAAGAAGCTCATCGAGGAGGGCGCGTTCGGCGGCAAGGGCACGCTGGCCCACGAGGCGTCGATCACGGGCGACACGGTCGGCGATCCCTACAAGGACACGTCCGGCCCGGCGATCAACCCGATGATCAAGGTCGCGAACATCGTGGCCATCCTCATCATCCCCTGATCGCGTAGCGCCTGAGCGGCCCTCGCCGGGCCTGGACGCACCGACACGAGGGACCCGTGCTATCGCACTGTGCCCCTCGCGCCGGCACGCCCAGGCACGACGATGGCTCGCTCAGCCGCCACGCGATTGCGTGCGGGCCTCGTTCGTGTTCGGTTGCCTTGGGCCGTTGTCTGTGGTTGGCTGGCGCGGATGAGCCCTCTGCGCGGCTTGCTCGTTTGCCTGGCCGCGACCCTGGCGCTCGGGCCCGGAGCCGCTGTGGCGGTTGCGCCCGCGACGGGCGTCATCGCGCAGAAGCAGGGCCGCGCGGGATGCGTCTCGCTGAGCGGGACCGGTGGCGCCTGCGCGCGGGGACGTGCCCTCGAGTCGCCGGCCGCGATCGCGGTGAGCGCCGACGGGCGCAACGCCTACGTCGCATCCCCGATCGACGGCATCGCGGTGTTCGACCGCGATTTGACCACCGGCGCGCTTACCCAGAAGGCGGGCCGCGCCGGGTGCATGAGCGATTTCGAGGAGACCTGCCGGGAGACGTTATCCGCCGGATCCGAATACGCGATCACCGTCAGCCCCGACGGCAGGAGCGTGTACTCCGCCGGCCTGAACGGCTGTCGGTCTTCGATCGCGACCCGGCCTCGGGGGGTCTCGTGCAGAAGCCCGGCAAGGCCGGCTGCTTCGACGCGACCGAGGAGGACTGCACGCGGCTGAGCTTGCTCGACTTCCCGAACACCATCACGATCAGCCCCGACGGGCTCAACGTGTACGTCACCACCGATACCAACGAGATCGTCGTGATCTTCGACCGCGACGCGACGGGGGCGCTGCGCACCAAGGCGGGGCGCGACGTCGGCGCGGGCGGCGGAGGTCGCGCGCGTTGCGCGGAGGATCGTGTCGGCGCGCGCGTTGCGGCCAAGGGTCGTGT
>CAVYAX010000016.1:0-16144 GCA_963766525.1 uncultured Actinomycetes bacterium
GTTCCGGCCGGTCAAGCCGGTGCTCGACGCCTACGCGCTGCCGCAGGACGAGGCGACGCTCGAGGCGCGGCGAGCGCGAGCCGAGCGCCAGCCGCAGGCGGATGGGCTCTGCGAGCGGTTGGACTGGTCGCCGGCGGAGGTGTGGGGTCCGCTGCAGGGCCGCCCCTCCTCCGTGCCGCGGCGTGGCTGAGCATCTCGGCGCGCAGCCAGGCCGGCGTGTCGGCGAGGCGCGCGAGGCCGTGGGCGCCCGCACGAACGGGGGCTACGCCGGCAGGCGCTTCTGCGTCGCCGACGTGCTGGCCGGCTTGACCGTCGCGCTCGTGCTCGTCCCTCAGGCCCTGGCCTATGCCGAGCTGGCCGGGATGCCGCCCGAGCGCGGGCTCTACGCGGCGGCGATCCCGCTGATCGTGGCCGCGCCACTGGCCTGCTCGCCGTACCTGCAGACAGGACCCGTCGCGGTCACGTGCCTGCTGACGTTCGGCGCCCTGAGCGGCATGGCGGTTCCGGGCAGCGACGAGTACGTGGCGCTGGGTCTCGCGCTCGCCCTCGTGGTGGGCGTTGCGCGCGTGGCGATCGGCCTGCTGAACGCCGGCGTCATCGCATACCTCATGTCCCAGCCCATGCTGATCGGCTTCATCCCGGCCGCCGCCGTGCTCATCGTCTGCTCGCAGCTTCCCAGCGTGCTGGGCGCTGCGCCGCCGCCCGGCGATCTGCTCTACCAAGCCGCCTGGAGCCTCGCGCATCCCGGGGCGTGGGAGCTCGCCTCCGTCGTCCTCGCGCTCGCCGTCCTCGCCGCCGTCTTCGGCGGGCGGCGGGTGCACCCGGTGTTTCCGGGCGTGCTGTTCGCGGCGCTGGGCGCGATCGCGTTCTCCCGCCTGACGGGCTACGGCGGCCCGGTGGTCGGCCACATCCCCTCGGGCCTGCCGCCGCTCTCGCTGAACCTGCCGTGGGGCGAGCTCCCCGCGCTGCTCGTCTCGGGGACCGTGATCGCAGTCGTCGGGTACGCCGAGGCGGGCTCGATCGCGCGCACGTTCGCCGCCGAGGACCGGGAGCGGTGGGACTCAGATCGGGAGTTCGTCGGCCAGGGCGTCGCGAACGTCGCGGCCGCCTTCTCCGGCGGCTTTCCGGTCGGCGGCTCGTTCTCGCGCAGCTCGCTCAATCGCCTCGCCGGCGGGCACAGCCGCTGGAGCGGGGCGGTCACGGGCATCTTCGTCCTGCTCGCACTGCTGTTCGCGGGCCTGCTGGAGCCGCTGCCCAAGGCGATCCTGGGAGGGACGGTGATCGCCGCCGTCCTACCGCTCATCCGCCCGCTGCGCATCGTGCGCCTGTGGCGCCCGTCCCGCCCGGCGTTCCTGATCGCGGCCACGACGTTCGCCGCGACGCTCGCGCTGTCGCCGCACATCGAGTGGGCGGTGCTCGTCGGAGTCGGGCTGTCGATCGCGGTGCACCTGTGGCGCGAGCTGCGCATCGACACCGAGCTGTGGACGGCCGGCGCGTCGCTGCACGTCAAGCCGCGTGGCGTGCTGTGGTTCGGCGCTGCCCAGGTACTCGAGGACCGGATCCTCGACGAGCTGGCAAGCCGCCGCGGCGTCCAGCATCTGGTGCTCGACCTGGGCGCGCTCGGCCGCCTGGACATCACGGGTGCGATGGCGCTGCGCACCGTCATCGATCAAGCCCGGCGAGCGGGCATCTCCGCCGAGGTCGTGGGCGTGCAACCGCGCGACCGGCGGCTGGTCGACCTCGTGGTCGAGTCCGAGACGCCGGTCCAGGCCTGAGCGGCGCCCCTCCGCGAGACCGCGGCGGACGACGCACATTGCTCCATTTGAGCGTTCGCGCAATCGCGGTTGACTCTTGCTTATCCATTTGCGAGACTAGGCAAATCCGTCTGCGAGGAGACGCGAATGGCAGCAGTGGGAGGACTCTTTCGCCGGCGTGGCTCATGCACGGCGCACACCGCGGCTGGTACTCGGCCTGACGTCGGAAGGCCGGGCGTCCATGAGCACCGCTGAGCGTCACGGCAAACGCTGGCCGCTGATCGCCATCGCGCTGATCGGGCTCGGCCTGATCGCTGCGCCGGCGATCTTCAAGATGTTCGATCGCGCACCCAAAGGCGCGCAGATGATCAAGGAATTCAAGCCGTACATGACCACCAGCCGGCTGGATGGCTTCCAGCGCGAGGTGCGCCAGATTGACGACGGCGTGCGCGAGGCGGATACGTCGGTCGCGCGCGCCCTCGCCGGGTCAGGGCAGGCCGGGCATCGCCGCTTTGACGCGCGCTACCCAGGCTTCGCCGACTTTCAGCGGCAGTGGGGGCCGATCCATGCCGACATGAAGAATCTGATGGACACGATCCAGGGCCAGATCGGCAACTACAAGGCGATGGCGGGCCTGCCGAACTTCAAGCTGTTCCCCTGGTTCTTCGTGATCCCCGGAGTGCTCGTGGTGATGGTGGCTTTCGTCGGCCTCGTGCGCCCACGCCGGCGCCGGCAGATGCGCTGGGCGGTCGCTGCGATCGGCATCGGCCTGCTCGTCGCTCCGCTCGTGTTCGGGATGTTCAGCGCAGCCCCCAAGGGCGGGCGCATGATGACCGCCTTCGAGACGATCGAGACGCGCAAGAAGGTCGAGACCATCCAGGGCTACTTCGGCACGATCGCGGTCGGGCAGGGCACGCTGCGTCTTGAACTCGTGCCGGCGCTGCGCAAGGCCGGGCTGAGCGATCGGCAGATCGCGGCGAACTACCCCGCGCTGACCACGCTGAACGACCGCTGGGTCTCGATTCTCAACGACTTGACGCCGATGATCGGCACGATGAGCGACAACGTCGACAACTACCAGGCTGTCGCGGCATTGCCCCCGTTCCCATTGTTTCCGTGGTTCTTCGTAGCTCCCGGCCTGCTCCTCGTCGGACTCGCTTTCGGTGCGGACCGGCGCACGTCCACAAATTTCCTACTCAAACGGGCTCACCAAGGAGGACAAGCAGCATGAATCGATTCGTCGCAGCGACAGCAGTTGCTGCCCTGTCAGCGTCCGGCTTCGTGATCGCGCTGGGCTCGGGTCCCGACACGGCGACGGTGCGCGCCGCCGCCTCCAAGAATCTCGTCGGTACGTTCACGCTCGCGCCTGGCCGGTTCTCCGGCGGCAAGGCGAGCGGCTCGTACCTGCGCATGACCCAGCCCGACGGCAAGCCCTTCGCCAACCCCGACTCCTCGGCGTCAGACAGGACCTACACGCTGATCAGCCCGGGCACCGACGGCGGCTTGACGACGGGCCGTTTCCAGGACGCACCGCGCAAGGCCTTCGACAGCAAGGGCAACTCGCTCGCCGCGCGGATCATGCGACCCGCGCGGTTCACTGCGATCAGGTTCAGCGCGGCCACGGCCTCGAAGTACGGCCCTGCGCCCAGCATCAGCGTCTCCGGGCGCAAGCTCAGGGGCCAGCTACGGGCGTTCACCGCGGCGTGGAACAAGCAGAACTTCAATCAGGGCTCGTCGAACGTGACCGGGACCTACAACAGCAAGACGCGCCGCTACGTCCTGAAGTGGACGAGCAAGGTGCGGGGCGGCGCATTCAACGGCTTCCTTGGCACCTGGCATCTGGAAGGCAAATTCCGGCCGCGCGGTTAGCGCCGCGGCTACGACGGGGAGCAGCCAATGACACGGACATCGATGAAGTACCTCCTGGTTGGGATTCTCGTCGGCGCGCTGGCCGGCGGGGTCTTCACTGCGGGAGCGGCCACGACGACGTCGACCACGAAGAGCGGCTCGTTTGGCACGCAGGCCGACTCCGCCGCCAAGAAGGCCAAGAGCAAGGCCAACCGGTCAAACCTCCGCTGCCGCATGGCCAAGCGCAATGGCAAGCGGGTACGCGTCTGCTTCAAGAAGAAGCCGAAGAAGCGGGCTCCGGTCGCGCCGGCACCGGCGGTGGGCGAGTCGCTGACCGGGCTCTTCAAGATCGCGGCCGGAACGTTCGACCGCGCAAGCGGTGCGGATGGCTCCTATGTGCGTCTGATCCTGCCGGGAGGATCCGCCGAAAGGGGCCCGTTCTTCGGCAACCCGTCGTCGAAGGGTGGTACGTACACCCTGCTCGCGCCGGGCACCGACGGTGGCCTGCTCACCGGGAGTTTCCAGGAGCCTCCGGCGAAGCCGTTCTCGCTGACCGGCGACGCGCTGGCGAACCGCATCATCGCACCGACGCGCTTCACAGGAGTCCTGTTCAGCGCGTCGACCTCGGCGAAGGATCCGCAGACCGGGCTCAACGTGCCGGCTCCGAGCATCGTCAACTCCAACGGGACGTTGAGCGGACAACTGCGGGCGCTGTCGGCCGCGTGGAACCGGGCGTTCTTCAATCAGGGTTCGCCTAAACCAGACGGTGCCAGCCCAGGGCTCACGGCGCCGGTCAAGGGAACCTATGACGCGGCGTCGCACGCGTACACCCTGGACTGGAGCAGCGCGATCGTCGGAGGCCCCTTCAACGGCTTCACGGGCGTGTGGCACCTCGAGGGGACGTTCGAGCTCCGCTGCGTGGCGGCGCCGGCGGCACCCGCGTAGCGCCGGAGCGTGATCCGCGAATACCGCCACGCTGGCCTGTCCGCTGTCAGGGGCAGGCCAGCGGCGCCGCGTTCGGGCGGGGGGCGAAACCCCTCCGAGAGGGAGCAGTGAGCGGCTACTTCGATGACCGCTCGATGCTGCGGCGCGTCCATCGCGAGCGCGCGGTGGCGCTGACGGGACCGCGCGCCCTGCTGATGCAGGCTGCCCATCCGCTCGCCGTCATCGGGCTGTTGTCGCACTCGACGGCGCTCGACGAGCCCTACGACCGCCTGGCACGGACTGCCGCGACGATGCGCACGATCGGCTTCGGGTCGCGCGACGATGCCGACCGGCTGATGCGCCGCGTGCGTGCAATGCATGGACGCGTCCGCGGACGGCTCACCGAGCCGGTCGGGCCCTACGCGGCGGGAACGCCGTACCGCGCCGACGATCCCGAGTTGCTGCTGTGGGTGCTCTTCACCCTCGTGGACTCGGCAGTCGTGGCGTACCGGACATATGTCGGCGCGCTATCACGCACGCAGGAGCGCGCCCTCTGGGAGGACTACAAGGTGGTGGGAAGCCTCTTTGGCTTGCGCGACGGGGACATGCCGCGCACGCTGGAGGATCTCGACGCGTACCGGCGGCGCATGCTCGGCGGCGACGAACTCGTGGTCACCGATTGGGCGCGACGGCGGGCGCGAGAAATCGTGCTCGAGCCACCGGTCCCGTGGATCGCGCGGCCGCTGCTCGAAACCGCCAACTTCATGACGATCGCGCTGCTGCCCGATCGCATCCGACGCCAATACGGTTTCGCGACGCTACCACCGACGGCGATGCACAACGCGCTCGCCGCCGCCGGCGCAGCGTACGTCAGGTGCGCCGTCATCCCGTGCCTGCCCGACCGGCTGCGGCTGGTCCCTAACAGCCGACCGGCATGACGCGTGCTCGACTGCCACGCGGAAGAGCCGCTGAGACCGGGCGCTTCGCTGGATCCGGCGGACGCGAGTGTTGCCGTGAAGCCTGCAAGGGTCGGGCGCTGCCAACGCGCACGAAAGGATCGCGCGCGGTCTGCTTCGTGACGAGCGGCTGGCGGTTCGATCCGAACGCCCTGCTCAGCGACCCGTCGAACGTGGCGCCGGCGCGCTCCGGCCTCGGGCCTGGGTGAGACCGCGGTCAAACCGCTGGCGGGTGCGTGCGATCGGACCTGGCTCGATCTACTGCTCTCGCGAGCGCAGCTACGCAGCCCGGTCGGGCAGCCGGATTGCGGACCGTCGTCCCGAGCTCGGCGTCGGCGAGCCAGATCCGGCCGCCGTGGGCCTCGATGCGACCTGAACGGCAAGGACGCGCGATTCAAGGCCGAGGGCTTCTTCAACCAGTACTCAGTGTTCATTCTGGTGTCGCCCCACCAACGGCTAAACCTTGGCGGCCGGACACGGCTCGTGGCATGACCAACCGACGGCTGACTCAGGCGCGTTGGCGATCCGACGTGCGTATGACGCCAGGAGCCCAATACTGCGCCAGATCTAGGAACTGAAAAGTGCACCACTCGGGGCATCGGTGTTGACCGGTGTCGGCGGGAGTCTCGAGGTCGTCGTCGGCGAACTCGGGAGGGTGCTGGGAGGTGCGCAGCGCGATGGAGTGGGCGCAGGTCAGAGCGATGGCGGCCGACGGGATCTCGCAGCGCGAGATCGCGGCGCGGTTGGGGATCAACCGCGCACGGTGCGGCGCCTGGCGGTGGCTGAGACGCAGCCGAGCTATGAGCGCGAGGCGAGCGGTTCGATGCTCGATCCGTTGGTGCCGGTGATCGGTCGGCTGCTCGCGGAATGGCCGGCGATCAAGGCGCCGCGCGTGACGGAGATCCTGCGCGATGACTATGGCTACGCGGGCTCGGTCGATCTCGTGCGCAAGCGGATGGCGGCGATGCGCCCGCGCGAGGTGCGTTCGGCGCAGCGCACGGGCTACCGGCCCGGCCAGGTCCTGCAGATCGACTGGGCGGAGATGCCGACACGGCCGAAGATCGCCGGGCGTGAGCGCCGGGTCTACGCGTTGATCTGCTCGCTGCCCTACTCGGGCGCGTCGACGGCGCACTTCAGCTTTGACATGACGATCGAGTCGTTCATGGAAGGCCACGTTCGGGCGCTTGGCTGGCTGGGCGGCGTTCCGCGCGAGTGCGTCTACGACAACCTGCGTTCGGCGGTCGCTCGCCGAGACGGCGACGTCGTGACGTGGAACGCGCGGTTCGTGCAGCTGCGCGGCCACTACGCCTTTCACGCCACGGCCTGCACGCCAGGGACCCCGCGTGAGAAGGGATCGGTCGAGGGTGCCGTTCGCCATCACAAGACGGGGTTCTGGCCGGCACGGCGGTTCGGCTCGCTGGCCGAACTGGATGAGGTCTACGCCGACTGGCGCGACCGGGTCGCGCTGCCGCGTCGCCATGCGACGGGCTACCACATCGTCGCCGAGCGCCTGGCGGTCGAGCGCGAGGCCCTCAGGGCACTACCGCCGGTCGCGTTTGACGCCGCCGGCCGCCGGTCTTCGAGAGTGCCGTTGGATGGCTACCTCAAGCACAGCGGCAGCTTCTACCGTGCTCCGGAAGCACTCGTTCATCAGCGCGTCGAGCTGCGCTTTGATCGCGACCGCGTGTGGATCGAGCATCGCGGCGAGACCGTCGCGCGCTACGAGCGCAGCTATGAGCCAGGGATATGGCTGCCAGCGCCACGGATGCGGCCCGAGCCGCCGGCCATCGCGCCGGTCGTCGCGATCAGTAGCCCGCAGATCGTGCCGCCGGCACTCAGCGACTACGCCGAGCTCTGCGCATGACCAAGACCGCCGCACGGATCGGTGACCGGCTGCCGTTCTTGATCTCCAAGATGAAGGCGCCCCGGCTGCTTGAGCGCCTCGAGCAGACCGCCGCCCGCGCGCGCGATGAGAGCTGGCCCTACGAGCAGTTTCTCGAAGCGCTGCTGGAGGCCGAGGTCTTCGCCCGCGACGCTTCCGGCGCCCGCCAGCGCGTCCGTCACGCCGCGTTGCCTGCCCACAAGACGCTTGAGGACTTCGACTTCACCGCCCAGCCCGGCGCCGAGAAGCCCCTGATCCTGCACCTCGCGCAACTCGCGTGGACCGACGAGCACAGCAACGTGTGCTTCTTCGGCCCGCCCGGGACCGGCAAGAGCCACCTCGCGATCGCGCTGGCAATCAAGGCCTGCCAAGCCGGACACCGCGTCGCGTTCGCGACCGCCCAGCAATGGGTCGACCGCCTCGAAGCCGCGCAGCACCGCAACGCCCTCGACGACGAACTCAGACGCATCGAGCGCTACGGCCTGATCGTCGTCGACGAGATCGGCTACCTCCCACTCGAACGCCAAGCCGCGAACCTGCTCTTCGCCCTCGTCGCGCGCCGCTACGAGCGCGGGTCGATCATCGTCACCAGCAACCGCGGCTTCGAGGCTTGGGGCGAAATCCTCGGCGACGCGATGGTCGCGGCCGCGCTCATCGATCGACTCATCCATCACGCCCACATCGTGACGCTCAAGGGCAAGAGCTACCGCCTGCGCGAAAGGGGCACCGGAGCCGCGCCCGCGATTCATGCTCCGCCGCTACGCGGCTCCGCCTGAACCGCGGGAACCACCAACGCGTGGCGCACTATTGGCTTCCTGATCCTGGCGCACTATTCGATTCCTGTTGACAGCGTAGGGAGCGGCCGTCTCGCGATGCGACGTGGAGGTACGTGCCTTACCCGGGCACGTGGTGATCGCTACGCCAGCGCCGCGCGGAGCAGCGGCGCCACGGAAAGCAGCTTATTGAGGTAGCCGTCGACTGCCCGGAGGGCGAGTTCGCGCGCCTGTCCTGTCGCGTGGGTGTACACCGAGAGCGTCGTCTGCGACCGCAGACGGTTGTCGCCGGCCGCGACGGCTGCGAGCTCCCCCAACCGAGTGGCCGCTATACGCCGCGACCTCTGGGAGTGGCACCCCTGCGGCCATGAGGGTCGACACGAACGTGTGGCGCGCGTCGTAGAGCGTGAACGTCAGGCCAGCTTCCTCCCGCGCCGGCTCGATGACATCGCGGTACAGGTTGCGCTGCGACCAGAGGGAGCCCTGCTGCTTCTGGCGGTCGGTGAGCTGCTCGCCGCGCGATCCCGGGTGCGTGCCGTGACGTTAGGGAAGCGTATGCCTGGATTCGTCCCCGACCGCCATTGCAAAGCGCGCAATTTGCGGCTCTTTCTTCGATTCTTGGCCGGGAGGGCCCGATCTGGGTGAATCGCCTGCGCGTCACCCGACCAACTCAGGGGATTGCAGTAACCCCGTCGCCGCGCTCACCCAGCGATCGGCGCTCCGCCCGCACGAGGCGAAACGAACGCGCTCCGCGATGCGGGCGAAACGAGCGCACGTGCGAGTCCGCGGGCCGCGACAGACCACCGAATCTCCCGCCCGGTACCGCCCAGCGGACGGACGCACGCAAGACGACCGCGTCCGCGACGGCGACCTCGTCCACGACATAGAGCCCGTCAGCGACGAGCTCTCTGAGCAGCTTCACACGCGTGTTCATCCTGATGCCTTCCGTGGCTTCACCGGTTACATCGACGGTTCTACCCGCGGCGCCGAGCGGCGACGCGACGGCTCGACGCACGTGCGAGGGGACGCGCGGTCACACGCCGAGCACGGCGGCGATCGCCTCGCGCTCGGCGTCCGGCGCAACCGCGGTCGAGCCGTATGTCGCCCGCGCAGCGCCGCGCGCGCCCCAGTTGAAGAGCGCGAGGTCGAGCGCCTCGATCGGCAGCTCGAGCGCGTCGGCGAGCGTGCGCGCGCGGCGCTCGAGCAGGATCTTGTCGCCGATGCCGAAGACGCGCTTGGCCGCCGTCGTCGTGTCGTCGTCGCTGAACTGCAGCGACGACGGGCGCAAATCGATGACGCCGAGCCGGCCCAGCGACACGAGCAGCTCGTAGCGCGCGCCGCGGCCAAGCCCGGGCAGCGCGAGGCGCTCGAAGACGCGGTCAAAGCGGCGCTCCGGGGTCCACGTCGCCTCCCGCGTGAACGCCGTCAGCTGGCTGCCGGCGCGCTGCGCCCAAGCGCGGTAGCCGAGGATCGTGCGCTCGCCGGCCGCCGGATCGGCGGCGGCGCGCGGGCCGCGCGTGACGTCGAGCAGCGGCAGCTCGCCCGATGCCCAGGGCACGTGCGCCGCGCGAACCTCGGCGAACGGATCCTCGTCCTCGAGCGGGCCGACGTATGCGACGAGGAACGCGAGCCATAGCGCCTCCTCGACGTCGGCTAGCGCCGCGATGTCGGCGTACAGGCCCGGCGGGTCGGCGGCGAGCTCGGCGAGGCGCGCGGTCGCGAACGCGAGCTCGCCGGCGAGTCGCTCGGCGTCGGCGGTCGCCTTGACGCCGGCGACGAGCTCGGAGCGATAGCCGTCGTCGGCGGCCTGCGTGAGCTGGCGCACGCGCACGGCGCTGCTGCGCCCGGGCCGTGCCCCCCGGACGGGGGTGCGCGACTCGCTTGACGAGGACGACGAGCGCGCCGGGCGCGTCGGCTTCGTCCTCGCCGGCTCAGGGGGACTGCAGATCGAGCAGTTCTGGATGAAGCGGTTGTGACGGCAGAATGTGGGTGACACGGCCGAAAAGTCTAGGGAGGAAGCGGCCAACGCAACCTTCGTGACAAGCGCAACGTTCTTCGTGCATGCGCCGACGCTCGATCATCCCAATGCTGACCCTCGCGGTGCTCGCAGCGACCGCCGCCGCGCCTGCCGCGCATGCTGCGTGGAGCGTGCCGGGGACGCTCGCGCGACCGGCCGCCGAGCACCTCGCGGCAGCGGGCAACGCGCAGGGCGACGAGGTCTTCGCCTGGGCCGTGACGACCGAGCGCTTCCTGCGGTCGCGCGACCGCCGCTCCGGCTTTGCGAGCTACATCCGCGCGCGCGTGCGGCTCGCCGACGGCACGCTCGGCAGCACGCGCGCGATCTCCTCCACGAAGGAGCTCGTCGCCAATCCCGCGGTCGCGCTCGACGCCCGTGGCAACGCGACCGCGGTCTGGACCCAGGCCGGTCGTCACCACCGCATCATGGTCTCGTTCCGCCCGCGCGACGGGCGCTTCGGGACGCCGGTCGAGATCGGGCGCACCGGCGCGTTCATCACCTCGCGCCCGCAGGTCGTCGTCAGCTCGGGCGGCGCCGCCGTGATCGCCTGGAATGCCGGCCGGCAGATGCGGGTCGTGCGCCGGCCGGCCGGCCGCTGTCGCGCCGGGCGTCCGCGTGGCTGCTTCGGCGCGCCGCAGGACTTCGGCGCCGGCTCGGATCAGACGCTCGCGATGAGCGCCGACGGCAACGTCTATCTCGTCTGGGCCGCGAACGTCCGCGAAGGCGACGACTTCCACACGCGGCTGCGGATCGCGGTCGCGGCGCGCGGCCGGCGCTTCGGTCATTCGGAGCCCATCACGCGCAGCGGCGACGCCAGCCAGCCGGCGGTCGCGATCACGCCCGACGGCCATGCGATCGTCGCCTGGCGCGGGTCGCTGCCGGCGGGCGGCGAGCAGAACTCAGACGCGACGATCTTCGCCGCGGCGCGGGATCGCTTGGGCCGGCTCTCCGCGCCGCAGGCGATCTCACTGCACCCGGGCTACGAGCCACAGATCGCTGCGAACCCTCAGGGCGAGGCGATCCTCGTCTGGAACGAGCGCGACTACTCGCCGCAGAACCCCGACGGGGCGCAGATCGCGGCCGCCGTGCGAGCGGCTGGCGGCGGCGCGTTCGGATCGCCCGTGAAGCTGTCGGGGCCCAATATCGCGGCGGGCTCGGCCGCGCTCGCCATCGATGCGAGCGGCACGGCGACGATCGTCTACAGCGCGGCGCCTGCGCGGGCTCCCTACTCGAACGGCGGCCCGGTCGCGGTGTCGCATCGCAGGGCGCCCGGCGCGGCGAGCTTCGCCGGCCCCGAGGCGCTGCCGGCGGAGTTCACCGGCGCGCTCGTCTTCGCGGCCGGCGCGCGCGTGACGGCGGCCAGCGGTGGCAGCGGCGGGCGCACCCTGATCAGCGACTACGCGCCCTGAGCGCCGCGCAGCGCGCGCCGAAACCGGCCAGCGCCGCCCTACCCCGCCCCGAGCCGCTCGATCCCGCCGAGGAAGACGCTCGTCGCGAACTGCGTCGCGCCCTCGACGTCGGGCGGCTCGCGCTGGATCATCGCGACGCCGACCTCGAGCGCGGCGCCGACCATCGCGGCGGCCATGTAGTCGGCGTCGACCTTCGGCACGATCCCGATCTTCATCGCCGTCCGCAGGTCGGCCGCGAGCTCGTCGATCCCGGCGCCGAAGATCGGCTCGTCGAACATCGCGCGGATCGTCCCGCTGTTGCGGCGCATGAGCGCGAACGCCTCGGGGTCGTCGGCGAGGAAGCCGAAGTACTCGCGGTAGCCGGCGGCGACGAACTCCTCGAGCGAGCGCGCCTCGCCGCGGGCGGCACGCACGCGCGCGCGGACCTTCTCCGCGCTCTGCTCGAGCACCGCGCGGAAGAGCGACTCTTTGTCGGGGAAGTAGTTGTAGAACGTCCCGCTCGCCAGCCCCGTGCGGCGGATGATGTCGCGCACGGTCGTGCTGCCGTAGCCGACGTCGGCGAAGACGCCGCGCGCGGCGTCGAGGATCGCGGCGCGGTTGGCGGCCTTCGTCGCCTCGCGCCGCCCGCCGTTGCGCTCCTCGGCGATGCTCATGCGGCCGCCGTCTCCGAAGCGTCGCGCCGAGCGCGCGCGGGTACCGGGAGCGTGTTGCCCGCCGCGGACGCGCGCGCCGCGCCGCGCCGGCGCTCACGCCGCAGGTCGAACAGGTACGTGTCGAAGTCGACCTGGATCGTGTGGCGCTTGGAGGCGACGTAGCGCTTGCGCATGCGCTCGCCGTCGCGGCGGATCGCCGCCTCCATCGCGCGCGGCGACGGTAGGTGGCACCTGCCGCGCAGGTAGTCGGCGATCCAGCGGCCCTGCTCCTCGGCGAGCGGCATGGTCGCGCCGATCGGCTGCACGAGCCCGGCGAACGCGAGGCTCGGGTTGCGCGGCGGGAAGACGCGGCGGTAGAGCTCGATGCGGTTGTCGCGCACGTCGAGGAGGTCGTCTTCGAAGAACGGGAACGTGATCCGGTAGCCGGTGCAGTAGATGACGACGTCGGCGTGTACGCGCGTGCCGTCGGCAAACTGGACCCAGTCGGGACCGAGCCGCGCGATGTTCGGCCGCGGCACGATCGCCCCGTGGATGATCCGGTCGAGGATCCGCCCTGAGATCGTCGGGTGGGCGGCGAGGAAGCGGTGGTCGGGCTTCGGCAGGCCGTAGCGCTCGGGGCGCCCGGTGTGCAGTCGCACGACGAGCTCGGCGACGCGGCTCGCGAGCCAGTGCGGGACGTGCGGCAGCGAGCTGAGCTGGTCCATCGGGCGCCCGAAGAGGTACTTCGGCACGATCCAGGCGCCGCGGCGGGCGGCGAGCTGCGTCGTGTTCGCGACGTAGCTGGACTCGACGGCGATGTCCATCGCGCTGTTGCCCATCCCGAGCACGACGACGTGCTTGCCGGCGAGGAACTCGTTGTCGCGGTAGTCGTGGGCGTGCAGCTGGATGCCGCCGAACGTGTCCGCTCCGGGGAATGCCGGCTCGGGCCAGCGCTTGTCCCAGTGGTGGCCGTTGGCGACGACGAGCATGTCGTACTCGCGCGCCACGCCGTGGCCGTCGGTCAGCAGCCAGCTGCCGTCGCCACGCTGCTCGGCGTGACGCACCGGCGTCTCGAAGCGGATCCGGTCGCGAACGCCGAAGTGGTCGACGTAGGCGTCGAAGTAGGCAGCGATCTGCGTGTGGTGCGGGAAGTCCGGATACGAGCGCGGCATCGGGAAGTCCGAGTACTGCATGCGGTCGCGCGAGGTGTTGATGTGCAGGTCGCGGTAGGCGGCCGACATCCCGTTTGCGTTCTGAAAGACCCAGTTGCCGCCGACGCGGTCAGACGCCTCGAAGCAGTCGAATGCGACGCCGCTCTCGTGCAGCGCCTTCGCTACCGCGATGCCGGACGAGCCGGCACCGATGATCGCGGCTGTTGGCAGCGTTGGCATGTGGTCGGCGGGCCTCGCGGGACGGAGAACGTGACGGGGGCGTCACTTTACGCCTCGCGCATCGCGCGCTGCGCAGCGACGAGCAGCAGCTGCTCGATCTGCTCGCCGTAGCCGGCGTCGCGGCCCTCGACGAGGCGGCTGCGCGCGGCCTCGAGGCCGAACCACGTCGGGTCGCGGTCAGGCTCGGCGGGCAGCCCGTCCCGATAGACCGTCAGCAGGAACGCGGTCACGTCGTCAAAGCCGTTGCGCGACGGGCCGTAGCGATAAACGCAGAGCAGCTCGGGCCCGACGGTTCCGATCAGGCCGGCCTCCTCACGCGCCTCCCTGCCGGCCGCCGCGGCCGGCGCCTCACCGGGCTCGACGCCGCCCTTCGGGAACGTCCAGCGCGCGCCGTCCCTCGTGCGCACGAGCAGGAACTCGAGGCCACCGGCGATCCGGCGGCGCACCGGCACCGCGGCGACGACGGCGCTCGTGCGGGTGCGGCGGGGCAGCACGTGCTTCAGCCGCGCTAACGTCGCACGCCTCAGTAGCCCGGAGGCGCTCCCGGGTCCGTCAGGCCGCCGCCACGCGAGCGGCGCACGAGGTAGACGATGATCGCTGCGCAGATGATCGACAGCAGGATCGAGCCGCCGCCCTCACCGAAGAGGGCCCTTCCGATCAGGCCCCCGATGAACGAGCCCGCGAGCCCGATGCCGATGGTCATCGGAATCGTCATCGGATCCCGGCCGGGAAGCGCGAGCCGCGCGAATGCGCCGACGACGAGGCCGACGAGCGCCATGACGATGATGAAGGTGAGGAGTTCCATGCGCCGGACAGTAGCGTGCGCGGCGGCGGCCTACGCCGGGACGCCGGGACCGACGTGCTGCGGCGGGCCGGCCGCGCCCTCGTCGGCGTCCGCTCCGGCGGACTCGCCGATGTCGAGCGTGCCGAGGTAGCGATCGACCATCCGCGCGCACTGGCGCCCCTCGTTGATCGCCCAGACGATTAGCGACTGGCCGCGGCGCGCGTCGCCGGCGGCGAAGATGCCCTCGACGGACGTCGTGTAGGGGCTGACGGCCTTCGCGTTGCCGCGCTGGTCCTTGGCGATGCGGAGCTCGTCGAGCAGGTGCTGCTCGGGATGCAGGAAGCCCATCGCGAGCAGCACCAGGTCGGCGCGCAGCTCGCCCTCGGTGCCGGGGACGGGCTTGAACGGCGGAGCGGCCTCGGCCTGGGCGAAGTGAAGCGCGTGCACGCGGCCGCTCTCGTCGCCGGCGAAATGCGTCGTGACGACCGAGTAGTCCTGCTCGCCGAGGCCGGCGTGCTTGGCCTCCTCCATCGCGTAGGAGAGGCGGAACTTCTGCGGCCACAGCGGCCACGGCGTGCGGTCGTCGGGGCGCTGCGGCGGCGGCTCGGGCAGGAGCTCGAGCTGGGTGATCGACGCCGCGCCCTCGCGCAGCGAGTTGCCGACGCAGTCCGCGCCGGTGTCGCCGCCGCCGATCACGATGACGTGCTTGTCCTTCGCGGTCAGGCCCTGCAGCGCGGGCGGCTCGGAGTTCGTCGGCGTGCCGGTCTGCGTCGCGACCCAGCGGTTGCGGTCGTAGAGGTAGTCCATCGCGAAGTGGATGCCGTCGAGCTCGCGGCCCGGAACCGGCAGGTCGCGCGGCGCGCGCGAGCCGGTCGCCAGCACGACAGCGTGAAACGACGCGCGCAGCTCCTCGGCGGAGATGTCGGTGCCGACGTCGACGCCACAGCGCACGTCGACGCCCTCGGCGATGAGCTGGTCGACCCGGCGCTGGACGACGTGCTTCTCGATCTTGAAGTCCGGCACACCGAAGCGCACGAGCCCGCCGGCGGCCTCGTCGCGCTCGAACAGCGTGACGGCGTGGCCGGCGCGGCGCAGCTGCTGCGCGGCGGCCATGCCGGCCGGTCCGGCGCCGACGACGGCGACGCTGCGGCCGGTCTCATGCCGCGGCGGCAGCGGGACGACCCAGCCCTGCTCCCAGGCGCGGTCGATGATCGAGTTCTCGATCTGCTTGATCGTCACCGAGTCGCCCTCGCGGATCTCGAGCACGCAGGCGGCCTCGCACGGCGCCGGGCACAGCCGTCCGGTGAACTCGGGGAAGTTGTTCGTCGCGTGCAGCTGGCGGATCGCGTCCTGCCAGCGGTCGCGGTAGACGAGGTCGTTCCAGTCCGGGATGAGGTTGCCGAGCGGGCAGCCGTTGTGACAGAACGGGACGCCGCACTCCATGCAGCGCGCGCCCTGCGCGGCGAGCTCGGGATCCGGGCGGCGGATCATGAACTCCTCGTAGTCGCCCGCGCGCTCGGCGGGATCGCGATACGGAACGCCGACGCGCTCGATCTTCAGGAAGGCACCGATCTCGCCCACGGTCTCAGCCGACCTTCTTGGCGGCAGCGTGCGCGGCGGGAGCGCCGTTCGACGCGGCGGCCTCGGCGGCCGCGCGCTCGGCGAGCACGCGCTTGTAGTCCGTCGGGAAGATCTTCACGAAGCGCGGCAGCAGCGCGTCCCACTCGTCGAGCACGCGCTGCCCGACCTCCGAGCCGGTCCGCTCGACGTGCTC